>CAKAEP010000001.1:0-1108268 GCA_916438535.1 uncultured Neisseria sp. | reverse complement strand
GCATACCCTCAGCCTCAAACATCGGAGATTTAATTTTTTTGACCTTTTCATGGGCAGAGGGACAACAGGAGTCGCCGCCTTAAAAACATGGTCGAAAAATTTTGCGGTTGCGAACTAGAAGGAGATTTTTTTTGAATTAGCAAAAAAAGGTTAGAAAATGATTATTGGTGGAATCGGCGGTGCAAAAAAACACAAACAGGACTCAGATTTGAAGAACGCACAGACTTACGACAGCTGTTTGAAGAAATTCCTGGGTACGACTTAAGAAAAACAGATGATAATGCCGGTTATGAAGTTTGGTTTAATGGAGAATTGAAGGCTTATTGTTTTAAAAAATATGAGTTTTACCGATTTTTGAAAAGACCGGAATACAATATTAATTGGAAAGACCATCTGTCTAAAAAGATTACTACCCGACAATGGGTTATTTATCATCATCCGTGATACCTTATTTATTATTGAAATCAAATTCCAACAAACCCCTAGTTCAGTAGATGAGAAATTACAAACTTGCGACTTTAAGAGAAAACAATATACAAAATTGGTTCACTCTTTAGGTTGGCGGGTTGAATATGTATATGTTTTAAATGAATGGTATAACAGACCAGAGTATAGGGATGTTTTAGATTATATTATCTGTGTTAACTGTCATTACCAATTTAATACGATTCCCTTAAGGTGGTTTGGACTGCCTGATGGTGAAATGAATGAATAAATACCATATTTAAAACACAGCCGTTCAAGGTCGTCTGAATATCATTTCAGACGACCTTTCACCAATCCCCGCCGTTTTCCGTCTTTCTGCCATTGTGATAAAGTAGCCCGACCTTTTGTTCAAAATATGCGGATTCCGCCACACAGCTTATGGAAACATCCTGTCTTAACAGCCAACAGCTCGTCAATATGGTTCAACAGGGCGAAGGGGGCGACTATTTGGACGGCAGCTACCGTTTTGAAACCTTGTGCAGCGGCATTTCCCTGCACGGCGGCAGCCTGACCGCGCGCAAAACATTTCAAAGCACGCGCCTGTCGGAGCCATACATCGCGTTTGTTCTGCTGCTCGAAGGCAGTTTGGATTTCGGCATCAATCGCGAACGTTACCGTATTGAGGCTGAAGGCGGACATGTCCTATTGATTGCGTGCGACGAGGAAATCTTGTTCAGCCGTTATTTGTATGAAGGCGGGCATACGGCGAAACTGACGCTCAAGGGGATAGACCGCTGGCTGGCGCGCCCGCAATATGCGGGTTTGCTGCAGGCGGTTTATCGGGAAAAAGTCAGACATTGGCCGCTGGACAGTAGTTTGCGCCGCCTTGCTTTAAGCAGCTTGAAGGGGGCGGAGCACGGCGGATTGGCGGACGACTTACAGCGTGAAGCGGACGTGTTGCAACTTTTGGCTGGACTATGGACGGATTTTCTCAACCGCTATCCCTATACCGAAACCGCCGCCGAACCGCCTCATCCTTCGGAAAGTTTCATCCGTCTGCTCAACCAGGCATTCGATGCGGGTGCGCACCAAGTATCTGCACTTGCCGACGCGCTGTATATCAGCGAGCGGACGCTGCAACGCCGCCTGAAAGAATCGTTCGGTACGACGGCGAGCGAGTGGCTGCGGCACAAGCATATGCAATATGCGCTGTATGCTTTGGGTACGGACAGCGTCAGCATAGGCGAAACAGCCTACCGTTGCGGCTACGCCCATGTTTCAAGCTTTACCAAGGCATTTCGCGAATATTTCGGCTGCACGCCGGCGGAGTTGAGAAAACGAGGCGAGTAATAGGGTAAATAGTGAGGGGTCGTCTGAAAACCCGAAATGCGGTTTTCAGACGACCTTTTTCTTACTCCTTATTGTAATTCGCGAACCTTATTCGCCGTAATAGGCTTTGGTCAGGATTTCTTCCATGTCGGCGACCAATGCCAGACGCGGGTTGGCGGGGGTGCATTGGTCTTCAAAGGACAGCAGTGCCAGTTCTTTGCGGCCGTCGATGAAGGTTTTTTCGTCGATGCCCTGCTCTTTGAACGACATTTTGATGCCGACGTTGACCGCCAGTTCATGACAGGCGCGGGCGAAGGATTCTACGCCTTCGGCGGGGGTGGCGCACGGCAGGCCTAAGGTACGGGCGATTTCCTGATATTTCAGGTCGGCTTTGTAGTAGTTGTACTTCGGCCAAGTGGCGGTTTTCTGCGGGCGCGTGCCGTTGTAGCGGATGACGTGCGGCAGCAGGATGGCGTTGGCGCGGCCGTGCGGAACGTGGTATTTGCCGCCGATTTTGTGCGCCATCGAGTGGTTGATGCCGAGGAATGCGTTGGAGAACGCCATGCCTGCGATGGTGGAAGCGTTGTGCATGTGTTCGCGTGCTTCGGGGTCGGACGCGCCGTGTTTGTAGGAGCGTTCGAGGTATTGGAACACGAGCTTGATGGCTTGCAGGGCGAGGCCGTCGGTAAAGTCGTTGGCGAGCACGGAAACATATGCTTCTACGGCGTGGGTCAGTACGTCCAGACCGGTGTCGGCTGTTACGCCGGCGGGGACGGTCATGGTAAACGCGGGATCGACGATGGCGATGGTCGGGGTCAGCGAGTAGTCGGCGATGGGGTATTTTTTGTCGCCGTCACTGATGACGGTAAACGGCGTGACTTCGGAGCCGGTGCCCGATGTGGTGGGGATGCCGATGAATTTGGCTTTGCGGCCCAACTCGGGGAAGCGGAAGGCGCGTTTGCGGATGTCCATGAATTTTTGGACGAGGTCTTCAAAATCGACTTGGGGTTGTTCGTAGAAGAGCCACATGGCTTTTGCCGCGTCCATCGGCGAGCCGCCGCCCAGTGCGATGATGATGTCAGGCTGGAAGCTGCGCATCAGATCCGTGCCTTTATAGACGGTTTGGACGCTCGGATCGGCCTCGACGTCGGTGAAAAGCTGGATGGTCACTTTGTTTTTGCGGTGGTGGAGCTGGTGGGTCACTTTATCGACGAAGCCCAAATCGACCATCGAACGGTCGGTCACAATCATGACTTTTTCGCAGTCTTTCATGTCTTGCAGGTATTGGATGGAATCGCGCTCGAAATAGATTTTGGCGGGTACTTTGAACCATTGCATGTTGTTTCTCCGACGGCCTACTTTTTTTGATGTTTAACAGGTTGACTGCGCTGACGTTGCCGCCGACGGAGTTTTTTTGCCGTAAGAGCCGCAGCCCAAAGTCAGGGACGGCAGGAAGGCGTTGTAAACGTCGCCGATGCCGCCGAAGGTGGAGGGCGAGTTCCAAATCACGCGCAGGGCTTTGACGCGGGTGCCGAAGGTTTTTGCCAATTCTTGATCAGCGGTATGGATGGCGGCGGAGTGTCCCAAGCCGTCGAAGGCGACCATTTGTTCGGCAAACTGCAAGCCTTGTTCGGTGGAATCTGCTTTGAGCATCGCCAGTACGGGCGAGAGTTTCTCGCGGGTCAGCGGCTCGTTAGGGGCCGACTTCGCGGCATTCGGCGATGATGATGTTGGTTTTTTTCAGGGACTTTAAACCCGGCCTGTTCGGCAATCCACGCCGCCGGTTTGCCCACAACGGCGGAATTGAGTTTCGCGCCGCCGCAGTTGGCGCAGTTTGCCGTAACGCCGAAGATGAAGTCTTCGAGCATGGCTTTTTCTTTTTTTGTTGGCGAAGTACACGCCGTAGGATTTGAACTCTTCGACCAGCTCTTTATAAATCTCTTTGTCGGCAATGACGGCTTGTTCGCTGGCGCAAATCATGCCGTTGTCGAACGCTTTGGACATCACGATGTCGTGTGCCGCCTGCTGGATGTTTGCCGTTTTTTTCGACATAGGCAGGCACGTTGCCCGCCCCGACGCCGAGCGCGGGCTTGCCGCAGGAATAAGCGGCTTCCACCATCGCATTGCCGCCGGTCGCCAAAATCGTCGCCACGCCCGGATGCTTCATCAGCGCGGAAGTACCTTCCATAGACGGTTTTTCAATCCACTGGATGCAGTTTTCCGGCGCGCCGGCGGCAATCGCGGCATCGCGCACGATTTGGGCGGCGTGGGCGGAACACTGCTGGGCGGAAGGGTGGAACGAGAAAAATAATCGGATTGCGGGTTTTCAGCGCAATCAGGGATTTGAAAAATGGTGGTGGAAGTCGGATTGGTGGTCGGCACGATACCGCAGACAACCCCGACCGGATCGGCGATTTCGGTAATGCCGGTTACATCGTCTTCGCTGATGACGCCCACGGTTTTCAAATCGCGCAGGCGGCGCACGACGTTTTCGCAGGCAAACAGGTTTTTGGTCGCCTTATCTTCAAATACACCGCGTCCCGTTTCTTCGACCGCGTGCATGGCGAGTACACCATGTTTGTCCAGCGCGGCAATGGAGGCTTTGGCAACGATATAATCAATCTGCTCCTGATTCAGCTTGCGAAACTCGTCCAACGAGCGCAAACCCTTTTCAACCAAACTGTTGACCTCGGCTACGGCGGGGCTGACGACATTGTCGGCTGATGCGTTCATGGTGTATCTCCTTGATATAAGGTGGCAATAAAGACGATAAATTTTCACTACGATTACTATAAGTAATTTTGTTACACTTCTCTTTGACTTACATCACAAACCATGCATGCTGTTTTCAGACGACCTCTTTCAGGATTTTTCTGTTTTTAATACATTGAAATAAAATCATTTTAACGAGTTTGACAAAAGGGGCCGCCGAGTTTCCCCCTTTGCCATATCGCTATTGTTTTATCCGCCGTAATTCAAATGAAAACGAGATTTATCGAAATTTGTATCAAAATTACAAATAAATTAAACAAAGCCAAATACAGAAAAAAGGAAAAAGGTCGTCTGGAACCTTGAAGTCAAGATTTCAGACGACCTTTTGATGATCGAGAAGGAAGATCCGTCTAGTCAATCGAATAGCCGCGCAGGTATTGCGTACGTTCGCGCGTCATGCGGGTATCGCATTGGAGCTTGAGGTATTCGGCTTGAGCAGGGCTGTCAGCCTGGGCAGCAGCCTGTTGACAGTTTTGGATCTTGTTCTGAATCCAGGCACGCTGTTCGGTGAGCAGTTCCTTTTGAACAGTATGTTCCATTCCGTCCCATATTCTTTGAATTTCGGAATCTGCATTGCGGTTTTGGCTGCGTGCATTGTCCAGATCGCTTTGCGAGAACGACGGCTCTTCGCGTTTCGCTTCTGTATCAGGATGCAGGATTTCGGTTTCCAATCCTGCTGCCTGCGGCACGCCCGATGCTTGGCTGGCGGCATTGTTTTTCCAGAATATCTTCCGGAGAAACGACAGGCGGCTCATCGTGTTTGCCTTTTAACAACTTCATAGCATCTTCTTTGCTGACTGCCTTGCCGTCAATCATCACAATACTTTTGACACCGTAGGGCAGCAGCAGCGAGGACAGCGTGCGCGCCGTCATGGAGACAGTGTTGTCTTCTAAAACAGCGTTGCCGTCTTTATCAGGCGTATAACGTACGGAAGTTGAAAGCGTATTGTCGGCAAATTTCAAATTGCTGCCTGTCAGCTTTTGTTCCAGTATTTCGGCTAAAGTCGTTTCGCTGTAAATCAAAGGACTATTGGTTTCCGCCGCATTAAGGACATCGGCAGGAACGCGGATGCTTAAATCCGCACCGCACATGGTTTTGTTGTCTTCATCAATTTGTTGGGCATTGTTTAAGCCGATTTCCAGTTCGGAACCGGCAGCAATGACTTTGTCCGCATCGACAAATTGGCGGCTGTCGTTGCGGGCAAATGCGCGCGCTTCCTGGCGGATAATGTTTTGGATTTGTGTTTTGATGCTTTGGATGGCGGCGGGATGATTGCATTCCAAAGCCTGCTTGGGCTCATCCTTGCCGCACGCGGCCAATATCAGGACGAGCGGCAAAGCCAGCAGTTTTTTGTTCATAAATATCTCCTTGATGCGGTTGCAGACCAGACCGGACTGCTTTTCAGACGACCATCATAACAAAAGCACTTGCAGCAAGTAAATGTTGCAAGTGCTTTTTCAACGAACCGTTATAAATGCTTACTTATTTGGTGATGACATTTACAAAACCGGAAAGGATTGCCGCGTTAATCAAGTCCACGAAGAATGCGCCGACCATAGGCACAATCAAGAAGGCTTTGTGCGAAGGACCGAAGGTCTGCGTGATGGATTGCATATTGGCAACGGCGGTCGGCGTTGCGCCCAAGCCGAAGCCGCAGTGTCCTGCCGCCAAAACCGCCGCATCGTAGTCGCGTCCCATAAAAACGTAGGTGGCGAATGTCGCGTACAGAATCATCACGACGGTTTGTACGGCGAGAATGATGGTTACAGGACCCGCCAGACCGGTCAGTTCCCACAATTTCAGGTTCAAAAGCGCCATTGCAAGGAAAAGCGACAGGGAGGCATTGCCGAATACGTCGATGGCGCGGTCGAACATATTGACTTTAAACGCAGAAGTCAGAATGTTGCGGATGACGACACCGGCAAACAGACACCATACGAATTTCGGCAAGTCATACAGATATTCTTTGTCGAAGCCGTCCACAATTTCGGCAAATGCCAAACACGCTGCAAACATGGCAAGCGTTTCGACGGCGGATTCGGCGGTAATCAGGCGGGTGCGCTTCGCTTGTTCGAACACGTCGTCGGCATGTTCGTCTGAATTTGCCTTTTGTCCGCTTTGATCGATGGGTTTGCGTCCCATTTTGTTGATCAGACGGCGCGCAACCGGGCCGCCGATCAGGCCGCCGAATACCAAACCGAACGTGGCGGAAGCCATACCCAATCCGGTAGCACCGACCAAGCCGAATTTGTTTTCAAAGTCAGGACCCCATGCGCCTGCGGTACCGTGTCCGCCGGTCAGGGTAATAGAGCCGGTAATCAGACCGATAAGCGGATCCAGTCCTAAAACCTTCGCCAAGCCGACGCCGACAAAGTTCTGCACGATGATAAACGCCCCTACGACGGCGGTGAAAATCACCAACGGCAGACCGCCCGCTTTCAGGCGGGAAAAGTCCGCGCTCAAACCGATAGAAGTGAAGAAAATCAGCATGAATGCATCTTGCAGCGGTTTTTCAAATTTGAAGCTCACGCCGTAGGCTTGATGCAGTGCAAACAGGACAATCGCAGCAATCAAGCCGCCTGCCACAGGCTCGGGAATGTTGAAATCGCGCAGGAATTTGACTTTGTTTACCAAAACCTTACCAATCAACAAAACCAATGTGGCGGCAATCAACGTGTAGTAACTGTTAAATTCCCATTCCATAATTGTTTTACCTCTCAAAATCTCAAAAATGTTTTTCTTAAATCCGCTTTGCGGAATCAAACTGTTGGATATTAGGGGATGGGTTAAAGATTGTCAAAGAATAGTTAGGATTTCAGGCATTTTTTTATACGGAATACTAAGCAAATAAATGAAATATTTTTTTAATCATGGCATTACTTTTTGACTACTTATTGATTGTTTGTGAATGGTTTATAGGTGTCAATTAAACATTGTTGACAATATATAAATCGGTTTCTAGAAAAACGTCGTTATCAAAAACAGTACTTTCTTAGTGTTCAGACGACCTTTGGCACACGTCTGTCCATCATTGCCAGGATGATACAGAAAAGTTAATATCCGTTAAATTATGGCAATCGCTGTCATACATAACAACTTACAAAGGAGCAAACTATGAACTTTCTGACTGCCGTCAGCCGGCAAATGACCCGATTCACCGCACTGATTATCGTCCTTGCCTCTATCGTCGCCTTTATCGAACCCGCTACCTTTTCATGGGTGAAAGGCGACACGCAAGTCGTCGTACTCGGCATCATTATGCTCGGCATGGGCATGACTCTAGGCAAAGAAGACTATCAAATTTTGGCTAAACGCCCGCTCGATATTTTTCATCGGCGCAGTTGCCCAATACACCATTATGCCGCTGCTCGCCATCGGTATCGCCAAAAGCCTTCAACCTTTCGCCCGGATTGACGCTGGGTCTGGTTTTGGTCGGTACTTGCCCGGGCGGGGTTTCGTCCAACATCATGAGTTTCCTTGCCAAAGGCGATGTTGCCTTCTCAGTCGGCATGACCACCGTCTCTACCGTCCTCGCCCCCGTTATGACGCCGCTGTGGATGACTTACCTCGTGGGACAAACCGTCGAAATGGACGGCTGGGGCATGTTCAAGTTTATGTTGCTCGTTACCCTGTTGCCTGTCGTTATCGGTTCTGCCGCTAATATGTTGCTGCACAAAAAACACTGGTTTGAAGATGTTCGCGCCATCATGCCCGCCGTTGCCGTTGCCGCCTTTGCCTGCATTGTCGGCGGTGTTGCCGCCGTCCACGGCCACCGTTTTGCCGAATCTGCCTTAGTTATGGTGCTCGCCATTGCCGCACACAATATCGGCGGCTACATCCTCGGCTATTACAGCGGCGCGCTAACCGGTATGAACACCGCCAAAAAACGTACCATCGCTATCGAAGTCGGCGTACAAAACGCCGGTCTCGCCACGGGTCTGAGCGCCAAATTCTTCCCGGGTAACGCCGAATCCGCCGTCGCCACCGCCGTCGCCTGCGTCTGGCACTCCGTATCGGGAACCGTCTTGGGCAACTTATTCGCTTGGTGGGATAGGCGTAAGCAATAAGCTGCGGTGGTAATTGAGACAATAAGAAGGTCGTCTGAAAAACAGGGTAGGGTTTCCCAACCTTGCTTTTCAGACGACCTTTAGATTTTCATATTGCCGTGGATTCGGTTCTTTCAATCTCTATTGGTACGGCCCGATGGTTTGGACACCAGGTTCAAAAATTTTCAGCTTAATTAGGGTATTTCCACTGAACCGGCAATTTTGCTTTTCAGACGACCTTTTTTACTCTTCTCTTTTTAAAAGTGCGAAGCCTTCCACTTTGTTTCTCGGGCGCGCGCCCTGCCAGATTTTCGTCCAGCCCGGCGGCGCGTCGGTATTTTTAGGCTGCTGCACCAGAAGGTAGCGGCAGGCAGCGTCGTCGATATGGAGTGTCAAGTCGCTGTATTGCGCCCAAGCGATACGGGCGCGGTGGTCTTCGTTGGCGATGCTGATACATTCGAGGTCGTCTGAAAGCCGTTGTTTCAGTTCGGGGGAGAGGGCGGCTTCCATTTGGAGGACGACGGGCGCGTGGCTTTTGGCGGCGTCGAGCCACGGCAGGAACAGGGTCATCAGCAATGCCCACGCCAGCGTAACGCCTGCCGCCCAGTTGGTCACTGCCTGTCTGCCGCGGATGTTTTTGCGGGTAATCGCCCACAGCCACAGCGGGGTAAACAGCAGGGCGACCGCCATCGGTATCGGGTCGATGTCGGGCGTGTAATACGGGCTGAAATAGGCGGCGCGTTCGGCGAGTTTGGCAGGCCAGCCGTAGTTCATGGCGAAGAAGCCCGTCCACAAGAAGATGGCAAAAAGTCCGAACGCCATAACGCCGAACCAGTTGATAAACGCCGCCGCGCCGCGCCGCAGCCCGTCCAGTTGCGCCGCGCCAAGCAGGGCGAGCGGGAGCAGCAGCCAGACGAGGTTGTCTTGGAGGCGTTGCGGGCTGACGGCAAGAATGCTGAGGACGATGAGGAACCACGAAATGCACAATACGCTCCAGTTTTTTTCGCGGATGCGGGGGCGGCTTAACGTCCATGCGGCGAGCGGCCACGCGGGCAGGGTAAACCAGAGCAGGTTTTTTTCAGGTAATAGAACAGGCTGAAGGTCGTCTGAAAACCACCCAAGCCGCCGAATGCGCCGAGCGAGTGGTGGTTCAACCAGATGGAAAACAGTTCGGGCTGAGTTCTGGAGAAGATGAGCGGATAAACCGTCAAGAGCGGCAGTCCGATGGCGAACGCGCCGACCAGCGTCAGGTAATAGCGTTTGACGCGCCATTTCTCATCGAGCAACAGGGCAGGTGCTAAAAACATCAGCGCGGCGGTCATCAGATAGCCCGATGAGAGTGACAGCAACGCCCAGCCGAAGCCCAGCAGCAGGGAAGAGGTAATGACGCGGCGTTGCGCCAACGAAAAGCCGCACAATATCATGCCCGACGCGGCAAAGGCGACGGAAGCGGGGTTGAGGAAGTGCGCGACCGAGAGCAGCCCGATGCTGCCGATCAGAATAAGGACGACGCTGCGCCCGTGGTGCCTGCCCAAAAAGTTGAATCCGGCAAAACCGCAGGCGGTCAGCCCGATAATCGTAAAGAAGACGCCCGCAAAACGCGCGGCATCATAAGCGTCCGCCGCCCAAGGTGACAACAGGTGTTTGAACGCCGCCGCCACCCACAAATAGACGGGCGGAATTTGAAAATC
Organism: uncultured Neisseria sp.; assembly: GCA_916438535.1. GTDB lineage: Bacteria > Pseudomonadota > Gammaproteobacteria > Burkholderiales > Neisseriaceae > Neisseria. Next base: position 1,098,003 of record CAKAEP010000001.1, on the reverse strand, counting down.
CGGCTGCCCCAACACATGGGCAACCAACGGCGTCGCGCCTGCGTCTAAAGGCTTCGACGGCGGTAAAGACGGTGGGTTCGGCGGGATTCCACAAGTCGTGCGAAAAACACGCCCGGCCACAGCCAGGCAAATGCCATCAGCAGCAAGAGCCAGGGTTTTTCATGGGTTTTGGCAGGTTGTCGCGAATCGGGCGAGGTGTAAGTGAGCATAGCTTTGAGGGGGTTGAACGTATTTTCGTGTAGTTTAGCAAAGATTCGGCGGTAGGTCGTCTGAAAGGAGGGGTTTGGTTTTTTTAATCTGGCGAAAATGCATTTTCAGACGACGTATAAAAGCAAAAAAGACTGCATAAAATGCAGTCTTTTTATTTCAGTAGAGCGGCGATTAGCGTTTGAACAGGTTGCCGAATTTGTTGTTAAATTTGTCCACGCGACCGGTGGTGTCGACGATTTTTTTTGAGTGCCGGTGTAGAACGGGTGGCACAAAGAGCAAACCTCGATGTTGAAGTTGTCTTTTTCCAGCGCGGATTTGGTGACGAATTTGTTACCGCAAGAGCAGGTAACGTTGATTTCGTGGTAATTAGGGTGGATACCTTGTTTCATTTTGTTTCCTTTCGGTTAAGCGGGCATAGGGGATGTACCTATGCTTCAGACAAGAGTCGGATTATCGCTGTTTTTTTCTGTTCCGTCAAGAGGATATTGCCCGAGAGAGGTTGGTCGGCGTTGCTTTTGTGTTCTTGAAATGATGATTGGGATAATAAGATACTGAATTATTTATCATATTGTTTATTTTGGTAATTTTTTGAGAATTTTTGCTTTATTCTTGAACTTTGTGCAAAAATAGGGGTCTGATGACAATATATTTGAAATGAGGAACCGTATAGGGATGAAGGCAAGAGTAAATGGTTTGATTCTGCGAGTAATCGGCGGTTTACTGCCGCCGTCTTATTGCAGCGTTTTGGGTTCGCCTGCTAAAAAAAGTCCGTGGTTTTTTTGGCAAAGAGAGTGTCGCCGCATATCGGCAAAAAAACGTCAATATCGAAAAAAAGGTGCGTATGTCATGCCGGATACGGTGATCGGTGATAACTCGGGGGTCGGTGTCAATTGCGAAATATGCTACGGTCTGACGATAGGAAATAATGTCATGATGGGGCCGGAATGTTTGTTTTATTCCAATAATCACAAGTTTAATCGTGAAACTTTGAAATATGAGGGCTATACGGAAATCAATCCGATTGTGATTGAGGATGATGTTTGGATCGGACGGCGCGCGATTATTATGGGCGGAGTCCGAGTAGGAAAAAGGAGCAGTCATCGGCGCAGGGGCTGTGGTAACCAAAGATGTGCCGCCATATTGCGTCGCCGCTGGGAATCCTGCGGTCATCAAGAAGAACCTGTTAGAAGATTAAGTACACACATCACGGTTTCCAATCAAATATATAAAGGTCGTCTGAAAATGTTTTCAGACGACCTTTTTTCGTATCAAAGCAAATTAGCCGCGCCGCCAAGTCGTACCGCCGGCGTTGTCTTCCAGAATGATTTTTGTGTTCGTTCAGAAGGTCGCGGATGCGGTCGGACTCTGCCCAGTTTTTTTATCGGCGCGCGCTTGTTTGCGCTGGGCGATTAAGTCTTCGATTTCTTCGTTGGAGAGGCCGTCTGAAACCGCGCCGCCTTGCAGGAACTCGGTCGGATCGCGTTGCAGCAGACCGATGATGCCACCCAAGGCTTTCAGGCAGCCGGCGAGGTGTGCGTCGTTGGTTTTATTCACTTCACCTGCCAGTTCGAACAGTACGGCAACGGCTTCGACCGTACCGAAATCGTCGTTCATGGCGGCGTAGAAAGCGGCGGGTGTAGTCATTGGCGTTTTCGGACAATTCAAACTCAGCGGCAGGGGTGTTTTTTTCAACGTAGTGTACAGACGGGTCAGCGCACCTTTTGCGTCGTCCAGATGCGCGTCGGAGTAATTCAGCGGGCTGCGGTAGTGGGCGCGCAGGATGAAGAAGCGCACGACTTCGGGGTCGTATTGTTTCAACACTTCGCGGATGGTGAAGAAGTTGCCCAGCGATTTGGACATTTTTTCGCCGTCCACACGGATAAAGCCGTTGTGCAGCCAGTATTTGACGTGGCTGGCGATGCTTTGACCGTGGTGGGTTTGAGCGTGGTCGTGGCCGCAGGTATGGCCTGTCGCGCCGACACTTTGAGCAATTTCGTTTTCATGGTGCGGGAATTGCAAGTCCGCGCCGCCACCATGAATGTCGAAAGTATCGCCAAACAGGTTTTCACTCATGGCAGAGCATTCGATATGCCAGCCCGGACGACCATTACCCCACGGGCTTTCCCATGCCGGCTCGCCTGCTTTGGCCGCTTTCCACAGCACGAAATCAAGCGGATCGCGTTTGAAACCATCCACTTCCACACGCTCGCCTGCGCGCAGATCGTCCAACGATTTGCCCGATAATTGCCCGTAAGCGGAAAACTCGCGCACGGCGTAGTAAACGTCGCCGTTTGCGGCAGGGTATGCCTTTGCCGTTTTGAATCAGGGTTTCAATCATGGCAATCATTTGCGGAATGTTTTCCGTCGCCTTCGGCTCAATATCCGGACGCAACACGCCCAAAGCATCGGCATCTTCGTGCATAGCCTGAATGAAACGCGCGGTCAGTTCGCCGATGGTTTCGCCGTTTTCAGCCGCCCGGGCGATGATTTTGTCGTCGATGTCGGTGATGTTGCGCACATAAGTGAGCGGATAACCGCACTCGCGCAGCCAGCGGGCAATCATGTCGAACACCACCATCACGCGGGCATGGCCTAAGTGGCAATAGTCGTAAACGGTCATGCCGCAAACGTACATACGCACGTTTTTAGGGTCGATGGGGGTGAAGGGTTCTTTTTGACGGGTCAGGGTGTTGTAGATGGTTAGCATGGGATTTTTCAAATTTTTGTTTAAATAAGGATAAATTATTTGGATTTTTTGTGCAGGGGGATTCTTTATTTATTCAGAAGCTAAGAAAGAATCAAAAATTAATCCATTTGAAAGTATGGTTTGCTCGATTGGCTTTTACCCAGTCGGCTAAATGTTTGTTTTTTTCAAATATTGATATTGATTTCATCCATATTTGCAATTGAGGATAGATGGATGAATTAACAAAAAAATAAAACTTTCATCGGCAAACGGTAATGCAGTATGAAGATTCGGAATCAATCACTAATGAGACACGATCTTGATTGAATTGGCGCAGGGTAGATTTGCCCGAACCGTTAGCACCACAGTAAAAAAATCGCTTTAGGCCGGTTGTTTGACATGGCCTACTGTTCTTTGATTGCCGGAAGGATGATATTCGATCAGATTGCCTTCATTATCGACTACCGTGATTACGGCGTATTTCCGTTTTTTTCTGTTAACCAAGCCTGATACAAAAATTTTTAAGCATGGCTTGCTTTTTCGCTAACTCGGTACGCTGTTTGTCAGAAATCATGGTCTTCCTTGCTTTTTTTGTTCCTGTATTCGGACAGCCCTATATTACATTAAACAGGTCGTCTGAAAACTTTTTATTTCCTTACTCCGGTTTAAACACATCTGTATCCGTTTTAGGCTGCTGCTCAGCAATCTCGGTATTTGCCGCTGCCTGTTCCGCCTCCGCTTTCTCTGCTTCGATGCGTTTTTTCTCGGTCAGGTATTGGTTGATTTGATGTACCAATTCCTGTGTGCCTTGGTGGGTCAGGGCGCTGATTTGGAAGAGGCGCGGGGTTTCCATGTCGAATTGGAAGCGGTCGTCTGGTTTGGGGTAATCCCAGCCGATGGCTTCGAGGAAGGCAGCAGTGCGCGTTTGGGCTTCTTCTTCGTCAAGCATGTCGAGTTTGTTCAGTACCAGCCAGCGCGGTTTGCCGTAGAGTTCTTCATCGTATTTGCGCAGTTCGTTGATGATGGCGAGGGCTTCTTCGGCGGGATTGACGGTTTCATCGAAGGGGGCTAAATCGACGACGTGCAGCAGCAGGCCGGTACGCGATAAGTGTTTGAGGAAACGGTGGCCGAGGCCTGCGCCTTCTGCCGCGCCTTCAATCAGGCCGGGGATGTCGGCCATGACGAAGCTGTGGTTTTCGTCGATGCGCACGACACCTAAATTCGGATGTAGGGTGGTGAAGGGGTAGTTGGCAATTTTGGGGCGTGCGGCGGATACGGCGGTAATCAGGGTGGATTTACCGGCGTTGGGCATGCCCAATAAGCCGACATCGGCGAGGACTTTGAGTTCGAGTTGCAGGGAACGGGTTTCGCCTTCTTCGCCGGGCGTGGATTGTTTGGGTGCGCGGTTGACGGAAGATTTGAAGTGGATGTTGCCCAAGCCGCCTTTTCCGCCCTTGGCTAGGCAGACGCGCTGGCCGTGGTGGGTGAGGTCGGCGACGATTTCGTCGGTGTCGAGGTCGCGGATAAGGGTGCCGACGGGCATTTTGAGGACGATGTCGTCCGCCCCTGCGCCGTAGCGGTCGGAGCCGTGGCCTTTTTTTCGCCGTTTTTGGCTTGGTAGCGTTTGACGAAGCGGTATTCGACGAGGGTGTTGGTGTTTTCGTCGGCTTCTGCCCAGACGCTGCCGCCTTTGCCGCCGTCGCCGCCGTCGGGGCCGCCGCGCGGTACGAATTTTTCGCGGCGGAAACTGGTTGCGCCATTACCGCCTTTGCCTGCGGCGACTTCGATTTTTGCTTCGTCGATGAATTTCATGGTGTTCTCTTGTATTTTGGGTTTCAGACGACCTTTTTGTGTCGGAGGTCGTCTGAAAAAAATGGGAATGGGGGATATTATAAGGGATATGGGGGATGTGCGCCCGTTTCTCTGTCCCGCTTGGTTTTTTTGCCGGATGTTTTGTGAAAACAGCCGTCCTGAAATCGCGGTTTCGGACGGCTGTTTGCTTTTTTTGGGATTATTTGGCAGTTTTTTTGTTCTTCGCGTACTTTGTCTGCAAGCAGGTCTATGGTTTTTCATACCTGATTCCCAGTCGGCAAATTCGACTTTGTATTTGCCGCCGACAATGACGGTAGGCGTGCCGTCAATTTTGTAGGTGTTGGTCAGCTCTGCCATTTTGTCTGCGCGGGTTTGGCTTTCGGGGGATTCGTAGGCGGCGAGGACTTTTTTTACCGTCAAAAGCAGTTTGCTCGGCCAACCATTTTTTTGAGGGTTTCAGGGTCTTGCAGTTTGACTTTCTGATTAACCATGGCATCAAAGATATGGCTGTTTGCAATGTCTTTGGTGTCTGCGGCCGCCATATCGACGGCGGCAGCAAGGCGCGCCAACGGTTTCATCTCATCGCCCCAAACAACGTGTTCAGTACGAAGGTAGGTGTCGTCTTTGAAGGTTTTGACGTGTTTGCTCAAAACGGGTTCGAGGTGGGCGCAGTGCGGACAGAAGTAGCCGAAAAATTCGAGGACTTCGACTTTACCTGCCTGCTGTTGGGGAATAGGCGTGCTGAGTGTGGTGTAGTTAAGCCCCTCAACTAAAGCGACAGGCGCAGCGGAGGCTGCTGAAGCCGCAGGCGCACTGTCGGCGGGGACGCTGGTTTGGACTTTGTTGTCGCAGGCGGTCAGGGCCAGCAGAGCAGTAGCAAGGGTAAGGGTTTTCAGTTTCATGTTTACTCCGTGATAGTTTGGTTAAATGGGAGATTTTATTGCATTTTGGCGGTTTGATATATGGTTTGATGTGAAAAAGACAGTTTCATGTAGGGAAATGATGGTGTTGAAAGAGGTCGTCTGAAAAAAAGTGTTCTGTTCGATTCTGTCGTACAATACGCGCTTTCAGACGACGTCTGACTTTTGAAGGAATAAAACGGATGAATTTGTTAGGGGGCTTTGGCCAAGGTCGGTAGCTTAACGATGGTGTCGCGCATACTTGGATTTGTGCGCGATACAGTAATTGCCCGAGCGTTTGGTGCAGGTATGGCGACCGACGCATTTTTTGTGGCGTTCAAACTGCCGAACCTGTTGCGCCGCGTGTTTGCGGAAGGGGCGTTTGCACAGGCTTTCGTGCCGATTTTGGCGGAATATAAGGAAACGCGTTCGAAAGAGGCGACGGAGGCGTTTATCCGCCATGTGGCGGGGATGCTGTCGTTTGTCCTGGTGATTGTTACCGCGCTGGGTATTCTTGCCGCGCCTTGGGTGATTTGGGCTTCCGCGCCCGGCTTTGCCAAGGATGCGGACAAATTCCAGCTTTCCATCGATTTGCTGCGGATTACGTTTCCTTATATCTTATTGATTTCGTTGTCTTCTTTTTGTCGGTTCGATACTGAATTCTTATCATAAGTTCAGCATTCCCGCGTTTACGCCGACGTTTTTTTGAATATTTCTTTTATCGTCTTTTTCGCTGTATTTCATACCGTATTTTTGATCCGCCCGTTACCGCGCTGGCTTGGGCAGTTTTTGTCGGCGGGATTTTTGCAGCTCGGTTTCCAACTGCCTTGGCTGGCGAAACTGGGTTTTTTTGAAACTGCCTAAGCTGAATTTTTCAAGATAGGGCGGTCAACCGAGTGATGAAACAGATGGCGCCTGCGATTTTTGGGCGTGAGCGTGGCACAGATTTCTTTGGTGATCAACACGATTTTCGCTTCTTATCTGCAATCGGGCAGCGTTTCGTGGATGTATTACGCCGACCGCCTGATGGAGCTGCCCAGTGGTGTTTTTGGGTGCGGCGCTCGGTACGATTTTGCTGCCGACTTTGTCCAAGCATGCAGCCAATCAGAATACGGAGCAGTTTTTCCGGACTGCTCGACTGGGGTTTGCGCCTGTGTATGCTGCTGACCCTGCCGGCGGCGGTCGGGTTGGCGGTATTGTCGTTCCCGCTGGTGGCGACGCTGTTTATGTACCGCGAATTTACGCTGTTTGACGCGCAGATGACGCAACATGCGCTGATTGCCTACTCTTTCGGCTTAATCGGCTTAATCATGATTAAAGTGTTGGCACCCGGTTTCTATGCGCGGCAAAACATCAAAACGCCTGTCAAAATCGCCATCTTTACGCTCATCTGCACGCAGTTGATGAACCTTGCCTTTATCGGTCCTTTGAAACACGTCGGGCTTTCGCTTGCCATCGGCCTAGGCGCGTGTATCAATGCGGGATTGCTGTTTTATCTGTTACGCAAACACGGTATTTACCGACCGGGTAAAGGGTGGGGGAGTTTCCTGGGTAAAATGCTGCTGTCGCTTGTCGTGATGGGCAGCGGGCTGTGGGCGGCGCAGACTTACCTGCCGTTTGAGTGGGTGCATGTCGGCGGTTTGCGCAAAAGCAGGGCAGTTGTGCATCCTGATTGCGATAGGCGGCGGTTTATATTTTTGTTTCGCTGGCCGCGTTGGGTTTCAGACCGAGAGATTTCAAACGGGTGGAAACGCATTAAATCGGAAGTATGGGGAAGGTCGTCTGAAAAACTTTAAATATGGGTTTTCAGACGACCTTTTGTGTTGAAAATCGCGCTTATTTCAACGCTGCCAGACAATCCTTCACTAATGCCGGACCTTTATAAATCATGCCGCTGTACACTTGGACGGCGGTTGCGCCGAGTTGGATTTTTTTCGGCGGCATCCTTGCCGTTCATGATGCCGCCGACGCCGATAATCGGCAGCTTGCCGTCGATGTGTTCCGCCAGTGTTTTCAGCACTTGGTTGCTTTTTTCGCGTACGGGCAGACCGCTTAGGCCGCCCTGCTCGCCTGCGAGCGGATGACTGCCGAGGCTTGATTTGTCGATGGTGGTGTTGGTGGCGATGATGCCGTCCATTTCGACGGATTTGACAACGTGGGCGATGTCTTCGATTTGCGCTTCATCCAAATCGGGGGCGATTTTTGACGGCGAGCGGGACGTATTTTTCCGTGCGCGGCGGCAAGCTGCGCCTGTTTGTTTTTCAGGGCTTCGAGCAGCGCGCTCAGTTCGTCGCCGCCTTGTAGTGCGCGGAGGTTTTTGGTGTTGGGCGAGGAAATATTGACGGTAATGTAACTTGCGTGTGCATAGGCTTTTTTTCGAGGCAGATTAAATAGTCGTCGGCGGCGTTTTCGATGGGGGTTACGGCGTTTTTTTGCCGATGTTGATGCCCAACACGCCTTGATAACGGCTTTTTTCGATGTTTTGAATCATGGCGTCGATGCCGTGGTTGTTGAAGCCCATGCGGTTGATGATGCCTTGGTGTTCGGGAACGCGGAAGAGGCGCGGTTGCGGGTTGCCGGGCTGTGGTTTGGGCGTTACCGTACCGATTTCGAGGAAGCCGAAGCCGAGTGCGCCCAATGCGTCTATGTATTCGCCGTTTTTATCGAGTCCGGCAGCCAGCCCGACGGGATTGGGCAGGGTGATGCCCATGAGTTTGACGGGCTTGGTACGGTTGTCGGAAATCGGGAGCAAACCGAGTTTGTATACTTTGTTGAGCGCGTCGAGGGTGAAATGGTGGGCTTTTTCGGCATCGAGTTTGAACAGCAGACTGCGGGCTAGGGAATACATGGATTTCTTTCGGATGATTGGCAAACCGCCGTATTTTACCCGAAACTGCCGTATTTTCCTGCCGGCCAAACAAATCTTCAAAGGAAATGCCGTTTTGAACCCTTGGATTCGGATTTCAAGTGCAACACTAGGGTACCAGTGGTTGGAACAGATTTAAGAATAAAACACTTGGCGTTTCGTAGCCAAGTGTTTTTCTCGGCCGGTGGTTCAACTCATCTTGAACCCTGCGTATCTCCCGATCGCTGATGTTTCGGAAATCGGTCTGTTTGGGGAAATATTGTCGGATGAGTCCGTTGGTGTTCTCATTCAGCCCTTTTTCCCACGAATGGTAAGGGCGGCAAAAATAGGTTTTCGCCTTCAATGCTTTGGCTATTTTGGTGTGTTGGTAGAACTCTTTGCCGTTATCCATGGTGATGGTGTGGACTCTGGCTTTATATGCCCTTAATACCCTAATGGCCGCCCGGGCAGTGTCTTCGGCTTTTAAGTTCTTTAATTTGCAGATGATGGTGTAGCGGGTAGTGCGTTCGACCAAGGTCAATAACGCGCTTTTCTGATTTTTGCCGACGATGGTGTCGGCCTCCCAATCGCCGATGCGGGTTTTCTGGTCGACGATAGCAGGTCGGTTTTCTATGCCGACGCGGTCGGGCACTTTGCCTCTGGTCCATGTGCTGCCGTAGCGTTTGCGGTAGGGTTTGCTGCATATTCTGAGATGTTGCCACAAAGTGCCGCCGTTGCTTTTGTCTTGGCGGAGGTAGCGGTAAACGGTGCTGTGATGGAGTGTGATACCGTGGTGTTTGCGCAGGTAGGCGCATACCTGTTCGGGACTGAGTTTGCGGCGGATAAGGGTGTCGATGTGTTGAACCAGCTGCGAATCGAGCTTATAGGGTTTTCGCCGGTGCTTTTTGGTCAGCCGGCTTTGCTTCTGTGCTTTATCGGCGCTGTATTGCTGTCCTTGGATGCAGTGCCGCTTGATTTCTCGGCTGATGGTGCTTTTGTGGCGGTTAAGTTGTTTGGCGATTTCGGCGATGGTGCAGTGGCGGGACAGGTATTGGATATGGTATCGTTCGTCTTGGGTCAGTTGTGTGTAGCTCATGGCAATCTTTCTTGCAGGAAAGGCCGTATGCTACCGCATACTGGCCTTTTTCTGTTATGGAAAGTTGCACTTCAAATGCGAATCCGCCACCGTCTTAAAAATCCGCTATACAATCATATTGATAACGTCGTCTGAAAAGGATTTCTGATGAAGCCTGAACTGATTATTTTCGACTGGGACGGAACGCTTGCCGATACGACTCGCCCGATTATCCGTACGTTCCAACAAAGTTTTGCCGACTGCGGTTTAAAAGCCCCCGATGCGGATGCCATCCGTGCCTTAATCGGTTACAGCCTGCCCGAAATCATCTTCCGCCTTGCGCCTGATGCGGGCGAACACCTGCGCGAAGAATTGGCAGAAACCTATGCCGCGCATTATCTGAATCCGAACAATCACAATATGACCTTGTTCCCCGAAGCCATACCTTGTTTGAACACGTTAAAACAACAAGGCTTTTGGCTTGCCGTAGCGACAGGCAAAGGGCGTACGGGTTTGGACCGTTCTATTATGCAGACGGGGACGGCAGATTTTTGGATGGCAACCGCCTGCGCAAGCGAATATGCGTCCAAACCCGCGCCCGATATGGTTTTTGCCTTATGTTCCGAATTGGGGCTGGAGCCTTCGCAAACTTTGATTGTCGGCGATACGACCCACGATTTGGATATGGCGGCAAATGCGAAAAGCCCCTGCCGTTGCCGTACCGACCGGCGCGCATACCGCCGCGCAACTGGCAACGCGGCCGCATTTAGCAATCTTGAACGATTTGTCCGAGCTGCCCGGCTTTATCGCGCGTTTATAATGCGAGGTCTTCATTTCGTTTTCTGATTTTTGAACAAAGGTCGTCTGAAAAACCCGCTACCTTTGTTTTCAGACGACCTTTTTTGCATTGGTTCTTTATCATCAACCCGCGATAACGCGCTTTACCGCCTGCACCATATCAGCAACAGCATTTTCAGCGGTATGCAGGGTAAAGGGCGGGTTCGATCAGTTCCAATTCGTTGAGCAGTAATCTTTCGCCAATCAGCGTCCCGTCTATGCGGGCGTATGCCGGTATTTCAGGCAGCATGTCCAATATCTGCCGTGCGGTTTCGACTGCTTTTTCCGGCGGCGCGGCGGGGCTGACAGCGACGCCGTAGGCGGAATTGGCGCGCCATTCGCCTTGGGGCGGCATACGCAGTACGGCATGGCTGAATTGCCCGTCCAAAAAAACACCAGCGAGATTTCGCCCGCCGTTTCGATTTCGCGGATATAAGGCTGGACGATGACGCCTTGCGGATAATCCTCCGCCTTCAACGACACTTCTCCCGCCCTGATTTTCGCCACGCCGCGCCCGCTCTGCCCAATAACGGGTTTGACGACTGCTTCCCGCCAGCCCCTGATTTTTTAAAATGTCTTCCAATTTTTCTTTTTCAGACGACGTCTGCACGCTTGGAATCACGTCCGCCCCCCATTCTGCCAAATCGCACAAATAACGTTTGTCCATGTTCCAACGCATCAGCCCGACGGGGTTGATAAACCTTTGCCCGCACGCTTCCGCTTCGGTCAGCCACTGCCCAAACGCTTCAGGCTCCGCCGCATAATCCCATGCGCACAAAGGCAGGATGAAGGCGGATTTCGGGCGGTTTTGCCAGGGCGCGAAGGCGGTGGGGATGTTGTCGCGCGTCAGTGCGCCCGCCAACGGCAGCAGGTTGGACGGCGGCTCGGGGTAGGCGAGGCAGGTGGTAATGGTCAGCATGGCGGACTTTCGAAAAATGAAATAACAGAATATTGATAAGGGGTGATGTCTTTGCTTGATGTTTCAGACGACCTTTTATAGTGGATTAACTTTAAACCGGTACGGCGTTGCCTCGCCTTAGCTCAAAGAGAACGATTCTCTAAGGTGCTGAAGCACCAAGTGAATCGGTTCCGTACTATCTGTACTGTTTGCGGCTCCGTCGCCTTGTTCTGATTTAGTTAATCCACTATATCGGGCAAACGGCAGGCGTCGTCTGAACAATAAACACCATCACGCTTGTAATAAAAACTTCCCTGAATAACGGAACTTTTCCGTTTATTTTTAGATCCATTAGGCTCGCATTAAAAATAAGAAAGATTCTTATTCATATATAAATCATATATAACATTATTTATTAAAAGGATTTTACTCTAATGAAACTGTCGCGCTTCTCCTCCCTTGCCCTCGCCGCCGCATTGGCATTCGGCACTACCGCCGTCCATGCCAAACCGGTTCAGCTTACCGATGTCAACGGCCGCAAAGTAACCGTCGACCTGCCCGCCAAACGCGTGGTTTTGGGCTTTTATTATCAAGACTACATGGCCATCGGCGGCAAGGACGCGCTGAATAATGTGGTCGGCTTCTCTAAAGCGGTTTGGTCCGATTGGGCGCCAACCAGCTGGGCGGCGTTCAGTAAAAGCCGTGCCTAAGCTGAACCAGCTTGCCGATGTGGGCGAGGTTGAAGTCGGCACGTTCTCCGTTGAAAAAGTATTGGCGTTGAAACCCGATTTGCTGATTTTGGCGGACTGGCAGTACAAGGCTCTAGGTTCAGACCTTGCCCGCATCAACAAGGCGGGCATTCCGATTGTAGTGTTGGATTACAACGCGCAAACGGTCGCCAAACACATCCAATCGACCAAGCTTATCGGCACGCTGACCGGCCAACAGCAAAAAGCGGACAAGCTGGCGGCGGACTACAAACGCATCGCCGACACCATCCAAGCGCGTGTGAAAAAAGCCAACCTGCCCAAGCCTAAAGTGTATGTCGAGTTCGGTAATAAAGGCCCGGCGGAACACAGCGTCACCTTCGGCAAGAGCATGTGGGGTTCGATGGCGACGCTGGTCGGTGGCAACAATATCGCTGCTTCTTCAGTCGAGTTCTACGGCCCGATCAATCCTGAAAAAGTCCTCGCTGCCAAACCCGACGTCATCGTGATTACCGGCCGCGAAACCGAATTGAAGAAAAGCCCGACCGCCATGGTGATGGGTTGGGGCATTCCGAAAGCCGAAGCGGAAAAACGCTTGGCCGGTTTTGCCAAACGCGCCGGCTGGGCGAACCTGCCTGCGATTAAAAACAACCGCCTCTACGCCGCCTACCACGCCAACTCGCGCACGCTTTCCGACGGTGCATCGATTCAATTTATGGCCAAAGCGATTTATCCGCAGTTGTTCAAAGACTTCAATCCTGAGAAAACTTATACCGACTTCTACCGCCAAAACCTGCCGGTCGTGCCGAACGGTACGTTCTACCTGTATCCGAAAGGTCAGTAAGGCGGACTTATGGGTTTCAGACGACCTTTTTATGCGGAAGGTCGTCTGAAAGTAGCGTGGGTTTTATTTATATAGAACCGTAGCGTGGGCTTTGCCCACGGATGACGTTTGCGGAAATGATGGCGAACGGTATGAGGGTTTCATGTTTTTGTTGGCAAAGCACACGCTATGACTTTCCGTCGTGCCGAACAGGGAACTTCAGGTGGGTTTGACTGTTGTGGCCCTCTCCTAACCCTCTCCCACGGGGAGAGGGGATCAGATAACTGAAGCCCGACCATTGTTGTGACTCCCTACAATTTGCTCCCTCTTTCATGGGGAGTAGCATTTGTAGAAATGATGGCGAACGGTCTGAGGTTTTCCCTGTTTTCGCGGGCGAAGCCCATGCTACGACTTTCCGTCGTAGCGAGCGGGGAGTGTTAGGTGGGTTTGACTGTTTTTGCCCTCTCCCGCGGGGAGAGGGAACAAATGGCAGAGAATCAAAACAATGGTCGGACTTTACCCTCTCTCCGTGGGAAAGAGAACAAATTGCAGGGAATCACAACAATAGTTGAAGTTCAGTCATCCGATTCCCTCTCCCCGTGGGAGAGGGCTAGGGAGAGGGCAAAGCCGTTTGGACTTCCGTTATCCCGATTTTCAAAAAACCACCCTTCAAAACGGATACAGACAAAAGAGATTGTCGGACATGAATATCCGATCTTGTTCCCTAATTTCAAAGGCTTAAAAAAATGAATGATTCGGTTGTCGCCGAGATTGTGAGGAACCAGCGCAGGCTAGAAGGCAAGCGTTGGTTGATTGTTTTGATGTTTTTTTAATCATCGCGGCGGTCAGCTTCTTGTTCGACATCGCCACCGGTCCGGCGATGACGGACACGCTGCCGGTCGGCGAAGTGGTCAATGTTTTGCTGGGCAAACCCGAAACAGACGAGATGAACCGCCTGATTGTGATGGATCTGCGCCTGCCGATTGCGGTGATGGCGCTGGTGGTCGGTGCGGCTTTGGGTGTCGGCGGAGCGGAGATTCAGACGTTGTTGAATAATCCGATGGCCAGCCCTTATACGCTGGGTTTGGCGGCGGCGGCGGGTTTGGGCGCGTCGGTGGTGATTGCGTTCGGCGGTTTCGGGCTGCCTGAAACGGTCGCCGTTCCCATCGGCGCGTTTGTGATGACCATGCTGGCTTCGGGCATCTTGTTTCTGTTTGCCTCGGCACGCCGCTTCAATTCGGCGATGCTGGTGTTGGTCGGGATTGCGCTGTTGTTTCTGTTTCAGTCGATTTTGTCGCTGATTCAATTTATCGCCGCGCCTGAGATTTCACAGCAGATTTTTGTTTTGGCTGTTTGGCAGTTTGAACAAAGCAACTTGGGAAACGGTCATCGTTACGGCGGCGGTTACGGCGGTATGCGTGCTGCTGCTTTCACGCGATGTGTGGAAGTTGACTGCGCTGCGCTTGGGCGAAGAACGCGCCGTCGGGCTGGGCATCAATCTGCAACTTTTGCGCCTGAAAACGCTGGTGCTGGTGGCGGTGATGACGGCGACGGCAATCAGTTTCGTCGGCGTAATCGGCTTTATCGGACTGGTCGCGCCGCATGTGGCGCGGATTCTGCTCGGTGAGGACCAACGCTTTTTCCTGCCCGGCGCGATGCTGACAGGGGCGGCGTTTTTATCGGTCGCCAGCGTGTTGTCCAAGGTGATTATCCCGGGTGCGCTGTTTCCGGTGGGGATTGTTACCGCGTTTGTCGGCGTACCGTTTTTCTTTTGGATTGTATTGTCCAAGCGGTAAGTTTTTTCGGACGGTCTTTTGTTGCGACGGGGTCGTCTGAAACTGTTTTTTTATTTTACAGAGAGAACCAATGAAACCTATTTGCCGTATTTTAACCGCTGCCTTGTTCAGTCTTGCCGTGCAGGGTGTTTGTGCCGAAGTGAAAACGCTTACCGACGTACGCGGGCGCGAAGTGCGGGTCGATGTGCCTGCCAAACGTGTGGTGCTGGGCTTTTATTATCCTGATTATATTGCCGTATCCGGTGTCGATAAATTTGACAATGTGGTCGGTATTTCGCGCGAATTTTGGGAGAAATTCAACTCCGGCAGTTGGTCGCTCTACCGCGCCAAAATCCCTTCGCTGCAAAACATCGGCGACATCGGCAATGTGAACGCCGGTACATTTTCGTTTGAGAAAACCTTGGCAATGAAACCCGATGTGGTGGTGTTGGCGGATTGGCAGTATGACGTGTTGAAAGAAGAAATGCCGCGTTTCGAAAAAGCCGGCATTCCGGTGGTTGTGGTCGATTTCAATGCGCAAACGGTCGAACGCCATACCGCCAGTGCCAAACTTTTCGGCGAAATCGCCGGTACGCCGGAGCGTGCAGGGCAGATTGCCGGCGAATACGCCCAAGGCATAGCCGACATTCAAAAAAACGCGTGGCCGAAGCGGGCAAGCCCAAGCCGAAAATCTATATCGAGTTCGGAGACAAGGGTCCTGCCGAACATAGCTTTACTTTCGGCAAAAAAATATGTGGGGTGCGATTGCCGATACAGTGGGCGGCGACAATATTGCCGCAGCCTTCATCAAAGACTGGGGGGGCGATTAATCCCGAGCAGTTTCTTGCCGCCAAGCCCGACGTTGTGATTATTTCCGGCACCGAAGCCGGACTGAAGCAGCCGGCGGCAATGGCGATGGGCATCGGCATCGAAGCCGCCGAAGCGCAAAAAAACGCTTACAGGGTTTCATCCGGCGTGCCGGTTGGGCGGAAATTCCCGCTGTCCGAAACGGCCGTGTGTTCGGCATTTACCATACTGCTTCGCGTTCGCTTTCCGATTTGGCATCCGCCCAATTTATCGCCAAAGCGTTGTATCCCGAAGCCTTTGCCGATGTGAATCCGGAAGAGACCTACCGTGAATTCCACCGTAAATACCTGCCGGTCGAGCCGAAGGGTACTTTCTTTATCCGTTTGGGTTGCGACGGTTTGGAAGACTGCAACAAACAAGCGGCTGCCGACACTGTTGCGGCATCAGCCGAAACCGTCGCCGAACCGTCACTATGGCAACGTATTAAAAACTGGTTTGCCGCCCTCTTTGCTTAAAGGTCGTCCAAAATGCTCCGACTGGAAAACGTACATATCCGACGCGGCGATTATGTGGTCGCCGACAGTATCGATTTGACGCTGGAACAAGGCAAAGTCTATTCCGTGCTCGGCCCGAACGGTACGGGCAAATCCTCGCTGATGAAAACGATTTTCGGCGAAGTGGCGCACAAAGGCACCATCCGCTACGGCGACGAAGCGTTGAGCAAAATCCACCTGCAAAGCTGGCGCAAACGCATAGGCTATATGCCGCAGGACACCGCCGCCGAAGCCTCGCTGACCGCACTGGAAGTCGTGTTGCTCGGCCGCATGGACGCGCTGCACATGCACGTCGGCGACGAACTGCTGCACGAAGCCGCAAGTATCATGGCGGAGCTGGGCATCGGCCATCTGGCGCACCGCGACGTCATGCGGCTTTCCGGCGGACAGCGGCAGCTCGTCATGTTTGCCCAAGTCATGCTGCGCCGTCCCGAAATCCTGATGCTGGACGAACCGGTCAGCGCGCTGGATATGCACCATCAACTCAATCTTTTAGAACGCGTGGTGCAATACACGCACGAACACAATCTGGTTACGTTGATGGTGTTGCACGATTTGAGCCTCGCCGCGCAGTTTTCAGACGGCGTGATTCTGCTCGGCGAAGGCAAAGTACAGGCGCAGGGCGTGCCGCAGGATGTGTTGCAGGCGGACATGATAGGCAGGCTGTATAAAGTGGACATCGAACTTTTATACGACAGCAAAGGCCTGCCCGTTATCCGCCCGATGCGGCAAACGGCGTAACTTAATCGCTCCTGCAAATGTCGGATTTGAGCATCCGGCCTGCGAACTCCCTGCAACTTATCCCTCTCCCGCGGAAGAGGGTTAGGGAGAGGGCGGTAAGCCCAAGGCTTGCCTCTCCGACTCATCAGCCCGCCCCATATTTTTTATCCTTAGAAAGGACTCCCCCATGAAAAAATCCCTCTTCCTCCTCATGCTGACCGCCTCCCTCGGCGCATACGCCGCCAACCACGAAGTCAAAATGCTCGACAACGGCAAAGACGGCAGCATGGTGTTCGAACCCGGCTACGTCAACGCCAAGGTCGGCGACACCGTCACCTTCAAAGCCGCCAACAAAAGGCCACTGGGTGCAAAGCAAAGCCCTGCCCGACGGCGTTGCCGACTTTCTCTCCGAAGACGGCAAAGACTTCACCCTCAAACTCGACAAAGAAGGCGTATACGTCTATACCTGCCCGCCGCACCGCATGATGAACATGAGCGGCGTGATTCAGGTCGGCAAACCGGTAAACAAAGCCAAAGCGCAAGCCGTTGTTGACGAACTGGAAAAACCGCGCCATGCAGAGCAAGGGTCGTCTGAAAAAAATACATGCAGCAGGTCAAATAAACCGCCGCACAAACAAAAGGTCGTCTGAAACCGTTTCCCGTTTTCAGACGACCTTTTGCCAACCTTCATCCCCAATCCTCATTCCCCTTCCGCCGAAATCTTCTCGTTCAGAAAAATCGATAAAGCTGCGCACCTTCGCGCTCAAAAAAACGCCCCTGTCCACATAAACCGCGTTTAATTGCTCGGTCCGCACCCGATATTCCGGCAGCAGGCTGACCAACCTGCCTTCCTTCAAATCCTGTCTGGCGGACCACAACGGCTGATAGGCGATGCCCGCGCCCGCCCTGACCAATTCGCGTATCATCAGCGTATTGTCGCTTTGAATCACCGGATTGAGCGTCAGAATACTTTTTTCGCCCGTTTCCCGATGGGTGATTTCCAAATTGCGCTGGTCGGTGTAGGTCGGCAGGATGGCGGGATGGCGCATGACCTCTTCGGGCGTTTGCGGTTTGCCGTGTTTCGCCAGATATTCGGGCGAGGCGAGCAGGACGAATTGGATTTGCGCCAGCGGCTTGACGATAAGCGAGGGCGACAAGGTTTTTGCCACGCGCAAGGCAAGGTCGAAGCCTTCGGCAATCAAATCGACGTGGCGGTTGTCGAGCACCAAATCGAGCGTGACTTCGGGATAGCGTTCGCGGTATTCCGCCAGCCAAGTGCCGATTAAATTGCCCGCAAACCAAAGCGGCATGGTCACGCGCAACATGCCCTGCGGCGTGTCCGCTCCCGCCTGCCGCCTTTTGCGCGGCGGTGTCGAGCGTATCGAGCGCGTAGCTGCATTGGCGGTAGTATTCTTCGCCCGCTTCGGTCAGGTGGAGGTTGCGGCTGTTGCGGTGCAGCAGCTTGGCCTTAATCGAATTTTCCAGATGGCTGACGTGTTTGCTCGCCATCGCGGTAGAAATATCAAGCTGCTCGGCGGCGCGGGTGAAGCTGCCGCTTTGGACGACTTGGCGGAAAACTTTGAGGCTGAACAGGGTATCCATGTTTTCTTTTAGGGAAACGTTGTATCAATAAAAGAAGTATATATCTACTGGAAGTAATTATCTATACTGCACAGATAAGATTAGTTTTCATTTAAACCCCGCATTTTTGATAAGGAGAACCCCATGTCTGCAACCTGCGCCCGTATCCAACCTATTTTATTGTCCGTATTGCGTATCGTAACTGCCTACCTCTTCCTCCTGCACGGTACGTCGAAATTTTTCGGCTTCCCGACCTCCATGGGCGGCGGCTCGCCCGAAGGCTTGATGCTGGTGGCGGGCATTTTGGAAATCGTCGGCGGCATCCTGTTGATTCTCGGACTGTTTACCCGTCCCGCCGCCTTCATCCTGTCCGGTCAGATGGCGGCTGCCTATTTCATGGCACACGCCTCCCAAGGTTCGGCGCTGTTCCCGCTTGCCAACGGCGGCGAATCGGCAGTATTGTTCTGCTTCGTGTTCCTCTATCTGGCAGCAGCCGGCGGCGGCTCATTGGCATTGGACAACCTGTTCGGCAAAAACAAATCCTGATAGACCCAAAGGTCGTCTGAAAACAAACAAAGCGGGTTTTACGAATAGATTTCCAAACCCGCCAACCGATTAAACATCAATCAAAGGAAAAACAAAATGACTTATCAAACCTTGCAGCAAGCGGCCGAAACCCGCCGTTCCATTTACGCGCTGAACAAAAACCTGCCTGTCAGCAACGAAGAAATCAGCGAAATCGTCAAACATGCCGCTTTGCACACGCCTTCTTCCTTCAACTCGCAATCCACCCGCGTCGTCGTCCTTTTCGGCGAAGAACACGGCAAAGTGTGGCAATTTGTTGAAGACGCATTGCGCGCCATCGTGCCTGCCGAACAATTCGAGCCGACCGCGCAAAAAAATTAAACCTGTTCAAAGCAGGTGCGGCGACCATTTTGTTCTTCGAAGACCAAAAACGTCGTCAAAGGCCTGCAAGAGCAGTTCCCTTCTTATGCCGCCAACTTCCCAGTCTGGGCGGACCATGCGAACGCGATGACACAATACGCCGTCTGGACAACGCTTGCCGCCGCCGGCGTGGGCGCGAACCTGCAACACTACAACCCGCTGCCCGACGCCGCCATCGCCAAAGAATGGAACCTGCCCGAAAGCTGGCTTCTTCGCGCGCAAATGGTTATTGGCGGCATCGAAGCGCCTGCCGGTGAAAAAACCTTCGAACCGGTGGAAAACCGTTTGAAAGTGTTCGGCGCATAATTGCCCGTCAAACAGAAAAAAGGTCGTCTGAAAACCAATTTAGGGTTTCAAACGACCTTTGTCATTCAAAACAGCTTGCGCTTATTCTTGCGGAGGGACATAACCCTGAACAGCATCCGCCCCGTCTCCGAAGAAATACTGTTCCATCTGTTGCGCCAAATATTCGCGCGCGCGCGGGTCGGCAAGGCTCAGGCGGTTTTCGTTAATCAGCATGGTTTGATGACGCGTCCACGCATTCCAAGCCTCTTGGGACACATTTTCAAAAATACGCTTGCCCAGCTCGTTGGGCAATGGCGGGAATTTCATACCTTCGGCCTCTTTGCCGAGTTTGACGCAGTGAACCATACGGGTCATGGCGGCTTCCTTCATGATGGTGTTTCAGACAGCGCGTATTTTATCGTATTGCCTATTTATAGGAAAGACTGCGAAAAAAACGGGCAAAACCTGCCAAATACGCTGCTTTTTTTAATCCAATATAAAACATATGTTTATAAAAATAATATATGGCGCATCGAAATAAACCTTGCGTTAAAACGCCGTTTTTGGTTTAATGCACATCTCGCAACGAAACAGCGAAGGCCAGATAGCTCAGTTGGTAGAGCAACGGATTGAAAAATCCGTGTGTCGGCGGTTCGATTCCGCCTCTGGCCACTAAAAACAAACCGCCTCAGGCGGTCATTTTTTGCCTATTTCCTAGATATTATTTCTCAATTTAAAAAAAGTCGTCTGAAACAAATTCTACGGATTCTGCCGAAAGAAATGTTCAGACGACCTTTCCCTTCTTTATGAATCATTTCAATTAATCCATCACCAAAAACATCTCAATAAGGACTGATTAAATTGCGGCGTGCGGCAACACCAGCCGTGTTTACTATGCTCCTTAACTAAAAACAAACATTCTTATCCTATTCTTATCTCATTCCAACGTTCTCCAAAACATCCGCTAATTCTCCTCTAACACTCCCCTCTAGAATGATGTTCAGAAAAAGAAAAACAAGTCTCCTCACATAACGATAGTCTGCTCACACTGACACGGACGGAACATCATTTTCCCCACCATCGTTTTTCCCCTAAGGAGCGTATCATGAAACTGAATCTGCAAAAAACCACCGCTGCTGTTTTGGCTGTTTTGTTCAGCGCAGGCGTATTTGCCGCCAACAATGCCTACAATCCATTTGATTACGGTTACCAAAACCACAAATACGGCAAAAAATGGGGCAAACCCGCATCTGAAGCCGAAGGCGAAAAAGTGATGAAACACGCTGCCTACCGTTCAGGCGTGCACTACACCAACGTCAACCGCATGCCCGGCAATGTAGACCGCAACGGCGTGAAAACCGTACAGGTCAACGACGCATACACCCGTCAAAACCTCGGCCGTTATGCGTTCAACACCATCAAGAGCGGCGGCTCTGAAGTGTACTACGGCGAGTGGGTCGGCAAAGAATACGCCAAAGGCACCAACCGCGGCGTTTTCTACTCAGGCGACAAACGCGCCACCTCTATGCCGGTATCCGGTGTAGCCAACTACGCCGTCAAAGGTATCAACAACTACACCGGCAACAACCCGATGGTCGGTACTTTGCGCGCAGACTTCGGTCAACGCGTCTTGGCAGGTTCTATGAAAAACAACGCTGTACAGATGGACATCCATTCCCGCATCAAACCGTCCAGCGCATCGTTTGAAGGCTACGCCCGCGCCAACGGCCACTTCGGTAAAACCGAAGGCCACTTCTTCGGCCACAACGCAAGCGCGCTGGCCGGTGTTGCCAAGTTTAAAACCGACCGCAACTTGGATACGGCATTCGGCGGTGTGAAACGCTAAAATCCGTAGTTAAGTAAAATAAAGCCTGCTTCACGCAGGCTTTTTTAAACACCAGCCCGCCAACCTTCTCAAGGTCGTCTGAAACCGCCGACCGGAAAGCCGACACCATGTACAAACCGTCTGCCTGCCTTATCCTCTTTCTCGCCGCCCCCGTCCTTGCCGCGCCACGTTCTGACTTTTCAGACGACCGTACCGCGCAACGCCTGTGGCAGGACACCCGCCAAACCATGCAGGAACAGGAACAAAAAGTGCGCGAATACCGCCTCGACATTCCCGCCGAACACATCGGGCAGACAGCCGAAACCGATCCCGAAGCCGACCAAGGCGAAGCCCTGTTTAACGCCGTCAACCGCAGCGACTGGCAAACCGTACGCCCGCTGCTTAAGCGTTATACCCAACAAACCGAATACGACCCCGACATCGCCCTCTTTGCCCGCGCCTCGCTCGCCCGCGGCGAAGGCAGGTGGAAAGATGCCAAACAAGACTACGAAACCCTGCTGCAACGCCACCCCGACTTCACGCGCGGACGGCTCGATTACGCCCGCCTGCTCTTTGAAGGTCGTCTGAACCGCGAAGCCACTTCCGAATTTATGCGCCTGCAAAACGAAGACCCTGCCCGAAGCTGTCAAAGAAAAACATCGGCCATTTCCGCGACTCTCTAAACCAACGCCAAAGCTGGCAGGGCAGCCTTTCCGTCGGCGCCGTCCACAACAGCAACATCAACGAAGCCAGCGGCAAAGTATGGTGTAAAAACCGAAATCGACGGCGAATGCTGGGAAGAATTTTTCAGGCGACCAACCCGTTTCCGCCAACGGCATCAAATACGAAGCCGCCGCCGTCCGCCGCTGGCAGATTAAAGGACACCACGGCATCGCCGCCCGCGCGCTCGGCTACGGCCGCTTCTACCGCGACCATAAAGAATTAAACGAACACACGCTCAACCTCAGCGCAGGCTATCAGTTTGAAAACCACCGCCACACCTTTGCCCTCGCCCCGCTTGTCGAATGGAACGGCAGCGGCGGCAAAACCCTCAACCGCGCCTACGGCGTACGCAGCGAATGGAACCTCGACAAAGGCAGCTGGACGTGGAACACCGAAGCCGAGTGGAAACACCTCTCCTATTCCGACAAAACCCGCCTGCTCGACGGCAGCCTCTTCTCCGTTTACAACACCCTGTCCTACTTCCCGCGCAACGACCTCATGCTCTACGGCGGCATAGACTGGCAGCAGCGCAAAGCCAAAGAACCCGTGGACAGTTACCGCCAAATCTCCGCACGGCTGGGCGCGGCAAAAAAATGTTTGAAGCCGGTTTCGACGCCTCCGCCTCCGCCACCTTCGGCATCCGCAGCCACCGCGAAGCAAACGCCGTCCTCGAACAACGCCGCCTCGACAAAGAACAGACCTACCGCCTCAGCATAGGCGCGGACCGCTGGAAATTCGCAGGCCTCAAGCCCGTCCTCAGCTACAAACACCGCCGCGTCCACGGCAACACCGACTGGCTGTACAGCTACAAGCAAAACGAAATAGGCCTGTCGCTGGTGAAATCGTTCTAACGCAGGACGCAGAAACACAAAGGTCGTCTGAAATTCAGTTTTCAGACGACCTTTTTTTCTTTTGACTCTATTCGAGCATTGGATTGAAGATTGGTTTATTGCAAACAACCTTACCCAAACACGGCTTTCATTTTTCACAATCAAGGATACGGGTGTGCCACCAATTTCCCGTCGATGTATTCGCCGATATAGACTTTCGAGACATCAAGGTGGAGGCGGTCAAGTTCCTGTTGCAGCCACTCGTCGTCGCGTTTGATGATTTCTAAGATGTCATGGTCGATTTGCCCGTCGGTAATCAGGGGATAACGCAGGCTTTCGTCGCCGTATTGGATGACGGTGAGCTGGCCGTTTTGCTCCATGACGGCGCGTTTGACGGCAGAGATTTCGTAGATGCCGGCGGCACGGAGCTTAAACATCAGGTCATGTGCGCTGATGCCGTTTTTTTCATACATTCTTCGGTTTGGATTTCGCCGTTGACGATGACCCAGACGGATTTGCCGTCAATCACGGATTTGACCCAGTGGTTGTGGTTTTTGATGAATTTCAGACTCAAGACCAACAGCGTCCACAAAAATCAGCACGAGGAAAAAAACTGTAAAAGCCCGACGCTGTCGCTGTAAATCACGCCGCCGATGATGCCGCCGAGAACATAGTTTTGCACTTGATCCATGGCGGAGGTGGGGGGCGAGGTTGCCTTTACCTAAAAGGTTGATTTGCAAAACCAAACCTAAAAATTCCCATAAGGAGTTTGAGGGCAAGGAGGGAGTATGCTTCCATGAGTGTGTCCTGTTATTCTTTGTCGATAAGTTCGATGTTGTTGTTGACCAGATTGATGGGGGGTCAGGGGTGTAGGCGGAGAAGTCTTGATTGAAATGGACTTCGTAGTATTGGTTTTTGATGCCGACGATCATGCCGTTGTATAGGTGCGTGCTGTTGACGCTGATGTCGCGCTTTTTCCACTTTTTTTGGTTTTCAATCAGGGTATTGAGAAAACCGACCATGCGCGAGTTGTCCGCGGCGAAGTTTTGGCGTTCGCTGTATGAGAGGTATTGGATGCCGCTGATGAGGATGAGCAGCAGCAGGGCAATAATGCTCAGGTCGCGGTATTTGGTGTCCATGCGGTGGCGCAGGTATTGCGATACGGCGAGCAGCAGGACGACGAGCGCGGCGAAAATGAGGACGTATTTCAAGTAGTCGTTGAAATACATATGGTTTTCAAGATAAAAGTGTGTGAAGAATTTCATGATTTCAAATGATTTGAGGAAATAGTGGGGTCGTCTGAAAACGGTTTTTCAGACGACCTATTATGGTTTGGATGCAGGTTTTATCCGGAGCCGCATCAGTTGATAAACCCGTCGTCTTTCATTTTCTTTTCGGAAAAATACTGACTGCACACCAGCAAGGCAGCGAGGATGATGACAAACAACCCCGCCATGGTCAGGGTAATTTTTGAAGAATAATTCTGCCTCGATAAAAGAAAACCAAAGTTGCAGAATCAGCAGCAACACCCAGCCGACAAACAGCCCGAGACAGGCATAAACGCCGAGTTTAAACACGTTCCCTGCTCCAAAATGACGACGTAGGCTTCACGTCTGAAAAAAATAAGAGCATACGGCGTTGATCTTTTTCCATGGTTACGACACGCCAACCTTCGGGAGTTTGGCTGTTGAGGAACGCGCTGAATTTGACGGGATTGACTTTGGCTGCGCCGAAAAACAGGCTGGACAGCAGGTTTTCTTGATAAATGACGACTTTGTATTCTTTCATGGGATTCCTTTTACAAGGGATCATCTTTTCAGACGACCCCTTAAGTTGCCAATGATGCAAAAACTGCAAACCTTATTTCTTATTACCCAACTGCGGCAATACCGAACCTTCGCCCAGCGACAGCAAACCGCTTTGCGAGTAGATACCCAGTTTGGCGCGGGTGTCGGTGATGTCGAGGTTGCGCATGGTGAGCTGGCCGATGCGGTCAAGCGGGGTGAACGCGGCGTCTTCGACTTTTTCCATGCTCAGGCGTTCCGGTTGGTAGGTCAGGTTGGGCGATTCGGTGTTCAGAATCGAGTAGTCGTTGCCGCGGCGCAATTCGAGGGTGACTTCGCCGGTGATGGCTTTGGCGACCCAGCGTTGGGCGGTTTCGCGCAACATGAGGGCTTGGCTGTCGAACCAGCGTCCTTGGTAGAGCAGGCGGCCGAGGCGCAGGCCGTTGATGCGGTATTGTTCGATGGTGTCTTCGTTGTGGATGCCGGTAACCAAGCGTTCGTAGGCGATGTGGAACAATGCCATGCCCGGGGCTTCGTAGATGCCGCGCGATTTGGCTTCGATGATGCGGTTTTCGATTTGGTCGCTCATGCCCAAGCCGTGGCGACCGCCAATGCGGTTGGCTTCGAGGAAGAGTTCGACGGGATCGGCGTATTCTTTGCCGTTCAGTGCAACAGGCACGCCTTCTTCAAAGCGCACGCTGACTTCTTCGGGTTTGACTTCGACGTTTTCGTCCCAGAAGGCAACGCCCATGATGGGTTTGACGATTTTGATGCCGCTGTTGAGAAATTCCAAATCTTTGGCTTCATGCGTCGCGCCGAGCATATTGGAGTCGGTGGAGTAGGCTTTTTCAACCGACATTTTGTAGTTGAAACCGTTGGCAATCAGAAATTCGCTCATTTCGTGGCGGCCACCGAGTTCGTCGATAAATTGTTGGTCGAGCCAAGGTTTGTAGATTTTCAGCGCAGGATTGGTCAAGAGGCCATAGCGGTAGAAACGCTCAATGTCGTTGCCTTTGTAGGTGCTGCCGTCGCCCCAAATATTGACGTCGTCTTCCTTCATGGCGGAAACGAGCATGGTGCCGGTAACGGCGCGGCCCAGAGGCGTGGTGTTGAAATAGGCGATGCCGCCGGTGGAAACGTGGAACGCGCCGCATTGGATGGCGGCGATGCCCTCATGTGCCAACTGCGCGCGGCAGTCAATTAAGCGGGCGTTTTTCCGCACCGTATTCCATCGCTTTTTTTGGGAATGGCGTTGTAGTCGTCTTCGTCGGGCTGCCCGAGGTTGGCAGTGTAGGCATAAGGCAGCGCGCCTTTGAGTTTCATCCACAACAGCGCGGCAGAGGTATCAAGGCCGCCGGAGAAGGCGATGCCGACTTTTTTTGACCGACGGGGAGGTGTTGCAGGATAGTATTGTTTTTGGCTCATGACAATTCTTCGGACTTAAAAGGGGTTATTAAAAAAATACCTTAACGGTTGAAACCCCGCCCTTCAGGGCGGTAGAATCAGAGACTGTTTGGGAGAAATGCAACCTCTTCCAAATCAGGGCGATACATAGGGCTGCGCTTTGTGTGTAGTCCTGTGTGTTGAAACATTATCTTATAAATAGAACACATTGTCAGCCGTCAAGGTTGTCTGAAAATGAGCCTTGCCCGTTTCGTTGAAAATCTTTTCAGACGACCTTGACACCACCCGCAACCCTGACTCCCTCCTGCGGGGAGGGTTGGGGAGAGGGCACAGACAGCAGCCCTTAAGCAAACGCTGCCTGAAAAAAACGCAAGCTCAGCCCTCTCCCTAACCCTCTCCCACGGGAGAGGGAATAAATTACAGCGCCATCAACATTTTCAGACGGCATCGGTAAAGAAACCCTATCCATGAACGCTTTCAACCTCATCATCATCGGCGACGAAATCCTGCACGGCAGCCGCCAAGACAAGCATTTCGCCTTTTTTTCAAATCCCTGCTGGAATCGCGCGGGCTGAAGCTCAATCAGGTGCAATACCCTGCCCGACGAACCCGATTTGCTGGTCAAACAACTGCGCCGCAGCTTTTTCAGACGACCTGCCGACCTTCGTTACCGGCGGCATCGGTTCCACGCCCGACGACCACACCCGTCAAGCGGCCGCCGCCGCTTTGGATTTGCCCGTCGTCCGCCATCCCGAAGCCGCCAAGTTCATCGAAGCCGTTACCCTTAAACGCGGCGAGCCGCTCGACGCCCCCGAACACGCCCAACGCCTGAAAATGGCGGATTTTCCCGCAGGCGCAGAGCTTGTGCCCAACCCGTTCAACAACATCGCCGGATTTTCCATCCGCGAACATTATTTCTTCCCCGGCTTCCCCGTGATGGCGCACCCGATGGCGGAATGGGTTTTGGATACTTATTACGCCGACCGTTTTTAACCAAACCGAACGCGGCAGCCGCAGCGTGTATGTGTTCGGACAACCTGAATCGCGCGTCGCGCCGATTATGGAATACGTCGAACGCACCTACCCGGGCGTGCGCTCTACAGCCTGCCCAGCGTCGGCTGGCAAAGTGCGGACGGAACTGCGGTCAAACCGCATATCGAGTTCGGCATCAAGGCGGAAGGCGGGGCGTGCCGCGATTTGGACAAAGCCTGGGACGAAGTATTGCAGCGTTTGAAGGATTTGGGCGCAGAGTTGAAAGATACGCCTGATTGAAGCGCAGGATGAAATAAAAGGTCGTCTGAAAACCTGTATTGGTTTTCAGACGACCTTTTGAGTCTGTCAATCTTTTGCCATGATCTTGGAAGCCGCCAGAAGCTTTAACAACAAACGGCTGCGGAATACATGGCACAAAAGGCGTACGTCGCGGCGGCGGTTGAATTTGCTGGGATAGCCCGCCATTCGGAAATCGTAGCCGTTTTCTTCCAGCCTGCGGAACAGTTCGTCCGTAGAAACACCGCTTTTAAGCATCGAAACCAAATGGATGAATTGGAAGGAATCCCGTATTTCCAATAACCTGCGGGCAACTTTAGGCGGCTGCCCAGGCGTAGCGAGCAGGCGCGTATATTCCCTTACTGCCAAACCGATGTCGTCGAGGTATTTCTGCGTCTGCTCGGGCGTACGCTTGCTGCGCATAGCGGATTCGGGGTTGTCGACATAATCATAAACAACGGTATTGCTGGCAATGACGGTTTTGCATTGCAAAAAATACTCGGTCAAAAATACGCCGTCTTCCAAATATTTCATGCCTTCGATAAATTTCAGACCTGCTTTTTCCAACAGGTTGCGTTTGTAGATATACGCCCAAACGCACGACCAAAACGGATAGCGGTCCATATAATCCGCTAAACCGATAACCTCATCTTCATTGGCAGGATAGCGCGCATCAACATTGAATTGGAGTATATCCGCATCGGAACGTTTCATTTTTTCAACCAAATCTGTCATAAGCGGCGGATCAATATTGTCGTCGTGATCCATAAACATCACATATTTCCCGCGCACTTTAGACAAGCCGATATTGCGCGCCCTGCTGACTCCGCCGTTGGGCGTATCAATCAACTGCGCCTGCAATTCGGAATGTTCATTAAAAAACTGCCTGAACTGAGCCGAGGTATCATCGGTAGAGCCGTCGTTTACAACAATAAATTCTATCCCTTCGACAGCCTCATGCAGACCTGCAAAATGACGGCACAAACCTGCCGCGAACTTTCCACCATTATAGACGGGGACAATTAATGAAACAGTTATCGACATAAATCTGCATCCTGCTGAGTAGGTTAACCGATTAAAGATAGACATTCACGGCGCATTTAAGTTTCAAGTTTAATATTAAAGACACTAATAATTTTACCCGGGTATTTAAAAAGGGATCGGTTTTGTTTGAAAGTATGATAAAGCAGCAGATGGTTTAGGATGGAGAGTTTGAAAATGTAGGTATTTGTGAATGAATATATCCTCAGGATAAAGGAGGCTCAATTCTATTGTATGTTTATCCATTTGACTATATAACAAATATGCAAGATAAAAAAGACCTTGTTTTAAACAAGGTCTTTTTTTATCTGGTGGAGGTAAGCGGGATCGAACTGCTGACCTCTTGCATGCCATGCAAGCGCTCTACCAACTGAGCTATACCCCCGAAATTTGGTGGCGAATCAGGGACTCGAACCCCGGACACAAGGATTATGATTCCTCTGCTCTAACCGACTGAGCTAATTCGCCGTTTCGTGAAGTCGCTATTATATGTTGTTTTGAGTTTTTGGCAAGTTTTATTTTTGTGCTTTGTGTTTTTGTTTTTTTGTTTTTTTAATGGAATAAAAACATGGATGAGGTCGTCTGAAACGGTGTTTCAGACGACCTGTGTGTTTGGAGGATGGTTTGAGGTGGGGGATTTCAAAGTTTGTGGCAGATGTCGCCGAAGCGGAAACCTGTCCAGTCGATGTCGATGTTTTTGCCAAAGGCGATGACTTTGAAGAGTTCGCCCATTTCGTGTTGGTCGGTCAGTTTTTGTACGGCGGTGCTGACACGGAGGTAGTCTGCTGTGCCTGGCGGAGCGGTTTGTGCCAACAGGTCGGTAATGCCTAGGTTGAATAGGAAATGAGATTGGGGCAGGTAGCCGATGAGGTCTAGTCCGCCGTCGGTGCCTGCTTGAGCAATGTCGGTAAAGTTGACATGTGCGGTCAGATCGGTCAGACCGATATGGAAAAATGTGTCATGAACAGTGTGGTGACGGTAGTGGGCGATGAGCGTGCCTTCGTTGCGTTGCGGGTGGTAATACTGGGCGGCGTCAAAACCGTAGTCGATAAATATCATACCGCCGCGTGTGATTTTTCTGCGCGAGGGTGAGAATAAAGGCGTATTGGGCGGGGTGTAGCTCGCTGGTGTAGGGGTGTTCGGTTTCGGGAAAGTAGGTGGCGGCTAAACGGAGGAGGTCGGGTTGGTTTAAGAGTTGCGGGCTATGTTCAAGCTGTCCATCGGAGTTAATGGAGACACCGATGTGTTGGAAGGTGTATTGAGTGCGGCGGATGATTTCGACAGGCATGGCATCGAGGACTTCGTTGCCGATGATGATGCCGTCGAAGGATTCGGGCAGTTCGGTCAGGTGGATGACTTTTTGTGCCAGTTGCGGAGTGGTGTGTTCGGCGATGAATTGACGTTGGCGTTCGGCAAGCTCGGGGGAGAGTTCGATGATGTAGTAATGCTTGAGGTCGTCTGAAAGGCTTTTCAATAAGGTGGCGGCGAGATGTCCCGTACCTGCGCCGAATTCGTAGATGTTGTCGGCGGTTTGCGGGAGTAGTTCGGCAAGTTGTCGGGCGAGGGTTTGTCCGAATAATGGGGTGAGGGTGGGGGCAGTGATGAAATCGCCGTCTGTGCCGATTTTGTGGCTGCCTCCGGTGTAGTAGCCGTATTCGGGTGTGTAGAGTGCAAGCTCCATAAATCGTGAGAAAGGAATCCAATTATTTTGGGCTTTTTATTTCCTGTGTGATGATTTCGAATAGTTTGGAACTTGAGGCTTTGCGCGG
The DNA here is from genome assembly GCA_916438535.1 of uncultured Neisseria sp. Taxonomy (GTDB): domain Bacteria; phylum Pseudomonadota; class Gammaproteobacteria; order Burkholderiales; family Neisseriaceae; genus Neisseria. The sequence continues at coordinate 1,067,899 of CAKAEP010000001.1, read as the reverse complement.
CAGGGGAGGGAGGGGAGGTGTGCCTTCATAACTGTTAGATAATGTAAAATTTATGAATTTATTTGTCTATTATAACGTGAACGGAAAAGGGGCGTTTTTTTCATTTTTTTATACCATATGTTGTGTCTAAATAATATTTGTAATACTACATATTGTGTTTTTTTAAAAAACTAAATCGGGTAAAATGGGCGGTTCGACTTGTTTGTTTGTTTGGTTAAAATACTGTTTTTTTAATGATTTTGTTGTTGCATATGTACTGGGATTTTTAGAGTAAGGCGATTTGACCGAGGCGTTAAAAATTTTTTTATAGTGTGGGCTAGTGGGGCGATGTGGGTAAAAGTGTCTGCATTGCCCAAAAAAATTCCGATTTAAACCGATTAGGACGAAATTGTGTTTGGTGGCGCTCACGAATTGAGTATTGACAGCAAAGGGCGGTTGGCGATTCCTGCCAAGTTCCGCGATATTTTGCTGCGCCATTATACGCCGTCGATTGTGGTTACTTTGGATTCCCGTCAAAAATTGCTGATGTATCCGGAGACTGAATGGGCAAAGGTTGCCGAGCAGCTTTTGCACTTGAAAACGGCAGGAAATCCGATGTTGCAGCGTTATCAAAATCTGCTGCTGCACAATGCGGATACGCTGGAATGGGACAGCGCCGGCCGCGTACTGATTCCTGCCAATCTGCGCAAACGGGTGGATTTTGAAAAAGACGTTACCTTGGTCGGTCGCGCCAACCGTTTGGAATTGTGGGGTCGTGATCAATGGGAAGCTGAAATGACTCAGGCTTTGGATGATGATCCTGAAGAGTTGGCATTCCAATTAAGTCAGACGGATTTGCAATTGTGAGTAATGCTGAATATCAACATATCACCGTTTTGTTAAATGAGGCGGTTGATGCTTTGGCGGTTCGTGAAGACGGTATTTATGTGGATGGGACGTTCGGCAGGGGAGGGCACTCCCGATTGATTTTGTCCCGTCTGGGCAGTCAAGGTCGTCTGATTGTGTTTGATAAAGACCCGCAAGCGATTGAGGCGGCGCAAAAGCTGGCCGAGCAGGATGGGCGCGTTACGGTAGTTCATGACGGGTTTTCCAGTTTTCAGACGACCCTGGATAAGCTGGGTATTGAAAAAATAGATGGTGCGTTGTTTGATTTGGGGATTTCGTCCCCGCAGATAGATGACGGCGCACGGGGTTTCAGTTTCCGTTTTGATGCACCTTTGGATATGCGCATGGATCCGACGCGCGGAATGGCTGCCGCAGAGTGGATTGCAACAGCATCGGAACAGGATTTGCACGAGGTTATCAAGAATTATGGTGAAGAGCGGTTTAGTCGCCAGATTGCGCGCGCCATTGTTGCGCAACGGACAGAAAGTCCGATCGATACAACCCGCAAGCTGGCGCAGCTCGTGGCACAAAACGTCCGTACTCGTGAGCGGGGGCAAGACCCTGCGACGCGCACCTTCCAGGCAGTTCGCATCTTTATTAACCGCGAGCTCGAAGAGGTAGAGGCGGTCCTGCCGCAAGTGATGGGTCGTCTGAAGCAAGGTGGACGTTTGGCGGTTATTGCGTTCCATTCGCTTGAAGACCGCATCGTAAAACAGTTTGTCAAAAAGTATTCGCAACATCCTCCTTTGCCGCGTTGGGCGGCAGTAAAAGAAGCGGATTTGCCTCTGCCGCCGTTAAAGGCAGTGGGAAAGGCGATAAAGCCGGGTGTTGAGGAAACCGCCTCCAATCCGCGGGCGCGCAGCGCAGTTTTACGCGTGGCAGAGCGGACGGGCGGTGAGATTGCAGAATAAGCATTATGTGGGGCAGGTGTCCTCGGAACAAACAGATTGAGGTCGTCTGAAAATAATGAATAAATTAAATATCCTTTTGTTGGTCTTGGTATCGGTATCTGCTTTTGCGGTGGTCACTGTGCAAGACCAATCGCGTTTGCACTTCATCGCTTTGGATAAAGCGCAAAAGCAGGAAATCAAGCTTGATCAGGACTATGCACGCTTGAAATTGGATCAGGCGCGGCTGGCGAACCACAAGCTGATTAAGGTGGCGGCTGAGAAGCAACGCCTCAAACCGCCCGGCGCGGATAATACCGTGATGGTGGAACGAAAAAAATAATATTAATAATGATAGGCCTGAAAAAAATCTTGGATTTGAGGGCTCTGCGGAACGTAGTTCGGCAAACATAATATATGAGAATTTTAAGATGTTGATTAAGAATGAATATAAGCCTCGGATGCTGCCTAAGGTCGAAAAAGGTAAAGAAACCTGTTACCAGCGACGGGCGTATCCGTATTGTTTTGGGGTGTGTGGCGCTTGCCTTTACCGCATTGCTCGGACGCGGCATCTATTTGCAAACCACGCAGCATGAATTTTTGAAAAATCAGGGCGATCAGCGTTTTGTCCGTACCCTGACTTTTGCCTGCGTCGCGCGGCATGATTACGGACCGTAACGGCGCGACTTTGGCGTTGAGTGCACCGACTGAATCCTTGTATGCCATGCCTTCCGGTATGGAAGAAATGCCGACTGCCGAACAGATGGCTAAGTTGGCGGCTATTGTTGAGCTGCCTGTTGAGGCATTGCAGGAAAAAAATTGGCGAAAAAAAGATAAAGATTTTATTTATCTGAAGCGTCAACTCAGCCAAGAAAAAGCGGAAGAAATTAAAGCTTTGGGCATTAAAGGCTTGGCATTCCAAAAAGAGCTGAAACGCCATTATCCGATGGGCAATCTGTTTGCGCACGTTATCGGTTTTACCAATATCGACGGCAAAGGTCAGGAAGGTTTAGAGCTTTCCCGCGAAGACAGCCTGCGCGGCGAAGATGGTGCGAAAGTCGTATTGCGCGACAATAAAGGCAACATCGTAGACAGCCTCGACTCTCCGCGCAACAGCGTGCCTAAAAACGGCCAAGACATGATTTTGTCTTTGGATCAGCGCATTCAGACGCTGGCTTATGAGGAGTTGAACAAAGCTGTGGCTTATCACAAGGCCAAAGCGGGTACGGTTGTGGTATTGGATGCGCAAACCGGCGAAATTTTGGCTTTGGTCAATAGCCCGGCTTACGATCCGAATCAACCGGGTCAAGCCAATAGCGAACAGCGCCGCAACAGAGCCGTAACCGACATGATCGAACCCGGTTCTGCCATGAAGCCGTTTACCATTGCCAAAGCGCTGGATTCCGGCAAAGTGGATACGACCGATACATTCAATACCCTGCCTTACAAAATTGGCCCGGCCACCGTACAAGACACCCACGTTTATCCTACTTTGGATGTACGCGGCATCATGCAAAAATCTTCCAACGTCGGCACCAGTAAACTTTCTGCCATGTTTACGCCTAAAGAAATGTACGATTTCTATCATGATTTGGGTGTGGGCGTGCGTATGCATTCAGGCTTCCCGGGTGAAACGGCAGGTTTGTTGAGAAGCTGGCGCAGATGGCAAAAAATCGAACAGGCAACCATGTCTTTCGGTTATGGCCTGCAATTGAGCCTGTTGCAATTGGCGCGTGCCTATACTGTCTTGACCCATGACGGCGAATTGTTGCCGGTCAGCTTTGAAAAACAAGCGGTTGCCCCTAAAGGCAAGCGCGTCATCAAAGCCTCTACCGCAAAAAAAGTGCGCGAGTTGATGGTTTCCGTTACTGAAGCCGGCGGTACCGGTACTGCAGGTGCGGTGGATGGTTTCGACGTCGGTGCGAAAACCGGTACGGCGCGTAAACTGGTCAATGGCCGCTATGTGGACAACAAACACGTCGGTACGTTCATCGGTTTTGCTCCGGCTAAGAATCCACGCGTGATTGTGGCCGTTACCATCGACGAACCGACTGCCAACGGCTATTACGGCGGCGTGGTTGCCGGTCCTGTATTCAAAGAAGTCATGAGCGGAAGCTTGAACATCTTGGGCGTTTCCCCAACCAAGCCTTTAAGTAATGCCGCTACTGTCAAAGTACCGTCATAATCCAAACAATCAAAGAGATATTGTTTATGTTCAGCAAGTTAACCCCCTTGGCTGAAACCAACTTTCCGCCTCTGCTGTGTGAAAACGCAGCAGGGCGTTTGTTGCATTCAGACAGCCGACAAATTAAGCAAGGTGACATTTTCGTTGCCTGTCAGGGCGAATATACAGACGGCCGCAGCTATATTCCTGCCGCCATTGCCAACGGTGCAACCTTTGTTTTTTGGGATGATGACGGCAAATTCGCATGGAATCCCGAATGGAATGTTCCCAATCAAGGCATTAAAGATCTGAAACATCGCGCCGGTATGTTGGCGGCGCAAGTTTACGGCAATGTTTCAGACGGCCTGAAAGTTTGGGGCGTAACCGGTACCAACGGTAAAACCTCCATCACACAATGGCTGGCGCAAGCCGCCGATTTGTTGGGCGAAAAAACCACTATTATCGGTACGGTCGGCAACGGTTTTTGGGGCGCATTGGAAGAAACCACGCACACCACCCCCGCCCCCGTCGATGTCCAAACCCTGCTCTACCGCTTCCGTCAACAAGGCGCAACAGCCGCCGCGATGGAAGTCTCCAGCCACGGCCTTGACCAATCGCGTGTCAACGGCGTGCCATTCCGCAGCGCAATCTTCACCAACCTCACCCGCGACCACCTCGACTACCACGGTACGATGGAAGCCTACGGTGCCATCAAGTCGCGTCTGTTTTACTGGCATGGCCTGCAACACGCCATCATCAATGTCGATGATGAATACGGCGCAGAACTCGCAGGCCGTCTGAAAAAAGACTGTCCCGATTTAGCCGTTTACGGCTATGGTTTCAGCGAACACGCCGACATCCGTATTACCAATTTCACCGCCTCTTCAGACGGCATGGAAGCCGTATTCCAAACCCCATGGGGCGAAGGAAAATGCCGCACCCGTCTGCTCGGACGGTTCAACGCGCAAAACCTCGCTGCCTGCATCGCCTTGCTTTGTGCCAACGGTTATCCGATTGATAAAGTATTGGATGTACTGGCAAAAATCCGTCCCGCCTCAGGCCGCATGGACTGCATTATGAACAGCGGCAAGCCCTTGGTCGTCGTCGATTACGCCCATACACCTGACGCATTGGAAAAAGCACTCTCCACCTTGCAGGAAATCAAACCACAGGGTGCGGCTTTGTGGTGCGTATTCGGCTGCGGCGGCAACCGCGACCGCGGCAAACGCCCGCTGATGGGCGCAGCAGCCGTACAGGGCGCGGATAAAGTCGTCGTAACCAGCGACAACCCGCGTTTGGAAAAATCCGCAAGATATCATCAACGACATCCTGCCTGCCGTTCCAGTGCCCGAATGCGTCGAAGCCGACCGTGCCGCCGCCATCCGTTACGCAGTCGAACGCGCCGCGGCAAACGACATCGTTCTGATTGCCGGCAAAGGACACGAAAATTATCAGGACATGCAGGGTGTGAAGCATCATTTTTCTGATTTCGAAGTTGCAGAGAAAGCGTTGGCAGAACGAATATAAAAATAGACAATACAAAGTTTTCAGACGACCCGAAGACCATCAAGGTCGTCTGAAAAACGTTTATCCCCCACAATAAAAAGCAACACAACCCACGCATTACGGCACGTCAGCCATTAAACCCATCACTGTTGTTTCAGACGACCCCTGATTTGGAATTTTAAAGGGTCGTCTGAAAAACGAGGAGACCGATTTGATGCTGAAAATGCCGACAAAAAAACCCTTTTCATCAGTGCAGTCATGATTTTATTTGCAGGCTGTACCACCAAACAACTCGCCGCGCCCGAACGCCGAAATTGCCGAGCTGAGGGCGAAAGAACCGCCGTCGGCGCAAAGCCTGCCCAATCCTGTTAAAGGCAAGCGTTTTGACGACACTTGGGGCGCGGCGCGCAGTCAGGGGCGCAGACATGAGGGCGTGGATATTTTCGCCAAGAAAAACACGCCGATACGCAGCACAACGCCCGGTATCGTAACCAAAATCGGGCGCAACCGATTGGGTGGCAAAGTCATCGGCATCCAAGGGCCGGGCGCATGGCACTACTATGCCCACCTCAACAAATTCGCCCGCGTCCGCCTGTATGAACGCGTGAAAGAAGGACAGGTCATCGGCTATGTCGGCAAAACAGGCAACGCCAAAACCACGCCAGCCCATTTGCATTACGGCGTGTATCTACCAAGCGGTGCAGTGAATCCGTATCCGTTGATTGATCAGGATAAATAGGTCGTCTGAAAAAAAGAGTGAAGCAATGAACGCAAAAAAATTAGTCAAAGCCACAAACATTATCGGCATGACGGCAGTCGTGCTGCTGGTGTATTGGGTGTTTGTCCTGATTTTGACCAGCGTTTTCGGTCTTCGGATATTTCGCGAACATATTACAGAAATCTTTGCGATGAGCATTTTGGGCATTCTTGCCGTGATGGCGGGTGCGCTGATGCTGAATATTATGTTGAACCTGACTCGCATAGCTGAGCGCGGTCAAGAGGCTGATGTGAAAAACGGCAGAAAAATCCTATATCTGCTGTTTGCAGTCTTTCCTGTTTTAGCGGCGTTATTGTTTGGTGGTAACTATCTGACCGTGCAGAAAAAGCGTGAAATCCTGATTAAATCGGCAGAACGTATCGTTAAAGACAGTCCCGCCCAAATGAGCGCGCTGGCGGATTACCGTTTCAATTCGGCGTATATCAACAAATCGGCGGAAATCCTAAAAGTGATGGCGAAAGAAGATTCGGCTTTCGAATCCGCTTCGCTGATTGTGCCGGATACGGTCGGTGGCAAGCCGGTTTACCTGCTGTTTTCCGCCCATTCCCGCTTTGATGAGACCGTTGATGAACCTGTGCCAGAAGGCAGTCAGGAGCAAACCGACGACGGCGGTTTCGTGGTTGTCAGAAACGGTGAGAAAAAAGCAGTCAGAAAAAAACAGAATATCTTTACGCCCCAGACTTAAATGAGCGCGAATACCTGCAAAAAGTATTTGTCGGACAAACCGATGAAATACGTTATGAAGCGCATGACGGCAATTACAGCCTTTGTCGCCCCTACCGTCAAAAATGGCAAAACCGCCGTATTGTGTTTTTTTCCGATTACCAGAGGTATGGGAAAAATCGGCAGTTGAGTATGGGAAAAATCGTTTGTATGTTTAAGTTGGGATTTTATTGAAATGACTGGGAAAAAGTTATCAACCATTAAAGCCGTGGCTTGATTTTTCACAATCAAGTCAAATTGCTGCAAAAGCAGGGGAATGGTTGTTGATAATTCTACACGGGCTGAAAAAAATACCTCCAGCGCATCGGTTATTATCGATTGAGCGGATATTTTTCATGCTTTCCGACAATGGGACGACACAAACCAAATTTTTATTAGATCATTTTATGGAAGGGAGCAATTTCGAGAGTGTGTTGTCGCTTTACCTGTTTGATAAAAAGCTAAGGTTGTCGGCTTTGGATGCTTTGGAGAGGATAGAAACTGCGGTAAGGGTCGATATTGTCCATTGTTTGGGTGAGGTTGATCCTATGGCCCATAGAAAAACCCTGCCTGTTTGCATGGCAATTTTACGAAGAAGATTAACCAAAAGACAGGTAAAAACCGAATATCAAGCCTGGTCGGAGCGGTTTGACGAATTGGAAGCAAGAGCCAAAAAGAGAAACTTGTCTTTGTATCATCACAATATACAGAAATACGGATGCCTGCCAATCTGGGCTGCGGGATGTTTGTGGGATTTCGGTACAATGTCATGGCTTTTTTTCAGGTATGAAATATCCAGATAAAAACCTGATTGCCCAAAAGTACGGAGCAGTAAATGGAGATGTCTTTTTGGGATGGCTTAACGGATTGAACGAAATACGCAATATATCTGCCCATCACGACAGATTGTGGAATGCGAACATAGAACGGTCTGCCCCACCGATACAAAAGGACAGTTACTGGAGGCAATTGGATGCCAAACGTCCGTTTTTCTATTTTTGCATCATGCAGGAAATGCTGAGGGTTCTTTGCCCTAATTCTCAATGGGCAGATAGATTTGATGCCGTTTTGCAAGAATTTCCTGCGGATGTGAAGAGCAGCAAGGTAAGCTTGACGAGATTTGGCTGGTTTGAAAATTACCGAGAATGGGATTTGTGGAGAAAATAAAAACCGCCGCGTACACAAAAAGTGCAGAGGCAGCGGTCACGTCGGGCTTAATGATACCTAATAAGCCTCTGACAGGCAAGCTATAAATTTTAATCAGCAATATTTTGAATATGTAATACAACCATGAAACCACTAGACCTAAATTTCATCTGCCAAACCCTCAACCTTCCGACGCCGTCTGAAAACAAACCCGTGTCGCGCATCGTAACCGACAGCCGCGACATCCGTGCGGGCGATGTGTTTTTTGCTTTGGCGGGCGAGCGGTTTTGACGCGCATGATTTTGTTGAAGACGTATTGGCTGCGGGTGCGGCGGCGGTTGTGGTTTCGCGCAAAGATTGCGCTGTTTTTGGATGGTGCGTTGAAAGTCGATGACACGCTTGCCGCGTTGCAAAACGCTGGCGAAGGCGTGGCGCGGGAATGTGAACCCGTTTGTGTTCGGCATTACCGGTTCGGGTGGCAAGACGACGGTGAAGGAAATGTTGGCTGCGGTATTGCGCCGCCGTTTCGGCGATGATGCCGTGTTGGCGACGGCGGGCAATTTCAACAACCACATCGGATTGCCGCTGACTTTGTTGAAATTAAACGAAAAACACCGTTATGCCGTGATCGAAATGGGCATGAACCATTTTGGTGAACTGGCGGTTTTGACGCAAATCGCCAAACCCGATGCCGCTTTGGTCAACAACGCCCTGCGCGCCCATGTCGGCTGCGGTTTTGACGGCACGAACGATATTGCCAAGGCGAAAAGTGAGATTTATCAAGGTTTGGGCGAAGACGGATTGGCTTTGATTCCGTGCGAAGACGAACATGCCGTCGTGTTTCAGACGGCCTCACAAGGTCATCAGCAGCGGACTTTCGGTGTCGATAGCGGCGATGTTCACGCGGAAAATATCGTGTTGAAACCTTTGTCGTGCGAATTTGATTTGGTGTGCGGCAACGAGTGCGCCGCCGTGGTGCTGCCCGTTCCCGGCCGCCACAATGTTCACAACGCTGCCGCTGCCGCCGCGTTGGCTTTGGCTGCGGGTTTGAGTTTGAACGATGTGGCAGAAGGTTTGAAAGGTTTCAGCAACATCAAAGGTCGTCTGAATGTCAAATCTGGCATCAAAGGCGCGACCCTGATTGACGATACGTACAACGCGAACCCCGATAGCATGAAAGCCGCGATTGATGTGTTGGCGCGTATGCCTGCGCCGCGTATTTTTGTGATGGGCGATATGGGCGAATTGGGCGAGGACGAAGCCGCCGCCATGCACGCTGAAGTCGGCGCGTACGCCCGCGACCAAGGCATCGAAGCGGCCTATTTTGTCGGCGACAACAGCGTCGAAGCGGCGGAAACATTTGGCGCAGACGGTTTGTGGTTTGCCGCCAAAGACCCGTTGATCCAAGTGTTGAGCCACGATTTGCCTGAACACGCTACTGTGTTGGTCAAAGGCTCGCGCTTTATGAAGATGGAAGAAGTGGTCGAGGCATTGACGGATAAAGAGGCCGTCTGAAAATGAAAAACCGACGTTTTTTTAAAGCCTTATTGCTGATTGCTGCGCTGATTGGCGCGTTTTATGTCGGAATGCGGACGCAGGCGTATCTTTATGAGGACCTCTGTCTGGATTTAGGCGGCGGCAGGAATCCGGGAAATTATCCGATTTGCGTGATTGAGAAAGACACTAACGCAGCCGTCGCTCAATAACGCTGCCATCTCTCTAAACAACGGATAACGGGTTCGCTAGAAACCTGCATAGAGAGTGAACTTCAGCAGGCACTGACTGTCATAAGCAGCTTGATAATCAACAAAGGTCGTCTGAAACTTTTTCAGACGATCCAAAAACCAAAATTTAAAACGGGCGATAAGCCCAATGTAACAACAAAAACAAAAGGAAGCCCCATGTTTTTATGGCTTGCACATTTCAGTAACTGGTTGACCGGTCTGAATGTCTTTCAATACACCACATTCCGCGCCGTCATGGCAGCTTTGACCGCTTTGGCGTTTTCCCTGCTGCTCGGTCCGTGGACCATCCGCAAACTGACGCAGTTAAAAGTCGGGCAGGCGGTACGCACCGACGGGCCGCAAACCCACCTCATCAAAAACGGCACGCCGACGATGGGCGGCTCGCTGATTCTGACCGCCATCACCGTGTCCACGCTGTTGTGGGGCAACTGGGCAAACCCGTATATTTGGATTCTTTTTGGGCGTATTGCTCGCCACGGGCGCGCTCGGGTTTTTACGACGACTGGCGCAAAGTCGTCTATAAAGACCCCAACGGTGTTTCCGCCAAATTCAAAATGGTGTGGCAGTCAAGCGTCGCCATCGTTGCCGCGCTTGCCTTGTTTTACCTTGCGTCCAATAGCTCCAACAACATCCTCATCGTTCCCTTCTTCAAACAAGTCGCTTTGCCGCTGGGCGTGGTCGGCTTCGTCGTCCTGACCTATCTGACCATCGTCGGCACTTCCAACGCCGTCAACCTCACCGACGGCCTTGACGGACTTGCCGCCTTCCCCGTCGTCCTCGTTGCCGCCGGCCTCGCCATCTTCGCCTATGCCAGCGGACACTCGCAATTCGCCCAATACCTGCAACTGCCTTATGTCGCAGGCGCGAACGAAGTCGTGATTTTCTGTACCGCCATGTGCGGCGCGTGTCTCGGATTTTTTTGTGGTTCAACGCCTATCCCGCGCAAGTCTTCATGGGTGACGTCGGCGCGCTGGCGCTGGGTGCGGCACTCGGTACCGTTGCCGTCATCGTCCGCCAAGAGTTCGTCCTCGTCATCATGGGCGGTCTGTTCGTCGTCGAAGCCGTATCTGTTATGCTTCAGGTCGGCTGGTATAAGAGAACCAAAAAACGCATCTTCCTGATGGCGCCCATCCACCACCACTACGAACAAAAAGGCTGGAAAGAAACCCAAGTCGTCGTCCGCTTCTGGATTATTACCATCGTCTTGGTGTTAATCGGATTGAGTACGCTGAAAATCCGTTAAATATTCCGATCAATATCGAAAAGGTCGTCTGAAACAGATTTCAGACGACCTTTTTTATTTTTTGAGAGAAACAGAAATCACAGGATTTGCTTTGACGGCTTTCAAAAGTATCTGTTTGAAACGATACTGTGATTGCTGTTCAGCTCTTTAGATTTAATCGGCCCTACTCCGCCCAAATCACTGTTTCCGACGCATCGCGGCGCGGTTTTTGGGGTGATGTCGCGCACACGGTAGCCGAAGGTTGCGGCGACGGATAAGCCGTAATTCTCAGGATCGAGCAATCCGGCTTCGGCAAGGATTTTTTTCTACTGCGGCATACTCCATGCCTTCGATAGCGCAAGAATCGATGCCGAGCATCGCCGCGCCGGTAAGCATATTGCCCAGCGCGATGTAGGTTTGCTTGCTTGCCCAGTCAAACAGGGCGCGTTCGTCGTCGGCGATGGGCATATCGTGGGTTTGGAAACGGCGGTAGCGTTCAAATGCACCCGCTCTCTCTTCGGCAGTCAGCCCGCGTCTGTCCATCAGTTCTTCAAAAGCGGGACTGTCATAGCGGGCGTGTTTTCGAGCCAACAGGAAAACGACGTGGCTGGCATCCGAAATGGAAGCCTGCATCCCCCAGGCGAAGGGTTTGATTTTTTTCGCGCAATGCCGTGTTCTGCACGACCACAAACTGCCACGGTTCGCAGCCGACGGAGCTGGGCGAGAGCCGCCCGAAATCAAGAATAGCGGCAAAAATCTTCGGCACTGATTTTGCGCGCAGGGTCGTAGTAGCGGACGGAAACGCGGCGTTTGAAAAATTTCGAGGGCTTGTTCGCGGGTCAGTATCATGATGATTCCTTTGATTGAGTATGGAAGGGGCTTCCTTTCGGACAATCAGAATGGTCAAACGTTCGCAAAGTTTGCAACACCAGCGGCAGCGAAACCGTTTGATGGTTGTGTGCAGAAAGGTAGGCGGCGTTAATCAGCTCCAGCGATTTCAAGCCTTCGCGCCCGTCGACAACAGGCTCGGCTTTGCTGCGCAATACATCGACAACATTCTGATAATACAGCGGGTGCCCGAAACCGTACACCGATGTGGTTTCATAATTGGCGGTTTTGACCTGCTCGTCGTAATCGCGTCCGTCGGCAAAATTCCATTCCTGAATTTCGTTCACCGCCATGCCGCCGATGCGCACCGTGCCGGTTTCGCCCAAAATGGTAATCGAGCCTTCGAGGTTTTTCGGATAGGTGCACATGAGTTACCGCCATCGAGCCGAGCGTGCCGTCGCGCCAACGGAGGTTCATCACGCCTGTGTCTTCGGCTTCAATTTTTCGCTGGGTCGCAATCATCGCCTGCACTTCCGCCACCGGGCCGATAAGCCATTCCATCAAATCGACGTAGTGGCTTGCCTGATTCATGAACGCGCCGCCGTCCATCTTCCAAGTGCCGCGCCAACCGTCCCCTTGGTCGTAATACGACTGCGGGCGCGTCCAAAAAACATTCAAATGCATCATATAGATTTTGCCGAAGCGTTGTTCTGCGACCGCGCGTTTGAGCAGTTGCAGCGTAGCGTTCAGGCGGTTTTGTTTCACGACAAACAAGCGTTTGCCTGCTTTATCGGCGGCTTGAACCATAAGTTCGCCGTCAGTAAAAGCAGGTTGCCATCGGTTTTTCGGTGACGACGTGAAAACCTGCTTCCAACGCCTCAACCGCCTGCTCGGGATGCAAACCGGACGGCGTGGTGATGACGATTACGTCGGCATCGGTTTCGGCCAGCATGTCGGTATAGCGGGCATAGCCTTTCGCACCGGTACGCTTGACCGCCGCTTCAAGCGCGGCAGGATCGATGTCGCACACGGCAACGAGTTCGCAATCTTCTTGCAATACCTCAAACGAGCCGAAATGGTTGTTGGAAATACGGCCGCAGCCGACTAAGGCGAATTTGATTTTGCGGTTTTGAATGGTTTCAGACATTTTCAGACAATGTTCGCATATGTAAAGGGAGATGAAGTATAGTGAAGTTTTGTGAAGAAGTATAGGTGGGAAAGTGTAAAAAAAGGTCGTCTGAAAAGTGAACTGCACCCCAAAAAGTTGGACATCCCTCCAACTCACAAGATGCAGTTTTTTTATGAGCAAATATACATTACACTTCAAATACCAAGCCGTACTCCACTACCTGCATATACGCAGCCAACAGCGTACCGCAGACCACTACGGCATTTCCCGAACCCACCTGAGACGATGGATACGCGCCTATCAAGAAGGCGGTATCGGCGCACTCGAACATCCCCAATCCAAAAACCATGCCCCAACATCGAAAAAAACCCCTTCATCGCAGATAAACCCGACCAAGAAAAAACGCAGGCAGAGCTTATCGAAGAGTTGTGCTATATGCGCGCAGAGGTCGCCTACCTAAAGGAGTTAAAAGCCCTCAGCCAAAAAGCAGACCGAAAAGGACAAAGCCAAACCGTCCAAACACTGAGGGCGCAACACCCGCTCAAATACCTGCTGCACATCGCAAACCTGCCCAAAAGCAGCTTTTACTACCACCACCAAGACCGACCCGACCCCGACGAAGCCGACAAAGCCCTCCTCGTCGAAACCTACCGGCGGCATAAAGGGCGATAAGGACAAAGGCGCATTGCCGCAGCATTGGGTTGGAACCGCAAAAAAAGTGGCGCGGTTGATGAAACAGATGGGGCTGAAAGCCAAAAATACGGGCGAAAAAGCCTACCGCCATCCCGCCATGGGCGAGATATCGGAACACCTCCTCAAACGCCGGTTCAAAGCCCGAAAGCCCAACGAAAAATGGCTGACCGACGTTACCGAACTCAAAGGGAAGGACGGCAAACTGTACCTCTCGCCAATCTTGGACTTGTTCAACCGCGAGATCGTCGCCTACGCCATGAGCCGCAGAGCCGACAGCGAAATGGTGAAGGAAATGCTCGAAAAAAAGCCGCCCCCCGTCTGACTGCTAAAGGAACGATGCTGCATTCGGACCAAGGTGTGCTGTACCGTACGGCGGGGTATAGGGAATTGCTTGCGGAGCATTCCATGGTTCAAAGTATGTCGCGAAAGGCGAACTGTTGGGACAATGCGCCGATGGAAAGCTTCTTTGCGGTGTTGAAGACGGAATGTTTCTATAATGCAGGTGAATTGACGGTAGATGAATTGATGAAGCAGATAGATGACTATATGAGACCTTTGCAAAAAAGCCTTTCCCCCGACAGCCGAAACCCAAACACAGGTTTTCGTCTATTTCCGCCCCTAATTGCTCCTGATTTTACCCAAATACCCCCTTAATCCTCCCCAGATACCTGATAATCAGGCATCCGGGCCGCCTTTTAGGCGGCAACAGGCACACTTAGCCTGTTAGCCGCTTTCAACAGGTTCAAACACATCGCCTTCAGATGGCTTTGCGCACTCACTTTGAGCAGACCAAAATAAGCTGCCCGGGCGTAGCGGAATTTACGGTGCAGCGTACCGAAGCTTTGTTCGACCACATAACGGGTCTTCGACAAATATCGGTTACGTTTGGTTTGCACTTCTGTCAGCGGACGGTTGCGGTGGGCTTTGCGCATAATGCCATCCCGTAACTGATGCTCTTTCAGATGTTGCCGGTTTTCCTCACTGTCGTAGCCTTTATCGGCATAGACGGTTGTGTCTTTGGCTATACCTTCCAGCAAAGGCAACAGGTGGTTGCACTCATGGGTATTGGCAGGGGTGATGTGCAGTTTCTCGATATAGCCTTCCTCATCGGTACGGGTATGTTGTTTGTAACCGAGTTTGTAGAGGCCGTTTTTTTCTTTGTCCAACGGGCATCTTTGTCCTTACTCGGTGCGGTTTGACCGCTGACTTGTCCTTCTTCATCGACTTCTATGGCCTGACGCTGTTTGCTGCCGGCAGTCTGAATAATGGTGGCATCAATGACGGCGGCGGATGCCTTCTCTACTTTTAGGTTTTTTTCGGCCAGTTGTCGGTTAATCAGTTCCAGCAATTCGGACAGGGTGTCGTCTTGCGCCAGCCAGTTGCGGTAGCGGCATAAGGTGCTGTAATCGGGGATGCTCAGTTCGTCAAAGCGGCAAAAACAGGTTGAAGTCGATGCGGGTGATGAGGCTGTGTTCGAGTTCGGGATCGGAGAGGCTGTGCCATTGTCCGAGCAGGATAGCTTTGAACATGGACAACAGGGGATAGGCGGGACGGCCGCGGTGGTCTCTAAGGTGTAGAAATCAGTAGCGTTGTTTACAGTATTTCCAGGAGAATACTGAAAGATGAACATGCACAAAAAAACACCCGCCTCCCCCGCACCACCGACAAGCCATTTGGCTGGCCTACACGCAGGAAAAAGGAAAGCGTCACCTCCCTGGCACGCCGCTCCAAGTCAGCCCGTCACCATTTACCGCGCACTTAAATCCGCAAGGGGCAGGCTGCTCAAACCGCAAACCAGTACCAACAACCGTTTCAAACAGGCAAAGTACGGAATGAAACGCCTGGCCAAGGTAGAACGCAGCATTCAGGAAAAACTCAAAAAGCAGGCCAAACGCTACAATAAATCCTACCCCGGAGAGATGGTACATCCCGATACCAAACGGCTGCCGCTGCTCAAAGGGCAGAAAGCTACCGATAAGCGGGATTACCTGTTTGTCGCCATCGACGATTTCTCAAGGGAGCTATACGCCGCCATTTTGCCGGACAAAACCGCAGACAGCGCCGCCAAGTTTCTGACCGAACACCTGATTGATCCCTGCCCATACCTGATTGAGTGCGTTTACTCCGACAACGGTACGGAATACAAAGGCTCGGCCAACCATGCTTTCGGTGTAGCCTGTTACGAGAACGGGATTGGTCAAAAGTTTACCCGGGTTGCCCGTCCGCAGACCAACGGTAAGGCGGAGCGGGTTATCCGTACCCTGATGGAGATGTGGCATGAGAAACAGTCGTTTGAGAGTCCGGAACATCGGCAAAAGGAGTTGTGCTGCTTTTGTTAATTTTTATAACACTGTGAAGCCACACCGCAGTTTGAACGGCGATACGCCGTTTGAGGTCTTGCAGGCTTATTTTTTTCTCAACCTGTTGTGTAAACAACGCGACAATTTTCTACAAATAATGGGAAGCGGTCGATGTGTTTGGCGATCATGGCTTGTGCGGTTTGTTGGAAGAAGGTGCTCATGGGAAATCCCCTAAATGTCTTGATGGAAATTTAGGGGATTTTGGGGAATTTTGCAAAGGTCTCTATATGGATTACTACAACCGGGAGCGTTGCAGTTTGAAATTGAAAAAAAGCTGAGTCCTGTCGCATACAGAACCCAGCTTGCACAGAGCGCCTGAATAGGCTTTTATGAGTGTCCAAGATTTGGGGGGCAGTTCAAGTTTTTTTCAGACTACCTTTTTCTATTTCCTGAACTCTTCCCTGACGATGTCGAGCCAAGCCCTGAGTGCGGGGGTGGGACGCTGGTGCTTTTTCCACGCCATCGTCAGTTGCCAGCGGATTTCGGGTTCGGTCAGCGGGACGGCGGCGAAGGTGTCGGGGTTGATTTTGCGGGCGTAGTATTCGGGCAAAAGGGCGATACCCATATGGTGCGCCACCATGTCGGCGAGCAGGTCCCATTGTCCGGTGCGGCAGACGACGTTGGGGGTGAAGCCTTGGCTGCGGCAGGCGGTTTGGATGGTTTCGTTGAGGGAAAAATCCTGAGCCGAAGAGGATAAACGGTTCGTGTTGCAGGCTTTTTGAGGCTGAGGGAGGCATGGCGGGCTTGGGCGCGCGGCATGAGGACGACGAGCGGGTAGTCGCAGAGGGTAATGCTGTCGAAGTCTTCGTGGACGGGGGCGAGCAGTTGTCCGGCGTCAAGTTCGTTGTTGCGCAAGGATTGCTCGATGGCGAGCGAACCTTGTTCGAGGAAGGTCAGTTCGATGCCGGGCCATTGGCGGCGGAAGCGGAACAGGGCGTTGCTGAGCAGATCGCTGCCGAGCAGTGCTAAACCCAGCCGCAGCGTGCCGCTCTTGATGTGGCGGTAGCCGTCGATGCGGGCGAGCAGCAGGTCGCGTTCGTGCAGGAGGTTCAGCGCATGGCGGTACACTTCCTCGCCGATGGGCGTGGTGGCGACTTGTCGTTTTTTTGCGGCCGTTTTTCTTTAACCAGCAGCGGCACGCCCAGCTCTTCTTCCAATGCCTGTATGGTTTTGCTGACGGTGGGCTGGGTCAGGTTGAGCGCGGATGCGGCGGCGGAAAAAAACTTTGCAGGCGCACGAGTTCGGCGAAGCAGTGCAGGCTTTTGAAGTCCATTATTCCTCTTTTGCATGATTTTAGTTCAGATAATTCATATTATGCGTAAACCGCGTCCTTATAATCAAGCCTTCGTTTTTGGATTACGGATGGATAAACCTTATGGATACGCTGACGCGATTTTTTCAGACGACCTTGCAGCTTGCCGTAGTCGGCTTGGTGTGGCTGGTGTCGGATTTGATGGTGCGCTTTGCCCATCTGCCTGTTTCTTCGGGCGTATTGGGGCTGTTTTTGATGCTTGCGCTGCTGGGTTTGGGCGTGATTAAAACCGGCATGGTCGAGCGCGGCGCGAAAATGGGTGTTGGGCGAGCTGGTGTTTTTCTTTATTCCGATTATGGTTTCCGTATTGCAATACCGTGATTTGCTTCTTTCCGAAGGTTGGCGGCTGGTGCTGACGATTGCGGTCGGCACTGCGCTGGTGATGATCAGCACGGCGTTGACGCTGAATTTCTGCTACCGCTGGAAACGCCGCCTGTATAAAAAACTGCATGCCTAATGGGGAACAAAAATGGATTACGCCGCGCTCGCCTGCTTCGCTTGGACCTGCTTCGCCTATTTTGTGGCGAAAAAAATCTACCGCAAAAAAACCGCTGATGATTTTTCTCGCCCGTCGTGACCGTTTCGGTCAGCACCATCGTCCTGATGCTGCTTTTGGGCATTTCCTACGACACTTACCACAAATACACGCAAGGCATCGTTTTCCTGCTCACGCCGGTAACGGTCGCCTTCGCCATTCCGATTTATGAAAAACCGCGAAGTCATCCGCCGCCAGCTTCCCATCCTGTCAATAGCGATTTTTGGTCGGCATGTTCGTCGGCGTGGCCAGCGCGTTTTTTTGATGGGCAATATGTTCCACTTCGACAGCGAAGTCACCAACAGCCTGATGGCGCGCTCGATTTCCACGCCGTTTGCCGTCGTGTTGGCAAGTGAAATCCACGGCTCGGCGTCGTTGGTATCGCTGTTTACCATCATCACCGGCTTCGTCGGCATGATATTCGGCGATTTGTTTTTAGCGTTCACCCGCATCCGCTTCCACACCGCCAACGGTGTCGCACTGGGCAACGCCGCCCACGGCTTCGGTACTTCCCGCGCCGGACAACGCCACGAAACCGAAGGCGTGATGGCGAGCCTGACCATGATTTTGGCGGGGCTGTTTATGGTCATCATCGGGCCGAGCATGGTGCATTTGGTGGTTTGGCTGATGGGCTGAACGGCAGTTTTACAAAGGTATTGGCAACGTCGTCTGAAAAGCCGTTAAGCAAAATCTGATGGCAGTATGGTACCTTGCTGATATTTATTGCAAAATATAGCGAGGGCGCGTTGCCTGTGAAAAAATGATTTGGTTTGAGACCGATTCAGCAGAATCGAAAATACCCATATCGGCGTTGCACCCTGCTTATGCTTATGCGGGGCAGGCTATGGCAAAAAAATGATGGAATTGGGGCTTTTCTTTGAATTGACTGTGTTGATGATAAAAAGGTCGTCTGAAAAATTTTCAGACGACCTTTTTTTGATGACAAACCTTACCTATCGTCAGGCTTTTGGTTTTTCTGACGTAGTTTTCTTGGCTGTTTTTTTGCCTTCGGTAGGCGTTATGTAAGAATAGTAGTAGTCGTAAGTGCTGTTCGCCTCGCGTTTCATGCCATTGAGGATAACTCCCTTGATGGTGATTTTGTTTTGACGCAGGCGTTCCGCGCTGATAGCCAGCTCTTTGGTAGTTGTGTTGCCGTAGCGGCTGACCAGAAGGACTGTGCCTGCATGTTGTCCGACAACGACGGCATCGGTTACCGCCAAAACAGGCGGGGTGTCGATGATGACGTAATCGTAACGTTTTTTTGCGCGTTTGACAACAGTTCTTTGAAACGGTTGTCCATCAGTAGCTCGGACGGATTTTTAGGATAGCTGCCGGCACTGATGAGGTGCAGGTTGGGGATATTGGTCTGGATAACGGCTTGGGCAGGGGAAACTTCTCCGGACAAAATGTCGGACAGGCCGAATTCAGGTGTTACGTTCAGCAACTGATCCAGATAACCTTTGCGCATATCGGTATCAATCAGCAGGACGCGTTTGCCGGACTGCGCCATCACGGTGGCAAGGTTGGCGGAAATGAAGGATTTACCTGCTTCCGGAGCCGCACCAGTAATCATGAGGATATTATTGCGGGCGTCCAGCATGGAGAAGTAAATGTTGGTACGCAGGGCGCGGATGGCTTCGACGGCGATGTCGGTACTGTCTTCGTTTGCCAAAAGATAGGTGGAACGTCCTTTGAGCGATTTGAACTTGCGTTTGATAAGGTCGCGTTTTTGCTGGGTTTTTGAATGCGGGATAAGTGCCGAAACTTCGAGATCGAGGGCTTCGATTTCTTCAGACGACGTAATGCCGCGGCGCATGCGGCCTTGCAGTAGGAACCACATGGAGGCAAGTGCGCCTGCGGCAAGCGCGCCCAACGCTGTGATAACGGCTTTGCGGGGGGCAATCGGCTTTTTCCGGCGTGTAGGCATGGTCAACGACACGGACGTTGCCTTGCGCACTGGCTTTCATGATGTTGAGTTCTTGTTGTTTCGCCAAGAGTTGGACGTAGGTCGCTTGGTTGGTTTCTACGTCGCGGGTCAGGCGGATGACTTCCTGCTGGGTGTTGGGCAGGCCGGCGATTTGCTGGTTAATTTTTGCTCTTAGCGCGTTCGAGTACCGCCAATTTGTCCAAAAACGGCTTTTATAGGAAGGGTGCTCCGGAGTGTATAGTTCTGCCAAACCTGCTTCTTCGGTTTTGAGCAGGGTGATTTGGGTTTCGATGCTGGTCAGGCTTTCAAGCGCGCCTTTGGACTCAAGCGGAATGTCTAGAGAACCGGATCGTTCGCGGTAGGCGTTGAGTTTGTTTTCCGCATCTTGCAAGGTTTCTTTCAGACGAGGCAATTCTTCGCTAATGAACGCCAAGCCGCTGGAAGCGACTTGAACATCGCGTTCGCGGTTTTGGGAGACGTAATTGTCAGCGATGCTGTTGAGAATAGTGCTGGTTTTTTTAGGATCAGTATCGGTATAGGAAAGGTTGATGATGGGGCTGGTTTTACCTTTTACTGATGACCGAGAGCTTGTTTTTCAGATTTTCGATAGCACTGAGTTTGGAGAATTTGGTCAGCTCGAAATCTTGATCTGCCTCAGCAAGAATGCGGTCGACTTTTTAGAACGGTTTCGTTATTGATTTTAAGGGGCGCACCGACATGGCCTTCTTTAGTCGTACCGTCAGGGAGTGTCAGCAGGTAGGTTTTGCTGTCTTTGACAGTCAGTTTGAAGGGTTTGTTGATCCAGTCCTCAGAAACGGTGAACGCGCCGATTTTTTTAACATCGGGTCGTCGCTGCCACTGAGGTTGTGCACCATATTCCCGAAAAATCGGGAAGTAGGTGGCTTTGATTTCTTGATCAAGTTGCAGGTCTTCAACGGTTTTGCCCAATACCAAACGAGATTGAACGAGCTCCACTTCTGCTTCGGACGGTGCAGGTTCGTTGGAAAGCATATTGTTGATTTCGGTTAGAATCTGGTTTTGTTTGGTTTCGATTTCCAACATGGCGTCGGCACGATAGAGCGGGGTGGAGGCCAAACCGATTACGGCACCTGCCAATCCGCCTGCCAAGATTGCGGCGGCGATTTTGTTTTTTTGTTTTGCCACAGGCTTTGCATTTGTTGGCCGAAGTCGATTTCGTCGTTGCCGGCAGGGGCTGATGAGGGATATTGTTTGTACATCAGTGGACTTTCTTCTTAAAACGGGTTCTGTTGTGCGGAGGATGGAGATTATTGCTCTGCCTGTCCGCTCAGTTTATCCGCCCATGTATTGGCGGCTTGTTCGATTTGTAGGAAGACCGCTTCGAACATTTCACTGCTTTGTTTGAATGGGTCGGGTATATTTTTTTTCGGCAGCCATTGGGCAAGCAAAAAGGCTTTACTGCGCGCAGACGGCTGGATGTCGGCAACCATGTCGATATGTGCCAGCTCCATGACCAAAATCAAATCCGCTTCGTCGCACATTTTGGGTGTGAGTTGGCGGGCGGTATGTCCTGCGACGATAACGCCGTGTTTGAGGGCGGTTTTAATGGCTTGGAAGTCTGCATCTTTTCCTGCCAATGCGTTAATGCCGGCAGAACTGATACGGTGGTTGGGCAGTTTTTTTCTGCAAAAATACGTTCTGCTGTCGGAGAACGGCAGATGTTGCCCATACATACTACTAAAATATTTTGAAACATAAGGGAAGCGGTATTTTTTCTTGTAGGGTCAAATCATTATAAAAACAGTTTGCGGTCGGATATTTTTTTCGGTCCGGATGGTAATTTTGTTCATGCACCATTCAGACGATTCGTACCCGAACCACTATTTGCCTGACAACGGCTGCTGTCAGGCTGTCAGGTTATTTGAATGTGTTGTCGATAGAGTTGACGTTGGTTACGAAACTGGTTAATTGAGACACTACGCGGTTCCAACGGGTAACCGGTGCGGCAGTTACATAAACGATGTCGTTGGGGCGAAGGTCAAAGTCGTTACCCAATGCGTAAGCAGTCGCGTCTTTCAGGTTAAGTTGGTAAATGTGGATAGGTTTGACTGCGTCTTCAGGCGCGCGGCGGATGACGAATACGCCGGTTGCATCGGCTTGGGTTTGGTTCATCCCCCCGGCCTCACCCAGTGCCTGTGTGAGATTTAAGCCGTGATTGTCGATAGGCAGGGTGGCTTGGCGGCCGACTTCGCCCATGATGTATACTTTGCTGTTGCTGTTGTTGGGGATGTAAACGATGTCGCCATTGCTTAAGAGGTGGTTTTGCGACATATCGCCGTACTGCATGATGTTTTGCAGGGAGATGGTGCGGTCAACGCCGTTGTGCGTCCATTTGACGTTGTGGGTGTCTGCGTTTTGCGCCACGCCGCCCGCTTGATTGACGGCATCGAGGATGGTCATGGGGACGTTGGTAATCGGCAGTTGTCCGGCTTGTCCGACAGCTCCGGAAATGGAAATGCGTTGCGAGCGGAATTCGGTTACGTTGATGGTAACTTGGGGGTTTTTAAGATAGCGTTTCAGACGACTTGTCAGGATGTTTTGCAGCTCGTCTATGGTTTTGCCTTGCGCTTGGATTTTGCCGACCAGCGGGTAGGTGATGTAGCCGCTTTCGTCCACCCAGGCGCCTCGGCTGACTTGGTTGCTTTGCGGACTGCTTTGTTGGACGGGGGAGTTGAGGTCGGTGTGCGCCCAGACCATGATGTTCAATACGTCGCCTTTGCCGATATGGTATCGGTAGGCGGCTCTGCTGTGTTCGAGGGGCTGCGTTGGTTTGCGACAACACCGGCGGTTTGCGCATTTTTTCAACGAGGCCGAAGGTAATCGGATAGATGGCGACTCGCTTGTCGAATTTGGTGTCTGCTATGGTTTCGTCATTATCGTAAATGATGGCTTTGTTGCGTGTGTTGATGGTGGAGCCGGGTATGACGGTAGTGCTGTTGCAGGCGGTCAGTGCCATCAGCGACAGGCTGATAAAGGCAAGCTGTTTTTTTCATGTCGGTATCCTTGTCAATCTTATCATCGGGGTCGTCCGAAAAACTTTCAGACGACCTTTTTGTAGGGTATCTTACTTTATCGGTAGGGTGTTTAATGTGTCTGCTGCCAAACCAAATCGCAAATATCGTCTTTGGGATTAAAGCCGGCAGGGGCTTCAAGCAGCAGGGCGCGCAGGGTTTGTTGGTCTGAATTTGAGCACGCTAAGTCCATACGCATAATTATGTCATTTAATTGCGCCCATGGCAGCATTACTTCGCTGGCGGTCATAATTCGGGGATGAGTGGTTTTTGCACTTCATCTCCGATGAGCAACTCTTCGTAAAGTTTTTCGCCCGGACGCAGTCCTGTAATTTTAATTTCGATATCGCCGTCGGGATGTTGGGCATCTTTCAATTTCAGGCCGCTAAGCGTAATCATTTGTTTGGCTAAGTCAATGATTTTAACAGATTCGCCCATATCCAACACGAATACGTCGCCGCCTTTGCCCATCGCGCCCGCTTGAATGACGAGTTGGGCGGCTTCTGGGATGGTCATGAAGTAGCGGGTGATGTCTTGGTGGGTCAGGGTGATGGGGCCGCCTTCGGCGATTTGTTTTTTTCAAACACGGGGACGACGGAGCCGGAGGAGCCTAAAACGTTGCCAAAACGCACCATACAGAAGCGGGTGTGTTGGCCGGGTTCGGCGGCGAGTGCCTGCAGGCAGAGTTCCGCCATGCGTTTGCTGGCGCCCATGGTGTTGGTCGGGCGTACGGCTTTGTCGGTGGAGATGAGCACGAAGGTGCTGACTCCGGATTCGACGGCGGCCTGCGCGCATAAGAGCGTGCCGAAGACGTTGTTGCGGATGCCTTCGATGGTGTTGAACTCGACCATGGGGACGTGTTTGTAGGCGGCGGCGTGATAGACGGTTTCAACGCCGTACGCGGTCATGACGCTGATCAGGCGTTCTTTGTTTTGCACGGAACCGAGCAGGGGGACGACTTCGATTTGACTGCCGGCGGCTGCCTGAGTTTCGCGCAATTCTTTGTCTATGCTGTACAGGGAGAACTCGGACAGTTCGAACAGCAGCAATTTGGACGGGCGGCATTTCAGGATTTGGCGGCAGAGTTCGGAGCCGATGGACCCGCCCGCACCTGTTACCATTACGGTTTTGCCGGTAATGTCCGCACCCATGAGTTCGGGGCGGGGGGCGACGGGGTCGCGGCCGAGTAAATCGACGACGGAGATTTTTTTCAGCGCGCTGACTTTGATTTTGCCGTCCACCAAGTCTTTCATGCCGGGGATGGTCAGTACTTCGCATTTGTATTTTTTTCGAGGCTTTGGATGATGCGGCGGCGTTCTTCCTGAGTGGAGCTGGGGATGGCGAGCAGGATTTTTTTCCACACCGTAGCGGTCGATGAGCGATTGGATGTCTTCAGGACCATAGACGGTCAGGTCGTAGATGACGGTGCGGCGGATTTTGGGGTTGTCGTCCACAAAGGCGACAGCGGAATATTCGTTGACCTGTTTGATGGCTTCCAACAGTTGGCGGCCGGATTGTCCTGCTCCGTAAATGATGACGGGCACCATTTGTTTTTTGTGGCGGTCGGTCAGGATGGCACGCAGAATCATGCGCGAACTGGTAATACAGACGACCAGCAGCAAGAAATAAACGACGGGCAGGGCAAGGTGCAGCTTGCGCTCAAAAATCAGGGTAGTCAGGCAGAACAAGACTGCCGAAATCAGGCTGCCGAATGCGGCGGCGGTCAGGACGCGGGTACTGACGAAGCGGGTAACGGCGCGGTACAGCCCCAGTCTAACAAACAGCGCGATGGTCAAAAAGGCAGTCGAGCCGAAGGCAAGCCAGTTCGCCATGCTTGCCCATTCGTCGGAATATTGGGCTTTAAGGCTTTGTGCAAACCAAAAGGCGATAAAAACCATCAAAATATCATGGATGACGAAGAAGGTTTTTTTGACGTTGCGGGGCAGGGATAACAGGGTTTCCAAATTCATTTTGGTATATTCTGAGTAATGTTGTCGGACAGGGTTTCAGACGACCTCAGCCATACGAAGGTCGTCTGAAAAAGACGTTTGTTGCTACGGAGCATTGGTTTTTCCGTATGTGTCGGCTGCTTGCCGGTTCCCTTTTTATTCGGCTGAAGCGGTAAACCGCCGCCGTCCCGATGAGATGGGCGCGGCGGTTTGTACTTTATGCTGTGGCTTCTGCCAACACAGCTTCGATGTGTTCTTTGCAGAACGCGATTTCGTCGTCGGTCAGCGTCGGGTGCACCAAGAACATCAGGCTGGTGTCGCCCAGTTGGACGGCGTTTTTCAGCCGCTCTTTCGGACGCCACGGCGTGTTGTCGAAGGCTTTTTCCAAATAGACTTCGGAGCAGCTGCCTTGATAGCAGGGGACTTTGCGCGCGTTCAGTTCGTTCACGATGCGGTCGCGCGTCCAGCCTTCTTTGAGGTGTTCGGGTTTGACGAAGGCATAGAACTTGTATTGCGCGTGTTCGATGTAGTCGGCGACTTCAATCAGACGGATGCTTTTGAATTTGCCCAGGCTTTCTGCCAGCTTGGCGGCGTGCGCTTGGCGGCGTGCCGTCCATTCGGGCATACGTTTGAGCTGGATGCGGCCGATGACTGCCTGCATTTCCATCATGCGCCAGTTGGTGCCGAAGCTTTCGTGCAGCCAGCGGAAGCCGGGGGCGTGTTCGCGGTGGTACACGGCGTCATAGCTTTTGCCGTGGTCTTTGTACGACCACATTTTGCTCCACAGCTCTTTGTCGTTGGTGGTGACCATGCCGCCTTCGCCGCCGGTGGTCATGATTTTGTCTTGGCAGAACGACCATGCGCCGACGTGTCCGATGGAGCCGACGGATTTGCCTTTGTATTTCGCGCCGTGCGCTTGGGCGCAGTCTTCGATAACCCATAAATCATGTTCTTTTTGCCAAGTCCATGATGCCGTCCATTTCGGCAGGCATACCGGCGAGGTGGACGACGATGATGGCTTTGGTATTCGGCGTCAGCACGGCTTTTGATGGTTTCCGCGCTGATATTTTGGCTGTTTAAATCCACGTCGGCGAACACGGGGTTTGCGCCTGCGGTAACGATGCAGGAAGCGGAGGCGAGGAAGGTGCGCGAGGTAACGATGACATCGTCGCCTGCGCCGATGCCCATTGCTTTAAGCGCAACATCAAGCGCCAGTGTGCCGTTGGAAAGGGCGACGGCGTATTGCGTGCCGGCGAAGGCGGCGAATTCTTTTTCAAATTCGCGGCATTCGGTGCCTGTCCAGTAGTTGACTTTGTTGGACAGCAGGACTTTGGAAACGGCATCGGCTTCTTCTTGAGTGAAGCTCGGCCACGGGGAGAGGGATGTGTTAAGCATTGGCTTTTTCCTGCGAAAAAGGCTGGTGGAGTCTTTGGGGGCGACTTCTTCCAGCAGTTGGCGGTTGATCAAGGTGTATTTTTTTGACCGTCGATTTCGACGTATGCGCCGTCATAAGGCGGAAACCAGAAGGCGCGGATTTTTTTCTCGACATCGTCGCCGTCATGGATTTGCTTCATCGCTTCCATTTCATCACGGCTGACGTAGCGGCCGCCGATGTTGGGCGTGGTCGGCAATTTGGCTTGCGCTTCGACGGCGCGGGCGATAATGCGTTGTGCGAACGGCTCCAATGCCTGCATGGTCTTGCGTTCGAGCGATTGGGCGGTTTCGGCAGAAGAATCAATGGGGAAGCGGTCCACTTCGATGATTTCGCCGGTGTCGATGGAGGCATCGACGTAGTGGGCGGTGCTGCCCCATTCGGACAATTCGTCCATGATGGCAAGGTTGTAGCCGCCCGTGCCTTTGTATTCGGGCAACAGGGCCGGGTGGAAGTTGATCGTACCCAAGCGCGGGACGGTCAGGAATTCGTCGCGCAGTTTGCGCCAGTAGAGTACGGACAAGCCCAAGTCGTATTTCAGACGACCTTCTTTCATTGCTTCCAAGGCGGTGTCGAAAGTGTAGAGCGGCAAGCCCAATTCTTTGGCGGCGGCGGCCGTCGGCGAGCCTTGCAGGTGGCTGTCGGTCAGTACGCCGACGATTTCGATGCCGTTTTGTGAAGATAAGAGCCGGAGCAGGTTGGCGGAAAGCCGTTTACGTCCCATGAATAATATTTTTGTCATGAAATAGTCCTTTTGGCATTGTGAGTGTACGTTTGATTATGTAATGGCTAAATGATTGAATCGATTAGGGAAGCTAAATCTTGAAGGGAGTCAATCCAAAAAAAGCGGGATGATATTCTGTACTAAAACTTTCAGGCGGGTGAATGTGGATATTACGCCCGGAGGGACGCAAGCCCTATGGTAATCCAGCCCAAAGCGTTCGGCGCGATGAAGTCTTTGGAAAGGTTGTCGCCGATGTAGATGAAACAGTCTGCCTTGCCGGCATATTTGTCTTGTAAATAGCAGAAGCGTTTGCCGTCGGGTTTTTCCGAAGCGCAGGCTTCGGAGACGAGGATGTCGTCAAACAGGGAATACAGCCCCAAGGCTTCCAGTTTCAAGCGTTGGGTCAGGCTTCTGCCGTCGGTAATCAGTGCGCGTGCGGCGAAGGGCGCGGTCAGCTCGGACAGGAAATCATGCGGGGCATACGGCGTCAGCGTCGGGCGGTGCAGCCGGTATTGCCACAGAAGAACCTGTTTTTTTCCGATTCGTTGAAACCGCAGTGGCGGCACAACTTGTCCAGCCAGTCTTTGCCGTCGGGGTCGATACTGCGCCATAGGTCGTCTGAATCCCAATCGGGATACAGGGCGGCGACGGTATCGACGATCGCACGGATGCCGGAGAGCTTGTATTCGTATTCCGAGTACAGCGTATCGTCCAAGTCGAAGACAATGACGGCGGTTTCGGGATTAATCGTTTTCATGAACCAAGACCTTGGCATCGTAGCGCAGCATGATGAGGTTGTTTTCCCAGTCGTCTGAAAACGGGATTTCTTCGTTGCGGAAGTATTCGTGCATCAGCCAGCCCGGGTAATTGCCGCCTGCGGCATACGTCAGCGGGAAGCCGCCGCCGAAGCGGGGATTGATTTCCACGCCGTAGAATTCGCCGGTTTCTTCGTTGCAGAAGAACTGCGCCGTAATGCAGCCGCGCGCGCCTTCCAATACCGCCATTTTTTTCCAGCAGCGTTTGGTAGAGGCTGTTTTTTTGCGGGTGATGCCTTTGCTGACTTCGCCGGTACGCACTTCCAAGCGTTTACGCGGAATCGTGCATTTCAGACGACCTTGTCGGTCGTAATACATATCGACGGTAAATTCGGAAAAATTCGTTTTCGATATCGATAAGCTGACAGAACATTAATTTGGGGTCTGCCAAAACTTCAGGTGTCAGATCGGCAGGCGTGTCGATCCGTTTGGCACCGATGGCGCGGCTGCCGTCGTAAGGTTTGGCGAAGCAAGGGAAAACCAACTTCTCGCGGTCGTAAATTTCGGGCGAGCGTATGCCGTAGTGGGCAAATAGGTCGGCGGTTTTACGTTTGTCGCGGCATTGCGCAATAAAGTCCGCATCGGAAACGACGATGTGGATACCTGCCGCTTCGAAGCGGTCGCGTTCATTCGCGAGTTTTTGCAGTTCGGTATCTATGGTCGGGATGATCAAACCGATGTTTTCGCGTACCGCCAGATCGAAGATGCTGTCGATATACGAATTGGAACCGATCAGCGGCACTTCAAACGAACCGTCGGAAACGTGACAGGCGGAAGACATGCGTGGAACCAAATCCGTCGTCAAAATCTTGACATCGTCTGAAAACTTGGCGGCTTCGGTTTGAAAATCCTGTACCAATTCAACTCGTCTTCCTGCGGAAAGGATAAGTACGTTATTTTTTTTCATCTGTGTCATTCCCTGTGAAATACGGCATAGTGGCTTCTCCCTCAGCCGAAATGCCTTCTTTGATAAAGACTTTTTTGACCGTCAAAAACAAGATTTTCATATCCAGCCAAAAACTGTAATGGTCGATATACCAAATATCGTGTGCGAACTTTTCGTCCCACGAAAGCGCGTTGCGCCCGTTGACCTGCGCCCAACCGGTTACGCCGGGCCTCATTTCGTGGCGGCGGTTTTGAAATTCGTTGTAAAGCGGCAGGTAGCTCATCAACAGCGGTCTTGGGCCGACCAGGCTCATCTCTCCTTTTAGAACGTTCCAAAGCTCAGGAAGTTCATCCAAGCTTGTCGCGCGCAGCTTCTTGCCGAAAGGGGTCAGCCGCTCGCTGTCGGGCAGCGGGTTGCCGTCTTTATCGACCGCATCGCGCATGGAGCGGAATTTGATCATTTTGAACGGTTTGCCGTCTTTGCCCGGCCGCTCTTGGGTGAAGAATACCGGTTCGCCCAAGTTTTTTTGCGGATGAGGTATATCAAAAATCAAAAAAATACGGGCGAGAGGAAAAATCAGTCCTGAGGCGGAGGCGATGATGTCAAACAGGCGTTTGAAGAATTTACTCATGGGCTAATCTTTCAATCAGGTTGACGATTTTTTGATACGCCACGTCGCGCTTGAAACGGCGGACGATTTCGTCGGATTGAACGGGGTCGTTTTTGCGCGCCAGAATGTCTTTGGCGGCTTGGACGAAGCTGTCTACATCGCCGGAACGGTAGTCCGCGTGCGGCAGCAGGGTGAGGACTTCGGCAACTTCGTCGTTGACCTGGCTGTTTAAAAATCGGTTTTTGCAATGCCATGTAATCGGACAGTTTGTTGGTAATCGACTGCATGGCGTAGGAATGGATGGCGTTGACGGAGATGTCGCAGCCTTTGGCGACCGACATCATTTCGGCGTAGGGGATGTAGCCGTAAAACTGAATGCCCTCGCAGGCGTATTGTTTGAGCCTGTCCAAATCGGGGCCGCCGCCCATGATGTGCAGCTCTACATTTTCGCCGTCGTCCAAAAAGTTTCCGAACGCCTTTGCACACGGTTTCGACGTCATAGCTGTAACTGAGCGTACCCAAGTAGAAGAAGCGGGTTTTGCTGTCGCTGAAGTCTTTTGCCGGCGCGGCATCGAGTTTCGGAAAATCCGCGCCGATATAGACGACTTCGCCAGGAACGTTCGGATTGGCTTCTTTGGCGCGGTCGAGGTAGGTCTGCGACACGGCGACCAGCGCGTCGGCGTAGCGGTAGGCACGGTTGGCGCGGGAGGAGAAGGGCAGCAGGTTGTGCGGGATTTTTTTCAAAAAAACGGTACGACCGAGGAGAAGGACTCGGGCCAT
The DNA here is from genome assembly GCA_916438535.1 of uncultured Neisseria sp. Lineage (GTDB taxonomy): Bacteria > Pseudomonadota > Gammaproteobacteria > Burkholderiales > Neisseriaceae > Neisseria. The sequence continues at coordinate 1,037,834 of CAKAEP010000001.1, read as the reverse complement.
ACGTCCTGCACGTCGATAATCAGTTTGTAGCCCAAACGCGCTTTGTGTTCGCCCAAAAGCAGGTTGGTGGCAATCAGCGGGTAGGCGGAAAAGACGACGTCTTGCTCGCCCGGACGGCAGTTGTTCAGCCATTGCTCAAAATTGTTTGACGAACACATGATGGCTTTTGACGCGGTCCAGCGAGACGTTTTTTTGCCGTAGCCGCTCTCTTCCAGCAGCATGACTTTTCAGCCGACCTTGCGAAGCAAATTCGGCATCTTCAGGTCGTCTGAAAGATTTGTCATAGTGTTTGAAATTGCTGGTAATCAGCAGCACGTCATGAGACTGCGACAACAGCTCGGCAAGATACCAGAAGCGGTTGAAATGTGGCTCGGACGGCAGCGAACAGTAGGGGGCGACGATGGTGATGTTCATATTTTCAGACGACCTCACATATCGTAAGCGGCCATTGTGGTGCGATAGATTTCATCATCGGAACACAAGGTCTCAACGTGTTTATGCAGGGCTTTGCCCATCTTTTCGCGTAACTCGGGCTGCTTGATGAGTTGATCGACGGCTTCGATAAAGGCTTCGTCTTCGCCGAAGGGGAAACAGTATCCGGTTTCGCCGGTAATGACCATTTCGGAAATGCCGCCCATGTTGTAGGTCACGACGGGCGTGTCGTAGAGGCCGGCTTCAAGGATGTTGTTGCCGACGCCTGCGCCGTGGTCGCCGATACAGTGCGGCGTGTTTACCAAAATATCCACGTCTTTGAAATAGCCGGTCAAATCGCGCACTCCGCCGAGGAAGGTAACTTTGTCGTCTATGCCCAGTCGTTTTGCTTGCGCTTTCAGATTGTCCATTTCTTCGCCTATGCCCGCTACGTTCAGGCGTACGGGCATATCGCGGTCGACCATTTTTCTTAAAGATGTCCAACATCACATGCACGGCGCGGACGGTGTCCAAGCGCGACAGCGTACCGAGCATGACGTAGTCTTTGGCGGTTTTTTCAGGAACGTAATCGGCTTTGTGCAGGGGCGTTGTAGGTGTAAGTGATGCGGTTGGCGGGGAAGCCGTGGCGGATGAGTTTTTCCTGTTCGTGTCTGCAGTTGCCGATGATGTATACGCCCAGTTTGTCGAAAAGTTTGGCGATTTTCGGATAAGTTTCGGCATCCAAACCGCGCGCGTGGTAGAACACTTTGGTTTTCGGCGAAGAGATTTTCGCCGCGATGGCACAGGCTGGAACGATACGCGCCATTTGGCAGTGGATGATGTCGGGTTTTTCTTGTTTCAACATCTTCATGTAGGCGAACATGCCTTTGATGTAGCCCAAGATGCCGCCCTGATAAAAAAATCAATCGGACGCCATTGGATGCCCAAGGCTTGGGCTTCTTTGATGAGCGGGCCATCGGAAGAGGCAAGGACGACCTCGTGGCCGCGCTGCCTGAGCAACCGTCCTAAGCGGAAGGTCGCGTTTTCAGTGCCGCCGAGGCCGGACATGGAAGTAGTCAAAACAATTTTTTTCATATCGTGTTTTCTATCAAGGGGTGTATCGGTACGCGTTATACGCCGTATCGCGCTGCGGCAGGACGCTGTATAGGAAAATCAAAAAGCAGGGCAGCCAGATGAAGGGCATACGAAAAATGGTGGATGGGATAAAACCTGCCAAAAGGAACAATCCCATTGCTGCCAACCCAATGACGCGCTGCTTGCTTTTCATATTCCTGCCTGCGGCGACGCAGAAGAAATAGTATGCGGCATAGAACAAAAAAGCCGTCAGCGAAATCAGACCGAAACCGAGGTATAGCTCGATAAGGAAGCTGTGCGGGTTTTCAAACGCCAGGCTGTCGCTCAAGTGGCCGCCGAAATATTCTTGGAATTTTTTCGGACCATAGCCCAACAGCAGGAATGGCGGATGTTCCCAGAAATAGTTATAGATTTCCTGACGGTAGCCGACCGAATTGTCGCTTTCCAAATCAAACAGGAACAAATACAGGCGTGAGGAAATATTTTCCAAAAAGGCATTACCGTGCAGGGAGAGCAGGAAATCGGCAATGTACTGTTTCGGAATCATCGACAATCCCGCGCCTGTAACACCTATGGTCATCAGCGTAAACAGCCCGTTGTTACGGTAAATCAAGTTCAGGATAAACAAAATGATGTAACACAGGGTAGCGGTACGCGACGCACTGGCAAAAATGACTACGCCCAAACATAAAAAAAGTATCAAGCCGAGCAAGTATTCTTTTTTACTGACATCAATATTGAAAAATACTAAAACGGCAGGCGCAAAACAGAGGGCGGTCGTGCCTAAGTTGTTAGGGTTAAAGAAGAAACCCTTAATAATCCCCGCATCAATGGCCAATACTTCATCTGCTTGAACGAATTGGATGCCGGTCAAAATCTCCACAGCGGGCGGGATGATGATGAATGCGCAGAAAAACAGCAGTAGGCGGCGGATAAACGCCACCGGATTTTCATGTCGGCTCAATACCAGGTACAGCAGATAAAAACAGGCTGGGTAGGGACAGGAAGAAAAACGTATCCATAATCCTGACCGAATCCAGCGTGGTAATAAACAGATGGATGCCGCCCCAACCGCACATGATGGCAAGCGCTGCCAGCATCCTGCCTGCTTTTCCGTTGAACCGTTTGGACTCTAACGCAAAAATCAGTAGGGCGGTAGGCAGCAGCAGGATGGTCAGGGGGTTGTCGATACGCGGAATACCGGCTTTGTACGACAGCATCGGCCCCAGCATATAGGCGGTTGAAATCGTGTATATCAGCGTAATGTATAAAGTTTGTGTTTTGAGTTTCACTTTGTTTCCTGAGGTGGGACGGTTTCGGAAATATTATTATATGCAGAAACAATTTGTCTGACCGCAGAATCCGACTGAATGCGTCGGTAATGTATTGGGCGGTATATCGGCCGAAAAGTTTCAGTTCCGATGGTTTTGTGTCCGTCTGAAAACTGCCGCTTCCTTCGGATTATCTTTTCAGACGACTCTTGACAGCAGCTGCTGCCGAAATAAGGGACGACTTGCGACGCCATATCAGATAGGAGAGTCCTGCCAGCCAAAGCAAGGCGAACAACGGATAATTTTCCTTTGTGCCGAAATAGGTGTAGCTCAGGCAAAGCAGTACGCTCAAAGCGGTATTGGTATAAATTTTCAGCCGCGGCAGAGGACGCCACACCCTAGATGAAAATTCGGTTTTGATGATGCAAAACACCCAAAACGATATTGCGCTCGCTATGGCTGCACCACGCGCCCCCAAATGGGGAACCAGTAGCGACAGCAGACTGAAATTGATGGCAAAAAGCGACAATGTTGACTGCTGTAATTAACCAAGTTCGTTTAACAACGTTCAATCCGATACCGCTGACTTCCGTAAGCGTATAAAAACAGCGGATACAACATGCATGAGAGCAGCAAAAACTGTACCGGAGCGTATTTGTCGGGCAATATCCAAGTAACGACGGGCGAGAAAATGCCGATAAAACAAATCATCGCACTGATTAATTCGGTCATCGAAAGGGTGATGCCGCCGATTTTATCCAAATGGGTTTTGTCTTCCACCCATTTGAACACCAAAGGCGCCCAAATGGTTGAGAATACGCTTTGAAAAATCAGGGCAACCGCGCCGAAGCTGACCGCCATCGAGTAAATGCCAAGCTCATTCAAACCCGCCCACTGTTTGAGCGCAAAACGATCGATTGAGGTCAATCCCCAATAAGCCAAATTCCCGAATGCCAAGGGCAAACCGTAGCGCAGGCTCGCATGATGGGTTTCAGACGACCAAGGAGCGCGCGCAGCAGCGCGCAGTTCATGTCTGGTTTGGTATGTCAAAACGGCGACAGTCAATACTTGCGCCACGGTGTAGGCAAGAACAAGACTGACGGTATCAGTTTCGACACCGCTGAAAACGAATAACAAAACCAACGCCAAAAATCAGGAATTTCGGTGTAAGTTGGCTGAGGGAAAAAGGCAACGGCTTTTTCCTGCATCCTCAGTATTAGGGAGAGAAACCGCGCAAACAGGCAGGTCAGCAGGAAAATTAAAAACAGCAAGCCCAAGGTTTTATCTGGCAAATCAAAAATCAAATCTGCCGGCCAAGCCGTATTCCATACAAGCACCGCCAAAAATCACGACAGTCGTCAAAACGAACGGCGACAGGCTGATGGATTTAAACAGGGACGCTTTATCTTTAGCGGCGTAATATTCGCGGATATACGCCTGATCCAAACCCAGCCCCAAAAATCAGGATGGCCAGACCGGAGATGGTTTGCAGTAAGACGATGCGGCCGATGTCTTCCGCAGGGTAGTACCATGAAATCAGCGGAAGCGAGAGGATGCCGAAAGCCGCGCTGCCTATCGGGCCTAAGGCATAACCGAGTATTTTTTTCTTATATTCATAAATAGGTGGGGTTTGTTGCCGCCAAGATTTTCAGACGACCTGAAAAACGCAGCAGCATCATATAAATAAGGGCTTTCTTAGGTCGTCTGAAAACAAACGGTCTAAGAAAGCCGACTGCCTGCCGAGAGCTGTCGGCAAGCAGTCCGCCTCAATCATCAAAGGTGTTACGCTTTCACGACTTTCGGGTTTTTCGCAGGGAACTTGCCGCGCGTATCGACAATCAGTTTGGCGTGTTCGGCAATCATGTCGTAGTCAAACTTGTCATGGTCGGTCGTCAGCACCACGCAGTCGTATTTCGCTATGGTTTCCGGCGTCAGCGGCTCGCTCTTCAGGTCGAAGTAGTGGTGGCCGGGGATGTACGGGAACTCAAGCACGTGCGGGTCAGAGTAGGAAATGTTTGCACCCAATTTGTGCAGGCGGTCCATCACTTCCACAGACGGACTTTCGCGCATGTCGTCCACGTTTTTTTCTTGTAGGCGATACCCAAAACCAAGATTTTTGCTGTCTTTGATGGAACGGTTGTGTTCGTTCAAAGCCAGGCCCACTTTGCTGATGACGTAGTCGGGCATGTGGGAGTTCACTTCGCCTGCCAACTCGATGAAACGGGTGTTCACGCCGTATTCGCGCGCTTTCCAAGTCAGGTAGAACGGGTCGATGGGGATACAGTGACCGCCCAAGCCCGGACCGGGATAGTAGGCAACGAAGCCGAACGGTTTGGTTGCCGCGGCGGCGATGACTTCGTGAATATCGACATCCATTTTGTCGGCGACGATTTTCATCTCGTTCACCAAGCCGATGTTCACGGCGCGGTGGATGTTTTCCAGAAGCTTGGTCAGCTCGGCGGCTTTGGTGGAGCTTACCGGTACGACTTTGTCGATGGCAGGCTGATACAGCGCGATACCGACTTCCAAACAAGCAGGGGTATGACCGCCGATGACTTTCGGGATGGTACGGGTTTCAAAATTCGGGTTGCCCGGGTCTTCGCGTTCCGGAGAGTACACCAAGAACACGTCTTTACCGACTTTCAAGCCGCCTTCTTCAACGCGCGGCAGCAATTCTTCTTCGGTCGTGCCGGGATAGGTGGTGGATTCCAAAGACAACACTTGACCGGCGCGCAGGTAAGGTTTCACTGCGTCGGTAGTGTCGATAACAAAGCTCATGTCCGGCTCGCGGTATTTGTTCAACGGAGTCGGTACGCACAAAATCACGGCTTCCACTTCGCCGATGCGGGAGAAGTCGGTGGTGGCTTCAAACAGGCTGTTTGAAGCGGCGGCGATTTTCTCGGCAGGAATATGCTCGATGTAGGTCTCGCCGTTGTTGAGTTTGTCGACTTTGGTTTTGTCGATGTCGAAGCCCAAAACCTGATAACCGATGTCCACATAACGGAGCATCAGAGGCAGGCCGACGTAGCCCAAGCCGACGATACCGATTTTGGCGGTTTTATCTGCAAATTTCTGAATGGTGGTATTTTTCATGATAGGTCTCATGTGATGGAAAACAAATAGACGCGACCTTATTGGATTCGCGTCGTGCCTGCCTGTGGGAGGCGGGCAGGTAAAGAGGTAGAGCTGTTCGCAAGTTTAGAGTAAAAGAGGAAAAAAAGTTTTACGCTTCATGCAAAAATATGGCATAGGTAAATACGACGGCATGTGTAAAAATATGCATATATTATAAAAACAATAATGACGCAATGCAATAAATCTTGTTGTTTTTTTAATGTGTATTATTTCTCTAGTTATAAAAAATTTGCATCGTAAATACAAATGAGTGATAGGTGATGGATTCCAAAAATATTTTCGTAAATTAACCAAGCTTAAGGATTTCATAAGGCACGGTCTAAAGATTAAAAAGGTCGTCTGAAAACCTGATTTCCAGGTTTTTCAGACGACCTTTACTCAGACGGCGGTTAAGCGGCGGCAACGGTAAAAGCGTTCAAACAAATGCGTTTTTGTTTTCCGCGTCGTCGGCGATGGCGACTGCCAAATCTGCCACGCTGATGCCTGCCGGAATTTCACCGTCCATCAGCAAATCGTCTTTGCCCAAGCGGTATTTGCCGGTTTTGTCTTCGCTGAACCCGCCGTCCGCGCCCAGTCGTGCCGGAGGGGAAACGAAAGACCAGTTCACATCTCGGCGCGGCAGGAGTGCGGTCAATAAATGGCGTGCGGCATTGGCGCCGTCGTAAATTTCTTTGGGGAAGTCGGGCGTATCGACAACTTGCAAACCAGGCGCGGCATACAGGCTGCCTGCGCCGCCGACGATTAAGAGATACGGCACTTGCGCCGCTTTTGCCGCTTCGACGATGCTGTTTGCGCCGCGTGTAAAATCCGCGCCGATATTGGGATTGGTCCAGCCGGGATTGAACGCGCTGACCACAGCGTCAAAGCCTGCCAGCTTGTCGGCGAAGTCCGCCGCGTTGACATCTGCGGAGACGGCGGCAACATTTTGCGCTTGGAACACTTTATCCGTATTGCGCGCGAAAGCGGTCACTTCATGCCCGCGCCCCGCCAATTCTTGAACGACTGCGTTGCCGACATAACCTGTTGCGCCGATGACTGCGATTTTCATGTTTGACTCCTTGTTGAGGTGTGATTGATTAGATGAACGCATTGTAAGGTCGTCTGAAACGCTTGATAATCCTTGTTTTACTGTTATGATTGTGAAGTTAAACTAAACAATCGAAATAGAAGGCCGTCTGAAAGCGTTTGGACTTCGTTAAAACCAAACTTTCAGACGGCCTCATCATGGAAGAATGCAAAACATCAAATCCCTGCTCGTTTTCGCCGCCGTCCTCGAACACGGCAGCATGAACGCCGCCGCTGCCGCGCTGGGCATGACCCCGTCTGCCGTCAGCCAGCACATCAACCGCCTCGAAACCCTGCACGGCATCAAGCTATTAAACCGCAGCACGCGCAGCCTTTCGCCCACCGATGCCGGCCGTGCCTCGGGCGAATACTGTCGCCGCCTCGCCGCCACGCTTACCGATACGCGTACCGTTATCGACAACCTGAAAACCGAACCCGTCGGCGAATTGCGTATCTCCCTGACTTCCAGCGTCATCAGTTCCCGCGCTTTTCAGACGGCGTTTTCCAGATTGCAAACCGAGTTCCCAAAAATCCGTCCCGTCCTCAATTTCAGCGATACCTTGGACGACCTGCAACACAATCAGACCGACATCGCCATACGCGGCGGCGACCGCGCTTTGGACGATCCCAATCTGATTGCGCGTCATCTCGTTACCTGGCCGTACACCATTTGCGCCGCACCCGATTACCTCGACCGCCATCAGCCCATCACCCATCCCTCGCAGCTTCATGCCCACCGCTGGCTGCACTTCCTGCCCGTCCGCACAACCTTGCAACACGGCGGCGAAAGCTATTTTCTCGATATTGCCGACAGCATTGCCTGCACGCATCTTGCCGCTGTGTGCAACCTGACCGAGAGCGGTTTCGGTTTGTCTTTGCAAGTGGGCGGCGAAGTTCGGGAAAAAATCGCCCAAGGTCGTCTGAAAACCGTTTTGCCCGAATGGACGCTGCCGCCGGTCAGTCTTTATTTGGTGACGCCTTACCGCGTCCAGTCCGCCAAAACCGAAGCCGCCGTCCGTATCTTCACGGAAAGTTTCGCCAAGGAAGCAGACGCATGAACGCGGAAAAATTGGCGCGTTTACCTGATTTTTGTGCGAAAACGGCGCACTCTACTGCGGCATCAGCAACCGCCCGCAAGAGCGGTTTGCCGCCCACCTCGCCGGCAAAGGCGCGAAATATACGCGGCTGAACAAACCGACGGCGATGCGTATCGTTTCAGACGACCTCTCCAAAAGCGAGGCGCTGAAACAGGAAATCGCCATCAAAAAACTGACGGTAGGGAAGAAGCGGGAATTGTGGGACGAGGCGGCGGGAAATGCTTCCCTTGAGCGGTAACGGATATTGCCCGCAGACATATGAAGAAGGTCGTCTGAAAAAGCGGATTTCAGACGACCTTGATTTTCTGTAAGCCGTCGAATTTAACATTCCTGAAAGATAAGTTGAAATTCCCTAACCGGCAGCATAGTATAATGCCCGCTTTCCGCAAATCTTGAGGCCGCCATGAAACCGATACCCTATATCCTTGCGGCTGCGCTCTGCCTCAGCAGCTCAGCCGTATCCGCAAATCCCGTTACCTATATCTGCAAAACGGCAAACGGCATCGTCTTTACCAACCAGAAAACCGGTGCCGAATGTACCGTGTCCCATGTTGACGGCAGCGCGACCGTCAGCAGCGAAGAAGCCGACAGCGCCGTTCCCGAAACGGTCAACCTGAAAGAAGCCATCGGTCAGGCAGCCCCCGAAATCGACGACATCAAAATCCTTCCGCGTCCGGCAGTAAGCAGCGTAACCAACACCGCAGAAGCCGCCAATCCCCGCCTGGATGTGAGACTGCGCAACCAGCCGGATGCCAAAGCCGCCAAAGCGCGTGCCGCAGAGATGAACCGCAAAGCCAAAAATCCTTCCTGCGCCCGTTGTATCCGTACCTGCGAAGCCCCAAATGTCGCGTAAGCAAATCCTTCAAAAAAAGAAGTCCGCAACGAACAGGCCGCACTCGCGCGCGCCCAATCCCAACTTGCCGCCGCCCGCCGTCAGGGGGATCAGGAAAAAGTCAACCGCCTGACCCGTGATGTCAGCGACAGGCAGGCAAGCATCCGCGCCATGCAGAACGAAATGGGGCGTTGATTCTTTTTATAGCTTTATTGCAATCCACCTTCAAAAGGTCGTCTGAAAAGTAGCGAAACCCGCTATGGATATTTCAGACGACCTTTTTGCGTTGTTTTCCCATGTTTGCTAGCGAGAGTTTGAAAGATCGGAATGTAGCGTGGGCTATGCCCACGAATGCAGTTGGCGGGAGTCATGGCAGAGGAAAAGTTGTGTTTCCCTGACTTGGCACGCTTCTGCTGCCAATTCCTTTCCTTGCGATAGAAGGCGGTAAGCGCAGGACGAAGGATTAATTCTACAAATCAATACCGTTGCAACGGCGTCTCAAATTTTTCTTTCTGTATTTTTCATTCAAATATAAATATCATCTTAAACGACATATCCATAAATGCAATATGAGAGTTTGGCATGAGAATTGCAGGGTTTAGACATAGTTCCACTTTTTAAAAAGTAAATATACGTTAAAAAAATAAAAAGAAACTTAAAGATTATCGGAGCTTATTTTGTATGAGCGGTGATTTGATGAAGTTTCTATACTATACCTACTGATATAGATATGTTCTAAAAAAATTGTACTTAAGTGACAATTAACGTCAACCTGGTTGATTTTCAATAATATATAAACAAAAATAAATGAATGCCTGTCTCATAAAAATCCGTGTGTGCCTGAAGAAGAAGATTTGGCGGCGGGACAGTGCGGGGAGTACGTCTTATTTTGATTGTATATGCTTGAATTCAATCTGATATTTTTTTAATAAATCCAACCAAGAGAGATTGTTATGAATAAGATTTTTCAAAGTAGTATGGAACCGTACCATCGGCTCTTTCGTCGTTACTTCCGAATTGGCGAAGGGACGTGTCAAATCAAGCAGCGAAGGTGCTGAAGGGGATGTGCGCGCCTCAGAGGAAGGTGGTCTGAAAACCTTATTCAGGCTGACGGCGTTGAGCGCGGCATTATTGGGATTTTCAGAAGGGGCTTGGGCTGCGATGAATACAAAACCTGCAACAGGTGGGGCGGTATTTGCTATTGGTGACGGCTCGACGTCGGCAAATGGAACGGGTGCCCTTGCCATTGGTAACAATGCACAAGCTAAAACTAATGGGGCTTTGGCAATCGGTCCAAACTCAACTCATACGACTATTGCGAATGGCAATAATGCTATTGCTATTGGTGTTAATCTTCAGGCAACTGGACAAAAAGGCGATAGGGATTGGTACGGATACTACTGCTAATGGCAGTGGTGCCATTGCAATTGGCAACAATGATGCGAACAGAATGGCGAATCAAGGTGTTAACGGGAATGGTGCCATCGGTGTGGGTAGTAACTTAACAGCAAATGGCAATAATGCAATTGCTGTGGGTACGGAAGCTCAAGCGACGGCAATCAGTGCGGTCGCCGTTGGTGCAAATACGCAAGCAACGGGGGCAGAAGCTGTTGCCATCGGTAAAGGTGCAGCCTCGACAGCTTCAAAGGCGTTGGCATTTTGGTCAGGGTGCGCGAGCGCAGGCAGGTAATACGGTTGCTTTTGGTACGGGGGCGCAAGCGACACAAGATGGTTCGATTGCTATTGGTACAAATACTATTGCAACAGGTGTATATGGAGAAAAGTCCAGAAAAGGAAAGGCGATTGCCATTGGTTATAATACAAATGCGCTGGGAGAGTCTTCTATAGCCATTGGTACTGATGATTCTTTTTATGGCGCACTTACGGCAAGCTCCAGGCAAGGTATTGCCATCGGTACGGGAGCAAAGGCGACAGGTGCAACACAATCGATTGCCCTTGGTCCGGATGCTATTTCCTCGGGTACGCAATCCACTTCTATCGGTAATAATACCCGCGCAACAGGGGATTCATCCATTGCCATCGGTGGCGACGATTGGAATATCGTACGTGAAAAAACTGTTGCGGCAGCGGGAAATAAACAAGTCCATCAGGTATTCCAAGACTTGACCGGTATGCCAATGAAGCAACAAGGTGAGGCTTATGGCAATCCATTTAAAGGTACGACTGCCGGCGATGCCGCCGTCGCTATTGGTGTAGCCGCACTCGCTGAAGGTGCGTTATCAACTGCTTTTGGTTCGGGGACATCTGCATCAGGCGTGGGTGCTGCTGCATTTGGTGTAGGCGCAACCGCCAGTCAGAATAAATCCGTCGCAATCGGTGCAGGTTCGCATACGCGTACCGATGCAACGGCTGTGACTGAAGCAACAGTTAATGGTGTCACTTACAGAGGTTTTGCGGGAACAGAACATATCACTACCGGCTCTCAGGTTTCTTTCGGTTCGGCAGGCTATGAGCGTCAGCTCAAGCACGTTGCGCCGGGCGCGATTACTTCAACTTCTACCGATGCGATTAACGGCAGCCAACTTTACGCTCTTCATGTAGGGGCGGGTAATATTGCCAAATCGGTCGCCGATGCATTGGGCGGTGGTGCGACTGTCGGCAATGATCCGACAAATAATCAGGGTTCTTTCGTAACCTTACCGTCTTATGACGTGCTCAAAGGTAGCGACACACCGAATACGGCAGGTAATGGCACAGCCAAATTCAATACAACTCCTGCTAAGAACGTCGCTGCTGCGCTGACCAATCTCAATACCTACGTCAACCAAGGCTTTGCCGTCAAAGACAATGCGGGCGCGGCGAAGGGCATTGTTACGCCCGGCGAAAGCGTGCAGTTTGCCGACGGCAATGCAACTACCGTTACCGTTGATACCGAAGCAAACGGCAATACTAAAATCAAATACGACGTTAAGGTGGACGACAAAACCATCAAGGTTGTTGACGGTAAGCTGACCGGTACGTCACAAACCCATTTTTACAGCGTCAAAAACGAAGATCAAACTAAAGGTAACTACAACAACGACGGTGCGACAGGCGACAACGCGCTTGCCGCAGGTGTAGATGCTTCTGCGACTGCCAATGGTACAACTGCGGTAGGTCTGAAGGCTCAGGCATCGGCTGAATCTGCCATCGCAGTCGGTAGCGAAACCAAAGCGGCGGCGAAAAATGCGGTAGTAATCGGTAACAAGGCTTCCGTCGAAGCAGCCACAGGCTCTGTTGCCAATGTCAACGGTACGACCACGGGCGAAGGCTCGGTCGCCGTGGGTGCTGCAAGTAAAGCCAGCGGTACGAACGCGACCGCCGTCGGTCAGGCTGCAAATGCCTTCGGTCAGAATTCTTTTGCAGGCGGTCAAAATTCCAAAAGCCTCGGGCAAATCCAGTGTAGCCATTGGCGACGGGGCAAATGCTACTGACGATTCTTCTTCTGCCGTCGGTCCGTATGCCCAAGCGACTAAATCGGGTGCATCGGCTTTTTGGTTATTACGCTAATGCATTAGGCGAAAACTCTTTGGCGGCAGGTAGAAATGCGCAAGCTACAAATGCTAATGCAGTCGCCCTTGGCAATGAATCCAAAGCGACGGGGCAAAATACTATTGCATTTGGTAACAACGCTAATGCTTCGCAAAACCAAGCAATGGCTTTAGGTAGGAATACTGTCGCATCTGCCGGATATACCGTTGCATTAGGGCGATGAAGCGAAAGCAACAGCGACTAAGGCAATCGCCTTTGGTTCTAGTGCCCAGGCGACAGGTACCAATTCCGTCGCAACAGGTGTTCAGGCGAAAGCTCATGCGAATGATGCATTAGCTGTTGGCTCAAACGCTAATGCTTCGGGGAGTCGGCAATCGCCTTTGGTTCTAGTGCCCAGGCGACAGGGTACCAATTCCGTCGCAACAGGTGTTCAGGCGAAAGCTCATGCGGATGATGCATTAGCTGTTGGCTCAAACGCCAATGCATCAGGGGAGTCGGCAATCGCTTTGGGCAAGCAAAGTAATGCATGGAAGGTAAATTCTCTGGCGTTCGGCAATAGTGCGAATTCCAATGGTGAGCGTGCCATTGCAATTGGTTTGGAGAGTGTGAGCAACGGTCAGAATGCAGTTTCCGTCGGTCAGAAAGCTTATGCACATGAACACGGCGTTGCCATCGGCAGTGAAAGCAATGCTGCACAGGCCGCAGCCATCGCTATCGGTAACAAAGCCCAAGCCATGAAATACAGCTCCATCGTTATCGGTGAAGAAGCGAAATCAATAATTCACGCTCAGTCGTTATCGGCTATCACGCTTCTGCAACCAATCCGGCAATGTCCGCATCCAATCAAGATACCAATCAAACCGTTGCTATCGGTGCATATGCCAATGCATGGGGTGATCAATCTACTGCCATCGGTAACAATGTAGATGCAAAAGGCAATTCTTCTATCGCCATCGGTGCAGACGACTGGGATACCGTTGCAGTGAAAACTGTGGCCGGTACGGGTAAAACGGTTAAACAAGTTTATCAAGACTATACCGGTGATGTGATGGAAACCGGTGACGATACTTATACTCATACGACCTCAGGCGAAGCTGCAGTAGCCATTGGTACTAAATCACAGGCAACAGCCGAATTGTCTACCGCCTTCGGTACGGGTACACGTGCAGAAGGCGTTGCCTCTGCCGCATTCGGTATGGGCGCGAAAGCCACCAAAGGCAACTCCGTGGCCATCGGTGCGGGCAGTACGACTGCAACCGATGCAACCAGCGTCAACGAAGCTACTGTCAACAATCTGAAATACTCAGGTTTTGCAGGCGGCAACAATGTTAATCCGGGCGACCAAGTGTCTTTCGGTACGGCAGGCTACGAACGCCAATTGAAAAACGTTGCTCCGGGCGAAATTTCTAGCGCGTCTACGGATGCCATCAACGGCAGCCAGCTGTACGCGGTACAAAAACGTTTTGGGTAATACTGCCAAAAACCGTTAAAGACGTATTGGGCGGTAATGCAAAGTTGGCTGAAGACGGCAGCTTGACGACGAGAGACATCGGCGGTACAGGTCAAAAATACTATCGATGCGGCTATCCGTGAGCTGAATACTAATGCTTACAAACCATTCAAACTGACGATAGCAAAAACTGGTGGTACCAACGGTGTATCGGAAAACCATACACTGCAAGACGTTACCAGCGGTTCAACCATTACGCTGGAAGCGGGCAAAAATATTGCCCTGCGTCAAAACGGTGCAACCGTCAGCATCAATACCGTTGATAATCCGGAATTTACGGGCAAAGTTACCGCTAAGGGTGGATTGGATATGGGTGGCAACAAGATTACCAATGTTTTGAGTGGTACTGATACCAAAGACGCGGTTAATCTGGGTCAGTTGCAAGATGCGATGGCAAACCTGCGCGTCAGCACACTGACGACTGTCAATAATGATGCTCCGTTTTCTTATGTGGGTACAGACGGCAGAATTCTGAGACGTGAAGTAACTGTTGATCAGGGTACAGGTGTGAAAACCGTATCGTTCAAACATATTGACGACAGCACTCCGTACACAGGCGATGTAACCATCGCTGCATTGAACCCGACCGATCCTCAAACCACTACTCCGACCACAGTCGGCAATGTGAAGAACGGTGCTAAAGACAATGATGCGGTCAATGTTTCCCAATTGAACAAAATCGCTGAAGCCATCGGTACTAAAGTGAATCCCGACGGCACGATTACTGCGCCGACTTACAACGTTATTTCAGGCGACCCTTCAAAAGCAAGCGTAGCTAATTACAACAAAGTGGGTGACGCGCTCACCGCTTTAAGCAATGCCGTACGCACGCCGTTGAATTTCGAAGGCGATACCGGTACGAAATTTGACCGTCAACTTGGCAGCACCGTGGCCGTTAAAGGCGGACAAACTGATAAGACTAAGCTATCCGATAATAATATTGGTGTAGTTTCAGACGACCAAAATCACACGTTGAACGTCAAATTGGCAAAAGAATTGACCGGCCTGACTTCCGCAGCCTTCAGCGGCGATGTAACCGCTGCTGGCACGACCGTTAACGGTTCCGGCGTAACCATCGGCTCCGGCAGCAACCCTGTGAGCCTGACTGCGGGCGGACTCTCCAACGGCGGCAACAAGATTACCAACATTGCCGACGGCGTGGCAGATAATGACGCAGCAAGCTACAAACAAGTCAAAGCTGCGAAAACCGAGGTTCAAGCAGGTACGAATGTTGCCGAAGTGAAGAAAACCGACGGTGCGGACGGTCAGGCGATTTACACCGTCAATGCCAAAGGCACGGTTGTTTCCGCCTCAGGCGCAGACAACGGTCTGAAACTTACGTCGTCTGAAGATACAACCACCAATGTCACTACCTACAATCTGGATTTGTCTGACAAAAACCAAAGCCTCTTTGACAAAAAGCCGACAGCGCATTGCAAAAACATCGGCGTACAAGTCAACGGTGCAGATGCCAAAACATTGACTAAAGACGATTCCACGCTGAACTTCGTTGACGGCACAGGTACGACCGCCGAAAAACAAAAACGGCACCGTTGCGTTCAATGTCAATAAATCTACGTTGACAGCAGGTACGGATGGTACGGTTAATGCTGGAAAGACGGGCGATGCTTTCGCCACGGCTGCCGATGTTGCACAAGCCATCAATGAGGCTGTTGCTAACAGCGAAAAAAACCAGCGTGGTTGAAAAGGGCGACAATACCCATGTTGCTGTTGTGGAAGCAGGTAATAAAACGACTTACACCGTCCATGCCGACAAGACCACGGTCAGTGTAAAAGCTGACGGTAAATTGGCATTGAAGTCGTCTGAAACGACAAGCAGTAACCAAACCAAAACCACCAACTACGAACTTGACCTTACAGATGCCGCCAAAGCTGAGATTCAAAAGGGTGTGGAAGCAAAAAATATCGTCGATACCAAAGGTATTACCTTTAACGGCAATAGTGGTTCTCCTGTAACCAAAAAACTGGACGAAACGCTGGCAATTAAAGGCGACAACAAAAATGTGGTTACCGAAGCGGGTACAGACGGCATTAAAGTCAAACTGAAAGACGACATTACGTTGACCAGTGTAACTGCCGATACGTTGAAGGCAGGTGACAGCGTACTGACGAATGATGGACTGAACATTGCCAACGGTACGGCAAGTGCCCCGGTATCCCTGACCAAGTCCGGCTTGAACAACGGTGGCAATAAGATCACCAAAGTTGCCAAAGGTGAAAATGAAGATGATGCTGTGAATTATGCACAGCTTAAAGAGCTGGCTGATAAAGGTCTGACTTTTGATGCGGACGGTAGCACTTCGACTTCAAGCAAAAAACTGGGCGAACGTGTCGGCATTAAAGGCGGCAGCAACATCACTACTTCTGCCGATAACGACAATGTTACTGTCAAGCTGAATGACGATATTACGTTGACCAGCGTAACTGCGACTACTTTGAAAGCAGGCGACAGCACGCTGACGAATGCAGGATTGGTTACACCTAAAGTAACTGCGGGCAATAGCGTGTTGGAGGATAACGGATTGACTATCTCCAATGGTGCAGTAAACGCCCCTGTCTCCCTGACCAAAAACGGTCTGGATAACGGCAATAATAAGATTGCCAAAGTAGCCAAAGGTACGGCAGACACCGACGCGGTAAATGTCGAGCAAATCAAACCGCTTGCAGCCGCATTGAACACGACCGTTGGTGCAGACGGTACGGTCGGACAGCCGAGCTTTACCGTCAAACAAGCCGACGGTACGGCAGGCACGGCTGTACATACCGTTCAAGATGCTTTGAACAAAGTCAGCGACGAGTTGAATAAAGGCCTGACCATTGCCGCAGACAACGGCAATGCGGACAAAGTCAATTTGGGCGAAACCGTTACCTACACGAGCAAAGATAAAAATATCGTAACGACTGTAGGCAGCAACGAAATCGACTTCAGCCTTGCCAATACCGTCACCGTCGGCAAAAAAACGCTTCAGGCGGCAATCCTGTTACTATCGATGGTACGAACGGCACGGTAAGCGGACTGACCAACAAAACCTTGGGCGGTACAAACTTTGCAGTCAAAGGCCAAGCCGCGACTGAAGAGCAGATAAATGCCGCGCAAACCAATCTGGCAGATGTTTTGGGTACAGGTTCAACCAACCAAAACGGTACGGTAACGGTTGCCGACATCGGCGAAACAGGTAAGACTACCGTCAGCGATGCGATTAAATCCGTCAAAGAAACCGCTGAAAAAAAGGCTGGAATCTGCAAGCCAACGGCGATACTGCTGAAAAAAAGTGGCGGCAGGCGAAACGGTAACATTCAAGGATGGCAAAAAAACATCAAAGTAACTCGCGACGGCAAAAACATCACCGTAGCGACTTCGAATGAAGTGGCCTTTGACAAAGTTACCGTCGGTGGCAGCGAGTTGACAGGTGCAGGGTTGAATACGCCCAAAGTAACCGCAGGCGACAGCGAGTTGAACGGAAGCGGTTTGACCATCTCCAACGGTACAGCAGGCTCTTCCGTATCCCTGACTAAAAACGGTCTGAACAACGGCGGTAACAAAATCACCAAAGTTGCCGAAGGCACACTTGCGGCTGACAGCACCGATGCTGTTAATGGAGCGCAACTGTACAAAGTTGATCAGAAAGCCAACACCAATGCCGAAAATATCGCCAAAGGCATCAACGTTGGCGGTACAGAAGGCAGCAAAAAATACGCATTGGGCGACACTGTCAACATCAAAGGCGACAGCAACATTGTCAGCGAAACAGTTGAAGGCGGCGTACAACTGAAACTTGCCGATACCGTCAAAATCGGTCAAGACACAGGCAAACCTGTCAGCATCGATGGTACGACTGGAACAGTGAGCGGTTTGAGCAATACTACGTTAGGCGGTACTGGCTTCGCGACTTCAAACAAAGCCGCAACCGAAGCCCAGCTGGATGCAACCCAAGTGAACCTGAAAAACATCTTGGGTGGTGATGCCGAAAACACCAACGGTAATATCGCCATGAGCAATATCGGCGGGACTAACCAAAATACGGTTCACGACGCGATCAAGTCTGTGAAAGAAACTGCTGAAAAAAAGGCTGGAAGCTGAAAGTCAACGAAGAAACTTCGGCACAGGCCGAAAAAAATCAGTCCTGATGATGAAGTAGCCATCAAACAAGGTAAAAAAATATTACCGTGACCCGCGATGGTAAGAATATCACCGTAGCCACTTCAGACGACGTTGCTTTCAATAAAGTCACGGTCGGCGACAGCGTGTTGAACGGCAACGGACTGACTATTGCCAATGGCGCAGCAAACGCTCCTGTTTCCCTGACCAAGTCTGGTCTGGACAACGGCGGCAACAAAGCCTCCAACATCGCCAAAGGCACTGCGGATACCGACGCGGTAAATGTCGAGCAACTTAAACCGATTGCAGCCGCATTGAACACAACAGTCAACCCGATAACGGGTGAAGTGGCTGCGCCCGCGTTCACCGTAACTAAAGCGGACGGCACGAAAAATACCGCTGTCGGTACGGTTCAAGAAGCCTTGGATAAGGTGGGCGAAGAGTTGAAGAAAGGTTTGGTTATTGCCGCTGATGAAGGGTCGTCTGAAAAAGTCAACTTGGGCGACACCGTTACTTACACCGGTACCGATGGCAACATTAAGACCAAAACCCTGCCGGGAGGCAAAGTTGATTTCGGTTTGAACGACAAAGTTACGTTGGGCAAAGCCGGCGGCACTCCGATTGTCCTTGACGGTACGAACGGCACGGTAAGCGGACTGACCAACAAAACCTTGGGCGGTACGGACTTTGCCACCAAAGGCCAAGCTGCGACCGAAGAACAGCTGAATGCTAGCCAAGTGAACCTGAAAACCATTTTTGGGCGGTAACGCAGAAAAATACCAACGGCAATATCGCTATGAGCAACATTGGCGGGACTAACCAAAATACGGTTCATGACGCAATCAAGTCTGTGAAGGAGACTGCCGAGAAAGGCTGGAAGCTGAAGGTCAATGAAGAAACGTCGTCTGAAAAAAATCAGTCCTGATGATGAAGTAGCCATTAAAGAAGGCAAAAAAACATCAAAGTGACCCGCGACGGCAAAAAAACATCACCGTAGCCACTTCAGACGATGTTGAATTCAATGCCGTCAATGCCACCAATGTGATTGCAGAAACCGTTATCGCAGGCAACAGCGTCTTGACTACCGAGGGTCTGAAAATTGGTGCGGATAATTCTCCGAGCCAAGTGTCTCTGACCACGGCCGGACTGAGTAACGGTGGTAATAAGATTGCCAAAGTAGCCAAAGGTACGGAAGACACGGACGGTGTGAACGTCAGCCAAATCAAACCGTTGGCAACAGCGTTGAATACGACTGTCGATACAGACGGCTCAATCGCAGCGCCTAACTTTACCGTCAAACAAGCGGACGGTACGGCAGGGACTCCTGTACATACTGTTCAAGAAGCATTGGACAAAGTGAGCGACGAGTTGACCAAGGGCCTGAATATTGTTGCGGACAACGGGTCGTCTGAAAAAGTCAACTTGGGCGATACCGTTACCTACACAAGCAAAGACAAGAACATCGTTACCACAAGCGGCACAGGTAAAGCGATCGACTTCAGCCTGGCCGAGAAAGTAACCATCGGCAAAGACGCAGCGAACGGCGGCAAACCGGTCGTGATTGACGGTAAAGAAGGTATTGTTAGCGGACTGACCAACACCACATTGGGCAGCGCCCCATTGGCCGGATCGAACAAAGCCGCGACCGAAGCCCAGCTGGATGCTACCCAAGTGAACCTGGCAACCATCTTGGGCGGCAACGCAGCCAACAACAACGGCAACGTTACGACCAACAACATTGGTGGTACAGGTAAAGACAACGTCCACGAAGCCATTGCCGCAGTTAAAGAAACTGCTGATAAAGGCTGGAACCTGAAAGCGAACGACGAAGCCGACAGCGAGAAAATCGCTGCGGGCGACACCGTGACCGTGAAACAAGGTAAGAACATCCGAGTGAAACGCAGCGGCAAAGATCTGACGGTTGAGACTGAAGACGACGTTGAGTTTGCTCATGTCAAAGCTGATTCCGTAGAAGCTGCCAGCGTAGTTGCCGAAAACGTTATCGCAGGCAACAGCGTATTGACTACCGACGGTCTGAAGATTGGTGCAGACGGCTCTCCGAGCCAAGTGTCTCTGACTACTTACGGTCTGAACAATGGCGGCAACAAAATCGCCAACGTAGCCAAAGGTGTGGCAGACACTGATGCGGTTAACGTCAGCCAGCTGAACCCGATTGCCAAAGCGTTGAATAGCAGCATCAACCCGACTACCGGTGCGATCGCAGCTCCTGTCTTTACTGTAACCAAAGCAGACGGTACGAAACATGATGCTGTTGGTACAGTTCAAGACGCTTTGGACAAAGTGGGCGAAGAAGTCAGCAAAGGTCTGAACATCGTTGCGGACAACGGGTCGTCTGAAAAAGTCAACTTGGGCGATACCGTTACCTACACAAGCAAAGACAAGAACATCGTTACCACAAGCGGCACAGGCAAAGCGATCGACTTCAGCCTGGCCGAGAAAGTAACCATCGGCAAAGACGCAGCGAACGGCGGCAAACCGGTCGTGATTGACGGTAAAGAAGGTATTGTTAGCGGACTGACCAACACCACATTGGGCAGCGCCCCATTGGCCGGATCGAACAAAGCCGCGACCGAAGCCCAGCTGGATGCTACCCAAGTGAACCTGGCAACCATCTTGGGCGGCAACGCAGCCAACAACAACGGCAACGTTACGACCAACAACATTGGTGGTACAGGTAAAGACAACGTCCACGAAGCCATTGCCGCAGTTAAAGAAACTGCTGATAAAGGCTGGAACCTGAAAGCGAACGACGAAGCCGACAGCGAGAAAATCGCTGCGGGCGACACCGTAACCGTAAAACAAGGTAAGAACATCCGAGTGAAACGCAGCGGTAAAGATCTGACTGTCGAGACTGAAGACGACGTTGCATTCAACAAAGTGACAGTCGGCAACAGCGAACTGACCACTACCGGACTGACCACGCCTAAAGTCACCGCAGGCGACAGCGTACTGACGACTGATGGTCTGACCATTGCCAATGGAGCCAATCCCGTATCCCTGACCAAGTCCGGACTGGACAACGGCGGCAACAAGATTGCCAACGTAGCCAAAGGTACTGAAGACACCGACGGAGTGAACGTCAGCCAAATCAAACCGTTGGCAACAGCGCTGAATACGACTGTTGGTGCGGATGGTTCTATCGCAGAGCCCAACTTTACCGTCAATCATGCCGACGGTACGGCGGGTACACCTGTACACACCGTTCAAGACGCATTGAACGAGGTTGGTAAAGAGTTGAACAAAGGTCTGAACATCGTTGCGGACAACGGGTCGTCTGAAAAAGTCAACTTGGGCGATACCGTTACCTACACAAGCAAAGACAAGAACATCGTTACCACAAGCGGCACAGGCAAAGCGATCGACTTCAGCCTGGCCGAGAAAGTAACCATCGGCAAAGACGCAGCGAACGGCGGCAAACCGGTCGTGATTGACGGTAAAGAAGGTATTGTTAGCGGACTGACCAACACCACATTGGGCAGCGCCCCATTGGCCGGATCGAACAAAGCCGCGACCGAAGCCCAGCTGGATGCTACCCAAGTGAACCTGGCAACCATCTTGGGCGGCAACGCAGCCAACAACAACGGCAACGTTACGACCAACAACATTGGTGGTACAGGTAAAGACAACGTCCACGAAGCCATTGCCGCAGTTAAAGAAACTGCTGATAAAGGCTGGAACCTGAAAGCGAACGACGAGACCGACAGCGAGAAAAATCGCTGTGGGCGACACCGTGACCGTGAAACAAGGTAAGAACATCCGAGTGAAACGCAGCGGTAAAGAGCTGACGATTGAGACTTCAGACGACGTCGAATTCGGTACGGTTTCCGCTACTACCGTACTGGCCGACAGCTTCATCTCCGGCAACAGTGTACTGAGCGGAGAAGGTCTGAAAAATCGGTGCGGACGGTTCGCCAAGCCAAGTGTCTCTGACCAATGCCGGTCTGAACAACGGCGGCAACAAGATTGCCAACGTAGCCAAAGGTACGGCAGACACCGACGCCGTCAACGTCGCCCAGTTGAACGAACAACTCGCCGCCACCGAAAAAAACCACCACCGTCGTTGCCGGTAAGAACGTGACCGTCAGCGAAAAAAAGTGGACGGCAACAACACCGAGTACACCGTCAATGCCGACAAGACCACCCTCAGCCAAGCGGCTAACGGTGCGGTTAAAGTCAGCGAAGGTGCGAAAGACGCCGACGGTGTTACCGATTACGCCCTCGACCTGACCGACGAAGCCAAAGCCGACATCGCCAAAGGCGTAGCGGCGAAAGACGCGGTGGACAACAAAGGTCTGACCTTTGCCGCCGACAACGGCACGACCGGTGCGAAGAAACTGGGTGACAGCCTGAGCGTCAAAGGCGACGGCAACATTCTGACCCGCGCCGACGAAAAACGGCATCGGCTTCTCGTTGGCCGACAAGATTACCGTCGGCAAAGCAGGCAACGGCAACAAACCGCTCGTAATCGACGGTACTGCCGGTCTGATTTCCGGTCTGAGCAACACCACCCTGGGCGGTGCGGACTTTGCCACTAAAGGCCAAGCCGCAAGCGAAGAGCAGTTGAACGCAGCCCAAGCCAACCTGGCGAACCTGCTCGGCGGTAACGCAGCCAACAACAAAGGCAACGTGACCACTACCGACATCGGCGGCACCGGCAAAGACAACGTCCACGACGCCATTGCCGCAGTGAAAGAAACTGCCGACAAAGGTTGGAACCTGAATGCCAACGACGAAACCTCGTCTGAAAAAAATCGGCGCAGGCGACACCGTGACTTTCAAAGAAGGCAAAAACGTCAAAGTCAGCCGCAACGGTAAGAACATCACCGTCGCGACTTCAGACGACGTCTCCTTCGACAAAGTAACCGTAGGCGACAGCGTTCTGACTGATAACGGACTGACTGTGGGCAACGGCAAAGCAGGCAAACCTGTCAGCCTGACCAAAGACGGTCTGAACAACGGCGGCAACAAAATTGCCAACGTAGCCAAAGGTACGGACGACACCGACGCAGTGAACGTTGCGCAGCTCAAAGCAGCCGCAGCGAAAGCGACATCCAAAGTGGACAGCGGCAACGACAACATCGTCGTCACACCTGAGCAAAATGCCGACGGCAGTACCACTTACAAAGTGGCGACCGCACCTAACCTCAAAGCCGACAGCTTCACCGCAGGCGATACCGTTGTGAACAACGACGGCGTCAAAATCGGCGACAAAGTGGCACTGGGCAAAGACGGTCTGAAAGCAGGCGATGTCAACATCACCGCTGACGGCATCAACGCAGGCAACAAAGCCATCAGTAATGTTGCCGCCGGTGTGAAAGACACCGATGCCGCCAACGTCGGACAGCTGAACCGTCTGACTGCCGCCGCCAAGACCGAAGTCGAAGCCGGTACCAACATCGCCGGTGTCACTAGCAAACAAGGTGCGAACGGTCAAACCGTTTACACCGTCAACGCAGACGGCGCGAGCGTCTCCGCAGGTTCCGACAACATCGTCGTGACCAAAGGCAACAAAGACGCCAATAACGTAACCGACTACGCGGTTGACCTGTCTAAAGCCGTCAAAGCCGACATCGCCAAAGGCGTCGCGGCGAAAGACGCGGTGGACAACAAAGGCATCAGCTTCGCAGGCGACAGCGGTACGACCGTTGCCAACAAACTGGGCGATACCGTTGCGGTTAAAGGCGATGCCAACATCACCACCACCGCAGGCGCGAACGGCATTCAGGTCGGCCTCAACAAAGACCTGAAAGTAGACAGCGTCAAAGCAGGCGATACGGTTGTGAACAACAACGGCGTCAACGTCGGCGACAAAGTCGCGCTGGGCAAAGACGGTCTGAAAGCAGGCGATGTCAACATCACTGCCGACGGTATCAACGCAGGCGGTAAGAAAGTGACTGGCGTCGCCGCAGGCACCGTCGCCGCAGGCAGCACCGATGCCGTCAACGGCGGACAACTGCACCAGGTTTACGAACTGATCGGCAGCAACGGCGGCAACGTCAACACCGCACCGCCGTCAGTCGAAGCGGACGGCAAAGCAGGCTTGGGTAATATCAAAAACATTACCCTGGTGGACAACAGCAACAATCCGAACGTGACCAACGTCACGAACGAGACCAAGATTGCCCAGTCCAACGGTTACAGCCTCGTGACCTACAACGTCGAAGACCAAGGCATGTACGTGACCAACAACGTCATCGAAGCCGTAGGCCGTATGAACGAACAAGGTATCAAGTTCTTCCATACCAACGACGGCGAAGTGAACCCCGACGTACAGGCACGCAACAGTGAAGACTCCAGCGCGAGCGGCGCATACGCCACGGCGGTCGGCTTCCAAGCCGCCTCCAAAGGCACCAACGCCATCGCCATCGGTAAAGGCGCCAAAGCCAACGCCGAGAACACCATCGCCATCGGTACCGGCAACATCGTCAGCGGCAAAAACTCCGGCGCCATCGGTGACCCGACCGTAGTAAGCGGCAACAGCTCTTACTCCATCGGTAACAACAACAACGTATCCGCCGACAACGCCTACGCATTGGGCAGCAACATCAAAGCCACAGTCAACGACTCCGTCTACCTCGGCGACCGCGCCCAAACCCAAGGCATCCATACGGCTGATGCGGCCAAAGGCGAAGCCTACACCTACGGCGGTCTGAACGACAAAGCCGTGGCAGGCAAAAGCAGGTTCGGCTGCCGCCGCGAACAAAGTCGTCGGCGTCGTCACCGTCGGCAACGGCACGGACGAGACCCGTCAGGTTCAAGGTGTGGCGGCAGGTGTGGTATCGGCGGATTCGACCGATGCGATCAACGGCAGCCAGTTGTATTACACCAACCAGGCGATTGCTAACGTAGCGACACAAGCGACAGCAGCGAAAACCGAAGTTACCGCAGGTAAGAACGTCGTCGTTAACCAAACGACCGGCAACAACGGACAGACCGTGTATAACGTTGCTACTGCCGATAAACTCGACGTAACCAGCGTGACCGCAGGCGGTGTAACCGTTAACGCGCAAGGTGTCAGCATCGCTGCACCGACCGCCCATAATCCGGCGAATACCGTTAGCCTCAGCCCGATCGGTCTGAACAACGGCGGACAACGCATCACCAACGTCGCCCCGGCGAAAGAAGGTACCGATGCGGTCAACCTGAACCAGCTCGCCGGTGTGGGTAACGCCCTGCAAAAACAACATCGAACGCGTCGGCAAAAAAGCCTATGCAGGCGTGGCAGGTGCGATTGCACAAGGCTCGATTCCGCAAGTAACCCGTCCGGGTGCAACCGGTATCGGCGTGGGTAGCGGCTACTACGGTGGTCAATCCGCCATGGCAATCGGCGTGTCTGCGATGAGCGACGGCGGTAACTGGGTTGTTAAAGGCAACTTCTCTGCCAACACAGACGGCCACGTCGGTGTCGGGGCAGGTGCGTTGTACCAGTGGTAAGCTAACGGCTCTTAGCTGAAGCAAAGCAAAGGTCGTCTGAAATCCAAAAACAGGGTTTCAGACGACCTTTTTATATCTTGTATGAGGGATAAATTGGTTTTATTTGAAATTCATGGCTGGAAGGATGATGGAAGTTGGATTTCTTCTGAAATCTAGAGCGACATCACGACTTTTCAGACGACCTTGGATTCGGATTTCAAGTGCAACACTAGGGTACCAGTGGTTGGAACAGATTTAAGAATAAAACACTTGGCGTTTCGTAGCCAAGTGTTTTTCTCGGCCGGTGGTTCAACTCATCTTGAACCCTGCGTATCTCCCGATCGCTGATGTTTCGGAAATCGGTCTGTTTGGGGAAATATTGTCGGATGAGTCCGTTGGTGTTCTCATTCAGCCCTTTCTCCCAAGAATGGTAAGGGCGGCAAAAATAGGTTTTCGCCTTCAATGCTTTGGCTATTTTGGTGTGTTGGTAGAACTCTTTGCCGTTATCCATGGTGATGGTGTGGACTCTGGCTTTATATGCCTTTAATACCCTAATGGCCGCCCGGGCAGTGTCTTCGGTTTTTAAGTTCTTTAATTTGCAGATGATGGTGTAGCGGGTAGTGCGTTCGACCAAGGTCAATAACGCGCTTTTCTGATTTTTGCCGACGATGGTGTCGGCCTCCCAATCGCCGATGCGGGTTTTCTGGTCGACGATAGCAGGTCGGTTTTCTATGCCGACGCGGTCGGGCACTTTGCCTCTGGTCCATGTGCTGCCGTAGCGTTTGCGGTAGGGTTTGCTGCATATTCTGAGATGTTGCCACAAAGTGCCGCCGTTGCTTTTGTCTTGGCGGAGGTAGCGGTAAACGGTGCTGTGATGGAGTGTGATCTCGTGGTGTTTATGCAGGTAGGCGCATACTTGTTCGGGACTGAGTTTGCGGCGGATAAGGGTGTCGATGTGTTGAATCAGCTGCGAATCGAGCTTATAGGGGTTTTCGCCGGTGCTTTTTTTGGTCAGCCGGCTTTGCTTCTGTGCTTTATCGGCGCTGTATTGCTGTCCTTGGATGCAGTGTCGCTTGATTTCGCGGCTGATGGTGCTTTTGTGGTTGGCGATTTCGGCGATGGTGCAGTGGCGGGACAGGTATTGGATATGGTACCGTTCGTCTTGGGTCAGTTGTGTGTAGCACATGGCAATCTTTCTTGCAGGAAAGGCCGTATGCTACCGCATACTGGCCTTTTTCTGTTATGGAAAGTTGCACTTCAAATGCGAATCCGCCGACCTTTTGCGATTCAATTTACCAAATCCCTGTAAACGTTTTTTTCAGCCCGCCAAAATTTCCAACGCGATTTGGGTGTGAGTGTTAATACGCCGCCGTTTTCCCCATCGGTCGTCAAGGTCAGTTTTTTCAGACGACCTGTGTGTAGCGCCTGCCAAATCGGGTCGAACCAGCGTTGTTCCCAATCCTGCAAAATATCTTGGTAGGTCAGTACGTCCGCCGTCGACCCGGTAACGGTCAAACCATCCATAAAAATGACGGCAGTGTCTGTTCTTGTTTCTTGCATCCAAGAGGCAAAGGCGCGAAAGTCGTATGGTGCATCTATGCGGTCGGAGGCAAATTGCGCCCACGGGCTGTCGGAGAATAGGGCGGATGATTGCTGCGTCCCTTGAATATCATGCCACAGCCACAGACCGTTTATCGGCGGTGTTCCGAGTTGGTGGCGAATGTTGTTGATCGGGTGTTGGTGCAGCCACATTTGAATTTCTGTCTGCTTTGCTAACCATTGTCCGCTATCTTTGCCCGAGGCTTGTTCAGACGACCCCATTTGTCCGTAAATATCCAATATGGGCTGAATTTGCCAGTCTTGCGGATTGGGTAATAAGACAAGCCACAAATCGGGGCGAACGGGGATAAATCGCCAACCCTCGTCCTGATAAAAATCAGACAGTTCGCGACATAATTCATCTGCCTCGTCAGTGGCAATACCGATATATTCGCCGCCAACGACGCTGACTTGGTGCAAACCCATCTGCTGCCATAGCGGAGAAGCCAATGCGGCAGGTTGTTGCTGTGGAACGTTTGCAGCAGTTTTTTTGCGTGTTCGAGCAGACTGCCATCCCATAAATAACGCCCGTAAAATTTTGATGTTTCAACTGCTTGTTTGTGTAAATGTCCGAAGCGCAGCAGACGGTTGAAGGCTGGCAGGATAAGAGGGGGGACGGATTCGTCGCTTTGGCGGTTCAGCGACGGAATGGCAAGGGTCAGGTTCATGGCAGGCGGCAGGTTGGGAAAAAGCATCATTTTAAGGGAGAATGCCGGCCATTCCCAAATGTCTATGGGATGGGACGTTTGAAGCAATATACGCGATTGTGATATAATTACGGACGTAAATTTCAGAAAAAAACGGGTGTAAATCAAAACAATAGCCTTGATAATACGCCCTTGGTTCCCCATTGTGCTGTTTGCCGGACTATGAAAAAAAGGTCGTCTGAAAGACGGATAAATAGCAGACAGTCTTCTTTTTAAATGAAAAATCACATTGCCCGTGCGGATTGATAAAGCAGCCGCACCGCCGCATTAAAAAGGATAATTCGTGATCGAAACAACCCGATTTCCCTTATTGCGCCGATTTTGGCACAACAAACCCTATCCGCTGGTCTCTGTTGGGCATCCTTTTGCCCGTTTCCGGCGCGATGACTGCCTATGCAGTAACCGAACCTGTTCCCGAGTATCAAGGATTTAAAGTCGAGCGCGTTTCTGAAGAGCTGCCGGCGGTTTATGTTGAAACCGGCAATTTTCAGTCCAGTTACTGGGCGCAAGAAGTCGTCCAGCAGGGCGACTCACTCGCCGATGTGCTTACCCGCATGGGGGTCCCCCAAACCGACATCAAGCAAATCATGGCGAAAAAAACAGTGCGGAACGCGATATGCAACATTTGCGCGCCAACCAGTCTGTCAATATCCGCATCGATGCTTCGGGACAAGTTACCGACGTACAGTTTTTCACGGATGAAGAGCTTGAGCGCAACCTTGTCGCTTTGGAAAAAGTCAAAGGCAAATGGCAGGCTTCTACATCGGAAGTGGATATGAAGACCATGCCGACCCTGCGTTCCGTCGTTGTCCGCACTTCTGCGCGCGGTGCAATGGCGCAGGCGGAAATTCCTGTCGAAATCCGTGAGTCGCTGAGCGAAATTTTCTCCGACGTACTGAGCTTGGAGGATTTGAAAGAAGGCGATGTGATACGATTGTTGTATGACAGCATGTATTTCCGCGGACAACAAATGGGTACGGGCAATATTCTGGCAGCCGAAATTGTCAAAGGCGGTAAAAGCTATCAAGCCTATTATTACAGCCAGGGTAAAGGCGACGAAGAGAGCGGCAGCTATTATGATCAAAGCGGCAAATCGCTCCAGCAAAAAGCGGGCTTCAACATCGAGCCTGTTGTCTATACGCGCATTTCATCCCCGTTCGGTTACCGGGTCCACCCCGTTTTACATACCGTCCGTATGCATACCGGTATTGACTACGCAGCCCCTTCCGGTACGCCGATTAAAGCGACCGCTGACGGCGTGATTACCTTCAAAGGCTGGAAGGGCGGCTACGGTAATACCGTTATGATCCGCCATTCTAACGGCGTTGAAACCTTATACGGGCATATGAGCGCGTTTACGCCTGCCCAAGGTGTGGTGCGTGCAGGCGAAGTGATCGGATTCGTCGGTACGACGGGACGTTCTACCGGTCCGCACCTACACTATGAAGCACGCGTGAACAGTCAACCTGTCAACCCGACTACGGTTGCCCTGCCGACACCCAAGCTGACGCCAACCAATATGGCTGCATTCCGTCAGCAGCAGAAATCGGCAAATACCATACTTGCCTCTATCCGCGGGTTGCCTGTTTCTGTGGCGCAGTTGGATTAATCAGGCTGCCCATAGTATTGGGGTATGCCTTAAAAGGTCGTCTGAAAACCAGGTTTAAGGTTTCAGACGACCTTTTACATTGGGATGGATACGAAAACTTTTTCCAGTTCATACGGCTTGAGACAAGTTGTTTGGGAGTGGCTTTCAAATATAGTGGATTAAATTTAAACCAGTACGGCGTTGCCTCGCCTTGCCGTACTATCTGTACTGTCTGCGGCTTCGTCGCCTTGTCCTGATTTAAATTTAATCCACTATAACAGTATGAGCCAGAATCTCAATGATAAATTGATAGGAAATTTAAACGGAAATATCAGGGCGGTTATTTCTGCGAGAGAAATTCAGAGATACGTATTTGTTGTCATTTTGAAACATATCTTCATGGCGGGGAGTGCATTCGTTTTTTTGAGCAAGAGCGGCAGGTAACGTTTTTATTTCATGTGTTGTGTGATTGCCATAAGAGACTTGTTAGCAAAAAAGGTCGTCTGAAACCGAATTTGAGGTTCAGACGACCTTTTCGTTTTTGATAAGGGTCTGCAGTTTTTAGCGTTCCTTTCAGTTTTCTTGTAAAAGAAACCGTCTGTTTGGCGATGGGAGCAGAATGTAGTGCCGTCAGCTTCTTCGTCAAGATATTCAAAATCACACCGTAGGCCGGCAGGAAAAAGAGGGTGCAGATGGTGAGTTTGAACAGATAATCGACAAAAGCGATGCCCTGCCAGTTTGCCGCCATAAATTCATCGCTGCTTGCGTAGAAGGCAATGGCGAAAAAAATACCAATGTATCCAGGGCGTTGCCGATGACGGTTGATGCGGTCGGAGCGATCCACCACGCTTTCAGACGACGTAATTTGTTGAACACAAAAATATCAAGGATTTGTCCGAGTGCGTAAGCGGCAAAGCTGGCTAAGGCGATGCGTCCGACAAAGGTATTGAATTCGGATAGCGCGCCTAAGCCTGTCCAACTGCCGTCGTGGAACAAAACGGAAAAGATGTAGGAAAGCAAAAGGGCGGGGAACATGACCCAAAAGATAATCCGCCGTGCCAAGTGCGAACCGAAAATGCGGACAGTCAGGTCGGTGGCAAGGAAGATGAAGGGGAAGGAAAACGCGCCCCAAGTGGTGTGGATGCCGAAAATTTGGAAGGGGAATTGTACCAGATAGTTGCTGGCGGCAATGATGAGGATATGGAAAAGCACCAGCCAGAAGAGCGCCTTCTGTTGTTGCGCTGTTGTAAATTCGTACATGGAAATCTTTCGGAAAGGCTTTCAGACGACCTTCTCATGAAAAAGGTCGTCTGAAAATGCGTAAAAGGGGATGGATTATTGGCTGTCGTGTTCGAACAGGCGTTTGCGTGCCAATGCTTCGAACTCGGTACCTGCCTTGCCGTAATTGGCAAAGGGATGAATGGCGATGCCGCCGCGCGGTGTGAATTCGCCGAAAACTTCGATGTATTTCGGATCCATCAGGGCAATCAGGTCTTTCATGATGATGTTGACGCAGTCTTCATGAAAATCGCCGTGGTTGCGGAAGCTGAAGAGGTAGAGTTTCAGGGATTTGCTTTCCACCATTTTGATGTGCGGGATGTAGCGGATGTAGATGGTGGCAAAGTCGGGCTGCCCGGTCATGGGGCAGAGGCTGGTGAATTCAGGGACAGACGAACTTGACGAAATAGTCGTTGTCGGGATGTTTGTTGTCGAATGCTTCGAGAATTTCGGGAGCGTAGCCGGTCGGATATTGGGTTTTTTGATTGCCCAAAAGCGAGATGCCTTGCAGCTCTTCGGTATTGCGGGACATGAGGGTTTCCTTAGTTTTTTAATGTGGGAGGTTTTCGAACCACGAAGGGCGGATTGTAATATAAGGCAGGGGTGATGTGTAACCTTTATTCAGCATCGGAGGTCGTCTGAAGATATTCGCAATTAAACGATTTGAATTGTAACCGCAATTTTAAAAAAATGATTAAAAAAATGTAATTTTTCAAATGATTGCTTTATTTTCAGCTTATTTCTGTCAATTGCGGGTAAATGAGGCTATGTGGTAAGAACTAAGCAGATGTTTGAAAGTTCTAAGAGTCGGTTTGATGGAAGACAAAAATGGGTAGTTCGCTCGAATGCAAATAATGTTTTATGCATAAAAAGTACCACTCGTTATTAACTTTAACCGATTGTCAGATTTTTCATCAGAAGAATAGTCAATTAGATTAGTATGTTCACATAAAAATAAATATTTGGTATTTTGATTCAATGATTTTTTTCATCGTTGCCCTCGTCCGAAGGGCCCAGCGATTGAAGTTGGTAATTAAGAGGAATAAACCATGAGTTTTTTTCACAAACCGATTTGACCACGGCATTAAAAAAACCCTATCTGACCGCCTGCCTCAATTTTTCCGAGCAGCAGACCAGGGCAGGGCGGATGTTGCGGGTCGTAACCGAACGCCTCAGTTCACATCTGAATGACAATCTGAAAGTATATGGCATCAATGAAAACCTCTGGTTTGCCTTGATGGCGGTTTACGTCAGCCCGAACAGTGAAATTTTGCCATCACGCTTGAGTGATTTGATGGATCTGACCCGTACCAGTGCAACCCGATTGTCGGACGAAATGGTTAGCCGAGGCTGGGTTGCACGCTATATCAACCAGCAGGACCGCCGTCAGATTGTGCTAAAATTGACCCCCGAAGGTGAGGTTTTTATCCAAAAAGTATGGCCGCAGGTTTCCAGTACGAGCCAAGAGGCTTGGAAAGATTTCACCGATGAAGATTACAACCAGTTGCAATATTTGTTGGGTAAGCTGCTGCGCCGGCTGGAGGGCTGATAAAGCGGATGCAGGATGTGGCGGATACCGATGATAAAACGGAGTATTCCATGAAAGCCAATCCCTACAAACAGGGAATCTGTATCGCTACCGCCATTCTACTTTCTGCCTGCGCTCAATTCGGTAAACAGGCTCCTTTGGAAGAACCTACCAATTACGGGCTATCTGAAGGTAAGTCTGCAGCCATGGTTCAAGATGCGTGGTGGATGCAACTGAACGATCAAAAAAACTTAACCAATTAGTTGCACTCTCTATCCGTAATGCTCCCGATTTGCGTATTGCTAAGGCGCGCTTCGAACAAGCACAAGCGCAGCTGGGAATAACTGAAGCCGCAAACAAAATGCAAATCGGGTTGTCCGCGCGAGGGGCAGGAGCATATGTTGCTCCTAAGCCTTCATCCGGTCATATTGATACTGACCATACCTTATTATTGGCAAATACTGCTTTACAGGGTACTTGGTCGTTTGACTTCTGGGGTAAAAACCGGAAACAGGCCGCATCAATATTAGGAAAGCGCAAGGCCATTCTGTACGAGGCTCATCAAACGCGCATTGATATCGCTAATGCGGTTGCATCACAATATTTCACATGGCAGATGTTGTTAATACAACAAAATCTATTATCCGAGCGTATGGAAACTGCAGACAAGATGCAGCAACTGATGCGCAGAAGGATTAATGCCCGCCTGGCTTCTGCAGAGTCGCTTTATCCGGTTGAAATGCAACAGCAAAGTATGCAGTTAGAAAAGCTGGAGTTAGAGCGCCGAATTGCTAAAGTGCGTCATGCTTTAGCAATATTAAGCGGGACAACCCCTGATAGTTTATCTTTGTATATGCCTGAAAAAATGGCAGCAGTTCCCGTTGTTCCAGTCAATAAAATTCATGCAGATTTATTGGGTGCCCGCCCAGATATTGCTGCACAAAAAGCTATCTTGGAATCTCGGTTCAATACGGTTGAAGCAACAGAAGCTGAGTTTTACCCAAATATAGAACTCAAAGTTTTGGCAGGTCTGGCACATATTGATGCTTTTTAATGTTGTACGAGGACGCACATCGGGTATGATCGGCGTACTTCCTGCCTTAAATCTGCCAATTTTTACTTCTGGAGCATTACAATCTAAGTTGGCAGGGCGGCGTGCCGAATATAATGAACAGGTAGCCCTTTATGACCGTACTGTTTTAAATGCCATGCGTGCTGCTGCCGATGCGGTTGTTGACTATCAAAATATGCAGAAACGACAAAGCGTTTGGGAAAAAATGCAGGAAACTGCTGAAAAAACAGTCCGTAACGCGAATAGTCGTGTCAATGCGGGATTAGATAATGGTCTATCTGCTCTGCAAAAAAACAGAACGAACTTCTCCAATTAAAAAAATGCAGAAAGCACAATATCAAGCCGAGTCATTGATTGCATGGAGCAATTTAAATACCCAATTGGGCGGAGGGTTTAAGCTTGAACCTTTGGGACGGAATGTCTCAAAAAAAAGTACAGGTAAAAAGATACGCTGAGGAAATTAATGGCAGCTTGTTAATCAAGCTGCCATTTTTGTTTTCTCTTGATTGCTAATAGAGTATAAGTGGATTGGTAAAAACTAGGGAATGTAAAGACAGTTTTATAGAAATGCCAATATGATCCTCAACCAACGTACTATATTAGTTTTTCCCTTTGGTGTATTTGAACCATAGGGATAGATTGTTTAGGAGCGATGACTAGGTTTCAAATCATGTTTTGCTTGAGAAAAACACAAAACCCGTTACTTAAAAGCAGCGGGTTTTGTGTTTTTCGGTTTTGAGTATCTGATATAAGGGGAACAGTATGTCTCGTATATGCGCACTCCGATAAGATAGGAAAATGAAGAGGGGGATCGTTGTTTAATGACTCGAAGCAGGACGGCATCCGAGTAATTGGTATTATATAATAATAGTAATTATTATCAATAACAAATTTTTTTAAAAATTAAGATAACTTTTTGAAAGATATGAAAATTATTTTTTTGGGGTTGAGTGAAGGTCAAAGTAAAAGATAAAAATATTAGGTATCTGGTTGATTTTATTGGTGTCGAATAAGATATTCTGAGCAGCCATTGGTTTGTTGGCGTACGGTATGTATTAATTAGAAGGTGGGATTTAGAAAGCAAATATCATTTTTTAAATAGCAGATTCTTATGAGTTTGATGGCTTGATTGTATCAAGTAGGGCTCTTTAATCTATCTAAATATTATCCTTAAAATAAAGCGGCCTTGCTACTTTAATGACAAGACCGCTTTATTTTCAGTAATTTAAAATTTTGATTTTAGAATAAGGAGTCTAACTGTTTATTATTGCCGGTATTGCTTGGCAAAACCGGTTCTTCTTGTAACTCTTGGCGCCCAGGGCGGCTAGAGTTTTGGGGTATCAGACATATTATTGTCAGAAGGTTGACGAGTACGTCTAGATGGTTGAGGGGTCGGGTGTGGTGCTACTCCACCGTTTTCTAAGGCTAAATCGGAGCTGGTAGTCAGTCGTTCCTTCATATAATACTCACCACCATTAGAAACTATGCCTTCAGGTGCCTTCATGCCTTTGTTTTCAGTGCCTTTGAGGGCGTAACGCATATAATCTACCCAGACTGGAACTGCAATCGTACCACCGTAGCCGGCACGCCCCATGCTGCGGGGCTTGTCAAAACCAACATAAACAGCAGTCACCACTTTAGGATTGAAACCGACAAACCATGCATCTTTGTTGTCATTGGTTGTTCCGGTTTTTCCGGCAATATCGCTTCGA
Source organism: uncultured Neisseria sp. (assembly GCA_916438535.1). GTDB lineage: Bacteria > Pseudomonadota > Gammaproteobacteria > Burkholderiales > Neisseriaceae > Neisseria. Next base: position 1,002,888 of record CAKAEP010000001.1, on the reverse strand, counting down.
CCTAATGCTGATGCACCTCGAGCAGTACCTGCACGAACTACATCTTGCATAATTTTATACATGATATATGCGTTTCGAGGGTCAATCGCCTGAGGAGCATTTTCTCCGGCAATTAAGGGTTGCATCTGTGCTTTCAGACGACCTTGGCTATCGTAGATTTTGTCAATCACATAAGCTGAGATTTTATATCCGCCATTAGCAAAAAAACACTATATGCTTCTGCAATACGGAGTGGAGTGGTTTCTCCAGTACCTAAAGCCATTGATAAACTTGCGGGAAGTTCAGACGGTTTGAAACCAAAACGTTGGGCATATTGCTGGGTATATCCAATTCCGATAGACATCAGGATGCGGATAGAAACCATATTTTTCGATGCGGTTAATGCTTGGCGCAATGTAATATAACCAGAATAACGCCCATCTGAATTTTTGGGTGACCACACGCTACCATTTGCTCCTTTTCCTGGTAGGGATATTGGGGCATCATTGATCATGGTTGAGGCTGTCATGCCTTTAGCTAATGCAGCGGAATATACAAAAAGGCTTGAATGCTGAACCAGGTTGGCGCATGGCCTGAGTTGCTCGGTTAAAAGTTTTGCTATGATAGTCATAGCCACCAACTAATGCTTGAACAGCCCCGGTTTTGGCATCTAAAGATACTAATGCACCTTGCAATAAAGGTTCTTGTACAACAGTCCAGCCATTACCAATATTTTTTTCACTCTGATGACAGAGCCGCGTCGAATACGGTCTTCTCCCATTTTTTTCATTATTAACCGCTTTGGCTGCAAAAACCCTAACGATTTAGCGTCAAGAGTCATTTTACGGCCATTGGGTAGTTGGATTTGTACTGCTTTCCGGGAAGCTTCCAATACAACCGCAGGAACCATTTTATCCACAGTATATAAAGTAGATAAATATTGGCTGACTGTTTCTTCAACATCATCTGTTTTGCTGAGGTCAATATAATTTTCCGCTCCTCTGTAACTGCTGCCTCGGTCAAAGTTTCTTAAGACTTTGCGCAATGCTTCGGTAGCAACACGCTGATTTGCGGTATTTACGGTTGTATAAACGTGAAAAACCTTGAGTGTAGGCTTCTTCGCCATATTTTTTTCATATAGTTCTTGACGAACCATTTCTGCTACATACAACGCGTTTTGATCAATTTTTTGTACAAATCGCTCATAATGTAATTCTTCTTTTAATGCGTCGTCACGTTGCTGAGACGTAATCATCCCTTCTTCCAGCATATTATTCAGGATATAAGTTTGCCGCAGTTTGGCGCGTTCAGGATTCACAATGGGATTATATGCAGAAGGAGCCTTTAGGTAGGCCGGCCAGCATGGCAGCCTCGGCCAAAGTCAAATCCTTAACATTTTTGTTGAAATAAATCTGCGCTGCCGAAGCAAACCCGTAAGCACGCTGCCCCAAAGTAAATTTGGTTGAAGTAAAGCTCTAAAATCTTATCCTTGCTCAAGGATTGTTCAATTTTATAGGCTAAAAGTGCTTCATTAAATTTTCGGGTAAATGTACGTTCACTGCTTAAATAGAAGTTTTTGGCAACCTGTTGCGTAATAGTGCTTGCACCAGATTGAACGCCTCCCGCAACGATATTACTAATCGCTGCTCGGGCAATGCCCCAAACATCTACGCCCCAATGTTCGTAAAAGCGTTTGTCTTCTGCGGCAATAACCGCGTTCTTGAGAATATCGGGGAAGTCGTTGATTTTGGTAAATTCACGCCGTTGCTCACCATAGACGCCAATAATTTGCCCGTCTGCCGAGTAAATGGTCAATGGCATTTTTGGGTTGGTAGTGTTGTAAGGAGTCTAAGGGGGGGAGTTTGGGGTAGGTTACTAAAATTGCTATAGCAATCAATCCAGTAGTAAAAATTGCTAGGCCTAACATCAAACCGATACAGGTTGTTATAATCTTTTTAATCATGACTAGGTAATAATTTTGCCATTATTGGTATTAAATAAAGTAAAAATAGATATCGATTTCTATAAAACACGGCATTTCTCGTGTAAAGAGGAAGTCCTTTACGGATATCGAAACAGTTACTCACTCCTAATAATACAGGGAAATCTTATGATTGGCTTGTCAAAAAACCCTAAAAATACAACTGGTAAGGCTGGAAAGTCCTCTTCAGGGTTAAGCAACCGTTCTTCCATCGGCATCGATATTAGTCAGCATGCCATCAAGATGGTTCAGCTGTCAGGGCGTAGTTTAAACCAAATTCAGTTGGAAAAAAATACGTTATTACTAAATTACCTAAAAAAATATTGTAAAAGGTAACAAAATTCAAGATTACGACCAGCTTGTTACTTATTTGCAACATGCATATTCGCAATTACGCAGTTCTTGCAAGAATATTATTGCAGCTATCCCTCAAGGATTGGCGACGATCGAGCAAGTGGTTTATTCACAAAAAGATACTGAGTTGGATTTGGATGAATTTGCAGAATCTGAAATCTCCTCGATCGGGCCTATCGATGAAATAAACTATGATTATCAGGTCGTAGGTGCGTCTGTTATTCCAGCAGGGCAGCAGATTTTGACGGTTGCAGCGCGTAAGGATGATGTTGAGCCTATGATCGAAATGTTTGAGGGGGCGGGATTGTCCTTATCGGCGTTAGATTTAGATTTATTGGCGCAGCATAATGCCTTCGTATTTTGGATTAACCAGTACGCTCCTGAATTAACAAATGAAAAAGTTGCTATATTTGGGATTTATGCAACACAGATGTATGCGCTGATTATTCAGAATGGGCAAATTCTATACAAGCAGGAAATGCCTGTAAGTACTGAGCAATTGAACCAGTTGATTCAACGTACATATCAGGTTACAGAAGAAAAAGCTGCTCAAATGATGGTATCTACGAGCAAGCCAACTGATTATCAAACACAAATCGCAGACCGCTTTAATGTTCAAGTGGCTCAGGAAGTGCAAAGAGTACTACAGTTTTATTACACCACACAGCCGACAGATGCTTTTTCGAATGTGAAGCATATTTTATTAACTGGTTCTGCATCACAACAGACTGGTTTGGCTGAAAGCATTTTTTCGCAGACAAATACAGCGACACAATGTATTCAACCAGTTACATATGTGGAGCGAGGTGGTAAGGTCGATTTGTCACAGTTACAAGTTGATGCTTCTGCTTTGACACTTGCATTTGGATTAGCATTAAGGGGATTGTAATATGACTGAATTAATTAAAATTAACCTTCTTCCATATAGAGAAGAAATTAAGCAACGTAAAAGACAGCAATTTAAAATTTTGATGCTTTCTTCGTTATTAATAGGAGTTGGTTTATCTGCAATAGCTTATTTAGCGATCAATAATGCTATTAGTGATCAAGAAAGTAGGAATGCATTTTTGGAAGCAGAAATTACCAAGTTAGATAATGATTTAGGAGAAATAAAAAAATTACAGCAGGAAAAAGAAAACTTCTTGGCTAAAAAGCAAAAAGTCGAGGAGTTGCAAGAAAAACGCTCCCAAGCTGCATATATCATCGACAGTTTGAATGTGGTTATTCCAGATAATACTTATATCACATCTCTTGATGCAGAAAATCCGACCTCTTATAAGATTACAGGCCGAGCGATTAGCGATAATAAAATTGCCATGTTTATGCGATCTTTGCCAAGTACAGGTATTTTTATGCAGCCAGAACTCTTGGAAATTAAGAAAATTGATAATTATCAAGAGTTCAATATTAAATCTATGATTGGTTCCTCGAGTATTCCAGTCAAGTCGGAGAGAGAAGTAATTAATGATGATTCGACGAAAGCACAGAACGGGGAGGAAAAGTAAATGGCCTCAGCTAAAGTAAAAAATTTGGATATTCAGAATTTATATTTGTTGAATCCTGCTGCAAAGTTTGTATTAGCTGCGTTAGCGATTGCAGGAGTATTGGCTGTTGGTTATGCAGCAGTATTTCGTGAACAGCTGGAAACACTCTCAACCCAAGAGGAAAGGGAAGTCGAGTTAAAGGAAACATATACGAAAAAGAGCATTGAGGCTGCAAGTTTAGATAACTTGAAAGCCGAATTAGCCTCTATTCGTTCTTCATTTGACATCTTGTTAAAACAGCTGCCGACTGATGCTGAAATTCCTACTTTGATTCAAGAATTGCACCAGGCAGGTTCAGCAAACGGCCTTCGTTTAGATAGTGTAATTCCACAGGTTCCAGTCAATGATGGGCCGATACAGAAGTTGCCGTATGAAATATCGATTACGGGCAAATATAATCAGATTAATCAATTTGCTAGAGATGTTGGTGGGTTGTCGCGGATTATTACATTAGAGTCGTTAAAAATATCGCATGTCTCAGATGGTAAAAATAGCAAAGATATTAAAAACGATACTTTGATACTCAGAGCAATTGCGACGACGTATAAAGCCCGCCCAGCAGATGAAGTAGCAGCAGAACTTGCCACTCAGCAGAGTCAGGCACAGGGGAATTCAGAAAATGGCCAAGCCAATTCTGAACAAAAATAATAAATGATAGGAAAAATCATGAAAAAAATAAAAATTTTCTTACTTACAAGTATCCTGTCATTGACGGGGTGTACACCGGCATATGACGATTTGAATGAGTGGATGACTAAGACACGTCAGGATGCTAAGTCTCATATCATTCCATTTGAGGCTCCGGTAGTGAACCCTCCGGCTGTTTATAATCCACCAGCTTACAGTGGTTTAAATGCATTCGATTTTCGACGGTTGGATAATGCACCTAAAGGTAGCAACGCTCCAAATCCCAATCGCCCAAAAAGAAGCATTGGAAGCATTCAGTTTAGAAAAATATGCGGTACGTAGGGATGCTGAGCAATGGCAGTAAAACTGTCGGTTTTATTGATGTAAATGGACATGTCTATACAGTTTATCCGGGGAACTATATCGGACAAAATTATGGAAAAATCCAAAGCATTACTGATGATTTGATTGTTTTGACAGAGTTGGTTGAGGATAGTTCGGGCAATTGGATTTATCGAAAGGCGGAATTGCCATTAAGCAATAATGCTGAAAAATAGTTCAAATGATGCCAGTAATGCTTCAGCAACGAATTCAAACTAATTTAAGGGGTCTCACTTCATGAAAACTAAGAATATGACGAAATTATTTGCCGGCATCAGTATGATTGCAGCAGCACAAATTGCATTGGCTGGTAATATTACTGATATTAATGTATCAACTTTGCCGGATAGTCAAAAAATTATCAAAATCCGTTTTGACCGGGATGTGATTAGCCCGAGCGGCTTTGTTACATCCACTCCGTCCCGAATTGCCTTGGATTTTACCAAAACAAATATTCAATTGGCTCAACCTGTATTGGAATACGCGGATCCTTTGTTAAATCAAATTACTGCGGCTCAGAATAATGACCGATCTCGCATTGTTTTGGGATTGAATAAAGCGGCGCAATATAATACCGAAGTCCATGGTAATGAAGTATGGGTATTCGTTACAGAATCATCTGATCGAACCACAACTTCTACGGCTATTTCAAATAATGCAAATGCACGTCAGAAGGCAGGCTCGTCTGAAGCAGTTAAACAAACGGTAAATTCAGCTAATATTGACTTCAGGAAGGGTGCACATAACTCAGGTATTGTGGAATTGAATGCGCCTGATTTCACAGGAAAACCTGAAGTGAAGCAACAACGTGATCGGGTTATTATTACTCTGAAAAATTATCCGTTGCCGACACAAGCGCAACGCAGTTTGGATGTTGCCGATTTCAGTACACCGGTTAAAAATATTACGTTAAAACGTATTGGAAATGATGCTCAACTCATTATTCGCAATAATGGTAATTGGGATTTCAATACCAAAGCTGCAAATGGTCAATTTGCTTTTGAAGTAATGCCTAAGTCCGCAAGTACGGAATCAAGTGGGCTGAATGCAAATCCAAACAAATCTTTCCGCGGCCGTAAAATTTCCCTGGACTTCCAAGATGTTGAAGTACGTACCATTTTGCAAATCCTTGCGAAGGAGTCAGGGGTTAATATCGTAGCCAGTGATTCTGTGAATGGCAAAATGACACTTTCTTTAAAAGATGTGCCTTGGGATCAGGCTTTGGATTTGGTTATGCAGGCGCGTAATTTGGATATGCGCCGACAAGGCAATATTATCAATATCGCACCTCGTGATGAATTGTTGGCTAAAGATAAGGCTTTCTTGCAGGCGGAGAAAGAGATTGCCGAACTGGGGCCTTTATATTCCCAAACTTTCCAATTGAAGTATAAGAATGTAGAAGAGTTCCGGAAAATTTTGCGTTTGGACGACAACAATAGTGGAAACTCCAATGGTAGAAATACCTTGTTGAGCGGCCGTGGCAGTGCGCTGATTGATCCTGCAACGAATACTTTGATTATTACGGATAATCGAAATGTTGTAGAAAAAAATTCCGTAAGTTGATTGAGGAATTGGATGTACCGACTCGTCAAGTTATGGTTGAAGCCCGTATCGTTGAAGCAAAAGACGGTTTTTCGCGTGATTTGGGCGTGAAATTCGGTGTCGCAGGTTCCAAAGGACGCAACGCTTGGGGTAACTCTTGGAGTAATGCGCAAGATAACCATAATACTAATTCGGCTGTTTTGCGAGGTGATGCAAATTACCGTACATGGTCTTTGCAACCGAATATTAGCCTGCCTGCGGCAGCGGCGACTAATAATATTGCTTTGGTGCGAGCTTTGTCATCGGGTGCATTAGGTTTGGAAATTTCTGCTTCGGAAGCTACCGGTAAAAGTAAGACCATTTCTAATCCGCGTGTCCTGACACAAGACCGTAGAGAAGCTACTATTGAGTCTGGTACTGAAATTCCGTATCAGGAGGCATCTTCCAGTGGTGCAACCTCGGTATCGTTCAAAAAAGCCGTGCTGGGCTTAACGGTAACGCCGAATGTAACGCCTGATGGTCAAGTTATCATGACTGTAAAAATTACCAAGGATACACCGCAAGACTGTACAGTGGACTCTTTGATTACGAAATGTATTCAGACTAAAAACTTGAATACTCAGGCAATGGTGGAAGATGGTGGTACGTTGATCGTTGGTGGCATCTACGAAGAAGATAATAGCGATACGATTAACAAAGTACCATTATTGGGCGATTTGCCAGTGGTGGGTAATTTGTTCAAGTCCCGTGCGAAAAAAGAAGAACGTCGTGAATTGCTGGTTTTCATCACTCCGCGAATTATGGATGGTGTAGGCAGCAATCTCCGCTACTAAAATTGGAAAAAGGCGTATGCTTGGAAGGGTATATGCCTTTTTTTAATTGATACGAAGTAGGTAGGGAGTTTTAGGGTTTTTTTGAGATCTTTGCAAAAAAATAGTCTGTTAGCAAAATTTATAGTCAATTAAAAAAATAAAATAGTACAATACTCAACTTTGAAGGTCTAACCATGGCATACTCTGCGGACTTAAGAAACAAAGCTTTAAACTATTACGAACAATGCAAAAAAATATCAGCCAAAACCGCAGCAACGTTTAACTTGTCAAGAAACACGCTTTACCTGTGGATTCGCCTTAAAAAAACAAACAGGCAGCCTAAAAACATCAAGTTACCGGTCTAAATGCCGTCAAATTGGATAGGCAAAAAAACTGGCTCAATATGTTGGGCAACACCCGGATGCCTATCTGCATGAAATCGCCAAACATTTTGATTGTACGCCAGCCGCCGTTTGCTATGCACTCAAACAGATGGGGATGACGCGCAAAAAAAGACCACCACTTACAAAGAACAAGACCCGGCCAAAGTAACGCATTATTTGACACAGCTGGCCGAATTTTTCTGACTACCAACGTGTTTATTTGGATGAAACAGGATTTGACCGCTACCTGTTCCGGCCCTATGCCCGCAGCCCGAAAGGGCAAATAGTGAAAGCGCAGATAAGTGGAAAAAGATACCGACGCTTATCTCTGGTGTCCGCACAAGTCGGCAACCGGCTGATTGCTCCGATGGTTTATCAAAATACGATGATCGGAGTCTTTTTTGAAGCGTGGTTTCAGCAATGCCTACTGCCCGCATTGACTCAAAAATCGGTGATTATTTTAGATAATGCACGATTTCACCGTATGGGTGTCTTACGGGAAATGGCGAAAAAATGGGGACATAAGGTATTGCCTCTTGCACCTTATTAACCTGAGCTCAACCCGATTGAGAAGGTGTGGGCGAATATTAAGCGGTATCTGCGAACCGTATTATCTGATTACGCCCGATTTGACGATGCGCTACTGTCCTATTTTGATTTTAATTAACTATAGTTTAAAGCTTTGTTTCTTAAGTCCGCAGAGTATGCCATGGTTAGACCTTCAAAGTTGAGTATTGTACTATTTTATTTTTAATTGACTATATATCGAGAAACTGCACATCACTCCTGCCAATACCCATGAGTGCAACCATCTGTCCCCTTTGTTGGAAGGCATTGCCGAAGGTACGACCGTCTATGCCGACAAAGGCTACGACAGTAAGGAAAACCGGCAACATCTGAAAGAGCATCAGTTGTTAGACGGCATTATGCGCAAAGCCTGCCGCAACCGTCCGCTGACGGAAAATCAAACAAAGCGTAACCGATATTCGTCGAAGACCCGTTATGTGGTCGAACAAGGCTTCGGTACGCTGCACCGTAAATTCCGCTATGCGCGGGCAGCCTATTTCGGACTGATTAAAGTGAGTGCGCAAAGCCATCTGAAGGCGATGTGTTTAAACCTGTTGAAAGCGGCCAACAGGCTAAGTGTGCCTGTTGCCGCCTAAAAGGCGGCCCGGATGCCTGATTATGGGGTATCTGGGGAGGATTAAGGGGGTATTTGGGTAAAATCAGGAGCAATTAGGGGCGGAAATAGACGAAAACCTGTGTTTGGGTTTCGGCTGTTGGGGGAAAGGCTTTTTTGCAAAGGTCTCTTTTTGTTTATTTTGGAAGGAATATGGTGAAATATCCATAAATGGTGATAGCTATATTCGATGATGTATTTCTATTCCCTGATGAGTTCAATCTAGACTTGCAGAGCGAGAGATTGGGTTTTTATACACTGAGGCTACTTTCATTCTAAATTGTTTGTGACAAATGAGTGGGGCAAAGCTGCTATTACTATAAATAGGTCGTCTGAAAACATCACGTAATCTTTAATACCATCCATGGTCTTAGGTAAGCAGGGTTAAACACGATATAATCGGTATTGTCGGAAAACTAAGTATAAATAAGTGCCAACGCATGCCTGGCAGTATTCATAAATCTTGTATCGGATGAACACCTTCATGGAAAAGCTCAATGGTAATTTAATTCTTATCGGATTGATGGGGGCAGGAAAAACAACGCTGGGAAGGCAGTTTGCTCAAATGTATGATTGCCCGTTTTATGATAGTGATTTGGAAATTTGCTCAGCATCAGGTGTTTCTATTTCCACTATTTTCGAGATGGAGGGAGAGGAAGGGTTCCGACACCGTGAGACTTTGATGCTGAAAAAGCTGTCGGCATTAAACGGCATTGTGTTATCGACGGGAGGGGGTTCGGTTTTGCGTGAAGAAAACCGATGTTGCCTGCGTGAGCATGGTACGGTGGTTTATTTGCATGCATTACCTGAGGTGCTGTTGGAGCGTACACGTTATGATAGCAGCCGCCCGCTTTTAAAAACGGACGATCCTTTAAAAAAATTACGCGAATTGTATATGGTTCGGGATCCGATTTATCGTGAGACCGCGCATATCGTTATAGAGTCGGAGAGCTGTGCTAAAACCCTTCGAAAATTGGTTGAATGTTTGGATGGGCAGAAATTCATTGAATATGATGATTGAAGGTGTTGCCTTTGTTGATTAGGTCGTCTGAAATGTAAAAACGGTTTCAGACGACCTTTAGTTATATGTTTGCCCCCCCTATTGGTTTTGCTTGATAAAATGTTCTTTATCTAGCTAGTCAGTTTTCAATAGAGCGGTAAGCGTATATTATTTTGCGTTGTTACTACATGATTTATTTTGACAAGGAGTCTTCTCCTATGCGTACTTTGACTGTTCAAACTCCGTCTCACCAATATCCTATTTTTTTATCGGGTATGACCTTATCGGGCAGGCTGATAGTTTACTTAAGCCTTATTTGAATAAAACAGCCGCAATAATAACCAACGAGACTGTTGCGCCTTTATATCTGAAAAATCTTCAAATGAGTTTGGACAGAATCGGTATCAGGCATTTCAGCATTATCTTGCCGGATGGCGAAAAATATAAAAACTGGCAGACATTGAACCTTATTTTTGACGGATTGATGGAAAACAGAGCCGAACGGAAAACTACACTAATTGCATTGGGTGGCGGGGTAATCGGCGATATGGTCGGCTTTGCCGCTGCAACGTACCAACGAGGTGCGCCGTTTATCCAAATTCCGACAACTTTGTTGAGTCAGGTGGATTCATCCGTTGGTGGGAAGACGGGTATCAACCATCCGCTTGGAAAAAAATATGATTGGTGCGTTTTACCAACCGCAGGCGGTCTTAGCTGATTTGGAAACATTGAAGACCTTGCCGCGCCGAGAATTATCGGCAGGTATGGCGGAAGTTATTAAATATGGTGCGCTTGGCGATGTTGATTTCTTTGAGTGGTTGGAACAAAAACGTTGCGGATTTGATGGTACAAAACCAAGAGAAATTGACGCAGGCGGTATATCACTGCTGCAAGATGAAAGCCGATATTGTTGCCAAAGATGAAACCGAACAAGGTATCCGCGCGTGGCTTAATCTTGGCCATACTTTCGGACACGCCATCGAGGCGGAAATGGGTTACGGAGTATGGTTGCATGGTGAGGCAGTGGCAGCGGGTTGCGTGCTGGCAGGTAGATTATCCGAAGAATTGGGTAAAATTTCCGATGCGGACACACGTCGAATCGCTGTTTTAATGGAGGCCGCAGGATTGCCGTCATTTCCGCCTAAATTCCCGTTTGAAAAATGGATCAGCCATATGAGCCATGACAAAAAGGTCAGTAGCGGCGTGATGCGTTTTATCGGGCTGAACCGTTTGGGGGAAGCCAATATTACTGAAGTTAGCGATATTGATATTTTAAAGCGGACTTTGCAGCCGTATTTGTAATGTGCATTCCAGTAAATATGCCGTGCATATTCATTGTCGCATGGGTCAAAAATAGAAAAGGTCGTCTGAAAAGTTATCAGACGACCTTGGATTCGGATTTCAAGTGCAACACTAGGGTACCAGTGGTTGGAACAGATTTAAGAATAAAACACTTGGCGTTTCGTAGCCAAGTGTTTTTCTCGGCCGGTGGTTCAACTCATCTTGAACCCTGCGTATCTCCCGATCGCTGATGTTTCGGAAATCGGTCTGTTTGGGGAAATATTGTCGGATGAGTCCGTTGGTGTTCTCATTCAGCCCTTTTCTCCCAAGAATGGTAAGGGCGGCAAAAAATAGGTTTTCGCCTTCAATGCTTTGGCTATTTTGGTGTGTTGGTAGAACTCTTTGCCGTTATCCATGGTGATGGTGTGGACTCTGGCTTTATATGCCCTTAATACCCTAATGGCCGCCCGGGCAGTGTCTTCGGCTTTTAAGTTCTTTAATTTGCAGATGATGGTGTAGCGGGTAGTGCGTTCGACCAAGGTCAATAACGCGCTTTTTCTGATTTTTTTGCCGACGATGGTGTCGGCCTCCCAATCGCCGATGCGGGTTTTCTGGTCGACGATAGCAGGTCGGTTTTCTATGCCGACGCGGTCGGGCACTTTGCCTCTGGTCCATGTGCTGCCGTAGCGTTTGCGGTAGGGTTTGCTGCATATTCTGAGATGTTGCCACAAAGTGCCGCCGTTGCTTTTGTCTTGGCGGAGGTAGCGGTAAACGGTGCTGTGATGGAGTGTGATCCCGTGGTGTTTATGCAGGTAGGCGCATACTTGTTCGGGACTGAGTTTGCGGCGGATAAGGGTGTCGATGTGTTGAACCAGCTGCGAATCGAGCTTATAGGGTTTTCGCCGGTGCTTTTTGGTCAGCCGGCTTTGCTTCTGTGCTTTATCGGCGCTGTATTGCTGTCCTTGGATGCAGTGCCGCTTGATTTCTCGGCTGATGGTGCTTTTGTGGCGGTTAAGTTGTTTGGCGATTTCGGCGATGGTGCAGTGGCGGGACAGGTATTGGATATGGTATCGTTCGTCTTGGGTCAGTTGTGTGTAGCTCATGGCAATCTTTCTTGCAGGAAAGGCCGTATGCTACCGCATACTGGCCTTTTTCTGTTATGGAAAGTTGCACTTCAAATGCGAATCCGCCGACCTTTTTATATGATTAAGGTAGGAGTGGAGTTTGTATCAAACCGAGTTTTTCATCAAAGCCAAACATGATATTCATATTCTGAACAGCTTGTCCTGCCGCCCCTTTAACTAAGTTGTCGATGACGGACAGAGCGATCCATACATTGTCAGATGAAGATTTTTTTGGATGCTGATACGGCAAAGGTTCGCACCGCGCACGCTGCGGGTTTCTGGTGTTGAACCGGCCGGCATGATGTCCACAAAAGGACTGTCCCGATAAAATTCACGTAAAACAGCTTCCGGATTGCAACCGTCCTCAAGATGCAGGTATAAAGTGGCGTGCATACCCCGGATCATGGGTGTCAGATGGGGAACGAAAATGAAATGTTCGGCAATTCCTGGTTGCAATGTGGCGATGGTTTGCCGAATTTCGGGCTGGTGTCGGTGTCCCGTAATGCCGTAGGCTTTAAAATTATCTCCGGCTTCGCAAAGCAGTGAGCCGGTATTGGCTTTCCGACCTGCGCCGGATACGCCTGATTTACAGTCCGCAATCAGCGGCATATGTGGTTTCAGACGACCTTCTTTCAGCATGGGGAGTAAAGGCAGTGAAACGCAGGTCGGATAACAACCGGGGTTGGCAACGATTTGTGCAGATGCGATGGCATCTCGGTTTAATTCACTTAATCCGTACACCGCTTGAGGAACAATATCGGGGCTGGCGTGCTTCATTTTGTACCAATGTTCCCATGTGGAAATATCCTGTATACGAAAGTCAGCGGATAAGTCGACGATGCGGATACCTTTTTTTCCAAAAAGACGAGGAGCATCGTTCATGGCGATTCCATTTGGGGTGGCGAAAAAGACAATATCGCATTTTTTTCCAAACCGGCGTGTTCGGGTGTTTGAAAGGTCAGATCGTAGATTCCCCTCAGACTGGGAAAGTAATCGGAAACTGCTTTACCTGACTCGCTGCGGCTGGTTACCGTTGTAATTTCAATATTCGGATGACTGCTGAGAAGCCGTAAAAGCTCTACGCCGGTGTAGCCTGTTGCACCAACGATGCCGACTTTGATTTTCGAATTCATAGATTTCTCCAAGAGTAATTTTTTTAGATGTGGGCAGATTTGCCGGTATCGACTTCGTTCGAATACTGTTGTCCATTATAGAGGAACGGTGATGTATAGTGGAAACAGCCACTATGAGTAATACGAAACGGTACTGACATATATAAAAGAAAAGTCGTCTGAAAACATGGAAGACAAGTTTTCAGACGACCTTTAAAGGGAAACCACCTAATGGTTATTCCTGTTCATACAGAATAAATGGTGAGGAACCTATTTTATTTTTAAACAGTTATAGAGCAATCTCTACTCAAAACAGCAATGAAGTAGGATCTCCGTCTGCCGGCAGATCATATTTTTGGATAGGAAGGTGTAGAAGCTGCCGGTGGAGAGGTGTATTCGGCAGCTTTGGGTTTTCTCGGTGAGTATGCCGAAGCTGCTTTCGGAGTCGGAGTATCTTCCGCATCTATTTCGATTTCAGAACCGGCGGGCAATACTTCATCTTTCACAGGGGTGGGTTTCGGCATGACTTTCGGTTTGCTGAAGGCACTGGAGCCGCTCATCCATGCCAAGGATTTCAGCGGGGTTTTTCAATTTGACGCCTTTAGCACAGGTCAAACAGTTTGCCGCCCCGGTACGCGCCTTCAAAATTGCATCGATACGGGCGGCATTAATCGTTTTGCTGTGCGCCTTAGCCCAAGCGGCAATACTTTTTTTCAGGGCATCGGTATCGAGGTTCTTTTTATTGTAAGGATCGCGATATGCAGCCAGCCAAAGATTTTTATTGGCATCTTCGTTGAGGCTGGCAAGTTGGTAAATGACGGAAGCAGGGGCGCCGGTTGCGATGGTTTTTGCAAACTCAAGCGCATCCGGAGATTTCATTCGCACGCAACCGTGGCTGCGGACACCCGGTACGCTGGCAGGCGCGTTCGTGCCGTGAATGCCCAAACTGAATTTCGGATCGCCCAAGCGGACAAAGACAGGACCCAGAGGATTATTGGGGCCGGGCGGTACGGATTTGACGCCGTCTCCGCGTTCTTTTTGAATAGATTTCGGAATGTGCCAAGTAGGATTAAAAGCTTTGGCTCCGATTTTGTGTTCACCAAGGTTGGTTTGGGTCATGGCTTTGCCGACAGCAACAGGGATAAATTTTTTTGTTAATTGTCCGTCGGTATAGAGGAACAGACGCTGTTGCGGAATGTTGATGACAACATGTTGACCTTGTGAGACGGGGGAAACATCAGGAACAGGTGTGTTGGCAGTTGCGTAGGCGGCCAAAGCTGCAAGGCTTGTACTGAAGAGAATTTTTTTCATGTTTTAAAAATTTAAAAAGGGGGAGGAAATATTTCGGGCAATCATACCTGAATCTTTTTGGTTTTGTGCGAGAATATGCGTTTTTGCAAACAAAATGTGCCCTGTCGGGCAAAATGGATTTTCTTGATGAAGATGCGGACAGATAACAGGCAATATGAGGGCGAGGCGGATATTTTTTTTCTTTGGATTATGAAGGAAGAGGTGTCGCGCGCGTTAATGGTAAGGCATTGTTTATTGAAGGAGCGATACCGGGTGAGCGGGTACGGTTTGAAATCATCCGTTCAAAAAAACAATTTGATGAGGCACGGGTCATTGACATCACCCGATATTCGGAAAAATCGAGTTGAGCCGAAGTGTAGGTATTTTTGATACATGCGGTGGTTGTTCAATACAGCACATTGATTCGACAGCCCAGATTGCATTTAAACAACGCATTATGGAAGAGCAGTTGGAACGCATCGGCAAAATCCGACCCAAGCAGATTCTCCCAGCTATATATGGAACACCATGGCATTATCGGGAGCGTGCCAGACTGAGTATTTCAAAGGATGCAGGTGGTCGTCTGAAAATCGGTTTTAAGGCAAAAAAGAGTCATGAAGTGATTGATGTCGATTCATGTATGGTGTTGCCGGCTCATATCTCTGAGAAGTTGCCAAAAATAAAGCAAATGTTGCAAAGTTTGATAGATTTGGATTTGCTATTCATTGAGTTTTTTAATAGCGAAAAACTAACGGTTTTGAACATTTGTTCCGGAAAAAAACCGCCTAGTCAAAAAAATTGAGACAACTTGAAAAAAATGGTTTGATACGATATTCGGTCATGAGAAAAAAACAGTGGCAGATTTGGCTGCAAGCCCGAAGACAGGAGGCCCAGCCATTCTATCCGAAAGATTGTCAGCCTTTGGGATATGCTTTACCTGAGTTTGAGGTTGAAATGCCGTACAAACCCGGGGATTTTACCCAGATTAATGCAGGCTTAAATGGAGTGATGGTTGGCAGGGCTTTGAAACTTCTAGATATTCAGAAAAAAACGAGCGTATTGCAGATTTGTTTTGCGGGCTTGGAAACTTCAGTATTCCTATGGCAAAAAGTGGGGCTGAAGTGGTTGGAATCGAAGGTGAAGGTTCGTTGGTTAAGCGAGCACGAAACAATGCTTCGGCTAACGGTTGTTCCGATAGGGTATCCTTCTTTGAAGCGGATTTGTTTGAAACAGATGAGGTTGTGGTAGCGTCATGGGGTCAATTCGACAAGATGTTGCTTGATCCCCCGAGAGGCGGTGCCTATGCTGTTGTCAAATCACTACATGCTCCGTATTTGCCGGTAAGGATAGTATATGTTTCTTGCAATCCGGCAACCTTTGCCAGAGATGCGGAAGTGCTGGTAAATAAGGGCTATAAGCTGAAATTGGCAGGGGTAATGAATATGTTTGCACAGACTTCGCATGTCGAATCTATAGGTGTCTTCGATTTGGAAAAATAGTATATAGGTATTTGCAAAAATGGTTTTTTTATGTAATTATCGGTTGAATCATGTTATCATAATTCACTCAGAAAAATAAGATGATTCGGCAATTTTGATGGTTGCTGGATATGAATATAAAAATATAGTTTGTTTGCTGCTCCACAGTAACGGGAGGTGTTCTTGGATTATTCACTTTTAATCGTATTGTTGGCGCTTTTGTTGGTTGTATTGCTGTTTATCCGCTTCAAACAAAGCGGAACGACACATAAAAAAACAACTAAGGTTGCCAAATCATCAATACATCATAACAAATCAAATCAAAAAGATGAGGATGCTCTCACTCCTGATTGGATGGATCAGGTCAATCAATCCGTTTCTAATACTGAACAGCAAGATTGGGAATGGGGTGGTGGAGAGACCTCTGGCTCAACAGCATCAGTATCTGCCCAGGAAGTTGATCCTCTGACTGAATATCAGGTGTACAAACAGTTCGGTTATGAAAGCAAGGCTGCGGAGTCTTTAGCCGGGTATCTGAACGGATTAGGGTGATGGAGCTCCCGAAAAGCTGGTTCATGAATTAATCGGGCTGAGTCTCCGTGTCGGTAATATCGATATGTTGGCTGATGCTTTGGAAAAACACGGATTGGTTTTGCCTGAAGAGAGCTTGGCTGAATACGTTAAGATCGGTTTAATGACTGAGCCGACGCACTTGCGTCTGCGGGTTTTGGCGGAGGAACGTTTGGGATGGAGCTTGCAGGAAATTGAGCGCAGAATTGGTGAACCTTCAGGAATTGAAGATTCTTCAGAATCGGATTCAACTTCTTCAGATGATGTGCAGCACACTTCTCCAACTTCTCAAGCTTCAAAAACGTTCTTTAATCGTGTTGGGAAAAAAAGAATTTAATGACATCACCCCTGAGGAAATGGGTGCAGTTATTGGGTTTGTTAAGCCTGAGCATGGTGCGAAAAATTTTTGAAGGATAAGGTTGATTATAAAACGGCCGTACAACAATACAACCGTGCTATTCAAACCTCTTCTAAACCTGCCAGCTTAATTATTGATGCTTTGAAGTTGGACTACCAAAATGAAGAAATTGGTCAGTTTGCGCAACATTTGTGGAAGCTTTATCACTCACTCGGCCAATATGGCCGCCAAGTGAAAAGAACGTATGCTCGGCTGGGGATATAGTCTAGGCTATCATGAGGTTTTTTTGATGATTTGGAAAAAGGGACCAAATGAGAACCGTGTAAAAGAAATCGGTTTGGCCAGAGGTTATTTGCAACCTACTTCTTTGCAAATGAAGGCAAAATACCGAGATTTGGTACAAAAAGACTCGTCCGTTATCAGCATGAATTCTTCACCTGCCGATGAGGGCTCTAAAAAGAAGTCGAGTCGCTATTGATGTATGGTCAGTTAGATTTGGCTGTTGATACTTTGGAGCAGGCCGTACTGCAATATCCGCAAGAGTCTCAGCTATATATCATGTTGTTTGATCTTTACGAAAGAGTTGAAGACTGGGCACGTTTGGAACATTTCTTACGCATCTTGCGTGAACGCGTTGTCAGTTTGCCGGAAGAGGTTATTTTGGCTATGAGCCGTTTGCTTCAACGCGTAAATCAATATTCAAAAAAATAAAATAACATTTAGAGAGTACCATCTATGGACAATCTGTTACCTAAAATTAAAACCATACGGGTTATGCTTCGTGATATGAATGAGCAGCAGGAAGCTGTATTCCGTATGGCTTTCAAAATGCACAATACGACGAATTATCAAATTATCGGTACGGATTCTGCTGAAAAGCCGGATTTGGTTTTGGTAGATACAGATACGGCTGACGGTATTGAGACTTGGAAAACGTTGAAAACCGAATATTCCGATATTCCAGTTGCGATGTTTTGCTCACAAGAACCTTCCGTGGAAACGCCATATCTCCCTAAACCGGTCAATTTCGATACCTTGTTTCCTGTATTGAGAAGTTTGGCTCAAGGGGGCAATGTTTTTAATCCTGCTGATAGTGAGGCAGCAAAACAAAATACTCAGGGTAATGGTAGTACCGAAGGGCGAAAAGCAACAATCAAACGGTTTAATCCGAATAAAGGATTGCTGGGAGCATTGAAGTTCGCTAGTCAAGGCCATCAGGATATTGCCGTTTTACATGAGGGCAAGCCGGTATTGATAGTTTTCCCAAGTATTCAGCGTGTTTTTGTTGACTGTTAATGCGCATGATTTGGAGGGGCTTTGTAAAGATGACAATCTTTCTGTGGTATGCAAAGTAGTACCTGATAATCCTCAATGGAAGGAGAAAGCCAAAGTTACCATTATGTCTTGTCTGTGGCAGATGGCGATTTGGACCGCACAAGGTCGTCTGATTTATCCGATGACACCTCAAACTATTTTTACATTGAAACGTTGGCCCAATCTAACCAGGCTGGCTCCTGTGCCTGAATCTATGAGGCTGTCCGCCTTTCTGACTAAAACATCGGTTAATTTGAATATCCTCTATAAGGTTATGCCGTTGGAGATGCCCGATATATTGAATTATCTTGCAGCTACCTCTGTAACCGGTTTCTTGGCAACGGACACTGAATACGCGCACAATCAGACCAACGTTTCCGAACAAGTTGATGTAAATAGCAATGTGCCTGATAGTCAGATGGTGAAAGATGCCGAGAAGATTGCAGGACCGTCGCAAGAGCAACCACGCGGACTGCTGCAACGATTGATGCGTAAGTTATTGGGAAAACGATAAGAAGGACATGTAATGAAGGAAAATAAAATTATCTTTACCGGTCCGGTCGGAGTGGGTAAAACAACAGCTATTTCAGCTTTGTCGGATGAACCTCCTGTACAAACGGACGCATCAGCTTCCGATATGACATTGGTGCGAAAAAGGTTATACTACTGTAGCAATGGATTATGGGGTTATCCATTTGGATGAAGAGGTGAAAGTCCACCTTTATGGTACACCAGGGCAGGAACGCTTTAATTTTATGTGGGAAATTTTAAGTCAAGGTAGTATGGGTTTGGTTCTGCTTTTGGATAATACCCGTACTAACCCACTAAAAAGACCTGCAATTTTTTTCTTAGAGGCTTTCCGTGAATTATTGAAAAAAAGCCCCGCTGGTTGTCGGTGTCACCAAGATGGATATTCGATCACTGCCAAGCGTTGACGTTTATCAGAAATACTTGGCTCAAAACAATTTTAATGTGCCGGTATTTGAGATTGATGCTCGAAGAGAAGATGATGTAAAACAATTGGTAAGTGCAATGTTGTTCTCAATCGACCCGGGTTTAGAGGTATAAAATAAATGGAATCGACTCTTTCTTTACAATCAAATTTATATCCTAAAGTTACACCGGCAGGGGCATATTATGCGGTGACGAGTGATACTCCCAGTGCCAGCCGCACTTTGTTATATAGTTTGCTGAAAGCAAGCCCGACAGAGGTTATCAGCAGTGAGAAAATTTTGGCATGGGCAGATACCAGTGATATCAATACCGCTTTGAATTTACTGTACCGCCTACAACGCCTTGAGTTTTTGTATGGTGATGAAAATGCCAGTAATGAGGATATGCATCTTACTGATGAGCAATTGCCTTCTGTATTGGAGCAACTTTCAAGCTCAGGTAAGGCATTATTGGCAGACGAGAACGGATTGTATTTTGCAAATGCGAATTTTCATCACGAGGCTGCCGAAGAGTTGGGGCTTTTGGCCAGTGAAGTGACAAAGATGGACAGCAGCCATCGCCTATTAATCCGTAATAATCTGCATATTAATAATAATGCATGGGGTATTTGCGATCCTTCAGGACAAAGTGAGTTGACTTTCTTCCCTTTATATATCGGTAATACCAAGTTAATTTTGGTTATCGGCGGTATGCCTGATTTGAACAAGGAGGCATTTGTAACCTTGGTCAAAGTTTTATACCACCGCTATGGCAGCCGTTAACACACTATATACCGATTATTATTTTAGAATGGAATATGTATGCAACAATTATTGATTTCTGTATTAAGCGATTTGAATAATACCTCTCCTGATATTACTGCTTCAGCCGTTATTTCTACTGACGGTTTGCCTATTGCAACCATGTTGCCGTCGCATTTAAATGCAGACCGTGTTGGTGCGATGTCAGCAACATTGTTGGCATTGGGTAACCGCTCCGTCCATGAGTTGGCTTGCGGTGAGCTTGATCAGGTTATGGTGAAAGGGAAGACTGGTTATATTTTTGCTGAGTCAGGCAGGAGAAAAACGCGGTTTTGGCTTTGATGGCAAGAGAAAGCGGTAAGCTCGGCTTGATTTTTGTTGGATGCCAAGCGTGCTGCGAAGCATATTGCTGAAATTCTATAAATTCCAGTATTTATCCGTATTTTAGGAACTTACACCATTGTATTTTTTAAAATAGTGTTGACGTAAGTTACTTCTTTCTCTATAATTCCTAATCTTTCCCCGATAGCTCAGTCGGTAGAGCGACGGACTGTTAATCCGCAGGTCCCTGGTTCGAGCCCAGGTCGGGGAGCCAAATATAAAAAGCCTGATTATTTCAGGCTTTTTGCTTTTATTTCACTGAGAGGTCGTCTGAAATATTTCAGACGACCTCTCAGCTTTTATGATGTTTTTAAATACGATGCATCCTTATTTATAGAAAACTTTCCAATCAGGAATATACAGCCTAATCCTTGCTTACTTAAGGAAAAATGGTGGTTTAAGACGTTTAGCGTTTAATTATGATGCTTGTACTGTTTTTTTACCTGGTTGCTTTTTATTAGATGTGTTCATTTATTAAATACAAGAAAATATATAGGGTATAGGATAAATGTGTAGGAGTTTTAAAGCGGTATTAAGGGATACGACCTTAAATAGTTTTTGTGTTTTTTCATCAAACGACATCTTCTATAGGGAAATCCTCACAAAGCCTCCAGCATTGTTATGTTTCCCGTCTTAATCCTGTTGCTTGGTGAACAAAAAGCTACTTGGAAAAATTAAATGTTGGTAAATTCAAGGAAATCTTGGAAGTATTTTATGTTTGTTTTTAGCAGGCAGAGTTGATGGATGATGAGATGGAAATGAATGAAAAAAAGAGTGATGACATTAGATGACTGGATACGGCAGTCTCCACTACCGCGCATAGAGGCACGTATGCTTTTGCAAAAGGCAGGAGGTTACAGCCGTGTTCAATTAATAACGCAGGGAGCAGAAGCGATTCCGGCAGATGTTTTCGTACGGCTAGAGAGTTTGGTGGAGCGTCGTCTGAATGGTGAACCAATGGCTTATATCATGGGTGGTCGAGAGTTTTATGGCCGTTGGTTTGAAGTCTGCCCTGATGTTTTGATTCCCCGTCCGGAAACCGAGCATTTGGTTGAAGCGGTTATCGAACATCTTCCGAAAAACGGACGGGTTTGGGATTTGGGTACAGGTAGCGGGGCGGTTGCCGTTACGGTGGCATTGGAGCGGAAGGATGCAGAAGTTCGCGCGTCTGATATTAGCAGGCAGGCTTTGGTTGTTGCCCGTCGAAACGCAGAAAATTTAGGTGCAGCAGTTGAGTTTGCATCAGGATCATGGTTCGATACAGATAAAACGTCGTCTGAAGACAAATATCGTTTCGATATTATTGTTTCCAACCCTCCTTATATTGAGGGCAGATGACAGCCATTTGAATCAAGGAGATTTGCGCTTTGAGCCTCAAACGGCATTGACCGATTTTTGCCGACGGCTTGACTTGTATCCGCGAGCTGGTACAGTGTGCGCCTGAATTTTTGAAAGAGGGCGGGTGGTTGCTGTTGGAACACGGATATAACCAAGGTGGGGCAGTACGGCAGATTTTGTCGGAAAAATGGTTTTTACAGAGATTGAAACCCGACAGGATTTGGCCGGTTTAGACAGGCTGACTTTGGGGCATCAGGCGACATATTGAATAAGAGTTTTGATGGTTTGAATAATAAAAAAACCAAACGTCAAATCCGTACACACCAATACAGCCTGGAATTTAAAAAGGTCGTCTGAAAAACCTCATTTTTTTGGGTTTTCAGACGACCTTTTTAAAGATTGCGCCTACAAATCAAATTCAGCCACGACCGGCGCATGGTCGCTGGGGCGTTCTTGCACGCGCGCGTCCAAATCGACATAAACGTCTTTCAATACGGCAGACAGGGCGGGGCTGATGAGCTGGTGGTCGATGCGCAGTCCGAGTTTGCGTTGGAACATTGCGCCGCGATAGTCAAACCAAGTGTAAAAACGCGCCTTCGGGGTGGATTTGGCGCAGGCTGTCGGTCAAGCCCAGATCCAACAGATTTTTTTGAACCACTGTCTCTCGATGGATGAGCAGTGGATTTTTTTCATGCCATTTTTTTCGGGGTCGTAGCAGTCGGCATCGGCGGGCGCGATATTAAAGTCGCCGAGCAAGACCAGTTTTTCGTGGCGCGTCATTTCGTCGCGGACAAATTCGGTTAATGCGGCAAACCATTGTTCTTTATATTGGAATTTCGGGCTGTCGAGGGCTTCGCCGTTGACGCAATAGACATTGATGACGCGCACGCCGTTGACGGTTGCGGAGATGACGCGGCGTTGCGGGTCGTCGGGCAGGGTAGGCAGACCGACGTGCACGTCTTGCGGTTCGCTGCGGCTGATGATGGCGACGCCGTTGTAGGTTTTTTGTCCGCTCCAAACGCTGTGCCAGCCCATCATTTGCAGGGCGGCAGCAGGAAATTTGTCTTGGTCGAGCTTGAGTTCTTGCAAGACGAGGATATCGGGCTGATGGTCGGCAAGCCAGTTTTGCACCTGCGGCAGGCGCACGTTGAGGGAATTGACGTTCCAAGTGGTGATTTTCATGCGGATTCCGTGTGTGAGGGTCGTCTGAAAAAGCGTTTCGGGCTTTTCGGGCAAAATAAGGACAAAACAAAAGCGGTTCATGAAAACCGCTTTGTTGGGTAAACAGGGACGCTATTGTAACATTAGGGGATTTCGGCGGCTGCCGGTTTTGAAACAAAAAAATCCGTTTGGGAAAACAAGGCTCAACAGCCTTTAGGCGGCTTTACGGTTTTCCAAATTGCGCAGCGTATCGAGGATGGCGGCGGCTTCTTCGGATACTAGCCAGTATTCGATGATGCGGTGGTAGCGGGTGAAATCGATCAGACCTTCGGAGCGCAGGCGCGCGAGGTGGTTGGAAACGGCGGTCGCAGGCTGTCCGAGCGCTTCGGATAATTCGGCAATGCTGCGTTCGCTGTCCATCAGCATGAACAAAATGGTCATGCGTTCGGGGGTTGGCGATGAGTTTGAGAAGGGAAGAGAGACGTTTGGTTTCCATGATGTATGCCTTTCTATTCGTTAGCTTGATTTGAGGAGTATTACAAAAAGAAGATGATTGTGATTCTTTTTATATTTCTAAGAAATTTCAAATGCTTATGTTTGTAAGTGTACCGCATTCAGGTGCAAAAAGAGCATATGCGTTTAAATTTGCCGTAAATAATTGTTGTTTGGGCAAATCCCGAAGTATTTTTAAAATGGGTAAAAGGGACGATTTTTTTAGAAATGAAAAAAACAGGCTTAATCTATATGAAAATAAAAAAACAGCAGAAGTATAGAATTAGGGCTTTATAAAAAAATATTTATAAAAACAATTAAATATAAAAAAATAAAACTGTTCTTCGGTATTTGTATTGATAGTGGTTAGCTGTTTTGGAATATTAACGAAGTTTTAGGGAAAGTCTTATCGGTACGTTTTTTTAGTCTGTAAAAAAATTTTTACAACAGTTACTATCAATTTTGTTATTTGATTTGAAGGTGCATCTTGATGGCAACGGCGTGCAGGCAGTCAACGAGGTATCGACTGCCCTGCGTATTCGGCTATACAATCCGACCACCTTTCTTTGGTATACCTTTATGTATATTCTGATTACCTTTTTTTCTTCAAACTCTTCGCCGCCATGCCGCTGCGCCTGCTGCACGCATTGGCGGGCGTGTTGAGCTGCGCGGTTTATTATCTGCGCCGTGAGGATCGCGAACGCGTATTTGACAATATGCGGACGGCCGGTTTGCAGCCCGATGAAGCGGCGGTCAAGGCTGTGTTCCGCGAAACGGTCAAAGGCGGGTTGGAATTGCCCGTGGCTTTTTTCAGACGACCTGAAAGCATAGAAAAAAATTGTTTGTAGAAGTACGCGGATGGGAACATGTACAGGCTGCGTTGGATGCGGGCGAAGGATTGTTGTTTATTACCCCGCACATCGGCAGCTACGACCTTGCCGGACGATATATCAGCCAACAGCTTCCGTTTCCACTTACGGCGATGTACAAACCGCCGAAGCTCAAAGCGATGGATGAAGTCATGCAGGCGGGGCGCGTACGCGGTAAAGGTAAAAACCGCACCGACCAGTATTCAAGGCGTTAAGCAGGGTCATCAAAGCCTTGCGTGCGGGCGAAGCCACCATCATTTTGCCCGACCATGTCCCCGCGCCCGAAGAAGGTGGAGACGGTGTGTGGGCGGAGTTCTTCGGTAAACCGGCTTTTTACCATGACGCTGGCAGGCAAGCTCGCGCAGGTAAAAGGGGTTAAGGCATTGTTTTTCTGCGGAGAACGCCTGCCGCAAGGACGCGGGTTTGTCCTACATATCGAACCCTTACGCGGCGAACTGAACGGCAATAAAGAACACGATGCGCGGGTAATCAATGAAAAATACGGAATATTGGATACGCCGATTCCCAACGCAATATCTGTTTATGTACAACCGCTACAAACAGCCCGCAGGTGCGCCGGAGCCTCCCGGGCATGGGTGAAAAAATGTGAAAGGTCGTCTGAAAACCTGGGGTTTGAGTTTTCAGATGACCTTTTTTAATCATTTTTGTGGACGGATTCCACGCGACGGTGCTTGTGTTGTCGGCAGACACCGTAGTGAGGGCTTTGTCCGCGAGCCACTCAAAAATTTCAAACATCTGTCCGTCAATTATCTTCGTGGGTAGAACCCACGCTACGGATATCGAGTCAGCCAAAACCGATAGAAAGTTCAAATATGAAAGGTCGTCTGAAACCTACATCGGGTTTTCAGACGACCTTTTTGTGTCAATCATTTTCGTGGACAGAGTCCACGCTACGGCACCTGTGTTGTCAACAAACTTTGTAGCGTGGGCTTTGTCCGCGAATTGCTAAATATTTCAGACGACCTTTCCTACACCTTCCCGCATCGGCAATATCTGGCTTCACTTCTGTCCGCTTTGTTCCACCTGCCGTTTAAAGCGTGTGCCTGCGGCGTGGTAGAAGGGGCGGGGGAGAATTGGCGGGATACTTGTGAGGCGAAGATGCAGGCGATGAGCAGCCAAAAGAGGAGGTTTTGTCCGCCGGTCATTTCCATCACGACGACGGCGGAGGTGAGCGGGGATTGGGTGGCGCCGGCAAGGAAGGCTGCCATGCAGAGGAGGACGAGGACGTGGGTGCCTTGGGCGAGTCCGGTGAGGACGGCGATGCGTTCGCCCAAGACTGCGCCTATGGTCAGGGAGGGGGTGAAGATGCCGCCGGGCGTGCCTGCCCAGTAGCTCAGGACGGTGGAGAACCATTTGGCGACGGCGAGTCCGGCGGGGGCTTCGTGGATGCCGCGCAGGGCTTGGGCGGCTTCGTGGTAGCCTGTGCCGTAGGGTTTTGCCTTGGTAAAGCGTGCCGATGGCGGCGAGCAGGATGCCGATGAGGGCGGCGGTAATCAGGGGATGGCGGCGGATGTGTTCGCGCCATTTGGCGGGGGCGAAGGCAGTGGCACCGAGATACAGGGTGCGTCCGAACAGTCCGCCGGCGATGCCGCACGCGAGTCCGCAGCCCAATACCCAGCCGAGCATATTGTCGAGCGCGCCGCCGCTGAAGCCTGAAAAAAATAGGGGTTGTTGCCTTGTATGGCGACTTGGATGAAACCGGCGGCGAGGACGCCGAGTAGGATTTGCCGCTCCCAACGCAGCATGACTTCGCGCCCGAGTTCTTCGATGGCGAAAATCACACCTGCCAGCGGGGCGTTGAACGCGGCGGCCAGCCCGCCTGCCGCGCCTGCGGCGATGAGGTCGTTTTCCTGCATGCCGCGAAAGGCGAAGCCGTGTTTTTTTGCACCATGCGCCCCACGCGCTCATGACTGCCGCGCCGACTTGGACGGACGGTCCTTCACGCCCGACGGACGCACCTGCGCACATGGCGAGGAAGGTCAGCGGGATTTTGAGGAGGGTTTCGCGGAGGCGGATCAGGCGGGTTTTGTTGGCGCCGTAGGGGCAGGGGCGAGGCTGGCGAGCACTTGCGGGATGCCGCTGCCGGAGGTGTAGGGGGCGAAACGGCGGGTAATCCAGACAATGAGCGGCAGCCCGAAGGGTAGGGGCGACCCAGGCAAACCAGGGATATTTTTTTGCACCAGCTCCGCATTCATTTCCAACGCGAAATCTGCCATCCAGGCAAACAGGAGGGCGGTCAGCGCGACCAGCGCCGAACCTGCCAGCAGGAACAGAAAAGCAATGCTTTTGCGCGAAATGCGGCGGGTTTGGCGGATTTTTGTGCGTGATGTGGTAGGCGGGCGGTTTGGTCGGCATGGTATGCGGAAGTGTGGAAAAAGGTCGTCTGAAAAGGGTTATTGTGGAAGGGGCACCAATGCGTTAAGAAAGCCTAGAGCGAAGGGTAGTAAAAATGCCGAAACGATACCGACACCCCAGTAAATAGATCGGTGCTGCGTAGGTTTGTCAGTGGTGGCGCGCAGCAGTTTGAAATAGAGTGCGAACCAGGCAGATGACACGGCGGCAGTCAGTAACAAGCTGAAGGGAGAGAAGAATGAGTAAAAAACGTAGCTTATCAGTGTCATTATCACGGCATAAAGTACACCCGCGCCTACCGCCCATTTCCAGATGGGATAGAGCTTGTCGGGAAAGTCTAGTGTTCCTGAGGCTTGAAGTCTGCCGAATGTTAATATGAATATAATGTCTAACATGATTATTGCCTTGGAGTAAGATGTTTTTGTTTTTCAGACGACCTCGAGGTCGTCTGAAAAAAAGAGGAGCGGCATTCATCCTATTGCCCCTCCAGTCAATGCATAATAAATAAGTTTGCCAAAGAAAACAATTTTTCGGTCAGTAGGGTTAAGGCTATACCTGAAAGAATGCCCAGTCCCCAATAGATAAACTGGCGGCGTTTCGGGTTGGATGTGGTACGCAACATTTTTGAAATACAGAAGCAAGCAGCCGAACATGCAGATAGTTTGAAACAGAATGAGGGGGAGGCTGTCAAAGGCTTTGGAAATCGAATCAGAAAGGCTGCTTGTCACTGTGCGTATACATAAATAAATCAAAGCCGAGCCTGCCGCCGAATGCCAAAAAGGGACGGATGTGTCGGATGAGTCGGTTGTCCTGTGGGGTTGAAGCCTGCCGAATAACAATATAAAGACAATGTCAGACATAATGAGTCGCCTTAACGTAAGCTGTTTTTGTTTTTCAGACGACCTCGGGGTCGTCTGAAAGTTTATGGTGCGGCGATATGGGGCAGTACCGCGCTAAGGTGTGTCAGTACGTCGATCATCCGCAACGCCGAAGCGGCTGCCATACCCCGGTAAACACAGTGATGCAGCAGAACAGTATGGGCTTTCTCAAATAAAGCCCGCGTTACGGTTTGCGCTTGGTCTAAAGGTCGTCTGAAACGGTTTTCAGACGACCTTTTTTCGTACTGCCTTAACCTGTATTGCGCAAACCTTGTGCCACGCCGTTGATGGTCAGGTGCACCATCAGGAGGGTGTGCGGGTCGTGCGGGTCTTTGCGCAGGCGTTTGAGCATGGCGACTTGCAGGCCGTTGAGCGCATTCAGGTACGGAATCCGCAGGGCGAGCGAACGGGCGAGGCTGCGGTTGTCGCGCAAGAGTTCGTCGGTTTGCAAAAAGGTCGAGCAGGGCTTTGCGGCTGCGTTGGTATTCTTCCTTAATCATGCCGAAGATGACGGCGGCTTTTTCGGGCGATTCGCTCAAGCCGGCGTAGTTTTCGGCAAGGGTGATGTCGGTTTTCGCCATGACTTGTTCCATATTGGAGAGCATGGCTTGGAAGAAGGGGTTGTGCTGCGCGTGTTCCTGCAGGGCGGCAAGGGTTTCGGGTTTGCCTTCGCACAGGCTTTCCACTGCGCTGCCGAAGCCGTACCACGCGGGCAGCATGAGGCGGTTTTGCATCCATGAGAACACCCACGGTATCGCGCGCAAATCCTGTATCCGCGCCAAAGTTTTGCGGCTGGCGGGGCGGCTGCCGAGGTTGAGGGTGGCGATTTCCTGTATGGGGCTGGTTTGCAGGAAATAGTCGATGAAGTCTGGGTGGGTAATCAGCTCGCGGTAGTATTTGAACGATACGTCCGACAATGCCTGCATGAGCGCGGGTTCGGGGTCTTTTTGATCGGGCAGCAGGCTGGCTTCGAGCGTGGCGGCGACGAGGGTTTCGAGGTTGCGCACGGCGTTGCCGGGGTCGGCGTATTTTGCGGTGATGACTTCGCCTTGCTCGGTGATGCGGATTTGTCCGGCAACGCTGCCCGCCGGTTGGGCGAGGATGGCTTGGTAAGACGGGCCGCCGCCGCGTCCGACGCTGCCGCCGCGGCCGTGGAAGAGGCGCATACGGACATCGTATTTTTTTTGAAGAGTTCGACCAAACCCAATTCCGCCTGATAGAGGCACCAAGAGCTGGTAACGTAGCCGCCGTCTTTGTTGGAATCGGAATAGCCGAGCATGATTTCCTGAATGTTGTCGCGGCTTTGCAGCAGGTCGCGGTACCATTCGTTGCTGAACATGGTTTCCATGACGGGGCAGGCGTTTTTCGAGGGGCTTCGATGGTTTCGAAGAGGGGGACGATGTTGATGCGGCTTTGCGGTTTGCCGTTTTCAACCGTCAACAAGCCGCTTTCTTTGAGCAGCAGCGCGAGGGCGAGCAGGTCGCTGGGCTGTTCGCAGTTGGAGATGATGCTTTGGGTAACGGCGTTCTCGCCGAATTCGTCTTTGATGTTGCGCGCTTCGTTGAAAATCGCCATTTCGCGGCGGGTGTGTTCGCTGTAAGTGATGAACGGGCTGGACAGCGGCCGCTGGTGTTTCAGCTCGCGCAGCAGGACAGTTTGTTTTTTTCCGTTTCGGAAAGGCTGCCATAGTCTTCCAAACCGGCGTGTTTGAAGAGTTCGGCAACGACATCGGCGTGTTTTTTTCCGCGTGTTGGCGCAAGTCGAGCGGCATCATGTGGAAGCCGAACACGGACACGGAGCGGATCAGGTCGGCGAGCCTGCCTTCGCCCAAAAGCGCGCTGCCGTTGTCGCGCAGGGAGCGTTGCAGCTTGTGGAGGTCGTCTGAAAACTCTTGCGCGGAGGCGTAAGGCATCATGAAGCCGAATTTGCAGCCCATACCCAAGCCGAGCGAGCGGGCTTTTGCCCATGACGCGCGCCATGATGTAGGCGATGGCGCGGCGGTACGGCTCTTCGGTGCGGGCGATTTCTTCGTCGGGCGATTCGTCGGACAACGCCATTACGTCGTCGTTGACTTTGACGCGGCGGACGGAAAGCGGCAGCTCGCGGTAGAGTTTGTCGAGTTCGCCGCGGTAAAAGCGGAACACTGCGTCGGCATGGCGGCGGAAAGCGAAACGCAAGGTCTCGGCGGAGACAAACGGATTGCCGTCGCGGTCGCCGCCTATCCAGCCGCCGATTTTTAAGATGTCGGGCACGTCAACGTCAGGATAGGTCGTCTGAAACTCGCGTTCCATGCTGCGGTAGAGTTTGGGCAGCGCTTCGAAGAAACTCATCGGGAAGATGGATACGCCGTTGTTGATTTCGTCGTTGACGCTGAGTTTGTGGTGGCGCGTTTCGCTGGTTTGCCACAAGCCCAGCAAAAATAGTGTCGATTTCGCGGCGCAATTCCGCCAGCGCGTCGGCATGGGTGCAGCGTTCGCGGCGGGGCAGGAGGGCGCGGATGCGGCGGTTGAAGTTCAACACGGTTTGGCGTTGCACTTCGGTCGGGTGCGCGGTCAGAACGGCGGTAACATTGGTCGTATTTAATTGTTTTTGAACCGCCTTGCCGCCGACTTTTGCCGCTTTGAGTTTGCGTACCGTTTCCGCCAAGCTGCCTTCCGCGCCGCCGTGTCCCGCCTCTTCGTGGATTTGGCGGCGGCGTTCGTGGTGTACGTCTTCGGCGATGTTCAGAATCTGCGCGAACAAGCCGCAGGCAAGCGTCAGGTCGTGGGTTTGTTGTTCGTCCAGTTGCGGCAAAACCTTCTCAATCAAAAGCCGCGCTGTCGTCCGAAGTGGACAACAGTTTGACCGTTTCCACTACCAAAGGCGAGGCTTCTTCATGCAGGAGTTTGTACAAAGATTGTTTCAAAAATTCCGCGTCTGCCGCTAGAGCCGCGTCTTTGGGATTGTTCAGGATATGCAGTTGCATGATTTTCTCTCTTTATTTATCTTAAAAACAAACGTAAAACATTGTATAGCAGGTCGTCTGAAACCGCCATCGGAAAAGGTGTTGCAAAACACCGAAACTTGATGTAACCCGCGTCCGCACAAGTCAAGCCGTTAATTCCTTAACAAAACCGCCCGTGCATTTCAGTCCGATTATTCTGCCGTTCGTATCCGCAGCATAGTCCGAAGTGTAGAAATCCCGTAAAATACTACGACATAAAATCCTATTTTCACGCAGGCACAGTATGTTCAACTTCAATTCCGTACGCGAAAACGACAAACGCCAACCCACCGTCCGCACCGCAGTGGCAAGCGGCTCCATCAACATGAGTACCTCCGCCATCAAAGTTTTGGCGGAAAAACGCCACCCAAAAACGCAGGCATCCTCAACGTCGCCCGTGTTGCCGCCGTCCAAGGCATCAAGCAGGTCGGACTGATTGTCCCGCTTTACCAACCCGCTGTCTTGCAACACGTCCGCGTCGATTTCGATGTCGATCTCGAACTCGCCTACGTCAAAGCTACCGTAACCGTCACTTCGGAAGGCGGCAAAAGCATCACGACCGAAGCCATTACCGGCGTCAACGTTGCCCTCATGTCCATCTACGACATGATGAAAGAAGTCGACCAGTCCATGATGATGACCCGCATCCACCTCGAATCCGAAAGCGGCGGCGAACGCGGCCCGTTCGTATTTGACGATGCCTACGAAAAACATCGATTTTTGATTGAACAAACAAAAAAGTCGTCTGAAAGCTCGGTTTGAGGTTTCAGACGACCTTTTTATTTACGCTAAAGCTTTGCTATGAAAAGCTTTCGGTTGGTGAACTATTTCTGCCGGATACGGTCTTCTTTTGGCATTTCCGTATGCGGCAATGGTTTCATCAGGAATTGTTAGCATTTCAAAAACTTCGTTATACTTAGAAAGTATTAGTTATTTTGTATTAATTTTATAGTAAATTCAAATCAAATAGGGGATACCTATGTCGTCATTCCCATGCGGGCAGGCGTTTTCTAATTTCAATCCACGATAAAACAACAGAGAGAATTTATGGACACATCCCAACCTGCGCCCCGTTCCGACCAGCAAGCCAACCGCCGCTATCTGACCGTGTGGCGGTGGCATTTTTATTTCGGGTTATTGGTCGCACCCTTCCTGACCCTGCTTGCCATCACAGGTCTGGGCATGCTTCTATTCGCCAACATCACCGGCAAAGAGGGCGAGCGCATACACGTTACCCCGCAGGCGCAGGTACAGCCTTTGTCGGCGCAGGCGGAAGCGGCGCGGCAGTCTGTGAACCCTGAAACCGCTTCGGTGGTGCAATATATCGCGCCGCGCGCCGACGATATGGTTGCCGTGTTCCGCGTAAACAACGACGACAAAGCGACCATGGTCGCCGTCGATCCTTACACGGCGAAAGTCGTCAGTTCCATGCCACGCAATGAGGGCTGGTATCACACGATGGACGGAATCCACGGCGATATGATGCTCGGCACGACGGGCGATTACCTGATAGAAACCGCCGCGTCGCTGACCATCCTGATGATGATTACGGGGATTTATTTGTGGTGGGCGAAACAGCGCAGCCTGAAATCTATGCTTGTGCCGCAAACGGGCAAAGGACGCTCGTGGTGGCGCAGCATGCACGGCGCATTCGGCACTTGGGTTTCTTTGATTTTATTGCTGTTCTGCCTGTCTGGTGTTGCTTGGGCGGGCATTTGGGGCGGTAAGTTCGTTCAGTCTTGGAGCCAGTTCCCCGCCGGCAAATGGGGCGTCGAACCGAACCCCGTATCCGTCGTGCCGACCCACGGCGATGTGCTGAACGACGGCAAAACCAAAGAAGTACCGTGGATTCTGGAACTCACGCCCATGCCTGTTTCCGGTACGACGAAGGGCGAAAACGGCATCAATCCGAGCGAACCGATGACTTTGGAAACGGTTGACCGCTTCGCCCGCGAAATCGGTTTCAAAGGCCGCTACCAGCTCAACCTGCCCAAAGGCGAAACGAGCGTGTGGACGCTGTCGCAAGATTCGATGAGCTACGACATGGTCAGCCCGACCGCCGACCGCACGGTGCACATCGACCAATACAGCGGCAAAATCCTGGCCGATATCCGTTTCGACGATTACAACTTCTTCGGCAAATTCATGGCGGCGAGCATCGCGCTGCACATGGGGACGCTGGGCTGGTGGAGCGTGCTGGCGAACGTCTTGTTCTGCCTGGCGGTTATTTTCATCTGCATCAGCGGCTGCGTGATGTGGTGGAAACGCCGCCCTGCCAAAGCGGGCGGACTGGTTCCTCCGGCGCAAAAAATCGAGCTGCCGGTATGGTGGGCAATGGCTGTGCCGCTTTTGATCGTAGCAGTGTTGTTCCCGACCGCCATCGCCGCCATCGCCGTGATTTGGCTCTTGGATATGGCGTTGCTGTCGCGGATTCCGGCGTTGTCGAGGTGGTTCAAATAATGGTTTGAGCCGTTTCCCGCAAACCGATACGCAGCGTGGGCATCGCCCGCGAATAGGATGGGTTTGAAGGTCGTCTGAAAAATCCGATTTTGGTTTTCAGACGACCTTTCCTTATTTTTACCCCGCGGTTTTCCTTTTCCGCCCGCTTCGGTATCATACCGCCTGTCTGTTTATCCCCAACGGAATCCCGATTATGTCTGACTGGTCCCTCCCCGATTTCGAACGCAAAATCTGTCCGCCCGAAGAATTGGCGCAACGTCTGCACACCCTTCCCCGCCCGCTGGTGTTTACCAACGGCTGTTTCGATATTCTGCACAGGGGGCATGTTACCTATCTGGCGCAGGCTCGGTCGGCGGGGGCGGCGTTGGTGCTGGCTTTGAACACGGATGCGTCCGTGCGCCGTTTGGGCAAGGGGGACGACCGTCCCGTCAATCCGCTGGAAAACCGCGCGGCGGTGGCGGCTGCGTTGGCAAGCGTGGATTTGGTCACTTGGTTTGACGAAGACACGCCCGCCGAGTTGATCGAGCAAATCAAACCCGACATCCTGATTAAAGGCGGCGACTGGCCGGTCGAAAAAAATCGTCGGCGCGCAAGAAACGCTGGCGCGCGGCGGCAAAGTATTTTCCATTCCGTTCCTGCACCAGACTTCCACCACGAAAACGCTGGAAAAAATCCGCGCAGCCGAGGGCGGCAAATGACCGCGCTGAAACTGCCGCACAGTCGGGTTTTGGCGGAACTCGCCGACGGTCTGCCGCAACACGTTTCCCATCTCGCGCGTATCGCGGGCGTGAAAGCCGCACCAGCTCAACGGCTTTTGGCAACAGATGCCCGCGCACATCCGCGGACTGCTGCGCCAGCACGACGGGCAATGGCGGCTCGTGCGCCCACTTGCCTTGTTTGACGAAGAAGCGTTGCAGCGTTTGGGCACGGAACGCGGTTTTCAGACGACCTTAAAACATGAATGCACGTCCAGCAACGACGAAATCCTGAATCTGGCGCGCACTTCGCCCGAACAAGCCCATAAATCGCTCTGCGTCGCGCATCTGCAAACCAAAGGCCGCGGACGGCAGGGACGCAAGTGGACGCACCGGCTGGGCGAATGCCTGATGTTCAGCTTCGGCTGGGTATTCGACAAACCGCAGCACGAACTCGGCTCGCTCGCTCCCGCCGTCGCGCTCGCCTGCCGTCGCGCTTTAGCCGCATCGGGTTTGGACATACAAATCAAGTGGCCGAACGATTTGGTCGCCGGCAGGGACAAACTCGGCGGCATCCTGATCGAAACCGTCCGCAACGGGGGCAAAACCGCTGCCGTCATCGGCATAGGCATCAATTTCGTCCTGCCCAAAGAAGTCGAAAACGCCGCTTCCGTCCAAGCCCTCTTCCACAACGCGCAGCTTGCCCGCGGCACCGCCTCCGTACACTGCATTCCCGCTTCAACGCTGTTGGACAAATTATTGGGCGAACTCAATGCCGTGCTGACGCAATACGCGCAAAAACGGGTTCGCCCCTTCCTCGAAGAATACCAAACCGCCCACCGCGACCACGGCAGACCCGTCTTGCTCCTGCGCGACGGGCAGACCGTAAACGAAGGCACCGTCCTCAGCGTCGATGCACAAGGCGCGTTGCACTTGATGACAGCCGCAGGCGAACAAACCGTCGTCAGCGGCGAAATCAGCCTGCGCCCCGACGACACGCCCGCGCCGCCGCGCCGCGCCCGCCCGAACGCCTCCTCCTGCTCGACGGCGGCAACAGCCAGCTCAAATGGGCATGGGTGGAAAACGGCGTGTTCAACGAAGTCACCCGCGCGCCGTACCGCGATTTGAGCAAGCTCGGCGAAGAATGGGCAGCGCGTTCAGACGACCGTACCCGTATCGTCGGCTGCGCCGTGTGCGGCGACCTCAAAAAAGCCCTGGTCGAAGCCCACCTGACCGCGCCCGTCCGCTGGCTGCCCTCCATGCCGCAGGCACTCGGCATCCGCAACCACTACCGCAACCCCGCCGAACACGGCTCCGACCGCTGGTTCAACGCCTTGGGCAGCCGCCGTTTCAGCCAAAACGCCTGCGTCGTCGTCAGCTGCGGCACCGCCGTAACCACCGACGCCCTCACCGAAGACAACCATTACCTCGGCGGCACCATCATGCCCGGCTTCCACCTTATGAAAGAAGCCCTCGCCGCCAAAACCGCCAACCTCGACCGCCCCGCCGGCAAAGTGTACCCTTCCCCACCACCACGCCCAACGCCATCACCAGCGGCATGATGGATGCCGTTTGCGGAGCCGTCATCATGATGCACGGGCGGCTGCAACAAAAAACGGGCGAAGGCAAACCCGTCGACGTCATCATCACCGGCGGCGGCGCAAGCAAAGTCGTCAACGCACTGCCCAAGCAGTTTGTTTTGGACAATACAGTAAAAATTGTAGATAATCTCGTCATTTACGGCTTATTGAACTGGGTCGCGCAAGAGCAGGAACAGCCTGATAAATTGCCCGAATAAGCAGCCATACCGTAGCGCAGATTCAAAAAGGTCGTCTGAAACGCAACACCGCTTTTCAGACGACCTTCAGACGCAGCAAACTTCAGCGGGTTGGCTTTGATGCCGATCCGCCACAACCAATAACAACACAAAACCGCCCGCACACCGCAACGGCAACCGAACACAAAAAAAGGAAAAACAACTCATGAAATGGCTTTTTCGCCGCCCTCGTGGCACTCAACATCATCGTCTTCGGCGGCATGATTACGCACCGCCTCAACAACGCCAAATCCCCCAACGCCGCGCCCGTAGAAGGCGGCGCCCACGAACTCGCCCAACCCGAATCCCTGCGCCCGCAGCAAGCTCCCGCGCCTGCCGACAACGCGCAACCCGACTGGCTGCAAACCGACGAAACACAAGCCAACCTGCCCGAACCCGAATCCGAAGAAGCCATAGCCGAACGCAAGAAAAAAGAAGAAGAGGAACAGGCGCGCCGCGAAAAAGAAAAAGAACGTGAAGAAAAAAAGCCCGCCGCGAAAAAGAAAAAAAGCCGCCGCCGAAAAACACCAATCCGAATGCTGCCGCCAACGAAAATCCCGCTGCCAAAAACGCATCCGCCGCCCGCCAATGTACGTCTAACGCCAGCGTTACCCTGGACGAAGACGACTACCACCGTATCAAAGGCCTGCTGACCCGTTGGCCGCACGCCGCCAGCCGCACCGTAGAAAAACGCGGCGCATCGAAAGACCACGCCGCCAAAACCTTCCGCGTCGTGCTGCCTGCCGACAGCGAAGCCATGAACCGCCTCGAAGCCCTCGGCAACAAAGGCTTCAACGGCACGCTTTACAACGGCGAAATCAGCCTCGGCGTCATGAAAAGCCGCTCCTCCGCCCAAGTCCTCATCTCGCGCCTGTCCGCAGCAGGTTTCGGCGGCGCGCGCATCGTCGAACAAGACGACAAAGGCAACGCCGCCGACAGCACCCTCAGCGTTTCCCGCATGACCGTCATCTTCATGTCGGTCGATGAAAAAAAGACGCACAGGAAATCCGCAACATCGTCGGCCGCTACGGCAGCCTGAATATGAAAACCTGCAAATAAAACCCAAAGGTCGTCTGAACGTTTTCAGACGACCTTTTTACGGAAATATAGCCCATTCAAACCATAGAAGCTCCTGCCGTCCTTCCTGTTTGGGTAGAAAGGGAAGTGAGGGTATTTTCTTAATCAATCCATTTCGGGCGTGAAAGCTTTGCCGAATGCCTGAAACCGTCAATCCTCAGGAGTCCGTATTGATGAAACCCTTAATCTTCTTGCTTCCCGCCGTGTTATCCCTGCATGCTGCCGCACAGAACTACGTCATTGCTGACGACCGGCTCAGTAGCGGGGTGTTGACGCTTGAGGGCAGCAGTTTTTCCGTCAGTACCGTCAATCCAAACGGCAATGTGTGCGATTATGAAGGCATCGTTCGCAACCGTATTGCCAGCGACGGGGAGGGCTGTGTCGTGCATTTCAGTTTCAAGCGCGACAGCGTGCGTTTGGACATCCCTGAACCCGCCCGAGAAGCCTGTCAAAGCTATTGCGGGCATAACGCTTTTTTCGACAGGGTTTATTATAAAATGCCGACGGCCTGCGCCTCGAAATATGCAGAGGCGGCGGAGCGGCGTTTCCAGGCTGCCTATCGGGACAAACGTTTCCGAGAGGCGGCAAACCTCAAGCGGCAATATCTAAAACCAGTGTGGCAGATTCCTCTATCTGACCGATTGGATGCGGGTTTTGAATGACTTGGCAGTCAGCTTTAAAAAAATGCCGGAGATAAAGCGGCCTGCCGCAAAAACGCTTGCCCCATTGTCCGAATGGCTGCGGGATTATTGGCCAAACTACATCAACGAAACAGATTACAAACGCGAAGCGTCTGCGGCAAGGTTTAACTTGAAACAGTGCGAAGCGGAATAAAAACGAAATTCGGGCCGTATTTTTTTACATGGTGAACGATGTGGTTATTTATGGCATAAAAAGCCATAATATTTCTTAAATATTAAAAAAATAGATATTTTTTTTCCAAAAAAATATTTTAAGATTATATTGTTTTAATAAAAAAATCCGTTGCTACATTCATAAAAATCACGGGGTCGTCTGAAAAGCGGGTTTTCAGACGACCCCGTATGCTAAACTTCGTTAAATACACACAAAAACAGGCAAAAGCAATATGTTTACATTCAAATCACTGCTTGATATGCCGCGCGGAGAAGCTCTTGCCGTCGTCGTGGCGTTAATCGGGGCGATGGGTTATACCATCATTTCGCTGGGCTGGCTGCCCCATATGTCCATCATTGCCGCCATTACCGTCCTCATCCTCTACGGCCTCGCGCGCGGGTTGAAATATAACGACATGCAAAAAAAGGCATGGTCGGCGCGGTGGGGCAGGGCATGGGCGCGATTTACCTGTTTTTTTCTTCATCGGACTGATGGTCAGCGCGCTGATGATGAGCGGCGCGATTCCGACGCTGATGTATTACGGTTTCGGGCTGATTTCCCCACTTATTTCTATTTCTCTGCCTTTGCGCTCTGTTCCGTCATCGGCGTGTCCATCGGCAGCAGCTTGACCACTTGCGCCACCGTCGGCGTTGCCTTTATGGGCATGGCGGCGGCGTTTCATGCCGATTTGGCGATGACGGCTGGCGCGATTGTTTCCGGCGCGTTCTTCGGCGACAAAAATGTCTCCGCTCTCCGATACCACGGGCATTTCCGCCTCCATTGTCGGCATTGATTTGTTCGAACACATCAAAAACATGATGTACACCACCATTCCCGCGTGGCTCATCAGCGCGGCATTGATGCTGTGGCTCTTGCCCAATGTTGCCGCCCACGATTTGAACAGCGTCGAATCCTTCCGCAGCCAGCTCGAAGCGACGGGTTTGGTGCACGGCTATTCGCTGGTTCCGTTTGCGCTGTTGGTCGTGCTGGCACTGTTGCGCATCAACGCCGTCGTCGCCATGCTCTTCACCATCATCGCCGCGCTTGGCGTTACCTATTTCCACAGTACGCCCGACTTGAACCAGCTCGGTGCATGGTTTTACGGCGGCTACAAACTCGAAGGCGAAGCGTTTCAAGACATCGCCAAACTCATTTCGCGCGGCGGTTTGGAAAGCATGTTCTTCACGCAAACCATCGTGATTCTCGGCATGAGTTTGGGCGGATTATTGTTTACGCTTGGCGTGATTCCGTCGCTGCTGGACGCCATCCGCGCGTTTCTGACCACTGCCGGACGCGCCACCTTCAGCGTTGCCGCCACGTCGGTCGGCGTCAATTTCCTTATCGGCGAACAATATTTGAGTATTTTGCTTTCCGGCGAAACCTTCAAACCCGTGTACGACAAGCTCGGACTGCATTCGCGCAACCTCTCTCGCACGCTTGAAGACGCGGGTACGGTCATCAATCCGCTTGTGCCGTGGAGCGTCTGCGGCGTGTTCATCAGCCATGCCCTCGGCGTACCCGTCTGGGAATACCTGCCTTATGCCTTCTTTTGCTATTTGAGTCTGATTTTGACGCTGCTGTTCGGTTGGACAGGTCTGACGTTGAGCAAGAAAGAAACTGCGTAAAGCAGGGGATACAAAGGTCGTCTGAAAACCTTCGGCATAGGTTTTCAGACGACCTTTTTTATGGAAATGCTTTGACGGAATAGATGACGGCTTATTTAGGATTTTTTTCTCGATCAGGGCGACGAGTTGGTCGATATAGCCTTGGACGAAGCTGCGTGCCGATTCGATGAGTTTGCCGTTATCGTCAAACAGAGTAGGGGAGTTGCCGAGGAAGACTTCGGGCTGTCCGGTCAGCGGCATATTGAAGTAAGACAAGGCGAGGCGCAGGTTTTTTTGCGAGCTGTAACCGCCCATTTTGCCGACGGAATGGCTGATGATGCCTGCGGGCGTGTTTTTCCATGCGACGTCGGCGTTGGGTTTGGAGCCGATGTCTACTGCGTTTTTCAGGCAGGCGGGGACAGTGCGGTTGTTTTCGGAGGTAACAAACAATACGCCGGCGGAGGCTTTGATGGTTTCGCGGAAGGCGGTGTAGCTTTCGGGCGTGGGGAAGTCGGTTTCGGCGGGGTCGTCGTAGTCGAAATTGTAGAGCGGCAAATGGCCGATTTCGACGATTTGGGCATCGTAGCCTTCGGGGAACATGGGGATGACGTTTTGCGCCACTTTGCGGGCAAACGAGCCTTTACGCAGGCTGCCTACTAAAATGCTGACTTTTTTTGCCATGAATTTTCTCCTGATTGTGTAAAAATAAAAACGATTCGTAAATTCATTTTAAAATGGGCGCGGATAACGGTCAAGATTGGGGCATCGCGTTAAGGCGGCTTTATCTATGGGCAGGTCGTACACGCTGCGATTTCGTTTCTTTACGGTTGTTATGGGAATTTTGATGAAAATTCAGTTGCTTGAAGACATATCGACAGATGGAAAGCCTTGTTTTTTTCGGATTCACTGTATTCCTTGGGCAACAGTTTTAATTAGATATATAACTTTAGTAATTGTTTTATTGCGTGCGAATTGAAACTTACGCATAATGTAAAACATATGCAATATGGGATGGATTTTTAGGTTTGAGAGGCATCCCACATCGAGCATCAATAAAGAAAAAAAGAGGGAAAAAAATCATGTCATTAGACTGGTGGAAACGCGAATTGTTCGGCGGTTGGACGCATTTCGAAGCGGTGTGGCTGCTGATGTTTTTTTGGGGATACAGGCGGTCGTGTTCGTCTTCAATCCCGACTCATGGCTGGCGAGCATTGCGGCGGTAACGGGCATTTTGTGCGTCGTCTTCGTCGGTAAAGGGAAAATCAGCAATTATTTGTTTGGGCTGATTTCCGTATCGCTGTATGCTTATGTTTCCTATACGTTTAAGCTCTACGGCGAGATGATGCTGAATTTATTGGTGTATGTGCCTGTCCAGTTTGTCGGTTTCGCTATGTGGCGCAGACATATGGCTCTGGGCGAAACGGCGGAAACGGAGGAAGTGAAGGCGAAGGCGTTGACGGTCAGGCAGTGGCTGCTGGTGGTCGCCGCATCTGTCGTCGGAACGTCGGTCTACATCGAATGGCTGCACCACTTAGGCAGCGCGTTGCCGACCCTCGACGGCGTAACGGTCGTCGTGTCGATTGTGGCTCAGGTTTTGATGATTCTGCGCTATCGCGAGCAATGGGCATTGTGGATTGTGGTCAATATCCTGACGATTTCGCTGTGGGCTGCGGCATGGTTCAAAAACGGAGAAACGAGCCTGCCACTTTTGCTGATGTACGTCATGTATTTGTGCAATTCGGTTTACGGCTATATCAACTGGACGAAGCTGGTAAAACGGCATTCGGGAAAAATAATTATCAAGCTTCAAAGGTCGTCTGAAAATCCGGTATCGGGTTTCAGACGACCTTTTGTATATCCATGCCAATCTGCATGCCTAAAATATTTCAATATGTTGATATTAACGCTTCCGATATTGACTCAGAAAATATGGCTCACGGATACCACGCCGACAATCCCAACTTCCTTTCTAAAACCATTGTGGCGACGCTGTTTATCGGCGCGTTTTTTTCATCATACTCCTGCTTAACCCGAATATCTTGCATTTTGCTTTCAATCCAAAAACGTAGCATTCTGTCGCGTTACAAACCTTCATAAATGCTTAGACAGGCATCATGTCTGTCTGAATCATCCTTCAAACTAAGGAAAAAAATTTAGCTGACTAAATAAAAATCTTACAATTATAATAAAAAAACTTAACTTTCTCTAATAACAGATAAGCTATGGAGTATCAAAAAAATCAGCCGTAAGCTCGAAATTTTAGCCGATGCCGCCAAATATGATGTTTCCTGCTCGTCGAGCGGCGGTTCGCGCGGCAACGACGGGCAAGGCTTGGGCAACTCTTCGCGCGCGGGCATCTGCCACAGTTTCACCGAAGACGGCCGCTGCGTATCGCTGCTGAAAATCCTGCTGACCAACCATTGCATCTACGACTGCGCTTATTGCGCTTCCCGCCGCAGCAACGACATCCCACGCGCGGCGTTTACGGTCGATGAAGTGGTGGATTTGACCATGAGCTTTTACCGCCGCAACTATATCGAAGGACTGTTTTTTTGAGTTCCGGCATCTTCAAAAACGCCGACTACACCATGGAACGCTTGGTGCGGATTGCTAAAAAACTGCGCGAAGAACACGGATTCCACGGCTACATCCATCTCAAAACCATTCCGAAAGCGTCTGCCGAAATCCTGCACGAAGCCGGGCTGTATGCCGACCGCCTCAGCGTCAACATGGAAATCCCCACCGTTTCCGGCCTCAAGCTGCTCGCGCCCGAAAAAAAACACAGCGATATGACGCAACCGATGGCGTTTGTCCGTAACGAAATCACCGCCTTTGCCGACAGCCGCAAAACCATCAAATCCACGCCCAAGTTCGCCCCTGCCGGACAAAGCACGCAGTTCATTATCGGCGCGGCAGGCGAAACCGACCGCCAAATCATCCGCGCCGCAGGCGGGTTTTACCGCCATTACGGCCTCAAACGCGTGTATTACTCGGGCTATGTACCGGTATTGGAAGACAAACGCCTGCCGCCTTTATCGACACAAGTGCCGCTGCGACGCGAAAACCGGCTCTATCAGGCAGATTGGCTGATGCGTTTTTACGGCTTTTTCCGATCATGAAATCTTAGACGAACAGCAACCTTTTTCTCGACTTGGATTTCGACCCCAAGCTCGCTTGGGCGCTGCGCCACCGCGAATGGTTTCCCGTGCCGCTGCAACACGCGCCGCTTGAAATCATCTTGCGCGTGCCCGGCATCGGCGTGAAGTCCGCCCGCAAAAATCGTGCAAGCCCGCCGCTTCCGCATGATTACCATGGAACACTTGCGCAAAATGGGCGTAGCGCTAAACCGCGTACGCTATTTCATCACCCTGCCCGAACCCAACCGCTACGCCGACCTAATCGACAGCCCGCAGTTGCGCGGCCTGCTTTTACAAAACACACGCTCCAAATTCAGCCAAAGCGATGCCGTGCAAACCGATTTGTTCGGCTGATAACGAAAAGGTCAACATTATGCAAATCACTTTGCACTACGACGGCAGCTTCGACGGCCTGTTAAGCACCGTGTTTCATGTTTACGCCTGTAAATACGCTCCTGAAAACGTACACATTACCCATGATATGCAGGATACGGATTTATTCAGCCACAGCGAAACCGTTACCACCTCCCCCGAACGCGCCCAGCGCGTTTTCAAACGGCTCGAACAGCAAATCGGGCGCAGCGGTATGGTCAAACTGCTGTATGGTTTTTTAATCGCCCTACCTGAGATGCCCGACACTTTTCTGCGCATCGTCAGCCTGATGCTTGCCCGCCCGATGCGCAAAGACGTGCTCTGCGATTACGGTCTTTACGATGTGATGCAATGGGCGCAATGGGTTAAAACCGTCGGACATGAAAAACACCAGATGGAAGCGTTTGTCCGTTTTGAAGAGCTGACAGACGGACTGTATCTTGCGCGTATCGAACCTCAATACGATGTGTTGCCTTTTGATTACACGCCATTTCCGCAGCCGTTATCCGCAACAGCAATGGGCGATATTCGATATGCAGCGCCATTACGGCATCTTAAGCGACCCAGACGGCCTGCACGCAATCAACGGGCTTGAAGCCCACCGCATCCAAACAGCGTACGCCCCTGACGAACGCAGTTACCAAGCCCTTTGGCAGGGACTATTTCAACAGCAGCAATATTCCATCCCGACGCAATCCCCGGTTGCACCGCCAACAAATGCCGCAACGCTATTGGAAATATCTTACTGAAAAAGCAACCTGCTGTTTTAAAATAAAAAAATGCCTGTCTAAAACCGGTTCGGACAGGCTTTATAGCGAATAAACTTATTACTTATCTTGAGGCTGACATTTTTCAGCAGGAGGCCATACGGCCCTGAATAACTGCTCCTACTCATCGAGTGTATACCCAATAATTTTATTGTCGCGTTGTATAGTGGATTAACTTTAAACCGGTACGGCGTTGCCTCGCCTTAGCTCAAAGAGAACGATTCTCTAAGGTGCTGAAGCACCAAGTGAATCGGTTCCGTACTATCTGTACTGTCTGCGGCTTCGTCGCCTTGTCTTGATTTAAATTTAATCCACTATAGTTTCAGATGACCTCGGTGCATTAAATGTCCGGAGTAGGAATTTAGGTGAATTTTGTAAAAATCTCAATGAGTATCAAGCTTCAAAGGTCGTCTGAAAATCCGGTATGGGGTTTCAGACGACCTTTTGTATATCCATGTTAAAATCCGTGTCCCTCAAACATTTCAATACGATGCTATGCACGCTTCCGATATTGACACAGACGATACGGCTCACGAATACCACGCCGACAATCCTGACTTCCCTGCCAAAAACCGTTGTGGCGACGCTGTTTATCGGCGCGTTTTTTTCGGCTATCTCAACGACACGCTTTTAAATGTCGCGCTCACGCCGATTATGAAGGATTTCGGTGTCGATAAGACCACCGTCCAATGGCTGACGACGGGCTTTTTACTGGTGATGGGCGCATTCACGCCGATTACGGCGGGCGTGATTCAATGGTTTGAAACGCGCAAGATGGTGTTGTTTACGCAGGCAACGTTTTTGGCGGGTTCGCTGATTTGCGCGTTTGCGCCGACTTTCGGGATTCTGGTCGTGGGGCGGATGGTGCAGGCGGTGTCTGCCGCGTTTTTCGTGCCGCTCCTGTTTAACGGCATTTTGTCGATTTACCCGCCGAACAAACGCGGAACGGCGATGGGTGTGATTACCATGATGTTCACTGCCGCGCCTGCGATAGGGCCGACGCTGTCGGGCATCATCATCGACCACACGCATTGGCGCGTGCTGTTCGGCTTTACCGCGCCGTTTATGCTGGCGGCGATGGCATTGGTGGGTAAGTATCTGACGGTCAATTTGAGCACCATCAGCCGTCCGAAGATTGATATTTTATCGGCTGTGCTGTCGATTGCGGGCTTCGGCGGGCTGGTGGGTTGGTTCGCATACCGCCAGTCCCGTTTGGCGACGCCGCTGCTGAACCTTCGGGCATTTGAATATAAGCAGTTCCGCCACTGCGTCGTGATTCTGGCGGGCGCAGTGTTCCTGTTTTTAGGTTTGGAACTGATGATGCCGATGTACACGCAGCAAGTGCTGATGCTGACAGGTACGGCGACGGGGCTGATTTTGATGCCCGCGAGTATCGCCCAAGCGGTTGCCGCGCCTTTGTTCGGCAAATTGCTGGACA
Organism: uncultured Neisseria sp.; assembly: GCA_916438535.1. GTDB lineage: Bacteria > Pseudomonadota > Gammaproteobacteria > Burkholderiales > Neisseriaceae > Neisseria. Next base: position 958,188 of record CAKAEP010000001.1, on the reverse strand, counting down.
AGAAGGGCGGACGGTTTGTCGTGTTGCCCGCCACGGTGATGCTGACGGTGTCGCTGGCGGTATTGTGGCTGTTTTTGCGGATTGACACGCAAGTCATGATGCTGACCGCCATGTTCACGCTGATGGCGGTGTCCGTCTCCGCCTGCGTAACGGGCGAAACCCACGGCTTGAACGCGCTGCCGAAAAAACTCAATCCCCACGGCGCGGCGATTCTGACCACCATCAACCCGATTGCCGGCGCGATTGGCGCGGCATTTTTCGTCGGCGCGACCAATATCGGCGAGAAACTGTCCTCCGCCGCCTCGCCGCAACAGGCCATGCTCGACGGCATCCATCTGGCGATGGGCAGCGCGCTAGTGTTGGGCGCGGTGATGGTGTTTTTCGCCATGCGCCTGAAACGGCATCAGACAGCGTCGTAACGCGTACCGGGAATGTGGGAAAAGGTCGTCTGAAACCATGTGATTATAGGTTTCAGACGACCTTTTTTAACTTTTATGGTGGATGAACGTGAGTCTGTGATAAGCAAAAAAACTTTCCCATTAAATACAAAAACTTTCCTTGATGGGCAAATTCAACGCGGCGGCGGGTAGGGCGGTTTGATGCCTACTGCGGATCGTAGCGTGGGCTTTGCCCACGGGATTGATAGCTTGGTTTCCGAGTCGGGAGATATATGGCGTTTTTTTCGTGGGCGGAGCCCACGCTACGGCTGGGTCGGGGTCGTCTGAAATCATAGGGTTACGATTTTCAGACGACCTTTATATTTAAAAATTACATATGACTACATTTTTTTAAATATTATAGTTTTAATTGTAAATTATGATGTTATTTTAGTTTTGGTCGTCTGAAAAGGGAGTGGGTGGAAAAATAGGGCGGTTTGGGCGATTTGGATGCCTATTTTCTTGTTTGAATAAAAAAATTCCTGATAAATGAATTAATTATATTTGTTTTTTTGAGATGGATTGTTTAAAAATTGTTCTGATTGGTTTGGAAAGATGCAAGCTCTATTGGATAAGGATTTTTAGTTGTTTTGAAGCGGGGATTTTGGGTTTATTTATGAAGTATTGTTCATTAATGATTGAATTTTTTTAAAAAATATTTTAGAAAAAAAGTGTTTGACAGCCTGAAAAATTATTTTTTTTAAATTTGTCCATACTTATAAAAAAACTACATTGCACTACAAAGGAACCCTATCATGAATCTGTACCAAACTTCTCCGTCTTGTTATAGATCGTCTTCTATCTCTGCCGCATCCGTCGTCGTCTGCTTTTGGGCAGTCGCGGCGGTCTGACGGCTCTTCGCCCGAATCGGGGTTTCCGCATTTCTGCGGACGGTTTGGGTTTTGAAAATTCTGTCTTTCCAACTGTATTTCCTTTCCGAATTTAAAAAAATTATTAAAAAAATTTCTTATACCTCCGCCTTAGCCGAATTGTTTGTATTAAATTTTTTTAACTGATTGTTTTTATTGATTTTGATTTTTAAGACGACCTGATGGGTTTGGGTTTTGAAAGGTCGTCTGAAAACGGTTTTGAAACCATTGTTTCTTTTTGAACGGTTCGTTTCAGTTTTTGCGGAAACCGGGCCGCTGAGTCGATACTGAAAAAAATCTAATCTACAAAGGAGAAATACCATGAGCCAACTTTCTGCCGGCACCCGTTTCCGCCAAGCGGTGAAGGAGTCGAATCCCCTTGCCGTGGTCGGCTGTGTGAACGCTTATTTTTGCGCGGCTGGCGACGCAGAGCGGGTTTAAGGCGGTGTATCTATCGGGCGGCGGCGTGGCGGCCTGTTCGTGCGGGATTCCGGATTTGGGTATTACCACGATGGAAGATGTGCTGATTGATGCGCGGCGGATTACGGACAATGTGGATACGCCTTTGCTGGTGGACATCGATGTCGGTTGGGGCGGGGCGTTCAATATCGCGCGCACGATTCGCAACTTCGAGCGTGCGGGCGTGGCGGCGGTGCATATCGAAGACCAGGTGGCGCAGAAGCGTTGCGGCCATCGTCCGAACAAAGCCATTGTTTCTAAAGATGAAATGGTTGACCGCATTAAAGCCGCCGTGGATGCGCGCGTGGACGAGGCTTTTGTGATTATGGCGCGGACAGACGCGCTGGCGGTGGAAGGTTTGGATGCCGCCATCGAGCGGGCGCAGGCTTGCGTGGAAGCGGGCGCGGACATGATTTTCCCCGAAGCGATGACGGATTTGGCGATGTATCGGCAATTTGCGGACGCGGTGAAAGTACCCGTGTTGGCGAACATTACCGAATTCGGCGCGACGCCGCTTTATACGCAGCGCGAGCTGGCGGACAACGGCGTGTCGCTGGTGCTGTATCCGCTCTCGTCGTTCCGCGCCGCGAGCAAGGCCGCGCTGAATGTTTATGAGGCGATTATGCGCGACGGCACGCAGGCGGCGGTGGTCGATACCATGCAGACCCGCGCCGAGCTTTACGAGCATTTGAATTACCACGACTTCGAACAGAAGCTGGATAAATTGTTTCAGAAGTAAAAAAACCGTTTTCAGACGGCCCTCAACCTTCAAAAAGGCCGTCTGAAAACACAAAAACCCATAAAAACACAAAGGAGAAATACCATGACTGCAACCCCCGAAACCCCGACCTTCAAACCGAAAAAAATCCGTCGCCCTCTCCGGCGTAGCGGCGGGCAATACCGCGCTGTGTACGGTCGGCCGCACGGGCAACGATTTGAGCTACCGCGGTTACGACATCCTCGATTTGGCGCAGAAATGCGAGTTTGAAGAAGTCGCCTACCTGCTGATTCACGGCCACCTGCCCAACAAATTCGAACTCGCCGCCTACAAAGCCAAGCTCAAATCCATGCGCGGCCTGCCTATCCGCGTGATTAAAGTGTTGGAAAGCCTGCCTGCGCACACGCATCCGATGGACGTCATGCGTACCGGCGTGTCCATGCTCGGCTGCGTTCATCCCGAACGCGAAAGCCATCCCGACAGCGAAGCGCGCGACATCGCGGACAAACTCATCGCCAGCCTCGGCAGCATCCTGCTCTACTGGTATCAATATTCGCACAACGGCAAACGCATCGACGTTGAAAGCAAAGAAGACACCATCGGCGGCCACTTCCTGCACCTGTTGCACGGCAAACGCCCGACCGAATCGCAGGTGAAAGCCATGCACGTTTCGCTGATTTTGTATGCGGAACACGAGTTCAACGCCTCCACCTTCACCGCCCGCGTGATTGCCGGTACGGGGTCGGACATGTATTCCTGTATCACCGGCGCCATCGGCGCGCTTAAAGGTCCGAAACACGGCGGCGCGAACGAAGTTGCCTACGACATCCAAAAAAACGCTACCGCAACGCCGACGAAGCCGAAGCCGACATCCGCGAACGCATCGCCCGCAAGGAAATCGTTATCGGGTTCGGCCATCCGGTTTACACCATTTCCGACCCGCGCAACGTTGTGATTAAAGAAGTGGCGCGCGGTTTGAGCCGGGAAGCGGGCGACATGCGCCTCTTCGACATCGCCGAACGCTTGGAGAGCGTGATGTGGGAAGAGAAAAAGATGTTCCCCAACTTAGACTGGTTCTCCGCCGTGTCTTACCAAAAACTCGGCGTACCGACTGCCATGTTCACGCCGCTGTTTGTAATTTCGCGCTCCACCGGCTGGGCGGCACACGTCCTCGAACAGCGCAAAGACGGCAAAATCATCCGTCCGAGCGCGAACTACACCGGCCCTGAAGACTTGGCGTTTGTGGAGATTGAAGAACGCTGAGACGGATCACAACCGTAGGAAACACCAATCGGATTTCAGACGACGTGTAGCGTGGGCTTTGCCCGCGAAAAACTGAGATCCGCCTACGGTTCCGCTTTTCAGACGGCCTGTTGAAATATGCGAGAGAGAAGGTCGTCTGAAAAAACAGCCGCAACGTCTGCCGTCATTCCCGCCCCCGCCTAAGCGAGGACAGGCTGCGGCGGGAATGGCGGAGGCTGCGCGGCAACTTTCTGAAATAAAGGCGTTTGATTATCAAGAGGTAAATAAAGATTTTGGAGGGATTTTCTTTTCGAAAAACAATAATGTAACTATGTGGAAAGTATTATGGAGTAAATATGAAGCTGCCTGATTTACTGATGGGAATATTTTTGGCAGTTTCTGCAGCCCTTCTGAATGCAACTATCGGTATATTCAGTAAGGTATTAATGGAGCAGGGCTTGTCTGTTCAGCATATTGCATTTTTGAAAACTTTGACAGGTTTTGTGTTTATCAGCATTTTGCTTTGCCGTACCGGTTTTACCAGACAGATTGCGGATATTTCAAAAAAGAAAGAGGCAATCTTGCCGTTGCTGTTAAAAGTAGCAATTTGTGCTTTTTTCGGAATTTACACTTTGTTTTTCTTTGAAACCACCGCTTATCAATACGGTAATGCTGCGAATGTAGTAGTTGTATTAATGGCATCGGCTGCTGTATCTGCCTTGATATTGGACAGCATACTATTAGACGAACGTATTTATATTTCTTCAGTCGTCGGTGTGGGTTTGGCAGTATCGGGGATCGCGGTGATTTCTTGGACTGGAGAAGGAAATTTAGGGTTGATTCTGAATGCCGCACTGGCGGGCTCGGGTTACGGTTGTTTTTCCGTTTTGATTAAAAAATTCGGCTTAAACGGCGGTATTTATTTGACACGGATCTTGATGTTTTTTGGAAGTATTTTTTTGTTTATCCCTTCATTGGAAGGTATTGAGGATATACATTGGCAATGGTCTTTGATTCCGCCACTCTTGGCACTGTCTTTATTGCCGACGATTTTAGGATTTTATTGTACAACTAAAGCATTGGATTATTTGAGTGCCGCGAAGGTGCAGGTAACTGAATTGGCCGAGCCATTATTTGCCGCCGTACTGGCTTGGATGTTTTTGAATGAAATACCGGAAGGACGCTTCTTTGTCGGCGCTATTCTGATTATTGCCGGTATTGTGTCTATCAATGGATTGTATAGACCATTGTTGAAGCGAGTTGAATAGTTTTTATTTCCCAAGATTTCAGACGACCCCTTCAAAAATGTCGTCTGAAACCCCAAACCACAAGAAAAATAGATCCACAGGAGAACTGAACATGGCTGCCAACCAACGTTACCGCAAACCGCTGCCCGGTACGGATTTGGAATACTACGACGCGCGTGCGGCGTGTGAGGACATTCAAGCCGGCTCTTACGACAAGCTGCCTTACACGAGCCGCATTTTGGCGGAGAACTTGGTCAACCGCGCGGACAAAGTCGATTTGCCGACGCTGCAAAGCTGGCTGGGCCAGTTGATAGAAGGGAAGCAGGAAATCGATTTTCCGTGGTATCCCGCGCGGGTGGTGTGCCATGATATTCTGGGGCAGACCGCGCTGGTGGATTTGGCGGGTTTGCGCGATGCGATTGCAGAGAAGGGCGGCGATCCTGCCAAAGTGAATCCGGTGGTGCAGACGCAGCTTATCGTCGACCACTCGCTGGCGGTGGAATGCGGCGGCTACGACCCCGATGCGTTCCGCAAAAACCGTGAAATCGAAGATCGGCGCAACGAAGACCGTTTCCACTTTATCAACTGGACGAAAACCGCTTTTGAAAATGTGGACGTGATTCCGGCGGGCAACGGCATCATGCACCAAATCAATCTGGAAAAAAATGTCGCCCGTCGTCCAAGTCAAAAAACGGCGTGGCGTTCCCCGACACCTGTGTCGGCACCGACTCGCACACGCCGCACGTTGACGCGCTGGGCGTGATTTCCGTGGGCGTAGGCGGTTTGGAAGCGGAAACGGTGATGCTGGGGCGCGCGTCCATGATGCGCCTGCCCGATATTGTCGGCGTGGAGCTGACGGGCAAACGGCAGGCGGGCATTACCGCGACGGATATTGTGTTGGCGCTGACCGAGTTTCTGCGCAAAGAGCGCGTGGTCGGGGCGTTTGTCGAGTTTTTCGGCGAGGGCGCGAGAAGCCTATCCATCGGCGACCGCGCGACCATTTCCAACATGACGCCGGAGTTCGGCGCAACTGCCGCCATGTTCGCCATCGACGAGCAAACCATTGATTATTTGAAACTGACCGGACGCAACGACGCGCAGGTGAAATTGGTGGAAACCTACGCCAAAACCGCAGGGCTGTGGGCGGACGACCTGAAAACCGCCGTTTATCCGCGTGTGTTGAAGTTTGATTTGAGCAGCGTAACGCGCAACATGGCAGGTCCGAGCAACCCGCACGCGCGTTTTGCCACCGTCGATTTGGCAGCGAAAGGGCTGGCGAAGCCCTACGAAGAGCCTTCAGACGGCCTCATGCCCGACGGCGCGGTCATCATCGCTGCGATTACCAGTTGCACCAACACCTCCAACCCGCGCAACGTCGTCGCCGCCGCGCTCTTGGCGCGCAATGCCAACCGCTTCGGGCTGAAACGCAAACCGTGGGTCAAAACCTCGTTCGCCCCCGGCTCGAAAGTGGCGGAAATCTATTTGAAAGAAGCAGGCCTGCTGCCCGAAATGGAAAAAAACTCGGCTTCGGCATCGTCGCCTTCGCCTGCACCACCTGCAACGGCATGAGCGGCGCGCTCGACCCGAAAAATCCAGCAGGAAATCATAGACCGCGATTTGTACGCCACCGCTGTACTGTCGGGCAACCGCAACTTCGACGGCCGCATCCACCCGTATGCGAAACAGGCTTTCCTCGCTTCGCCCCCGCTGGTGGTGGCCTACGCCGTCGCAGGCAGCATCCGTTTCGATATTGAAAACGACGTACTCGGCGTTTCAGACGACGGCAAGGAAATCCGCCTGAAAGACATTTGGCCGACCGACGAAGAAATCGATGCCGTCGTTGCCGAATATGTGAAACCGCAGCAGTTCCGCGACGTGTATGTACCGATGTTCGACACCGGCAAAGCGCAGAAAGCCCCGAGTCCGCTGTACGACTGGCGTCCGATGTCCACCCTACATCCGCCGTCCGCCCTATTGGGAAGGTGCGCTGGCGGGCGAACGCAGCCTGACGGGAATGCGCCCCTTGGCAATTCTGCCCGACAACATCACCACCGACCACATTTCGCCTTCCAACGCGATTCTGGCGGCGAGTGCGGCAGGCGAATATCTGGCGAAAATGGGTTTGCCCGAAGAAGACTTCAATTCCTACGCCACCCACCGCGGCGACCACCTCACCGCCCAACGCGCCACCTTCGCCAATCCCAAATTGTTTAACGAAATGGTGAAAAAAACGAAGACGGTAGCGTGCGCCAAGGCTCGCTCGCCCGCGTCGAACCCGAAGGCGAAACCATGCGCATGTGGGAAGCCATCGAAACCTATATGAACCGCAAACAGCCGCTCATCATCATCGCCGGCGCGGACTACGGACAAGGCTCCAGTCGCGACTGGGCGGCGAAAGGCGTGCGGCTGGCGGGCGTGGAAGCCATCGCCGCCGAAGGCTTCGAGCGCATCCACCGCACCAACCTCATCGGCATGGGCGTCTTGCCGCTGCAATTCAAACCCGGCACCAACCGCCATATCCTGCAACTGGACGGCACGGAAACCTACGACGTGGTCGGCGAACGCAAACCGCGCGGCGACCTGACCTTAGTCATCCATCGCAAAAACGGCGAGACCGTCGAAGTTCCGGTTACTTGCCGCCTCGATACCGCAGAAGAAGTGTTGGTATATGAAGCCGGTGGCGTGTTGCAACGTTTCGCACAAGACTTCTTAGAAGGAAATGCAGCGTAAGGTAAATCGGGTATCGTCAAAATGCCCGGGCTACGCTCAGAAAAGGTTTTCAGACGGCCTCGAATGTTTAAGAGGCCGTCTGAAAAACCATACTAGAAATACAAAGGAGAACTCGAAATGCCGCAAATTAAAATTCCAGCCGTTTACTACCGCGGCGGTACATCTAAAGGCATTTTCTTCAAACGTATCGATTTGCCGGCTGCTGCGCAGGAAGCAGGCGAGGCACGCGACAAAATCCTCTTGCGCGTACTCGGCAGCCCAGACCCTTACGGCAAACAGATTGACGGTTTGGGTAACGCCAGTTCGTCCACCAGCAAAGCCGTGATTTTGGACAAATCCGAACGCGACGATCACGATGTCGATTATTTGTTCGGGCAAGTTTCCATCGACAAACCTTTTGTCGATTGGAGCGGCAACTGCGGCAATCTGACCGCCGCCGTGGGCGCATTTGCCATTGAGCAGGGCTTGGTCGATAAAGCCAAAATCCCTTCAGACGGCCTGTGTACTGTCAAAATTTGGCAGAAAAACATCGGCAAAACCATCATCGCCCATGTGCCGATGCAAAACGGCGCAGTTTTGGAAACAGGCGATTTTGAGCTTGACGGCGTTACCTTTCCCGCCGCCGAAGTGCAAATCGAATTTCTCGACCCCGCCGACGGCGAAGGCAGCATGTTTCCGACCGGCAATCTGGTGGACGAGTTGGACGTTCCGGACATAGGTCGTCTGAAAGCCACGCTCATCAATGCCGGCATTCCAACCGTTTTTCCTGAACGCCGCCGACTTGGGTTACACAGGCAAAGAGTTGCAGGACGACATCAACAACGATGCCGCTGCGCTGGAAAAAAATTCGAGAAAAATCCGCGCTTACGGTGCGCTGAAAATGGGCTTGATTAACGACGTGTCCGAGGCCGCCGCCCGCGCGCACACGCCGAAAGTCGCCTTCGTCGCCCCCGCCGCCGATTACACCGCCTCCAGCGGCAAAAACCGTGAACGCTGCCGACATCGATCTGCTGGTACGCGCCCTGAGCATGGGCAAACTGCACCATGCCATGATGGGCACCGCCTCGGTCGCCATCGCCGCTGCTGCTTCCGTCCCCGGCACGCTGGTCAACCTCGCCGCAGGCGGCGGAACGCGCAACGAAGTGCGCTTCGGCCATCCTTCCGGCACATTGCGCGTCGGCGCGGCGGCAGAGTGTTCGGACGGCATCTGGGTGGTGAAAAAAGCCGTTATGAGCCGCAGTGCGCGCGTGATTATGGAAGGGCGGGTGCGCGTTCCCGATGATTGTTTTTGAAATCATGTAGGACGGACATCACTGTCCACTGTTTCAGACGACATTTGATAAAGGATTGCAATAAAGTCGAATAGTCTAACCGCCGTCATTCCCGCGCAGGCGGGAATCCACAGTCGATATTCTGTTTCCTGATTTTTTTATCAGAGCTTGCTTGTGAGCAAATATGGATTCCCGCCTGCGCGGGAATGACGATAGAAAATGCGGCATAAGCTTGCCCAAAAGGTCGTCTGAAACACACCCCGCCCAACGCCCATCCTTTTTCAGACGACCCCACCAAAAAAACAACCACAAACTACAAGGAGAAATATCATGTCCGACCAACTCATCCTCGTCCTGAACTGCGGCAGTTCCTCGCTCAAAGGTGCCGTTATCGACCGCAAAAGCGGCAGCGTCGTCCTAAGCTGCCTCGGCGAACGTTTGGGTACGCCCGAAGCCGTCATCACCTTCAGCAAAGACGGCAACAAACGCCAAGTTCCCCTGACCGGCCGCAACTGCCACGCCGGCGCGGTGGGTATGCTGTTGAACGAACTGGAAAAAAACACGGCCTGCACGACCGCATCAAAGCCATCGGCCACCGTATCGCCCACGGCGGCGAAAAAAATATCACGAGTCCGTCCTCATCGACCAAGACGTCCTCGACGAACTGAAAGCCTGCATCCCGCTCGCCCCGCTGCACAACCCCGCCAACATCAGCGGCATCCTCGCCGCGCAGGAACACTTCCCCGGCCTGCCCAACGTCGGCGTGATGGACACCTCGTTCCACCAAACCATGCCCGAACGCGCCTATACCTACGCCGTACCGCGCGAATTGCGCAAAAAAACACGCCTTCCGCCGCTACGGCTTCCACGGCACCAGCATGCGCTACGTCGCCCCCGAAGCCGCGCGGATTTTGGGCAAACCGCTGGAAGATTTGCGCATGATCGTCGCCCACCTCGGCAACGGCGCGTCCATCACCGCCATCCGAAACGGCAAATCCGTCGATACCAGCATGGGCTTCACCCCCATTGAAGGCCTCGTCATGGGTACCCGCTGCGGCGACATCGACCCCGGCGTGTACAGCTACCTGACCGCCCACGCCGGCATGAACATCGAGCAAGTCGATGAAATGCTGAACAAAAAATCAGGATTGCTCGGCATCTCCGAACTCTCCAACGACTGCCGCACCCTCGAAATCGCCGCCGACGAAGGCCACGAAGGCGCACGCCTCGCCCTCGAAGTCATGACCTACCGTCTTGCCAAATACATCGCCTCGATGTCGGTCGCCTGCGGCGGCATAGACGCACTCGTCTTCACCGGCGGCATCGGCGAAAAACTCCCGCAACATCCGCGCCAAAAACCGTCGCCTACCTCGACTATTTGGGTCTGCACATCGACACCAAAGCCAATATGGAAAAACGCTACGGCAACTCAGGCATCATCAGCCCGACAGGTTCCAATCCCGCCGTTTTGGTCGTACCGACTAACGAAGAACTGATGATCGCACTCGACACCGCCGAACTGGCAGGGCTTCTTACAAGAAGCAGGCTAGGGGGCTGAGGCAGCACGTTTTTGAAATAACAATGAAATAGAAAAGAGGTCGTCTGAAAGATAGGTTTCAGACGACCTCTTTGTTTGGAAAGACGATCTTATGCTTTTCTTTGTTATTTGGAAGAGAACTAAGAGGGTAGGGGATGTTTTTTTCAGCTTAAAAAGCAAGATTATGAAACAGATGCTTTCCCGACTCAGGAAAAAAAGTTAAATTTTAGGAATAAATGTTTATTATGTTAATTTGAAATATTGAAATAGTTTCATAAGAAATTAAAAAGAGGTAAGTAAGCAACAATGAAACGTAATTCAGATATGTTTTACATTCCGTATGGGATTAGAATGCCTGCAAATTATTCTCTAAATAATCATTATATTGAGTAAAGAAAAAAATGACAATAAATTATTAAAAAGGATGGTTTGTCATATTTCATTTAAAAATAGTTACTTGATTGAGTAATGGTGCGGATATAGAATGCCCGTTTCCCTATATCTTATTTGACGTTTAAATTAAATCAATAAGATATTATTATTTAATAAACATAAAAATAATATTCGATATTAGGTTTTTTTGCGAATCCTTAGATTGATCTTGTTTTTTTGAAATCAAGGTAAATCGGAGCGGCTACGGATTTATCCAAGATTCGGATGTTAGTTTTGTAGAAAGCCTATTAGTTTAATACTCGGGTAAATTAAATCATGGAAACAAAGTCAGCAAACGGCGGGCAAACTCCCAGCACATCGGGCAAACCGGTCAAAATGCCGAACAGGCGCAAGCGGAATATGGCAGTGGTTACGCTGCTATTTGTTTTGGCGGCTATTGGCGTTGCTTTTGCTTATGTTTTGTTTTGGCAGCACGAAGAAACAACTGAAGACGCATATGTTGCGGGATATTTGGTTCAGATTACGCCGCAAGTCGGCGGGACAGTGCGCAAAGTCATGTTTGACGACACGGATGTTGTGAAAAAAGGCGATGTTTTGGTTACTCTGGACGACAGTGATTTCCAGCTGGCGTATGACAGGGCGCAAAACGAGCTGATTCAGGCAATCCGTCAAAACAAGCAGCAGACGGCAGTCAATTCCCAGGCGAAAGCGCAAGTGTTGCTGCGTAAAGCCGATTTGGCACGCGCTCAGGCAGATTTGCGGCGCCGGGAGGCCCTATCCGGTACGGATGCCATTTCCGGTGAGGAGTTGAGTCATGCCCGGGCGGCGGTCGTTCAGGCGCAAGCAGCATTGAAAGCAGTGGAAGCGGAAGAGGCTTCGGCTCAGGCTGCGTTGGGTAACAATATTCCAGTGCGTGAGCAACCTGCCGTTCAAACAGCAGTGAGCAAGATTAAAGATGCCTGGCTGAATTTGCAGCGTACACAAATCCGCGCGCCTATGGGCGGGCAGATTGCCAAACGCAATGTCCAAGTCGGACAGAGAATTTCGCAAGGCGCGGCGCTGATGGCAGTTGTTCCCCTGACGGATTTGTGGGTGGATGCCAATTTTAAAGAATCGCAATTACGAAAAAAATGAAAATCGGACAGCCTGTGGAAATGACTGCCGATTTGTACGGCAAAAAAAGTGGTTTACCACGGTAAAGTCATGGGCTTGTCCGCAGGTACGGGCAGCGCGTTTTTCACTTTTGCCGCCGCAAAACGCAACGGGCAACTGGATTAAAGTCGTTCAGCGTGTACCGGTCAGAATCAGCCTGGATCCTAACGAATTGAAAGCAAACCCCTTGCGCGTCGGTCTTTCTATGACAGTCAAAGTCGATATTGCCGAAGCGGGTTCGGGCAAGCCGATGACGGCGGCCGCCGTGAAAAAAATTCGGCAGCCCCGGAAACGGACAGCGTAGATTGGGCGGCGGCTAATGCATTAATCGATAAGATTTTTTTGAAAAAAATACGCCAAATAACCTGTTTCAGACGACCTTCGGTATCCCGACAGGTCGTCTGAAACGTTCATATCCGGCAAATTAGTGAAATAAGTAGTGCGATCAGAATGAGGGACTTGCTCATTCTGTTTCAAGAGAAAGTCGATACGGCAAACCCCGCCTAGGTTAAAAGCGGGAATGGCAATGTCGGCAGTGAAGGAAGATTTTGATGAATTATCCGCCGTTGACAGGCATCAGGTTGGTCTTGGTTACATTGTCGCTGAGCCTTGCCGTCTTTATGGAAGTATTGGATACGACGATTGCCAATGTTGCCGTCCCCGTTATTGCCGGTGATTTGGGTGCGGCAACGACTCAGGGAACGTGGGTGATTACATCATTTGCCGTGGCAAATGCCATTTCCGTACCGCTGACAGGGTTTCTTGCGAAGCGGGTGGGTGAAGTGCGGCTGTTTGTCGGATCGGTCATCGGCTTCGTGATTACATCTTGGCTGTGCGGTATTTCACCGAATTTGCAAACCTTGGTGTTCTTCCGTATTTTGCAGGGTTTTGTCGCAGGACCGCTGATTCCTTTGTCCCAAAGCCTCCTGATGGCATCTTACCCGCCGGAGAAGCGGACTTTGGCATTGGCACTTTGGGCGATGACAGTCGTGGTCGCCCCTGTTTTAGGGCCGATTTTCGGTGGCTGGATTTCGGACAACTGGCATTGGGGGTGGATATTTTTCATCAATATCCCCATCGGTATTTTGTCTGCGGTAATTGCCTGGCAGCAACTGCGCGACCGTGAAACCGATACGGTTAAAAACGCCTATTGATTACACGGGGCTGATTTTGATGATCGTCGGTATCGGCTCGTTGCAAATGATGTTGGACAGGGGGAAAGAGCTCGATTGGTTCGCATCGGGTGAAATTATCGTATTGGCAGTCGTTGCAACGGTATGTCTGACTTATTTCATCGTTTGGGAATTAGGTGAAAAATATCCGATTGTCGATTTGTCTTTGTTTAAAAACCGCAACTTTACCATCGGCGTATTGACGACTTCGCTCGGGTTTATGGTGTATATGGGAACGTTGACGCTTTTGCCGCTGGTGTTGCAGTCCAACCTCGGTTATACCGCCACATGGGCGGGATTGGCGGCTGCCCCTATCGGATTTCTGCCGATTTTCCTATCTCCTTTGATAGGGCGGTTCGGCAATAAAATCGATATGCGCCTGTTGGTTACCGGTAGTTTTTTTGATGTTTGCCTTTACTTTTCATTGGCGGACAGATTTTTTTATGCGGGAATGGACATGAGCAGCGTTGTCTGGCCGCAGTTTTGGCAGGGTTTGGGTGTGGCCATGTTCTTCCTGCCGCTGACTACCATTACTCTGTCGCACATGAAAGGTCCGCAAATCGCATCGGCAAGCAGTTTGTCGAATTTTCTGCGTGTCTTTATGGGTGGTGTCGGTGTGTCTGTCGTCAGTACCATGTGGGAGCGGAGGGAGGCTTTACATCATACGCAACTGACTGAACATATCACGCCGTATTCTCCGGATACCGCCGAAGCAGTCCGTCAGATGGCGGAAGCGGGTTTGAACGGAGGGCAGGCAGTCGGTCTGATAAACAGCACCATTACCCAACAGGGTTTTATCGTTGGCTCGAATGAGATATTTTTTTGGCGGGCAGTATCTTGTTCATTATCATGATTCCCATTATTTGGCTGGCGAAGCCGCCTTTCCATAACGACGGAGGCGGAGGAGGGCATTGATGAGTGTTGCTGCGGAAGGAACTGGAATCGCTAATTCGAGAGAAAAGTTCGTCTTAAAACGGTAACGATAGTTTCAGACGACCTTTTTCATATGCAGAAGCTTTGGAAATCCGCTATAATTTCGCCTCATTCATTTCGCGGTCAAAGCGTTTCGCGAAAACAACATTTGAAGATTTATCCCGACAGGCGGTCGGTTTTTTTGTCAAAATGCTTGAACTAACGCTGTTTTTTTATGGTATAAATCGCGTTTTACTATTTTAGAAGTTTGGAGACTAACCATGGCACGAGTTTGCAAAGTGACCGGTAAGCGCCCGATGTCTGGCAACAACGTATCACACGCCAACAACAAAACCAAACGTCGTTTTTTTGCCTAACTTGCAATCACGTCGTTTCTGGGTAGAAAGTGAAAACCGCTGGGTTCGCCTGCGCGTTTCTAACGCTGCATTGCGTACCATCGACAAAGTAGGCATTGATGTCGTATTGGCTGATTTGCGTGCTCGCGGCGAAGCTTAATTTAAACCGTTAATTAAGGATTACTGCAATGCGCGATAAAATCAAACTGGAATCCAGTGCTGGTACTGGTCATTTCTACACCACTACCAAAAACAAACGCACTATGCCCGGCAAATTGGAAATCAAAAAATTTGATCCGGTTGCCCGTAAACATAGTTATTTACAAAGAAACCAAATTGAAATAATCCGGTTTCTGGAAAATGGAAAAGCCTCTGTCGGACAGGGGCTTTTTTATTTGGAACCTTATATGTTCAAAGTTGCTGTGGAAAATATATAAAAGGTCGTCTGAAAAGCATTTCAGACGACCTTTTGATGTGTTTAAACGGATTAGCCGGTCAGTTGTTTGGTAATCAGTTTTTTCAGCGGCGGGAAGTTGTTGCTGGCGCGCAATACCAAGCCGCGCAGGATTTTGGCAGGCGCGGTTTCATTGGTAAAGAGTTTGAGCAGCATATTGGTGCCGTGGTAAATCGGCTGGGCATGGAGCATATGCTTGGTGCTGTATTTTTCCAGCAGGCTGGTGGCGCCGATGTCTTGACCGCGTTGTTCTGCTTCGAGAACCAGTTTTGCCAAGAGGTCCGCGCTGGATAGACCTAAGTTGAAACCGTGTGCGGTAACAGGGTGCATACCTACGGCGGCGTCGCCGATTAAGGCGCTGCGTTTGCCATAGAAGCGTTGGGCAATCATGCCGACCAAGGGGTAGTTGTGAATGGTGCTGACCAATTCCATGTCGCCCAAACGGCCTTTGAGTTGCTCTTTGACGCTGGCTGCCAATTCTTCGGGAGACATTTTTTTGATGGTGTCTGCCTTGTCGCTATCGACGGTAATGACTGTGTTGGTCAGATGTTCTTCCAAGGGCAGCAGGGCGATGGTGCGGCCGTAGTGGAAGCATTCGTAAGCGGTATGCTGGTTGGACAGGGTATGCTTCATGCGGCAGACAAACATGGTGCGGCTGTAATCGTGCATATCGGAGGAAATGCCCAGTTGCCGGCGGGTTTGGGAAAAGCGGCTGTCTGCTGCCAAGAGTAGGCGGCCGCTCAAAACTTCGCCGTTTTCCAAGATGACTTGGGCTTCATCTTCGGAAGTTTTGACTTCTTTGACGCCCGTACCGGTCAGAATGGTAACGTTTTCCAGTTTGGATACGACTTCATAAGCGGCTTTGCGGATATTGTGGTTTGAAATCAGATAGCCTAAGCAGTCGGCAGGTTCGCCGCGCGCTTGGGTCGGTTGCGGGAAGTGGAGTTGGTAATCGGACTGTCCGTTCAAGACTTTTTGCATCGCGTAAGGGGTAAATTTCGTCTTTCGGAATCAAATCCCACATGCCCAAGCGTTGCATAATTTCGCGGGACAGGTGGGTTAGCGCGATTTCCCTGCCGTCGTAAGGCGGATTTTGCAAAACCTCCAGGGGCCTTTTTTCAATCAGGGTAACTTTTAAACCGCTTCCGGCCAGTTCGGCTGCAAAGCTGAGTCCTGCCGGTCCCGCACCTACGACGAGAATATCGCTGTGTAAGCTCATAAGGCATCCTTTTTATTTGATGAAATGGAGGTTCAGGGGATCTTGGAGTAAGGTCGTCTGAAAAAAGAACTGGGTGTGATTATAGCAAAATAGATGGAGAAAAAAGAAGGATGTAAATGACTAGAGGAAATTTTACTTTGGCCTTAATGTAAATCAAGAATTGGGTAATGCCGGATTGCAGATGGTGGGTATTCAATACGACATGTTTTGCAGTGATGGCCTCGCCAACAGGAATCGAACCTGTATTTTACGCTTAGGAGGCATACGTTCTATCCGTTGAACTATGGCGAGCGTGTTAAACTTTTCCTGCAATAAACGATAATAATCCTGCGGCAATCAGCGGACCGACCGGAATGCCGCCCATAAACGCCACACCGATAACCGTACCGATCAAAAGACCTGTTACCAAAACAGGCTGTTCGCTCATCAGTGGTACGCCGCGCCCCTGCCAGCCAGGCGACAAGGATGCCAATTAATACGGCGGCAATCATTTTAAAAATTGACAAACTCCGACAGCGGCGGAATTTGAACCTTCCCAGAAACCAGCGGGCTCAAGACCCCAATTGTCAGCAAAAATAATCCCAAAAATGCAAGCCGTGTTTTTTTCCACGAAAGGAATATATTGCGACAAAGCAGTCTGCTGCATTAAAAAGCAAAAATTGCTGCGGAAATCGTAATGGAGTTGTTGTTACTGACGACACCGAGAAAAATCAGTGTCACCAAAAACATCGGGACGAAATTGAAATTCATCGGATTTAAGAAACCCGTGCCAATGATTCCTCAGCCAACTGAATCATCGCCTGTTTGACTTCGCTGTCGGGCAATACTGCCAAAGAAGCCACGGCTTGCTCAACGGCTTTTCGTGCTTCGGAAATCGAATAAGTCAGCGCATCGGAATGGACAACATAATCATGGATTTTTTTGGAAACTGCTGCGATCCGCATTTTTCCAGAGCGTGGCGCACATCGTCCGCCACTTGTTTCGAACCGTTGCGCATCAGATAAATCAGCGGCAAAGTCGGTTTGCCTTCTGCCAAATCGTCGCCGACGTTTTTTTACCGATTTCTTCGGTTTCGCCCGAATAATCCAAAAACATCATCAATAATTTGGAACGCCGTACCGACATACATACCGTAGTCTTTCAATGCCTGCTCATGTTCGGGGGCGGCATTGCCCAAAATCGCACCAACCTGCGCGGCCGCTTCAAACAATTTGGCCGTTTTATATTGAATCACTTGAACATATTGCGCTTCGGTAATATCGGTATTGCCGATGTTCATCAGCTGCATGACCTCGCCTTCGGCAATAATATTGGTTGCATCCGCCATGACTTCCAAAATGCGCATACTGCCGGAATCGACCATCAATTGGAAAGCGCGTGTATATAAAAAGTCGCCGACCAACACCGCCGCCGCGTTGCCGAACAGATTATTCGCCGTTTCGCGTCCGCGGCGCAAATCGCTTTCATCGACCACATCGTCATGCAGCAGAGTCGAAGTGTGGATAAATTCCACCATTGCCGCCAAAGCATACAGCTTATCTCCATCATAGCCGACCGACTTACCTGCCAAAATCGTCATAATCGGACGCAGACGCTTACCGCCGGCACTGATAATATAAGTACCGATTTGCGAAATCAGCGCAACATCAGACTGAACCGCTTGGTTGATTACCCTCATTGACCCGTGAAAGGTCTTCAGGCAGATGGCGTTGGAAATAAGGCAGGTTTTCGAGCATAACACATTCTCAGTCAGCAAAATGAAGCAGGCTTGCCGTATAAATAAATGGGTTGGGTATAAGGCGGAAATAATATTGCCGCATAAAAAATATCGGCAATCCAACGCGCGATTATAGCAGCAAAGCCCGTTTGACACATCTTTCAGACGACCCTGCCCCCACAAACGAAATAAACTTTGACAAAACAGGCAAATAGCAATAGAATGCCACGTTTCGCACAATGGTGTGCGGGATATTAACCATAATTCTCATGGAGTTGAGTATGTACGCGGTCGTAAAAAACCGGCGGCAAACAATATAAAGTTGCCGTTGGCGAAAAAAATTGAAAGTAGAACAGATACCAGCCGAACTCGACAGCCAAATCGAACTGACCGAAGTTTTGATGATTGCTGACGGCGAATCTGTAAAAGTTGGCGCTCCTTTCATTGAAGGCGCAAAAGTAACAGCTAAAGTAGTAGCCCATGGTCGCGGCGAGAAAGTACGCATTTTCAAAAATGCGCCGCCGTAAACACTACCAAAAACGCCAAGGCCATCGCCAAAATTTCACCCAAATCGAAATCGTGGCAATCGCCTAATTTTTTTGAAACTTAGGAGTATTACAAATGGCAAGTAAAAAAAGCAGGCGGTAGCACCCGCAACGGTCGCGATTCAGAAGCCAAACGCTTGGGCGTAAAAGCCTACGGCAACGAGCTGATTCCGGCAGGGTTCCATCATCGTCCGCCAACGCGGTACCAAATTCCATGCCGGCGACAACGTAGGCATGGGCAAAGACCACACTTTGTTCGCTAAAGTTGACGGTTATGTTGAATTCAAAACCAAAGGCGCGCTGAACCGTAAAACGGTCAGCATCCGTCCTTACACTGGTTCTGAAGAATAATCCGAGTTTATCGTGATATTGAGAAAGCCGTATTTCTTAGGGAATACGGCTTTTTTTGTTTGTGTCAGCTTGAGTGGTTTTACAGGTCGGCATTAGCCGGGCCATTTGTTTTTTGATACGACACCTGTCATAAGTCGTCATTCAGTCTCTTTCTGCATGAGGACAAATTGTGGCGAGAATTTGCTTTTGAATTCCGGAAACCTTTTTTTCAAATACCTGTTTCTTGGAATTTTGATGAATTCCTGCCTGTCTGAGAATAGCTGCGGAGGATAGGTGCTCCGTCAAAAAAATGAAAGCAGATCGGTTTATATACCCAAAATTTCAGGTTTCAATAAAACCAAAAGGTCGTCTGAAAACTTTTCAGACGACCTTTTTATCAACTGTAAATCTCAGCCCCTTTCTTCACAAACTCAACCGCTTTTTCCTCCATACCCTGCCGCTGGGCTTTTTGCTTGTCGGCGTAGTCGCGCACTTCCTGCGTGATTTTCATCGAGCAGAATTTGGGGCCGCACATCGAGCAAAAGTGGGCGATTTTTCGCGCCTTCGGCGGGCAGGGGTCTCGTCGTGGAAGCTCTCGGCGCGTTCGGGGTCGAGGCTGAGGCGGAATTGGTCGCGCCAGCGGAACTCGAAACGCGCCTTGCTCAGGGCGTTATCGCGCAACTGTGCGCCCGGCCAGCCTTTGGCGAGGTCGGCGGCGTGGGCGGCGAGTTTGTAGGTGATGATGCCGGTGCGCACGTCTTCTTTGTCGGGCAGGCCGAGATGCTCTTTCGGGGTAACGTAGCAGAGCATGGCTGTGCCGTACCAGCCGATGTTGGTTGCGCCTATGCCCGAGGTGATGTGGTCGTAGCCGGGGGCGATGTCGGTAACGAGCGGGCCGAGTGTGTAGAAAGGCGCTTCAAAGCAGTGTTGCAGCTCTTCGGTCATGTTTTCTTTCACGCGTTGCAGCGGCACATGGCCGGGGCCTTCGATCATGACTTGTACGTCGTGTTTCCATGCTTTGCCGGTCAATTCGCCCAAGGTGTGCAATTCGGCAAACTGCGCTTCGTCGTTGGCATCGGCAATGCAGCCGGGGCGCAGGCCGTCGCCGAGGCTGAACGAGACGTCGTAGGCTTTCATGATTTCGCAGATTTCGTCGAAATGCGTGTAGAGGAAGTTTTCCCGATGGTGGGCGAGGCACCATTTCGCCATGATGGAGCCGCCGCGCGATACGATGCCGGTGAGGCGGTTGGCGGTCATCGGCACATAGCGCAGCAACACGCCCGCGTGTATGGTGAAATAGTCTACGCCTTGTTCCGCCTGCTCGATTAAGGTGTCGCGGAACAAATCCCAAGTCAAATCTTCGGCAATGCCGCCGGTTTTTTCCAAAGCCTGATAGATGGGCACGGTGCCGATGGGGACGGGCGCGTTGCGGATAATCCATTCGCGCGTTTCGTGGATATGCGCGCCGGTGGACAAATCCATAATCGTGTCCGCGCCCCAACGCAGCGACCACACCATTTTTTCGACTTCTTCGGTCAGGCTGGAGGTTACGGCGGAGTTGCCCAAGTTGCCGTTGATTTTGACGCGGAAGTTGCGGCCGATAATCATCGGTTCGAGTTCGGGGTGGTTGATGTTGGCGGGGATAATCGCGCGTCCGGCGGCAATTTCTTGGCGCACGAATTCGGGCGTGATTTGGTCGGGATGGGTCGGGATGTTCGCGCCGAAACTTTGCCCTGCGTGCTGTTTCAAGAGCTTGGCGTATTCGGGCCGTCTGAAAAGTTCGTCCAGCTTCATGCGTTCGCGTATGGCGGCAAACTCCATTTCGGGCGTAATGATGCCGCGGCGCGCATAGTGAAGCTGGGTTACATTGCGGCCGCTTTTGGCGCGGCGCGGGCGGGTGATTTGGTTGAAACGCAGATGGGCGGTTTGCGGGTCGTGTGCGCGTTCGATGCCGTATTCGCTGGAGAGCTTGGGCAGGATTTCGGTATCGCCGCGTTCGTCCAGCCATGCGGTGCGGACGTGCGGCAAACCTTGTTTCAGGTCGATGTGCGCCGCCGGATCGCCGTACACGCCGCTGGTGTCATAGACGGGAATCGGCGGGTTGGCTTCCGTACCTTGCGCCGTGTAGGTGTCATCCTGACGGATTTCGCGCAAAGGCACGCGGATGTCGTCGCGGCTGCCTTGCAGATACACGCGCTCCGAGTTCGGATATTTGAAGCGGATGCCGATGTCTTCACTCAAGTCGGCAAGCTCGCGCGCTTCGTTGCCGGAAGTTTTGGCGGTTTTCTTTGGCGTAGTCATAAAAAATGCTCCTGTTTTCTCGTTTGAAAAGAAGAAACAGGAGCGTTTTGCTTTTTCAGACGACCTCATATCAAAAAAGGTCGTCTGAAAGACAGAATCCGTGAAAACTCCCCACGCAGGTATTATCCCGATCGGGTGTAAAGGGTATTTCTCAGCCGCCTGATGATCAGGCAGCACCCCTGTTTCGTTAGAATGGGATTATAAACCACGATTGGGGTTTATTGGAAATCTTAACAGGGCTGACATCGGTATTTTAAGGAATGAATGGCTTGAATATCGGGGGGCTAGCTATATTGCGTTTCCATAAATCGAAACGTCGTCTGAAAAAGTTGTTTTGCTTTTCAGACGACGTTTGGTATGGCACAAATTTAGGATAACGGGTTCCGTTACTCTAAATCTACGGCTTATTTGTTGTTCGGATGGGATTCCATCGGGGCAGACAAAGGCAGTTCGGGCATGGTACGGGCGGAGTCGGAAACATTGCCGGACAGTGTTTTCAGGAAGGCAACGATGTTGTCGGTGTCTTCTTTCGATAAGTCTTTGCCCAGTTGCGCTTTACCCATGATGGTAACGGCTTTGTCCAATTCCCAAACGCTGCCGTTGTGGAAATACGGATAAGTTTTGGCGACGTTACGCAAGCCGGGGACGCGGAAGAAGAATTCGTCTTCGGCTTTTTTGGTTACGTCGGCGCGGCCTTTATCGTGTTTCGGATCTTCGATGAATTTCCAGTACGGGCCTTCAACCAAACCGAATTTTTTTGGAAGGTTGCGCCGCCGAGGTTGACGCCGCTGTGGCAGGCGATACAGCCGTTGTCCATAAAGGCGCGCACGCCTTTGCGCTCTTGTTCGCTCAGGGCGTTGACGTTGCCTTTGAGGTAGTCGTCCCATTTGGTCGGTGTCAACAGGGTGCGTTCGAATGCGCCCAGTGCGGTGGTGATGTTTTTGAAGGAAACTGCGCCGTCTTCAGGGAATGCGGTTTTAAACAGTTCTTGATATTCGGGGATTTTGGCGATTTT
Organism: uncultured Neisseria sp.; assembly: GCA_916438535.1. GTDB lineage: Bacteria > Pseudomonadota > Gammaproteobacteria > Burkholderiales > Neisseriaceae > Neisseria. The sequence continues at coordinate 936,112 of CAKAEP010000001.1, read as the reverse complement.
GGCAGCGGCTGCTTCTTGCGAGTCGTTTGCCATTTCCACAGGGTTCACCAACGGTCCGCCAGCTTGTTCTTCAACGTCGGCCGCGCGTCCGTCCCAGAACTGCATGCCGAGCAGGGCGGCGTTTAAAGCGGTCGGGGAGTTGCGTCCGCCGAACTGTCCTTTATGGCCTTGGCTGGTCGGCAGGTTGTCCACGCCTGCGGTGGCAAGGTTGTGGCAGGAGTTGCAGCTCACGGTGTTGCCTTTGGAGAGGCGTGGTTCATACCATAATTGATGGCCGAGTTTGACCTGTTCTTCGGTAAACGGGCGCAGTTTCTGCATTTCTTCGGCGCTCGGCAGCGGTTTGAAGATGCCTTGTGCGCGTTTGAGCAGCTCTTGGTCTTCAGGAGAGGCATTGCTGTCAACGGCGGCTTGGGACGCTGCTGAGGCGGTTGAAGCAGCGTCAGGGGTCGTCTGAACGGCAGAGGCTTCGGTCGGTGCGGAAGCAGGTTTTTGTTCCTTGCTTTCCTGTCCGCCACAGGCGGCTAATGCGGATAAAACAGCAAGCGACAGGAGCAGTCGGGTGTTGCGGTGGTTCATGGCGTGTTCCTTTTTGTAGTGGATATTATTATGAGTAAGCACCGTTTCCGTTGATTGCCGTGATGAATGGCGGGCGAAAATGGGGAATGACATTCCGCTTTGTTTGCGTCCGTTTGATATGTCCGGCTTTTTTGTCCGCGAAGTATAAACAGCGGGCGGGGTTTGCCCTTTACGGTAAATCAATATTGGATTTTCAATAGAAATAAGCAATATATGTGATAGCTTCTGCATTTTCATGCGGTTTTCATGTTGAATAGGCCTCTATCGCTTGCACTGCCAAGCCGATTGGTTTAAATTAAACGACAATTTACCGTTGGAAGACACACAATGAAAATCACCGTCATCGGCGCAGGTTCTTGGGGTACAGCCCTTGCTCTGCACTTTGCCAGCCATGGCAACGAAGTCGCCCTTTGGACACGCAATCCCGAACAAGTCCGTACATTGCAGGCAGAACGTGAAAACAAACGCGGCCTGCCCGGTTTCCCTTTCCCTGAATCCTTAACCGTTTATGCCGATTTGGGTGATGCGCTCAAAGACAGCGGGCTCATTCTTGTCGTAACTTCTGTCGCAGGTTTGAGAAGCAGCGCAGAACTCCTCAAACAACACAATGCTGACCATATCCCTGTCCTTGCCGCCTGCAAAGGCTTTGAACAAGACACAGGGCTATTGACCTTCCAAGTATTGAAAGAAGTATTGCCTGAGAACAAAAAAATCGGCGTGCTGTCAGGTCCGAGCTTTGCCCAAGAACTCGCCAAACAACTGCCTTGCGCCGTGGTTGTTGCCTCAGAAAATCAGGAATGGATTGAGGAATTGGTGCCGCAACTCAACACCAACGTAATGCGCCTTTACGGCAGCACGGACGTTATCGGCGTGGCTGTCGGCGGTGCCGTCAAAAACGTTATGGCAATTGCTACTGGTCTTTCCGACGGTCTCGAATACGGGCTCAATGCGCGTGCGGCGCTGGTGACGCGCGGTCTCGCCGAAATTACCCGTCTTGCCATGGCTATGGGTGCGCAGCCCAAAACCATGATGGGGCTTGCCGGCATCGGCGACCTTATCCTGACCTGTACCGGCGCACTTTCGCGCAACCGCCGTGTCGGTTTGGGTTTGGCAGAAGGTAAAGAACTGCATCAAGTGTTGGTGGAAATCGGCCATGTTTCCGAGGGCGTCAGCACCATCGAAGAAGTGTTTAACACTGCTGTGAAATACCAAATCGACATGCCCATCACCCAAACCCTGTTGCAACTCATCCGCAAGGAAATGACCCCGCAGCAAGTTGCAGAAAGACTCATGGAGCGCAGCGCGCGCTTTGAGTAAGACCGAACGACAAAGGTCGTCTGAAAACATCAAGCCAAAAAGTTTCAGACGACCTCAACATTCGGCAGCGATTGACATCCCTGCATCATCATCCTAATATCCTGACCGCCTGCCACCATGCGGCAATACGGAAGCCTATACATGAATCAATCACTCGACACATTGGAAGTCAGCGTTTACCAGCTGGCCCAAAAATTTGAAACCCTTGTTGGTGAAAACCGCCGCCTTAACGAAGAAATCGACCGCCTCAAGCTCGAGCATGAACAACAAAAGCGCGAACACGAAGCCGCCGTTGACGAATTGAGCGAAGCGCTGCTCGTACAAGTCGGCAAACTCAAAGAAGACCTACAAGGCAAAATCGACAACCTCACCGCCGAAAAAGAACAATACCGCAGCGCATTAGAGCAGACTGCAGAAAAAATCCGCCGGCTCATTGCCCGCCTGCCGCAAGAAACGCAATCATAAGGACACGCCATGAGTATCGAACAAGTCAGCCTCGACATCATGAATGTCAATTTCACCATCAACACCCCGAGCGAAGAAAAAAAGATACCCTGCTCCAAGCCGTTGATATGCTCAACAAAAAAAGTGCCGCCATCAAAGAGGCGGACGCATTGTCGGCAGCGATAAAATCGCCATTATGACCGCGCTCAACGTTGTCCACGACCTCCTTAAAATCACACTCAAAGACGATTTGGCAATAGGTGAATTTGAGCGTAAAATAACCGACATGAACAACGCTTGCCAAAAAGCTTTGGCGCGGTTGGATCAAAACTGATTTTTCTTTTTCCCTGCGGTGTCCGCGAAGGCATATATTCCTTTGAACCAATAAGTTCGCTTAAGGTTGCCAGGAGTTGCAGTGGGCGCGAGCGTCTATCCCTAGATGCACCCGAAACTGCCCGAGGTGACCGCCTTGTCAACAAGGTTCAAGCGGATTCAGCCAAAACGGCTCTCGCGGGGATTCCCATATCAAGCCATGCCCGATTGCGGCATGGCTTTCATTTATCATCGGCTTCGACGTCGTCTGAAAAAACCAAACGTAAAAATCAAAAAAACACATCCCGATATTTTTGGAACATCAGCAATGTTTTTCCAACCTAAAAACAACATTTCCTAATGCATAAAACCGCCATCATAGAAAAAAACACTTTCAGACGACCCCAATCCGATTGACAAAAAGCCAATCCCATCTTTAAAAATTCACAACTTTCTATATCTATCTGGATTTCCACTATGAAAAACCTTTTCAGCGAAACCCCACGAGGTGAAGCGCGAATGGTTCGTTATCGACGCCCAAGACAAAGTTCTGGGTCGCGTTGCAGCCGAAGTCGCACACCGTCTGCGTGGCAAGCACAAACCTGAATACACCCCCCACGTTGACACCGGCGACTACATCATCGTCATCAACGCGGACAAACTGCGTGTAACCGGTGCCAAATTCGAAGACAAAAAAATACTTCCGTCACTCCGGTTTCCCCGGCGGTATCTACGAGCGTACTTTCCGTGAAATGCAAGAGCAATTCCCAGGCCGCGCTTTGGAACAAGCCGTAAAAGGCATGTTGCCCTAAAGGCCCATTGGGTTACGCCATGATCAAAAAAACTGAAAGTGTACGCTGGTGCAGAACACGCCCATGCCGCACAACAACCCAAAGTTTTGGAATTGAAATAAGGACACGACATGAACGGTAAATACTACTACGGCACAGGCCGCCGCAAAAGTTCAGTGGCTCGTGTATTCCTGACTAAAGGTACCGGCCAAATCATCGTAAACGGTCGTCCCGTTGACGAATTCTTCGCCCGCGAAACCAGCCGCATGGTTGTTCGCCAACCTTTGGTCCTGACTGAAAAACGCTGAAGCGTTTGACATCAAAGTCAACGTTATCGGCGGCGGTGAAACCGGTCAATCCGGCGCTATCCGCCACGGCATTACCCGCGCCCTGATCGACTTCGACGCTGCGCTGAAACCTGCCTTGTCTCAAGCCGGTTTCGTGACTCGCGATGCCCGTGAAGTTGAACGTAAAAAAACCGGGTCTGCGCAAAGCACGCCGCGCAAAACAATTCTCCAAACGTTAATTCGTTTTTGGAATCTCAAAAAGCCCTGCAATGCAGGGGCTTTTTTTATGGGCTAATTCATGTAAATATTAAAAAGAATAATGAGCGTTTTTTTCTAAAAAAAGTTTGATTTTAACAAATAGGATGGTTCTATTTTTTTAGGGACAGATATTAGGAGTATTTTAGGAGTGTTTGTAATACTAATCTATTTTTTTAACTCTATGAATTCTCATTGGTATCAAAAATAATGATGAATTATAGTGGATTAACTTTAAACCAGTACGGCGTTGCCTCGCCTTGCCGTACTATCTGTACTGTCTGCGGCTTCGTCGCCTTGTCCTAATTTAAATTTAATCCACTATAACTCTTCATTTTAAGGCTTTGGGATAAGACATTTTTTTGGTTTAAGGGGGTATATACTTTTCCTGTTAATAGTGTATGGATGGAGCTCCAAGAAAAATCTTTACTTCTAAAGTTTGATTTTGAGAGGTGATGTAATATGGAAATACTTCTCAGATGATTGTTCTAGTGAGGTGTTGCAAAATAACCAATACAAATAATGGCAAAATATACCGCTTATCTTAATAAACTAACGTTTATCTTAAATTCTGCGCAATATATTCAAAATATTTCACTTCTTAACGACATTTAATACTAAAAAAATAGTAGAATCCAAATTGCTGAAACACACCGCTCTTTTATCCCTTTTGGGCGGTGCAGCAAGTAAGACGTTTTTCCCGCAATGTATTGGCCATTCATACTTCTCCCTTGGTATGAATGGTTTTTTTTATCTAAGTTTTTTTATGTTGCCTTATGAAGATGAAAAGGTTGTCTGAAATATGTTTTTCAGACGACCTTTGTGATTTTGATTCTGCCTTATTTGAAAAATTGTCCGCAGCATGCCTTGAATTTTTTTCCTGAACCGCAGATGCAGGCTTGCTTCATTGTCGGGAGTGGAGCGGTTGGATCAATAAAGTACCAGTATCCGTCAATATTGACGAATGTAGATAGTTCATGATGATATGCCGTTTCAGCTCCATCTTGAAAATGGGCATTAAATTCAACTTGCGCGTGGCGTTTGCCGATGAGGGTATGGTGGATTACTTCTAATCCTAGCCAAAGGGTTTCTCGGCTCCATTGCTGTATTTCTTCTTGATTCAGCAGATTTTGCTGGGAGGGAATTGTGGTGGCAACGATATAATCAATATTATGTAACACATAGGCACTGTATCTTGAGCGCATCAGTTTTTTTCGGCAGTCTGCGGATGAGTTTGATGGGTATGGAAGGGGTGGCAGCATTCAGCGTAGGGGAGGGAAGAAGAACATGGACAAGGGGTAGGGGGCATGGAGGATGTCCTATTAAGGTTTGCTTTGTTGAGGGAATAAAAGTTACTCTAGTAAGTCGTCTGAGACAAAAAAATATTTGAAATGTTCATTTATTCGGTATTATTTGTTTTATAGGAACATTATTTTACAAGGTTTTTTGATACAATACCTTAGCCCCGTCCCGACAATGCCGGAATGCTATTCCGCGTCCGCTCGGACGGCCTGCCATAAATAAAACAGTTATTTCCCAGCCAAACATCAAGGCCGCCCGCTCTATGCACGAAACTTTTTCCCTCGCACCCATCGTTATCGTCCTCCTCGTTTCCGTCATTACGGTGATTTATTGCCGTAAATTCAACATTCCTTCCATGCTCGGTTATCTTTTTGGTCGGTTTTATCGCCGGTCCGGGTATGTTGAAGCTGATTCCGCAAGGCCATGCCACTGATTATCTGGGCGAAATCGGTATCGTATTCCTGATGTTCAGTATCGGTCTCGAATTCTCCCTACCCAAGCTCAAAGCGATGCGCCGTTTGGTGTTTGGGTTGGGCGGCTTGCAGGTCATTGTGACCATGTTGTCGATTATCGGCATTTTGATGCTGATGGGCGTCAGCTTTAATTGGGCGTTTGCCGCAGCCGGGGCGATGACCATGTCGTCCACGGCAATCGTCAGTCGCATCCCTGTCCGAAAAAACCGAATTGGGACAACCACATGGTCAAATGGCGATGGGTGTCTTGTTGATGCAGGATATTGCCGTCGTGCCGCTGATGATCCTGATCCCTGCATTAGGGGGAAATGGCGAAGAAGGCAGCCTGTGGGCGGCGCTTGGTCTTGCCGGATTGAAAATGCTGGTCACGCTGGGCGTGTTATTCGTCGTCGGCAGCAAGGTGATGTCGCGCTGGTTCAGAATGGTCGCCAAACGCAAGTCGTCTGAATTGTTCATGATCAACGTCTTGCTGGTAACCTTAGGCGTAGCTTATCTGACCGAACTGGAAGGCTTGTCGATGGCATTGGGCGCATTCGTCGCAGGTATGCTGCTTTCGGAAACGGAATACCGTTTCCAAGTGGAAGACGACATCCGTCCGTTCCGCGACATCCTGCTCGGCTTCTTTTTTATCACCGTCGGTATGAAGCTGGATATCCAGGCTTTAATCGGCGGCTGGCAGCAAATTTTGATTTTGCTGGCGATTTTGCTGGTTTTGAAAGCATTGGTCGTGTTCATCATCGCATTCCGCATGAAAAACCCCGTTGCCGACAGCCTGAAAACTGCGCTGTATCTGGCACAAGGCGGCGAATTTGGTTTTGTGATGTTAAACATCTCCAGCAAAATCAATATGGTGTCGCCAGAGCTGGAACAGGCGGCTACGGCAGCGATTCTGTTGTCCATGATTATCGCCCCATTTATCTTGGGCAGCAGCGATGCTATCGTCAGCCGTTTTTGTCAAATCAAGCTGGGACATGAAAGCATTGGATTTGCACAGTATGTTGGTAGAAACCATGAGCAAATCCGACCACGTCCTGATTATCGGTTTCGGACGTGGCGGTCAGACCGTCGGACGCGTCTTGGCTCAGGAAAACATCCCCTACTTCGCCCTCGATCTTGATATCGGCAGGGTTCAGGTGGCACGCAATGCGGGCGAGCCGGTTTCGTTCGGCGATGCCAAGCGGCGGGAAGTCTTGGAAGCCGCAGGTTTGGAACGCGCCAAAATGGTGGTCATTACCCTGAACAATATGCACGAAACCCAGCATGTTCTCGACAGTATCATGTCACTGCATCCGAGCATGCCCGTGTATGTTCGGGCGACCAATGACGATTACGTCAAAATCTTCACAGATATGGGCGCAGAAGAGGCAGTATCCGATACCAAAGAAACCAGCTTGGTGCTGGCAAGCTACGCCATGTTGGGCAATGGCGCGACTTACAGCCACGTTTATCAAACCATTACCAACATCCGACACAGCCGCTACGCCTCTCTGGAAGGCTTGTTTGTCGGCAGCGATGATGAAAAACGGATTCGGTGAAGAAGGCAAATCCATATGCCGCCACGCCTTCCCCTGACCGGCGAAGCCTACGCCATCGGCAAGACCATCCGTGATTTGCCTTTGGATAACGCAGGCATCAAACTTCTATTTATCCGCCGAAACACAAGCAGGATAGAAAACCCCGACTTGGATTTCCAGCTTCAACCAAATGATATTTTTGGTCGTCGCAGGCCGACAAGAGGAAATTATTTCTTTTGAAAAACTGGAGTTTGCAAGGAAATACCTGATACACTGAAAAAAATAAAGCTTGCGTGGCGGATGCTTTTTTTGATTTAATAGCGTCTTCGCAAATGCAGCGACAAGGGTGATTAGCTCAGTTGGTAGAGCGTCTGCCTTACAAGCAGAATGTCGGCGGTTCGACTCCGTCATCACCCACCAAGTTTCCTTTCATTGTTGCAAAACAATGATGCGCGGTGGTAGCTCAGTTGGTTAGAGTACCGGCCTGTCACGCCGGGGGTCGCGGGTTCGAGCCCCGTCCGCCGCGCCAAATTTTAAAAATACCGGCTTTTGCCGGTATTTTTTACGTGTAAGAAACGAACGTGGAGAGGGCTGCTATTGGGCCTCAGGCGACATCTTATAGAGATTTCACTTTAAAGCAGGATAGGGTAGAGAAGTGGTCGGCTGTATAGAGAGTCTGCAGTTGATTACCTTGTGCTTTCGAACCTTAGTAAATCGTGTTCTCTTTGAGTTAAGGTGAGGTAACGTTGTTTTGGTTTGAAGTTAAACCATTGTAGGTTCTAATTTGTTTAAGGTCGTCTGAAAAACAGAAATCCATACCGGATTATGCTTTTCAGACGACCTTTATGATTGGTAGGAACGATAGACTTTCCAAGCCTGACGTTTAACGCCACGCGGCGACAAACTCGTTCCAATGCTGCTTGTCCTGAGCCTGTCCGGTCAGGTAATGCTTCAGCCGTTTGACTTCCACTTCATACTCGTCCGCGTCCAAAGCGCCGCTCATCAGGCGGAAGCGCAAGAACATTAAATAAGTGTTTGCCGCATCGGTTTCGCAATAATCGCGGATGTCTTTCAGACGACCTGCGTGGAACGCCTCCCAAACTTTGCTGCCGTCCATGCCCAGTTTGCCAGGGAAGCCGCAAAGTTTCGCCATATCGTCCAGCGGCACATTGGCACGCGGCTGGTACAGGGCGAGGAGATCCATCAGGTCGCAATGGCGGTTGTGGTAGCGGCTGATGTAGTTGTTCCACTTGAAATCACGGCTGTCGCCGAAATCGCCCTCGCCCATATCCCAATAACGCGCCGCTGCAATGCCGTGTATCAGCGCGCGGTAATGCAGGACGGGCAGGTCGAAGCCGCCGCCGTTCCAACTGACCAATTGCGGCGTATGGCTTTCGATAAGGTCGAAAAACTTGGCGATCATTTCCTCTTCGCTGTCGTGCATTTCGCCTATGGTGCCGACATGGATTTTGTCCTGCCCCCAACGCATACAGCAGGAAATGGCGACTACTTGGTGCAAGTGGTGCTGCATAAAGTCAGAGCCGTTTTGGGCGCGGCGTTTCTGCTGGGAGAACAAGACCACCTCGTCGTCCGGCAAAGAAGCAGGCAGGTCGTACAACAGGCGGATGCCGTTCACATCAGGTACGGTTTCAATATCGAAAGCCAAAATCGGGGTCATGGGCGACTCCTCAAATTCAATCAAAACAGATTAAAACAGACAACAGGATAACGGCATTGTGGCATGTTTCCGCATTTATTGACAGTCAAATCACACCGCCGCCCCACCATTCCATCTGCCTGTACACCTACCCAAAAACACCGTCAAAACAGTAAAATCCCCTTTTATCCCAATTCGAACCATAAGCCATGCTCACCTTCCAACAAATCATCTTCAAACTGCAAACATTCTGGGCAGACAAAGGCTGCACCGTCATCCAACCTTTCGACATGGAAGTCGGCGCCGGTACTTCCCACCCCGCCACCTGCCTGCGCGCGCTCGGCCCAGAGCCTTGGTTTGCCGCCTACGTCCAACCCAGCCGCCGCCCCAAAGACGGCCGCTACGGCGACAACCCCAACCGCCTGCAACACTATTACCAATTCCAAGTCGCCCTCAAACCCGCTCCCGCCAATATCCAAGACCTCTATCTCGACTCCCTGCGCGAATTGGGCATCGACCCAAAAAGTTCACGACATCCGCTTTGTTGAAGACGACTGGGAAAAACCCCACCCTCGGCGCATGGGGCTTGGGCTGGGAAGTCTGGCTCAACGGCATGGAAGTGACCCAGTTCACCTACTTCCAACAAGTCGGCGGCATCGACTGCACGCCTGTACTCGGCGAAATCACCTACGGTATCGAACGCTTGGCGATGTACCTGCAAGGCGTGGAAAACGTCTATGACCTCGTTTGGGCAAAAACGCTCGACGGCAACACCGTCACCTACGGCGACGTGTATCACCAAAACGAAGTCGAACAATCCACCTACAACTTCGAATACAGCGATGCCGACTGGCTGCTGCGTCAGTTCAACGACTACGAAGCGCAAGCCAAACGCCTGCTCGCCGAAGAAAAACGTCAGCCTCGCCCTGCCCGCCTACGAGCTGGTCCTCAAAGCCGGACACACCTTCAACCTCTTAGACGCACGCGGCGCCATTTCCGTTACCGAACGCGCCACCTACATCGGCCGCATCCGCGCGCTGAGCCGCACCGTAGCGCAGAAATACGTTGAAAGCCGCGAGAAACTGGGCTTCCCGTTGATTAAAAAATAACGATACATCGTCTGAAACAGGTTTTCAGACGACCTTTATTGCGTATCCATTAATACAGGCCGTACGGCATATGCAGGATTTATAAGCAGGGCCTACGGACAAACAGAAAGTCTCACATGACAACCCAAACCCTTTTAATCGAACTCCTTACCGAAGAACTTCCCCCCAAAGCCCTGAATAATTTAGGCAACCACTTCGCCGCTTCTGTTGCCGAAGGCTTGGAAAAAAAGCGCAACTGATTGACGGCGCAGCCGAATATACCGCCTACGCCTCGCCGCGCCGTTTGGCCGTTCAAGTTAAAAACGTGAAAGCCGTTCAAGCCGATCAGAAAATCGTGAAAAAAGGCCCAGCCGTGGCAAATGCCATGAAAGACGGTGCGCCGACCAAGGCTTTGGAAGGTTTTGCACGCGGTGCGGGGGCGAAAAATCGAAGACTTGACCATCGTCCACGACGGCAAGCAAGACGTGTACGCCTACGAATATATCCAAACCGGCAAACCGTTGGGCGAACTTTTGGAAGACATTATCAATCAAGCCGTTAAGAAACTGCCGATTCCGAAAGTGATGCGTTGGGGCAGCAGCACGTTTACCTTCGTGCGTCCTGTCCACGGGCTGATTGTGCTGCATGGAGACGACATCGTGGACGTCAGCGTCTTGGGCCTGCAAAGCGGCAATCAAACCTTGGGACATCGCTTCCCTGTCCAACGGCGAAATCACCATTGAAAACGCCGACAGCTACGCCGAACAAATGCGCGAGCAAAGGCAAAGTCGTCGCTTCGTTTGCCGAGCGCAAAGCCGCGATTCAGACAGCCTTGAACGAGCAGGCAGGTCGTCTGAAAGCCACCGTAGCCGCCGATGAAGCCCTGCTGGACGAAGTTACCGCGCTGGTCGAATACCCCGTTGTTTTGGAAGCCAGTTTTTGAAGAACATTTCCTCGCCGTGCCGCAGGAATGTTTGATTCTGACCATGCAGCAAAACCAAAAAAATACTTCCCGCTGCTCGACCAAAAACGGCAAATTGATGAACCGCTTCCTGTTGGTCTCCAACCTGCAAACCGAAGACCCGTCGCACATCATCCAAGGTAACGAACGCGTCTTGCGCGCGCGCCTGTCTGATGCCGAGTTCTTCTACAAGCAAGACCAAAAAAAGCGACTTTGGAAAGCCGCCTGCACAAGCTGGAGAACGTGGTTTATCATAACAAAATTGGTTCACAAGCTGAACGCATCGGACGCCTGCAAAGTATTGCCGCCCACATCGCTGACGCTTTGGGTGCAGATATCGCCGCAGCCGAACGAGCCGCACGTTTGGCAAAAGCCGACTTGGTGACCGAAATGGTCGGCGAATTCCCTGAACTGCAAGGCACGATGGGCAAATACTATGCCCGCTTGGACGGCGAAACCGAAGAAATCGCCGAAGCTATTGAGCAACATTATTGGCCACGTTTTGCAGGTGACAATCTTCCTCAAAGCAAAATCGCTATCGCTGTTGCGCTGGCCGACAAGCTAGAAACCTTAGTTGGCATTTGGGGTATTGGACAAATTCCTACCGGTGATAAAGATCCTTACGCCTTGCGTCGTGCCACATTGGGTATTTTGCGGATACTAATGTTACCTGAGTGTAAAGGAGATAAATTAGGATTAGGTAAGTTAATTGATAAAACATATGAAACCTTTCCTCGTGGTTGGAAAGATATGGCAAATTCCTTGGAACAGCAACATTTTGTGTCCAATATAGCCTCTTTCATAGAAACCCGTTTAGCAATTCTTTTACAAAATGAATATTCGCAAGACGTAATCTCAGCAGTTCTGAAAGGACCTAAGCAAACCCCTGAAGAAGTAAAAAAAGACAGAACAGACCGCCTTTTCCATCAACTGCATAATATTCGTGCCAAACTGCAAGCCGTTGCCGCGTTCAAACAACTGCCCGAAGCCGCCGCGCTCGCCGCCGCCAACAAACGTGTGCAAAACCTGCTGAAAAAAGCCGATGCCGAGTTGGGCGAAGTCGATGAAAGCCTGCTGCAACAAGACGAAGAAAAAGCCCTGTACGCCGCCGCACAAAGCTTGCAGCCGAAAATCGCCGCCGCCGTTGCCGAAGGCAATTTCCAAAACCGCCTTGTCCGAACTGGCTTCCGTCAAACCTCAGGTCGATGCCTTCTTTGACGGCGTGATGGTAATGGCTGAAGATCCTGCCGTAAAAACAAAACCGCCTGAACCTGCTGAACCGCTTGGCAGAGCAGATGAACGCGGTAGCCGATATTGCGCTCTTGGGCGAATAATATCGAGCCGTAAACAAAGGTCGTCTGAAAACGGGAAAGCAGCTTTGCCCAACGTTTTCAGACGACCTTTTTGATTGTTTCAGGTTCGCGGTTGCGGGGTGGGGGAGCTAGGTAACCGATTTATATAGCGAACTTATTTCGTTTTCGAGATTGGCTCTACTATTTTCGTGCAAGTGGAAACCTAAAGATTAGAAATCTTGGAAATATTTAAATATTCTTGAAAGACTGAAATATAGACTTTTTGTCTGTGTGGAAATGACGAAGGTGATGCAGCATGGGCTTTGCTTTCAAAAGTTATGGAAAAAAGCTTTTAAAGTTTTTGGCATAATTTGCCGATAAAGCTTGTGCCAAAAGTTTTGGTTTTCTGGACGGCATATGGTTTGGCAAGTTTGTTCTAAAAAAATCATCAACCCAATGCCGGCATATGATTTTTCAAAAAAACGTCGTCTGAAAATTTTTTTCAGACGACGTTTTTATATTTTGTCGTTCAATGGCGTTATTCTGCCGTATCAGAAGCAGCCTCTTCTTGTTCTTTGATTGCCTCCAATGCGGCAAGTTGTGCCGCGACACCTTGTTCGATTTTCGACAGGCTGGCGGATTTTGCTTCGTGGTAAGCTTCTTCTAAGGCATAGCTGAAACCGACATCGTCTGTGCCGCCGTGGCTTTTTGATGACGATACCGCGCAGACCGAGCAGGATGGCGCCGTTGAATTTGCGGGGATCCAGTTTGCTTTTCAAGCCTTTTAGGGCGGGGAGGGCGGCGACGGCGGCCATTTTGTTGAACAGGTTGCGTTGGAATTCCTGACGGATGGCTCCGCTCATGAATTTGACCGCGCCTTCGATGGTTTTAAGCATGATGTTGCCGACAAAGCCGTCTGCGACAATCACGTCGGCTTCGCCGTACAGGACTCCATTGCTTTCAATGTTGCCGATGAAATTCAGTTTGCTGCTTTTTGAGCAGTTTGAAGGTTTGTTTGACGGTGTCCGTGCCTTTTGATGTCTTCGGTGCCGACGTTAAGCAGGCCGACGCGCGGGCTACCTTTTTGCGGGTAGAGGGCTTGGAAGAGTTCGTTGCCGATGATTGCGAACTGTACGAGCTGCTCGGGCGTGCAGTCGACGTTTGCGCCCAAATCGAGGGCGAGGGTCAGGTGTTCGCTGTCGGAAGGCAGGAATTTGGCGATGGCGGGGCGGTCGATGCCGGGAATGGTTTTTGAGGACGAAGCGGGCGGTCGCCATGAGCGCGCCGGTGTTGCCGGCGGAGACGGCGGCTTGCGCGGTGCCTTCTTTGACTTGGTTGATGGCAATGCGCATGGAGGAGTCTTTTTTGTTTTTCAGGGCAAGCTGAGGGGCTTCGTCCATGCCGACGACTTCGGAGGCGTGGAGCACGGTAATGCGCTCCATCGGCGCGTTGGCTGCGGAGAGGGCTTGGCGGACGGCGGATTCGTCGCCGACCATAATGAGGTGTACGTCTTGCTGCTGTTTCAAAAAGGCAAGGGCACCGGGGACGGTAACTGGGAGACCTGAGTCGCCGCCCATGGCATCTACGGCCAATGTAATCATGTTGTTCTCCGGTTTGTGCTGTGAAACGGAAGAGGGGCGGTGTCGGCTGCCTCTGTGGGTTTGTTCGGCTTCACAGTCGGTTTCAGACGACCTTTTTGCGATACGCAGCACGGGGTCGTCTGAAAAGGGGTGTATGTGTGGTCGGGGGCTTCGGATTGAAGGGTTGCGTTCCACATTCTAATGCGTTTTATGAAGATACGCTGAAAAGAGGCAAAATCTCGTTTTGTCGGCGTTCTACGGATTTTGCTTTTGCCGTTTCGGGAGAAGGCGGGCTTCTCCGTCGCGGGCTTATTTTTTGCCTTCGGCGGCAAGGCGGTTGTGTTCGTCGATGTCGAGTGCGTCCCAAGGGTAGTTGATCCACCAGTCTTCTACGGTAAGGCCGCTGAAGTAGGGGATGCCTTCAGGGATTTTGCCGACTTTGGCTTTGATTTTTTCGTGCAGGACGGCAACGCCGATGGTGCCGAAATCTTCTTTTTGCAACTCGGTCAGGCAGAATTCCATGGTCACGCGGCTGTCGTCGACTTCATCGACTACGAGTACGTTCTTGCCTTTCAACGCGTCAGGCACGGGGTCGAGCCATTGGACTTTTTTGACTTCTTCCGTTACCTGTCCTTCGTTGTCGCTGTCGTAATAGGCGGTGGTTACGGCGTAAATCGGGATTTCCAGAAAGCAGCGCAGCATACGGGCGGGGATGAAGCCGCCGCCGCCGATGGCGATCATGGCATCGTATTTGACGCCGGAGTTTTGGATTTTTTCCGCCAACGCTTTGATCACGCGGTGGATGTCGTCGTAGGTGTACCAGATTTTCTGTTTCATGGCGATTCCCGATTCAATGGGGTGTATCAGTTTGAACTGCAGGGATTTTGTGCCGTATTTTGAAGCATGGGCAGGCATGAAGTCGGGCAGTTCGGATGTAATGTAAAAAAGCCAGCATTGCATGGCAATATTCTGGCTTTTTCAGTCAGTCGAATAAGATTATTCGCCTTTGGCTTTCACTACTTTACGGCCGCGGTACATACCGTTGGGGGAAATGTGGTGCGGGCGGTGTACTTCGCCGGTTACGCTGTCAACAGACAGAGAAGGCGCGGTCAAAGCGTCGTGAGAGCGGTGCATACCGCGTTTGGAAGGGGATTTTTTGTTTTGTTGAACGGCCATTTCAAGCTCCTAGATAAATAAAACTGTGTCCTGATTAACTGCTTTTCAAACCTGCTAAAACAGCAAAAGGGTTGGGTTTGTCCTGATTGACTTGTTCCAGCGCGGCATTGTCGCAGTTTTCGTGGCGCGGGGAGAAGGGGAGCGACATTAGGATTTGGTCTTCCACCAACCCGCGTACGTCGAGTTCTTTCTCAATCGGCATGCCTTCCAACTCTTCGTCGGTAAGCATTGCTTCATCTAAGTCCTCTTCGTTGGCGAACAAAACAATACGGCTGGTTTCGTCGAGCGTAAACGGCATGGGGCGGATACATCGTTGGCAAATCAGCGGCATATCGGCTTTGACGTTCAAATCGAGAAACAAACGCTGCAGTCGGTCGCGTCCGCCGCTCAGCGTAAACGACACTTTGGTCTGTTTGTCGGCCGGATAATCGTGCGAACGGACTCGTTCGTCCAATTCCTCAAGCAGGAAGCTGCCTTGCAGGGTCTGCTTTTCGGAGGCGAAAACTTCTGGGTCAATCAAATTAGGGTCTGACATAAACGGGGTATGATATAATTTCGACAGTCTAACGTCAATATTTTTTTAAGCAAAAATATGAGTGCAAAAACTGCCTTTGATATTGGGTTCGGGTTCGGTGTTCCGCCGCGCGCAGCTCGAACGTTTGGGCGTTGATTTTCAAACTGCCGCGCCTGATTTCGACGAAACGCCTGCTGCGGGTGAAAACGCGGCGGATACTGCCTTGCGTTTGGCGGAAGGGAAGGCGCGTTCGCTGGCGGCTCGATTTCCTGCCGCGTTGGTAATCGGCGCGGACCAAGTGGCGTGGTGCAATGACCGCCAGTTGGACAAACCGATGAACGTCGCAAATGCACAACAAATGCTCAGGGATTTGAGTGGCAGAAAGATTGAATTTTACAGCGCAATCGTGCTTTTGAATACTGCTTCGGGACGCATTCAGCGCCATGTCGATAACACGTCGGTCGTGATGCGCGCGCTGACAGACGGGCAGATTGAGCGTTATCTGGCGCGCGAGCCGGATGCGATTTACTGCGCGGGTGCGGCGAAGAGCGAGGGCTTGGGCGCGGCGTTGCTGGAGCGAATAGACAGCAGCGACCCGAACGCGCTTATCGGTTTGCCCATCTTCAAACTGGTCGAGTTTTTAAAAAACGAAGGCGTAGAAATCATTTAGGTCGTCTGAAAACAGCCGTTTGACGGTTTCAGACGACCTTCCGTATAGGAAATCCATCATGTCCCCGATTCTTTACCTGATTCCCACTCCTTTGGGCGCACCCGATACGCCCTGTCTGCTGCCGCACGAACAGGCGCAGATTACCGGTTTGACCGATTTCGTGGTTGAGGCCGAAAAAAACCGCCCGCGCCCATTTGAAACATTTGGGCATCACGACGCCCATCCGCGAGCTGAACCTGCAAACCCTCAACGAACACACCGACCTGAAAACTCTGCCCGAACTTCTGAAACCTTTGCAGGAAGGGCGCAGCATGGGCATCCTCAGCGAAGCGGGTTGTCCCGCGGTTGCCGATCCCGGCGCGAATTTGGTGGCATTGGCGCACCGACACGGCTATGAAGTCCGTCCGCTGGTCGGCCCGTCCAGCCTGTTGCTGGCGTTGATGGCGTCAGGGGCGAACGGGCAGAATTTCGCGTTTAAAGGCTATCTGCCGTCCGAGAAAAGCGAGCGTATCGCCGCTTTGAAGAACTTGGAACAGCGTTCGCGTCAGCAAAACGAAACCCAGCTTTTCATCGAAACGCCTTACCGCAACGACGCGTTGCTCGCCGACGCGCTGGAAACGCTGCACCCTGAAACCCGCCTCTGTACCGCAACCGACCTGACTTTACCGACGCAGGAAATCATCAGCCAAACCGTTGCCGCTTGGCGGAAATCGAAAACGCTGCCGAATTTAAAAAAACGCCCGACGATATTTGTGTTGCACGCGGGTTAGGGAAGTAGGGGCGGGCGGTTGGATGAATTAGAGCCCGCCATACTGAAAAAGGTCGTCTGAAACCTTCCAGATAAGGTTTTCAGACGACCTGTGTTTTATCTAAAGCTTATCCCTGCTTCAACATCATGCTGCCCATTTGACCCAGCCCATCGCCCAAGTCAGCAGAATCAATCCGCCGAAGACGATGCGGTAATAGGCAAACGGAACATAGTTTTTTTGCTGGACACGAATTTCAATAGCGATTTAATCGCCAAGAGGCCTGCCAAGAAGGCAGCGATGAAACCGACGGCAATCAGGCCGACATCCTGCAAAGTAAAGAGTTTGTAGTGTTTCAATACGTCATAGCCGGTGGCGGCAATCATCATCGGCACGGCGAGGAAGAAAGAAAATTCGGTCGCAGCTTTGCGCTCGATGCCCCACAGCATACCGCCCATAATCGTACTGCCCGAACGCGAAGTCCCCGGCACCAGCGCGCAGATTTGGGCGCAGCCGACCACAAGCGCGTCGATCGGGCGCATTTCGTCCACACTTTTGACTTTCGGTTTGATTGTGCTTTGGCGTTTTTCGACCCATAAAATAAAGAATCCGCCCAATACCAACATGGTGGCGACGGTAATCGGGTTAAACAGATATAATTTAATTTGTTTGCTAAACAGCAAACCTACGACTGCCGCTGGCACGAACGCGACGGCAAGGTTCAACACGAAGCGGTTGGCGGTGCGGTCTTTGCCCAGTCCGGATAAAACGGAGGTAAAACGTTGACGGTATTCAAAAATCACGGCAAGTACCGCGCCCAGTTGGATGGCGATTTCAAATACTTTGCCGTTGCTGTGGAAATTGAGCAGGTCGCCCAATACAATCAAGTGGCCGGTACTTGAAATCGGCAGAAATTCCGTTAAGCCTTCCACAATGCCCATAATCAGGGCTTTTAATAAAAGTCAAAATGTCCATATTGCTTTCTTTTTTTGGTTTTCAGACGACGTTTGCCCGTCTGGATTTCAGGATGAAGCGGTATCGGAATCGGAAAAAAATGCTGCGGTATGACGGTATTTGCCCCATCCCTTAGCGGTATCGTTTTTTTATGGATTTTACGCCACCCAAAAACAAACAGACAGTTCGGAAACCACCTTATCTTTTTGCGGTCATTCCGAAACTGTCTGGCTAAATTCCGTCAGCGCGCAGCTTTGCCGGAACGCTCTTGGCGGACTTTGTTAATCAGCTCGCCTATGATTTTCTGCCCATTCGCCCAATCGCTGCTGAATATGACCCGATATTTGCCTCCGACGATGACGTCCGGCGTGCCGTCGATACGGTAAGTCTCGGTCAGGCTTTGCATTTTTTTAGCGGCTGCGAGGGCTGGCGGGTGCGTCGTATGCGGCAATCAGTTTTTTTGCTGTCAAAAGCTTTTTTTTGTGCCGCCGCCCAGCTTTTTGAAAGTGGCGGTATCCGCCAAATTGATTTTCTGTTCGTGTACGGCTTTGAAAAATAGCGGGGTTTGCCTGATACTTCAAACCCGAAGCTTTAACCGCCGCGGCAACCCGCGCCAAGCCCAACATTTCAGGCATCCAGACGACGTGTTCGGTACGCAGGTAAACGTCTTTCGGGAAAGTTTTGCTGTATGACAGCAAGACGGGATCAAAGTTTTGGCAATGTACGCAGAAATAGCCGAAAAAAATTCCAAAAACTTCGATTTTGGATGCGTCTTGTTGCGGAATCGGTTTGTTCAAAAACCGTGTAATCCACGCCTTCGACCGCAGCCTGCGCACTTGCAGAAAAAGGCAAGCGCAAGGCTGAGGAGGACGGCTGCCGGTTTGGTTGTCCGTTTCATTGCCGCCTCCTTATTGAGCCGAACGCATCAGGCTGTTGATATTGTGTTTTTTTGCAAGTCTTTCTGAACGTTTTTTTGCGGCTTCAGACGACATGCTGTTGCTTTGTACGCGGTAAACGGTTTTGTCGCCGTTGGTGCGTTCGACCACTTTGGACGAAATGCCCAGCATGGCGAGTTTGGCACGTTGCGCGTCGGCGCTGTTGCGGTCGGCGTACGAACCCATTTGCAGGATGACTTTCTTACCGCCTTCCGAAGTTTTTGGCTTCGGCTTTGGCATTGTCGGCTTTAGCGGTTTGTTTGTCCGCTTCGGCTTTCTTCACTTCTTTCGCCGCGCCTTTATTCGCTTCCTGACGGGCTTTTTTTCGATGCTGCCGCTGTTCAAGATTTGCTCGGGGGTCGGTTTTGTTGGTTTTGGCCGTTTCGGTTTTCTTGGCTTCGGCGGCTTTCTTCTCTGCCGCTTTTTTTCTCGGCAAGTTTGCGTTCGGCGCGCGCTTTTTTTGTTTGTCCGTCAACTCGGCTGCCTTTTTTTGGCTTTATCGGCGGCTTCTTTGTCGGCTTTTTTTCTTTTTTTCTGCGCGTTTTTTTCGCAAGCTCTGCCTTTTTCTCGGCGAGTTTTTGTCTCAACTCGCGTTCGGCAGCGTCTTTGTCTTCTTTTTTTCAGCTTCGCGCAGGGCTTTTTTTCTGCTTCGCGGGCTTCGTCTTCCGCTTCATGGACGGCACGCTCTTTTTCCGCTTTTTTTCTTTGTCCGCGCGTTCTTTCTCGGCTTTGGCTTTATCTGCCTTTTCTTTCGCTTCTTTGTCTGCGCGTTCTTTTTTTCTTTGGCTGCCGCATCGTCGTCGGCTTCGCTGCGTTTCTGTTCGGGCTTGGCTTCTTCTGCCGGACGCTCTTTCTCTACGGGAACGACGACAGGCTGCTCTTCAGCCTCAGGCTTGGATTCAGGTTTGGATTTTTTTCCTGCGGCTTGAGGATTTCAGGCTCGGTTTGCTGTTTTTGAGGCTCGGTCGCGCCCTTGAAGGCGTTCGGGGTGTCTTGATTCAGAAAATACAGGATGCCCCCGATCACGCCGGTGGCGAGGATGAGGCCGAAGAAAAAGCCGAAAAGGCCTTTGCCGTATTGAGTGTTCTTATTCATGAGATACCTATATTGATGATGCCGTTCAGACGACCTTTTGGCGGCAGAGGAATCTGCTGCTGCCATCGGCAGGGACGGGTCATTTTATCAATATCCTTTATATTGGGCAAAAATGCGCCGTTTGTTTACATGGTTTTTACGAAAACCGCCGTGATGTTAGGACGCGCTGACAATTTACCGACGACGGGCTTCTTTTGCCCGAACAGAATACTCCGCATTGGACACACCAGCAAGATACCCGGCCCGTCTAAACTTTTATAGTGGATTAACTTTAAATCAGGACAAGGTGACGAAGCCGCAGACAGTACAGATAGTACGGAACCGATTCACTTGGTGCTTCAACACCTTAGAGAATCGTTCTCTTTGAGCTAAGGCGAGGCAACGCCGTACCGGTTTAAAGCTAATCCACTATACTTTGAATCTTCCGTTTTCAGTACCCAAGGTCGTCTGGAAAACCTTACAACGCGCGGCGGAAGCTGACGGCTTTCAAAAACATGGCTTCTGCCGACTTCTTCATCGCCCGCCAAATCCGCCAACGTACGCGCCACGCGCATGATGCGGTGGAAGCTGCGGGCGGAGAGGGAGAGTTTTTCCAACAGGCTGCCCAAGGCTTCCTGCGCTTCTTTTTGGATGCAGGCGGACGTGTCGAGTTCACTGACGCTCAAGGCGGCATTCACTTTACCCTGCCGCGCGTATTGTTTGTCGCGGGCGGCGATCACGCGCGCCAACACGACGGCGCTGCTTTCCCCGCTTCCTGCTGCATCAGTTCGGCGGCGGACAGGGCTGGGGACTTCGATGGTCAAATCGATGCGGTCGAGCAGCGGGCCGGAAATTTTGCTGCGGTAACGCGCAACGCTTTCGGGCGTGCAGCGGCAGGGGTTTGACAGGGATGCCCGAGATAACCGCAAGGACACGGGTTCATGGCGGCGACGAGCTGGAATTTGGCGGGATAGACGGCTTGGCGCGCCGCGCGGGAAATGTGGATTTCGCCGTTTTCCAAAGGTTCGCGCAAAACTTCTAAAAACTTTGCGGTCGAACTCGGGCAGCTCGTCCAAAAATAAAACGCCGTGATGCGCCAATGAAATTTCGCCCGGACGCGGGTCGGAACCGCCACCGACCATGGCTGCCGAGCTGGCGCTGTGGTGCGGGCTGCGGAAAGGACGGTGGCTGTCGAGTTGTTGCTGATGATTGGGCAGAAGCGAACGCAATGCCCATACTTCGACCAATTCGTCTTCGGTCAAAGGCGGCAGAATGCCGGGCAGCCGTTGGGAAAGCATGGACTTGCCCGTTCCCGGCGGGCCCATCATCAAAAGGCTGTGTCCGCCCGCGGCGGCGATTTCCAACGCAAGGCGGGCAGTGTGTTGACCTTTAACATCGATGAGGTCAGGCAGTTTGGTGTTTTCAGACGACCTCTGCGGAACTTGGCAGGCGGTTTGCGCCAAAGGTTCGATGCCGTTCAAATGGGCGGCGACTTCACCTAAAGAACGCGCACCGTAAACGGTAATGCCGCGCATCACGGCGGCTTGCTCTGCGTTTTCCTGCGGCAAGACGAAAGAACGTCCCGCCTGCATACCCTGCCATGCCATCGCCAACGCGCCGCGCACGGGCGCAACATGCCGGAAAGCGCCAGTTCGCCGGCAAACTCGTATTGCGCGAGCTTTTTCGGGTGCGATTTGCCCGGATGCGGCGAGGATGCCCAGCGCAATCGGCAGGTCGAAACGACCCGATTCTTTGGGCAGGTCGGCGGGGGCGAGGTTGACGGTGATTTTTTTGGCGGGGAAGTCGAAACCGCTTTGGATGATGGCGGCGCGCACGCGGTCGCGGCTTTCTTTGACTTCGGTGTCGGGCAATCCGACGATATTGAAATGAGGGCAGGCCGTTGGCAAGGTGGGCTTCCACTTCGACCAACGGCGCATTCATGCCGCTCAAGGCGCGGCTGTAAACCAAGGCAAGCGACATGTTTCAGACGACCTTATTCGCCGGCTTCGGTTTGCTGTTTGATTTCTTCGACGGCTTCTTCGGCTGCGGCTTCGGCAGCTTCAAGGCAGACTGCTCAGGCTCTTGCGCGGCTTCGAGTTTTGCCAGACGCTCCTCCAGCTCGACCAATTTGGTGCGGGTTTTAATCAAAACCTGCTGCTGGATGTCGAATTCTTCGCGCGTAACCAAATCCATACGGTTGAACGCGCTGCCGAGCATAGCTTTGACGTTTTTTTCTCCATGTCTTTGGCGGGGCTGTTGGCGATGGTTTCGCTGATTTTTTTGCGCTGACTTCTTCAAAGAGTTGTTTGCCGAACATAATCCGTATCCTTTATATCAGAATATATAAAAATCCAAGCGTATTGTATAAGGAAAAAAAGGTCGTCTGAAAAACGGGCATTCTGCTGCGGCGCCTTTTTCCCTTCCAAACATCGCCCGCGTGTAGCAAATGCCCGCAAAAATTACTCAATCTTGCGGGCATTTTTTTGAAACGGCTTTTTGCCGTATGTTTCGATATTCGGCGTATTTTAACGCTCGACGCGGGCATCAAAAAAATCGGCATCACCCACGCACCGCCGGTAAAGCCTTTGCACGAGCCGGTAGTGTGTTCGCCGCTACGGACGAAGCTCTTGCCGTCCCATACCGCCGTATTGCTTGTCCAGCAGTCGCCTATGCCGCGGCCTTTGAAGCTGCCGCTGAGGGTGGCTGTTTTCTCGTCAAATCCGCCGTGCCCTCCGTATACCATCGGCGGCAGCACTTGTTCGATTTTGGTCAACTCTTTATCGGCAATGGCATAGTAGCCGCTGGTTTGATAAGCACCGCCGACACAGATAGCCGAAATCAACACCTGACGTTCGTTGAGCGGATGGACATACAGGCTGCGGTTCCAATTCATTTGCTCTTTATTGTGCAAGGCGTAACAGTAATTATCGTCGCCTTCGGAAACGCGGTTGCTGTTGCGCAGCAGCTTCATGACGGCGCTGTGGCGCGGTGTGTCTTGTTCCAGTATATCGCCTGCTGTTTTCGGCACGGCAACGGCGCGGATGACGGGCTTAGGCTGCGGGCTGAGGACTGCCTGACTGCTGTTGCCTTTGCGTATCAGCGCGGAAGGCGTATTCAGACGACCTTGGAATTCGTCCGCTTTCAACATTGCCGCCGCCGCGCCTTTGTCGGACAAGTGCCATTCATATTTTCCCGCGCGGATGCTGATTTTGCTTTCTTTTTTCAATGCTTCGAGCAAGGCATTGGTTTGCGCGCTGCTCAATTTGCCTGTGCCTTTTTTGTTCAACGCCAATTTGCCCAGTGATTTGCCGTTCAGCATCAATTCGCTGCGGGCTGCCACACGGGCGAGCTGACGATCATCGTCGTTAAACGGCAGCAGAGAAACTTCGCTGGCAACGGCGGCGTTCGCCCCCGCTTTTCGGGTAAACAAGATGGAAACCGGCGGTTCTGTTTCATCCGCCTGATATCCGGCAAGACGGCATGTGCCGGTATTGTCGCAAGCGATGTCCCAGTCTTGGTAATTTTGATAAAAAGCCTTGGGGCGGAGCGGCCAGTGCGGTGGCGGGCAAAACAGCCAGCAGCCATTTTTTTCATGATGTATTCCTTCAGTTTTATTTTATAGTAGATGGGTAAAAGACGGCGCGGCAAGGAAACACAGTGCCGCGCTGCTTTTTGTAAAACATATGATGCGTCGTTTGCCAAAAAGTTTTTTTGGCTCGGGACGAAAAAAAGGTCGTCTGAAACTCCTTTTCAGACGACCTTTTTAAGATATACAGGCTGCGTGTTTAATCATCGTTGTAATCGTAGTAATCATTGTACCAGTCGTGGTATTTACGATAGTGGTGTTTATGTCTTTTTGTAGCGTGCCTCACGGTAGTAAGGATCGTCATAGTCGTAATCATCACGATCGTAGCGGTAGTCGCGGTAACGGCGGTCGTACCAATAGCTGTCGTTGTCTTTCTGGTTCATTTTTTTATTTCGATAGGCGTATGCATTACCTGCCAAACCACCTGCTACCGCGCCGATGAACGCGCTTTGTTCATCGTTACCCAATAGTCCGCCTAAAGCTGCGCCTGCTGCTGCACCGATAAGGGTAGCTTTTCTTTGGTTGTCAGTGCCCCTAGCTTCCGCATTGATGGAGGGGAGGCTGAGGCTGGCGGCGAGTAATACCGCCATAAGTGGTTTCATAGTCATTGTTTCGTCCTTTCGTGAAACACGGCAGGTGCCGGAGAATGGTCGGCATTATAGTCATTCTTTTGTTCGCCGTTCATTTTTTTCTGTAGAAAATTAGCGTAAACAAATGTTGTTTGTTGAGGCGCGATTGCTTGGTTGATGGATTGGAAGTCTTAACTATATTGGATTTGGCGGTAACAAAACGCCCCGAAGCCGGTATGCGGTTTCAGGGGCGTTTGGGTTTCGAGACGACCTGTACGGTGTCTGCAACACTTATTTTTGAAAAAAAGCCTATTCTTCAGGCAGCCGCCATACGGACAGAATGAATCCGCCCCAGATGACGACGAGTGCGATAATCATCATGATGATGGCTGAGGTACTCATTCTTTATCTCCTTGTTCATGTTCGTGTTCGTCTTTGACGTTGAAGTTTTGACCATGTTTCCAAGGCAGAAGCGACAGTACCACGGAGATGACAATCAGACCGATCGACATGCCCCAGCCGAAGATATTGAGGAAATCGCTGGGATATTTCGAGTAGTTTTCTTTAAGCAGGCCGATTGTGTCTTGGTACAACATATAGCCGAGCATGGCAACGGTAAAGATGACGCTGGCAGTCCAAATCGCACCGACGCGGACGGAGGAGAGCGCGTTCAGGTGGTTGCGCAGCTCGGGCAGTTTGTGCAGGACGATGATGGCCAAAACATAGACGAAGCCGGCGGCGACGATGCCGTAGGTGTTGACGAATTTGTCCAATACGTCCAAAAACGGGCAGGCCTGTGGTCGTGCCGAAGAGCAGGGTGGAGATAATGCCCATCGGAATGCAGACGAGCAGGGTAGCGTTGACGCGGCCGATGTTCAATTTGTCCTGAATGGCGGCAACGATAACCTCGACGATGGAAATCATCGAGGTAATGCCTGCGAATACCAGCGAACCGAAGAACAATACGCCGATCAGCGCCCCCATCGGAGCTTGGTTGATGATGGTCGGGAATGCGATGAAAGCCAAACCGATGCCGCTGGAAGCCACTTCGCTGACGGCTTGCCCTTTCGCTTGCGCCATAAAGCCCAGCGCGGCGAATACGCCGATGCCGGCGAGCAATTCAAAGCTGCTGTTGGCAAAGCCGACAACCAAGCCGGTACCGCCCAAGTCGGTTTTTTTCTTCAGGTAGGAAGAGTAAGTCACCATGATGCCGAAGCAGATGGAGAGCGAGAAGAAAATCTGACCGTATGCGGCGACCCAGACTTTCGGATCGGAAAGTTTCGACCAGTCGGGCGTAAACAGCGCATCAAGCCCTTAGCCGCGCCCGGCAGCGTCAGCGAGATGCCGACCATGATGATGAACATAATCAAAAGCAGCGGCATGAAGAACGACGATGCGCCCGCCACGCCTTTTTGTACGCCTAAAGCCATGATGATGCAGGGTAAACAGCCATACGCCGATCAGCGGGCCGACGACTTTACCGACAAAATCCAAGCCCAAGGCTTCAGGACCTGCCATGTTCAAAAAAAGTCTTTAAAGAAAAAAACGCCTGCGGATCTGCGCCCCATGCCGCGTTCAGCGAGTAATACGCATAGCTTGCCGACCAGCCGATGATGACTGCGTAGTAGATACAGATGATGACGTTGGTCATCACGTTCCACCAGCCCACAGGCTCGAACCAGCGGCCGAGGCGGCGGAAAGCCAGCGGAGCGGAGCCGCGGTAGCGGTGGCCGATGGCGTAGTCGAGCAGCAGCAGCGGGATGCCGGCGGTCAAGAGTGCGACCAGATAGGGGAGAAGAAATGCGCCGCCGCCGTTTTCGAAGGCGATGTAGGGGAAACGCCAAATGTTGCCCAAGCCGACGGCAGAGCCGATAGCGGCAACCATAAACGCGCGGCGGTTGCTAAACGTCGCGCGTTCGTTTGTTTTGGAATCAGACACGTTGATACCTCTTGCTTTGATGTGGTATGAGAACAGCCGCTTGGCGGCTTACGGTTATAGAAATGAAGTCTGACAGGGGTAATGTCGTCTGAAAAAAACAATCGGCTTGTGGCCTTTGTTTACAATCTATGGCTGTATCGTAAAAAAATTTAACAGGATTGGCAAGCGGAAAACAAATTTAATTTGCGTTTCAGGCAGTTCTGGGAATTTCAGACGGCCTTGCATTGCACAAGGGCAGGGTGAGTTGCCGGATGTGGACGTTATTGTTTTTTTGCGTTTAGGGCTTGTTGTGCAATTTGGTATGAATTCGAATGCACATTATTTTTTTAAGAACGTGTTCATTGTCTCAGCCTCTGCTGTAAACTATCGGCATGAACAGAAAAAAACCTACCCAAGCGATATCAGTCGCGAGCAATTTGCGCCTCTCCTTCCCCTGCTGGAAAGTGCCCGTAAACGCACAGCGCCACGCCAGGTGGACTTGTACGATGTCTTTTGTGCCATTCTCTACCTGCAACGCACTGGCTGCTCCTGGCGCGCTTTGCCGGGCGACTTCCCCAAATGGCGCACCGTGCATTCCTACTTCCAGAGATGGACCGAACCACGCGAGAGTGGCATCAGCATCCTTGAGGAAGCATTAAAAAAATCAGGTAGTTGCGGAGCGCCGCAAGCAGGGGCGCCATGAAGCAACTACTTTCCTGATTATTGATGCGCAGAGTGTGAAGAACACGGATACCGCCATGGAAAAAGGCTACGATGCGGGCAAGAAGGTTAGCGGTATCAAGCGACATATAGCGGTTGACACGCAAGGTTTGCCGCATGCCCTTGCGGTAACGACGGCGGATGTTACGGATAGAAAAAGGCTGCCTGGTGGCATTGGAACGTGGGCGGGATAATCTTGGTGCGATACAAAAAAATCCTTGCTGACGGTGGTTACACGGGTAAGGCATTTGCTTCGTCGGTACAGGAGTTGATTGGTGCGGAGGTAGAGATTGCCAAACGAAACGAATTGCACCGTTTTGCAGTATTGCCGAAGCGATGGGTAGTAGAGCGCAGCTTTTCCTGGTTGGAAAAGAACAGGCGGCTTTGGAAAAAAACTGCGAGCGTAAGTTGAGTACCAGTCTGCAAATGGTAGCTTTTGGCTTTCTTGGGAGTCCTGCTACGAAGACTATGAACACGCTCTAGGAATGACGTAAAAAAATAAAAGGTCGTCTGAAAACCGATTTCAAAGTTTCAGACGACCTTTTATCTTTTCCGGAAAACCTAGCTTATCCCCTGCGCAATACGGCAGTATTGACGTATTTTTGGATGCCGGTGGCGATGGCATCGGCGCATTGGCGTCGGAAGGAGTCGCTGCCGAGCAGCCGCTCTTCGGTGGGGTTGGACAGGAAGGCGGTTTCGACGAGGATGGACGGGATGTCGGGCGCGCGCAGGACGGCGAAGTTGGCTTCGTCAACGCGGCCTTTGTGGAGTTGGTTGAGTTTGCCCAATTCGGTCAGGACGGAATGTCCGAGTTTGCGGCTGTCGCGCATGGTGGCGGTTTGGGTCATGTCGAGAATGGCGTTATCGACGCTGCGGTTGCCGCTTTTTGGGAACGCCGCCGATGGCGTCGGCGTTGTTTTGGGTTTGGGCGAGGAATTTGGCGGCGGAGCTGGTCGCGCCTTTGGTATTGAGCATATAAACGCCGGTACCGCGCGCAGACGGGCTGGTAAAGGCGTCGGCGTGGATGGAGACGAACACGTCGGCATGACGGGCGCGGGCTTTGGCGACGCGCACGCCCAGCGGGATGAAGATGTCTTCGTTGCGGGTCATGTAAACGGTGTAGCCTATGCTTTCAAGGCGGTTTTTAGTTTCGCGGGCGATGGAGAGGACGACGTTTTTCTCTTTCAAGCCACTGGACCCGATGGCGCCGGGGTCTTCACCGCCATGACCGGGGTCTATCATGACGACAGGGCGGCGTCCGCCGCGGTTGGAGCGGGGAGGTACGTCTTGGGCAATGTCCGTGCGTTCGGCAGGACGTTGCGTTTGCATGCGTTTTTGGCGGATTGCCGTTGAGCAGCGCCATCATCGGGTCGTTGGCATCGACACCGTGCGGATAAAGGTCGATCACGAGGCGGTTTTTAAAGCCGCCGACAGGGGCAAGCGAGAAGACTTGCGGATAGGCGTTTTGCTTGAGGTCGATCACGACGCGCACGGTCGTAGGGGTGTTTTGTCCGGCGCGGATGCTGCGGATATAAGGGTCGTCGGGCAGGACTTTGCCGGAAATGCCTTGCAGGACGCTGTTGATGTTGGCGTTTTTGGATGTCGATGACGAGCCTGCCGGGGTTTTCAAGGCGAAATGCTGATATTGCAGGGGCGCGCGAGCTTTCGATGGTGATACGGGTATAGGGCGTGCGAAGGCCAAATACGGGCGGCGACGAATTGGGCGGGCGGCGCGGCTTTGGCGAGAGCGGAGGCAATCGGCGTGAGGGTAAACAACAGTCCGGCGGCTTGGCGGACGACTTGTCTTCGTGTCAGTTTGAATTTAACCATGCTTCTAAACTTTTTTGTCCGTTGGCGGTGTGTGCGGTAGCGGTGCAGGTCCTGCCCTGCACGGCGTGATTCAGGGATACGGTGATGTCTGCGGGCGGCGTGAACGCGCCGCCTTGTTGCGGCCATTCGATGATACAGACGCTGTCAGGGGAGAACAGGTCGTCCAGACCCGCATCTTCCCATTCTTCGGGCGAGGCAAAGCGGTAAAGGTCGAAATGATGGAGCGTGAACGCTTCCAGCGGGTAGGATTCTACGATGGCGTAGGTCGGGCTTTTGACCGCGCCGGTGTGTCCGAGTCCTCGCAGGATGCCGCGCGTGAACGTGGTTTTTCCCCGCGCCCAAATCGCCTTGCAGATGGATGACCAATGGCGCGCGCAGCGATTTTGCCCAACTTTCGCCCAGCTCGAGTGTGGACTCTTCGTCGGGAAGCCGGCAGGAAAAGGTTGCGCCCTCGCTCATGAAATCAGCCTTATCGTGTTCTAAAAATCTTAATTATGCTGGATTTACGGGCATTTGCAAACATAAGGGAGGATAAAGTTAGATAAAGATGTTCAATCGGCATCTTTGCCGCCTGCCGTCCAAACGCCGTAGAGGTCGTCTGAAAACACCGTTTCCACACAACCCAAACCCTTTCAGACGACCTCCGTCCCTGTTAAGCCTTGCGCCGAACGTGTACAATCGCCCCATCATACCTAATCCGTACAAACCGCATCATGACTATCAGCAAACAACGCCCCATCGGCGTTTTTCGATTCCGGCGTCGGCGGCCTGACCAACGTCCGCGCCCTGATGGAACGCCTGCCGATGGAAAACATCATCTACTTCGGCGACACCGCCCGCGTTCCTTACGGCACCAAATCCCGCGCCACCATCGAAACCTTCGCCATGCAGATTGTCGATTTCCTGCTGGAAAACGATGTTAAGGCGCTCGTCATCGCGTGCAACACCATCGCCGCCGTTGCCGGACAAAAAATCCGTCAAAAAGCAGGCAATATGCCCGTATTGGACGTGATTTCCGCCGGCGCGCAGGCCGCTCTGAACACCACGCGCAACAACAAAATCGGCATCATCGCCACCAACACCACCGTCAACAGCAACGCCTACGCCCGCGCCATCCACGCCCAAAACCCCGACACGCTCGTGCGCACGCAGGCGACGCCGCTGCTCGTGCCGCTGGTGGAAGAAGGCTGGCTTGACCACGAAGTAACCCGCCTGACCGTGCGCGAATACCTCAAACCGCTCTTGGTGGACGACATCGATACGCTCGTCCTCGGCTGCACCCACTTCCCGCTGCTCAAGCCCCTAATCGGCAAAGAAGCGCAAAACGTCGCCCTGGTCGATTCCGCCATCACTACCGCCGAAGCGACCGCCCAAGCACTCGCCCAAGCAGGGCTGCTCAACACTGAAAACGACAGCCCCGACTACCGCTTCTACGTCAGCGACATCCCCCTGCGTTTCCGCACCATAGGCGAACGCTTCCTCGGACGCAGCATGGAACAAATCGAAATGGTCTCGCTGGGATAAGGCATATCCCGCATACCAAAACGAGAGGTCGTCTGAAAACCCGTGTTTCGGGTTTTCAGACGACCTTTTTTAGTATGTCAAACCGCTGTTAGGAAACAACTTCGCCTTGGGTGCGTTGTTTGTCGATGCTGCGGTTGATGTGCCATTGTTGGGCGATGGTCAGGAGGTTGTTGACTACCCAGTACAATACCAGACCGGCAGGGAAGAAGAAGAACATGGCTGAGAAAACCAGCGGCATGATTTTCATCATTTTTGCCTGCATCGGGTCGGTCGGCGGCGGGTTGAGGAATGTTTGGGCAAACATGGTTACTGCCATAATTACGGGCAGGATGTAGTAAGGGTCGGAGCGGCTAAGGTCGGTAATCCAGCCCAGCCAAGGAGCCTGACGCAATTCTACGGAGGCGAACAATGCCCAGTACAAGCCGATGAAGACGGGGATTTGCAACAACATAGGCAGACAGCCGCCCAGCGGGTTGATTTTTTCGTCTTTGTAAAGCTGCATCATGGCTTGCTGTTGCGCCATACGGTCGTCACCGTATTTTTCTTTGATGGCTTGCAGTTTGGGCGCGGCGGCGCGCATTTTTGCCATCGAGCGGTAGGATGCGTTGGTCAGCGGGTAGAGTACGGCTTTGACGATGATGGTCAAAACGACGATTGCCCAGCCCCAGTTGCCGATGATGTTGTGCAGTTGGTTCAGAAGCCAGAAGAGCGGCGATGCGAACCAGTGTACTTTGCCGTAGTCTTTTGCCAGTTGCAGGTTGTCGGCGATGTTTGCGATGACGGATGTGGTCTGCGGGCCGGCGTAGAGGTTGATGGAGGCTTCGGCTTTCGCGCCATTTTGGATGGCGGCAAGGGGAACGCTGACGCTGGCGCTGTAGAGGTTGTCGTTGCGGCGTTTGATGTCGATACGGCGGTCGCCTGCGGCGCAAACGCTTTGTCCGCCTTTAGGCTGGAGGATCCAGGTGGACATGAAGTGGTGTTCAATCATGCCGAGCCAGCCGGTTTGGGTTTTGCGGGCGTATTCGGCTTCGTTTTTGCCTGATTTGGCATCGTCGTCCAAGTCGGAGAAGCTGACTTTTTGGAATTTGTCTTCAGGAGTGTAAACGACGGGGCCGACGAAAAGAGCGGGTAAAGTAGCCTTGACCTTCGGGTTCGCTGTGGTCGCGTACGATGCGGTAGTCCGCGCTCAGGTTGGCGGGCTTGCCGCTGGTGTTGGTGATGTCGAAACGGACGTTGACGAGGTAGCTGTCTTTGGTGAAAGTATAGACTTTGTCGATTTTCAGTCCGTTTGTTTCAGGCGCGCTCAGGCGGACTTCGACTTTGTCGCCGTTGAGACTGTATTCTTTTTGCGCTGCGGTAAAGTTGACGCCTTTGAGGATGTTGTTGCCTTGTGCATCCAAAAGCTCGGACTGGGCAACGTAGGTGTATTCTTTGCTGTCGTTAAACAGGGTGAAGGGTTTGTTTTCGTCGCCATTTGCTTTGTATTTGAGCAGGGTCATTTGACGCAGGTCGCCGCTTTTTTCGTCGATGACGGCTTTGACCGTGTCGGTCGTTACGGTAATCGGCGTTGCGGGGGCGAGTGCGGCTTCGGCGGCAGCGGTTGCGGCGGTTTGCTGCTGTTGCTGCGCAGCTTGTTGTGCCGGATTGGGTTTGGGGCTGGGGAAGAAATGTTCCCAGCCGGCAAAGATTGCCAGCGAAATGGCAAAAAATGCCACAAGTCTTTTAAAATCCATAAGAGATTCCTGGAATTGACGGGTATGTAATGGAGATGAAAACTGCTTCAGACGGCATTATATAGAAACCGACGGGAAATTAAAGGAAATCAAGTTATCCGAATGATTCGGATTACGGGACGGGGTCGTGTCCGTGTCCGCCGAAGGGGTGGCAGCGGGCGATGCGTTTGAGGGCGAGCCAGCCGCCTTTGAATGCGCCGTATTTTTTGACTGCCTCGACCGCATATTGCGAACAGGTCGGGGTATAGCGGCAGCGCGGCGGTATCAGCGGGCTGATGGCGTATTGGTAAAAACGGATCAGCGCGAGGATGAATTTGGACAACAGGGTATTCATCAGCGTTTGCGCATGAGTTGCGCCAATTGGTTTCGGGCTTCGGCAGCATTTTGCCGGTTGAATGCCAGGCGGACGCGTACGACGAAATCATGCGGCGGCAGGCTGTTTTTGTTCAGCCTGAACCAATCGCGGATGACGCGCTTCATGTAGTTGCGTTCATGCGCGCGTTTCGCTGTTTTTTTGCTGACGACCAAGCCGAGCCGCGGATGGTTCAATCCGTTGTCGGCAGATTGGGAAACTTGCAGCAAATCGCGGCTGCGCCGGTTTTTGAACGCAAAAACGGATGAAAAATCATCCGTTTTTAATAAGCGGTACTGCTTTCCGAAGCGGTAGTCCAAAATTACACTGCCAAGCGTTTGCGGCCTTTGGCGCGACGGGCTGCCAATACTGCGCGACCACCGCGGGTTTTGGAGCGGACCAGGAAGCCGTGAGTACGTTTGCGTTTGGTAACGGAAGGTTGATAAGTGCGTTTCATGATGTTTCCTAAAAAAATCGGTAGATAAATAAACCGTGAATTACACTCTAATTTTTCTGCTTTTGTCAATCTCGGTTGAGTAAATGGATATGGCACGCGGGGTGATTCGGTTTGCGGATTTGCGCGGCGCTTTGTGGATAAAATTTCCGGCGGGTTGTGGATAAAGTTTGGCGGAGTGGGTATAATCGGCACTTCCTGTCCCTTTGTCGGGCGATAGGTCGTCTGAAAATGTTGGTGCGGATTTATCGTGATGATTTTCCAAAAATAATTTAATTGTATTTTCAGACGGCGTCCGGTTTGGCGGATAGGGTTTGTGCGGTATTTGCGACACTTTTTTTCCGTCGGGCTGAAACCGCATTTTCAAAGGCTGCAATTTCCGACGGTTTCTCTCCGTTTCTTTCCAACGATTTCCACGACTCGAGCTTATTCATGACGCTAGCAGAATTTTTGGCCGCAGTGCCTCCGCCGACTTCACGATATTTTTGCCTGCCGGGCAGTTCGCGCAATGGATTGCGCCCTTGACCGTGGGCGAGGAAAAACGGCGTGTGGGTGGTTTACGGTAAAAACCAGTTTGCCTGCAATATGCTCAAAAAGCCAGTTTGCCGCCAAAATCGAAATGGTGCGTGCGGAATTGGCCCCGCAACAGGCGGCTTTTTGCGTTTAAAGCGGGCGTAGGGCAGCATTATGAAATGTCGGAAAATGCGGGGGTAGTTGCGCCTGAACAAGCCGCGTTGACGGAAGAAATGCCGAAAGCGGACGCGCAAGAATCTTTTTCGGACGGGACGTCGTCTGAAAAACTCAGACAAGCCCTCCGTTGCGAAAAACAGCGGCGGATATTTTGGCGCAGCGCATGAAAAAAACCTGCCGCACGAAAACAAGCAGCCTGCCGCCGCGCCCGCAGAATCCAAAGCCGTTGCCAAAGCCAAAACGGAAGCGCAGCGCGATGCGGAAGAAGCGCGTTATGAACAGACCAATCTGTCGCGCGACTACACATTCGATACCTTGGTGGAAGGTAAGGGCAACCGCCTTGCCGCCGCCGCCGCTCAAGCCATTGCCGAGAATCCGGGGCAGGGCTACAACCCGTTTTTCCTGTACGGCAGCACGGGTTTGGGTAAAACCCACTTGGTGCAGGCCATCGGCAACGAATTGCTGAAAAAAACCGCCCTGACGCCAAAGTACGCTATATGCATTCAGACGACTATATCCGCAGCTTTATGAAGGCGGTGCGCAACAATACTTATGATGTGTTCAAGCAGCAATACAAACAATACGATCTGCTGATTATCGACGACATCCAGTTCATCAAAGGCAAAGACCGTACGATGGAAGAATTCTTCTATCTGTACAACCATTTTCATAACGAGAAAAAACAGCTCATTCTCACTTGCGACGTATTGCCTGCCAAAATCGAAGGCATGGACGACCGCCTCAAATCGCGTTTTTCATGGGGTTTGACTTTGGAACTCGAGCCGCCCGAGCTGGAAATGCGCGTGGCGATTTTGCAGAAAAAGGCAGAAGCGGCAGGCATCAGCATTGAAGACGAAGCCGCATTGTTTGTCGCCAACCTGATTCGTTCCAACGTGCGCGAACTGGAAGGCGCGTTCAACCGCGTCAGCGCCAGCAGCCGCTTCATGAACCGTCCCGTTATCGACATGGATTTGGCGCGTACGGCTTTGCAGGACATCATTGCCGAAAAAAACACAAAATCATTACCGCCGACACCATTATCGACGCGACTGCCAAATATTACCGCATTAAAATCAGCGATATACTCGGTAAAAAACGCACGCGTAACATTGCCCGTCCGCGTCAGGTCGCCATGAGCCTGACCAAAGAGCTAACCACCCTCAGCCTGCCGTCCATCGGCGACGCTTTCGGTGGACGCGACCACACGACCGTCATGCACGGCGTGAAAGCCGTAGCAAAACTGCGCGAAGAAGATCCCGAGTTGGCGCAAGATTACGAAAAAAACTCCTGATTCTGATTCAAAACTGAGTCAGAACCGGCTTTCAGACGACCCCTCTCTTAAAAGGTCGTCTGAAAACACAAATACACTTTGATTTTAACGGCGGCGAATCAACCATCTCGTCCGCCGAACCCGATTCAAAAACACCCGAAATAACCGATTCAAAAGGAATTGACCATGCTGATTTTACAAGCCGACCGCGACAGTCTGCTCAAGCCGCTGCAAGCCGTTACTGGTATCGTCGAACGCCGCCATACCCTGCCCATCCTCTCCAACGTCCTGCTCGAAAGCAAAGACGGTCAAACCAAACTTCTGGCGACCGACTTGGAAATCCAAATCAACACAGCCGGTCCGGAAAGTCAGGCGGGCGACTTCCGCATCACCACCAACGCCAAAAAATTCCAAGACATCCTGCGCGCCTTGCCCGACAGCGCCATCGTTTCGCTCGACTGGGCGGACAACCGTCTGACCCTGCGTGCAGGCAAATCACGCTTCGCCCTGCAAACCCTGCCTGCCGAAGACTTCCCGCTGATGAGCGTCGGCGAAGACATCAGCGCAGCGTTTTCCCTGTCGCAGGAGACTTTCAAAACCATGCTTTCACAAGTCCAATACAGCATGGCAGTACAAGACATCCGCTACTACCTCAACGGCTTGCTGATGCAGGTTGAAGGCAACCAACTGCGCCTCGTCGCCACCGACGGCCACCGCCTTGCCTACGCCGCCAGCCAAATCGAAGCCGAATTGCCCAAAACCGAAGTCATCCTGCCGCGCAAAACCGTTTTGGAACTCTTCAAACTGCTGAACAACCCGTCCGAACCCATCAGCGTCGAGCTGCTCAACAACCAAGTACGCTTCCAATGCAACGGCACGACCATCGTCAGCAAAGTCATCGACGGCAAATTCCCCGACTTCAACCGTGTCATCCCGCTGGACAACGACAAAATCTTCCTCGTTTCCCGTACCCAACTTTTGGGCGCGCTTGAACGTGCCGCCATCCTTGCCAACGAAAAATTCCGCGGCGCGCGCCTGTTCCTGCAGCCCGGCCTTTTTGAGCGTCGTGTGCAGCAACAACGAGCAGGAAGAAGCACGCGAAGAACTCGAAATCGCCTACCAAGGTGGCGAACTCGAAGTCGGCTTTTAACATCGGCTATCTGATGGACGTATTGCGCAACATCCATTCCGACGATATGCAGCTTGCCTTCGGCGATGCCAACCGCTCGACCTTGTTTACCGTGCCGAATAACCCGAACTTCAAATACATCGTTATGCCGATGCGCATCTGATGCGGCGGTTGTTTTTGAAATGAATAAAAGGTCGTCTGAAAACCAAACAGGGTTTCAGACGACCTTTTATGTAGTTGCACGGCAGTGAAACCATCAGTTTTCGGATGCTTCCTGTTTCAAATCGACCAATCGCGTTCCCGCCAAGAAATCGTATAAAAACTGCCGGTCGGGGTTCAGCAGGGCAAAGCCCCACGGCAGGATGAGCCAGATAAGGGCGGCACCGAAGGCAGGTATGGGCGGGATGGCGAGCAGGTGGCGCAGGCCGGCGTAGGCGAGCAGGGGGATGAAGACGACGAAGATACACGACCAAATAAAGCGGATGCGCAGTTGCGACAATGGCGGCAGCGTACTGTTTCTGCCGTGCAGCCCGATTTTCCACGTCTGCATGGCGAGGGTGCGGCCGGTTTTCGTCCAGTTGGTTTTGAAGTAGAGCCACCAGCTTCCTACGAAGATAAAGCAGGTAACCAAGCTGGAAAGGAGTTGGGAGACGGGGTTGAGGAAAAATCGCGGCGATGCCGGCAAGGAGGGCGGCGATGGCGGTCACGGCGCCGGTCAGCAGCAATTCGTACATCAGGGCGGCAAGGCGGCGTTTGACGGGGGCGGGGGAAGGGCGGTCATGGCGGTCTGCTCGGTAAAAAGGTCGTCTGAAAAAAACGGAATGCTTGGTTCGGGCGAAACCGCCGCATCCGTTTTCAGACGACCTTTGTGTGGGAGGAATCAGCGGTGGGGACGTTTTTTTGTCCGCGCGCCTGCTGGGCTGCCATTTGGTTCATTTCCTGACGGGTCGGGCGTTTTTTTGAACATGGCGTGCGCTTCGTCAGCCGAACATTTTTTTGCGACAGGCAGACCAACGTTATCGCGTCTTTTTGGTGCTGGCCGCCGCTGTGGTACATACGGCGCAGGTTGGCTTCGTTGATGCGGCCTTTTTCGGGGTCGATGTCGAATTTTTTCAGGCGTTCGAGAAACTGGCGCTGCTGGCGGCGCGAAGTCCAGACAAAGCCGCCGGCGGCTGCGGCGACGATGATGACGGCAAGCAGGATGGCGAGCGGCCACGAATCGACGATTAAGACGATGATCAGGCTTAAAACGGCGGTGGTCAGCACGAGCAGGCCGCCGATGCGGAGTTTGGTTTGGTTGTCCATGAAGTTGTGGTTCCTTATTAAGGGTGGGAGGTCGTCTGAAAAACGGAGGCTGGTTTCGGAGAACCTGCCGCGTCGGTTTTCAGACGACCTTGAATCTCGTAATTAACGCTATTTTACAGTATTTTCGGAATGTGGTGGGAAGGTGGTAGCAGGTGGAGTTTCCTGCCGCAAAGTTAAAGAAAAACGGGATTGTTTGTTTGCCGTTATTTCCATCCAGACAGAAATAACGGCAAGTTGTGCTTTTATGATTTCAATTCCTTATTATCACCACGCCGCGCGTTCCCTCATATCTTCCACCGCTTCCACCAACGCCGCCGCCAATGGCGGATCAAACGACGAGTGTCCCGCCTGAATCACGCGCAGTTCGGCGTCGGGGAGCGCCTGCGACAGTTCCCACGCGCTTTGCATGGGTGTGCATAAGTCGTAGCGTCCTTGCACGATGATGGTCGGGATATGGCGGATTTTGTCTGTGTTCGCCAAAAATCGCTTTGTCACCTTTCAGCCAGCCTTCGTTGACAAAAATAATGGTTTTCCAAACGGGCGATGGCGAGCGATTGGTAGGCGTCTTCATCGACGTCTTGCGGCTCGAAGCGGATCAGGTAGCTTTCCCAGTCCGCCCAGGCTTTGGCGGCTTTCAGACGACCCTGCTTCGTCTTCGTCGAACAGCATTTCATGATACGCCGCAATCAGGCTGCCGCGTTTTTCTTCGGCGACGGGCGCGAGGAATTTCTGCCATTGCGCGGGATAAATCTGGCTGACGCCGCCTGCTTCGTCCAGCCACGCCATTTCGGACGGGCGGCACAGGAATATCCCGCGCAAGACGAGTCCGGCAACGCGTTCGGGATGGGTTTCGGCATACGCCAGCGACAAGGTGCTGCCCCATGAGCCGCCGAACACCAGCCATTTTTGGATGCCCAGCATTTCGCGGACTTTTTCGATGTCGGCAACCAAATCCCAAGTCGTGTTGTCGTCGGTACAGGCGTAAGGCAGCGAACGGCCGCAGCCGCGCTGGTCGATGATGACGATGCGGAACACGTCGGAATTGAAAAAGCCGCGGCAGGCAGGCGATGCGCCCGCGCCCGGGCCGCCGTGCAGGAAGATGACGGGCAGGCCGTCGGGATTGCCGGATTCTTCCCAGTAGATTTGATGGATGTCCGATACTTGCAGCAGGCCGCTGCGGATGGGTTCGCGGATGGGGTGCATGATGTTTCTCCTGTTGTCTGACGTTGGGATTGTACCCATCGGGCAGGCAAACGACAAACGGCAAGGGGTCGTCTGAAATCCCCTTCCGCCGCCGCGTTTCCCGACCGACCGACTATCCGCTATAATTCCCCGATACCCGCGCAACAGAAAGAATGAAATGAACAAAATCCTGATGACCGCCGCCGTGCTGCTTCTGTCCGCCTGCGGCTTCCACCTCAAAGGCATGGGCGGCACCGCACGTACGCTGCCGTATCCCGCTTGGCACATCCAAAACGCCTCCGTGATGCAGAAGGCTTTGGAAAACGCCCTGCGCCGCGCCGACGGCAAACCCGTTTCCGCCGCCGAAGCGCAAATGACCTTGGACATCAAGGGCATTGAAACCCGTCAGGACATCTACACCATCACCCGCGCCGCGCTGGTCAACGAATACCTGCTGACGCTGCGCGTCGAAGCCCAAGCCATGCGCAACGGCGAGCCTGTGGGCGAACCGATTACCGTCCTCGTCAACCGCACGATGGATTACAACGACAGCGAAGTGTTGGGCAAACAGGAAGAAAGCGAAACCATTTGGGCGGAAATGCGCGCCGACGCCGCCGACCAAATCGTCCGCCGCCTGACGTTCCTGAAAGCGTATTGATGGCGGTCGCGAATATCGAACAGGTCAGCACGGATATGCCGCTTTCGCCGCTGTACATCATCCACGGCGAAGAAGACCTGTTGCGCATCGAAGCCCTCGACACCCTACGCGCCGCCGCCAAAAAACAAGGCTACCTCAACCGCGAAGTCTTTACGGCGGACAACGGCGCCGACTGGGACGAACTCCTGCAAAGTGCAGGCAGCGCGGGGCTTTTTGCCGACTTGAAACTTTTGAAATCCACATTCCAAACGGCAAGCCCGGCAAAACCGGCGGCGACGCGCTGCAAACCTTCGCCGAACGCCTGCCCGAAGACACCGTTACCCTGATTCTGCTGCCCAAGCTCGAAAAAGCCCAAACGCAGGCAAAATGGTTCACCGCGCTTGCTGCCAAAGGCACGGTACTCGAAGCCAAAGCCATTAGCGCGCAAGCCCTGCCGCAGTGGATAAAGGGTCGTCTGAACAAGATCGGACTCAATATCGAACCTGACGCGCTCGCCCTGTTTGCCGAACGCGTCGAAGGCAACCTGCTCGCCGCCCGCCAAGAAATCGACAAACTCGCCCTGCTGCACCCGCAAAACCATACCGTCAACATCGCCGATGCCGAAGCCGCCGTCGCTAACGTCGCCCGTTTCGACGTGTTCCAGCTTTCCGGCGCATGGATGAAAGGCGATGCCCTGCGCGTCGCCCGCCTTCTGGACGGACTCGAAGAAGAAGGCGAAGAACCCGTCTTGCTGCTGTGGGCGGTTGCCGAAGACATCCGCACCCTCATCCGCCTGACCGCCGCGCTCAAACAAGGGCAAAGCGTACAATCCGTCCGCAACAGCCTGCGCCTGTGGGGCGACAAACAAACCCTCGCGCCGATTGCCGTCAAACGCATTCCCGCCGTCCGCCTGATCGAAGCGCTGAAAACCTGCGCCAAAATCGACCGCATCATCAAAGGCGCGGAAGACGGCGACGCGTGGACGGAGTTCAAGCAGTTGGTGACGGGGTTGGCGGTGTGAAGGTGTATATATCCGGGTTGCTTGCGGCGAGCACATCCTGTTATTAGAGCCTGCCCGGCATGATGAAGACCGGGGAGGGGTTGAAAACCCGAAAAAAAAGAACATATTGAATGAGGCAGAAATCTTCCTGTTTCCGATAAATCCGCCATCCGTACATACGCCGTCGTTTTCAGACGACCTTTCAAAGGAAAACCATGTTTCAAAAATTTGACTTGGGCACTGTCCTGCTCGCGATTCCGCCCGTCCTCCTTGCCCTGACCATACGCGAAGTCGCGCGTGGTTATACCGCCCTCCGTTGGGGCGACAGTACCGCCCAACAATACGGGCGGCTGACGCTCAACCCCCTGCCGCATATCGATCCGGTAGGTACGATCGTCGTCCCCATAATCAGCCTGCTGCTGACCCCGTTCGTTTTTCGGTTGGGCGCGCCCGATGCCCATCGACCCGCGCAATTTCCGCGATCCGCGCCGCGCTTGGCGTTGGGTTTCCATTTCCGGTCCGATTGCCAATCTGATTTTGGCGTTCTTTTGGGGCTTTGTTGCCGCCTTTGCCGTTTACGCGCCCGAATCCTATCAGGAACCGTTGGTCCGAATGGCGCAATACGGCGTTATCGTGAACGCGATTTGGGTCGCTTTCAGCCTGATTCCCATCCTGCCTTGGGACGGCGGCATCTTTATCGATACTTTCCTGTCTGCCAAACAGTCCATGCAGTTTCGCAAAATCGAACCTTACGGAATGTGGATTGTCCTAATATTGATGTTCACAGGGCTGCTGGCAAAAAAATCATCCTGCCTATCGTTGCACTGATACAGACGGCTGTGTACCTCTTTATGACCTTGTTAATCTGAACCGTCCGCAAGACGGCGAAGAGGTCGTCTGAAACCTTAAACACACCCGCAGGGCGCATGATTGCGCCCTTTGTTTTACCTGTTTCCAAAGTAAATCCCATTGGAAACCCTGCTTAAAAAAATTGTACAATGGCAGCCCTTTCCATACGGCGGTTTGACCATGCGCATCGGCGGCTACATTATCGACAATCCCATTGCACTCGCCCCGATGGCGGGCATTACGGACAAACCGTTCCGCCGACTTTGCCGAGATTTTTGGCGCGGGTTGGGCAGTGTGCGAAATGCTGACCAGCGACCCGACGCTTAGAAATACCAAAAAGACCCTGCGCCGCAGCGATTTTTGCCGATGAAGGCGGCATCGTTGCCGTCCAAATTGCCGGCAGCGATCCGCAGCAGATGGCGGATGCCGCGCGTTACAACGTCAGCCTCGGGGCGCAGGTTATCGACATCAACATGGGCTGTCCCGCCAAAAAAGTCTGCAATGTTCAAGCCGGCAGCGCGCTGATGCAAAACGAGCCGCTGGTTGCCGCCATTCTCGAAGCCGTCGTCCGCGCGGTGGACGTTCCCGTTACCCTCAAAAACCCGTTTGGGCTGGCACGACGACCACAAAAACCTGCCTGCCATCGCCCGCATCGCCGAAGATTGCGGCATCGCCGCCCTTGCCGTCCACGGACGCACACGCACGCAAATGTATAAAGGTGAAGCGGCTTATGATCTGATTGCCGAAACCAAAGGTCGTCTGAAAATCCCCGTTTGGGTCAACGGCGACATCACCTCGCCGCAAAAAGCCGCCGCCGTCCTCAAACAAACCGCCGCCGACGGCATCATGATAGGGCGCGGCGCACAAGGCAGGCCGTGGCTCTTCCGCGATTTGAAACATTATGCCGAACACGGCGTTTTGCCGCCTGCCTTGAGCTTGGCAGAATGCAACGACACCATTTTGAACCACATCCGCGCCATGCACGCGTTTTTATGGCGAAGTCGCCGGCGTGCGCATCGCCCGCAAACACATAGGCTGGTACATCGACGAAATGCCCGACGGCGAGCAGACGCGCCGCAACATCAACCGCTTGGACAGCGCAGCGGCACAATACGATACCCTTGCTGCCTATCTTGAGGCGCTTTCGGAAAAAACCGACCGCTGGGTGTGTGAGTATCGTGAAGGGTAGGGTGTTTCAGACGACCTTTGGTTTTTGGGAAGCGGATAAACCATTGTGAATTATTAAAAACTGTACCGTCATTCCCGCGCAGGCGGGAATCCCGGCTTTGATTTTTTTCCGAAATGTTCAGAAATTGCCGCAGCTTCAAATTACCGGGTTCCGCCTGCGCGGAAATGGCGGCAATATCAGGTCGTCTGAAAACACAGTTTTATCGAAATATAGTGGATTAAATTTAAATCAGGACAAGGTAACGAAGCCGCAGACAGTACAGATAGTACGGCAAGGCAACTTAACGCCGTACTGGTTTAAAAGTTAATCCACTATAAACTCAACAAACGTCGTCTGAAACCTATTTCAGACGACCTGTCATTATTTAAAAACAACGAAGGAGGATATGTTATGAAACAACCCATCCCCGATATTGCGCAATGTATTGAACAGAATTTGCAACAGTATTTCAAAGACTTGAACGGTACGGAGCCTTGCGGTGTGTACGATATGGTGTTGCACCAAGTGGAAAAGCCGATGCTTGCGTGCGTGATGGAACAATGCGGCGGCAATCAGTCCAAAGCAGCGGTGATTTTGGGATTGAACCGCAATACGCTGCGTAAGAAGCTGTTGCAGCACGGTTTGCTGTAAATATCGGTCTTGTTGCAAAGGGAGAAAACTGATGAAGCAGGAACTTCGCTATGACGGCGGTACGCGGGGAAAAACGCTGAACGTCCATTTCATCCTGCACGAGGATTTTGAAGTGCCGGGCGCGTATTGGGATTGGGCGCGGTCGCGCGGGCATCGTACGGCGTCGACTAAGGTTTATGAGTCGGAAGCGTTGCCCGAAAACGCGGACGGTATCGATTTTCTGATTGTCATGGGCGGACCGCAGTCGCCCGATGAAGACAGGCAGGCTTTTCCGTATTACGACCCTGAAGCCGAGCTGCGCCTGATACGTCAGGCGGTGGCGGCGGACAAGTACATTGTCGGCGTGTGCTTGGGTGCGCAGCTTTTGTCCGTCGCCTACGGCGCACGGCACGGGCGCAGCCCGCACCGCGAAATCGGCGTATATCCGGTCGAGTTGACGCAGGAAGGTTTGAACGACCCGCATACCGCCTTGTTGGGCGCGTCTTTTCCTTGCGGGGCATTGGCACGGGGATATGCCCGGACTGACGGATGGGGCGGCAGTATTGGCGGCGAGCAAAGGCTGTCCGCGCCAGATTGTCCGCTTCTCACCCAAGCATTATGCGTTTCAGGCGCATTTGGAATTCGACCGCGCCGCCGTCGGCCTCTTGATTGCCGCCGACGGGCGTGAAAACTTGGCGGCGCAAAGCAGGACGCAGGCTTATGTGCAGCATCCCGATGAAATCGAGCGTTTCGATTTTACGCAGATGAACGCGAAACTCTTTTGCCTTTTTTTGGATTCGTTGACCGAATCGGGGCAGGGTGGGGCGTGATGTCCTGCCTT
Source organism: uncultured Neisseria sp. (assembly GCA_916438535.1). Lineage (GTDB taxonomy): Bacteria > Pseudomonadota > Gammaproteobacteria > Burkholderiales > Neisseriaceae > Neisseria. Next base: position 892,807 of record CAKAEP010000001.1, on the reverse strand, counting down.
TCATCAGTGCATCCTTTTATTCGACGACTTGAGCCATGATTTACCAAATACTCTCCTTATTGATTTGGGGCAGCTCGTTTATCGCCGCCAAATATACTTACGAGATGCTTGATGCCGCGTTGATGGTCGAGGCGCGGCTGTTGATTGCCGCGTTGATGGTGCTGCCTTCCTGTTACCGCCATTTCGGCAAGATTCCGCGCCGCGAGTGGAAGCCGTTGTTGTGTATTGCCTTTATCAACTACGTCGTGGTGTTGCTGCTTCAATTTATCGGTTTGAAATACACGTCCGCCGCCAGCGCGATTACCATGGTCGGGCTGGAACCCTTGCTGGTGGTGTTTGTCGGTCATTTCGTTTTTTTAACGATAAAGCCAAGATTTACCACTGGATTTGCGGGGCGGCGGCGTTTGCCGGCATCGGGATGATGGTGCTGGGCGGTGCGGAAGAGGGCGGCGCGGTCGATTGGTTCGGCTGTTTGCTGATTCTGCTTGCGGGATTCGGTTTCGCCGGCGTGATACGGCCGAGCCAGCAGATGATTGCCCGCATCGGTGCGCCCGCATTTACTTCTGCTTCCATGGCGGCGGCGGCGGTGTTGTGCCTGCCGTTTTTCACTGGTGTTGGCTCAGAGCTATGAAGTCCACTGGTCGTGGGGCGGCGTGCTGTCGGTTTTGTATTTGGGGGTGGGATGCAGTTGGCTTGCCTATCTCTTATGGAACAAGGGCATGAACAAAGTTCCTGCCAATGTCTCCGGCCTCTTGATTTCGCTCGAACCCGTCGTCGGCGTCATCATGGCGGTATGGATTCTGGGCGAACATTTGTCCGCCATGTCCGCTTTGGGTGTGTTCATCGTCATCGCCGCGACGTTTGTCGCAGGATGGCTGTCGAACAGAGGAAAGAATGCGTAAGGGGTCGTCTGAAAACGTGTGAATCGGGTTTCAGACGACCTGAGAAGGTACGCGAGTATCTTGTTTTTAATGTGGTTTTAAAAATATCAGGAAATTTTCGATGAAATATATGATTGCCCTGTTGCTTGCCGCTAGCCCCGTTTTGGCATCGGCTGCGCCCAATAACGACAAAGCTGCCGTCCAAGCAGCTATTGCCCAGTATTACAACCGACCGCTTGCGGCGCACAACTGTCAGCTTACTGAGCCGCCGAAAGACAGTGAGACAGCATCTGACAATATTATGTATTGTATGAAACCCGTTGCCGACCATAGCGTAACGCGCAACGGTAAAGCCACGCGCTATGTGTTGTACACGGGTTTTGCCTATGATATGAAGTACAAATTAAAACAGAACGCGCATGCCTCTTCGGGCTTGGCAGAATTGTTTGTTTTGGAAAAAACAGACGGCAAGTGGACAATCAAACAACATGGAAGCGATGAACTCGGCGCATGGGGGGATGTGCCGGAGAATAAGGATTGGCAGTTTGTTCAGATGGGCGAGCAAAACTGGGGCTACGCCGTCGAATCAGGCTATACGGGTCAAGGCGAAACGACAATTGGAAAAAACTTTCTGTTTACCGATAATAGCAACCGTATCCGCCGCAGCTTCATTGTGAATGGTAAAGATAATGGCGCATATTATGGCAATTGCGATGTATACAAAGGGCGGGAAAAACGCGATTGTGAAGACCGCTATACCAGCATCGATGCGAAAATTGCTTTTGACAAAAAACCGTCCTTCAGTCTCGGGCGTATGGGCATTAAACGCAACGGTAAAGGGGGTGGATGGCAAAAAAACGTTATAAAAAAATCAGAAATATGCGATTCCTTACAACGGCAAGACACACGTTGCGCCGAAAAGCTATCCGCTCAATGTTAATTGAGGCCGTTTGATTTTTTTTAACGAAACCGCCGAACCCTGTCTCAAAAAAACAAAAATCCCCATGAAACATACGCACAAACTTTGGATAGCCCTCATCCTCGCCGGCATGGTCGGCGGCATGGTCGGCATTGCCTTGACGGAGCTTATGCACTTTATCCAGCACACTGCTTACGGTTACGGCGCGGGCGGCGAGCATGTTTCCTTTCGGGAAGGCGTGGTTCAAACGTCGTCTGAACGCCGCATCCTCGTATTGATTTTGTGCGGCGTCGCGGTAGGGTTCGGCTGGTGGTCGATCAAACGTTTCGGCAGGCCGCAAATCGAAATCAAGGCAGCCTTGAAGCAGCCCTTGCAGGGGCTGCCGTTTTTTTGACCACCGTTTCCCATGCGCTGCTGCAAATCATCACCGTCGGACTCGGTTCCCCGCTCGGACGCGAAGTCGCCCCGCGTGAAATGACCGCCGCGTTTGCATCCGTCGGTGGCAGGCGTTTGGGTTTGGACGAAGACGACACGCGCCTGCTGCTCGCCTGCGCGTCGGGTGCAGGTTTGGCGGCGGTCTATAACGTCCCGCTCGCCTCCACACTTTTCATCCTCGAAGCCATGTTGGGCATTTGGACGCAACAGGCAGTAGCCGCCGCATTGCTGACTTCCGTTACCGCCACCGCCGTCGCCCGCATCGGCTTGGGCGATGTGCAGCAATACCATCCCGCCCATCTCGATGTGAACATCCCGCTGCTGTGGTTTGCCGCCGCCATCGGTCCCGTTTTGGGCGCAACGGCGGTATGGTTTCAGCGCAGTGCCAAAAAATTTCCCTTCTTCAAGCGCAACGACCCGAAAATCATTCCTTTGGCGATTGCCTTGTTCGCCCTTATCGGCATCGTTTCCGTTTGGTTTCCCGAAATACTGGGCAATGGCAAGGCGGGCAACCAGCTTACATTCGGCGGCATGACCGACTGGCGGTACAGCTTGGAAATGACCGCCGTCAAATGGTTCGTCGTCCTGCTCGCACTCGCCGCAGGCGCATACGGCGGGCTGATTACCCCGTCCATGATGCTCGGCAGCACCATCGCCTTCGCCGCCGCAGCCGCGTGGAACACCTTCTTCCCCACCATGTCGTCTGAAAGTGCCGCCGTCATCGGCGCGGCGGCTTTTCTCGGCGTTTCCCTCAAAATGCCCCTGACCGCCATAGTCTTCATCCTCGAACTCACCTACGCCCCCGCCGCCCTGCTGATGCCTTTGTGCATCACGATGGCGGGCGCAGTGGCAACGGCAAGGAAAATGGGGGTTGAATAGAAGAGATAGGGAAATGAACTGGCCCCCAAATCTTGGACACTCATAAAAAGCCTATTCAGGCGCTCTGTGCAAGCTGGGTTCTGTATGAGACAGGACTCAGCTTTTTTTCAATTTCAAACTGCAACGCTCCCGGTTGTAGTAATCCATATAGTCATCTATCTGCTTCATCAATTCATCTACCGTCAATTCACCTGCGTTATAGAAACACTCCGTCTTCAACACCGCAAAAGAAGCTTTCCATCGGCGCATTGTCCCAACAGTTCGCCTTTCGCGACATGCTTTGAACCATGGAATGCTCCGCAAGCAATTCCCTATATCCCGCCGTACGGTACAGCACACCTTGGTCGGAATGCAGCATCGTTCCTTTATCAGTCAGACGGGGGGTGGCTTTTTCGAGCATTTCCTTCACCATTTCGCTGTTAGCATTGCGGCTCATGGCGTAGGCGACGATCTCGCGGTTAAACAAGTCCAAGATTGGCGAGAGGTACAGTTTGCCGTCGCTCCCTTTTGAGTTCGGTCACGTCGGTCAGCCATTTTTTTCGTTGGGCTTTTCGGCTGTGAATAGACGTTTGAGGAGGTGTTCCGATATTTCGCCCATGGCGGGATGGCGGTAGGCTTTTTTCGCCCGTATTTTGGCTTTCAGCCCCATCTGTTTCATCAACCGAGCTGCTTTTTTGCGGTTCCAATCCAATGCTGCGGCAATGCGCCTTTGCCCGTAGCGTCCTTTATGCCGTTTGTAGGTTTCGACAAGGAGGGCTTTGTCGGCTTCATCGGGGTCGGGCCGGTCTTGGTGGTGGTAGTAAAAGCTGCTTTTGGGCAGGTTTGCGATGTGCAGCAGGTATTTGAGCGGGTGTTGCGCCCTCAGTGTTTGGACGGTTTGGCTTTGTCCTTTGCGGTCTGCTTTTGGCTGAGGGCTTTTAACTCCTTTAGGTAGGCGACCTCTGCGCGCATATAGCACAACTCTTCGATAAGCTCTGCCTGCGTTTTTTCTTGGTCGGGTTTATCTGCGATGAAGGGGTTTTTTTCGATGTTGGGGCATGGTTTTTGGATTGGGGATGTTCGAGTGCGCCGATACCGCCTTCTTGATAGGCGCGTATCCATCGTCTCAGGTGGGTTCGGGAAATGCCGTAGTGGTCTGCGGTACGCTGTTGGCTGCGTATATGCAGGTAGTGGAGTACGGCTTGGTATTTGAAGTGTAATGTATATTTGCTCATAAAAAAACTGCACCTTGTGAGTTGGAGGGGATGTCCAACTTTTGGGGTGCAGTTCAAAAAGCAGTTGTTTGAAAGGGATAAATGGCGGTAGATGGCGGGGTTGCCATATCGAGAGCAAGGTGAATCGGCTGTAAACGATGGCGGGATCGGAATTGAGAATGTCGCAGCAGAAAAAAAGGTCGTCTGAAAACTTGTTTTCAGACGACCTTGCTTTGGGGATTATTTACCCGGCTGGGCTTCATAGTGGGGCGAATAAGGGCCGTACATGATGCCGTTTGTCGCGGACGCCGAAAGCAGGCGCGTGCCTGCAACTTGGGCAATATCGAATCCTTTGTCACCGACGGAGCTTGCAATCTGTTGGACGATTGCGCTCAACATTGCGCCGAGCAGGCCTTGTCCGGCAGTATTGTTGTTCTCGGTGCTGGAAGCCGTTGCAGAACCGTGCCACAACTCTTTTTCCGGTTTTCGCGTCAACCAGTTTGGCTTCCGCCGTAACCCGGGTATCGCTTTGGATGAGTTGGTAGCTGGTGCCGTATTGGTTGATTTTTTTATAGAGTACGGCATCTGCGCCGAAAATCCGATTGAGTTTTTCAAGGCTGACTTGATGGATGTCGTGCGCATTGTCCAGACCGTTTTGCTTGAAGGTTTCGGCCACTGCGGCAACCGGGAACACGTAATAGCCTGATTCTGCCAACGGTTGCGTGGAAGAGGCGAGCATCCCCGCACTTGCCTTGACTTCCGGCGATTCGTTTAAGGGGGCAATACCAAAATGGAGCGGGGTTTGCTTTCCCTGAATGCGGAATAGTCGAAAGGCTGCGGCGCGGTAGCGGAACAGGCTGACAGTATGATAGCGGTTGCAGAGGCAAAAAGGGCGGTTTTCAGGCTGCTCATTTTCGGGCTCCTTTATTTTTCAACAGGAAGTCCATGAAGGCGGAAGATTCGGGGAACAGGCGTTTTTCGGTTTCGAAGTGTTCCGCTGCCGACTGATCCTGCCCCGCTTCGCTCAACAGCATTCCCAAATGGGCGTGTGTGCCGGGTGCTTCTTTTTTTATTTTCGCTCCGGGTTTTCTGGAAATATTTTTTTCCATTGCGTCGATTTGTTCGCCTAGGGGTTTGCCGTCGCTTTTGAGGCGTTCGTAAACATCGGCATTGTTGTTTCCCCAATAATAAAGGGTCTGCTGAGGGTTGCCGCATGCGGCAAGCAGCAGGCAGAATGCGCCCAGGCAGCCTGTTTTGATGAGTTTGTCCATTTCAGACGACCTTTCAGCGGGCAGGCGTCCAAGCACCGCTTTCGATGCCGGCAACCAAATTATTGACTGCTTCGCGGATGGCCAGGTCCAATACTTTGCCGTTCAGCGTCGCATCGTAGCCCGCAGTGCCGCCAAAGCCGACGACTTCGCGGTTGGACAATGAAAATTCCCCTGCGCCCTGCGCTGAATAAACCACTTCGGAAGTGCGTACATCCACGACGTTCAACGCTACTTTGGCATAGGCGACTTGGGATTTGCCGCGTCCTAAAATCCCGAAAAGCTGATGGTCGCCGACATCTTTGCGGCCAAACTCGGTTACATCGCCGGTAATCACATAATCCGCACCTTTAAGGGCTTGTGTTTTGCCGCCGATGCCTGCTTCCTGCTTCAGCGCGCTCAATTGTGTACGGTTGAGTACGTTGAAACGGTTAGTCTGTTGCAGGTGGGTCAGTAAAATGGTTTTCGCCTGACTGCCCAAACGGTCTTCACCGTCGGAAAATACGCCGCGCTGGTAAGTGGAGCGGTTGTCGAAGCTACCGATGGAAATAGGCGCGCGCGCGCCGTGATAAGGGGTATTGTAGCTGCTGACTTTGACGGCTTCGATGGTTTTGGAAGACTCGGTCGCACAGCCGGCTGCCAAGGCCGCGGTTGCGAAAAATGCAGAGGAATTTTCTGTACATATTTGATTACTCCTGGGTAACTCGGAATTTGGACTTTGTAGGGTAGATTATGCAATCCGACCGATTTTGCATTCTATGGCTGTTTGTTAATGTATGCAAGATTTAACTGTATGAAATTTTGAAACTATTTAAAAATGTTAAGTAGTTGGATATGCGAAAGTCGTCTGAAAACTTATGAACACGGTTTTCAGACGACCTTTTTTATCGAAAAATTGTCAACAATTTTTCCAGAAAACTGCTGCTAAAAAAAGCCGAAACTAGGGGATAATACCGCCCCTGAAAGTGTTTGTTTCCAGTTATAAATCTCTGTTTAAAAGGAATCCCCATGCCTTCCATCAAACGCGCCCTTATCAGCCTGTCCGACAAGACAGGCGCAGTCGAATTTGCCCAAACCCTGCACAAACTCGGTGTCGAAATCCTCTCTACCGGCGGCACGGCGAAGCTGCTTGCCGATGCGGGCGTTCCCGTGATTGAAGTCGCCGACTATACCGGTTTCCCCGAAATGCTCGACGGCCGCGTGAAAAACGCTGCATCCGAAAAATCCACGGCGGTATTTTGGGGCGGCGCGATTTGGGCGAACACGTCGCCAAGATGGAAGAGCACGGCATCGGCAACATCGACCTCGTTTGCGTCAACCTTTACCCCTTCGCCGCCACCATCGCCAAACCAAACTGCACGTTGGAAGACGCGATTGAAAACATCGACATCGGCGGCCCGACCATGGTGCGCTCCGCCGCGAAAAACTGGAAACACGTCGCCATCGTTACCGACACCACCGACTTCCCCGCCATCGCTGCCGAAATGGAAGCCAATGGCGGCGCGTTGAGCGACAAAACCCGTTTCAACCTGTCGCGCAAAGCGTTCAGCCACACCGCCCAATACGACGGCATGATTTCCAACTATTTAACCTCGCTTTCAGACGACGTCTTGAGCGGCACGCCCGAAATCGGCGAGTTCCCAAGCCAGTTCAACCAAAGCTGGATTAAAGTGCAAGACATGCGCTACGGCGAAAACCCGCACCAACGCGCCGCGTTCTACCGCGATGTGTATCCTGCTGCAGGCAGCCTCGCCGCCTACAAACAGCTCCAAGGCAAAGAATTGTCGTACAACAACATCGCCGATGCCGATGCCGCTTGGGAAGCCGTCAAATCCTTCGACGCGCCCGCCTGCGTGATTGTGAAACACGCCAATCCGTGCGGCGTCGCCGTTGCAGCCGATACCTTGACCGCCTACAAACTCGCCTACGCCACCGACACCACCAGCGCGTTCGGCGGCATCATCGCCTTCAACCGCGAAGTGGACAGCGAAACCGTGAAACAGATTACCGATAACCAATTTATGGAAGTCCTCATGGCGCCAAAGTTCACCGCTGAAGCCCTCGAAATCGCCGCCGCCAAGAAAAAAACGTGCGCGTGTTGGAAGTGCCACTTGAGGCAGGTGCGAACCGATTCGAACTCAAACGCGTCGGCGGCGGACTATTGGTACAAACGCCCGACATCCACCGCCTCAACCGTGCCGATTTGAAAGTCGTCTCCAAACGCCAACCGACCGAGCAGGAATGGAACGATTTGCTGTTCGTCTGGAACGTTGCCAAATACGTTAAATCCAACGCCATCGTCTTCGGCAAAGGCGGTCAAACCTACGGCATCGGCGCAGGCCAAATGAGCCGCGTGGACAGCACCCGCATCGCCGCCCGCAAAGCGCAGGACGCAGGCCTGGACTTAAACGGCGCATGCGCCGCATCCGATGCCTTCTTCCCCTTCCGCGACGGCGTGGACGTCATCGCCGAACAAGGCATCAAAGCCATCATCCACCCCGCAGGTTCGATGCGCGATCAGGAAGTTTTTTTGATGCGGCGGACGAACACGATATTGCGATGGTGGTAACGGGCGTTCGCCATTTTAGGCATTGATTCAAGTTTGATTGAAGCAAAGGTCGTCTGAAAATGTTTAACCGTTTTCAGACGACCTGTTTTTGTATTTTGATGTTAGGAACACTACATGAGCGAAGCAATTTTTTATCCTGCTACGCCTGAACAAAAAGCGGATTTGTGGGCATTGTTTAAATGGTTGGAAGTGACGGAAGACGATTTGGCTGTTTTGCAGCGGGGCGAATGGGTTTATCAGATTCAAGAAAGCCTTTGGGCTACGTTGCGGAAGAGGGGTTGGCCTTCTGGGGAGAATGACGATGGTTCCGGTGCGGAGCTGGAACAGGTTAAGAATTTTTATATCCGTGTAGATGAAAATGAAGAGTCAATGGAGGACTTGGGGTACGGGGAAGAGTGGGCGGACATCTTTTGCGTCTTGGAAAGATATGGCGCAACATGGTATTCAGATTGGAAATTTGAACCGGAAGAGATGGAAGCGATTGTCCGGAATCTATTAGGTTGGGAAGAATGGGAATGGGAATATCCCGAAGAGACTTATAGTGAAGAACTGTTTCCTTATGTACAAGCGGCATTGGAGAGGGATGGTTTGGTGTTGTGTGACGTACCGACCGGTGATGATGGTTACCTGTTTGCGATTTTTTGGCTGGATGATATCGAAGCAGTACAGGCAACGGCACAACGCTTGGATTTGGAAGTGGAGATTTGTTGATTTGTCCCGTTCGCGATGAGCGGGGCGATAATATAGTGGATTAACTTTAAACCAGTACAGCAAGGCGAGGCAACGCCGTACTGGTTTAAAAGTTAATCCACTATATAGTCAATTAAAAATAAAAAAATAGGACAGTAGCGCATCGTCAAATCGGGCGTAATCAGACAATACGGTTCGCAGATACCGCTTAATATTCGCCCACACCTTCTCAATCGGGTTGAGCTCAGGTGAATAAGGTGCAAGAGGCAATACCTTATGTCCCCATTTTTCCGCCATTTCCCGTAAGACACCCATACGGTGAAATCGTGCATTATCTAAAAATAATCACCGATTTTTTTGAGTCAATGCGGGCAGTAGGCATTGCTGAAACCACGCTTCAAAAAAGATTCCGGTCATCGTATTTTTGATAAACCATCGGAGCAATCAGCCGGTTGCCGACTTGTGCGGACACCAGAGATAAGCGTCGGTATCTTTTTCCACTTATCTGCGCTTTCACTATTTGCCCTTTCGGGCTGCGGGCATAGGGGCGGAACAGGTAGCGGTCAAATCCTGTTTCATCCAAATAAACACGTTGGTAGTCGGAAAATTCGGCCAGCTGTGTCAAATAATGCGTCACTTTGGCCGGGTCTTGTTCTTTGTAAGTGGTGGTCTTTTTTTGCGCGTCATCCCCATCTGTTTGAGTGCATAGCAAACGGCGGCTGCTGTACAATCAAAATGTTTGGCGATTTCATGCAGATAGGCATCCGGGTGTTGCCCAACATATTGAGCCAGTTTTTGCCTATCCAATTTGACGGCATTTAGACCGGTAACTTGATGTTTTAGGCTGCCTGTTTGTTTTTTAAGGCGAATCCACAGGTAAAGCGTGTTTCTTGACAAGTTAAACGTTGCTGCGGTTTGGCTGATGTTTTTGCATTGTTCGTAATAGTTTAAAGCTTTGTTTCTTAAGTCCGCAGAGTATGCCATGGTTAGACCTTCAAAGTTGAGTATTGTACTATTTTGTTTTTAATTGAATATATTTAAATTCCATCGGGCAAAAATATCGCTTTGCAGTTATCCGTCGATTTGCCCGCTGTTAATAGGAAGGAAGTGGGTGCAGAACCGCCATTCATGTACCGCTTGATCGTCAATATAGGCGTTTGGTTTGGGTAAAAATGCTTGGAAACATTCCGATATGCCCAATTCTTCTGCGCTGCGACGGGCGTAGTCGCCCCCACCGCTGCTCCAGAGGTAAAGCATATGTCCGTTTTCATGCAGGCGGCGGACTTGGCGGATGACTTCGGGCATGGGGATGCGCGTGCTGCCTACGCTTCTGACAAGGGTGTCGTCCACATCAATGAAAAATAACGGAAGGTCTGCTCATCAGGTTTATTGCTTCAAAATGGGTGGGTTGATGTCAAAAAGGTCGTCTGAAAAAAACCTTTTCATATTTTCTATCGTTGTTTTGTTCAATTAATGCTTTTTTGTTAAAACGGGTTTATTGGTTCTCCCGTATCCATTTTTCCCAACGCTCGAACAGGGCGGGTTGCAGGGCGGCGATGACGGAGCGTTTGAAAACGTGTTCGCCGCTCCAGAAGTCGTCGCCTTCCAAAGTGGACAGGGTTGCCGCCTGCTTCTTCGAAAAATCAGCGCACCGGCGGCGTAGTCCCACAGTTTTTGCCCACCGTGAACGTAAACGTCGTAGCGTCCGCTGGCGAGGTAGCACCAGTCGAGTGTGCTGCTGCCCATGCTTCGGATGGTGCCGAAGGGGGCGAGCGTGCTCATGCGGCTGGTGAGTTTGCCGGAGCGCAGGTATTTGATTTCGACGCCTGCGATGGCTTCGCTGAGTTTTTTTGTCGACGGTGCGCAGGGGCAGTGGTGTGCCGTTGAGGTATGCGCCTTTGCCACGTTCGGCGTAGAAGCATTCGCCGCTGACGGGGTTATAGATGATACCGAGTTCGGCGCGGCCGTTTTTGACGAAGGCGACGGAAACGGCGAAATGGGGCAGTCCGTTGACGAAGTTGTTGGTGCCGTCTATGGGATCGACGACCCAGAGTCCGTCGGTATGCGCGTGCAGTTTCCAGAGGGTGGTTTGTTCCTGCACGCTCATTTCTTCGCCGAGCATGGGGCTGTCGATCAACAAGGGCAGGGCGGCGGCGAAGGCGGTTTTGGGCGGCAAGGTCGGCTTCGCTGAGCATGGAGCCGTCTTCTTTGCGGTGCGACGGGGTATTCAGGAAGCGCGGCATGACTTCGGTTTGCGCGATGTGCCGGACGACTTTTTGCAATCGGTGTAACACTTTTTGTCCTTGTTTTTTTGCGGTTGGGATGCGAAATCGTATAATCGCGTTATTATATCCGTTTTTCACTTGAAGAACCATGTCCAGATTTTATCTGCCTGATGCTTTATATGCGGGGCAAGTCGTTGAACTGCCTGATAATGTTGTGCGTCATTTGAATGTTTTTGCGCGTGCGCTGTGGGGAGGAGGTCGTTTTTGTTTAACGGCAATGGCAAGGCGTATCCCGCGCGTTTGGATGTTTTGGAGAAACGCCGCGCCTGCGCGGAAGTGTTGCGCGAGGAGGAGGCGGACAACGAGTCGCCGCTGAAAAATTACGCTGGTGCAGTCGGTATCGAGTGGCGAGCGCATGGATTTTACCTTGCAGAAAAGCGTGGAACTGGGCGTAGTCGCGATTCAGCCGGTGATCAGCGAACGCTGCGTCGTGCGCCTGAGCGGAGAGCGTGCGGATAAACGGGTGGCGCGTTGGCAGGGAAATTGTGGTGTCTGCCTGCGAACAAAGCGGCAGGAATATCGTGCCGGAGGTGCGCCCGCTGCTGCCTTTACCGCGAGGCTTTTGAAACAGATGTCGTCTGAAACGACCAAGCTGTTGATGAGTTTGAACTGCGCCCAGAGTTTGCGTGCCGTCAAGCCGTTTTCAGACGACCTGATTTTTTTATGGTCGGGCCGGAAGGCGGCTGGACGGACGAGGAGGAACGATTGGCGTTTGAGGCGGGATTCCAGTCGGTAACGCTGGGCAAGAGGATTCTGCGGACGGAAACCGCTTCGCTGGCGGCGATTGCGGCGATGCAGACGCTTTGGGGGGATTTTTGTGTAACCGAGGTCGTCTGAAAACGGGATATGGAAACGTAAATTCCTAGATAGTTTGAAAAAGTAAGTTTCATTAAAATCATATGTTTATATTTGTTTTTCAAGCCATTGCCCGCTTTACCTGTTTTACGCCTTCGCGGCGTTGGGCAATTCATCCGTTTTCGCTTACAATAGCCGATTATCCGAATCAACGCTCAAAGGCCTTCACATGCAATACGCCAAAATTTTAGGTACCGGCAGCTATCTTCCCGCCAACCGCGTCAGCAACGACGATTTGGCGAAAAAAGTCGATACGTCCGACGAGTGGATTACCACCCGTACCGGCATCAAGTTCCGTCATATTGCAGACGAAGGCGAAAAAACCAGCGACCTCGCCGCCGAAGCATCGCGCCGCGCGCTGGTTGCTGCTGGTGTCGCTGCCGATGAAATCGATTTGATTATCGTGGCGACTGCTACCCCAGATATGCAGTTCCCGTCCACCGCGACCATCGTTCAACAAAAACTCGGCATAGCAAACGGCTGCCCCGCATTTGACGTACAGGCAGTCTGCGCGGGCTTTATGTACGCCCTGTCCACCGCCAACGCCTACATCAAAAGCGGCATGGCGAAAAAAAGGCTTTGGTCATCGGCGCGGAAACGTTCAGCCGCATCGTCGATTGGAACGACCGCACGACCTGCGTTTTTGTTCGGCGACGGCGCAGGCGCAGTAGTATTAGGCGCGTCCGACGAAGCGGGCATCATCCACAGCAAACTCAAAGCAGACGGCAACTACCTCGACCTGCTCAACGTGCCCGGTCAAATCGCCAACGGACAAGTTTGCGGCTCGCCCTACGTCAAAATGGACGGACCGGGCGTGTTCAAATTCGCGGTCAAAATGCTCGCAAAAAAATCGCCGACGAAGTCATCAGCGAGGCAGGTTATACCCCCGATCAAATCGACTGGCTCGTGCCGCACCAAGCCAACAAACGAATCATCGATTCCACCGCCAAACACTTGGGTCTGGACATGGAAAAAAAGTCATCCTGACCGTACAGGAACACGGCAACACATCCGCCGCGTCCATCCCGCTCGCGCTGGATGTCGGCATTCAAAACGGTCAAATCAAACGCGGACAAAACCTACTGCTCGAAGGCATAGGCGGCGGCTTCGCGTGGGGGCGCGGTGCTGGTGAAATACTGATTTTTTTGTTTGTTTGAAAAAAACTTAAAGGTCGTCTGAAACTGCGCCGGTGCGGTTTCAGACGACTTTTTTGATGGATGCGTGTCCGTATAGTGAATTCAAGCAGGGGTTATCCATGTCGTTATTCCCGCGCAGGCGGGAATCCAATTTCTGAATTGCAGCAATTTCTTTTCAAACAAAGATTTCTTGAGCTTACCGATGAATTCCTGCCTGTGTGGGAAGGCCGACAGCAGGTGTCATATCAAAAGAAGATGATCAGCCCTATATCCGCTTAAAACTTAAAATATGAAAGGTCGTCTGAAAACCTGCTGCTTTGGGTTTTCATACGACCTTTCATCATTCAGACCTTATGAAAGTCCAAAAAATGCGCTGTTCGATCAGACACAGATGGCATTTGCCATATGATTTTCCTGCTTCGTACAAAGTATTTATTTACCGTCCCGCGTACCACCGAAACCGATATTGAAAAAAACGATTTGAGTTTACCTGCAATCGAGTCGGCATTCGGACCAAAGATGCCCAATTCGTAATTGCCTGCCGGTATATAGTCCGGATTATAAGGATCGCCCGACCTGGCAACATCGACATTGCTTCGTACACCCATGACTTCCTGTCCGTCCAGATTGATTTTTTCGAGCTTGCCCTGTCTCAGCATGATGTCTCCAAAAATCTAATTGAAGCGAGGAAATTTTTTTCCATGGCCGGTACGTTCGTCGAAATCTATGGTGTATTCCAAAGAACCGGGACTTGTGCCGTAGCCAATAGTACCTTCTACAGGATCGGTTCGATCGTTAAAAGCATCGCCGTGATAAACCACCTTGCCCATTTTAGGCAAGGCTGACTCAAGTGTCGGGGTGCCGCTGATTTGGATATCTGTAACCTCTCCAGTGTAGCCGTTAGCTTGCAGCTTCGTTTGCGTAATGCCTGTAACTGTCGAGTAAGGCAGTTCGTAAATCCGCTTGGCACTTTTTATCCGGCATGGTTGCCAGCGTCAGCTTCGGCTCTTTGGGGAGCGTTGCCTGCTGTCTGGTCTGTTGGCGGTTGGGTTGCAGGCGTTTGCGGCTTGGCGTTATTTGCTGCTTGGGTTGAGGGAGAGTCTCCACCGCTGCTGCCACAGGCGGCAAGTGCGACTGCGAGGATAGACAAAGAGAAGGCGCGTGATAGGTATGTCATGATATTTCCCTAAGCTCGTTTATGGACAATGTAAAGGATAATGTAAAGATTTTCTTCGGGTGCGAAGATGTTCATTCTCTTATGTTTTTTTTATAATTTTTTTCAAGAAGTTATTTTAGACTTTGGTCAGTTTTTTGATAGGGGGTTAAGAGGGAGTTTTTCATTTAATTACATTGAAACAGGGAGGGGGAAGCTTTTTGTATGCGTCAATTTATTTTTTTCAAATGCACAACTCAATGCTTGTAGATACCTCCTAATTCTTTTTCACGCAAAAAAGGTCGTCTGAAAACGTGCAGTTGCTTCAAACCGACACCGTTTCAGACGACCTTTTATTTATTATGGTTAAAAATCCACATGGATTATGATAAATTGGTATAATTTCAAAACTGATTATCCAATACATTTTTTTCCTTAATATAAAAAAATAAAATGAACCATAATAAACATTACGGGACAATCGCCCATTGGTTCGGGGAAATGAGCCGCGGCTCCATTATTTGCGACGAGTCTTCGCAACGCATCTTTGCCAACCGCCAATCCCTCCACCCCGATTATCAAGAACCTGAAACCGGACACCGTGTCAGCTTTCAAATTGAAACGGAAAAACAACCGCGCCGTCGCAAGGGATGTCGAGCGCGTCAATCCGGGTTATAAAAAACAATGACAGCGCGGTCATTACGCTGACCGACTGGGATTGGTCGAAGAATGGTGGTTATGGAATGGATGTTTCAAACGAAGGGCAGCCGGTCTTTGTGCTGGGACAGTTTCTTGCCGACCAAACCCGTACGCCTAGGGGCGGGTGACCGCCTTGAAGGCACGCTCCGCCGCCATCCCAACGGACAATGGCTGCTGGTCAATGCCGTTATCCGCAGTACGCCTGAGTCCGAACCCGAGCCTGAATCGATACACGCTGCGTCCGCCCAAAAAGCGCAAGGTCAAACCGTACACTTTTTTTCCGTCCGGAGCACGGTCCTAAAGTTGAAGTCAAAATCGAGCAGCCGTTGGTTGCCGAAACCCGTTATCCCGCTCCGAAATCCGCCCAAAAGAATCTGTTGCCGCCCAATCAGGTTATGAGCGGTACGATTACCACATGGGATGATGCCAAAGGCTACGGCTTTATCCGTTTCGGCGACGAATCCCAAAAATATTTTCTTCCACATCAGCGCGTACCATTACAATACCTGCCGTCCGCAAACAGGGCAGCGCGTCAGTTTCTACTGCAACCGCCCGATAGAAGGCAACCGCCAACAAGCCGTCAAGGTTGTCCGGCTGGGCGACGAAGCATTCCTGTTTGACGAATTACCACCCGACTACAACAGGCTCAATATCGATATGCAGGCACTCCTGATCAACAGCGTCATCGCCGTCGTTTTCCTGACCGTTGTCGCCGTGCTTTCCAATAAACTGTTTTTCATTTACGTCCTTATCAGTATCGCCGCCTTCATCCTCTATCAACAGGACAAGCAGACGGCGATGGAGTCCGCGCGCAAAATCAGACGTAAAAACGAATACCAAAACCGTATCCCAGAAAACAAACTGCACGCGTTCAGCCTGCTGGGCGGCTGGCCCGGTGCATTGGTTGCGCGCGCCGCGTTCCGCCACAAAACCAAGAAAGTTCCTTTTGTTCAGATTTTCTGGCTGACAGTGGCAATAAATGTTGCCATTACCTATGCCCTGCTGATACATTACGCCGATAATCCTCTGACGAATTTTCTGAAAAACTAAACTGAAACAAAGGAATATCATGTCTTTTGCATTTTTCTTCCCCGGTCAGGGTTCGCAAAGCCTCAATATGATGGACGGCTTCGCAGGACAATCGGTCGTAAAAAAACACCTTCGACGAAGCTTCCGCCGTATTGGGTCAAGATTTGTGGGCGATGATTAACGGCACGGATGCCGAACTCATCGGACAGACCGTGAATACGCAGCCCATTATGCTGGCTGCCGGCGTTGCCGTTTACCGTGCCTATCTTGAAGCGGGCGGCAAAACGCCTGCCGTCGTTGCCGGCCACAGCCTCGGCGAATACACCGCACTTGTTGTCGCCGGTGCATTGGATTTTGCGGATGCAGTCAAACTCGTCCGCCTGCGCGCCGAACTGATGCAGTCTGCCGTGCCGCAGGGCGTAGGTGCGATGGCGGCAATCCTCGGCTTGGAAGATGAACAGGTTAAAGCCATTTGTGCAGAAGCCGCGCAAGGCGAAGTGGTCGAAGCCGTCAACTTCAATTCGCCCGGACAGGTCGTGATCGCGGGCAATGCCGCCGCCGTCGAGCGCGCCATGAACGCCGCCAAAGAAGCGGGAGCCAAACGCGCGCTGCCGCTGCCTGTATCCGTTCCTTCGCATTGCAGCCTGATGAAGCCTGCTGCGGAAAAAAACTTGCCGAAGCGCTCAAAACTGTTGAAATCAAACAACCGAAAAATCCGCGTCATCCATAATGCCGATGTTGCCGCTTACGACGATGCAGAGAAAATCAAAGACGCGCTTGTCCGCCAGCTTTACAGCCCTGTACGCTGGACGGAAACCGTCAACGCACTCGTTGCAGAAGGCATTACCGAATCCGCCGAATGCGGACCGGGCAAAGTGTTGGCAGGTTTGGCAAAACGCATCAACAAAGAAGCAGTGTGCAGCGCTTTGACCAATTCCGAACAAGTCGCTGCCTTTATCGAAGCACATTAAACTTGCCGCCTTTTATGTTTCAGACGACCTTTCTTAATGAAAGGTCGTTTTTTAATGCCTGTCGGTTGTGTTTGGATAGGGGAGGGAATAGCAACAGGGGGATGTTTTATAGTGGATTAACTTTAAACCAGTACGGCGTTGCCTCGCCTTGCCGTACTGTCTGTACTGTCTGCGGCTTCGTCGCCTTGTCCTGATTTAAAGTTAATCCACTATACATTCCAGTTCACTATCAATTTATTTTGAACATTTAAGGTCGTCTGAAAAAACTTTACAGAAATAAAAAAATTGTTATTCATTTAAAAACAGCAATTTCGTCGCATCGGTAACTTCATTGCGATATAATCATAGGCTTTTACCAATCCGACAGATTAATAAAAATATTCAATCTGCATTAATCTGGAACACCGAGCCAATGATAGAAAAACTGACCTTCGGCCTGTTTACCCAAGAAGATTCGCGCAGCTTCATGCGCTTGATGGCTTACATCCGTCCTTATAAAGTCCGCATCATTTTTGCGTTAATTGCTATCTTCGGCGTCGCCGCCACCGAAAGCTATCTTGCCGCCTTCATTGCCCCCTTGGTCAACCAAGGCTTCGCCCCGCCTTCAGCTCCGCCCGAACTCAATACCGCAGGCGGCATCGTCGCCACGCTGCAAAACTGGAAAGACCAATTTACTTACCTGATTTGGGGGACTCCCAATAAAGTCTGGGTCGTGCCGGTATTTTTTATCTTTTTGGTCATCATTCGAGGCATCAGCCGCTATGTCAGCACATATCTGCTGACTTGGGTTTCCGTCATGGCAATCAGCCATCTTCGCCGCGATATGTTTGCCAAAAATGCTGCAACTTTCTTCCAAATTCCATCAGGAAACCCCGTCCGGCACAGTTTTAATGAACATGGTGCAAATGGCGGAACAATCCATCAGCAACGCCAGCAATGTATTTATCGTGCTGACCCGCGACACCATGATTGTCATCGGTTTGGTCTGCGTCCTGCTTTATTTGAACTGGCAGCTCAGCTTGGTCGTCGCCCTGATGTTCCCGCTGCTGTCTTTGTTGTCCCGCTATTACCGTAATCGTCTGAAAGACATTATTGCGGGAGCGCAACTCAGTATCGGTACCATGAACAATGTCGTCAACGAAGTCCATCAAGGACACCGCGTGGTCAAACTCTTCGGCGGCCAACGTCAGGCTGCCGAACGTTTCACCGCTGTCAACGACACCATCGTCCGTCTCGGTAAAAAAATCACTCAAGCGACTGCGGCACGTTCCCCGTTCAGCGAACTGATTGCTTCGTTTGCTTTGGCCGTCGTTATCTTTATTGCCCTTTGGCAGAGTCAGCAGGGGCATACCACCATCGGCGAATTTATGGCATTTATCGTTGCCATGTTGCAAATGCTCAGCCCGATCAAAAACTTGGCGAACATCAGCATCCCCATGCAGACTATGTTTATTGCTTCTGATGCCGTTTGCCAATTCCTCGATACCGAGCCTGAAAAAGATAACGGTACAAAAATCCTGATCAATGTCGAAGGTCGTCTGAAATTTGATAACGTCGATGTCCGCTACCACGCAGACGGTAAAAAAAGCCTTGGACGGCTTTAATCTCGACATCCGCAAAGGCGAACGCGTAGCCCTGGTCGGCCGCTCAGGCAGTGGTAAATCTACTGCCGTCAACCTGCTTCCGCGTTTTGTCGAACCAAGCTCCGGAGCGGTTTATTTGGATGATGTGAATATCGAAGACATCAAACTCGACAACCTACGCTCCCAATTTGCCCTTGTTTCCCAAGATGTCTTTTTGTTTGAAGGCACGCTTTTTGGAAAAACGTCCGTTACAGCCGTCCCGATGCCACTGAAGAAGAAGTATTAGCGGCCCTCAAAGCCGCGAATTTGCAAGATTTGGTTGAAAGCTCACCACATGGTTTGAATCAACCGATAGGCGCAAACGGCAACCAACTCTCCGGCGGTCAGCGTCAACGTGTCGCCATTGCCCGCGCCATTTTAAAAAGACGCCCCCATCCTGCTTTTTGGACGAAGCCACCAGTGCGCTTGACAACGAATCCGAACGCCTCGTCCAACAAGCTCTCGAACGCTTGATGGAAAAACCGCACCAGCATCATCGTCGCCCACCGACTAACCACTGTCGAACAAGCTGACCGCATTATTGTCATGGACGACGGGCATATAGTTGAGCAAGGTTCACACGATGAATTGATGGCGCAAAACGGCTATTACTCTATGCTGCGCAATATGCCGAAGCAGACAGTGAATTAATCTTAACGGAACCCACTTTACTCGTTTTCAGATGACCTTAAAGCAAAACTTACTTTAAGTGTCTTCTGCTTTTATGTGAGATATATTTAAACCAATCAAAAGGGATAAAAATGAAACCTTTCATAAGCATAGGTATATTAACTTACAATAATCCAATATCCGAGATAGAAAGATGTTTGGAAAGTATTTTCAGCCAAACATACGGCATAGATAGCATAGAAGTTATCATCCGTAATCAGGGAAATAAAAAATTAGTTGAGCAAATTGAATCTTTAGCCGAAGGAAAAGGTTGGGAGATTAAAGTTTATCATGGGGAAAATATTGGGTTTGGTGCAGGACATAACCAAATTTTTTCTGAAATTTCAAAACAATCTACGGCATATCTTTGCATGAATCCGGATGGATTTTTACATGATGAAGGTCTCGAAAAATTAGTATCTTTCAGTCAAAAAAATGATTGGCACGGTATCGTAGAAGCAATACAAGAACCAATTATGCATCCCAAAACTTTCAACCCTAAAAACAGGTTTGACTGATTGGTGTTCTGGTGCGTGTGTGCTTATACCGAACGCTATTTATCGTCAGATAAACGGTTTTGATGATGACTTTTTCCTGTATTGTGAAGATGTAGATTTATCATGGCGCGTCAAAGCTGCAGGTTATCAGTGCTACACCTGTGCCGATGCCTTTTTCTTCCATTATGCAATGGACAGACAATCAAGAGAATCTGAAATTTGGCGTGCTGCAACTTTTTCTTGCTTATAAATGGCGTTCTGAAAAAAATTCCAAGAAACAGCAATGAAAATGTGGCTTCAACATGTGGATATGAAAAAAAACGATCTATTGGAGCAGCTAGAGCACCTGTCTCAGCATTCCGTAACAGAAGTATTGAAGGCTAATCCGAATTTTAATAATGGCCTTTATTTTGCACAACCAATGTGGGGTTAAGCCATGAATCAGACCGTTTCTATCGTCATCCGTACTATGCCGGGAAGGGAGCATTTCTTAGATAAATGTCTTTTCATTTTGTCGGGTCAGCAATACCAAGATTTAGAGCCTATTGTCGTTGCGCAATGCAAAACAGATTCGGAATCTGTTGAAAAAAATTGATGTGCTTATTGCGAAATGGAAAAAACATTTTCCTAAAATAAGTTTCCTGCACCACATTTCCGATACTGATGCGCGCGCCAAAAGTCTGAATATGGGCATGAAATATGCTTCCGGACGCTATCTTGCCTTTCTGGATGATGATGACAAAGTTTATCCGCATCATTATCAACAAATGGTTCAGGCTTTACAAAAAAGTAAGTTTTCATGGGTATATTGTGAAATTGTCAGAGCAGACTTTAATAAAGATGGTCAGTTAGTATCCCGTTCCTATCCTTTTAGGAGAGGGGACTATTCATTTCATGACCATATTAGGGGAAATTTTATCCCTATCCATGCCTTTGTTGTAGATAGGGAGCGAGCTAAAGATATAGGTTTCGTTAATGAGACTCTATGTAAGAATGAAGATTATGATTTTCTATTGCGGTTGGCATTTAAATATGAACCATTACATATCCCGAATTATAGTGCCGAATATTGCATTCGGTCAGATGGTACCAATACAGTCCTATCGCATGGGACAATGACTCATGCAGAAGAAGTACAAAAAAGACAAGAATGGGCAGAGGCAGACAGACAACTTTACCAACTAAAAACGGAACAATTCGGATGGTGGATTAAAGAAATTGATACTGCTTCGATTTCCAATCCCTCTTCCAACCATTTAGGCGGTCATGCTTCTGCAAAAAGTCTACTTGTTAAAGATTTATCATTCTTACACTTGGAAAATTCTCCGCTTGGGTAAAAAAATCAATTGGCTTTTCAGGAGGCGTCCTAAAAAGAAAAACAGTATTCCGGAGACTGAAAGCTTGGCACGAGCTGAATTACTTAAGATCGTTTTTTCTCCAGCTTGGTTAATCTTAAGTCCTTTGTATTGTGTAGAGCAATTTCTAAAAAAAATACTCAAAAAATAAATTTCCACAAACTCATATTTCTTTTTTTATATTAAGGGATATGAAATGTGTCTTCAGACGACCTTTTTGCCTAAAGGTCGTCTGAAAGCAAAATCTCTTCTGATTAACCGCACCACACCTAAATCATGAATAAAACCATCATCCTAGCCGTTCCCTATATGTACGGGTTGGACAAGTGCATAGAGAAAAAAACCTGCGCTTCCACGGCTTTAATGTCATCAATCTCTGTTACGACGACAGAGACTCATACTATCCGCACATAGGCTGCCGTATTCTCGGTTTATATCATAAACACATTAAAAAAGACGGTGATTACAAGAAAAAACTGAAATATTCCCGCTACCGCAAGCAGATAGCCGAAAAACTGGCTTCCTTGGAAGGTGGCAAAGCAGACTACGCCCTTTGCATCCGCGCCAATATTTATCCCAAAGAAATCATCGCCGCTATCCGAGAGCACAGTAAGATATGCGTTAACTATCAATATGACGGTATCGACCGTTTTCCCGACATCATCGAATATTTGCCTTATTTCGACTGCTGCTGGGTGTTCAATAAAAAAACGATGTGGAGAAATACCCCCAACATCATTTTAAAGCAACCACCAATTTCTATTTCGATTTCCCGATTGAAAGAGAGGGAGGGTGAAAAGGTCTTTATTTTTTTAGGAGGTTATGAAGAGCGAAGAGAACATCAAACCTCCGTTTTTCTCGATGAAGCACGCAGGCTGGGACTGCCTTTGGATTTCCACATCTACTGCAAAGACGACCGCGCAAGCAAAATTTTCGGCAACGACGGCATTACCTATTTGGACAGACAAAGCATCCTGAGCTTCGAGCAAAACCTGCAAAAGGTCAAAAACTGCCTGGCAGTCGTCGATTTTGTCCAATTTGAAAATTACGGCCTGTCTTTCCGCGTATTCGACGCCCTGTGTTTCGACAAAAAAACTGATTACCACCAATCAGGCGGTAGCGGAATGCGACTTCTACCATCCCGACAACATCTTCATTTGGGACGGAGAAAGCCTTGACGGATTGGAAGACTTTTTTTCAGACGACCTTACCATCCTGTTCCCGAAGAAATAAAAGCCAAATACGCCTTCGGCAACTGGGTCCGCCGAATCCTCGATATATCAGACGAAGCATAAACAGATACCATGCCGACCGAACAAAAAACGATTATCCTGGGCATGCCCGCCGACAACCAAATTTACCGTGTTATTGAAGCTGCTCTTAATCATCACGGCTTCAGCGTCGTCAGCGTCGTCATGGACAACCTGAATTTCCGCTATCCCTCCCTTTCCTGCCGTCTGAAAGTCAAATTCAGACAACTGGTGCTGCGGGACAAAAACGCCAAAAAAAGACTTTAAATCCGCCCAATTGATCCGAGATGTCGAAAAATAAACTGGCAGCGCACGGCAAGGCGGATTATGCCCTGTTTATCCGCGGCGATATTTACTCGCCTGAGTTTCTGGATATGATTAAACGCCATACCCGTCATGGCAATATGGTCAACTACCAATGGGACGGCATCGACCGTTTCCCCGCCATTTGGGATTGTGCCGACCGGTTTGACCGTATTTACGTTTTTTTGATCCCGACGATATGCGAAATCCGAAACATCCCTTCCTGCCGACCACCAACTTCTATTTCGACCACGATGTCAACCTGCCCGAAAACCCGCCCAACGATTTCTATTTCATCGGCTGGCATATACCCGAACGCGCCCCGATTATTTCCGCGTTCGGCAAAGCGGCTGAAATGCTGGGCTGGAAGCTCGACTTCAATATCGGCTGTTTGAATACCAATGTAAAAAAACCTCCGCCGTTTTTTTATCCTACGGAAAACATCAAAAATCTTCATCGGCATTAGAAGTTTCGCCGACAACATCGAAGCCGCCAAGCAGGCCAAAAATCCTGATAGATTTCAAAACACCCGTTCACAACGGCCTCTCGTTCCGCCCCTTCGAAGCCCTCGAGTTACCGCAAAAAAACTGATTACCACCAACGCCGAAATCAAAAAAATACGATTTCTACCACCCCGACAACATCTTCGTTTGGGATGGTAAAAGTTTGGACGGTTTGGCAGAATTTGTCGCCAAACCCTACTGCGAACTGTCGCCCGAAATCTACCAAAAATATAGCTTCGGCAACTGGTTGCGCTATATTCTGAACATACCGCCCCATCAAAAAATAACCCTGCCCGAATAAACGGAGAGGTCGTCTGAAATTTGACGATATAGCAGATAAAATAGGCAATGCCTGCACTGTTATTCCCGCCTGTGCGGGAATGACAATACGGAGGCTTCTTATTTTGTTTCAGACGACCTCAAAAATTAGATTCATCACACTATTTATGCTATAAGGTCGTCTGAAATTGACAGACTCCATTCCCAAAACAAGGAAGTAAACATGAGCACACAAGATTTAAGCGGCAAAGTCGCATTGGTAACAGGCGCATCGCGCGGTATCGGCGCGGCGATTGCCGACACGCTGGCGGTGGCAGGTGCCAAAGTCATCGGTACGGCCACCAGCGAAAGCGGCGCGGCGGCGATTAGCGAGCGTCTGGCGCAATGGGGCGGCGAAGGCCGTGCATTGAATTCTGCCGAACCCGAAACCATCGAAAATCTGATTGCCGACATCGAAAAAGAGTTCGGCAAGCTGGATATTCTGGTCAATAATGCCGGTATCACCCGCGACAACCTCTTGATGCGTATGAAAGAAGAAGAGTGGGACGACATCATGCAGGTCAACCTCAAATCCGTGTTCCGCGCTTCTAAAGCCGTCTTGCGCGGCATGATGAAGCAACGTGCCGGCCGCATCATCAACATCACATCCGTCGTCGGCGTGATGGGCAATGCCGGTCAGACCAACTATGCCGCGGCAAAAGCGGGCTTGATCGGTTTCTCCAAATCTATGGCGCGCGAAGTCGGCAGCCGCGGCATTACCGTCAACTGCGTCGCCCCCGGCTTTATCGACACCGACATGACCCGTGCGCTGCCTGAAGAAACCCGCAAAACCTTCGAAGCGCAAACTTCGTTGGGCAAATTCGGCGAAGCGCAGGACATTGCCGATGCGGTATTGTTCCTCGCTTCCGACCAAGCAAAATACATTACCGGTCAAACGCTGCACGTCAACGGCGGCATGCTGATGCCTTGATTCGGCTTAGAAAATAAAGAAGGTCGTCTGAAAACGGATTTCAGACGACCTTTTTGTTTGCTTAGTCTGCTTGCAGCAGTTGTTTGTTGAGTTCCGCCTGTATCAGCAGGCCGTGGGCGAAGTTGCGGCTGTCGGCGAGGATGAGTTTGCCGCCGTAGCGTTTGGCGATGGCGTCGGCGATGGAGAGTCCGAGTCCGGTGCCTTGTTGTTCCGTGCCGAGTATGCGGTAGAAGGCGTCGGTTACGCGGCTGCGTTCGGCGGCGGGGATGCCGGGGCCGTCGTCTTCCACCCAAATGGCGAGGGTGGTCGGGGTCTCGCTGAAACCTATGTCGATGCGGCCGCCTGCGGGGGTGTAGCGGATGGCGTTGTCGGTGAAGGTTTTTGATGAGGGTGTAGATTTCGGTGTCGTCGGCTCGGATGCGCAGGTCGTTTTCGACGGCGACGCCGATGTCTTGCTGTTTGTCGAGGGCGAGGGGCATGAGTTCTTGCAGCACGCGGCGGAACTGGGCTTGCAGGCTGATGTCGGTCAGGTTGCGTTGGGTTTCGGAGCCTTGGGCGCGGGCGTGGGTCAGGAGCTGCTCGAGCAGGTGGCGGTTGCGCTGTATGCTTTGGAGGATGAGTCCGGTCTGTTCGCGGGCTTCGTCCGATTGGGGCAGCTTGGTGAGCCGTTCTGCCTGAAGGGAGAGGGCGGTCAGTGGGCTGCGCAGTTCGTGGGCGGCATCGGCGATGAAGCGTTGCTGGCGGCGGATGTTTTCGCCTGTTCGTTGCAGCAGTTGGTTGATGGCGGTAACGAAGCCTTGTATTTCACTGGGCACGCCTTCTCCGTCCAGCGGCGAGAGGTCGTCTGAACGGCGTTGGCCGAGTGAGGCGGAAAGGGTTTTGACGGGGCGCATGGCGCGGTAGGTGATCCATACGGTCAGCAGGATCATGAGGGGCAGGGAGATGAGCAGCGGGAGGACGCTTTGGTAGGCGGCGGTGGCTGCGAGGTCGTCGCGGTATTCGGTTTCTTGAGTACGGCGATTTTGCCTTGCGGGGTTTGGCGGATGTAGGCGCGGTATTCGTCGTCGTCATCATCGTCATCGTCGTCGTCAACGCTGCCTTTGATGGTGTGGAATCCTTCGCCGAGTGTGTCGGACAAAGGGACGGTGTCTTCTTGTCCGAAGGTTTGGATGAGGATGTGGTTTTCGCTGCCTATTTGTGTGTAGTCGGTGGTTTTGGGGTTGATGTAGGCGGCGGTTTGGCGCAACAGGTCGTCCTGAAGCTCTTCGGCTTCATGGTAGGTTTGGTAATAGGAGAATGCGCCTGCGATGATGGACAAAGGCAGGAACATCAGTATCAGGGCGATGCTGATACGGACTTGCAGGGATTGTTTGAGGGTCTGGATGAAGTGATGCATAGTGTGTTTGGCGAGGCTGTTTTAGGTTTTTGTTATAGTGGATTAACTTTAAACCAGTACGGCGTTGCCTTGCCTTAGCTCAAAGAGAACGATTCTCTAAGGTGCTGAAGCACCAAGTGAATCGGTTCCGTACTATCTGTACTGTCTGCGGCTTCGTCGCCTTGTCCTGATTTAAAGTTAATCCACTATATTGATTATGGCATGGCGGGCATGGATGCGCGGATTGGGGTTTCAGACGACCTCTTTGGCGACCAGCCAGCCTACGCCGCGTACGTTTTGGATGTGTTCTTTGCCGAGCTTTTTGCGCAGGGCGTGGATGAGGAAATCGACGGCATTGCTTTTCGACTTCTTCGCCCCAGCCGTAGATTTTTGTCTTCAAGGTCGCTGCGGGAGAGGATGATGCCGGGGCGCATCATGAGCGCTTGAAGGACGGCAAATTCTTTGTTGCTCAGGAGGACGGGTTTGTTTTTCTCCTTTGACTTCGACTTGGTAGGTGGCAGGGGTTGAGGGTAAGCGCACCGTTGGTCAGCAGGGTTTGGCTGTGCCCGCTGTGGCGGCGCAGGACGGCACGCATACGGGCTTGCAGCTCCGCCATGTCGAAGGGTTTGACGATGTAGTCGTCGGCTCCGCCGTCCAGTCCGTTGAGGCGGCTGTGTAGGTCGTCGCGGGCGGTTACGATGAGGACGGGGGTTTTGCTGCCTTCGTGTCGGATTTGGGTGAGAACATCCAACCCGTCTTTGCCGGGCAGTCCGAGGTCGAGCAGCAGCAAGTCGTAGTTCTGCGCCTGAAGGGCGGTAGAAACTTAGCTGCCGTTTTTGACCCAGTCGACGGCATAGCCGCTGTCTTTGAGGTTGGCGGCTACGGCTTGGGCAATCATATTGTCGTCTTCTGCAAGCAATACGCGCATGGTGTTCTCCTTAATCAGCGGGAAGGATAGCAGGGGAAAAATTAGGGAGGGGTTTAGCGGTAGGTCGTCTGAAAAGGAGCGGCTGGTTTTCAGACGACCTTTTGTTGCTTTTTCCGTACTTGATTGGGTTTCCTTCGGCGTGGGTTCTGCCGGGTATGGTGGACATTTTTCTTCTAAAGGAATACTGCGTTTGAATGGTCTGCCGATTTTTGCCAAAAGGTCGTCTGAAAACCCCGATTCCGTTTTCAGACGACCTTTTGTCTTTACAGCAACACAATATCGTATTGTTCCTGCGTGTAGGCGGTTTCGACTGCCAGCGAAATCGGTTTGCCGATAAAGTCGATGAGCATCGCCAGCGATTGCGATTCTTCGTCGAGGAAGAGGTCGATGACGTTGGGCGCGGCGAGGATGCGGAAGGACTGCACGTCGTAACGGCGGGCTTCGCGGACGATTTCGCGCTGGATTTCGTAGCAGATGGTCTGCGGTGTTTTCAGACGACCCCTGCCTTGGCAGGACGGGCAGGGTTCGCAGAGGATTTGGCTGAGGTTTTCGCGCGAGCGTTTGCGGGTCAATTCGACCAAACCTAAGCTGGTGAAGCCGTTGAGGGTAACGCGGGTGCGGTCGAAGGCGAGGGCTTTGGCAAGCTCTTGCAACACGGCTTCGCGGTGCGCTTCCTGCGCCATGTCGATGAAGTCGATGATGATGATGCCGCCGAGGTTGCGCAGCCTTAATTCGCGGGCGATGGTGTGGCAGGCTTCGAGATTGGTGCGGAAGATGGTTTCGTCGAAGTTGCGCGCGCCGACGAAGCCGCCGGTGTTCACGTCTATCGTGGTCATGGCTTCGGTGGACTCGATAATCAGGTAGCTGCCGAAGTTGAGGTTGACGCGCGGTTGCAGGGCGCGGCTGATTTCCTGTTCGACGTTGTGGGTTTCAAACAGCGGGCGTTCGCCTTTGAACAGCTCTATCTTGCCCAAGGCGCCGTGGACGTATTGCTCGGCGAAACGGGTCATACGGCGGTGGTTTTTCGGTTGAGTCAACCAGGATTTTCTGCGTGTCGAGGCTGAACATATCGCGCAACACGCGCAGGCTCAAAAGGCAAATCCTGATACAGCAGGGTTTCCGGTGGCTGGGTTTTCGCTTGTTCTTGAATGTGTTCCCACACTTTGGTCAGGTAGTGGATATCGGACAAAAGCTGCTCGTCGGTGGCGTTTTTCGGCGTTGGTGCGGATGATGTAGCCGTGGCACGCGTCTTCGGGCAATAGATTAGTCAGGCGTTCGCGCAGGCTGTTGCGTTCGGCATCGTCTTCGATGCGCTGGGAAATACCGATGTGGTCTTCCTGCGGAAGGTGGACGAGGAAACGTCCGGCCAGTGAAATTTGGGTGGAAAGGCGCGCGCCTTTGGTGTTAATCGGGTCTTTGATGACTTGCACCAAAACCGACTGCCCTTCAAACAACATATGCTCGATACGTTGGGTTTCGTCGGGGTTGCGGCGTTGTTCGAGGACATCGACGATGTGCAGAAACGCGGCGCGTTCCAAACCGATGTCGATGAACGCGCTCTGCATTCCGGGCAACACGCGGCGCACCACGCCCAGATAAATATTGCCGACCAGGCTATGGCCGCTGTTGCGTTCGATGTGCAGTTCGCAGATATTGTTTTCTTCCAACACTGCCACGCGCGTTTCCTGCGGGGTGATGTTGACGAGCACGGTTTCGGGCGGACGGACGGCGTCCTTCGGGATGGGGATTCCTGAAAGCATGGTTTTAGTTCCTAATTTTTAATAAGAAAAATAGTAGATTAAATTTGAACCAGACTGATGCTGCCCAAACCTGAAAATAATCGGCTGATTGTGTTGCTGTTCTGACTCAAATTTAATCTACCATCCGCTTGCCATCGGTTTTGTGGAAAATATAGTGGATTAACTTTAAACCAGTACGGCGTTGCCTCGCCTTGCCGTACTATCTGTACTGTCTGCGGCTTCGTTGCCTTGTCCTGATTTAAATTTAATCCACTATAAATGGCAAAAGCGGTTTGGATTGCCGTTTATCATACTTTAAAAACGGCGTTTTGGCACATGGGCGGCAGGCAGCCCTCACGCCCCGAAAACAAAGATTCAGGCAAAATAGCCAATTTCAAGTATTGTAAAATAAACCATATGCCCATATAGTGAACCCCATTAGAACTCTGAAAACAATCATGCAAACCGTTACGATGTACACAGGCGCGTTCTGCCCCTACTGCACCATGGCTAAAAAGCTGCTGCATTCGCTGGGCGTCGCCGAAATCAACGAAATCCGCGTCGACCGCAGCCCCGAAGCCTTTGCCGAGATGCAGCAGCTTTCAGGACAGCGCAGCATACCGCAAATTTTCATCGGCGATACCCACGTCGGCGGTTTTACCGATTTGTACGGCCTGCACCGCGAAGGCAGGCTGGATTCTTTATTAAACCCGTAACTTTAAAACCCAACTAGGAAAACAAAATGAGCGAAGAATTGCAACCCGTATTCAGCATCGAACGCCTGTTCGTCAAAGACCTGTCTTTGGAAGTGCCCAACGCCCCCCAAATCTTTTTGGAACAAGGCGAGCCTGAAGTCGATATGCGCGTTTCCACCAACAGCGAGAAGCTGGAAGACGGCTACTACAACGTTGACGTAACCGTTACCGTAACCGCCAAACTCAACGCCGAACGCACCATGTTCCTCAACGAAGTGACCCAAAGCGGCATCTTCCGTCTGGAAAACATCCCTGAAGAAGACGTTCAACTGCTCTTAGGCGTAGCCTGCCCGAACATCCTCTTCCCTTACGCTCGCGAAGCCATTTCCACCAGCGTAACCCGCGCCGGCTTCCCGCCCGTACTGCTCGCTCCGATCAACTTCGAAGCCATGTACCAGCAACAACAAGAAGGCAACGCATAATCCGCGTTCCCTGTTTGTCAAAAGGTCGTCTGAAAAATGTTTCAGACGACCTTTTTATAGTGGATTAAATTTAAATCAGGACAAGGCGACGAAGCCGCAGACAGTACAGATAGTACGGCAAGGCGAGGCAACGCCGTACTGGTTTAAAGTTAATCCACTATATGATTGTGAAAATGCCCTGCCGAATTTCATCTTGAATGGCATAGACATAAAATCTGTAACGTCATAAAATTCCAAACGTTTATTATTTATCGAATAAAAAGGTTACGATGAAAAAATATATTTTTGGGGTGTATGCTGCTTTGCTCGTGGGTAATGCAATATCTGCCGATTTTACAGGTAGTTGGGGGTATGTTCGTGATATTCCGGATGGTGTTTACGGTAAGTATTTCAATATTAAACAATCATCAAAATATATAATTACGGGCGAATGGCATGAAGGGCGTTCAGACGGTCCCGGTGGCAGCGGTAAGGTAAAGGGGTATGTGAAAAAAGGCGGAAAACTGTATTTGAGTTACTGTTCGGAAGGAGATAATTCTTGGTATACGCCTTGTCCGAAATATGAACAAGACAGGGGCTATTTCGTCAGATGGAATGGTGAGTTAGTTGAATACTATCGTCCATATGGAAAAAGGGCAGGTATATAAAAAAAGGTGAAATATTCAAGCGGCAGCAAGAAAGTGAACAGACTGAAGGTCAGGAGCAGCCTCAAGAGCGACAATCTTTGAGTCAACAAAAAATTACTGAAAGAGCAAGAGTCTTTGCATCGGCAGGAGTTGTTGAAGGAACAAGAACTTTTACGCCGACAGGAATTGTTGAAAGAGCAGGAGTTATTGCTGCAACGGAAATCAGATGGAGAACCAGAGTTGTTAAACGTACAGGAAATATTTAAAGAACAAGGAGGACAGGATGTATTCAAAGAGCAGGAGACGGCAGAAGGTCAGTGGACAGTTGAAAAAAACAGGAGTTGCCGCAAGGACAAAAAAATACCGAGTAATAGAGATACTCTAAAAAAGTCGTCTGAAAACCCCAATCCAAGTTTTCAGACGACCTTTTTTCTCTGCCGCACACTATTTCACAATATCCGACAGCGGCCAGCGCGGTTTGACGTTGAACGCACCGGCGGGCTGCCGCTCCTGCAACCTCATCGCGCCGGCGAAGGCAATCATCGCGCCGTTGTCGGTGCAGTATTCCATGGGTGGGAAGCAGACTTTGATTTTTTTCTTCCACAGGCTTAGGCTTGCCTTTTTTTCAGACGGCTGTTTGACGCTCAGGCGGGAAAATTCGTCGCGCAGCTTCCAGTTTGCCCCGACGCCGCCTGCGACGACCAAAGTTCTGAATCCGGTATCCAACAAGGCTTTTTTGGCTTTGCCGGCGAGGACGTCAATCACCGCGTCTTGAAACGCGCGGCAGATGTCGTTGCGCGTTTGCTCGGGAATTTCGCCGCCGTTTTCGGCGCGGACTTTTTCGACGGCGGTCAGCACAGCGGTTTTCAAACCGGAGAAGCTCATCTGCAAATCGTGCGAATGGAGCATGGGGCGCGGGAACGAGAAGGCATCGGGGTTGCCCAGCTTCGCCAGTTCGGACAACTTCGCGCCGCCGGGATACGGCAAACCCTAAGAGTTTGGCGGTTTTGTCGAACGCCTCGCCTGCCGCGTCATCGACGCTTTCGCCCATCAGCGTGTAATCGCCGATACCGCGCACCGCCATAAACTGTGTATGTCCGCCCGAAACCAGCAGGGCGACGAACGGAAATTCGGGTTTGTCGTCCGCCAAAAAGCGGGGAGAGCAAATGGCCTTCGAGATGGTGGACGGGAATGACGGGTTTGTTCAAGGCAAACGCCAAGGCATTGGCGTAGCCCGCACCCGCCAGAAGCGCGCCGCCCAAACCCGGCCCTTGGGTGTAGGCGACGGCATCGATGTCGTCATAGGAAACGCCCGCTTCCTGCAAACAGCCCTGCGTCAGCGGCACGACGCGGCGGATATGGTCGCGGCTGGCAAGTTCGGGGACAACGCCGCCGTATTCGGCGTGCATCGCCATTTGGGTGTGAAGATGGTGCGCCAACAGGCCGCGTTCGGTGTCATACAGCGCAACGCCTGTTTCATCGCAGGATGATTCGATTCCGAGTACCAACATGGTTTGAGGTCGTCTGAAAAATAAGGATGCGGTATTTTTAACGGATTTCAGGTGGGCTTGGCTTGCTTGCGGTTAGGGAATATGCAGTGATAGAGGCTATATTATATATATATGATACGGAGTTGGGTTTGCTATCCGGTTATACCGAGCATTTTTATTGTCTGAGCTTTTGTTGTTTAAATTTAATTGTATTAGGTATATGGGCTGTACGTTGAGTCGAAGGGTTGTCGGCTATTTTGATTTTTTTGAATTTAATTAAGAGAAATATTGTTGCTTATATTTTTTTATATTTTATGATTTTTTTAATGCTTTTAAAAATACAAAAAAATATTTTTTTGAAATAAAAATTGCTGAATAATTGGAAAAAAAGTCTTGTTTTAAAAACAGGTAAAGAAGGTAATCTATGCCTTAATTTATCTGAATTTGAAAGCAATAAAAATGACCAAACAATACCCTACCGACGATATTAAGATTAGAGAAGTCAAAGAGCTGCTGCCGCCGATTGCCCATTTGTACGAACTGCCGATTTCCGAGGAAGCGGCGGGGCTGGTACACCGCACGCGGCATGAAATCGCCGATTTGGTTCACGGCAAGGACAACCGCCTGCTGGTGATTATCGGCCCGTGTTCCATCCACGACCCCAAAGCCGCCTTGGAATACGCCGAACGTTTGCTGGTGTTGCGCAAGAAATATGAAAAAAAGAATTGCTGATTGTGATGCGCGTGTATTTTGAAAAAAACCGCGCACGACGGTCGGCTGGAAAGGTCTGATTAACGACCCGCACTTGGACGGTACGTTCGACATCAACTACGGTCTGCGTCAGGCGCGCAGCTTGCTGCTGACGCTGAACAATATGGGCATGCCCGCTTCGACAGAGTTCCTCGACATGATTACGCCGCAATATTACGCGGACTTGATTTCTTGGGGCGCGATTGGTGCGCGGACGACGGAGAGCCAAGTACACCGCGAACTCGCCAGCGGCCTGTCCTGTCCGGTCGGTTTCAAAAACGGTACGGACGGCAATCTGAAAATCGCCATCGACGCGATTGGCGCGGCAAGTCATCCGCATCACTTCCTGTCTGTAACCAAAGCGGGGCATTCCGCCATTGTACATACCAGTGGCAATCCCGACTGCCACGTTATCCTGCGCGGCGGTAAAGAACCGAATTACAGCACCGAACACGTCAAATCGGCGGCGGAACAATTGATAAAGGCCGGTTTGTCGCCCAAGCTGATGGTCGATTGCAGCCACGCAAACAGCCGTAAAGATTACAGACGGCAGATGGAAGTTGCCCAAGATGTTGCCGCGCAACTGGAAAACGGCGAAGACAATATTATGGGCGTGATGGTGGAAAGCCATTTGGTCGAAGGCAGACAGGACAAGCCCGAGGTTTACGGGCAAAGCATTACCGATGCCTGCATCGGCTGGGATACCACCGAAGAAATGCTCGCGCTTTTGGCTGCGGCAAACCATAACAGGTTGCGCCTTAAGCCGGTTTGAACGGCAAAAAAGAGGTCGTCTGAAAAGACTGTGTGTGAACAAAAACAGACAGTTTTTCAGATGACCTTTTGTTTTTGTTTTGTATAAATTGTTTATTTACAAGGGCTTCAGGGTAGTCTCCGGGTAAATTATCGTAGTTTAAACAGTCTTTACTTATCAGAAGACATATTAATGAAACCTTGTGAGATACTGCCTGCGTATTGTTTAACCCACTGATGGAGAATACAACATGAAAAAGGCTTTGACTAAAACCGTTACCTTGATTGCTATCGCTGCTTCTTTGAGCGCATGTGCAGGTATGAACCAAACCCAACGCAATACCGCTACCGGCGCAGTATTGGGTGGTGTAGCAGGTAACCTGATTGGCGGCGATACCGGATCTACTTTGGGTGGTGCAGCATTGGGCGGCGTTATCGGCAGCCAAGTTCATCACGGACATCGCTATCGTTAAGCAGTTCATTAATATCATCATGCAAACCGTTCCGATCGTTTCATTTGTCGGAACGGTTTTTGTTTGATGGGGCAATGGGAAAAGGTCGTCTGAAACGAGGGGTTATCGTGTTTCAGACGACCTTTTAGTAATAAGTGGGATGGATGATTTATTGGCGGATGACTGCTTTGGCGATTTGATCCGCCATGCGTTTGCTTGCTCCTTGGTGCTTGCCGATAAACTCAAGGGCTTTTTTTGGGAGAAACGTTCTTTTTCCGATGGATTGGCAAGCCATGATGTGGTTTTTCATACCATCTTTCAGCAGAAACAACCTGTTCTGCCGCCCTTGCCCGGATCGCATCTTGGCATACAGCGGCGAAATTGTAGGTTGAACAACCGAATAAGGTCGGAATGCCGCAGGAAATCGGTTCGATAACATTCTGACAGCCCGCATCCACAAGGCTGCCGCCGACGAAGGCAATATCCGCAGCCAAATAATAGGCAAACAGTTCTCCCATGCTGTCTCCGATCCATATTTGCGTTTTTTTGTCGACAGGAAGGTTATCACTACGATATTGCACACGGTAGCCCATATCTTCCGCAAGGGAAAAGGTCGTCTGAAAAACGCTCGGGGTGTCGAGGGATAATCACCAGCAGTGCATCCCCTTTATAGCGTTTCCATGCTTCAAGCAACATTTCCGCTTCGTCCTGACCTTTATAGAAACGGGTGCTGGCACACACGACGACAGGGCGGTTGCCGATCCGTTCTTTAAATGCGGCTGCAAGTGCTTTCATCCCTTCGGGAAGCGATACATCATATTTGGTGTTGCCGCAAACGTGGACATTAGAAGCCCCAATCAAGTGCAACCGTTCTGCATCTTCGGCAGTTTGGGCAAAGCATCCGCTCAGGGTGCGCATAGCAGGCTCAACCAAGCCGCGTATTTTCAAATATCCCCGTTGCGATTTTTCAGACAGGCGGGCGTTAGCAAGAAAAAGCGGCACCTGTTTTTCAGCACACATATGCATCAGGTTCGGCCAAATTTCTGTTTCCATCAAAATACCGAAACGAGGGACATGGTCGGTTAAAAATTGCCCAACCCATTCTGGTTTGTCGTAGGGAATATAGCGGCATTGCGCATTGGGATATAGGGTTTGCGCCGTATGCCTTCCGGTCGGTGTCATTTGAGTCAGTAATAAAGGGACATCTGGGAAATAGTTCTGTAATGCTTCGATGAGTGGCTGCGCAGCACGGGTTTCCCCGACAGAAACGGCGTGAATCCAAATCGGATGACGCACGGGCTTGCTCATTTTTTTGCCGAATCTTTCATCCCAGTGTTCCAAATAGGATGTTGATTTTTTTAGCTCTCTTTTTTTAGATAACGGCGGATAAACAAAGGAGCGATATGCCAAAGTTGATTGTATAACCAACGTATCATAATGATATTCCAAGATGTGATGGGCGTATAAAAAAGGTATCAGGAGGGGATTATAGACGATTCAATCTAAAACGGGACGAGATGAGCAGATCCAAAGCTAATGAGAATAGCTGAATAGGGAGGCCAGTGATTTTGAAATACTTAATTTTGGAGTGAGTGGGAAATAGGTGTTGTTAGATAAGATTGACGAAATTAGAAAGATCATCATCTATGAGGATAGATGATTTTTTTGTCTAAATACAACACTTTTTTTAACATGTTTCAGTTGTAGAAAGATGCGTGAAAGTTGGGGTATAGAGGTAAGAGATGGGAATTTGTGGATATATGTATGGAAAAACATTCTTGTAGATAAAAAAATAGCCTCTAAAAAAATTTATTGGTAAATTTTTTTAGTTTATTTTAAATTTAAATTGCTTTTTTTATAAAAAAATTAGACATAAAATTGCAGAGTGTTATATTTTTTTCTATTTGTTCCAGTTGTTAATATATTTTTGAGTTATATATTCATGACAAACAATACGGTTAATAATTAATAATATAGAGAACGTGTTAAGCCATGATATAATAAATGAGAAGACAGGTGGTCCAATATAATACAATCATGTATAGATTGATTGGATTGTAAGTCAATCCATTATCTTGATTGTACTTATTTATTTGTTTTAGATGGATTGAATCGGGTACATTTTTTTGTAAGTATTGGATAAGTGGTATGTATATTAGATAAGCGGCAAATATTTGTCAATCATAATATGTAAAACATATATTATCTTTGGTTCGATCTTTTCGATAACTATCATTATGTGTTTTTATCAGGGAGATAAAATATGAAACACAAAGCACACATGAATCGTTTTACCGCGCTCAATACGGCAATGTCCGTATCGTTTGCCGCTTTCGGTTTGTTTGCAGCATCTGCTGCTTCAGCTGAAAATTACATTAGTATCAGTAGTGATGCTGGTGTTCAACGTCCTAACTACAACAACGATGGCGCTACTGATCGTTTTGGTATGGCTATCGGTGTAAATACAAAGGCAACAGGTCATAGCGGTATCGCTATCGGTACCAGCACCACTTCTGCGGGTGAGTCTGCTACCGCTGTTGGTACTCTATCTAATGCAGACGGTATTGCCGCTACGGCCTTTGGCCAAGGTGCGCAAGCAGTTGGTAATGTAACGACTGCCGCAGGTCAAAAAGCTCGTGCAACTGCCCAAGGCGCAACTGCTTTGGGTACTGGTTCTGTAGCTTCTGCAATGTATTCTACTGCTACAGGTGCAGCATCTTCTGCGTCAGGTCAATCAAGTGTTGCTTATGGCTTGCAGTCTAAAGCTTCTGCTAATTCGGCAGTGGCTATTGGCTCTCGTGCGACAGCTTCTCATGCAGGTTCCGTTGCTTTGGGTGCAGGTTCTACAACTGCTGAAGCAGTAGGCACTAACAGTGCAACTGTAAATGGTGTGTCTTATAGTGGCTTTGCAGGTACCAATCCTCGTTCTACCGTTAGTGTTGGCTATGCGGGTGGCGAGCGCACTATCACTAATGTTGCTGCTGGACGTATTAATGCAACCAGTACTGATGCTATTAACGGTAGCCAACTGTATCAAGTTGCTGCACGTACTCAAGGTAACTCTACTGCAATCACTAATTTGCAAAATCAAGTTAATGGTATTGGTAACCGCTTGAATGATATGGACAAGGATTTGCGTGCAGGTATTGCCGGTGCGACTGCGATTGCTTTCTTGCAACGTCCGAATGAAGCAGGTAAGAGCATGGTTTCTGCTGCGGTAGGTGGTTATCGCAATGAACAGGCTATTGCCGTGGGTTATGCTCATAACTCAGATAACAACAAATGGTCTGTTAAAACCGGTGTCAGTGTTAATACACGTAAAGACGTAAACTGGGGTGGTAGCGTAGGCTATCAATGGTAAGGCCTGAAGGGGTTTGTCGGTTCAGACGACCCCAGTTAAAGAATGATATCGATATAAAGGAAAAAAACATGAAATTATCAATCATTTTGCCAGTTATCGCGGCATTGACTTTGGCCGCTTGTGGTAATTTAAGCAAGGTCAGCAAAGAAGGTACTACTGATAACCCTGTATGGCCTGATCCTGCTAGAACTACCTTCCGTCATGATGGTACTCAGCATGGTACTTGGCCGAATTGGGATAATGTCCGTCAAATCGAAGCAGGTATGAATAAAGACCAAATTTACGAATTGATTGGTCGTCCTCATTTCCAAGAAGGCTTATATGGTGTTCGTGAGTGGGATTATTTGTTCAATTACCGTGAAAATGGTGAGCATAAAACTTGTCAATACAAGATTTTGTTTGACAAAGACAAAAATGCCCAATCATTCTTCTGGTTGCCAGAAGGTTGCGGTCCTAAAAAAGCCTGCTCCTGAAGTAGTTCGTGAAGTGATTATTCGCGAAGTGGCTCCTGCTCCTGCTGCACGTATCCGCCAGTAATAGTTTGATTTTATGAATTAAAAACCGAGTTTTGTTATTTTGCAAAACTCGGTTTTGTTATTTTGCCTTTCTAAATAGTAGTGTAATGGAATTCTGCATGGACAGCGGTTGTTTTATAATAATTCCTTAAAATTTGGTAAGGGACGTTTGTGTCATATTTTTTTCACAATGAAAAGCAAAGTTGAATAATATTAGAACGTCTTGATATGTTTTAGGCATAATGAATGATAAAATAAGCACACTCTTTGCAAAAAAGAGAAAATAAGGAACGGATAGCAAATAATGAGTATCGGATTATTACGAGTTTTGGTTCAAAGCCAGACAATCAACAATACCCAGGCAGAGCATTACAATAATATATTGAAAACGGGGCAGGAAATCTTGCCCATGCTTTTTGCGGATAAGATTATCAGCCCAAGGTCTTTGGGCGAGTTGGTTGCGCGAGTTTTTAGTTATCCGCTATTGGATTTGCATTATTATCCACGTAACAATATTGTTATGGATGTCTTAACTGAGGAGCAGATGGTTCAAAATCGCTGCGTTCCGATTTTTCGTCGCGGCCGAAAGGTATATTTGGCGGTTTCAGATCCTACTCAAATCCAAAGTTTTCAAAAAATAGCTTTTGCTTCGGGAGTGACGGTTGATTTAGTAGTTGTCCCGGATGATCAGTTGAGTTCTTTGCTGGAGTGGTTAGGACAACGTTCTACCACCATCTTAAAAGAAATTAGTGAAGAACAAGAAGCTGCCCAGCCCTCTCAGGCGCTTTATATAGACAACGAAGAGGCTGAAGATGGGCCTATTCCACGTTTTATTCACAAGACCTTATCAGATGCGCTAAATGCAGGCGCATCCGATATACATTTCGAATTTTATGAACAAATGGCTCGTGTCCGTTTTCGTGTAGATGGACAGCTAAGGGAAGTGGTTCAACCCCCTGTTGCTGTACGCGGACAGCTGGCTTCACGCATCAAAGTAATGGCGCGTTTGGACATTTCGGAAAAAAACGCGTACCGCAAGATGGTCGTATTCAGATTGCTTTCCATAAACACGGTCGCCCCATTGATTTTCGTGTAAGTACGTTACCTACGCTTTTTGGCGAAAAAGTGGTAATGCGTATTCTGAATTCTGATGCAGCAACTTTAAATATTGACCAACTGGGATTCGAACCCTTCCAAAAAGAAATGCTGCTTGAGGCCATTCATCGCCCTTATGGCATGGTATTGGTAACAGGTCCGACAGGCTCCGGTAAAACCGTATCACTTTATACTTGCTTGAATATTTTAAATACAGAAGACGTCAATATTTCCACTGCAGAAGACCCGGCCGAGATTAATTTACCCGGCATCAACCAAGTCAACGTCAATGACAAACAAGGTTTGACTTTTGCTGCGGCGTTGAAATCTTTCTTGCGACAAGACCCTGACATTATCATGGTAGGTGAGATTCGGGACTTGGAAACCGCGGATATTGCCATCAAAGCGGCACAAACCGGACATATGGTGTTTTCAACGTTGCATACCAATAACGCGCCTGCGACCCTATCCCGTATGTTGAACATGGGGGTCGCTCCATTCAACATTGCCAGTTCCGTCAGCTTAATTATGGCGCAACGACTATTGCGTCGTCTGTGTTCGAGCTGTAAGCGTGAGGTTGAGCGTCCTCCAGTTCCCGCATTAAAAAAAAGCAGGATTTACAGATGAAGATTTAGCAAAGGATTGGAAACTCTACCGTCCTGTCGGCTGCGATAGTTGCCGTGGTAAAGGCTTCAAAGGCCGTGTCGGCGTCTACGAAGTGATGCCGATTACCGAGGAAATGCAACGTGTCATTATGAATAATGGTACGGAAGTTGATATTATGAACATGGCCTATAAAGAAGGCATGGTCGATTTACGCCGCGCAGGTTTGTTAAAAAGCTATGCAAGGTTTGACTTCATTAGAAGAAGTTATTGCTCACACTAACGATTAAACCATTGAATCGAAGAAATACGGGGACTTTTGTTTTCTTCATTCTTAAACATTAAACCAAGGGGTAACAAAATGGCTCAAGCAGAGCAAAAAAGAGGCTTATTCGCTCAAAAAAATAAAGGCAAACGTTTTACGTTTGAAGGTAAAAATACCAATACGGATCAATTAGTCCGAGGCGAAGTAGTCGCCAAAGACGAAGAAGAAGCGCGTAAAAAGCTCCAACGCCGCGGGATACGCCCTTTACGTATCAGTAAAGTAAAGGCAACCAAAAAGCGTCGTATTACTCAGGAAGACATTACAGTTTTCACCCGTCAACTCGCCACCATGATGAAAGCAGGTCTGCCTTTAATGCAGGCTTTTGAAATTGTCGCACGCGGACACTCCAACCCATCCATGACTGAAATGTTGATGCAAGTCCGTGCAGATGTGGAACAAGGTAGTGCATTGGGTAAATCATTTGCCAAATATCCAAAATATTTCGACCGCTTTTATTGTAATCTGATTGCGGCCGGTGAGACCGGTGGTGTTTTAGAAAGCCTGTTGGATAAACTTGCTGTATATAAAGAGAAAACACAAGCCATTAAGAAAAAAGTAAAAACTGCATTGACCTACCCAATTTCTATTGTGGTTGTTGCGGTTGTACTGATTTTCGTAATGATGCGCTGGGTTTTGCCTGCATTTAAAGAGGTTTACTCCAATATGGGAGCAGAATTACCGGGTATGACACAAACAGTCATGAGTATTTCCGACTTTTTTGTCGAGTATGGCTGGATCATGATTATTGCAGCAATTGGCATTGGATTTGGTGTATATAAATTGCATCAGAAATCTCCTGAATTTCAAAAACGTGTAGATGCCATGGTTTTACGTATGCCTATTTTTGGCTCTATCATTCGTAAAGCAACTATTGCACGTTGGGCTCGTACTACTTCTACCTTATTTGCTGCCGGTGTCCCTTTGGTTGAGGTTTTAGATTCTGTATCAGGTGCTGCCGGCAATATACTCTATGAAGAAGCAACGCAAGACATCCGTGCAAAAGTTACTCAAGGCCTCTCTTTGACTTCAAGTATGCAAAGTACGGATATGTTCCCGAATATGGTTATTCAAATGGCTGCTATTGGTGAAGAATCCGGATCCCTTGATGATATGCTAAATAAGGCTGCTGAATTTTATGAGGAAGAAGTTGATAACTCTGTATCACAACTATCTTCTCTGATGGAGCCGATTATTATGGTGGTTTTGGGCTCCATTATCGGTACAATCCTGGTAGCAATGTATCTGCCGCTGTTTAACCTCGGTAACGTAGTAGGTTGATATGTTGGAATCTTTGGATACATTAGCGCCATTTGCTATTCCATTAGCTGTCATTGTTGGTTTGTTAATCGGAAGTTTTCTTAATGTTGTCATTTACCGCGTTCCTGTCATGATGGAACGCGGCTGGACTCAGTTTGCGAAAGAGCATTTGCAACTTGAATTAACGGAAGAAGAACAGCAACCATTCAATTTGATGAAGCCGGATTCCCGCTGCCCCAAGTGTTATGCTCCGGTAAAGGCTTGGCAAAATATTCCGATTGTCAGTTATCTGATGCTTGGTGGTAAATGTGGTTCGTGTAAAACGCCCATTAGCATCCGTTATCCCTTAATCGAATTATTGACCGGTATATTGTTTGGCGTAGTGGCGTGGCAATATGGTTGGACGATGGCTGCATTTGGCGGTTTGATATTGACTGCGTTATTGATTGCATTGACCTTTATCGACGCGGATACTCAATATTTACCTGACAGCCTGACCCTGCCGTTGATATGGCTAGGTTTGCTGTTTAATTTGAACGGCACATTCGTGCCATTGAAATCCGCCGTTTTAGGTGCAGTTTTCGGTTACATGAGCTTATGGTTGTTGTGCTTCATTTATAAGCTTTTGACTGGAAAAATCGGTATGGGTAACGGCGATTTTAAATTGCTGGCTGCTCTAGGTGCATGGCTTGGCATCGGCATTTTACCTGTATTGGTTTTTATGGCAGCATTAATCGGTCTGATTGGAGCGATTATCGGACGGGTTGCCAAAGGACAATATTTTGCATTCGGCCCGAGTTTGGCCATTGCCGGCTGGATTATTTTGGTAGTCAACGAGCCGGTACATCGTGCCGTTACTTGGTGGCTGACCAAATCAGGGTTTTAATATGACTTTATGGATAGGTTTGACAGGCGGTATCGGCAGCGGGAAATCTCAAGCAGCAAAAATCTTTTCTGATTTGGGTGTCCCGCACATTGATGCCGACGTCCTGAGTCGAAATCTGACGGCGGATAACGGTATAGCATTACCGGCTATCCGCTGTCTTTTTGGTGACAAGGTTTTTCATACTCAAAACAGTCTGAACCGTGCTGCTTTGAGAGATATTGTTTTCAGACGACCTCAAGCCAAAAAAGAATTGGAAGAGGTATTACTACCTTTGATTTTAAATGAAATCAAATCAGCAAAAACCTGTTATCCCGATGCAGCATACGGCATTATCGATGTCCCCTTGCTGATTGAAAATCCGGATTTTTTGGCGGTTGTTGATAGAGTATTGGTGATTGATGTTTCTGAAGCAACACAAATTCTTCGTGTTCAGCAAAGAAGCGGTTTGGACACAGAAGAGATCAAGCGCATTATGAACACACAAGCCAAACGCCAAACGCGGCTGATCTATGCAGATGATGTTTTAGAAAATGAAGGGACTTTATCTGAATTGACCAAGAAAATTCAGGGCTTGCATAGGTTTTATCTGGGATATGCCGGCAACTCAAAATTTGGTACATCATTGCCCTAACGTGAAATATCCCGATCAACAGACAAAGCATATTGGAAATCCAACAATCAAAAGGTCGTCTGAAATTGTGTTTGGTTTTTCAGACGACTTACTTGACGGAAAACAGATAATTCAATTTTAAGAACTCGGAAGCCAATACGGCGAAAAGTTTAAACAATGGAAAAATGGATACCCAAATAATCGACCTCCCTTAGAAAAAAAGAATTTTTTTATCTGGAGCATTCAGGGCAGTATCTGATGGTTTGCGCCCTATCAGATTACTCCCACAATAAACATACTGTCGTTATGGCAAAATTTTTCTCTATCCAAATGAAACAATGGATTGGAGAAATTTAGATGATTTATTCAATGAGTTGGTTTTAGAGGAATTACAGTCTTCATTTATGGATTGGTATCCAACTATTGAAGAGGCAATTAGCCGTCATTTAGAAGGTTTTTCGTAACAAGCATAAAATAAAGAATGATTTGGAAGGAATAAATAATGACTGAAGTAACGACTGTGAAATGTCCGACTTGTCAAAAAGCTGGTGATATGGAATGAAGAGAGTAAATACCGACCTTTTTGCAGTCAACGCTGCCGATTGATTGACTTAGGCGAATGGGCGCAAGAGAAATATACGGTTGCAGCGGAAGAAGATGATACTTTATCTGATTCAATGGTCGGAGGCTTACAATAAGCTGTATTTAATACGTTTTTTTGTGAGGCTATGCAGCCCCGCTTTTTTTCTCCTTGGTAGGCATTTGCTTGGTAGGATGCCATTATGGTAATGGCTGTCCAAACTTATGTTTCAGACCAATGTCGGGCATTTTTCATGTCTTGTTCGATTTGTACTTTTAATTCGGCGATACTGTCGAATTTTTTTCGTCGCGTAATTTGTGCAGAAAAACGGACGTTCAGGCGTTGTCCATAAATGTTTTTCATTGAAATCAAACAAATGGACTTCAAGTTTTTTTGGGCGCGGTTGTTGCTGACAGTGGGGTTGAATCCGAAACTTGCCACGCCGCGTTTTTGTGCCGAAAGTGCCGTCTGCTTCAACGACAAATACCCCGCTTAAGGCGTAATGGTGGGGAGGGAGTTGGATGTTGGCGGTGGGAGCGTTGATGGTGCGGCCGAGTTTTTTTACCGTGTTTGACTTTTGCCGCTTAAGGTGTAATCGTGTCCCAGCAGTTTTTTTGGCATAGTCTAATCGTCCTTCAGAAAGCGCATTACGCACGGCGGTACTGCTGGTACGGATGTCTTCTACGATAACAGATGGGGTACGATCGGTTTGAATATCCGGTTGTGCTGCCAAAAGTTCGAAATCGCCACGGCGACCTGCCCCGAAACGGAAGTCATCTCCAATCAGCAGATAACGCGTATTCAACGTCTTGCGTAAAAAGCAGGTTGATAAAGTCTTGGGCATCCATATCGGCAAATGTTTGGTTAAACCGCAGCACCCAAACTGCATCGACACAGCCGGTTTGTTCAAGCAAATTTAGTTTGGTGCGCAAAGGGCTGATACGGTAGGGCTGTTTTTTTACCGGTTTGTCGGGCAAAAAAATTCTTTGGGTTGTGGTTCGAAGATAACGACGACGACGGGAAGCCCCCGTGCATCGGCTTCTTGCTTGAGTTTTTGGAGAATGTGTTTGTGTCCGAGGTGCACGCCGTCAAAATTGCCGATGGTAACGGCACTTCCCTGAGGGAAGTCAGGCGTGCGATGCTGACCGAGCCAGATTTTTCATGAGTTATTTATGCGGTTCGTAAACGGACGGGTATTGTAAACGTTCTTGGTGTTTATATAAACCACAGGTCGTCTGAATATGTTTTCAGACGACCTGTATCGTCGTTACCACCAAAAACGGCGGACGGTAAAAAGGGTAGCCCCAAGGGTCGTAATAGTTGTAATAATAGCGTG
The DNA here is from genome assembly GCA_916438535.1 of uncultured Neisseria sp. Lineage (GTDB taxonomy): Bacteria > Pseudomonadota > Gammaproteobacteria > Burkholderiales > Neisseriaceae > Neisseria. The sequence goes on along the minus strand of CAKAEP010000001.1, from coordinate 848,542 downwards.
CTTCTTGAAGCTGCTGCTGGGAGATGTAGTTTTGCCATGCCATTTTGTAGCAGGCTTGGAACATGGGGTCGGAAACTTTATCTATATATTTCAGGCGGAAGGATTTTTTTGCTGTTCTGTCGTTTGAACGGAGCGGTTGTCCGCCAGCTCAAACTGTTTTTTTGTATCAATCGGGCGGTTTCGGGGGTCGCACTGGGCAGCCAAGTGGATTTGCAGGTTTTGTTCTTCCTGTTTCCGAGCCTGTGCGCGTGCGGCGAGTTGCTCCGGCGTGGCGGCGCAGGCAGTCAGGAATGCAAGGGTGAAGAGAGATAAAAAGCGTAATGGGTTCATGATGTTGCCCCTTTAAGGTGATGATAACCAATGTACGCTGACGGCTGGTCGAGTGCAAGGGGTAAATAGGTAAGGTCGTCTGAAAACCTTGAAACTCGGTTTTCAGACGACCTTTTGTTTTACCGCTTGGATGAAAAGGATGGGATAAACAGTTTAACCTTTGTTCAATATCTGTTTGTTTTCGCCTTCGCGCCGCAGCTCTTTGGGGAGGACGAAGACGATGCTTTCTTCCGCGCCTTCGCCTTCGCGTATGGTTTCGTGTCCCCATTGCTGTATGGTTTGCAGGACTTCCCTGACCAAAAACTTCAGGGGCGGATGCGCCGGCGGTTACGCCGACTTTGTGTTTGCCTTCGAACCATTCGCGTTGCAGGTAGCCGGCATTGTCAACCATATAGGCATCGACGCCGCGTTGGGCGGCGACTTCGCGCAGGCGGTTGCTGTTGGAAGAGTTGGGCGAGCCGACGACGATGACGATGTCGCATTCTTCCGCCAATTCTTTAACGGCGGTTTGGCGGTTGGTCGTGGCGTAGCAGATGTCTTCTTTGTGGGGATTGCGGATGTTGGGGAAACGGGCGTTCAGCGCGGCGATGATGTCTTTGGTTTCATCGACGGAGAGGGTGGTTTGGCTGACGTAGGCGAGTTTGTCGGGGTTTTTGACTTGCAGACCGGCGACGTCTTCAACGGTTTCGACCAGCAGCATCCTGCCGGGCGGAAGCTGTCCCATGGTGCCTTCGACTTCGACGTGGCCTTTGTGTCCGATCATGATGATTTCGCAGTCTTGCGCGTCGAGGCGGGCGACTTCTTTGTGGACTTTGGTCACGAGCGGGCAGGGTGGCATCAAATACGCGGAACCCGCGTTCGGCGGCTTCCTGCTGTACGGCTTTGGAGACGCCGTGTGCCGAGTAAATCAGGATGGCGCCTTTGGGTACGTCGGCGAGGTCTTCGATGAATACCGCGCCTTTTTCGCGCAGGTTGTCGACGACGAATTTGTTGTGGACGACTTCGTGGCGGACGTAAACCGGTGCGCCGAATTCTTCCAGCGCGCGCTCGACGATGCTGATGGCGCGGTCAACGCCGGCGCAGAAGCCGCGCGGGTTGGCAAGGATGATGGTTTTTTGGGTCATGTGTATGGTCCGGATTTCAGACGACCTTATGGGTTGTCGGTTGTTGGTTCGTCGGTTGGTTTGGGTTGTTTTTTGTGGAACAGTCCGTCCAAAACCAATAAAACGGCACCGACGCAGATAAAGCTGTCGGCAACATTAAACGCGGGATAATACCAATCCTTCCAGTAAAACAGTAAGAAATCAACCACATGACCGTGAATCAGTCGGTCGATGACGTTACCGAGCGCGCCGCCGATAATCATGGCTGCGCCGATTTTTGCCCGAAAGGCGGAACTCGTCGCGCAGGATGGCGCGGGCGAGATAGGCGCTGATAACGAGTGCCAGCCCTAAGAAAAAGAATTTCTGCCAGCCGCCCTGGTCGGCAAGGAAACTGAACGCCGCACCGGGGTTGTAGGCAAGGGTCAGGTCGAATAAGGACGGGATGATGTTGAGTCGCTCGCCTTCTTGGAAGTGGGCGAGGATTTCCCATTTGGTCAGTTGGTCAAGCGCGATGCCGGTCAGCGCAATCAGCAGGTAGGCGGTTTTTTTGGAAAGGGAGGAAGACATTTGGTTGAGGCTGCCTGAATAAAAAAACAAAGCGGCTATTTTACCCGAAAGCGCAAAAGCCGTGTTTCAAAAGGTCGTCTGAAACCTTTTATTACAGGCAAGGCGCAGGGTTTTGCAGGGTTATCGCAAAACCGCGTAAACGCTGCGCGCAAAAACACTGTCATACGTAAAACAAGGTTTATTTGCTTGATAGGGTGTTGCCTTGCCGATAACATGGCGGCGTTTTTATATGCCTTCCCCGAAAGGATACAGTATGGCTAAAACAAAATCTTTATTGGCAACCGGCATTTTGGCGCTTTTTCTCCGCCACCGCTTTCGCCGCCCCGCTTCCTGCCGAAATTTACCTTCCCGCAGGCGCGCATACGGTTAAAGCCGACCGTCAGGGCAACGGCGAATTCGAATACGAAGCCGAGCTGCCCGCACGCGGCAACCCGATTCCGTCTTTGGCGAAAAAAGTCATCGCTCACGCGCGCAGCAAAGGTTTTCATGTGGTCGAATCTGAAATCAAACACGACGATGCCGATTTGAAATTCAAACGCGGCGCACAAGAATTGGACGTATCCATCGAGAACAAAGGACACGGCCGCATCGAATACAAAGCAGATTTGGACTTAAGATAAGCGCTAAATCGACACATACCGCAAAGGTCGTCTGAAAAGAGGTTTCAGACGACCTTTTTGCATGGCGGCGTTAACAATTGTTTATGGTTTTTACAACATTTGCTTTATCCGTGAAAACCGTTCGGAAGAAAACACAGGTCGTCTGAAACCTCTTTTCAGACGACCTTTGCATAGGATTGGACAGACGGCATTCAAGCAGCAGGGGTAGGGTGGATTCGCGTCGAATCAAAATAAAGCCAAATCATGCCGTATCGTTTTATTTGCCACCGCAATATTTTGTTTTACTGTAAAACACGGTAAAATCCGCGCTCAACATAATATTGAGACAAAACAGTACTGAAGAGAATAAATGGTGTTGTCCGATCTCAAATAAAAAAATATTGACGCAATCACTACAATACTACCGTTCACACATTGCAAAGATCATGAAAAAAACACTCTTACTCCTCTCCCTGCTCGCCGTGTCCGCAGCGGAAGCCGCCGACGTGCCGTCCGAGCCTCAAAACCAGCCTGCCCCCGAGTTGCAGGTAAAAACGGCAGAACCTGACCCCGTCGAAGCAGAAGCGGCCAAACCTGCTGCTGAAACGTCGTCTGAAAAAGTCGTCAACGTCGATGCCAAAACCCTGCTCGACAATCCCCAATTACTTTCCCGCGCCATGTATTCTGCCGTTGTGTCGCGCAACATCGCGGGCATCAAAGTCGTCCTGCCGATTTACGAACAATGGCAGGGACACGATAAAAACATGGCGCTCTACGCGCACGGCTTGGTTGCCCAAGACGAAGGCAAAATGAAAGAAGCCATCGGGTATTACCGTCAATTTATCGCTGAAAACCCTGATGCCCCCGTCGTCCGCTGGCAGCTTGCCACCGCTTTGTTTGAAGACAAGCAAAACGAAGCCGCCGCCGACCAGTTTGACAAACTCAAAACAGAAGCCAATCTGCCCGAGCCGCTCGTCAAAGGCATCGAATCTTACCGCAAAGCATTGCGCGAGCGCGATTCGTGGAAATTCAACGCCGGCATGAGCGTTACCCGCGAACAAAACATCAACCAAGCTCCCAGCCGCCGCACATACGGCAACTGGACCTTTCCCGAGCCTATCGACGCTACCGCCATCAACTACCAACTCGGCGCAGAGAAAAAATGGTCGCTGCCCAAAGGCTGGTACGTTACGGCAGGCGCGGACAATTACGGCAAAATTTATCCCGAACAAACCAAGTATAACGACGTAACCACCCGCTTTTCGGTAGGCGCAGGCTACGCCGACCAGCGCAACGACATCGGCTTGACCCCGTTCCACGAACGCCGCTTCTACGGCAACGATCCTTACACCTACTCCAGCGGTGCGCGCCTGCACATCAACCGCTGGTGGCAGCCTAAGCTGCAAACCTTGAGCGCCGTTGAAATGGGTCGTCTGAAAAACACCCGCCGCGCCCGTTCCGACAGCAACAACCGCCTGTTGAGTAATTCCGTCGTCTATTACCGAAACGCCCGCCAATACTGGGTCGGCGGTTTCGACATTTATCAGGAACGCAATAAAGAAGACAAATCGGACAGCTTCGACCGTTACAGCCTCCGTACCGCATGGGGGCAGGAATGGGGCAAAGGGCTGTCGACTATGTTGCGGCTGAGTGCGGCGCAACGCCGTTATCAAACGCCCAGCCTTTTGAGCGGTCAGGAAAAACCGCCGCGATAAAGAAGCAGATATTTCGATCGCCGTGTGGCACCGCGCTTTCCACTTCAAAGGCATCACCCCGCGCCTGACCGTCGCCCACCACAAAAACATGGAGTAACGACAAATATAATGAATACGGCAAAACCAGAATGTTTGTCGAATTCAGTAAAACGTTCTGATTGTGTTTGGTTTGAATAATAAAAGGTCGTCTGAAATTTTTTTCAGACGACCTTTAGCTTTTTTATTTGAGTAAGGGCATATTGTGTAAATTTTTTTGAAAGAATAAATCTAAAGTTATATTTCGATAGTTTACATTGCTGCTTGCCTAGCATTCTATTTTCAAAAAGGATTTTTGAAAAATATGATTCAACGGATAGGGCGAAAGAGGGGCTTGAAGATTGGGAAACAGGGTAGGGCGGTCGGTTATTTTGACTGGTTTGGGGCGGGGTTTTCACTTACAATCAAACAAGGTTTACATATGGCAACACTCCGCCGCTTGATGCCAAGGTTGGTTGCAGACGTTTTTTTGTTTGATTTCACGGCATTGTGCGGATGTGTTTGTTTAGGCTTTTCGTCCATAAGAAAAAAACTAAGAAAAACAAGGAAAAACAATGCGCCGCTTACCAATTCTATCCCTTATCCTGCTTCCTGCTGTGTCTCACGCCGCTGATTTTGACGGCGCGACGCTCAGTCTGTTTTGGGGTGCGCCGTTCGCGTTGATTCTTTTGTCTATCGCGTTGGGTCCGCTCTTTTTCGCGCATACCTGGCATCACCATTTCGGCAAGATTACAGCGTTTTGGACGCTGCTGTTTTTGGTTCCGTTCGCCGTTGTGTTCGGTTTCGGGGCGGGTGTGCATACGGTTGCCCATGCGCTGGTTGAGGAATATATCCCGTTTATCCTGCTGCTTTTGGCTTTATATACGATTTCGGGCGGGATTTTGGTTTGGGGTAAGCTCAATGGTACGCCTGCGCTGAATACCGGGCTGCTGGCGGCGGGGACGGTGATGGCTTCCTTTATGGGGACGACCGGTGCGGCAATGCTGATGATTCGTCCGCTGCTGAAGGCAAACCATTACCGCAAGAATAAGGTGCATGTCGTTATATTCTTTATTTTTTTGGTGGCAAATATCGGCGGCGGCCTGACGCCGTTGGGCGATCCTCCGCTGTTTTTAGGCTTCTTGAAGGGCGTGGATTTCATGTGGACGGTAAAACACATGTTGATGCCCGTATTGATCAGTACGGTGGTGCTGTTGCTGGTGTTTTACATTATTGACAGCCGTTATCACGCGCGTGAAGCCAATGTGGAACAGATTCGGCAGGAAGAGGAGGCCGATGAAGATTTGCGTATTGCCGGCAAATGGAATTTTCTGCTGCTGGCGGGCGTGGTCGGTGCGGTTTTGCTGTCCGGCTTGTGGAAGCCCGATCATCCGGGGTTTGAGATTTTAGGCAGCCACTATGCGTTGCAAAACTTGGTGCGCGATGTGATTTTGCTGGTGCTGACCGTTGTTTCGTTGCTGATTACGCCCAAACAGGTCAGGGCGGGCAATGAATTCAATTTCGACCCGATTGCCGAAGTGGGCAAACTGTTTTTGGGTATTTTTCATTACGATTTCCCCTGTTTTGGCGATTTTGAAGGCGGGCGAGGCGGGTGCGCTGGGTGCGGTGGTGTCGTTGGTGCATGACGCTTCGGGCAATCCGATTAATACGATGTATTTCTGGATGAGCGGTTTGTTGTCCGCATTTTTGGATAATGCGCCGACTTATCTAGTGTTCTTCAATATGGCGGGCGGCGATGCTCAGGCGCTGATGACGGGGCATCTGTTCCATTCGCTGTTGGCAGTATCCATGGGTTCGGTGTTTATGGGCGCGCTCACTTATATCGGCAATGCGCCGAACTTTATGGTTAAAGCGATTGCCGAGCAGCGGGGCGTGCCGATGCCGACTTTCTTCGGTTATATGATGTGGTCGGTGGGGGTATTGATTCCGCTGTTTATACTGCACACGCTGATCTTCTTCGTTTGGCAGTTGTTCTGATTCCTAAACTTCAAAAGGTCGTCTGAAAACCTGATTCTTGTGATTCGGTTTTCAGACGACCTTTTTGTATTCTGCCAGGGATTAATTTGGGGCATCAATATCTTGTAATTTTATTGGAGGGCCGTTTTGCGTGGGATTCAGGGCAGAAAGCTGGAAAAAATCTGCGTAAATCTGACATAAGGCGGGCTGTTCCTGCTAAAATCAAACGTTTTACAGTTTTCATTTAATTGTTGTTTTTCCGTAAGTAAGGCTTTACTTTCAGACGACCTCCCCCATGCTTTGCCATTTCAAACGTCGTCTGAAAAGTTGGAACATTTTATTCTGTTTAACTCATCACAAGTAATGCAAATCTATGATTAAAATCAAAAAAAGGCCTAGACCTGCCCATCGCGGGCAGACCGGAGCAAGCCGTTTACGACGGTCCGGCCATTACCGAAGTCGCGTTGCTTGGCGAAGAATATGCCGGTATGCGCCCCTCGATGAAAGTCAAGGAAGGCGATGCCGTCAAAAAAGGCCAAGTGCTGTTTGAAGACAAGAAAAAAATCCGGGCGTGGTGTTTACTGCGCCGGCTTCTGGCAAAATCGCCGCGATTCACCGCGGCGAAAAGCGCGTGCTTCAGTCGGTCGTGATTGCCGTTGAGGGCGATGACGAAATCGAGTTCGAACGCTACGCGCCCGATGCGTTGGCAAACTTAAGCGGCGAAGAAGTGCGCCGCAATCTGATTCAATCCGGTTTGTGGACTGCGCTGCGTACCCGTCCATTCAGCAAAAATTCCTGCCGTCGATGCCGAGCCGTTCGCCATTTTCGTCAACGCGATGGACACCAATCCGCTGGCGGCAGACCCTGTGGTCGTGATCAAAGAAGCCGCCGAGGATTTCAGACGAGGTTTGCGGGTGTTGAGCCGTCTGACCGAACGCAAAATCCATGTTTGTAAGGCAGCCGGTGCGGACGTGCCGTCTGAAAAACGCCGCCAACATTGAAACACACGAATTCGGCGGCCCTCATCCCGCGGGTTTGAGCGGCACGCACATTCATTTCATCGAGCCTGTCGGCGCGAATAAAAACCGTTTGGACCATCAATTATCAAGACGTGATTGCGATCGGACGTTTGTTCGTAACAGGTCGTCTGAATACCAAGCGCGTAGTTGCTTTGGGCGGCCCGCAAGTCAACAAACCGCGCCTCCTGCGTACCGTTTTGGGTGCGAAGGTGTCGCAAATTACCGCCGGCGAATTGGTTGACGCAGACAACCGTGTGATTTCCGGTTCGGTATTGAACGGTGCGATTGCACAAGGCACGCATGATTATTTGGGACGCTACCACAATCAAATTTCCGTTATCGAAGAAGGCCGCAGCAAAGAGCTGTTCGGCTGGGTTGCGCCGCAGCCGGACAAATACTCGATTACGCGTACGACCCTCGGTCATTTCCTGAAAAACAAACTCTTCAAGTTCACGACAGCCGTCAACGGCGGCGACCGCGCTATGGTTCCCATCGGTACTTACGAGCGCGTGATGCCGCTGGACATCCTGCCCACCTTGCTTTTGCGCGATTTAATCGTTGGCGACACCGACAGCGCGCAGGCTTTGGGTTGCTTGGAGTTGGACGAAGAAGACCTCGCTTTGTGCAGCTTCGTCTGCCCGGGTAAATACGAATACGGCCCGCTGTTGCGCAAGGTGCTGGAAACCATTGAGAAGGAAGGCTGATTATGGGCTTGAAACATTTTCTGGAAAAAATCGAACCGCACTTCCTGCCGGGCGGCAAACATGAAAAATGGTATGCCCTCTATGAAGCTGCGGTGACGATTTTCTACACATCCGGCGCGGTAACGCGCAAAGCGGCACACGTCCGCGACGCGTTGGACTCCAAACGCATGATGATTTTGGTGTGGCTGGCTTTGTTCCCCGCCATGTTTTACGGTATGTACAACGTCGGTGCGCAGGCATTCGGTGCGTTAACACCCGATTTGCTGCAACAAAGCATCGCCAACGACTGGCATTACACCCTTGCCAACGCTTTGGGCATCAATATGTCGTCTGAAGCGGGCGTGTTGGGCAAAATGCTGTTCGGCGTGATTTACTTCCTGCCGATTTACGCAACCGTATTTGTCGTCGGCGGTTTCTGGGAAGTTTTGTTCGCCACCGTGCGCAAACACGAAATTAACGAAGGTTTCTTCGTGACTTCGATTTTGTTTGCCTTAATCGTTCCGCCTACGCTGCCGCTGTGGCAGGCTGCCTTGGGTATTACCTTCGGCGTGGTGGTTGCAAAAGAGGTATTCGGCGGTACGGGTAAAAACTTTATGAACCCTGCGCTGGCAGGCCGTGCTTTCTTGTTCTTCGCCTATCCCGCCAATATTACCGGCGACACTGTTTGGACGGCAGTTGACGGCTATTCCGGTGCAACTGCGTTGGCTCAGTGGGCGGCACACGGTTCGGAAGGTCTGAAAAACCGTTACCAATCAATCCATCACTTGGATGGATGCGTTTATCGGTAACGTGCCCGGTTCTATCGGCGAAGTATCCACTTTGGCGCTTTTAATCGGCGGTGCGTTTATCGTGTTTGCCCGCATCGCTTCTTGGCGCATTATTGCCGGTGTGATGATCGGTATGATTGCCATGTCTTCGCTGTTTAACGTCATCGGTTCGGACACCAACCCGATGTTCAGCATGCCTTGGTACTGGCATCTGGTCGTCGGCGGCTTCGCCATCGGTATGCTGTTTATGGCGACCGACCCCGTTTCCGCTTCCTTTACCAATGTCGGCAAATGGTGGTACGGCGCGCTAATCGGCGTGATGTGCGTGTTAATCCGCGTGGTCAATCCGGCTTACCCCGAAGGCATGATGTTGGCGATTCTGTTTGCCAACCTGTTTGCCCCGATTTTCGACTATTTTGTCGCACAAGCGAACATCAAACGCAGAAAGGCGCGCAGCAATGGCTAAGAAATTCGATAAAGACAGCTTCAGCGGCACGCTGATTGTGGTGTTGGCGGTCAGCCTGATTTGCTCGGTCATCGTGGCGGGCGCGGTTGTCGGCTTGAAACCGGTTCAGGAAAAACAAAAGGTTCAGGATAAACAAAGCTACATCCTGAGCGTTGCCGGTTTGCTGGATAAAAATACCGACATCAGCAAAACCTTTGCCGACCGCATCGAACAACGCGTGGTCGATTTGGCGACCGGCGAATATGTGAAAGATGCGCCGAAAGACTTCAGCGCACGCGTTGCCGCCAAAGACCCCGCGCAAAGCATCCAAATCAAACCTGAAGACGATTTGGCCGGCATCAAAAGCCGTGCCAAATACACCGAAGTTTATTTGGTAAAAGGCGATGACGGCAAAGTCAGCCAAATCATCCTGCCTATGCACGGCAACGGTTTGTGGTCGGTCATGTACGGCTTTGTCGCCATCCAACCTGACGGCAACACCATTAACGGCATCACCTACTACGACCAAGGCGAAACTCCGGGCTTGGGCGGTGAAATCGGCAATCCGTTGTGGCAACAAAAATTCGTCGGCAAAAAACTCTTTGACGAACAAGGCAAACTTGCCCTGCATGTTTCCAAAGGCGGAAGCTCGGACAAAGAACATGGCGTAGATGCCCTTTCCGGTGCATCGCTGACTTCCAAAGGCGTACAAGGTTCGTTTGCCTACTGGTTCGGCGAAAACGGCTATATCCCCTACCTGAACAAATTGAAATCAGCAGGAGCACAATAATGGCTGATATGAAACGCTTGAAACATTTGATGTTTTCACCCTTTATTGACAACAACCCGATTGCCTTGCAGGTTTTGGGTATTTGTTCGGCGCTGGCGGTTACCACCAAACTTCAGACGGCCATCGTGATGGGTATTTCCGTCAGTTTGGTAACTGGTTTTTCCAGCTTCTTCATCTCGCTGGTGCGCAACTACATCCCCAACAGCATCCGCATTATCGTGCAGATGGCGATTGTCGCGTCGCTGGTTACGCTGGTTGACCAATTGTTGCAGGCCTATGCCTACGAATTGTCCAAACAACTCTCCGTATTCGTCGGCCTGATTATTACCAACTGTATCGTGATGGGGCGTGCCGAAGCCTTCGCCATGAAAGAGCCGCCGTTGGAAAGCCTGGTGGACGGTATCGGCAACGGCGCGGGTTATGGCATGATGCTGATTATCATCGCAACCATCCGTGAGCTTGTCGGCTCTGGCAAGCTCTTGGGTTACACCGTTTTCCAAACCGTGCAGGACGGCGGCTGGTATCAAACCAACGGCCTCTTCCTGCTGGCACCGAGCGCATTCTTCATCATCGGCTTTTTGATTTGGGGTTTGCGCACATGGAAACCCGAACAGGCGGAGGAATAAGACATGGAACACTATTTAAGCCTTTTTTTGTGAAATCCGTCTTCATTGAAAAACATGGCGCTATCCTTCTTCTTGGGCATGTGTACTTTTCTGGCGGTATCGAAAAAAAGTATCCACCGCATTCGGCTTGGGTGTTGCCGTTACCTTCGTACTCGGCCTGTCCGTCCCAGCCAACCAGCTCGTTTACTCGTTGCTCAAAGACGGCGCGATTGTCGAAGGCGTGGATTTGACCTTCCTGAAATTCATCACCTTCATCGGCGTGATTGCGGCTTTGGTGCAGATTCTGGAAATGTTCTTGGACAAATTCGTTCCCGCCCTCTACAACGCGCTGGGCATCTACCTGCCGCTGATTACCGTGAACTGCGCGATTTTTCGGTGCCGTCTCGTTTATGGCACAACGTGAATACAACTTCGGCGAATCCGTCGTGTACGGTTTCGGCGCAGGTTTGGGCTGGATGCTGGCGATTGTCGCCTTGGCGGGCATTACCGAAAAAATGAAATATTCGGACGCTCCCAAAGGCCTCAAAGGACTGGGCATCACCTTCATCTCCGCCGGCCTGATGGCGATGGCGTTTATGTCGTTCTCCGGCATCCAGTTATAAGAAAGGATTCGGCATGGAAATTATTTTAGGTATCGTGATGTTCACCGTCATCGTCTTGGCTTTGGCACTAATGATTCTGTTTGCCAAATCCAAGCTGGTGAGCGAGGGTGACATCACCATCAAAGTCAATGATGAAAAAAAGAGCTGACTATGCCCGCCGGCGGCAAACTGTTGGGCGCGCTTGCCAGCCAAGGTATCTTCGTTCCCTCCGCCTGCGGTGGCGGTGGTTCGTGCGGACAATGCCGCGTTGTCGTGAAAAGCGGCGGCGGCGACATTCTGCCGACCGAGTTGTCCCACATCAGCAAACGCGAAGCACGTGAAGGCTGCCGTCTGTCTTGTCAGGTCAACGTCAAAACCGACATGGACATCGAAGTGCCGGAAGAAGTGTTCGGCGTGAAAAAATGGGAATGCACCGTCATCTCCAATGACAACAAAGCCACGTTCATTAAAGAACTCAAACTTGCCATTCCCGAAGGCGAAGAAGTTCCCTTCCGCGCCGGCGGCTACATCCAAATCGAAGCCCCGCCGCACACCGTTGCCTACAAAGACTTCGACATTCCCAAGGAATATCACGAAGACTGGGACAAATACAATCTGTGGCAATATGTTTCCAAAGTGGACGAGCCGATTTTGCGTGCCTACTCCATGGCTTCATATCCTGAAGAAAAAGGCATCATCATGCTGAATGTGCGTATCGCCACGCCGCCTCCGCGCGTACCCGATGCGCCTCCGGGACAAATGTCGTCTTACATCTGGTCGCTCAAACCCGGTGACAAAGTAACCATCTCCGGCCCGTTCGGCGAATTCTTCGCCAAAGACACCGATGCGGAAATGGTATTTATCGGCGGCGGTGCGGGTATGGCGCCGATGCGCTCCCACATTTTCGACCAGCTGAAACGTTTGAACTCCAAACGTAAGATTACTTTCTGGTATGGTGCCCGTTCTAAACGTGAAATGTTCTATGTTGAAGACTTCGACCAACTCGCGGCAGAGTACCCGAACTTCACATGGCACGTTGCCCTGTCCGACCCATTGCCTGAAGACAACTGGGACGGTTACACAGGCTTCATCCACAACGTGGTTTACGAAAACCACCTGAAAAACCATGAAGCACCGGAAGACTGCGAATTCTACATGTGCGGCCCGCCGATCATGAACCAGTCCGTCATCAAAATGCTTAAAGACTTGGGCGTGGAAGATGAAAACATCCTCTTGGATGACTTCGGCGGTTAAAATTTAACCTTAAACGAAGAAGGAAGAAACCTCATTTTTCTTCCTTTTTTTGTTTAGATTAAAGATGAAGGTCGTCTGAAAACAGGGAAACGGGTTTCGTTAAAATTTTCAGACGACCTTTGGACTTTTCAAAAAAATAGCATTGTTCTTGCTTATTTTGAGAATTATTTTGCTATATTGTTCATGATCAACGATTCAGACGAGCTGCAAGATGTTGGACAATGTTATCTGCTGCTTGACGTTTATCTGTTTCTGGGAATGAAATCTCATTTTCGTCATCAATAATGGTAATTTGATTAGTCGTTTTTCCCATTGACTGGGAAATTTGATTTGCAACCAGCATAGGGATATTTTTCCTGATTCTTTTGATTCTGGCATATTCTAGAACGCGTTCGCTTTCAGCGGCAAACCCGACACAGAAGGGAGGGGTAGGTAAAGAAGCAATGGAAGCGAGAATATCAGGGTTTTCCGTTAATTCGATAATAGGAACTTTACCGGAACCATCTTTTTTCATTTTTTGGGAACTGCTATTTTTCACCTTATAGTCAGCAACAGCTGCAACGGAGATAAATACATCTTGGTTGGTAATATGATTGTGAACAGCACAGAACATTTCTTCAGCACTTACGGCTTGTTCTGTATGAAAAAGCCCGGTTGGAATAGTAGTTTGGAGTTGCCCATAAATCAGAGTTACTTTAGCCCCTGCAGCCCTGCATGTCCGTGCTAAAGCCGTACCCATCTGTCCGCTAGAGATGTTTGTAATACCGCGTACAGGGTCGATGGCTTCAAATGTTGCTCCGGCTGTGATTAAAATACGTTTGCCTAATAAGATTTTAGGTGTCCATAAGTCGGAAATTAAATCAGCCAAATCAGCTGCTTCAAGCATTCGACCAAGTCCAATTTCCCCACAGGCCTGTTCGCCATATGCCGGCTGAAAGACAGTAATACCGTCTGAACGTAGTTGTTCGATATTGCGTAGATTGGCAGGATTGTTCCACATCTCTACATTCATGGCGGGAGCAACTGCTAAAGGACATTTCCGTGCGGCAACAAGATTAGCCAGGAGGTTATCCGCAATGCCATGGGAAATTTTGGCAATCGTATTGGCTGTTGCCGGTGCAATGACCAACGCATCTGCCTCACGTGTTAAATTAATATGAGCCATGCCATTTCCTAAGCTATTTTCATGCGTATCTGTTAGAACAGGATTTCCGCTTAAGGCCTGAAAAGTCAGTGGTGAAATAAATTCGGTTGATGTTTTGCTCATTACCACACTGATTGAATGCCCCTGTTTTTTTCAGCAAGCGTACCAACTCGCAAGACTTATAAGCGGCAATGCCGCCACTAATACCCAGCAGAATATGTTTACTCATGATTAAAATACGTGTTCAAAAATATGTTTATACTAACATGGATAAAGAATAAACAAGCAATTTTGAGGAAGATCTATATATGTCAACGAGGTGATGTAATATTCAGGAGGGTAAATATTTTTCTGAATGAGCAAGATTGGTAAAACATGATGCGAGATTGAATAACATAAGGAGACCTTTGCAAAAATTCCCCAAAAATCCCCTAAATTCCCATCAAGACATTTAGGGGATTTCCCATGAGCACCTTCTTCCAACAAACCGCACAAGCCATGATCGCCAAACACATCGACCGCTTCCCATTATTGAAGTTGGATCAGGTGATTGATTGGCAGCCGATCGAACAATACCTGAATCGTCAAAAGAACCCGTTACCTTAGAGCGTGTTCATAGTCTTCGTAGCAGGACTCCCAAGAAAGCCAAAGCTACCATTTGCAGACTGGTACTCAACTTACGCTCGCAGTTTTTCCAAAGCCGCCTGTTCTTTTCCAACCAGGAAAAGCTGCGCTCTACTACCCATCGCTTCGGCAATACTGCAAAAACGGTGCAATTCGTTTCGTTTGGCAATCTCTACCTCCGCACCAATCAACTCCTGTACCGACGAAGCAAATGCCTTACCCGTGTAACCACCGTCAGCAAGGATTTTTTTGTATCGCACCAAGATTATCCCGCCCACGTTCCAATGCCACCAGGCAGCCTTTTTCTATCCGTAACATCCGCCGTCGTTACCGCAAGGGCATGCGGCAAACCTTGCGTGTCAACCGCTATATGTCGCTTGATACCGCTAACCTTCTCGCCCGCATCGTAGCCTTTTTTTCCATGGCGGTATCCGTGTTCTTCACACTCTGCGCATCAATAATCAGGAAAGTAGTTGCTTCATGGCGCCCCTGCTTGCGGCGCTCCGCAACTACCTGATTTTTTTTAATGCTTCCTCAAGGATGCTGATGCCACTCTCGCGTGGTTCGGTCCATCTCTGGAAGTAGGAATGCACGGTGCGCCATTTGGGGAAGTCGCCCGGCAAAGCGCGCCAGGAGCAGCCAGTGCGTTGCAGGTAGAGAATGGCACAAAAGACATCGTACAAGTCCACCTGGCGTGGCGCTGTGCGTTTACGGGCACTTTCCAGCAGGGGAAGGAGAGGCGCAAATTGCTCGCGACTGATATCGCTTGGGTAGGTTTTTCTGTTCATGCCGATAGTTTACAGCAGAGGCTGAGACAATGAACACGTTCTTAGAGACCACCGCGGCCGTCCCTCCTATCCCCTGTTGTCCATGTTCAAAGCCGTCCTGCTCGGACAATGGCACAGCCTCTCCGATCCCGAACTCGAACACAGCCTCATCACCCGCATCGATTTCAACCTGTTTTGCCGTTTTGACGAACTGAGCATCCCCGATTACAGCACCTTATGCCGCTACCGCAACTGGCTGGCGCAAGACGACACCCTGTCCGAATTGCTGGAACTGATTAACTGCCAACTGGCCGAAAAAAACCTAAAAGTAGAGAAGGCATCCGCCGCCGTCATTGATGCCACCATTATTCAGACTGCCGGCAGCAAACAGCGTCAGGCCATAGAAGTCGACGAGGAAGGACAAGTCAGCGGACAAACCACACCGAGTAAGGACAAAGATGCCCGTTGGACAAAGAAAAACGGCCTCTACAAACTCGGTTACAAACAACATACCCGTACCGATGAGGAAGGCTATATCGAGAAACTGCACATCACCCCCGCCAATGTCCATGAGTGTAACCATCTGTCGCCTTTGTTGGAAGGCCTAAGCGAAGGTACGACCGTCTATGCCGATAAAGGCTACGACAGTGCGGAAAAACCGGCAACATCTGAAAGAGCATCAGTTGTTAGACGGCATTATGCGCAAAAGCCTGCCGCAACCATCCGCTGACGGAAGCGCAAACCAAACGCAACCGATATTTGTCGAAGACCCGTTATGTGGTCGAACAAAGCTTCGGTACGCTGCACCGTAAATTCCGCTACGCCCGGGCAGCCTATTTTGGTCTGTGTAAAGTGAGTGCGCAAAGCCATCTGAAGGCGATGTGTTTGAACCTGTTGAAAGCGGCTAACAGGCTAAGTGTGCCTGTTGCCGCCTAAAAAGGCGGCCCGGATGCCTGATTATCAGGTATCTGGGGAGGATTAAGGGGTATTTGGGTAAAAATCAGGAGCAATTAGGGGCGGAAATAGACGAAAACCTGTGTTTGGGTTTCTGCTGTTGGGGGAAAGGCTTTTTTGCAAAGGTCTCATAAGGTCGTCTGAAAGAGGTTTCAGACGACCTTTGCTGTTGATTGAGTTTGGTTTGAGAATATTTTGAAATAAAAGTCTTTGTATTTCAGGTTGTTGTTAGGTTTTGTGGAATTTTTTGCGGTTTAGGAGTTGACGGTTTTTGAGGGGAGGGGTATAGTTCGGTTCTTCGCTGCTTCGGCGGTGATTGAACGAACAGGTAAGTATATCACAGTTGGTCTGATTTTTCGAGGTTTTAAGAAAAGTTTTGATTGACAACGAGATGAAATGCTTTATAATTCGTTTTTTTGCTCTTTAACAAAAACAGATTACCGATAAGTGTGAGTGCGACAGCCTCACACTGTTTGAAAGACAGACAAGATGATGTTTTTAGACATTGTCCTGTTGGTTTCTTTGAAGCAGACCAGAAGTTAAAAAAAGTTAGAGATTGAACATAAGAGTTTGATCCTGGCTCAGATTGAACGCTGGCGGCATGCTTTACACATGCAAGTCGGACGGCAGCACAGAGAAGCTTGCTTCTTGGGTGGCGAGTGGCGAACGGGTGAGTAACATATCGGAACGTACCGAGCAGTGGGGGATAACTAATCGAAAGATTAGCTAATACCGCATATTTTTCTGAGGAAGAAAGCAGGGGACCATTTGGCCTTGCGCTGTTTGAGCGGCCGATATCTGATTAGCTAGTTGGTGGGGTAAAGGCCTACCAAGGCGACGATCAGTAGCGGGTCTGAGAGGATGATCCGCCACACTGGGACTGAGACACGGCCCAGACTCCTACGGGAGGCAGCAGTGGGGAATTTTGGACAATGGGCGCAAGCCTGATCCAGCCATGCCGCGTGTCTGAAGAAGGCCTTCGGGTTGTAAAGGACTTTTGTCAGGGAAGAAAAAGGGCGGGGTTAATACCCCTGTCTGATGACGGTACCTGAAGAATAAGCACCGGCTAACTACGTGCCAGCAGCCGCGGTAATACGTAGGGTGCGAGCGTTAATCGGAATTACTGGGCGTAAAGCGGGCGCAGACGGTTACTTAAGCAGGATGTGAAATCCCCGGGCTCAACCTGGGAACTGCGTTCTGAACTGGGTGACTAGAGTGTGTCAGAGGGAGGTAGAATTCCACGTGTAGCAGTGAAATGCGTAGAGATGTGGAGGAATACCGATGGCGAAGGCAGCCTCCTGGGATAACACTGACGTTCATGCCCGAAAGCGTGGGTAGCAAACAGGATTAGATACCCTGGTAGTCCACGCCCTAAACGATGTCGATTAGCTGTTGGGCAGCATGACTGCTTAGTAGCGAAGCTAACGCGTGAAATCGACCGCCTGGGGAGTACGGTCGCAAGATTAAAACTCAAAGGAATTGACGGGGACCCGCACAAGCGGTGGATGATGTGGATTAATTCGATGCAACGCGAAGAACCTTACCTGGTCTTGACATGTACGGAATCCTCCAGAGACGGAGGAGTGCCTTCGGGAGCCGTAACACAGGTGCTGCATGGCTGTCGTCAGCTCGTGTCGTGAGATGTTGGGTTAAGTCCCGCAACGAGCGCAACCCTTGTCATTAGTTGCCATCATTAAGTTGGGCACTCTAATGAGACTGCCGGTGACAAGCCGGAGGAAGGTGGGGATGACGTCAAGTCCTCATGGCCCTTATGACCAGGGCTTCACACGTCATACAATGGTCGGTACAGAGGGTAGCCAAGCCGCGAGGCGGAGCCAATCTCACAAAACCGATCGTAGTCCGGATTGCACTCTGCAACTCGAGTGCATGAAGTCGGAATCGCTAGTAATCGCAGGTCAGCATACTGCGGTGAATACGTTCCCGGGTCTTGTACACACCGCCCGTCACACCATGGGAGTGGGGGATACCAGAAGTAGGTAGGGTAACCGCAAGGAGCCCGCTTACCACGGTATGCTTCATGACTGGGGTGAAGTCGTAACAAGGTAGCCGTAGGGGAACCTGCGGCTGGATCACCTCCTTTCTAGAGAAAGAAGAGGTTGTCGCATTCACACTTATCGGTAAACTGTAGAAGATGCGGAAGAATGCTTGAGTGAAGACAAGGTTCGCTTAAGAAGAGAATCCGGGTTTGTAGCTCAGCTGGTTAGAGCACACGCTTGATAAGCGTGGGGTCGGAGGTTCAAGTCCTCCCAGACCCACCAAGAACGGGGGCATAGCTCAGTTGGTAGAGCACCTGCTTTGCAAGCAGGGGGTCATCGGTTCGATCCCGTTTGCCTCCACCAATACTTTCCAAATCAAAGCGAGTTAAAAAGGCAGTGTGACTGCTTTCTTTTTTTCTAAAGAGAAGTCTGCTGACGAATCAGTTTGACGGAAAAAAAGAAAAGGCTGCTATAATAATCAGCTCATTTTGATTTGCGAAGTAAATAGCAATATTGAACGCATCGATCTTTAACAAATTGGAAAGCCGAAATCAACAAACAAAGACAATGTGTCTGTTTTTGATGATTGACCGATTGCAAACGGTCAGTTGTCTCCTGAACAGGAAAAGAAAAACAGGTACAGTATTTGGGTGATGATTGTATCGACTTAATCCCGAAAGACAAAAAGGCGGGATTAAGACACAACAAAGCAGTAAGCTTTATCAGAGTAGGAAATTCAAGTTTGATGTTCTAGTCAACGGAATGTCAGGCAAAGTCAGAGAAGTTCTTGAAATGATAGAGTCAAGTGAATAAGTGCATCAGGTGGATGCCTTGGCGATGATAGGCGACGAAGGACGTGTAAGCCTGCGAAAAGCGTGGGGGAGCTGGCAATAAAGCTATGATCCCGCGATGTCCGAATGGGGAAACCCACTGCATTCTGTGCAGTATCCTAAGTTGAATACATAGACTTAGAGAAGCGAACCCGGAGAACTGAACCATCTAAGTACCCGGAGGAAAAAGAAATCAACCGAGATTCCGCAAGTAGTGGCGAGCGAACGCGGAGGAGCCTGTACGTAATAACTGTCGAGATAGAAGAACAAGCTGGGAAGCTTGACCATAGTGGGTGATAGTCCCGTATTCGAAATCTCAACGGTGGTACTAAGCGTACGAAAAAGTAGGGCGGGACACGTGAAATCCTGTCTGAATATGGGGGACCATCCTCCAAGGCTAAATACTCATCATCGACCGATAGTGAACCAGTACCGTGAGGGAAAGGCGAAAAAGAACCCCGGGAGGGGAGTGAAATAGAACCTGAAACCTGATGCATACAAACAGTGGGAGCACCCTTGTGGTGTGACTGCGTACCTTTTGTATAATGGGTCAACGACTTACATTCAGTAGCGAGCTTAACCGAATAGGGGAGGCGTAGGGAAACCGAGTCTTAATAGGGCGAACAGTTGCTGGGTGTAGACCCGAAACCGAGTGATCTATCCATGGCCAGGTTGAAGGTGCCGTAACAGGTACTGGAGGACCGAACCCACGCATGTTGCAAAATGCGGGGATGAGCTGTGGATAGGGGTGAAAGGCTAAACAAACTCGGAGATAGCTGGTTCTCCCCGAAAACTATTTAGGTAGTGCCTCGAGCAAGACACTGATGGGGGTAAAGCACTGTTATGGCTAGGGGGTTATTGCAACTTACCAACCCATGGCAAACTAAGAATACCATCAAGTGGTTCCTCGGGAGACAGACAGCGGGTGCTAACGTCCGTTGTCAAGAGGGAAACAACCCAGACCGCCAGCTAAGGTCCCAAATGATAGATTAAGTGGTAAACGAAGTGGGAAGGCCCAGACAGCCAGGATGTTGGCTTAGAAGCAGCCATCATTTAAAGAAAGCGTAATAGCTCACTGGTCGAGTCGTCCTGCGCGGAAGATGTAACGGGGCTCAAATCTATAACCGAAGCTGCGGATGCCAGTTTACTGGCATGGTAGGGGAGCGTTCTGTAGGCCGATGAAGGTGCATTGTAAAGTGTGCTGGAGGTATCAGAAGTGCGAATGTTGACATGAGTAGCGATAAAGCGGGTGAAAAGCCCGCTCGCCGAAAGCCCAAGGTTTCCTACGCAACGTTCATCGGCGTAGGGTGAGTCGGCCCCTAAGGCGAGGCAGAAATGCGTAGTCGATGGGAAACAGGTTAATATTCCTGTACTTGATTCAAATGCGATGTGGGGACGGAGAAGGTTAGGTTAGCAAGCTGTTGGAATAGCTTGTTTAAGCCGGTAGGTGGAAGACTTAGGCAAATCCGGGTCTTCTTAACACCGAGAAGTGATGACGAGTGTCTACGGACATGAAGTAACCGATACCACGCTTCCAGGAAAAGCCACTAAGCTTCAGTTTGAATCGAACCGTACCGCAAACCGACACAGGTGGGCAGGATGAGAATTCTAAGGCGCTTGAGAGAACTCGGGAGAAGGAACTCGGCAAATTGATACCGTAACTTCGGGAGAAGGTATGCCCTCTAAGGTTAAGGACTTGCTCCGTAAGCCTCGGAGGGTCGCAGAGAATAGGTGGCTGCGACTGTTTATTAAAAAAACACAGCACTCTGCTAACACGAAAGTGGACGTATAGGGTGTGACGCCTGCCCGGTGCTGGAAGGTTAATTGAAGATGTGAGAGCATCGGATCGAAGCCCCAGTAAACGGCGGCCGTAACTATAACGGTCCTAAGGTAGCGAAATTCCTTGTCGGGTAAGTTCCGACCCGCACGAATGGCGTAACGATGGCCACACTGTCTCCTCCCGAGACTCAGCGAAGTTGAAGTGGTTGTGAAGATGCAATCTACCCGCTGCTAGACGGAAAGACCCCGTGAACCTTTACTGTAGCTTTGCATTGGACTTTGAAGTCACTTGTGTAGGATAGGGTGGGAGGCTTAGAAGCAGAGACGCCAGTCTCTGTGGAGCCGTCCTTGAAATACCACCCTGGTGTCTTTGAGGTTCTAACCCAGACCCGTAATCCGGGTCGGGGACCGTGCATGGTAGGCAGTTTGACTGGGGCGGTCTCCTCCCAAAAGAGTAACGGAGGAGTTCGAAGGTTACCTAGGGTCCGGTCGGAAATCGGACTGATAGTGCAATGGCAAAAGGTAGCTTAACTGCGAGACCGACAAGTCGAGCAGGTGCGAAAGCAGGACATAGTGATCCGGTGGTTCTGTATGGAAGGGCCATCGCTCAACGGATAAAAGGTACTCCGGGGATAACAGGCTGATTCCGCCCAAGAGTTCATATCGACGGCGGAGTTTGGCACCTCGATGTCGGCTCATCACATCCTGGGGCTGTAGTCGGTCCCAAGGGTATGGCTGTTCGCCATTTAAAGTGGTACGTGAGCTGGGTTTAAAAACGTCGTGAGACAGTTTGGTCCCCTATCTGCAGTGGGCGTTGGAAGTTTGACGGGGGCTGCTCCTAGTACGAGAGGACCGGAGTGGACGAACCTCTGGTGTACCGGTTGTAACGCCAGTTGCATAGCCGGGTAGCTAAGTTCGGAAGAGATAAGCGCTGAAAGCATCTAAGCGCGAAACTCGCCTGAAGATGAGACTTCCCTTGCGGTTTAACCGCACTAAAGAGTCGTTCGAGACCAGGACGTTGATAGGTGGGGTGTGGAAGCGCGGTAACGCGTGAAGCTAACCCATACTAATTGCTCGTGAGGCTTGACTCTATCATTTGAAGAACTTCAAATAAAAAGCTTACTGACTGATCCAGTCATCACCAAATATATTGATTAAGGCTTTGCCGATTTGTACAGTTTAAGTTTGGCGGCCATAGCGAGTTGGTCCCACGCCTTCCCATCCCGAACAGGACCGTGAAACGACTCAGCGCCGATGATAGTGTGGTTCTTCCATGCGAAAGTAGGTCACTGCCAAACACCTATCCTAAGCCCCCGACAGATGTCGGGGGCTTTTACTTTGTATTGTTTCGGTTTGGCGAATATCATTACCCTGTATGGCGGCGGTGGAGTGGGGTAATATTCCGGATGATCCGGTTGCAGAAGGATGGGCTTTATTGATGTGGGAGGAGGCCGCTCCGGAATTGAAGTAAGTTGGAGAATGTTGCAGAATAAATACATTTTGGGGATAGTGAAGTTGGAAATATTTAAAATTGTTTGAATTAAAAATGATGAAAAAGCATATGATAATAAAATATTTAGTGGTAACGCCTCCACGGCGGTGCCGTCCATATTAACGAAATGATAGGAAAAACGCCCTTATGAAAAAAATTCCTCTTTGCCGCACTCTCCGTTCTGACCGCCTCGCTGTCGCTGGCCGCCGTCAACATCAATACCGCTTCCCCGTCCGAATTGGAAGCCCTGCCCGGCATCGGTCCGGCCAAAGCGAAAGCCATTGCGGACTACCGCCAGCAGCACGGTGCCTTCAAATCGGTCGAAGAGCTCAAAAAAACGTTAAAGGCATCGGCGAGGGTATCTTCTCTAAACTGAAGGCCGAAGCAACCGTCGCTCCCGCACCTGCAAACCCAAAAAGCTAAAAAAACACTATTCAAAAGTAAATTAACCGGAAGCATTAGGACAAGGAGTTTGAGATGTAGGCTTCTATTCTGCTCGGAAGAAAATATGGGCGGCTTTAGTTGGTCTGAAAGTAAGTGTTGTAAACCCAAAAGATCTTATTATGAAAGGATATATATTGAAATTGGGTGATGAAATTATTAATAGGTAATAAATGATGAATAAAAGAAAAATTGTAAAGGGTATTCTCTTACTCAATTAATCTTTGTAATTGCAATAATTGGGATTTTAACTTCAATAGCTTATCCAAGTTATCAAAAAAATATTAGAGACTCTGAAATACGTCAGGCTCTGGCAGCGCTTGTTGAGAGTGCTCAGTTTATGGAACGATTTTATCAGCAGAATGGTAGTTTCAAGAAAACTTCTACAGCGTGGCCTGATTTGCCTAACTCTCGGAGTTTAGAAAACTTTTGTATTTATCCTCATGGGCTTGCTAGAGGCGCGTTAGATGGGAAATTTACTTTAAAAAGCAGTTGCATTAGATAAGAATAAAGAACCTAGGGTAATAAAGATTAATGAATCTCTAACGACTTTTATTTGTGAGAGTAGTGCTAGTTCTTGTGATGATGTTACGAAAAACTATTTTTCTGGTGCAGATAAAAACTGTTCCGTATATCGGCTTTAAGAGAGTTTGTGCGGCTATTACTGAATGGTTTGTATACCCATTTAACTGATATTAATTAAGTAGAGTATGAGCTACTAGTTATATATAAAAGGTCGTCTGAAAACTTTTTTTCAGACGACCTGAGACCTTCTAAAATTCCCCAAAATCCCCTA
Organism: uncultured Neisseria sp.; assembly: GCA_916438535.1. Classification (GTDB taxonomy): domain Bacteria; phylum Pseudomonadota; class Gammaproteobacteria; order Burkholderiales; family Neisseriaceae; genus Neisseria. The sequence goes on along the minus strand of CAKAEP010000001.1, from coordinate 825,226 downwards.
AATTCCCACCAAGACACTTAGGGGATTTTTTTCATGAGCACCTTCTTCCGGCAAACCGCACAAGCCATGATTGCCAAACACATCGACCGCTTCCCACTATTGAAGTTGGATCAGGTGATTGATTGGCAACCGATCGAACAGTACCTGAATCGTCAAAGAACCCGTTACCTTAGAGACCACCGCGGCCGTCCCTCCTATCCCCTGTTGTCCATGTTCAAAGCCGTCCTGCTCGGACAATGGCACAGCCTCTCCGATCCCGAACTCGAACACAGCCTCATCACCCGCATCGATTTCAACCTGTTTTGCCGTTTTGACGAACTGAGCATCCCCGATTACAGCACCTTATGCCGCTACCGCAACTGGCTGGCGCAAGACGACACCCCTGTCCGAATTGCTGGAACTGATTAACTGCCAACTGGCCGAAAAAAACCTAAAAGTAGAGAAGGCATCCGCCGCCGTCATTGATGCCACCATTATTCAGACTGCCGGCAGCAAACAGCGTCAGGCCATAGAAGTCGACGAGGAAGGACAAGTCAGCGGCCAAACCACACCGAGTAAGGACAAAGATGCCCGCTGGACAAAGAAAAACGGCCTCTACAAACTCGGTTACAAACAACATACCCGTACCGATGAGGAAGGCTATATCGAGAAACTGCACATCACTCCTGCCAATACCCATGAGTGCAACCATCTGTCCCCTTTGTTGGAAGGCATTGCCGAAGGCACGACCATCTATGCCGACAAAGGCTACGACAGTAAGGAAAACCGGCAACATCTGAAAGAGCATCAGTTGTTAGACGGCATTATGCGCAAAGCCTGCCGCAACCGTCCGCTGACGGAAGCGCAAACCAAACGCAACCGATATTTGTCGAAGACCCGTTATGTGGTCGAACAAAGCTTCGGTACGCTGCACCGTAAATTCCGCTACGCCCGGGCAGCCTATTTTGGTCTGCTCAAAGTGAGTGCGCAAAGCCATCTGAAGGCGATGTGTTTAAACCTGTTGAAAGCGGCTAACAGGCTAAGTGTGCCTGTTGCCGCCTAAAAGGCGGCCCGGATGCCTGATTATGGGGCGTCCGGGGAGGATTAAGGGGGTATTTGGGTAAAAATCAGGAGCAATTAGGGGCGGAAATAGACGAAAACCTGTGTTTAAGTTTCGGCTGTCGGGGGAAAAGGCTTTTTGCAAAGGTCTCAGACTCTTCATTTTGAAAACGGTATTGAGCATAAATGCTGATAATTCATGTTATTTCAAAGATTTCTGCTGGGGGATTTTTGGGATTGAAAGTGGCTTTACAAAAGTTTTTGTACTTTATGAGCTGTTAATAAACCCACCGACTATACGGGAATAGCTCAATCGGCTACAATTCCGTTTCACAAACAAATAAATTCAAAAACTTATGAAATGTCCGTTTTGTCAGCATCCCAATACTCAAGTCACTGATTCGCGGCTCTTGGAAGAGACGAACAGCATCCGCCGCCGCCGCCGTTGCGTGGAGTGCGGACAGCGGTTCAGTACGTTTGAAACGGTCGAAATGCGGATGCCTCAGGTGATTAAATCCAACGGTACGCGCGTGGCGTTTAATCCGCACAAGCTGAGAACCAGTTTGGAACGGGCTTTGCACAAACGCCCGATCGCCCAGGAAAAAATCGATGAAACGGTCGCGCTGATTGAGCAGCGTCTGTATCAGTCGGGCAACAAGGAAGTGCCGTCGCGCATGGTGGGGGAAATGGCGATGGAGGAATTGGCAAAAATCGATCAGGTCGCCTATGTCCGTTTTGCTTCCGTGTATAAAAGTTTCAACGACGTGTCCGAGTTTACTCAGGCAATCGCCACGCTGGTGCAGACCGACGGGAAATAGGTCGTCTGAAAGCGGTGTGTTGATGATGAAGAGGATGTTTATGAAAAGAGTTTTATCCGTAGCCGCCGCACTATTCTGCCTTGCCGCCTGCAGCTCCGAACAGGGCGATGCGGTGTCGAAAGCCGCCTCCGATACGGTTCAAACGCTGACGAGCATGGATGGCAAAATTTCCATTTCAGTCCATAACAGCCACTTCACCGACATCATCGCTGATTCCGCCCGCCATCCGAAAAACGTTCCCGCCTCCAACCTGATTCTGCTCCAACACGACCCTGAAGCGCGCATTACCATTTATGCGGCGAACAACGGCCCGGCGCAAACGGATGCCAAAACCTATTTCGCCGAACTCAAAACCGCCCTGCAATCGGACGAGACTCAAAATGTCCGCGTCGGTATCGCCACCGACAACCGCATGAATTACCAAACCGACCGCGAAGACCGGCAAGGTACGTTCAACCAATACTGCATCGCCATTCACGAAGCCAATATTTATACCGTTTGCGCGTACAGCCATCATGCGGGGGCAGAAAGATTTGTCCGTCGTTTTAAAAAGAAGTGAGTTTGGCGCATTAGCATTTTTGACGAATGGAACACGGCGAAGGTCGTCTGAAAACGGAAAAACTTTAAGAAATCCACATTATGTTTGATTGTATTGATACCCAAATGATGCAAAACGCCCTTGCCCTTGCGCGGCTCGGGCGTTTTTCCACTTCCCCCAACCCGCGCGTCGGCTGCGTGATTGCACACGGCAACCAAATCGTCGGACAGGGATTTCATGTCAAAAGCAGGCGAACCGCACGCCGAAGTGCATGCGCTGCGGCAGGCGGGCGAAATGGCGCGCGGGGCGACGGCTTATGTGACGCTCGAACCGTGCAGCCATTACGGCCGCACGCCGCCCTGCGCCGAGGCTCTTATCGGCTCTGGCGTGTCGCGCGTGGTCGCCGCCATGACCGACCCCAATCCTTTGGTGGCAGGCAAAGGTTTGGCAATGCTCGAAGCCGCAGGCATCCGCACCGAAAGCGGTTTGCTGGAAACCGAAGCGCGCGAACTCAACCGCGGCTTCCTCTCCCGTATCGAACGCGGTCGCCCGTTCGTCCGCATCAAATGCGCCGCCAGCCTAGACGGCAAAACCGCGCTCGCCGACGGACGCAGCTACTGGATTACCGGCGAAGCCGCAAGGGCGGACGTACAAACCTTACGTGCGGAAAGCTGCGCCGTCTTAACCGGCATCGGCACGGTGCTTGCCGACAACCCGCGCCTCAACGTCCGCGCCTTCCCGACCCTGCGCCAGCCCGCGCGTATCGTGTTGGACAGCAAACTGCAAACGCCGTTGGGCAGCCACATGGTTTCAGACGACCTCAGCCCCACCATCATCGTAACCGCCGTCGATGATGAAGAACGCCTCAAGCCATACCGCGCGTTCAATCATATCCGCATCTTGAGGTCGTCTGAAAACGCCGCCGGACGTATAGACCTTGCCGCACTGCTGCCCCAATTGGCAGAACTGGGTTACGGCGAGATTATGGTCGAAGCGGGCGCGACGCTGACCTCCGCCTTTATCGAATCAGGCTTGGCAGACGAAATCGTGTTGTACCAAGCGCCGAAAATCTTAGGCGAAGGCAGAAGCCTGCTTACCCTCCCTGCTAACCCCGCCGTTTTGACTTCGGAAGGCGAGTGGGAAAGTCGTTCGGTAGAGCTGATCGGGCAGGACGTAAAATGGGTTTTGCGTAAAAAATAGGCTGCCTTGTAAACCAGAAAGGTCGTCTGAAAACTGATTTTGGGTTTTCAGACAGTCTTGGCGTAGCGGAATTAACGGTGCAGCGTACCGAAGCTTTGTTCGATCACATAACGGGTCTTCGACAAATATCGGTTGCGTTTGGTTTGCGCTTCCGTCAGCGGACGATTGCGGCAGGCTTTGCGCATAATGCCGTCTAACAACTGATGCTCTTTCAGATGTTGCCGGTTTTCCTTACTGTCGTAGCCTTTGTCGGCATAGATGGTCGTGCCTTCGGCAATGCCTTCCAACAAAGGGGACAGATGGTTGCACTCATGGGTATTGGCAGGAGTGATGTGCAGTTTCTCGATATAGCCTTCCTCATCGGTACGGGTATGTTGTTTGTAACCGAGTTTGTAGAGGCCGTTTTTCTTTGTCCAGCGGGCATCTTTGTCCTTACTCGGTGTGGTTTGGCCGCTGACTTGTCCTTCCTCGTCGACTTCTATGGCCTGACGCTGTTTGCTGCCGGCAGTCTGAGACCTTTGCAAAAAAGCCTTTCCCCCAACAGCCGAAACCCAAACACAGGTTTTCGTCTATTTCTGCCCCTAATTGCTCCTGATTTTACCCAAATGCCCCCTTAATCCTCCCCGGATACCCCATAATCAGGCATCCGGGCCGCCTTTTAGGCTGCAACAGGCACACTTAGAGACCTTTGCAAAATTCCCCAAAATCCCCTAAATTCCCATCAAGACATTTAGGGGATTTCCCATGAGCACCTTCTTCCAGCAAACCGCACAAGCCATGATCGCCAAACACATCGACCGCTTCCCACTATTGAAGTTGGATCAGGTGATTGATTGGCAACCGATCGAACAATACCTGAATCGTCAAAGAACCCGTTACCTTAGAGACCACCGCGGCCGTCCCGCCTATCCCCTGTTGTCCATGTTCAAAGCTATCCTGCTCGGACAATGGCACAGCCTCTCCGATCCCGAACTCGAACACAGCCTCATCACCCGCATCGACTTCAACCTGTTTTTGCCGCTTTGACGAACTGAGCATCCCCGATTACAGCACCTTATGCCGCTACCGCAACTGGCTGGCGCAAGACGACACCCTGTCCGAATTGCTGGAACTGATTAACCGACAACTGGCCGAAAAAAACCTAAAAGTAGAGAAGGCATCCGCCGCCGTCATTGATGCCACCATTATTCAGACTGCCGGCAGCAAACAGCGTCAGGCCATAGAAGTCGATGAAGAAGGACAAGTCAGCGGTCAAACCGCACCGAGTAAGGACAAAGATGCCCGTTGGACAAAGAAAAAAACGGCCTCTACAAACTCGGTTACAAACAACATACCCGTACCGATGAGGAAGGCTATATCGAGAAACTGCACATCACCCCTGCCAATACCCATGAGTGCAACCACCTGTTGCCTTTGCTGGAAGGTATAGCCAAAGACACAACCGTCTATGCCGATAAAGGCTACGACAGTGAGGAAAACCGGCAACATCTGAAAGAGCATCAGTTACGGGATGGCATTATGCGCAAAGCCCACCGCAACCGTCCGCTGACAGAAGTGCAAACCAAACGTAACCGATATTTGTCGAAGACCCGTTATGTGGTCGAACAAAGCTTCGGTACGCTGCACCGTAAATTCCGCTACGCCCGGGCAGCTTATTTTGGTCTGCTCAAAGTGAGTGCGCAAAGCCATCTGAAGGCGATGTGTTTGAACCTGTTGAAAGCGGCTAACAGGCTAAGTGTGCCTGTTGCCGCCTAAAAGGCGGCCCGGATGCCTGATTATCAGGTATCTGGGGAGGATTAAGGGGGTATTTGGGTAAAATCAGGAGCAATTAGGGGCGGAAATAGACGAAAACCTGTGTTTGGGTTTCGGCTGTCGGGGGAAAGGCTTTTTTGCAAAGGTCTCAGTCTGAATAATGGTGGCATCAATGACGGCGGCGGATGCCTTCTCTACTTTTAGGTTTTTTTTCGGCCAGTTGTCGGTTAATCAGTTCCAGCAATTCGGACAGGGTGTCGTCTTGCGCCAGCCAGTTACGGTAGCGGCATAAGGTGCTGTAATCGGGGATGCTCAGTTCGTCAAAACGGCAAAACAGGTTGAAATCGATGCGGGTGATGAGGCTGTGTTCGAGTTCGGGATCGGAGAGGCTGTGCCATTGTCCGAGCAGGACGGCTTTGAACATGGACAACAGGGGATAGGAGGGACGGCCGCGGTGGTCTCTAAGGTAACGGGTTCTTTGACGGTTCAGGTATTGTTCGATCGGTTGCCAATCAATCACCTGATCCAACTTCAATAATGGGAAGCGGTCGATGTGTTTGGCGATCATGGCTTGTGCGGTTTGTTGGAAGAAGGTGCTCATGGGAAATCCCCTAAATGTTGTATAAACAACGCGGTGATTTCTTACACCTTGGTATTCCTGTTCCGTTGAATCCTATACAATACACCCTATAATCTCTCGAATAACATACATCCTTAAAGGACACCAATGAAAGCCTACCTTGATTTAATGCGTCATGTTCTCGAAAACGGTACCGATAAATCCGACCGTACCGGTACAGGCACTCGTTCGGTGTTTGGTTATCAAATGCGCTTCGATTTGAGTCAAGGCTTTCCGCTGCTGACTACCAAAAAAAGCTGCACTTGCGCTCGATTATCCATGAGCTGCTTTGGTTTCTCAAAGGCGATACCAACATCAAATATTTGAAAGATAATAATGTTTCCATTTGGGACGAATGGGCGGACGAAAATGGCGACTTGGGGCCTGTGTACGGCTACCAATGGCGCAGTTGGCCTGCCCCCGACGGTCGCCATATCGACCAAATTGCCAATGTGGTGGAACAAATCAAGAAAAACCCTGATTCCCGCCGTCTGATTGTGTCGGCATGGAATCCCGCGTTGGTAGACGAAATGGCATTGCCGCCTTGTCATGCGCTGTTTCAGTTTTACGTTGCCAACGGCAAATTGTCCTGCCAGCTTTACCAACGCAGTGCGGACATTTTCCTCGGCGTACCGTTCAACATTGCCAGTTACGCGCTGTTGACCATGATGGTCGCCCAAGTCTGCGGGTTGGAAGCAGGAGAATTTATTCATACCTTCGGCGATGCGCATCTGTACAGCAACCATTTCGAACAGGCAAAACTGCAATTGAGCCGCGGCACCCGTACGCTGCCGGTGTTGAAAAATCAATCCGGAAGTCAAAAAAACTTGTTTGCATTTAAGTTTGAAGATTTCGAGTTGGAAGGCTACGACCCGCATCCGCACATCAAGGCCGCCGTGGCAGTGTAGGATGGAAAATAGCTAAAAGGTCGTCTGAAATTTCAGACGACCTTTTGATTACGGCGGGTTTATAGGATGCCGTTGGTGTGCACGTGGTCTTCTGTTACTGGTAAGGTTTTATGCTGGTAGGAATAGACGGCATCTTGGATGGTGTTGATGTTTTTGCTGACGCTGACTAATACATCAGACATGCTGACGTTGTTGCCTTTGGTATTGACATTATCAAGCGTATCGCCGTTATGGGTGTTGGAGTTGGCATAAACATCAATATCCGATTCATAACGCAGCCAGGTTTTGTAGATTTGGCCTTTGATGTCGGTTACCAAGGTATTATTTGCCATATTTAAATTAGCATTAACCTTACCATCCCCGGTACTGCGGACTTCAACGATACCGTTATCCAGGTGTCCGTGTAGCGACAGGGTATTATTGGTAACGTTATATTCCTTGGCATTTGTACGCATAAAGGCAAATTCAGCATAACCGCCGGATTCTTCACGAACGGTAACGGCGTTGTTGTTTAGCGTAACCGAGCCATGCATCGGTACGTCGGAGTGATGTTCTTCAATATAGAAAGGAACAGCTCCGCTCTTTATTTTGCCAATATCAGCAATATTATCACTGATGTTGATGGTGCTGGTACCGATACCTTTTTCATGAGTTTGCGGGGCGTAGGTATCATTGATAACCGCCATCAGGTATTTGGTGGATTCGCCACTGATTTTGTTACCGGTAATGTTTAGTGTGTAATCCATTTTTTGTTCATGGTTACGGAATTCGATACCGTAGGTTTGGATATTGTCTTTATAGACCTCCAAGTTATTGATTGTGTTGTTGCTGATGTCAAAATAGCCTTTATCTTTACTGTGTAAGTCCCGGCGTTGCGTATTGGTCTGTACTTGGATACCTGAATACATATGGTAGTCGTATCCCGGGGTGTCATCGACGGCAAGACGGAACGAAGTGTCCTGTGTAATGACATTACCGGATATTTTGACGTTGTCCAGCGAGAATTGGCGGTTATAGACGGCAATCCCGTACAGGCGGTCGCCATTTAATGTGTTGTTTTCAATCAAGACGTTTGTGCCGTCATGTACATCCAAACCTTTCCGATAGTTGTGATCTGTTGTGTTTTTACGGTAGGTAATCCCGTAGTTGTAGCTACCTGCAGCGGCAGCCATACCATAGCCGGTACCGCCATCATCTTGGTGTCCGTTCCAAGATAAGAGATTGCCTTCTCCAAGGAAATTCTTCTGATAGGAAACCAGAGCACCGGCAACGCGGTTGTGGTGCAGCTTGGAATCAATAATACGGTTGTTTTCACCTAAAGGCAGTGAATCGTATTTGTCGTCGATGGAACCGTTGGCAACGCGATCTTTATAAGACAGTTTATAGCCGGCTTCACGCATGAGTGCGGCGGTAGAGGTAAAGGTTACGCCTGCACGGTTTGCACCGGATACTTCCACTTTGCTGATCAGGGTGTTGTCTGCATCGTTGACTAAAATACCGTTTACTTTACCGAAGTAGCTTAAATCTTTCCGGTAGAAGTCAGCATTGGTATATCGAACCGATAGGTCGGCAATCGTTTTACCATTTTGACCATCCACCAAGATACCTGCAAAGGCACGAACATCGTCGTGGTTGGTGTTGGAATTGAATATGCCGACTTGGGCTTTGTCGAAGTTAATCTGGGTTTTACCCATACCCGAACCGAAGATGCCTTTAACGCCGGAGGTATTATTGTCGATAACGATTTGATCAGAAATGTAATAAGTACCGTCCATAAACAGCATGGCTTTTTCTTTGTGGGCGGCTTCGAGTGCAGCTTTGATGGCAGTCAGACTGTCTTTTTTACCTGTAGGATCCGCACCGAAATCATTTACATTAATGTAGCGACCATATTGTTTGGATTCATATACTTTATAGTCGCCGGATTCCGATTGTTTGCCTTCGGCAGGATTATGGATATGGGCAGTCGCAGTCGTTCCTTTTTTTCAGCAGCAGGTTGCGTAGGGAGAAACATTTTTGTTGTTTTGGTGTTGTGTTGCATTATTATTGTCATCGGAAAGGTCGGTTACTTTGCCGGTGTTGTCTTGTGCCGGCAGCGTACTCTTGCCGACATGGGATTTATCGGATGATGGGTTGTCTGTTTTAGAGCCGGTATTTTTTTGCAGGTTTGCTCATTTCTTCTTCGTTTGAAGAATGATTGCCCAGTTTATTTTCCGAATGTTTGATTTGTTCTGCACGGTTTTTTTCTGCCAGCTCGGCTTTTTGCAGCAGCATCAGCAGCTTTACGGGCCGCTTCTGCCTTTTCGCGAGCACTGATGATGGCTGCTTTACGATCGATTTCTCGTTTTTGTTCCAAAGCTACACGTTCGGCTTCAGCTTTTTTTCTCGGGCTGCTTTGCGCTCGGCTTCAGCTCTTTCCTGAGCGGCCTTTTTTTCTCGGCGGCGGCTTTTTTTCTCGGCTGCGGCCATGGCAATCTTATGCGCAATTTCGGCTCTTTCCTGAGCGGCCTTTTTCTCGGCGGCGGCTTTTTTCTCGGCTGCGGCCATGGCAATCTTATGCGCAATTTCGGCTCTTTCCTGAGCGGCTTTTTTCTCGGCCGCGGCTTTTTTGCTCGGCTTCGGCCATGGCAATCTTATGCGCAATTTCGGCTCTTTCCTGAGCGGCTTTTTTTCTCGGCCGCGGCTTTTTTTCTCGGCTTCGGCCATGGCAATCTTATGCGCAATTTCGGCTCTTTCCTGAGCGGCTTTTTTTTCGGCTGCGGCTTTTTTCTCGGCTGCGGCTATGGCTGCTTTATGTGCTGCTTCAGCTCTTTCTTGTTCTGCTTTTTTCTCGGCAGCAGCTTTGGCTTGGGCAAGCAACTGGGTTTCGAAAGGCGTCAGTTTGGCTTTATTCATAGAAAACTTGGTTGGCTGCATATTTGAGGTATCGGTAATGTTGGTTTTGCCATAAGTTTGCTTCGGTAGGGCGGTAGCGATATTTATTCCACCCATTGAGTGTTCAAAAATCAAAGCGTTTAGTGTAGAAGAAGTCGTTTGCCCTTGTCCTGTTGTGTTTGAGATCGCAGGAGATGTGTGGATGGTAGTTTGCCCATGATTAGCGAGTGCAGACAGAGTTTGTTTTGACATAATTTGTATTTCCCATGTTTGAACATTACGGATTCATACCCGTAGCAATGTAACGATATGGTGTTCCTTTTATCAAATAGAGGAGTTTCCCTGTGTAAGAAAAAAATACTGCTTGCGGCAGAAGTTTTCGACTAAAAAAACCGATTTAAAGGTTGTTATCTTCAATCGGGCGGGCCGTATCTATTCGTTTTTTTCTGATGGTGTGTTGCCTTAGAGAATAAGGAAAACCTTTTTATGGTTCGGACTCCGGCCGTTTTGATTGTTTGTTGCATATCTAGACGGTCGAACCTCTTATCATTTCATTCATTCACGTTATCTGTACTGTATTTTGGGTTATTTAGGTAATTTAACCTAGATTAAGTAAGATTGCGAGATTGTTTATTAGTTCACTGTAACCAGAATAAATGTTCCTTTTTGACTGGGGAAGTGAGCTAATATTCGAAAATGAGTAATTGAGAGTAATTCTATCATGACAAATAAGAAAATGATAAGTTCATAATGAAATATTTGGGTTGGAAATTTAATATATTGAAAAATATTACTAATTATATTTAGTAATTAATTTGAGAAAGTAGATTTTTTTCGAAAAAAACTGTTGTTTTTTTGTACCGCTTGGCAAGATAAACTACCGTTTGTTTGTGAAAAAAAGGTCGTCTGAAACTTTTTCAGACGACCTTTTTGTTGGTTTGCTTCACACTTCGATTTTATTGGGTGTGAAGGTTTCCCATTTGTTGCAGGCGGGGCAGTGCCAGAAGAAGACTTGGGATTTGAAGTGGCAGTTGCGGCAGCGGTACATGACGCTGCGTTGGAGTTGGCGGCCGATGACGGAACGCATCATGTCGGCGTCGGCTTTCCATGCGGGATTCATGTCGCTGATTTTTCAAACCGAGCAGGCGGTATACGCCGTTGAGGTCGGGTTTTTTTGACGCACGAGGTCGATGGCAAGTTGGGCGGCTTCGCTTTCGCCTTTGAGCAGCAGGGCTTTTTTTCGTAAATGACGTTGATGAGGTCTAAATCGGGGAAAGTCTGCATATAGCCGATGAGCCGGTTCAGGCCTTCTTCCTGTTTGCCTTGGGCGGCGTAGGCTTCGTAGAGTTTTTCGCCGACCATGCTCAGGTAGGCATGGTTTTGCTGCTCGATGGCGCCGTATGCTTCGACAGCGGCGGGGAAATTGCCCTGTTTGGTTTCGATGTCGCCCAAAAATCATGTTGGCACGGGCGCATTTTTTTGTTGGCGTCCAAGGCTTTTTTTGGACGTTGTAACGGGCGGCGTCAAGATTGGATTTGAACAGCGCGGTTTGGGCAAGTTCGCAATAAAACTGTGCAATTTCAAATTGGTAGGTCTGCTCGTCGTGGCTGAGGAGCTGCGCGGTTTCGATGGCTTTTTCCCAGTCGCGGTCTTGCTGGTAGATGCTGAGCAGGTGCTGACGGGCTTCGCGCGCCATGTTGCCTTCCTGCAAGCCGATGAAGATTTGTTCAGCGCGGTCAACCAAGCCTGCGCTTTGGTAGTTTTGCGCGAGTTCGAACAACACCCGCGCGCGTTTTTCGTTGACGGTATCGGGCGAGTCGAGCAGGGCTTGGTGCATATTGATGGCTTTGTCGTTTTCGCCACGCTGACGGTAGAGTTTGCCCAAGGTCAGGTTAAGGTCGTAAGACTGCGGCTGCTGGTCGATGACTTCCGCCAGTTCGCGGGCGGCACGGCCGCTGTTGCGGTCAACCAATGCGTCCAGACTTTTTGTAAAAGCCGGCAGGCACGCTTTTCGCCTGTTTCAACACGGTTTTCATGTCGATACGGGCGGCAAACCAGCCCATGGCGAAAAAAAGACAGGCAAAAAGGGTAATGGGCAGGAGGATGACCCACAATTCGTTGTCCATGTGATTCCTTTTTTTAAGGCTTGGGCGTTTGTACGGGTTGTTTGGCAGGGGCAGTCGTTTGCGGTGCGGGTTGCTGCGGTACGGGGGCGGCAAGGTCTTTTTTTCGCTCAAATGCGCGTGTTTTTTTAACTTCGGCACGCAGGCGGTTGTTTTCGCTGCGCAGCGCCAAAAAGTCTGCCGAACAGGGCAAACATGCCGAACACGATACCGATGACAAACGCGCCGAAGAGGACGACAATCAGCGGTAAATCGGCTTTCTGACCGGGCAGGTAGTGGAAGGCGACGCTGTCGGTATTGATGACGGCGAGCAGTAAAAAAACAATAATAAAATGATGACTTTGATAATGGTGTAAATCAGTTTTCATGGATGTCTCCGGCGGTATGCCTGTCGGAAAGTTTTGAAAAGGTCGTCTGAAAATTCAATAGGCGGTCGATAGGGATTCCGTTTCCGAATCCGTTTGCCGCAGATGCGGCTTAGTTTAAACGATTTGGATTGTTTCGGATAGGATGTGCGGCAGTTTTCAGACGACCTTAGGCTTCATTATATATATGTAGTACACGGTAGGCATGATTGCTGACAATTCGTATGCGTATCGGAATGGATGGTTTTCCGTATTTCGTTATCAGGCAAGGGCTTGGGCGAAAGCTGTTTGCGAAACAAGTATTCGGACTTGTCAAAACCATCCGTACAGGCGTATCTTTCAACTTTTAATATCTAAACAGAACCAAACAGAATAAGAAAGGCAATCACCATGAGCAGACCCGTACCCGCCGTGTTCGGCAGCGTCTTCCACGCCCAAATGCCCGTTATCGCCCACAAGGACGGCAAATGGCAGCCGACCGAATGGCAAACTTCCTCAGATCTCACCCTCGCGCCCGGCGCGCACGCCCTGCATTACGGCAGCGAATGCTTTGAAGGCTTAAAAGCCTTCCGTCAGGCAAACGGCAAAATCGTCTTGTTCCGCCCGACGGCAAACATCGCCCGTATGCAGCAAAGCGCAGATATTTTGCACCTGCCGCGCCCCGAAACCGAAGCCTATCTGAATGCTCTGATCGAATTGGTCAAACGCGCCGCCGACGAAATTCCCGATGCGCCTGCCGCGTTGTATCTGCGTCCGACGCTCATCGGTACCGACCCCGTTATCGGTAAAGCCGGTTCACCGTCCGAAACCGCGCTACTCTATATCCTCGCGTCTCCGGTCGGCGACTATTTCAAAGCCGGTTCGCCCGTGAAAATTTTGGTTGAAACCGAGCACATCCGCTGCGCACCGCACATGGGCCGCGTCAAATGCGGCGGCAACTACGCTTCTGCCATGCCTTGGGTACTGAAAGCAAAAAGCCGAACATGGCGCAAAACCAAGTCCTGTTCTGCCCGAACGGCGACGTACAGGAAACCGGTGCATCCAACTTTATCTTGATTAAAGGCAACGAAATCATCACGAAGCCGTTGACCGACGAATTCCTCCACGGCGTAACCCGCGATTCCGTGCTGACCGTAGCCAAAGACTTGGGCTACACCATTAGCGAACGCAATTTCACCGTGGACGAACTCAAAGCCGCAGTCGAAGAGGGCGCGGAAGCGATTTTGACCGGTACAGCCGCCGTCATCTCACCCGTTACTTCTTTCGTTATCGACGGCAAAGAAATCGAAGTGAAGAGCCAAGAGCGCGGCTACGCTTTGCGCAAAGCTCTGACCGACATCCAATACGGTTTGGCAGAAGACAAACATGGCTGGTTGGTTGAAGTGTGCTGATTTGATTTTGTATTGATGTAATCGGTGAAAGGTCGTCTGAAAAGGATAAAAATGCTTTTCAGACGACCTTTTTATGGTTAATGGAAATAGAAAAAAATTCCTGCCAGCCATTATTTTTTTATCAGAGAAGTATGGCAGGTACAATGCTTTTAATATTTTTGGATTTCTGATGGCGGGGGTCGTCTGAACATACTGTTCGGATGATGGATTAATTTTAATCGGAAAGGTGTTTTTCTTGCCTTGTATCCATCATTGCAAAAGAGATAACGTTACATGGAAGAACCAAAAAAATACACCTACTACGCGATAAGCAGATCAGGCTGCATGACAAGCGGCGGCATGCCCCGCCGTTTTGGCAGGCAGACAGGCCGTATCTGCACGAACACCATATTTCCGATGCGCGCTTCCGCAGGCTGGGTTACATCATGGCGATGTTGGCGGGTGCGATCAATGCGGGCGGTTTCTTTGCGTTTTCACGTTATACGTCGCACGTTACCGGCTCGATGTCGCTGCTGGCGGACGCTGTTTATCTGCGCGAATGGGTAACGGCGGCGGTGGCTTTAATCAGCGTGTTGTGTTTTGTGGTCGGTGCGGCGCATTCGGGCTGGGTGGTTTTATGGACGCAGCAGAAACGGTTTCGCGGCAGCTTCGGTTTTTCCATGTGGCTGGAAGCGGTTTATCTGTTGATATTCGGCTTGTTCGGTCTGACGGCATCGAAGTGGAACATCGGGGATGGGAATTTGGTTTTCCCGTCGTTGGCCTTGTTTTTAATGTGTTTCATCATGGGAATGCACAATACGGTGATGACGCTTTTATCCGGCGGTGCCATCCGTTCGACGCACATGACCGGCACGGCAACCGACTTGGGCATCGAGCTTTCGCGCGCGCTGTATTATTCGAAAAAACATCATCCGCGCCTGCCGCATGTGCGTGTCAATAAGCCGAAGATGTGGCTTTTGGGCGGATTGATGTGGTCGTTTTTGTTAGGTGGTGTGATTGGTGCATGGGGCTATCATCAGATAGGACACCATTTTGCCTTGCCGGTCGCGCTGGTGTTGTTTGTGTTGGGCGCGGGATCGGTCGGTTACGATGTGCGTTTGAGGCTGAAATATATGTTGATAAGGTATGTCCGCGGCCGTTATGGGAAAAAATAGGTGTTGCAAACGCCTTGAGGAACCAAACTTCATTACGGTAATCTTACTGAATACGCAGAATAGAAAACCGAAATGTCAGTTTGCGGTCAGTTAGGTAATATCGGGTTAAGCGAGATTTACTACGCCGCAATCTTGGCTATCATGCTGCTTCAATCTGTTTGGAAGGGTTTGCAGCCCGCCGAAACATCGTTGAAATACATCAAGCCGCTTTTCAGACGACCTTCTGTGTCGGAGTGGTATTTTTGAAAGGAAATCTCAATGAAATTCTTGAAACCTTTGACTGTTGCCGCGTTGGCCATTCCTTTGGCTCTGACCGGCTGCGTAACCGATCCTGTAAGCGGACAACGCAACACCAGCAAAACCGCCATGTACGGCTTAGGCGGCGCGGCAGTGTGCGGCATCGTCGGTGCACTGACCCACGGCGGCAAAGGCGCGCGCAATTCCGCGTTGGCATGTGGTGCGATTGGTGCGGGCGTAGGCGGCTACATGGACTACCAAGAGAAAAAACTGCGCGAAAACCTGAAAAACACCAACATCGAAGTGGAACGCCAAGGCAACCAAATCAAGCTGGTGATGCCTGAAAACGTCACCTTCGCCACAGGCAGCGCGGCATTGAGCGATCAGGCGCGTAACGCTTTGGCGACCGCCTCCGAAACGCTGGTGCAATACCCCGACACGACCTTGACGATTAACGGTCATACCGACAACACCGGCAATGACGCCATCAACGAACCGCTGTCCCGCAACCGCGCACTTGCCGTTGCCGATTACCTGCAATCCCGCGGCGTGAACGGCTCGCGCCTGACCACCGCCGGCTACGGCTCACGCCACCCGATTGCATCTAACGCCACAGCCGAAGGCCGCGCCCAAAAATCGCCGCGTTGAGATTTTGATCAATCCCGATCAAAAACGCCATCAAAGCAGCGCAACAACAAATGTAATAAGCTATCCGTCTGAAGATAAAGTTTAAAGGTCGTCTGAAACAAAAATCAGGTTTCAGACGACCTTTTATATGGAAGTAATGCGGGCCGGATGTCCGAATACCTCAAGACAATTTGAGGTCGGAGGCAATAATGAAATGGTGGAAATGTAGGAAACAAAAAAAGGAGGCAATCCCCCACAGGATTGCCCCAATACCTCAAATCAGAGATTTACGCTTCACAAACAATACAGGCTTTCGCCTGCGGCTTTACCTGCACGGCTCAACTCCGTGCGGGTAAACTTTTGCTCCGAGGGAGTGAGGCTCGGAACATCCGCTGCAAACTAAGGAGCTTGCTACGGGAAACCAGAGTATCGTATTTGCCAGTAGGGCTGTAATTCGATGTAGTGAAATTTACGCTAAATTTTTCAGGTTTGCCAAGAGGGGGATATGATTTTTTTATGCTGTTTTTTTGTATTTGCAATATTTCAAAAAAATCTAAATTATTTAAAAACTATATGCTATTAAATTAATATTTATAAAAAAATAAGAATCATATTTTTTTATAATTTTGGAATTATATTCTTGATTGTGTAGTTAATGATATTAATTTGGATAAAATGTTATTTTATAACTTTTTTTGATTTTAAATGAAATTAAATTTAATATATTAATTAAAAAAAGTTATATTATCTTTACGTTTTGAGGATATGGCTTGGGGATTCGACTGCATTTTTAGGTTAATTAGGGTTAAATCTCTATTTTATCCAAAGAGTTAATGTGAAAAATTCTCAATTGAAAAATTTGTTACTATCGTTGTTAATTTTTCGATTTAATAGAAATGATAAAAAGCCCGAATATGACGGGCCTCGCTTTTTGTTGTAACTGTATGTAATTCAATAAAATCCCTGTTCGCCTTCGGGACGGGTTTTGAAGCGTTTGTGCAGCCAGAAATATTGTTCGGGATTTTCCCTTGCCCGCGCTTCGATAAAGTCGTTCATGCGTTGGGTGTCGGCTGCAACGTCGTCTGAAGGGAAGTTTTCCCATGCCGGATAAAAAGCGCAGCGTAACGGTGTTGTCGGCATTGCGCGTGGGGATGGCGGGGATGACTTTGGCTTTCGTCATGCCGGCGATGCGGCTTAAGCCTGTAATCGTGGCGGTGGGGATGCCGAAGAAGTTGACGAAAATGGAGTCGTTGCGGCCGAAATCTTGGTCGGGCAGGTAAAGGAAGGGGGCGTCGCTTTTGCGCAGTTGCTTGATAATCGCGCGCAGGCCTTCGGTGCGGCCGATGAGGAAGACGTTGTTGTAGCGGTGGCGGCCTTTGAGGATTTGTTCGTCCAACGCTTTGTTTTTTTGGTGCGAATACATGCTGGTCAGCGGCACGTCCTGATTGAGGGTGTAAACCGCCATTTCAAATGCGGTGAAATGCGGATAAAGCAGGATGACTTTTTTGCCCGCCGCGAGTGCGTCGTCGAGATGGTGTTTGTCTTGATAATGCACAAACTTGCGCAGTCTGTCTGCGGGTGCGTACCAATACAGGCCGTATTCGAGCATCAGCTTTGCCATGTGCTGAAAATGGCGTTTGAGCACGGCTTCGCGCTTGTCTTCGCTCCATTCGGGAAAGCATTTTCTAAGGTTGGTCTCGCCGACTTTGCGACGCGGTTTGACGGCGTAATAGGCGAGGATGCCCACTGCGTCGGCGATTTTGTGTATGACCTTGAAAGGCAGGAGCTGAATGAGGTAGAGGAGGAAAAAGGCGGCTTTCATGTCGTCTGTCGCGGGATGGTGCGGAAAAAAGGGAATTATAACGGAAAGGTCTGTTGTTCAGTCAGAGAGTAGGAGTCTGAGTAAACTTGTTTTGGCGAAACCCGCTACGCTCGTTTTCAGACGACCTTTTCACCATTGGAAGCGTCCCCGCTTGACCTTCATTCCGTTCGGGTTCAACTGTGCGGCAAGTCCGTGGTTGCGCAGGGCATGGGTCAGGGCGACGGCGAGTCCGTCGGCGGCATCGGATTGGGGCGTGCCGGAAAGGGAGAGCATTTGCACGACCATGTGCTGTACTTGTTCTTTCGCTGCCTTGCCTTTGCCTACAACGGCCTGTTTGACTTGCAGGGGCGGTGTATTCGGATACGGGCAAGCCGTGCATGACCAATGCAGCCAACGCCGCGCCGCGCGCCTGTCCGAGCATGAGTGTGGAGGCAGGATTGACGTTGACGAATACCTGCTCCACGGCGGCCTGTTGCGGCTGGTAAGTTCGGACGATTTCATCGATATGGCGTACGATGACGGCGATGCGTTCCGACAGCGGCGCGTCCGGAGGGGTTTTGATGCAGCCGGAGGCGATGTAGAAATGCTCGCGGCCGCGGACGTCGATGACGCCGAAGCCGGTTACGCGGCTGCCGGGGTCTATGCCTAGGATGCGGGTGGTTTGTGAAGCGGAAGTCATGATTATGCTGTTGAGGCGGTGAAACCGGGATTATAGTGAAATCAATATAAAACGGATATGGGTTGCGATGTGTCTTTTCAGACGACGTTTTCACGATTTATGGTTTGTTTACGCAAGAGGGGCATATACTGGTTGGTCAAATTGGTTATCGCTATTCGGTTGTGTAAGAAATATTTGAAAGGAACGGACAGGATGAAACCCTTGTATATTTTGGTTGCGGCCTTGACGGCTTTTGCCTGTGTTGGCGATAGCGGAAGTCCGCCTTTATGGCGAAATCAAAAGCGGCGTTGAAGCGTCGCGCATTAAATCGAGAGACAGTTCGGTATCACATAGCGGCATATATGATTCAGGCAGTTATATCGGTTTGCGCGGCTCGCTACCTATCGGTAGTGGGAATAATGTGTTGTTTCAGGCAGAACGGGATACGCCGGTAGGTTCGCGCAGCCTGTCGCACACGGTTTGGCATAGTCCTTCCCCCATTCGGGCAATATGGGAGACGATGCGGCAGGGGCAGTTTGGGAAATATTGAATTTTTTTGTCGTTCGTGTATGAAAAGGTCGTCTGAAAACCGATTTGGGGGTTTCAGACGACCTTTGCTCGTTTTGTTTAAGCTTCCTTGTTTAAACCCAGCTTTTCAGCAATTTTGTTCCACACGGCTTCCAGCGGAATGGCTTTGAGCAGGCGTTTTTTGCCGGATGTATTGATGCTGTCGGGGTGGGGTAGGTCGCCGAAATCACCCGCCCAAATAACCTCGGCATTGTCGGAATAGGGATACCATCTGTCCAGCCATGAGGGACCGAACAGGGCGATTTGCGGTTTGTCCAGTGCAGCGGCGATGTGCATGGGGGCGGAATCTACGCCGATGAAGAGTTTGCAGCCGTCGATGGCGGCAGCCAGTTCGCGCAGGTTGAGGTTGCCCGACAGTGTCCATAATTTACCGCCTTCGGGAATTTTGACGCGTTCTAAAACCGCATCGATCATTTGTTGTTCGGTTGCTGAGGGTGCGGCGGTTAAAACGACGTTTTGACCGTGGTTGAGCAGTAATTGGACGATGGCGGCGTTTTTGCCGTCTTCCCAGCATTTGAATTCCCAACGCGCGCCCGGGTGGAATAAGACATAATCCTCCCCGTTCCAGCCTTGTTTGTTCAGCTTGCTTTGCAAATTCGAGCGGGCATCTTCGCCGATTGCCATCATCACTTTTGCCGGCGGTGTTTCCTCAGGCCGGATAAGCGGCGGTAAAACGTTCATATGATATTCGGTAATGTGGCAGCCGCGTCCGGCTTCGGGGTTGAGGAAGTCGTGGCACCAACGCCAGAAAAAAAGTGGTCGCGTTTGATATGGCTGATGCCGACGCTGCATTGTGCGCAGAATTTGGCGAGTATTGCCGAGCGCCATTGGTCGGACAGGTTGAACGCCCAGTCGTACCTCCGCTTTTTCAGGTGCGAGAACAGCTTTTTTTCTTCGCATAGCTGGGTTTTCAACCCCTGCTTTTTCCAGGATCGGTCTATGGTGAAGATTTCGGCAATTTCAGGATTGTCGCTGATGATGTCGGCGGTTTCCCGGTAAACCAGCATGTCGATTTCGCAATCGGGAAAGCGGGTCTTGAGGGCGTGGACGACGGGCGTGGCTAACAGGACGTCGCCGTGGTGGCGCAGCTTGATGACTAAAAATACGTTTCGGTTGGGCCAGGGACATAGTTTGCTTTCGGCGGATGGATTTCGGTCTGCCTATTGTAAAACGAAACGGCACAATGGCGAACTGCCTTTTTATGGTCGGAAGGATGGTGTTCGAGGCAGTATCGCTGCACGATATGCGCTTGCCTTTCGGATACGATAGAATGTGGACAATTAATCCCTAGAATAGCGGGCGTACCGTTTTCAGACGACCTTTGTCCCGCGCACCTGCCATGAATACACTCAAACACATCGTCCTCATTGGTGTCGGGCTGATCGGCGGCTCGTTCGTGTTGGACTTGAAACGGCTCGGATTGGTCGATACGGTAACCGGCATCGATTTGGATCGCGACAACCTTGACCGTGCGCTTGAACGGCGCGTCATCGATCGTGCCTACACACAAATCGACGCTTTGAGTATGCACGAAGCGGATTTGGCCGTTATCGCTACGCCTGTTTCCACATTTCCCGACATTTGCCGCACCGTCCGACCTTATTTGAACGCGCATACCGTGGTTACCGATGTGGGCAGTACCAAACAATCTGCCGTTCAGGCTTTCCGCAGCGTCCTGCCCGAACATTTGTCCCGTTGCATCGCAGCCCATCCGATTGCAGGCTCTGACAGGAGCGGCGCGCTTTCCGCACAGTTCGGATTGTTTCAGGACAGGAAGCTGGTGATCACGCCGCACGGGGAAGAAGATGAAGAGGCCGCCGGCCTGGTTGAAAACCTGTGGCGGGCAGTCGGGGCGAAAACTTTCCGCATGAGCGCGGAAGAACACGATGCCGTTTTTGCCGCCGTTTCCCATATGCCGCATCTTGCCGCCTTCGCCTACGTCCACCAAATCGCCGATCATCCCGACGGTCGGCATTATCTTGAATTTGCCGCGACGGGCTTTCGTGATTTTACGCGCATCGCATCCAGTCATCCCGCCGTATGGACGGACATCTGCCTTGCCAACAAAAACAGCCTGTTGGATTTGATTGGCGGCCTGCGTACCCAGTTATCCGAACTCGAACGCATCCTGTCCGAAGAAGACCGCGCCGCCCTTTACCGCTATTTTGCCTCTGCCAAACAAACCCGTGATGAATGGCTGGAACGGCAGTAGCAGGTTTGAAAGAGCAGTTTCAGACGACTTTTATATAAGACCTTTATATAAATAGATAGTTAAATCAGGTCGTCTGAAAACAAAGCTTCGTCAAAACCCTTTATCCGAACAGGACAACTCTTGCTATAATTGCCCGATAGACACAATAAGCCCGCAAAGACACACCATGAGCCACACTCCGTTATTAGACACCATCCATCTGCCGCAGGATTTGCGCAGGCTGGATAAAAAGCCTGCTGCCGCAGGTTGCCGCCGAATTGCGGGCATTCCTACTCGAATCCGTCGGTCAAACCGGCGGGCATTTCGCCAGCAATCTGGGCGCGGTCGAGCTGACCATCGCCCTGCACTATGTGTATAACACGCCCGAAGACCATTTGGTTTGGGATGTCGGCCATCAAAGCTATCCGCACAAAAATCCTCACCGGACGCAAAAACCGGATGCACACCATGCGCCGCTACGGCGGCTTGGCGGGTTTCCCCAAACGCAGCGAGTCCGAATACGACGCGTTTGGCGTGGGACATTCCTCCACCTCCATCGGCGCGGCTTTGGGTATGGCGGCGGCAGACAAACTCTTGGGCAGCGACCACCGCAGCGTCGCGATTATCGGCGACGGCGCGATGACGGCGGGGCAGGCGTTTGAAGCCTTGAACTGCGCGGGCGACATGGACGTGAACCTGCTGGTCATCCTCAACGACAACGAAATGTCGATTTCCCCCAACGTCGGCGCGCTGCCGAAATACCTTGCCAGCAACGTCGTGCGCGATATGCGCGGCGTGTTGAGCACCATCAAGGCGCAATCGAGCAAGGTTTTGGACAAGCTGCCCGGCGCGATGGAGCTTGCCCAAAAAAAGTCGAGCACAAAAATCAAAAACGCTGGCGGGCGAAGCCGAACACGCCAAGCAGTCGCTGTCTTTGTTTGAAAAACTTCGGTTTCCGCTACACCGGCCCCGTGGATGGCCACAACGTCGAGCATCTGGTTGACGTATTGAAAGATTTGCGCGGCCGCAAAGGCCCGCAACTGCTGCACGTCATCACCAAAAAGGGCAACGGCTACAAACTCGCCGAAAACGACCCCGTCAAATACCACGCGGTCGCCAACCTGCCCAAAGACGTTTCAGACGACCTCAAAACCGCAACGTCGTCTGAAAAAGAAAAACAAGCCCGCCGCCAAACCGACCTATACGCAAGTGTTCGGCAAATGGCTGTGCGACCAGGCGGCGGCAGATTCCCGATTGGCCGCGATTACCCCCGCCATGCGCGAGGGCAGCGGACTGGTCGAATTCGAACAACAATTTCCCGACCGCTATTTCGACGTCGGCATCGCCGAGCAGCACGCCGTTACCTTTGCCGGTGGTTTGGCTTGCGAAGGCATGAAGCCCGTCGTCGCCATTTATTCCACCTTCCTCCAGCGCGCCTACGACCAACTGGTGCACGACATCGCCCTGCAAAACCTGCCCGTTTTGTTTGCCGTCGACCGTGCGGGCATCGTCGGCGCGGACGGCCCGACCCATGCCGGTTTGTACGATTTGAGCTTCTTGCGCTGCGTGCCGAACATGATTGTTGCCGCGCCGAGCGATGAAAACGAATGCCGCCTGCTGCTTTCGACCTGCTATCAGGCAAATGCCCCCGCTGCCGTCCGCTATCCGCGCGGCACGGGAACAGGCGCGCCCGTTTCAGACGACCTTGAAACCGTAGCCATCGGCAAAGGCATCGTCCGCCGCCAAGGCGAGAAAACCGCATTCATCGCCTTCGGCAGCATGGTCGCCCCCGCATTGGCTGTTGCCGAAAAATTGAACGCCACCGTCGCCGATATGCGCTTCGTCAAACCGATAGACGAGGAACTCATCGTCCGCCTCGCCCAAAGCCACGACTACATCGTTACCGCCGAAGAAAACGCCGAACAAGGCGGCGCAGGCAGCGCGGTGCTGGAAGTGTTGGCAAAACACGGCATCTGCAAACCCGTTTTACTTTTGGGCGTTGCCGATACCGTAACCGAACACGGCGATCCGAAAAAACTTTTGGACGATTTGGGTTTGAGTGCCGACGCAATGGAAAAACGCATACGCGGCTGGCTTCCGGCAGCTTGAACTGAAGCTGCAATCGAATAACGCCACCCGTTGCAAGCAATGAATAAAGGTCGTCTGAAAACGGATTTTCAGACGACCTTTGCCATATTTTCGATACGGTTTATTTATCGGCGCATTGCGTGTGGACGGAAATGACGGCTGATGATGTGTGCCGTATCAAAAAAGTCTATGCCGTTGTTTCAAATTACACAGATAATGGTACAGGTATTTTTTTGGGATATACCGTGAATCTTTATTCAGACGACCTGCTGATAGGTCGTCTGAACACGCAGATAGGAACTGATATGCAAAAAAACATCCGTGCCGCCGCCGTACAAAATGATTTCGTCCACCGACCCCGATAACAACATTAACACCATGAAACGCCTCGTGCGCCAAGCAGCCGAACAAGGCGCGGATTGGGTGCTGTTGCCCGAATATTGGCTGCTGATGGGGCGTAAGGATACCGACAAACTGGCTTTCGCCGAACCTTTAGTCGGTGGCAGTTTAGGTGAAACCCGCTACGCTCGTTTTCAGACGACCTTGAGCGAGACGGCGGCAGAATGCGGCGTGGTGCTGTTCGGCGGCACGATTCCGCTGCAAAGCCCTGACGCGGGCAAAGTGATGAACACGATGTTGGTGTACGACCGTGACGGCACGCAAATCGGGCTGTATCACAAAATGCACCTGTTCGGTTTCTCAGGCCTGGGCGAACGCTATGCCGAGGCGGACACCATCAGCGCGGGCGGCGATGTGCCGAAATTGGCTGCCGACGGCGTCCCGCTTGCCGCGGGCGTGTGCTACGACTTGCGCTTTCCCGAGTTTTTCCGCGCCCAGCAGCCGTTTGACGTTTTGCTGCTGCCCGCCGCCTTTACTTACACGACCGGTAAAGCGCATTGGGAATTGCTGCTGCGCGCCCGAGCGGTGGAAAACCAATGCTACGTCATCGCTTCGGCGCAAGGCGGCGAACACGAAAGTGGCAGGCGCACGTTCGGTCATAGCATGATTATCGATCCGTGGGGCGAAATCTTGGACATATTGCCCGAAGGCGAAGGCATCGTCATTGCCGATTTGGACGCTGCGAGGCTGCAAAGTGTACGCACCAGACTGCCCGCTTTGAAGCACAGGTTGTTGTGAAGATGATTAAAACGTGATTCGGGCTTGTAGAATAGGCATGAATGTGTTTGATGGAACAGTATAGTGGATTACCTTTAAACCAGTACGGCGTTGCCTCGCCTTAGCTCAAAGAGAACGATTCTCTAAGGTGCTGAAGCACCAAGTGAATCGGTTCCGTACTATCTGTACTGTCTGCGGCTTCGTCGTCTTGTCCTGATTTAAATTTAATCCACTATAAAAAAAGGTCGTCTGAAAAACGGTTTCCATTCGTTGAAACGGTATTTTCAGACGACCTTTGCGTTTGGGTAAACGGAGAATGTGTTATGCCAGACCGTTTTGTTGCGCGTCTTGCAGGCGGGCTTCGAAGTTGCTCAGGTTGACGCCTGCTTGTTGTGCGGCAGCGACGACTTCGGCGACGCTTGCGCCGTTTTGCACCTGATGATAGCCCCAGAGCAGGGGAGCAGCGGGTGCCGGTGCGGCAGTAGGCGAGGACGGGTTGGGGAACGCTTTTGAGCAGGTTTTTGGAAGGCGGCGACATCGGCGGCGTTGATGGAGGGCGCGACGACGGGCTGATGATGGTGTTCGCGGATGCCTGCGGCTTCAAGCCAGCTTTCGACTTGTTTGAACGTAACTTGGTTTTTCTTCTTCGCCGTCGGGACGGTTGCAGATGACGGTTTGGATGCCGAGTTTGGCGGCTTCTTGTACGTCTGCTTCGGTCAGTTGCGGGGGCGATATAGAGGTTGTCGGCAAGTTTTTGGATGGACATGGGTTTTTCCTTTCTGTAAGTGGTTTTCAGACGACCTCGATCCGGCACTTGAGGTCGTCTGAAAATTAGGCTCGGTCATTATAAAGCCAGTTTTCAAATAATTCGCGGTCGGTAATGTAGAGGACGGCGGTATCGGCTTCGGCGGCTTGGACGTTAATGTCGGCGACGTACAGGATGCCGGTGCGGAAGTAGTGGAGGTGTGCGGTGGCGCCGATGGGGAGTTGCGCCCACTGTGCGGCAAGGTCGGTGCAGGCGTAGCCGTCGATGGCGATGATTTTGTCCTGCGGGCAGAGGGCGGCGTTTTCTGCGCTGCCGCCGTTGAAGACGTGGGTCAGGGTGGCGTGGTCGCTGTTTTGTTTGAACCTTGCGCCGAAGTCGGACGCGGGGGCGGGCGTTTCGGTTGGCGGTTCGGACAGGGAATGCGCCGCCGTGGCTGCGCGGCTGTGCCTGCCATTGCAGTCCGATGCCTATGGTGGCGAGGAGTTCGGCAAGGGGCAGGTCGGCGGTGGAGTAGAGGGTCGTCTGAAAAAAGTCTTCGAGGTCTAGGCCGGTAAACGCTTGGCAACGGGCTTGCCACTGTTTTTCGGGGATGCCTTGCTGGGTGTCCAGCCAATCGCGGTAGTGTTGCTGCATGACGCTGTCGAGGGTGTGTCGTCCGCTGCTTTTTTTGCTGCGGATGGCGAGGTCGAGGCAGAGGGCGGCGAGTGCGCCTTTTTGGTAGTAGCTGACGATGGCGTTGGGGCTGTTTTCGTCTTGTTTGTAGAATTTGTTCCCAAGCGGTGAAAGCTGGATTCGGGCAAGGCTTTGTTTCAGACGACCTTTGGTTTGCTGCACGCGGGTGATGCTTTGGGAGAGCAGGCGCAGGTAGGCTTCGGGGGCGATGGTGCGGCTTCGGGCGAGGAAAAGGTCGTCGTAGTAGGAGGTGATGCCTTCAAATGCCCAGAGCTGCTCGGTGTAGTTTTTCGCGGTCGAGGTCGTAGGGGGCGAAAGCGGCGGGTTTGATGGATTTGACGTTCCAGGCGTGGAAGTATTCGTGTGAGAACAGTCCGAGCAGTTGGGTGTAGGCGTCGTTGGCTTCGGTCATGCCGTGCGGCGGTAGGCTGTGGCGGTCGGCGAGCAGGGCGGTGCTGCTGATGTGTTCCAGTCCGCCGTAGATGTTGTCGCCGACGTGGAGCAGGAAGAGGTAATGGGTGAACGGGGCAGGGGAGGGAACATGGCCAGTTCGGTTTCGCAGATTGTGCGGATGTCTGACACGAGGCGGTCGCGGTCGAAAATCGGGGTAGTAGCCGCTCAAGGCGATGCGGTGCGGGATGCCGCCGGCTTTCGAAATCGAGAAATTCGATGTTGCCCAGTTTCGACCGGGTGGTCGATTAAGTCGTGGTAGGAGGTCGTCTGAAAAGCTGTGGATGCCGGTTTGGGGGCAGGGTGGTGGCCATCTGCCATGTTTTCGGCAGGATGGGAAAATTTCGATTTGGTGCGCGCTGTTTTCTTGTCCGTTTACCTGCAAAAAAACAGGCATGCGCCGTCAAAAGAACCCGCGTTCGGCAGTCAGAAACGAGCCGCGGACGGACAGGTCGTAGGCGTAAACGGTGTAGTAAATTTCCCACTCGCCGGACTGCGGGGCAGTGCGCCACCGGTTTTTTTTGACTTGGGTCAGATGGGCATATTCTCCGTTGCAAAAAGCGCGGATGGTGGTGATGTGGCGGGAGAAGTCGCGTATCAGATAGCTGCCGGGAACCCAGTTCGGCAGGCTGATTTCTGTTTCCAAATCATGTTCTTGTCGGAAGGTTAGGCGGATGTGCCACTCGTGAGCAAGCGGGTTGGGGGGTGATTTTGTAATTAATCATGACTATTAATGTATTTGTTAAATTTTATGAATAAAAAGGTCAAATTATGCGGTTTGATTTATATCGATAAAGTCCCCTTCAAAAGGGAGGCTTGAAAAAATAAAGTGGCGCTGTAGGGGAGGTTGTTAAATAATAATATGATTATAAAGTAAAAAATATAAAAAATCGATAAAGCCGCCAGATGGAGTGAAATGTAATTCCGCTTGGCTAGGCTTGTCTTATATGTTAAATTTAGAAAAATTTAAACCTAGCCCTTATTGCGTTTGTTCAAAACGCATACGGCAAAGTGAGATAAAAAATTTTTATTCCCATAATTCATGGAGACTCTCATGGACACACAAACTTATAACTACAAAGTGGTGCGCCAGTTCGCCATCATGACCGTAGTTTGGGGTATTGTGGGCATGTTGGTCGGTGTCATCGTTGCCGCCCAATTGTTCGCCCCGGCCCTTGATTTATCAGATGTCGGCCCTTGGTTCCACTTCGGCCGCCTGCGTCCGTTGCACACCAATGCGGTGATTTTTGCGTTCGGCGGTTGCGGTCTGATGGGTACATCATACTACGTTGTTCAACGTACCTGTAATGCACGCCTGTTCGGCGGTTGGCTGCCGGCATTTACCTTCTGGGGCTGGCAGGCAGTTATCGTTGCGGCAATCGTCAGCCTGCCTTTGGGTTATACCCAAGCTAAAGAGTATGCCGAATTGGAATGGCCTATCGACATCCTGATCGCTTTGGTTTGGATTGCTTACGCCATCGTATTCTTCGGTACGATTGCCAAACGTAAAATCAAACATATCTACGTTGCCAACTGGTTCTACGGCGGTTTCATTTTGGCCGTTGCTCTGTTGCACATCGTCAATAACCTGAGCATTCCTGCGGGCTTCATGAAATCCTATCCGGTTTATGCGGGCGCAATCGATGCTATGGTTCAATGGTGGTATGGCCACAATGCCGTAGGTTTCTTCCTGACCGCAGGCTTCTTGGGCATGATGTACTACTTCGTGCCGAAACAAGCAGGTCGTCCGGTTTACTCTTACCGCCTGTCCGTCGTCCACTTCTGGGCTTTGATTTTCACCTACATGTGGGCAGGTTCCCACCACTTGCACTATACCGCGCTGCCTGACTGGACTCAGTCCTTGGGTATGGTGTTGTCCCTGATTCTGTTCGCACCTTCTTGGGGCGGTATGATTAACGGTATTATGACTTTGTCCGGCGCATGGGACAAACTGCGTACCGACCCTATCTTGAAATTCTTGATCGTTTCCCTCTCCTTCTACGGTATGTCCACCTTCGAAGGTCCGATGATGTCTATCAAATCCGTCAACGCTTTGAGCCACTACACTGACTGGACCGTTGCACACGTTCACGCCGGCGCATTGGGCTGGGTGGGCTTCGTGACCATTGGTTCCGTGTACTACATGATTCCCCGCCTGTTCGGTAAAAATGAAATGTACAGCACCAAATTGGTGGAAGCACACTTCTGGATTGCGACCATCGGCGTGGTTCTGTATATCGCCTCCATGTGGATTGCAGGGGTATTGCAAGGTCTGATGTGGGGTTCTTTGAATGCGGACGGTACTTTGACCTACTCGTTTGTAGAGTCAGTTAAACGCACCATGCCTTTCTACATGATTCGTTTCACCGGCGGCCTGCTGTACCTGAGCGGTATGTGTATCATGGCATACAACGTTTACCGTACGGCCATCAGTGGCAAAGCGGTTGATGCCGAGATTCCCGCGGTGTCTCAAACCCAGCACCACTAAAAACATAAGAAAAGGCTACCAAAATGAAATTACAACAATTAGCTGAAGAAAAAGTCGGCGTCCTGATTGTATTTACCCTGCTTGTAGTCAGCGTAGGCCTGTTGATTGAAGCCGTGCCGCTGTTCTTTACTAAGGCAGTCACCCAGCCTATTGAAGGTGTGAAACCTTATAACGCTTTGCAAGTGGCTGGTCGCGACATCTATATCCGCGAGGGTTGTTACAACTGTCACTCTCAAATGATCCGTCCGTTCCGTGCGGAAACCGAACGTTACGGCCACTACTCCGTTGCCGGCGAGTCTGTTTATGACCATCCGTTCCAATGGGGTTCCAAACGTACCGGTCCGGACTTGGCACGTGTCGGCGGCCGCTATTCCGACGAATGGCACCGCATCCACCTGCTGAATCCGCGCGACGTTGTGCCGGAGTCCAATATGCCCGCTTTCCCATGGCTTGCCCGCAACAAAGTCGATGCCGAAGCAACCGTGGCGCATATGAAAGCCCTGCGTAAAGTCGGTACGCCTTACAGCGATGAAGAGATTGCCAAAGCACCTGAAGCCTTGGAAAACAAATCGGAGCTGGATGCGGTGATTGCATACCTGCAAGGCTTAGGCTTGGCATTGAAAAACGTAAGGTAACATCATGGACGTAAACTGGGCCCGCTCGCTCTTTACTGTTTGGGTTTTTATCAGCTTTATCTTAGTGCTTTATATCGTTTTCAACCGACGCAATAAAAAAAGAACTACGATGATGCCGCCAACAGTATTTTCGAAAATGATGAGGATAAAGAGTCGTCTGAAAAAGACGGGCGATAACAGTTTAGTCCGTGATCACGGAGCAAAAATAATGAACACAGCAACCCAATTTACCAGCAATTTCTGGAATATATACATTGCAGTCATCGTCGTGCTCAGCTTTATCGGCTTGGCATGGCTGCTGCTTTCCCAAAACGTTGTGAAGCGTCCTAAAAAGGGCGAAGAGGTCAAAACGACAGGCCATCAATGGGACGGTATCGAAGAATACAACAACCCGTTGCCACGCTGGTGGTTTTGGCTGTATGTCTGCACTTGGTTGTTCGGTATCGGCTACCTGGTCATGTATCCGGGTTTGGGCGATTATAAAGGACAGTGGAAATGGAGCAGCCACGGACAATATGATCAAGAAATGGCTAAAGCAGATCAGAAGTACGGCAAAGTTTATGCCAAGTTTGCCAATATGCCGATTGAGCAAGTGGCAAAAAATCCTGAAGCACGCGCCATCGGTCAAAACCTCTTCAATACCTACTGTATCCAATGTCACGGTTCTGATGCCAAAGGTTCCAAAGGCTTCCCGAATTTGACCGACAACGATTGGTTGTGGGGCGGCGAACCTGAGAAAATCCATGAGACCATTGAAAAAGGCCGTACGGCGACGATGGCAGCATGGGGTCCTGCGTTGGGTGAAGAGCGGGTAAAAGATGTGGCAAACTATGTCATGTCCTTATCCAAATCCAAAGACCAATACGATGAAGAACGTGCCGCACGCGGTAAAGTATTGTTCAGTGGTCCACCGGCAAACTGCTTTACCTGTCACGGCGACAAAGGTCAAGGTATCCAAGGACTGGGTCCGAACCTGACCGATAACGTATGGTTGTGGGGCGGTACTCAAAAAAATCGATTATCGAAACCATCACCAACGGCCGACACAGTCAAATGCCGGCTTGGGGTCGTTTCTTGGATAAAGACAAACTCCACATCATGACTGCGTATGTATGGGGTCTGTCCAACAAAGACGGCAAAGCGCCCGTGAAAAAAAGCCGAACCTGCTCCCGCACCGGCACCTGCTTCTGCTGCCGCATCATCCGCTGACGCTTCATCTGCGTCCGCACCTGCACAAGCTGAAAAAAAGCAGCTTCAGCAGCTGATGCAAAAGCGGCTGCTCCTGCCGAAGCCAAGCCGGTGGAAAAAAAGCAGATGCTTCTTCTGCCAAAGTGGACGGTAAAGCTGTTTTTGAAGCCAACTGTAAAATGTGTCACGGCGGTACCATCCCCGGTGCTCCAGGCATAGGCAAGAAAGATGAGTGGGCCCCGCGTATCAAACAAGGTAAGGATACCCTGCACAAACACGCGCTCGAAGGTTTTAACTCCATGCCTGCCAAAGGCGGTAACACAAGCCTGAGTGATGACGAAGTCAAAGCAGCGGTTGACTATATGGCCAACCAATCCGGCGCTAAATTCTAAACCGTAGAAATTAAAACGCACCTTTTTCATAAGGTGCGTTTTTTTATGGTCAAAGCCATCTGTTTTTCATAGCAATTTAATTTCTGTCTTTATCTTAAATGTGTATGAAATAGAGGAACAGCTTATGGTTTGCTATGGGTCGCAAAAGTAACTAATGAAACTAGTGAGACATATTAGGGATAATGTCCTGCACCCAAAATACAGGATTTTTTTCTGCCCCTGTCGCATGGTGCGGACTGCTTGGAATTTTATTCATCCAACAGGCGGCAAACCAGCCGAAGGCAGCGGCTTCGACCCATTGCGGATCAAGGTTGAGTGCTGCTGTACTATGTAATTTCGTGGTAGAGGAAAAAAAGTTGGTGCAAATCTTCCATTAAAAACGGGATTGCGGATACCGCCTCCACAAATATAAAGATTGCAAACATCAGGAGCAGCAGAGATGGTTGCATCATAAATCGTTTGGGCAGTAAACCTGAGTAGCGTTCGCAAAATGTCTTCCGGTTTTTCACCACCTTTCAGACGACCTTTCAACCAATCCAATGAAAATAATTCACGCCCGGTACTTTTGGGGTATGGGGAGGAAAAAAATATGGGTGGTCGAGCAGGCAGGTTAGTAGATCGGGTAAAACGGTTCCTGTTGCCGCAATCAAGCCGTCTTTGTCATAAGGACGTTGCCAAATGGCTTGCATCCATGCGTCAGACAGCATATTGCCCGGGCCGGTATCAAAGCCGAATGCCGGAGAGGAATTTGGTAGGACGCTGATGTTGGAAATACCGCCGATATTCAAAACAACGCGTGTCTCGGAGTCGCTTTGGAACAAGGCTTGATGGAATGCGGGGACAAGAGGGGCCCCTTGTCCGCCTGCCGCTAAATCCCTGCTGCGGAAATCGCCGATGGTAAAGATACCGGTCAGATGTGCCAAAAAGCGGTAGATCGGCGAGTTGTATGCTGTATCCTGCTTCGGGGGTATGGCGGACAGTCTGCCCGTGGCAGCCAACGGCGTCAATATCGTGGGCTTGCAGGTTGGTTTGTTTGAGCAGTAAAGAAACCGTATCTGCGTAAAGGCAGCTTAGTTTTTGAGATAGCAGCATACTGCGATGCAGTTCGTTGTTGCCGATATTTTGCAAATCCAGCAATTCATGCCTAAGGTCGTCTGAATAGGGGATGAATGCGTGGGAAACGGCTTTCAGCCATCGACTGCCTTCCATGCGGATTAAAACTGCGTCCGCACCGTCCATGCTGGTGCCGGACATAATGCCGATATAGTTTCGGATATTCATAAAATTGTGATTTTGAAGTAGGCAAAAAGAAACATTGTAACGCTGTTTCAGATTTTATTTGGATTCAGGATTGGAGAAGATAAAGAAATATTTCAAGAAAGATTGTAAAAAGGTTACAATTAGGTCGAGATTCCGAATCTGCCAACTTTCGTATTTCCAAAGGAAAAACTTCCATGGCTCAAACTCAACCGAGTGCGAACTTGAAGCTTATTAACGCCGCTTTTGCCGCTATGCTGGTGGGCATGGTCGGCTATTTTATTTATTGGGGTCTGGGATATACCCATTACAACAATCCTATACTTTTCATCATTGCCACGATGTTCGGCGTATTTATGGCATTTAATGTCGGTGGCAACGATATTGCCAACTCGTTCGGAACCAGTGTCGGCTCTGGCACGTTGACCATCCCGCAGGCACTCTTGATTGCCGCTGTATTTGAAGTCAGCGGAGCCGTTATAGCGGGTGGCGAGGTTACAGATACCATCCGTAAAGGTATTGTCGATTTGAACGGGTTGGATTTGCAACCCATGCAATTCGTCTTCATTATGATGTCAGCCCTTTTGGCAGCGGCATTATGGCTTTTGTTTGCTTCGCGTAAGGGGCTGCCGGTGTCGACTACCCACGCCATTATCGGCGGTATTGTCGGCAGTGCGTTGTGTATGGCGTTTATGCACAAAATTGATGCGGGTACGCTTATCCAATGGGGTAAGCTTGGAGAGATTGCCCTTTCATGGGTATTATCCCCGATGTTGGGTGGGTTGGTTTCCTACCTCGTTTTCTCCCGTATTAAGAAAAACGTATTAGACTACAACGACTGGGCAGAAGGAACGCTTAAAACCATCAAGCAGGAAAAGAAGTCATACAAAGAGCAGCACCGTCTTTTCTTTGAAGCCCTTAGTGAAACTGAAAAAGTCGAATATGCAACCAAAGTAGCGCACGATGCGCAAATTTACGACGAACCCGATTTCGAACCTTCCGAATTACAGTCTGACTATTATCGCGGGCTGTATGAATTGGATAACCGGAAAAACAATGTCGATTCCTATAAGGCCCTTCATTCCTGGGTTCCCTTTATCGGCTCGATAGGCGGTATGATGATTGCTGCAATGCTGATTTTCAAAGGATTGAACAACTTGCATTTGGGCATGAGCAATGTCAACAGTTTCCTGATTATCTTCATGGTCGGCGCGGCGATTTGGATGGCGACATTCGTATTCGCCAAAAAGTCTCAAACGCAAAGACCTTGGCAAATCAACCTTTCAAATGTTTTCTTGGATGCAGGTTTTTACCGCATGCGGCTTTGCATTCAGCCACGGAGCAAATGATATTGCCAATGCCATCGGACCGTTTGCCGCCATTATGGATGCATTGCGTACCAACAGCATTACCGCGCAAAATGCCGTCCCGCCTATCGCTATGTTGACCTTTGGTATCGCATTGATTGTCGGGTTATGGTTTGTCGGTAAAGAGGTTATCAAGACCGTCGGAACCAGTCTGGCGGAAATGCATCCCGCTTCGGGTTTTGCGGCCGAACTTTCCGCTGCCGCCGTTGTGATGGGTGCATCATTCATGGGGTTGCCTGTATCAAGTACCCATATCCTGGTCGGAGCGGTTTTGGGGATCGGTTTGGTTAACCGCAATGCCAACTGGAAACTGATGAAACCCATCGGTTTGGCATGGGTAATTACCTTGCCCGCAGCCGCAGTTTTGTCTGTGATCTCTTATTTGGTGTTGCAGGTGGTTTTCTAACTGTTTCGAAAGTGAAAAGGTTGTCTGAAAAAACAAAATTTGTTTTTTCAGACAACCTTTTCTAATTTCTGACTTTTAGAAACTAGTAGCGTTGTTTACAGTATAGTGGATTAACTTTTAAACCAGTACGGCGTTGCCTCGCCTTGCCGTACTATCTGTACTGTCTGCGGCTTCGTCGCCTTGTCCTGATTTAAATTTAATCCACTATAATTTCTATAACACGGTGAAGCCGTATCGAAGTTTGAACGGCGATACGCCGTTTGAGGCCTTGCAGGCTTATTTCTCTCAATCTGTGGTGTAAACAATTCGACGATTTCCTACACTCTCATGTAAGCTAAAGGTCGTCTGAAAACTGATTTTCAGACGACCTTTTATCATGATGGCGATGCTGTTGTTTTTCTTATTTTTTTGCGGCAAACGGTCCTTTTTCCTTCGATAAGGGGTTGTTGCGCTTCAATCCGTTTTTTTCGCATTCCGCCATCAATTCAGCTTCTGTGCCGCTGCTGTGGGGGGATGACGGGGTTGATGACGACGGTGATGGTGCCGGGGTGTTTGAGGAAGGAATTTTTTTCGGCCAAAAATTCGCCGCTGTTGAGGGAGACGGGGACGATGTCCATTTCAAACATTTTCGCCATGCGCGCGCCGCCGAGTTTGTAGCGGCCTTTTTCGCCGGGCGGCAGGCGTGTGCCTTCGGGGAAGATGGTAATCCAGTAGCCTTCGTTTTTGCGCGCCATGCCTTGTTCCATCAGTTGTTTGCTGGCTTCGCGGCTGTTGCTGCGGTCTATGCCTATGGTTTTGACGAGTTTCAGTCCCCAGCCGAAGAAGGGGATTTTGAACAATTCGCGTTTGGCGACGTAAACCTGCGGCGGGAAGATTTCTTGCAGGGCAAGGGTTTCCCAGCCGCTTTGGTGTTTGGCGCAGATGATGGAGGGGCGGTCGGGGATGTTTTCGGCACCGATGAGGCGGTATTTGAGTCCGATGATGTGTTTGAGCGACCAGTTGAGGATGCGTACCCATATTTGCGCCATTTTGTGCGCGCCGCCTTGGACGGGCAGGGCGAGGAGCATGAAGGGGAAAAGTAAAATCAGGCTGGTGCTGAGGATGAACCAGTAGGTCAGGTTGCGGATGAGGAGCATGTTTTTTTACCTGTCGGATGGGTCGTCTGAAATCTTGTTTGGGCTTGAAACGGGGCGAAACAGGGTTTCAGACGACCTCGTGTATTTATGGGTTTGCCTGTCCGTCTGTAAGGTCTTGTGCGGACTCGTGCATGATGTATTGGGAGAAGGCGAGCAGGCTGTCGAAGACTTGGGTGTTTTCGGGTAATTCTTTTTCCTGTTGCGACAAGGTTTTCTTGCCTTTGCCGGTCAGGACGAGCGCGGTTTTGCCGCCGGCTTCGTGCATGGCTTGCAGGTCGCGCAGGCTGTCGCCGACCAGCCAGGTTTCGGCAGGGTTGGCTTTGAAGCGTTCGAGGATGTCGTAAATCATGCCGGGTTTGGGTTTGCGGCAGTCGCAGTTGTCGGCGGCGGTGTGCGGGCAAAACCAGATGCCGTCGATTTCGCCGCCCGCCTGACGGACGAGGCGGTGCATTTTGGCGTGCATTTCGGTCAGGTCTTGGACGGTGAAGTATTTGCGGCCGATGCCGGATTGGTTGGTGGCGACGGCGATGTTGTAGCCTGCCTGCGTCAGGAAGGCGATGGCGTCCATACTGCCTTCGATGGGTATCCATTCGTCTACGGATTTGACGAAGTCGTCGCGGTCTTGGTTGATGACGCCGTCGCGGTCGAGGATGATGAGTTTCACGGATGTTCCTGTCAGAAGTTCGAGGTCGGTTTAGATATTAAGGTCGTCTGAAAAACGGGTGGTTTGTTTATTCGGATGGTCTCCAACATATCTATGGTTTTGGCTGATGTGGTGTTCTAATGTCGGATTGTAGTTTAATGCCTGCATCGGGTCGGTAAGTTTATGTTTACCTTGTTGTTTGAGGGCGGCCGCTTGGACGACGGCCTGGGCCAGTGTTTCGGGGCGGCTGCGCGAGAAGAAAAAGCCTGCTTCATCGTTCATGACTTCGGTACAGGCCATGTTGTCGGAGAGGACGACGCGCGTGCCGCACAAGACGGATTCGACGCCGACCAGTCCGAAAAGGCTCGTACAGGGACGCCATGATGGTGAAATCGGCGGCGCGGTAGAGTTCGGGCATGTTTTTGCAGAAACCCAGTTCGACGACGTTTTTCATGGGGCGCGGCAACGGCGAACCGGCAACGGCGAGTTTGACGGGCAGGTCGGTGTGTTCGAAAAAGTCCGCCAGCAAATCGAGTCCTTTGCGCTTGTGGCCGGTCGAGGGGAACAGGAACACGGTTTCGTCGTCCTGAAAGCCGTATTTCGCGCGGACGGCGGCGGTTTCATCGGGGGCGGGATAGAAGCGGGCGGTGTCGGCGGGCGGGTGGATGACGTGGATTTTTTTCGGACGGCACGCCGTAGAGCGCGGTCAGTTCGCGCTGCATCAGGTGCGAATGTGCCATGATGGATTTGGCCGTCGCGTAGTTGCTGCGGTTGCGGCGGATGGTGAGGCGGTCGAGCAGGCCTGTTTTTTTGCTCCATGTTATGCAGGTAGCCCAAGTGTGTGCCGCCGCAGGCGAAATATATCCGCATGGTCGCAGGGGTTGCAGGCAATAAGCAGGTTGGTTTCGCGGCGGACTTTTTTGAAGGCGCGGCTGAAGAAGAACGGCCGCAGTTTTTTGGGCATGAGGGTTTGATTGACAAGGCAGGCGTTGACTAGGGCGTATTCTGCCGTGCTTGTGTCGATTTTGGCGGCGTAAGCGTTGATGTTGATATTTTGCGCGCTCAAACCGCGGATCAGGTCGAAGGCATAACTTTCCATGCCGCCTCCATGCCGGAGGCAATTAATGGTCAAGTCGATTGTTTTAATCATTTTTTTGACTGTTCCAAATGGTTTTTCCATTGCTCAAACGCTGCCTGAAAGACGGGTTTGAGGCGTTTGTAGATTTCGGGGGTGTTGGGGACGTGGTAGAAGCCGCCGAGCGACGGGGTGTCGAGGGTGCGGACGTAGTCTTCTAAGAATGCGCCGTAGCCGTCTTCTTCATTGTCGTAGTAATAGGAGGTGAATTGCCGCCCTTGTTCGGTGAAGTCGTCGGGCGTGAGCGCGCCGTCCATGTGTTTGAGCAGGAAGCGGCGGCCGCTGGTTCTGCCTTTGAGCATATTGGCGAAATCTTCCGCGCTTTCTGGGGCGGTTTGCCAAACGGGATTCGCCAGCCCTATCTGCGCCGCCCATATCCAGTACATGCCGATATGCGTGGCGGCGTTTTCGGACGGCAGTCCTTCGGGATATTCTTCGTCTAGGTGGAAGCGGATGTTGTCGTACATGGACGGTCGTGTGCTGTGATTCGGAGGGTGTTTATTGTAACGGAAAACGGGAGAGGTCGTCTGAAATCTGTCGGGACGTTTTTCAGACGACCTCTTTGTTAATAGGGGGAGTATGCTGCGGCCTGGTATGAAAACATGATATACTTCTTTTTATTTCAACCGCCTAGGATATGTCAGGGCGGTTTGTTTCGTTTGAACATTCTGAAAGTCCCTTATGTCCCAATCCACCCCCGCCCCGCTGGGCGAAAAGCAAATGGCGGTTTTGATGGCGATGTTGGTTGCCCTGATGCCGTTTTCGGTCGATGCCTACCTGCCAGCCATTCCGGAAATGGCGCAGTCGCTGAGCGCGGATATACACCGCATTGAGCAGAGCTTGGTTTTGTTTATGTTCGGTGTGGCGTTCGGGCAAATTGTCGGCGGCGCGGTTTCGGACATCAAGGGGCGCAGACCGGTGGCTTTGGTCGGTTTGAGCATTTATTTTGCGGCCGTTGTCGCGCTGACGATGGTGCAGTCGGTGGACGGGCTTTTTGAACCTGCGCGCCGTACAGGCATTCGGCGCGGGGATGACGGTGGTCATCGTCGGGGCGATGGTGCGCGATTATTATTCGGGCAGGGAGGCGGCGCAAATGTTTGCCTTAATCGGCATTATCCTGATGGTCGTGCCGCTGATTGCACCTATGTTCGGCTCTCTGTTGCAGGAATTGGGCGGCTGGCGTTTTATTTTTCGGTTTTTTTGGCGGCGTATTCGTTTGTTTTGTTCATCTTGGTGTTTGCTTTCCTGCCGCGTCCAAAGCAGACGGGCAAAATCGGGATGGACATTTTCGGACTAGTGGCGGGCAGGTTCGCCAGAGTGCTGAAGACGCGGGCGGCGATGGGCTATCTGTTTTTTCAAGCGTTCAGCTTTGCCTCGATGTTTGCATTTTTGACGGAATCGTCTTTTTGTTTACCAAAAAAACTGTACCATGTTACACCGCGCCAATACGCTTGGGTGTTTGCGCTGAACATCCTCACGATGGCTTCGTTTAACCGCATCACGGCATGGCGGCTGAAAACGGGGGCGCACCCGCAAAGTATTTTGAAATGGGGCATTATCGTGCAGTTTGTGGCGAACCTGACGATGGTACTGCTGGTCTGGTCGATGGGACTGCCGCCGATGTGGGCTTTGGTGCTTTGTGTAATGTTTTCGGTAGGCACGCAGGGCTTGGTCGGCGCGAACACGCAGGCTTGCTTTATGGCTTATTTCAAGCAGGAAAGCGGCAGCGCAAACGCGGTATTGGGCGTGTTCCAATCCATCATCGGCGCAAGCGTGGGGCTGTTGGCGACGCGGCTGCACAATGGTTCTGCGTTGGTGATGGCGGGCATGATGCTGACCTCGACGGCGTGCGGGATTGTGTTGCTTTGGCTCTGCTCGCATCAGGCTTGGAAAGAAAACAATAAAAGCGAATATGTGTGAATCGTGAACGGCAAAAGGTCGTCTGAAATCTTCAGACGACCTTTTGCTTGCGGTAGACATTTAATGGCCTAAATTCAAAAAGGACGACAGCCGTCAAAACGGTGCGTGGGAAATAAAATCCCTCTTTTAATTCAGTCCACTATCATCCTGCTTATTTTGCAGGAGCTTGTTCTGTCGGAGTGGCTGCGGGTGCGGTTTGGGTTGCAGCCTGACCTTGTTCGCCCAACGCATTGGTTTCGGCATCGGCAGAAGTGGCTTCAGTTGTTGCAGCTTCGGCGGCTTTGTCTTGTTTCAATTCGTTGGCTTGTTTTTTTAGCTTTATTGGCTTTTTTTGTGAACGTGTTCTGCCTTAGCGGCTTTGCCGGAAGCAGGTTGAGCCATAGCCACAGGAGCAGCGATCAGACCGGCAGAAACAAGAACGAGAGAGGTCAATTTAGACAATGTTTTCATGTGTAATATCCTTTCGGGAAATTTGTCTGATAAAATCATTCCGTCAAATGCTAAATGGCAATTTGCGTAAAGACAACCGCATAACTACTTGGTGCGATTGAGTTTTTATTGTAACGGTTTGTTTGTAAACCGAAGTCAGCTCGAGCGAAATTGAAATAAAGTTTCAAAAGGAGGGTTAACCCCTTTGTCCTGCTTTATTAATCGCACCTCATAGCTTGATTGTTTAAATTTATATATTTCATGGCATTACATCCGATGATTTTCGAACACCCCCTGATTCCGCAATGCATCCTACATCCTGATGGGGCTTGCCCCTGCTTGCGGTGCTGTATTTCCACTTTTTGCCGCTTTTGCTCGCCGTGATACTGACCTACGTCTTCATCACCAAGACCAACGGCCTGATTCTTTGGCTGCGCCGCCGTACGCTCGCGCGCAATACGTTTTTGCACAAATCGCTCAACGCGCACAATATCAACCTGATTTCGACCACGCTGACCATAGGCATCGTATTGACGGTTATCCTCTTGATGTCGCTGGGGATTTACCACCTGATTCACGGCGGGCACATCACCGTGATGCTGACCAAGCTGGCGGCGATTTTGGAAGACACAAAAAACAGCAGCAGCCTGCCGCCATCGGTTTTGAACATGCTGCCCAACAATACCGCCGAAATCAAAGCCTATGCGGTCAAATTGATTGAAGAATACAGCGCCGCGCTGACGCGCATCAGCAAAAAAACAGCTTCACCTCGTTCGTGTATATCCTTATCGGCATCATCATCGGCGCGATGCTCAGTTTCCACCGCCTCAACATGCGCAAAAAAACCGCCGCAAAATGCCGCCCTTCAAGGCAGAACTGGTGCGGCGGATTGTGAACTTCGAAACCAGCTTCGAGCGCGTGTTTCTGGCGCAGGTCAAAATCTCGCTGATCGATACCGCGCTGACGGGCGTGTACCTCTATCTGATCCTGCCGCTTTTCGGCGTCGAGTTGCCGTTTAAACTGACCGTGTTGGTCATCGCCTTCATCGTCGGGCTGATTCCCGTAGCGGGCAACCTGATTTCCAACACCATCATTATCATCTTAAGCCTCGGCGCGTCTTTATATGTGGCGGTCGCTTCGCTGGTGTTTCTGGTCGTCATCCACAAGCTCGAATATTTTCTGAACGCGAAAATCATCGGCTCAGAAATCGAATCGAGCGCATGGGAACTACTGGTGGCGATGGTCGTGTTCGAACGGATTTTTCGGCGTCGGCGGCATCATCGTCGCACCGGTTTATTATGCGTATCTGAAGAATGAGTTGAAACAGCAAAAGCTGATTTGAGTGTTGACGCAGTAATGTAGAAAGGTCGTCTGAAAACTATTTTCAGACGACCTTTTTTTCAGTTACAGCAGCTTGATCCCTTCCCATTATCCGACGGGGGAAAGCTGGGATAGGGTGGCTTGCAAATATACGGAACAAGGGACAAGAGCCACCTTCTCTCCAACCCTCTCTCGTCAGACGTGAGAGGACGGATTCTCGCGGGCGAAGCCCACGCTACGGTTACCCTTCACCCAAGAACAAACAATTCCTGCCCGTGCGCCTTCAGCCAACTTTTTAGCATTGTTGGTATGCGGCGTCAGCGTGTTCACCAAATGCCAAAAGCGCGGACTGTGGTCGGGGTGACGGAGGTGGCAGAGTTCGTGGATGCAGACATAGTCGGCGACGTATTGGGGCGCGCCGATCAGCCGCCAATTGAGGCGGATGCCGGTGTGCGGGCGGCATACGCCCCAAAAGGTTTTAGCGTTGCTCAGGTCTGTGGCAGCGGGCGTCAGTCCTGTTTCGGCTGCGTGTTTTTTAAGGCGGGGCAGCAGGTATTCGCGGGCGCGTTCGTTCAACAGGCGGCGCAGGTGGTCGATTTGTGCGGCAGTTTCTTTTCTGGGAAGCAGGATTTCAGACGACGTGATGCGGATATGGCTTTGGCTGTGGGTATCCAGCTTGGTCTTTACTCCCAGATACCAAATCCACTCAGGGTAAGTTTGGGTGGGAAACAGGATGTACGGGCGTTTTGGCAAGCGTATTCCGCAAAAATCGTTTCGTTTGCCGCCAGCCAGTTTGCCAACGCGTGGTCTTGAAAGAAGGGTGGGACGTTGATGCTGACCGTTTGCGTATTGACGGGGCGAAGAATCAGATTTTTTTCTTGGCACTGCGTTTGAGTTCGACGGTGATTTGCGTGCCGTCGGCAAGGGTGTGGAGGAGGTGTGTCATGGTTTCGGAAGAATGGATTTTAGGCGGAGGATATAGCGTTTGCATCGTGGAATGCAAGCGAAAGGTCGTCTGAAACATCTTTTCAGACGACCTTTGCCGTTTCCATTAAAATACCGTATTCCCATTTTTCAGACGGCCTCTTCCCATGTTTCCCGACCAATCCGCCCCCAATCTGCTGCAAGGCTTGAACCCCGAACAACTTTCCGCCGTAACCTGGCCGCCGCAATCCGCCCTTGTGCTGGCGGGCGCGGGCAGCGGCAAAACGCGCGTGCTGACCACGCGCATCGCATGGCTTTTGCAAAGCGGGCAAGCCAGCGTACACAGCATTATGGCGGTAACGTTTACCAACAAAGCTGCCAAAGAAATGCAAACCCGACTTGGCGCAATGATTCCCATCAACGTCCGCGCCATGTGGCTCGGCACGTTTCACGGTCTCTGCCACCGCTTTCTACGGCTGCACCACCGCGACGCTGGTTTGCCCTCTTCATTTCAAATCCTCGACAGCGGCGACCAGCTTTCCCTGATCAAACGCCTGCTCAAAAGCCTCAACATCGCCGAAGAAATCATCGCGCCGCGTTCGCTGCAAGGCTTCATCAACGCGCAAAAAGAATCCGGTTTGCGCGCTTCCGTGTTGAGCGCGCCCGACCCGCACACAAGCCGCATGATTGAATGCTACGCCGAATACGACAAAATCTGCCAACGCGAAGGCGTAGTCGATTTTGCCGAACTCATGCTCCGCAGCTACGAAATGCTACAAAGCAACGAAATCCTGCGCCAACACTACCAAAACCGCTTCAATCACATTCTGGTCGACGAGTTCCAAGACACCAACAAACTGCAATACGCCTGGCTGAAACTCATGGCGGGCGGCAACGCGGCGGTATTTGCCGTCGGCGACGACGACCAAAGCATTTATCGCTTCCGTGGCGCGCACGTCGGCAACATGACCGCGCTGATGGAAGAGTTCCACATCGACGCGCCCGTCAAGCTCGAACAAAACTACCGCTCCGTCGGCAACATCCTCGCCGCCGCCAACGCCGTTATCGAAAACAACGACGAACGCCTCGGCAAAAACCTGCGCACCGACGCCGAAGCAGGCGACAAAATCCGCTACTACTCCGCCTTTACCGACCTCGAAGAAGCCCAATTCATCGTTGACGAAACCAAAGCCCTCGAACGCGAAGGCTGGGATTTGGACGAAATCGCCGTCCTCTACCGCAGCAACGCCCAATCCCGCGTCATCGAACAAAGCCTGTTCCGCAGCGGCATCCCCTACAAAATCTACGGCGGCCTGCGCTTTTACGAACGCCAAGAAATCAAACACGCGCTCGCCTACCTGCGCCTCGCCGTCAATCCCGACGACGACAACGCCCTCTTGCGCGTCATCAACTTCCCGCCGCGCGGCATCGGCGCGCGCACCGTCGAAAACCTTCAGACGGCCTCAAGCGAACAAGGCATCACCCTCTGGCAGGCAGCCTGCAACGCCGGTGCAAAAGCCGCCAAAGTCGCCGCCTTCGTCCGCCTCATCGAAGCCCCTGCGCAACCAAGTCGGACAAATGCCCCTGCCCGAAATCATCGTCGGCATCATCAAAGACAGCGGCCTGACCGAACACTACAAAACCCAAAAAGGCGACAACCAAGACCGCCTCGACAACCTCGACGAACTCGTCAACGCCGCCATCGAATTCAAACCCGAAGACAGCAACTTCGAAATCCTGCCCGACAACATTTCAGACGACCCCGCCTTCCCCATCCTCGCCTTCCTAAGCAACGCTGCCCTTGAATCCGGCGAAAACCAGGCAGGCGCGGGCGAAAAAGCCGTTCAACTCATGACCGTCCACGCCGCCAAAGGCTTGGAATTCAACGCCGTCTTCCTCACCGGCATGGAAGAAGGCCGCTTTCCCAGCGAAATGAGCCTTGCCGAACGCGGCGGCCTCGAAGAAGAACGCCGCCTCATGTACGTCGCCATCACCCGTGCCCGCAAACGCCTCTACATCACCATGGCGCAACAACGCATGCTGCACGGACAAACCCAATTCGGCATCGTCTCCCGCTTCGTCGAAGAAATCCCGCCCGAAGTGCTGCACTACCTGTCCGTCAAAAAGACCGCCTACGACAGCTACGGCAGCCCGCGCCAAACCGCCGCGCCCAAAGACAAAATCATCGACGACTACAAACAGCCCCAAACCTACGCAGGCTTCCGCATCGGACAAAACATCCGCCACGCCAAATTCGGCACCGGCGTGATTATCGACGCCGTAGACAAAGGCGAATCCGCTCGACTGACCATCAACTTCGGCAAACAGGGCGTGAAAGAGCTGGATACCAAATTTGCGA
Source organism: uncultured Neisseria sp. (assembly GCA_916438535.1). Classification (GTDB taxonomy): domain Bacteria; phylum Pseudomonadota; class Gammaproteobacteria; order Burkholderiales; family Neisseriaceae; genus Neisseria. The sequence goes on along the minus strand of CAKAEP010000001.1, from coordinate 781,632 downwards.
AATTGGAAGAGATGTGAAAGAGGGATGGCAGAGGTCGTCTGAAACCCGTAGCGTGGGCTTTGCTCACGGAAGGACATTAATGACTTAAATGGCAGGTAGATCGGGCTATGATGTTTGTTGACGTTATTTAAGACAATTGATTTTTTTGATTCAACGATTTTTGTTTATATCAACTTTAAGAAACCACGAATGGAATAAAAAGGAAATACGTTATGGAAAAATAATAATATGGAAAAAAATAGATCAGGAAACCCTTTCTGCTATATTGAAAGAACATCAATTATGGCTTGATAGTAATGGGGGAATGGTAAAAAGGCTGATTTATCTAATAAAAAAATTTAATAGGAGCAGATTTAAGAGAAGCATATTTAAGAGGAGTAAATTTAATAGGGGCAAATTTAAGAAGTGCATATTTAATAGGAGCAAATTTAAGAAGTGCATATTTAATAGGAGCAAATTTAATAGAAAGCAAATTTAATAGGAGCAGATTTAGAGGGAGCAAATTTAAGAGGAGCAAATTTAAGAGGAGCAAATTTAGAGGGAGCATATTTAGAAAAGAGCAAATTTAATAGGAGCAGATTTAGAGGAGCAAATTTAAGAGGAGCAAATTTAGAGGGAGCATATTTAGAGGAGCATATTTAGAAAGAGCAAATTTAATAGGAGCAGATTTAGAGGGAGCAAATTTAAGAGGAGCAAATTTAAGAGGAGCAAATTTAAGAGGAGCAAATTTAGAGGGAGCATATTTAGAAAGAGCAAATTTAATAGGAGCAGATTTAGAGGGGACAAATTTAAATACTCAATTTTTGGGTAGTGCTGACTTATTTACAGATGATTTGAAAAGAAAGCTCCAATATTCAGAAGTCACTATTCGAGAGCTTGAAGAAAACTTAAAGCAAGCTCAACAAGCTCAATCGGAGAAGGTGAAAAAATGATGAAGAAATCACAAAACTATCAGCAAGACTTGAGCAAGAAAAAAATTGGAAAAAGGAAAAAAATAAAGGAAGAGTTAAATTCAAAAAAATTGAAGAATTAACAGAAGGATTAAGCAATCGAATTAAAAGATGCCCAAAAAAATCTTTGTCAGGAGCTTTGAAGAACACCGACCGTCAGATCCAAAAATAATGAAAGTACGGCTCGTTGGTTTAAACGGTTAGGAATCATTTTGTTCGGTTTTGCCATAATTTTATTATTGGTTTTTAGTGGATTCGTTTTATGTAATTCAAAATTTTTCATTGAGAAAAATCTAAATATCCTGTTTTACACATTTCCTATTATTACGTTAATGTTGATAGGCACAACCTGCCTACGACATCAGAAAAATCTGTTGGGGGAAATACGCCATTTTTCCAATATGAAACATCAAATCGAGCTGTATAGCGGTTTGCTTGAAGCCTCCCAGCACGCGGCTGTCAGTTTCAACAATCCGGAAAAAGCAAACGAATATGTGCAGGAAACCTTTACCCAAATCCGTAATCGTCTGCTCAATAGCCAATATCTGCCTGACAATTCATCGGCAGACAAGCAGTCGGATAATGATTTTGGGTCGGATAAAGGTGCTTGATTTGTTGAATAAGATTGCCGATTTGTCCGGCAAGAAATCTATGGGGAATTAGCCAAGAGACAGTTGTTACCTGAAAGGTCGTCTGAAAACGTTTTAGCGAAACCGGCTATCTGTTTTCAGACGACCTTTGCTTTAAAACAGTCATCATCCGTTCAATCTTATAGCTATCCTTTGGTGCAATGGTTTTTCAAACGGCTTTTGCGGGCAAAGCCCACGCTACAGAGCGGCAGGGGTCGATACTGTCTTGCCGATCGGGTTCGATTGTTTAATCTGCCGCCGTCATTCCCGCGCAGGCGGGAATCCAGACCTTGGCATTTCGGGAATATTTCAAGGCTGCTGCATTTCTAACTTATGGATTCTTGCCGTATTTTCCTTGCGTCGGTAGGAATGGGAATAACGGCAATGGGGGAGCAAGGCGGGCGTTTGAGGTAGTGTGGGTCAAGATTCAAAAAAAGCTGCTGAATAGTGCTCAAGCAAATTATTCGAAAGGTCGTCTGAAAGCCTAAATCTGTCTTTCAGACGACCTTAATGGGCGTATTCGGCTTTCTGTTCCCTTGTTGGTGCAATAAAGGCTAACATATGCTCTTTTGATGGATATTCTCTGCTAGGATTCGGGCAAGCCTTCAACAATGATCTTTTTATCCACTCTTCCTACGGAGATAACACAATGAAAAATAAAGCTATTGTTTTCTGCTTTGGCTCTGTCTGCATTGATGATGGACGCTCAGGCGCATGTTACGATTCGCAATTATTCTAATGGTGTTGATAGTATTTCTGGAAAAATCAGACCATTTCCGCCTGAATGTGCCGACCAATCGCGGTAAGGCGGTAACTCGGGGTAAAAATGGTGGTTGCCGAAGGTGTGAAACTGTTGTTCATTCATCCTGTTCCGGGTTGGACTTATAAAACAGAAAAAAAGATGCGGAAGGCAATATCGTCAGTATTACTTTACAAAGGCCGCATGGAAGCGGGCGAATTTACTTCATTCCCATTTATCGCGCTGAACCCTAAAGGCGATGTCTCAGTGAAATACAAAGCGTATGTAACCTACGCGGATGGCGTTGTTGTGCCGTTTGACGGTTCGGAAGAGGCAAAAGGCTATCAACCGACAATTCATCTGAAATAACCGCTCGGGACGTCTTCCCTGCTAAAAAAAGGTCGTCTGAAAATCTGAATCGGTTTTCAGACGACCTTTGCTTTGGGGGACTGGACTATGCTTTGTCCTCTTCGTTTTTCCACCGCTTTGGGCGGAACGGGCGCGAACCAGCCGACCAGAAGCAGCAGCACGCCGACGATGATGAAGGAGGCGATGCGGGCGATGCCGCCGCTGTTGGAAAGCTCGATGAGGAAGAGCTTGATGACGACAATCGCCATCAGCGCCGCGCCGGTTATCCAGAAGGGGCGCAGTTTGCGGCGGTTGCCGTACACCATCAGGATGATGGCGGTCACTGCCCACACGACGGAGAGGCTGGCTTGCAGGCCGAAGGATTGGAGCATGATGTCGAGGCGCCAAGTGATGCCGTCGTAGAAGTGCCACAGGCGCATCACGCCCGCGCTGATAACCATGAATGCGAGGGCGGCGACGCCGGGCGCGTTCACGCGGCGGTATTCCAAAGGCAGGGCTTCGGGCAGGGACTTCAGGGCAAACCACAGCATTCCGGCGCAGGCGAGCTCCAGCGGGTTAAGCAGCGGGATATACGGCAAGGGCGCAGGTTGGAACGGCGTAGAGAAGTTCGTCCATATCATCCAACTTGCCGCGGTAAGGGCGGCTATCGGCAGGGCGAAATGCTGATAGGCAGCTTGATGTCGTCTGAAAAAGCCGCGCTGCCGCTGCGTATGGAGGACGACCCACATGATCAGCGGTACGGCAAGCCACGAGAGCTGCGACCAAACGCCGTCGAGACGATCGCCGACATACATTCCCTGCCCAAAAGCGACCAAAGGATGCCGATCAGGATGATGTTGAGTTTGTGCAAGCCGATAGGCGCATGGGTTTGGCGGTTATTCAGGATGACGAAGTTCAACACGGTGGCGGCGGCAAGCGGCAGGGGCTGCGGCGGCCGTCCATAGGTGTTCGAGGTGATAGCCGATGAAGTGCAGGGCAAACAGGGGCAGGAATGCCAAGGTCGTCTGAAAAAAAGCTCTTTCCAGTTCAAACGGTTGGCAAGCAACAGCAAGGTGGTGAATATCGGCAATGCCCAAAGCTCGATAAACAGGGTTTCTTCGCCCGTCCATTGGGTATAGGTGGCGAAGCCGCCCAACATCAGGGCGATAACGAGGATAGCCCAGCCCGCAATCTGCGAGAACGGGAGGGGTTGGTCTTGTTTGTCTTGGTTTTCAGATGCTTCGGTTTGGACGCGCGGATATTGCAGCGCATAGGCAGCGGCAAACAGCAGCGGCGCGGCGGCAAAGAGGTGCCAGTGTGTCAAAAAGCCGTTGGATTCATTATTAATCGAGGCTTGGAAGAGCAGGATAAAGATTGCATTGCCCAAGGCGAATGTGCTGAACACGTCTGACTTGCCTTTGCCTCGGCAGAACGCCCAAGCCGCCACCAAAGCAGAGAAAAACGATGATGCTGCCGCGTTCCGCGAAAAAAACAGTAAAGGCAGGATGGATGTGTAGAGCAGGGCGGCGCAGAGGGTTGCGTTTTGAAGCGTGTGTTCCCAGTGTGCCGAGCCTTTACGGCGGTAGAGATGCCACTGCAGGTAAATTGCTGCGCCGCCGAACAGGGTCAGCAGGGTGGTGAACCATTGACCGTGCAGGATGGTGGATTCTCCCTCCTGATAACCGCTCAGTTGGGTCAGCGCCGCCAGCAGATAAACGACGAGCGCACCCAAACGCATATGCGGACGCTGTTGGCGCAGTCCGAAGAAATACACGAGCGCGGATTCTACCGTCCACAGGATGACGGTGTTGCCGCGTTCAAAGTAAAGCGGAACGGCGAGCGTGAGGAAAAGCAGCGACAGGGCGAAAAATGCCTGACGCAGGATATACAAACCCTGTTGCCGTTTCAGCATCAGCGCGGCAAGCCCGTAAACGGCGGCGAAGCCCAGCGCGGAGAATGCGTCCGCAGACGGCCAGTGTTCCACCATGCGGTATTGCAGTCCGAACGCCGCCGCCATCGTGCCGAACAATAAAGTATGATCGAGGACGTGGACGCGCAGGCCGTGGGAGCAGATGCTGTTCCAAATTTCTTCCAGCGTCGCATTGTCGGCAACGGGCGCGAGCGTGTCTTCGCGGTTTTCCGTCAGCTTGCGGCGGGCGAACAGATAGGCGATGAAGGTATAAAGCAGCCAGTGGTAAATCAGGAAAGGCTCGGTCGTGGCGAAATGCTGCGGCGTATAGCTTTGCATGCCCCACAACGCGGCGATGGAGAAGGTTCCGGCGAAACCCGTCAGGTTCAGCGGCCGCCATGCCTTAAACCAAGCAATCGCCGCTACGCCGGCATTGAGCAGGGAAAGGTAGGAAAACAGCACCAAATAATTGCCGCTGCCGTCCGATACCAGGATGGGCGCCGCCAGACCGCCGACCAAGGCAACCTGCGCCATAATCTGCGCGTTTTGCCTGATTGCCAGCAACGCCATCAATACAACCATCGCCACCATCAGTACGAATACGATCGGTGCAGGCAGCAGCGGATGCAGTTTCAACGCCGCCAAAGAGGTCAGATACATCACCGCCACGCCGAAGCCTTGCAACACCAAGCCGTATTCGCGCTTGCGGCTTTGCAGCTTCCAGCCGCCGATGACCGCTGCCAGACCCGCGCCTGCCACAGTCAGGTAACGCATTTCCACCGGTACATAAATCCGCTCGGAGGCATAGCGCAAGAGGAACGCCAAGCCGAGGAACAGCACCACGATACCGGTTTTCAGCAGCGGATTACCGCGCAGGAACCAAGCAACAATGGGATTTTCGGAGAATTTGAAATCGAAACCTTCCTCTTTATGGATAACGGTTTCACGAGAATCTGCGTCTGCGTTTTCAGATATATTTTCAGACGACATCGGCGCTTCGTTTTCAGACGACGTTTGCAGGACAGGCGCGTCTTGTTTGCGTTCGTCTTCTTGAATAGCGGAAACTTGGGCAGGTGTTTCGACGCTGTCTGCGTACAGAGCAGGTTCGGGCTGCACGGAAGGTTCGGCGGAAACAGGGGTAGAAAAAGAGGGCGCGGTAACCGGTTCGATATGCGGCTCGACAGGCGCATTGTCCGCAGTTGCGACAGGTTCAACCTTCTCATGAAGCGGCGCAGGGGTCGTCTGAATATCGTCGGCATGTTCGGACAAAAACAGCACGCAGTTTCCGCGCCTGCCCGACTTCTGCTTTATCATGAACGGTTTCTTGTTCCAAAGCCGTCAAACGCAGCTTCAGCAACTCGATTTCTTTTTTTCCAGATTTTGCAGTTTCGCATCATGTTCTTCTTGACGCGGTTTGCCGAGTTCCCGCGCAAACAACCATAAAAATAGAGCCGAAAAATGACGCCGACGGTCATTTCGTCAAGAAAATAGCCAATGAGGATGGGGATGAGTAGGCAGAAATACTGCATAAAACACCTGTCCGATAACGGTAAAAATATGCCAATTGTAGCATTCTTGTCATGAGAAGGATGTATAGAAGGCGTAACGGTAGGAAAAAGCTGTTGTGCGGTAATGAAGATGTGTCAGTGAAGCAAAAAGGTCGTCTGAAAACCGGAAATCCGTTTTCAGACGACCTGTCTTTATTTTTTCCAATAAGCCGGTGTCAACAAAATCAACACCGTAAAAATTTCCAAGCGGCCCAGCAGCATCACGGCAGAACACAGCCATTTCTGCACATCGCTCAATACCGCATAGCTGCCTGCCGGCCCGACTTCGCCCAAGCCCGGGCCCGCATTGGTAATACACGCGATGACGGCGGTGAAGGCGGAGATAAATTCCATCCCGCTTGCCATCAGCAAAAAAAGCTGAACACAATCGTCGTCATGAAATAAATCGAAATAAACGCCATCACCGTCAGCGCCATGCGGTCGGGAATCATGCGCCCGTTGACCTTGACCGTGCGCACCGCTTTCGGGTGCAGCAGAATCATCATCTCGCGCAGGCTGAATTTGAACAAGACCAACGCCCGCACGTTTTTTTAATGCCGCCGCCCATAGAGCCGGAGCTTGCCAACAGGTTGGACAGGAAAAACATCCACAGCGACACGATCAGCGGCCATTGCGCGAAATCCGTGTTGGAAAAACCGCTTGCCAGTCCGATGGAGACAAAGTTGAAGCTGACAAAACGCAGCGAATCCCCAAAGGTTGCATAAAAATCCTTCTGCCACAGATACACCGCCGACATCAAAATACTGCCCGCCAGCAGCACCAGCAGTACGCGGCATTCCTCGTCCTGCCAATAGGATTTGAGCGAACGCCGTGTCAGCGCCGTGAAATGCGTGGCAAAATTCACACCGCCCCAAAGCGTGAAAAACATGACCGCCCATTCGACGGTCAGCGAATCAAAATAAGCGATGCTGGCATCGTGTGTCGAAAAACCGCCCAGCGACACCGCCGACATCGCGTGGCAAAGCGCATCAAACCAGCTCATCCCCGCAAAATGCAGCGTCAGAAAAGCCGCCGCCGTCGTCATCGTGTAGAAGAACCAAAGTTTCTTTGCCACCTGCGAAATGCGCGGCGCCATCTTGCTTTCTTTGTCCATTCCCGGAATTTCGGCCTTGAAGAGCTGCGTTCCGCCCACGCCCAGCATCGGCAGAATCGCGACCGCCAGCACGATGATACCCATGCCGCCCAGCCAGTTGAGCATATGCCGCCAAAAATTCACCGACGGAGCCAGCGTGTCCAAACTCGTCATGACCGTCGCGCCCGTCGTCGTCAGTCCGGACATCGCCTCAAAAAAACGCATCGGTAAAACTGATGCCCGGAATGTGAATATAGATCGGCATCGCCGCCACCAGCGCAAACGCCAGCCACAACATCAAAACCAACGTAAACCCGTCGCGCGGGCGCAGCTCGCGGCGGAAATGGAAAGTCAGCAGCCAAACCGCGCAAGAGGTCAGCGTCGTCGCCAAAGCCGTGTAGGCAAACGCCGGAAACGCGTTGTCCAGAAAAAAATACGACATCAGCGTCGGTACTGCGAGCACCATGGAAAACAGCAGCCCCAGTCTGGACAAAACGTGGACAATAGGGAGGAACTTATACATATCAATTAATCTTAACAAACCGGCCGAATCATCCGGCGGCATGGGATGGCGATGAGGAAGCTGATATTTTCAGACGACCTTATCGTCATCAGTAATTGCAAACAGACGTTATTTTTAACAAATTATTGCCTTGTCTAGACGCAAAAAGGGGTAGAAGCGGAGGTCGTCTGAAAACCACATCCGCATCCCGTCCCGCGTTTGCCAGAAAACCCGCTTAAAGGTAAAAATCCCGTATTCCAACATGGGTACTGCATCATGACTAAATTTATTTTCGTAACCGGCGGCGTCGTATCTTCACTCGGAAAAGGTATCGCCGCCGCTTCTATTGCCACCATCCTCGAATCGCGCGGTCTGAACGTGACCATGCTCAAGCTCGACCCTTATATCAACGTCGACCCCGGCACCATGAGTCCGTTCCAGCACGGTGAAGTGTTCGTGACCGACGACGGCGCGGAAACCGACCTCGACTTGGGACACTACGAACGTTTCATCAATGCCACCATGACCCGCCGCAACAGCTTCAGCACGGGGCAGGTGTACGAAAACGTTATCGCCAAAGAACGCCGCGGCGACTACCTCGGCGGTACGGTTCAAGTCATCCCGCACATTACCGACGAAATCAAACGCCGCATCCACGAAGGCGCGGCGGGTTACGATGTTGCCATCGTCGAAATCGGCGGTACGGTCGGCGACATCGAATCGCTGCCGTTTTTGGAAGCCATCCGTCAGATGCGCAGCCAGTTGGGACGCAACAACACCTTGTTCGCTCACCTGAGCTACGTCCCCTATATCGCCGCCGCCGGCGAAATCAAAAACCAAACCGACCCAGCATACCGTTAAAGAAATGTTGAGCATCGGTTTGCAGCCCGACATCCTGATTTGCCGCATGGATCGGAAAATGCCGGCGGACGAACGCCGCAAAATCGCCCTGTTCTGCAACGTGGAAGAGCGCGCGATTGTAGGCAGCTACGACGTGGACAGCATCTACGAATGCCCCGAAATGCTGCATGACCAAGGCATCGACAACATCATTACCGAGCAGTTGCAGCTCAACGTACAGCAGGCAGATTTGACCGCGTGGAAAAAAATCGTCCATGCCATCAAAAACCCGAAACACACCGTCAAAATCGCCATGGTCGGCAAATACGTCGATTTGACCGAATCCTACAAATCGCTGATCGAAGCCTTGAAACACGCGGGCATCCACACCGAAACCGACGTGCAAATCACCTTCGTTGACAGCGAAAAACATCGAGAAAAAAACAACGGCGACGTTTCCATGCTCAAAGACATGGACGCCATCCTCGTTCCCGGCGGCTTCGGCTCGCGCGGCGTGGAAGGCAAAATCGCCGCCGTGCGCTATGCCCGCGAAAACAACGTGCCATACTTGGGCATCTGCCTCGGTATGCAGATTGCGCTGATCGAATACGCTCGCGACGTCGCAGGCTTGAAAGGCGCGAATTCGACCGAGTTCGACCTTAAATGCGCCGCGCCCGTCGTCGCCCTGATTGACGAATGGCAAACCGCCGACGGCAGCGTCGAAACCCGCGACGAATCGGCCGATTTGGGCGGCACCATGCGTTTGGGCGCGCAAGAGGTCGAATTGAAAGCAGGCAGCCTCGCCGCCAAAAATCTACGGCAGCGAACACATCCGCGAGCGCCACCGCCACCGCTACGAAGTCAACAACAACTACGTTCCCGCGCTTGAGAAGGCAGGGCTTGGTTATCGGCGGCGTATCCGCCGGACGCGAACGCTTGGTCGAAACCATCGAACTGCCGAACCATCCTTGGTTCTTCGCCTGCCAGTTCCACCCAGAGTTCACCTCCAACCCGCGCAGAGGTCATCCTTTGTTTACCGCGTTTGTCAAAGCTGCGTTGAACAATAAAAAAAGGCTGATGCCCGGCAAAAGGTCGTCTGAAAAGAAAAAAAGCACCTCGATTGAGGTGCTTTTTTTGTGTTTTCAGACGACTATACCGGATATTCATTCAGATAAAAATGACTTATCATTATTTTTTTTGGGGAGAGTGGAAACCGGTTTTTAGGAGTCGGGATGAAGTGTATGGGGAAAAAGCTACTTTCAAATCTCAAATTCCTGCCTATCCATAAATGGTGGGTTTGCGTTTCTATTTGAATCAACTATAAAAAAATGGATGAATGTTGTAAAAAGTCTAAACTCTAATGAATAATAATTCTTATCAAGATGAAAAAAAGATTGTTTAAATATCGAAAGTTCATTATGATTGCGCAAATTGTTCCACGGGTCTTGCTGTTTTTTTGGTTTTGAGTCTCTTATTTTTTTGTAAAACGATAGGCCTAAATTTGATTCTTTGATTAAAGAGGAGTTCGTATGAAAAAAAGCCATTATTGCCCTGACTGTCGCGGCCTTGCCTTTTGCAGCATCAGCCGAAGTTGTTCTTTATGGACAAGTTAAAAGCACCATCACCTCCGGACAGGTGAAAATCAAAGGTAACGAAGGTACGGAAAAAAGCGCGACCGCGACCCGTATCAACGACAATACTTCACGCATCGGCTTCAAAGGCAGCGAAAAAAACTCTCAGACGACCTCAAAGCCATCTGGCAGGGTGGAACAGCGCACTTCCATTTTGGGCGAATCCAATAGCCAAAGTTTCGGCAACCGTGATTCCTTCATAGGCTTGGAAGGCTCATTCGGTAAGGTTCGCGTCGGCAATATGAACAATATGCTCAACGAGATGGATACCATCGACCCTTGGTTGTATAAAAACCAACGCGATGGGTTTGGGCATCAACACACGCACCGGTGTGCGCACCACATCCGTACGCTACGACAGTCCTTCGTTCGGCGGGTTCAAATTCAATGCGTCCTACGCGCCACGCGACAACCGCAATCCGGACGACAAATATAAACATGAAAAAACCCAGCAAAGAACAATATACCGCCGGTTTGACTTATGAAAAACAGCGGTTTCACCACCAACCTTGCCTACGGCCATTACAAAGGCGCGTACACCGACAAGAACGGTAAAATCAAAGCCGCACAAATCGCTAAAATCGAAAGCTACTATGACAAAAAAACAACCTGTTCGTCGGCGTAGGCGCGCAATATACCAAAGGCCATGAAAGCGCAAATAAATATTTGGGTTACTTTACCGATGATTTCAATACGTACAAAGGCACTGACATTACTGCCGATGCCGGTAAAAATGAAGCCGTCAAAGTTGCCGATGCAGCCGTTACCGTGGGTTATACCTTCGGCAACCTGACCCCGCGCCTCACTTACGCCCACGGCTGGGCGGCAAAAAGGCGTGAACAGCGGCGAGAAACTAGTCGATAAATTCGACCAAGTAGTAGTTGGTGCCAACTACAAATTCAGCAAACGTACTTCTATGCTTGCTCATGCCGGTTATATGAAACTGGGCAGCAAAAACCCGCCTGACGCCGACTCAAACAGGGTCTGTTGAGCAAAAAAAGCCGTTTCTTTGGGTATGGTTCATAAATTCTGATGAAACCGTAAGGATAATCAGAAAATATAAAAGGTCGTCTGAAACCTGATTTTGGGTTTCAGACGACCTTTTATCATATAAAAAAATTTAAATATTTCCAAATTTAATAGAAGGTTCGAATACGGCGGATCTGTTTGTCCTTTTTACATAGGAAAAACGCCTTAACAGTTAAAAAAATAAATTATTTTTAGAATATTAAATTCTGATGTTCTCGTTTTTGAGGTAGTTTTAGATAGTGTGTCAGAGGGGAAAATCTGCCGCATCAAACCTTATTTTTGAGAGGCGAGAAAGCCGCTTAACTCGAACTCGAAAGGCATTCCGTTTTGCGCGCCGGAGCGGGTAATAGACAGGGCGGCAGCGGCGCAGGCCTTGCGTACGGCGATGTCTATGCCTTCGTGCCAGAATACTGCCAATGCGCCGTTGAAGGCATCGCTGGCACCCGTGGTGTCGGAGGTTTGTACCTTAAAACCTGAAACATGGCGCAGACGGCCTTTGGGGTCTTTATATACGGCGCCTTTACTGCCTGAAGTCATCAGGACGGGGCAGGGGGATTTTAAAATCAACTCTTCGGGAGACAAGCCTTGCGGTGCTCCCAAGCTGGCGGCAAGCTCATAGCGGTTGGGTGTTAAGATGGTAATTTGCTCCAACAATTCTTTCGGGATGGCGCGGGCAGGTGCGGGATTAAGGATAAAGGGTTTGTTGTATTTTGCTGCCAGTTTTGATGTGGCTATCACGCACTCCATCGGAATTTCAAGCTGGCTGAGGATGATGTCGGCTTCGGCAAACCGTTCTTCTGCGGCTTCGATGTCGGCAACGGTCAGATACATATTTGCGCCGGCAATAACGATGATGGAATTTTTCTTCGTCGGCAACGGTAATGTTTGCCATGCCGCTGTTTTTGTCCCATGATGGTTTGGACATAATCGGTACATATGCCTTCGTGGCGGAGGTTGGTTACCATTTCCAGTCCGAAATCGTCGTCGCCGACTGCACCGATGATGGTTACGCATGCACCTAGGCGTGCGGCGGCAACTGCTTGGTTGGCACCTTTGCCTCCCATGTAGCGATGGAATGAGCTTCCCAGCAAAGTCTCGCCCGCGCGCGCGAATTGGGTGGCGCGGGTTACTAAATCCATGTTGATACTACCGACGACGACGACTTTGATATGGAGCATTCTGATATATCCCTTTTGAAACACGATACAACCGTATCAGGCGGTCTTTATTGATATTGAAATATGCAGGAAACCGCATTCTCTATGCCGATAGGCATTTTGCGTCATTGTACCCGCTGGAATTGCAAATGCAATATTAATTCCCGTTTTTCATATTTTTAATATCAGATTTTTGTTGTAATTAAATCGTAAAAATTTCGGAAACTTCATACCGTTTGAATGCTAAATTTGTACATTGGTCGGTTTTTATTTTTGTTTTTTTATAAAAATTTAAATAGAATGGAAAAATTTTTTTCTGTTTTATATACCATTTTTTTCTTTCAAGGTCGTCTGAAAGCCCAATCAATACGTTCGTTTTAGCGAAATTCACTTTGTCCGTTTTAGCGAAACCCGCTTCACTCTTTTTTTAGCGAAACTCGCTTCACTCGTTTTCAGACGACCTTTTTTTCCAACCCTGCTACAATACGCCTTTTTATTGTTCACGCCGATTTTGCCATGACCGAGCCGACCTACATCCCGCTGCGCCTGCATACCGAGTTCTCAATTACCGACGGTATGGTGCGGATTAAAAAACTGATTGCCAAAGCGCAGGAATACGGTTTGCCTGCTTTGGGCATCAGCGATTTGATGAACGAATTCGGTTTGGTGAAATTCTATAAAGCTTGCCGCAGCGCGGGGATTAAGCCCGTCGGGGCGGCGGATGTGTGGATAGGCAATCCGAATGCGCCCGACAAGCCGTTCCGCGCCATGCTGGTTATCCGCAACGATGCGGGCTATCTGCGCTTGAGCGAACTTTTGACCGCTGCTTATGTCGGCAAAGACCGCAATGTCCATCATGCGGAACTCAATCCCGAATGGCTGGAAAACGGCGACAACAGCGGCTTGATTTGTTTGAGCGGCGCGCATTACGGCGAAGTGGGCGTGAATCTATTGAACGGCAATGAAGACGCGGCGCGTGCGGCGGCGTTGAAGTATGCAGCGTGGTTCCCCGATGCGTTTTATCTGGAACTGCAACGCCTGCCCGAACGTCCCGAATGGGAGGCTTGCGTTTCGGGCAGCGTGAAGCTGGCGGAGGAATTGGGTTTGCCGGTGGTGGCGACGCATCCGACGCAGTTTATGAGCCGCGACGATTTCAACGCGCACGAGGCACGGGTGTGCATCGCGGGCGGCTGGGTGCTGACGGACAAGAAACGTCCGCGCGATTTTACGCCGAGCCAGTTTTTCATTCCGCCGGAAACGATGCTGGAGCGTTTCGCCGACTTGCCCGAAGCCTTGGAAAACACGGTAGAAATCGCCAAACGCTGCAATATCCATATCACGCTGGGCAAAAACTTCCTACCCCTGTTCCCGACGCCCGACGGCTTGTCGCTCGACGATTATTTGGTGAAGCTGTCCAACGAGGGTTTGCAGGAACGCATGGTTCAGCTTTATCCCGACGAGGCGGAACGGGCGGCGAAAATGCCGGAATATCAGGAGCGGCTGGATTTTGAGTTGAACATCATCATCCAGATGAAATTCCCCGGCTATTTCCTTATCGTACAAGACTTTATCAACTGGGCAAAAACGCACGGCTGTCCGGTAGGGCCGGGACGCGGTTCGGGCGCGGGTTCGCTGGTGGCGTATTCGCTGAAGATTACCGACCTCGATCCGCTCAAATACGCGCTGCTGTTCGAGCGTTTCTTGAACCCCGAACGCGTTTCCATGCCCGACTTCGACGTGGACTTTTGCCAAAGCAACCGCGGCCGCGTGATTGAGTATGTGCGCGACAAATACGGTGCAGAGGCGGTGAGCCAAATTGTGACCTTCGGCACGATGTCGTCCAAAGCGGTGATCCGCGACGTGGGGCGCGTGCTGGAGCTGCCGTTTACCCTGTGCGACAAATTATCGAAGCTGATTCCGCTGGAAGCCAACAAACCTTTGGGTTTGGACGATGCAATGAAGGCGGAACCGCAGATTCAGGAATTGATCGAAGCGGAAGAAGCGGACGAACTGATTACGTTGGCGAAAAAGCTGGAAGACCTGACGCGCGGTTTGGGTATGCACGCGGGCGGCGTGTTGATTGCACCGGGCAAGATTTCCGATTACAGCCCCGTGTATCAGGCAGACGAATCCGCCTCGCCCGTATCCATGTACGACAAGGGTGACGTGGAAGACGTGGGTTTGGTGAAGTTCGACTTTTTGGGCCTGCGCAACCTGACCATTATCGAAATGGCGCAGAACAACATCAAAAACACCACCGGCGATATTGTCGATGTCGGCAAAATCCCGCTCGATGACCAGGCCGCCTACAAAATCTTCCGCGATGCGAACACCACCGCCGTCTTCCAGTTCGAATCGACCGGCATGAAAAAAATGCTGAAAACGGCGCACACGACCAAGTTTGAAGAACTAATCGCCTTCGTATCGCTCTACCGACCCGGCCCGATGGACAACATTCCCGATTTCGTCGCGCGCATGAAGGGACAGGAATTCCAATACATCCACCCGCTGCTCGAAGGCATCCTCGCGCCGACCTACGGGATTATGGTGTATCAGGAACAAGTGATGCAGGCGGCGCAGATTATCGGCGGCTACTCGCTCGGCGGCGCGGACTTACTGCGCCGCGCCATGGGTAAGAAAAAGCCCGAAGAAATGGTGAAACACCGCGAAATCTTCGCCGAAGGCGCGGCAAAACAAGGCATTTCGCGCGAAAAATCCGACGAAATCTTCAACTACATGGAAAAATTCGCCGGCTACGGTTTCAACAAATCCCACGCCGCCGCCTACGCCCTGATTTCCTACCAGACCGCATGGCTCAAAGCCCATTACCCCGCCGAATTTATGGCGGCAACCATGTCGTCTGAATTGGACAACACCGACCAGCTCAAGCATTTCTACGACGACTGCCGCGCCAACGGCATCGAGTTCCTGCCGCCCGACATCAACGAATCCGACTACCGCTTTACGCCATATCCGAATATGAAAATCCGCTACGCACTCGGCGCGATTAAAGGCACGGGCGAAGCCGCCGTCGAATCCATCATCGCCGCGCGGCAAAGCGGCGGCAAGTTTACCGGCCTCTTAGACTTCTGCGAGCGCGTCGGCAAAGAACACATGAACCGCCGCACCCTCGAAGCCCTGATACGCGGCGGCGCGTTCGACAGCATCGAACCCAACCGCGCCATGCTCTTGGCGAACATCGACCTCTCCATGAACAACGCCGACCAAAAAGCCGCCAACGCCAATCAGGGCGGGCTTTTCGACATGATGGAAGACGCCATCGAACCGGTGCAGCTCGTCGACGCGCCCATGTGGAGCGAATCGGAAAAACTCGCCGAAGAAAAAACCGTCATCGGCTTTTACCTGTCCGGCCACCCGTTCGGCCCGTATGCCCAAGAAGTCCGCCAAATCGCCCCGACCAAATTGGGCCGTCTGAAACCGCAAGACAGTGTGCGCCTCGCCGGATTCGTTACCGCCGTGCGCACCATGATGGGCAAACGCGGCAAAATCGCCTTCGTCAGCCTCGAAGATTTGAGCGGGCAGATTGAAATCATGGTCAGCGGCCAGACGCTGGAAAACTGCGCCGACTACCTCAAATCCGACCAAGTGCTGATTATCGAATCCAAAGTCAGCCGCGACGACTACGGCGGCGGCGACGGACTGCGCATCATGGCCAACCAAGTCATGACCCTGCAAATGGCGCGCGAACGTTACGCCCGCAGCCTCAGCCTCGCCCTCGCCCCCGGCCACGACATCGAGCGCCTCGCTACCATCCTCACCGCCCACCGCCTACCCGACACGTCGCACATCCCGCTGCAACTGTCGTACAGCAACGACAAAGCGTCGGGCAAGTTTCAAGTGCCGCCGAAATGGATGGTGACACCCAGCTCTGCGTTATTCGACGAACTGGAAAAAAACTGCTCGGCAGCAGGGCAGTGCGCGTGAATTGGTAGTATTGGTAATTATAGGTTTATTTCGGAACCGATTGAAACTTCTGTAAAAAAATCTGACAAAAAAATTTGATGATTCAGGTCGTCTGAAATCCAAAGTCCGGTTTTCAGACGACCTCAAATAAGGATTAACATGAAATACAAAGACCTACGCGACTTCATCTCCATGCTCGAACAGCAGGGCAAACTCAAACGCGTCGCGCATCCCGTTTCCCCGCATTTGGAAATGACCGAAATTGCCGACCGAGTGCTGCGCGCCGAAGGGCCGGCGTTGCTGTTTGAAAACCCGATTAAGCCCGACGGCACGCGCTACGATTATCCCGTGTTGGCAAACCTGTTCGGCACGCCCGAACGTGTGGCGCTGGGCATGGGCGCGGACAGTGTGTCCAAGCTGCGCGAAATCGGGCAGACGCTGGCGTATTTGAAAGAACCCGAACCGCCCAAAGGCATTAAAGACGCGTTTTTCCAAAACTGCCGTTGCTGAAAGACATTTGGAGCATGGCGCCGAACGTGGTGAAAAACGCGCCGTGTCAGGAAATCATGTGGGAAGGTGAAGACGTTGATTTATATAAACTTCCGATTCAGCATTGCTGGCCGGAAGACGTTGCGCCGCTGGTCACATGGGGCTTGACCGTTACGCGCGGACCAAACAAAAAAACGCCAGAACTTAGGGCATTTACCGTCAGCAGTTAATCGGCAAAAAAACAAGCTGATTATGCGCTGGCTGTCGCATCGCGGCGGCGCGTTGGATTATCAGGAATTCCGCAAACTCAATCCTGATACGCCGTATCCCGTCGCCGTCGTGCTCGGTTGCGACCCCGCCACTATTTTAGGCGCGGTAACACCCGTTCCCGATACTTTGAGTGAATACCAGTTTGCAGGACTGCTGCGCGGTTCGCGGACGGAGCTGGTGAAATGTATCGGCAACGATTTTGCAAGTGCCCGCCCGTGCCGAAATTGTGTTGGAAGGCGTCATCCATCCGAACGAAACCGCGTTGGAAGGCCCATACGGCGACCACACGGGCTATTACAACGAGCAGGACCATTTCCCCGTGTTCACGGTCGAACGCATCACCATGCGCGAAAACCCGATTTACCACTCCACCTACACGGGTAAACCGCCCGATGAACCCGCCGTTTTGGGCGTGGCGTTGAACGAAGTGTTCGTACCGCTCTTGCAAAAGCAGTTCCCCGAAATCACCGATTTCTACCTGCCGCCCGAAGGCTGTTCCTACCGCATGGCGGTGGTCAGCATGAAAAAACAATACGCCGGACACGCCAAGCGCGTGATGATGGGCTGCTGGTCGTTTCTGCGCCAGTTTATGTACACCAAATTCATCATCGTGGTGGATGACGATGTGAACGTGCGCGACTGGAAAGAAGTCATCTGGGCGGTCACCACGCGCATGGACCCCGTACGCGATACCGTTTTGGTGGAAAATACGCCCATCGACTATCTCGACTTCGCCAGCCCCGTCAGCGGACTCGGCGGCAAAAATGGGCTTGGATGCGACCAACAAGTGGCCGGGCGAAACCGACCGCGAATGGGGACGGGTAATCAAAAAAAGACTCTGCGGTTACGGCTAAGATTGATGAGATTTGGGGGAGTTGGGGTTGTAAACCCTAACATCAAAAAAAGGTCGTCTGAAAAACGGTTTTTACAGCGGATTGGAACAGGGAAGATTCAATTACCGTCATTCCCGCGCAGGCGGGAATCCAGAAGTTTGAAGTCGCGGCAACCTCTAAATATTCCTGATAAATCAGGGCTCGGATTCCCGCCTGCGCGTACATGACGGAATAGGGATTCCTTGTTTGGATTTACTATAACGCCAGTATATTTTACGGAGTTTAAATCGTGGTATTGGATTTTTGTAGCTGGCGTTCTCGAACTCTTTGCCGCCACTTGGGATTTCCTGAGCTACGGCAAAAAGCGCATTTCCGTTCTGCGCCGCGCATATCGACATGGCGGCTGGCAGAAAGTACGGCGCGTATTGACCGGACGTAAGATGGAGATTGCCGTCTGGCTGGTATTTGTGATGATATTGGCAGCGGGAATGGTATTTGCTTGGACAATCATTGCTTGGGTGGTGTGGCAGGCTTTCAGGTAATTAGGGTAATTTGAAACGTCGATAAGGTAACGATGACCTGACTGCAATTTCAAAAAAAGGCCGTCTGAAAACAGATTTTCAGACGACCTTTGATTTGTTATTTCAAATTTAAATTCGTTAAATTTGAAATAACGGATTTATCCGGCTTTCTATAGCAAACATACTTAACTTTAAATCCGGTATGTCATCAAATTTTCATCATTCCCGCGCAGGCGGGAATCCATCGTAAAACCTAAGAAACCTTAATTTGAAAAACAGTTTCTGAATTTAAAAAATGGATTCCCGCCTGCGCGGGAATGACGGTAGAGGTTTAGGCAAAAATTGCCCCCCTGTTTTCAGACGACCCTATTGCCCCGTCGGTGTGCATTGTAGCGTGGGCTTTGCCCACGATGATGCTAGGTAAAAAAAGGTCGTCTGCAATTTTTTTCATGGGCAAAGCCCACGCGCTACGGGTTTCTATTCTCATGCTACGGTTTTTGCCGTAGCAACTGTATTTTTCACCCCGTCGGGCAAAAATACCAAAACTCAAATCAAGCCGTTCGGATACCGTTTTCGGTGATACCGTTTTCGGCAAAATAATCACGCATCCGGGCATTCAATATCGTCAGCAGTTTGCGCATACATGCCGTAACGGCAACCTTATACGGCTTACCCTTGGACAGCAGGCGTTGGTAGAAATCCCGAATAAGCGGTTCAAAACGTGTTGCTACCACGGTAGCCATATACAGCGCCTTACGCACCGCAGACCTTCCGCCAAAGCAGCGGCTTTTGAATTTGGTTTCCCCGCTCTCCCTCGGGTGCGGGGCAATGCCGACCAAACTCGCTATCCGTTTGTGCGACAGCCGTCCCAATTCGGGCAACATCGACATCAGTGTAGCCGTCGTTGTCGAACCGATGCCTTTGATTTGCTCAGCCACTTGGGCTTTGCCGTCAAAATGCGTGTGGGTGTGCTCGTCGATTTGTTTGTCCAATTCGTCAATCAGACGGTCAAAATGAGCAATCAGTTGTTTGACGCTTTCGACTTGCGTTTCGTGAACCTGATGCAGTCGGTTTTTCTCGGCAGTCCGCATCTCCACCAGTTGGTTGCGGCGGTTGACCAATGCCTCCAACACTTCTTCCGCTTCGGTGGGCGGTTGGTAGAGCATGGTTTGCCAACCCTCTTTCTGCATCATCATCTGTGCGAAGAAGGCGAGCATTTGGGCATCTTTGGCATCGGTTTTGGTCAGCGACTGCGATTGGGCAAACTGATGCGTCTGACGCGGGTTGGCGATGATCACGGCTATGCCTGCGCGGTGGATGGCTTTGGCGACGGGAATTTCGAGACCGCCGGTGCTTTCCATGACGACGAGGGCGACGTTGTGTTTTTTAAGGTATTCGATAGTATGGGCGATACCTTTGGGGTTGTTGGTTTCGGTTTTGGTTTTAGACAAAGACGAAACGGCGATGACGAAGTTTCGTTTGGCGATGTCGATGCCTGCGTAATTGTATTGGGTACTCATCATAAACCTGCCTTGCATTCGGTTGTGTTGTCTAGCAACTGTCCGGTTGTGTCGATGGGTTGCCCGGCCGCTCCCTGAGCTACTCAACGGTTGTTTGCCTTGGTCAGATGCGGGTGGCGACCGGGCGGTTTGTTGCTATGATACGGGTGTTTCGATATACAAGGTCGGATTCTCGAATCCGACATTTCCAACTGATTGCTGGCAAAATGGCTTGGAACCTTATCCGTTAATCATGATGGCGAACACCGTATAGCGAAATCATCCCTACCCTTTGACTTCATAGATCTCCTGCAAACCGTTTAATCTTTCCCAAAGCCAAGCCTGACGGTTTATTTGTCTATAACAACAAGCACTCATAAAATTCCAGTCAACATAAAGGTCGTCTGAAACCCGAATCCGGATTTCAGACGACCTTTTTCTACATCAATAAACAATGTTCAGCAGGCAATCAATAGAAGCCTTCGCGCTCTTCGCGGGTGGAAATGTAGATGTTTTTTTCACCTGCGTGTACGCGGCGAGCATCATTTTGTGGGTTTCGCGGCCGATACCTGAAGTTTTGTAGCCGCCGAACGGTGCGCCTGCGGGCAGGCGGTTGTAGCAGTTCACCCAGACGCGGCCGGTTTCCAGTGCGTTGGAAACGCGCAGGCAGCGGTTGATGTCTTTGCTCCAAACTGCACCGCCCAGGCCGTATTCGCTGTCATTGGCCATTTTGATGACTTCTTCTTCGGTTTTGAATTTAATCACGGTGGCAACCGGGCCGAAGATTTCTTCTTGGGCAACGCGGGCGTTGTTGCTGTCGGCTTCAATCAAGGTCGGTTCGACAAATTCGCCTTTGCCCAACTCGCCTTCGATTTTCTTACCGCCGGTGATGATGCGGCAACCTTCCTGTTCGCCGATTTTTGACGTATTTCAAAAATGGTTTCGAGCTGACCGGCGTTGACTTGCGAACCCATTTGGGTGTCGTCTTCCCAAGGCAGGCCGACTTTGATTTTTTTAAACTCTTCCGCCAAGGCGTTGACGAATTTGTCGTAAATGCCTTCCTGAACGAAGATGCGCGAACCGGCGCAGCACACTTGGCCTTGGTTGAACAAAAATACCTTTTTGCGCGCCTTCGAGGGCTTTGTCAAAAGGCATGTCGTCAAAGAAGATGTTGGCGGATTTGCCGCCCAGCTCCAAGGTAGCGGGAATCAGCATTTCGGCGGCGGCGATGCCGATGTGGCGGCCGATTTCGGTCGAACCGGTAAAGGCCAGTTTGTTGAAGCCTTTGTGGTGCAGCATGTATTCGCCGGATTTAGAACCGCGACCGGTGATGATGTTCAACACGCCTTTAGGCAGCAAGTGGTTGATTTTTTTGGGCGAACGACAACAGACTCAGCGAAGTGCTGGAAGACGGGTGGATAACGATGGTACAGCCTGCGGCAAGTGCGGGCGCGATTTTTCCAAGCCGCCATTAGGAAGGGAAAGTTCCACGGAATGATCTGACCGACGACGCCGATGGGTTCGCGCAGGACGATAGACAGGTCTTCGGAGTCAAGCTGGGTGGCAGTGCCTTCTTCGCCGCGGATCACGCTGGCAAAGTAGCGGAAATGGTCGGAAGCCAGCGGGATGTCGGCGGCGCGGGTTTCGCGGATAGGTTTGCCGTTGTCCAGCGTTTCCTGCAAGGCGAACAATTCCAAGTTTTCGTCAATCACATCGGCGATTTTGTTGAGTATGGCGGCGCGTTCGGTGGTGGTGGTTTTGCGCCATGTTTTTGAACGCTTCTTGGGCGGCGGCGACGGCGGCATCCACATCGGCGTCGGTCGCGTCGGTGAATTTCGCCAATACTTCGCCGTTGGCGGGATTGTACGAATCCAAAAGCGCGCCGGGTTTCGTCCACACGCCGTTAATCAACAGGCCGTACTCTTTATCAAACACATTTAAATCTTTTGCCATGATGCTGTCTCCTTAGTTGTCTTTCTTAGGGTTTTTGGACGTTCCTCAAACGTCATCTGAAAAACAGGATAATATTTTTTTCTCTTTCAGTTCAAGCACTAAAAAAATGATAACGTTCTCAAAAATTCCAAATATGTAATTTTTCTAAAAATAGGGAATTTAAGCCGATAAGATTTGACCCCGTATGGGAATGAAGCATGTTTGTTAATATATTTAAATTTTTCAGACAACCTTTTTTACATGATATGTGTAAGAATTTTTCAGCGGCTTGGTGGGTATATTTTCAGGTAGGTAAGATGTTATGATATAACATTTTATTCCTTATTTTTTTCAAAAAGATAGGGTGTTGACACGGCGAAATGAAGGGGAGTATTCTCGTTTACAGGGGGTTTACCTCCTACCCGACCTTTTACGGATTTCTTACGAATGCCAAGGAGAACACCATGAAGATGCAAGCAGTTGTTGTGAATCAAAATGTAGCAGGCGATGTAGAAGTTGTAGAACGCGAACTGCGCCCGTTGGAATACGGCGAGGCGTTGGTTGAAGTCGAATATTGCGGCGTGTGCCATACCGACTTGCACGTTGCGGCAGGCGACTACGGCGAAAAACCGGGCCGCGTGTTGGGACACGAAGGCATCGGCATCGTCAAAGAAGTCGCTCCGGGCGCGAATGCCCTGAAAGTCGGCGACCGCGTCAGCATCGCATGGTTGTTCCAAAGCTGCGGTTCGTGCGAATACTGTAATACCGGCCGTGAAACCTTGTGCCGTTCCGTATTGAACGCAGGCTACACCGCCGACGGCGGCATGGCGACCCACTGTATCGTCGATGCAGACTACGCCGTCAAAGTACCCGACGGCCTCGACCCCGCGCAAGCTTCCAGCATCACCTGCGCCGGCGTAACCACTTACAAAGGCGTGAAAGTTTCCGGCGTGCGTCCGGGACAATGGATTGCCGTTTACGGCGCGGGTGGTTTGGGCAACTTGGGTGTCCAATACGCGAAAAAAAGTATTCGGCGCACACGTCGTCGCCATCGACATCAATGATGAAAAAAACTGGCATTCGCTAAAGAAAGCGGTGCAGATTTAGTCATCAACGCCGCCAAAGAAGACGCCGCCAAAGTGATTCAGGAAAAAACCGGCGGCGCACACGCAGCCGTTGTTACCGCCGTATCCGCCGCCGCGTTCAACTCTGCCGTGGACTGCGTCCGCGCGGGCGGGCGCGTCGTTGCCATCGGTCTGCCGCCCGAATCTATGGACCCTGTCCATCCCGCGTCTGGTCTTGGACGGCATCGAAGTGGTCGGCTCGCTGGTCGGTACGCGCAAAGACTTGGAAGAAGCCTTCCAATTCGGCGCAGAAGGCTTGGTCGTACCGAAAGTCCAACTGCGCGCCTTGGACGAAGCTCCGGCAATTTTTCCAAGAAATGCGCGAAGGCAAAAATTACCGGCCGCATGGTTATCGACATGAAAAAAAGAATGCGGCTGCGGACATCATTAATTTGACGCAGGCAGTTGACTAGAAAGGTCGTCTGAAACCTTGTTTTGGGGTTTCAGACGACCTTTTGATAAGAACTTCAGATAGGATTATTCGATGATTTCGGTGAAGACGACGGTTTTGCCGCCGCGGGTAAGCGTGGCGAAGCCGTCCTGAAGCTGCCATATTGTGCTTGCATTGCGGTATTCCGTGGTTTTGGTCATCGAATGGGTTTGCGTCAGTTTTTTTCGACCGTACTTCCCTGACGCAGTTCGACCGTCATCGGGCTGTTGCTGTTGACGTAGATGGCGGAGATGCGGCTGCCGTCGGCGGCTTGGTAGCGGATGGCGTTGTTTTGCGCTTCGGCGACGACGGCGAGAGGGGCATCGGGGCGAACGGCTTTATACGAACCGCAGGCGGTACACAGTCCGAGCAACAGCAGGAGGGCGTATCTCTTCATAGCGTCTCAATAATGGTGGTGGGGAATGTGGCCTTCGAGATGGTAACGCGTCCCGCAGTAGGGGGCATTCGATGTCGCTGTCGGACTGAATCGGGAGGAAGACGCGCGGATGACCGTTCCAAGTTTCGTGGTTGGGGCCGGAGCAGTGCAGCGGCAGGTCTTTTGGGGTAGATAATGACGGTTTCGGTGTTTGCGTTCATGATTTTTTTCCTTGGTAAATCCAGCCTTATTGTACGATATATCGCCCACTTGTGCAGCGCAAAAGGTCGTCTGAAAATAGGTTTTGATTTGATAATGCTTTGGTTATAATGCGGTTTTTATGATGAATCAGCTTTAAATCGCTTTATTTTCAAACGGGCTTTTAACATGACGACACTTTTTCCGGCAGGATGATTTGAACTCTCAAGATGCGGCAGAATTCCTCTACACGTTGAGCGCGGCGTATTTGGATTATACGGATGCGGCAGGCGATGAGGAAATGCGGTGTTTGAACGACGAGCAGCACACGCTGACGGCTTACTGCTATTTGGACAGCCAAGTGCAGGAGGGCGGCTTTGTGCAACTGATTGCGGCGGGTTATGGCGAATATGTGTTCCATAACCCCGTCGCCGACAGCCTGCGCCGCTGGCGGATTAAACCGACGCCTAAGATTTTGGATAAGGCGAAGACTTTATACGGGCGGGACGGCGCAAAAATCGAGGAAATGGCGGACAGCGGGGCATCTTTGGATGAGATTCGTGCTAAGTTTCCCGATTTTGAGGAATTGGACGGCGAATATTACGAAATCGCGGACGACGATATGGCGGCGGCTGTGGCGTATGTGTTGGCAAATTGGGGCAAGTTTGCGGAGATTGCGGATTGATGTGCGCGGTATGCTTTTTGATTTTCCGCATCAGAATGAAACTAAGAGAAAAAAATCGAAATGAAAAGGTCGTCTGAAAAAGGATTAAACGCCGAAACTGAATTGCTGGAGCTGTTGCAAAAACCTGTCTGGATTTAATGCCTTCGGGCAGGAGGTTGTCAATCAGCAGGCGCGTGATTTTTAGCGACTGTCCGAGACTTTCGGGGTGGGTGAAATCGCCTTCGCGCAACTGAATCAAGATGTCGCCGCTGACGGCAACACCATGGTTGCGCGGATTGAAGCGTTCAGCTTCTTCGATCGGGACAACCGCGTTTTCAGGCGTCAGCCAGTAGGTTTCTTCGGCGCGGATTTCTTCGCCGTTGCCATCGTGGAACAAATCGGGCGCGAATCCCAAGCGACTGAGTAAAGTCCATTCAAAGCGTCGCAGCGCGGCGGTATGGCTGCGTTCGCCGCATACCGCCCGCATGACCGCTTCCAGCGCGTCGTAAAGCTCGGGTATCGGGTCTTCGCGAGCCGTCAGCTTAAGTATCAGTTCGTTGATATATAAGCCGCTGAACAAAGCCCTGTCTTGCGGTTGCGGCCAGCCGCCTATCCACTCTGCACGATGCAGCGTTTTCAACTCTTGCGAACCGTACCAAGAGGCGCTGACCGGTACAAACGGCACCAACACGCCGCGCAACTCGCTCTGCCGCTTGCGCGCACTTCTCGCCAGTAAAGCCACGCGCCCGTAACGGCGGCTGAACACTTCCACCCACAAACTGCTCTCGCGCCAAGGGGCAGAAGCAAGCAGGAAGACGGGTTCGTGGTTGATGCGCTGGTTGGTCATGGGCAGTTGGCGTTGCTGGGGAATGGTGGAAGAGGGCGGTTGATTGTATGGTTGTATTTTACCAAAGCGGGCAGGGGTCGTCTGAAAATATTGGACGGGTGTCTATTTGTCAAACCGATAATTCGAAGGTCGTCTGAAACTGCTTTTTGGCGTTTCAGACGACCTTTATTTGCTTTGCGGCGCGGGTTTAGCGGAAGAAGTCGCCCATGCCTGCTGGCAAGCCTTGGGTGAATGCGCCCATGGTTTTGTTGGTGGTTTCTTCGGCTTTTTCAGAAGCGGCATTGATGGCGGCGAGCACCAAATCTTCGAGCATTTCTTTTGTCGTCTGCGGCTTCTTGAATCAGGTCGGGGCTGATTTCGAGTTTGCGGACGACGTGGGAACAGGTCATCACGACTTTAACCAAGCCGTTGCCTGCTTCGCCTTCTACTTCGGTCTCGGCAAGTTTCGCTTGCGCTTTTTTTCATGTTTTCCTGCATTTGCTGCGCCTGTTTCATCAGGCCGCCTAATCCGGCTTTTTCCGAACATATTTAAAAACTCCTGTGGTTGAATCGTTAAGGTTATGGGGTCATACCGTTTGGTGTGGAAGGGTCGTCTGAAAGCGGGTTGATGGTTTTCAGACGACCTGAATGTTTATGTATCCGAAGGGAAACGGAAGTTTTTCGATGCCGTTATTCCGCCTGCTCCGCCAGTTCCAAAGAATCGGGCTGCCATTGGGCTTCGAAAACTTTTTAAAAACCTGACGCGCGGTTTCGTCGGCTTCGAGCAAATCCTGCGCCTGCTGTCTGCCTTCAAGCTGGAGGCGTTGGCGGCGCATGGTCGGGGTTTCCCAACCCGCGTCGTCGCGCCACGGTTCGGTTTGCAATTTCAACGGCAGGCCGTAGGCTTCGGCAAGCGTGTTTTTTTGATTTTTGTCGAGCCGCTCTTTGTTGGCGGTGGCGCGGGCTTCGTCAGTCAGCGACAGCATTATAAGATGGCTGTCTGCGTCGTAGTGCGTCCATGCTGCGTGTTGCGCCAGCATTTGCGCGGCGCCGAGCTTGCGGGCGAAATGTCGGACGATTGCCGCCCAGTTTTCGGTGGAAAAAAATCGGGCAGCGGGGCGAACTGCGTGTCTTCTTCGTCGTCGCCGTCTTCTTCGGCTTCCGATTCTGCTTCTGCCGTATCGGCAGGGACGGCGTGCTCCCAGTCCGGCGGCGGTGGCATTTCAGCGCTGTCTGCTACGGGATAGTCATGCTCGGGCGAACCGTAATCGTAGAAAGGCTCTGCGGAAGCTTCATGCGCAAACGATTCTGCATCCACGGCTTCTTCAATCGGGGTCGTCTGAATGGGGTTTTCAGACGACGTCTCAGATAAGAAAGTCTCGGTGTCGTTGTTTGCTGCCCCGTAATCGGAAACTTGATTTTCAGACGACGTTTCGGCTTGAGAGGTCGTCTGAAACGGCGTTTCTGCTTCGTTTGCGGACGGAGTGTTTGTCTCTGCTGCGTCAGAGGTCGTCTGAACGCTCGCATCCGCCGTTTGCGCAGGCGTGTCCGATACGGTTTCCACATCGCTCGGCGCGTCTTCCCAAGGTGGAACGTCGTTGTTTCCTTGAGTCGAAACCGGTTCGGCAACCTTGTTTTCAGACGACGTGGCAAGCGCAGGGGTCGTCTGAACGGGCGGTTTGGCGGCTTCAGACTGGGGAAGTTGCAAAGGCTTTTTTGCGGTACGGACACCCGTTTCGGCAGAATGCAGCTCAGTATTTTCGATATGTCCGCCAACGTCGTGCGCATCCGCTGCCAGCGGCGCAAACGCAAGCATACGTAGCAGGGTCATGACGAAGCCGGCGTATTCGTCGGGCGCAAGGCTCAAATCCTGTTTGCCGTGGATAGTGCATTGATAATAAAGCTGGATTTGTTCGCCGCTGAGTGCCTGGCTCAGTTGCAACAGGGTTTCGCGCTCAGGGTCGTCGTGTGCCAAAGCGGAAGGAACCGCCTGTATCAAGGCGAGGCGTTGCAACAGCATGGCAAGTTCGCTCAACGCGCTGTCAAAGCCGATGGCGCGCGCCGCCATTTCCTGCGCTTTCGCCAGCAGGGCTTCGCCGTCTTGGTTGACGATGCCCGCCAGCAGTTCGTACAGATATTGCTTGTCCACCGCGCCTATCATTTGGCGGACGTCTTGTTCGGCAACGCTGCCCGAACCCATGGCAATGGCTTGGTCGAGCAGGCTCAGGGCATCGCGCATCGAGCCTGCGGCGGCACGGCCTAAAAGTTGCAGGGTGGCGGGTTCGTAGGCGATGTTTTCGTTGTTTAAAACATGGGCAAGGTGGTCGGCAACCTGTTGCGAAGTCATGTTGCGCAAGACAAATTGCAGGCAGCGGCTCAAAACGGTAATGGGGACTTTGTGCGGATCGGTGGTCGCAAGGATGAATTTGACGTGTTCGGGCGGCTCTTCCAGCGTTTTCAGCATGGCGTTGAACGCGCTTTTGGAGAGCATATGCACTTCGTCGATGATATAGACTTTGTATTTGCCGGCGGTCGGCGCGTATTGGGCGTTTTCCAATACTTCGCGGATGTTGTCGATGCCGGTATTGGAAGCGGCGTCGATTTCCAGCAGGTCAACGTAGCGTCCGGTGTCGATTTGCGTACAGCTTTGGCACACGCCGCAAGGCTCGCCGTGTTGCGCGTTTTCGCAGTTCAGGCTTTTCGCCAGAATACGGGCGATGGTGGTTTTCCCGACCCCGCGCGTACCGGTCAGCAGGTAGGCATGGTGCAGGCGGCCTTCGTCCAGCGCGTTGCGCAAGGCTTTGACGACATGTTCCTGACCGACTAAATCGGCAAAGGTTTTCGGACGCCATTTACGGGCAAGAACTTGATAAGCCATAAGGTTTTCTCTGCTGGAAATAAATCGGAAGGTCGTCTGAAAAGTGGTTGAACGCCTTTCAGACGACCTTGGAAGATGACGGGTATTTTAGCATTTTTTTGATTTTTATTAAGGATTTTCTGTCTGCATATCGGGAAAGGCGCGTGTATAATCGTTAGAATATTACAAAATCTAAAATATCTTGAAGAACAAATCACTATGTCTGAAATCATCTTACGCAATCATTCCGCATCCATGCAGATAAACACCTTGGGTGCATATGTGGACAATTTGGTTTTACACGGTCGGGAAGTGTTATTCCCGAAAACCAGCGTCCAAGTCGGTACTGATACAAAATTACGCGGCGGGATGCACGTCTGCCTGCCGCAGTTCGGACCGGACAGTAAAAACCATTTGGCGCAACACGGTTTCGGCAGAACCTCTACTTGGCAAATCCGTTATCAAAACGAATCGGATGTCGGCTTGAGATTGATCAGTACGGCAAAGGGCTACGAAAACGTCGAATGGCTGCTGGATTACAGCCTGCCGAACGAAAACGAAGCAGTCGCCACGCTGACCGTCTGCAATTACGGCGACGCACCCGTACGCACTTCGCCCGGTTTCCATCCCTATTTCCCCGCCGTCGGCACTCAATTCGATTTCAACGGCGCGCCCTACGATGCCGACTATATTGCACACACGGAATTTGTCGCCTCGCCGTTGGAAACACATGTTGCGTTTGACGGATTAAAACTCGACATCCGAACGCAAAACCTGCCCGTTTACGCGCTTTGGAGCGACCGCAACGGACAATACACCTGCGCCGAGCCTACCGCCGAAGGCAACGCCTTTTTATCGCCTGCGCGCGGCGGACAGTTTGTTTCCGGACATGGCAAAAAAACGTTACGGCATGAAAAATCCGTTTGATTGCTTGAATTTGGAGTGGATTTGTTTCAGGCCCTGGCGGATTCGCATTTGAAGTGCAACTTTCCATAACAGAAAAAGGCCAGTATGCGGTAGCATACGGCCTTTCCTGCAAGAAAGATTGCCATGAGCTACACACAACTGACCCAAGACGAACGATACCATATCCAATACCTGTCCCGCCACTGCACCATCGCCGAAATCGCCAAACAGCTCAACCGCCACAAAAGCACCATCAGCCGAGAAATCAAGCGACACTGCATCCAAGGACAGCAATACAGCGCCGATAAAGCACAGAAGCAAAGCCGGCTGACCAAAAAGCACCGGCGAAAACCCTATAAGCTCGATTCGCAGCTGATTCAACACATCGACACCCTTATCCGCCGCAAACTCAGTCCCGAACAAGTATGCGCCTACCTGCATAAACACCACGGGATCACACTCCATCACAGCACCGTTTACCGCTACCTCCGCCAAGACAAAAGCAACGGCGGCACTTTGTGGCAACATCTCAGAATATGCAGCAAACCCTACCGCAAACGCTACGGCAGCACATGGACCAGAGGCAAAGTGCCCGACCGCGTCGGCATAGAAAAACCGACCTGCTATCGTCGACCAGAAAACCCGCATCGGCGATTGGGAGGCCGACACCATCGTCGGCAAAAATCAGAAAAAGCGCGTTATTGACCTTGGTCGAACGCACTACCCGCTACACCATCATCTGCAAATTAAAGAACTTAAAAAGCCGAAGACACTGCCCGGGCGGCCATTAGGGTATTAAAGGCATATAAAGCCAGAGTCCACACCATCACCATGGATAACGGCAAAGAGTTCTACCAACACACCAAAATAGCCAAAGCATTGAAGGCGAAAACCTATTTTTGCCGCCCTTACCATTCTTGGGAGAAAGGGCTGAATGAGAACACCAACGGACTCATCCGACAATATTTCCCCAAACAGACCGATTTCCGAAACATCAGCGATCGGGAGATACGCAGGGTTCAAGATGAGTTGAACCACCGGTCGAGAAAAACACTTGGCTACGAAACGCCAAGTGTTTTTATTCTTGAATCTGTTCCAACCACTGGTACCCTAGTGTTGCACTTGAAATCCGAATCCAAGCCTCAAATAAAAAACCACCTTGGAGAAGGTGGTTTTTGAACATTACAAACCGTTGTTGTTGATTGCATTGGCAATATCACGCACGGCGGTAACATACATTCGGCTGTTGTTATACTGCCAAACTGTATAAAAATTATTCAGACCGAGATAATATTCAAATACGCCCGGACTGGTTTCCAAGCTGAACAAAACGGCTTTTCTCATTGTCGGCAACTGCTTGTTGCGGAACCACACCCATTGCTTTGAAATCCGCAACGGTACGATTCAATGCGGTTTTTTCATCAATGATGGCTTTTAAATCAGGCGTAATCGTCAGATTGACGGGAACAATCATTTTGCCGCCTGTTTTCCAGCCGTGTTGTTTCATATAATTGGCAACAGAAGCGGCAACATCGCCGATATTGTTCCAAATATCGCGGTGTCCGTCGCCATCATAATCGACCGCCCATTTGCGATAGCTCGAAGGCATAAATTGCGGCATACCCATTGCGCCCGCATAACTGCCTTTGAAGTCAAAAACATTCTCTTTTTCTTCTTTCGCCATCAGCAAAAGCTCAATCAGCTCGTTTTGGAAAAACTCGGCACGGCGCGGATAATCAAAACCCAAGGTACTCAAAGCATCGGCAACGCGGAAGCTGCCCGTGTTTTTACCGTAATTGGTTTCAATGCCGATAATCGCTACAATCAGCTCGGCAGGTACACCGTATTTGCGTGCCACATCATCGATAACGGCACGGTTGGCGGCGTAAAACTGTTTGCCGCCGTTAAATTTCGTCGCGCCGGAGTTGCCCGTGCGGAATTCATACCAAGGGCGAGAAGTTGACGGGCGGTACATGATATTGATGATATTGCCCTTGTAAACCACGCCATTAAAAAAGTTTTGCAGCTCAGCTTCTGTAAACTGCTTTTTCGCCACCTCGTAACGGATAAACTGGCGGACATTGGTATTGGCATTAAAGCCGCTGCTGGCAACCGATTCCGCAGCAGAATCAAAAGCAGGACGCTGGTTTTTGCTTTGATTAATCGGCTCAACCGTTTTAGCAGACTCAACGTTTGTTTTGGTTGTACTACAAGCGGAAAGCAGCAACGCGGTTGATATTGCGATGAAAGGGATAAGTTTTTTCATATCTGAATTTATAGTCACTAAGGAAGCAGTCTTAATTATGCAAAAAGGTCGTCTGAAAGACGGTAGGAATATACATTCCCTTTCCTTTCAGACGACCTTTTAAGACTGTCTATTACTCGGCAGCCGCAACAACAGCAACGGTAATCGCAGCAACAGCGTCAGTGTGCAAAGCCACTTCAACTTCGTACTCGCCTACGGCTTTCAGAGGGCCGTTAGGCAGGCGGACGTTGGATTTTGCAGCTTCAACGCCTGAGGCAACAATCGCAGCAGCGATGTCGGCATTGGTAACGGAACCGAACAGACGACCGTCTACACCGGCTTTTTTTGAGCAATAGTGATGGTTTGACCGTCCAGTTTTTTTCTTGACGTGCTTTTAGCATCAGCCAAGATTTCGGCTTGTTTGGCTTCCAATTCGGCACGGCGTGCTTCGAATTCTTTCATGTTGGCTTCAGTAGCGCGTTTGGCTTTGCCGGCAGGAATCAGGAAGTTGCGGGCGTAACCGTTTTTTACGGTAACGATGTCGCCCAAGTTGCCCAAACCGCCGATTTTCTCTAACAGAATAATTTGCATGATTTAAACTCCAAAATTATTTGTGTTGATCGGTGTAAGGCAACAGAGCCAGGAAGCGTGCGCGTTTGACTGCAGTAGCCAATTGGCGTTGGTAATGCGCTTTGGTGCCGGTGATGCGGGCAGGGATGATTTTGCCGTTTTCAGAAATGAAGTCTTTCAGTAGATCAACTTGTTTGTAATCGACTTCTTGGATTTTTTTCAGCCGTAAAGCGGCAGAATTTTTCTACGTTTGAATGATTGACGAGCCATTGTCGTTTAACCTTTATATTCTTTAATGTTCTGTATGCGGAGTATCGGCCTTGGGAAGCGTTTGCTTCGCTGTGCGAGAAAGCCTTCTGCTTCTACCATCGTATCTTGCCGATACTGCCATTCTTCAGCCTGCTTACCTAAAAATACGCGCGGGAATTTCAAAACTGACCAGGCATTTTTTTGCCCGTTTTCTTCCTGCCAAGATTCATGCTTTAACATAATATCCAAAAACAGGGATTCCTGCCGGCGTGTATCTTAAGGATTCAACCTTGTAAATCAGGGCGGTAAGCTTTGTAAGATTATCCAATCTTATTCGGCTGCTGCAACTTCTTCAGCTGCACCGTTCAGCAAGTTTTTTGCTTTTTCGCCGCCCAGCATAGGAGAAGCTTCGGTTACAGCATGTTTTGTTTTGATGGTCAGATGGCGCAGTACGGCATCGTTAAAGCGGAAAGCGGTTTCCAGCTCTTCAACTACTTCAGGAGTAGTTTCGATGTTCATCAAAACATAGTGTGCTTTGTGGATTTTGTTAATCGGGTAAGCCAGTTGACGACGGCCCCAGTCTTCCAAGCGGTGGATTTTACCGCCGGCTTCGGCAATCATGGTTTTGTAACGTTCAACCATAGCAGGCACTTGCTCGCTTTGATCAGGATGAACGATAAACACGATCTCATAATGACGCATGTTATCTCCTTATGGATGATTAAATACAGCCTTTTGCCATGCGAAAGCAAAAAGGCAAGGTTTGACAAAAACGATGGATTCTATCCCATTCTTGCTTTTTTTCTGCAATGCATGATATGTAAGAAAGGGTTTTTGAATAAAAAGTGTTGTCATGAAAAAGATTGGCGATTTGGTTTACAATAATGCCATTTCTGAATTCTATTGAGAGAATAACAAAATGTTAGACATCCAACAGCTCCGCAGCCACACCACAGCCGTCGCCGAACGTTTGGCGCAGCGCGGTTACGAGTTTGATACCGCACGTTTCAATGCCTTGGAAGAGCAGCGCAAAGCCGTCCAAGTGAAAACCGAAGAACTGCAAGCCTCGCGCAACAGCATTTCCAAACAAATCGGCGCATTGAAAGGACAGGGCAAACACGAAGAGGCGCAGGCAGCCATGGATCAAGTCGCCCAAATCAAAACCGATTTGGAGCAGGCCGCTGCCGATTTGGATGCCGTTCAGAAAGAATTGGACGCATGGTTGTTGAGCATTCCCAACCTGCCGCACGAAAGTGTACCCGTCGGTAAAGACGAAACCGAAAACGTCGAAGTCCGCAAAGTCGGCACGCCGCGCGAATTTGACTTTGAAATCAAAGACCATGTCGATTTGGGCGAACCTTTGGGCTTGGATTTCGAAGGCGGCGCGAAACTCTCCGGCGCGCGCTTTACCGTCATGAAAGGTCAAATCGCCCGCTTGCACCGCGCGCTGGCGCAATTCATGCTCGATACGCACACGCTGAAACACGGCTACACCGAGCATTACACACCCTACATTGTGGACGACACCATCCTGCAAGGAACAGGCCAACTGCCTAAATTTGCAGAAGATTTGTTTCATGTTACCCGCGGCGGTGACGAGAGCAAAAAAACACAATATCTGATTCCGACCGCCGAAGTGACGCTGACCAACACCGTTGCCGACAGCATTTTGGCGGAAGGCGATTTGCCGCTGAAACTGACCGCCCATTCCCCATGTTTTCGCTCCGAAGCAGGCGCATACGGCAAAGACGTGCGCGGTCTGATTCGCCAACACCAATTCGATAAAGTAGAAATGGTGCAAATCGTTCATCCCGAAAAATCATACGAAGCGCTGGAAGAAATGGTCGGTCATGCCGAAAACATCCTGAAGGCCTTGGAGCTGCCCTACCGCGTGATTACCCTGTGTACCGGCGACATGGGCTTCGGCGCGACTAAGACCTATGATTTGGAAGTCTGGGTTCCCGCGCAAAACACCTACCGCGAAATCTCAAGCTGTTCCAACTGCGAAGATTTCCAAGCCCGCCGCATGAAGGCGCGTTTTAAAGACGAAAACGGCAAAAACCGCTTGGTACACACCTTAAACGGCTCCGGCTTGGCAGTCGGCCGTACTTTGGTTGCTGTTTTGGAAAACCATCAAAACGCCGACGGCAGCATCAATATTCCTGCTGCTTTGCAGCCTTATATGGGCGGAGTAGAAAAGATAGAGGTTAAGTAATTTTACTTGATGATATGAGACTTGAAGAGGGTATCCTGAGTAATCTTAGGATACTTTTTTTATTTGTTTTTTTCATTAAGTTTTGTTTATTGATTTTTTTGATTATTTATAGAGGTGGGTGTAAGAGGGGATAAAAAAAGTCTCTTAATTTGTAGAGGAGAAAAATAAAAATATAAGAAAAACCCCGCAGAGGCGGGGTTTTGAATTAAAACTAAATTTAGTTAAGGTTTGGCGTAACCGTGTACACCGTTGTAGGGAGAAGGAATCCAGCCTTCATCTACTGCAGGACGCTCACCTTGACCTTCAATTGTTTGGCCTGGGGCAACTTGTTTGATAACAGTGCTGCGGATTTTCACGTCAACACGACGATCAGGTTCGATACATGCAATCAAAGCAGCACGTTTTTTGGCTTTGGATACTTTTTTTGCCCAGTTTTGCTACTTCTGCTTCACAAGTGGCAGTCATTTGAGCTTGAGATTCGCCAAGACCTACAGCGGAAACTTTGCTGGAAGGAATACCACGGCCAACCAAGTAGTTGGCAACTACGTTTGCACGGCGTTCGGACAGAGCTTGGTTGTACTCTTCTGAACCCATAAAGTCGGTGTGACCTTCGACACGCACAGTTTGAACATTTTCATTGTTCAGGCGTTGGGCTAATGCGTTCAGGTTCTCTTGAGCCTCAGGGCGGAGGTTGTCTTTATCGAAGCCGAACAGTGTTTTTAGAAGACAGAGATACGGTTTCATCAACATATTCTGGAGCTTGTTGGACTGCGGCTACTGCTTCACGGTCGCCACATTCGACACGACCTTGGGTCTCTTTGTCGAAATAGCTGGTTTTCCAACACTCGCCATAGTTGTTGCGGACGACTTCTTGAGACTGGCTGCTTACAACGTAACCATGTTTGGTATGCGGTTCGCTTGCCATTGCGGTGCCGGAAGCAACCAATGCAACGAACAATGCGCTTAATTTCAGCTGTTTGGTCATTTTATTCCCTCATCTAAATTGTTATGCGGCGGGTGTTTAACCGCTGCAAATTACCAATATACAGGCCGCAGCATACTAAGCAGCGGCAAATCGGATATATCAGTTTGCACTATAAAGAAGCATGGTGCCTACTGTCAATACTCAATGCCTCATACAATCATGAAACTGCCTGCTTCCTAGCTTCGAATCATGCCTAAAAATCAAGTTTGTGTCATTTATTTATGGGTAAATCGGAGTTTGTTGCCATTTGTTGTTGTATGAAGGATACAGTTTGTACTGAGGGAAATGTTGGTTTCGATAATCGGTTTGTATAGTACTATTTAAAACAAAAGTTTTTATTTGAGGTGAGGGTGCTGCCGACAATTTAGGAAAAATATGTTAAATTGTCTGCCATTTGTCGCACAAATCATACAAATATATAGAACACGAGCCGTTTATGAAATTACAGCAATTACGGTATGCATTGGAGGTGTACCGGCATAATCTGAATGTGTCTGAAGCTGCTGAA
Organism: uncultured Neisseria sp.; assembly: GCA_916438535.1. GTDB lineage: Bacteria > Pseudomonadota > Gammaproteobacteria > Burkholderiales > Neisseriaceae > Neisseria. Next base: position 745,637 of record CAKAEP010000001.1, on the reverse strand, counting down.
GCCCTTTTTACCTCCCAGCCGGGTATTTCCAAGCAAATCAGGCTTCTTGAGGAGGAGTTGGGCGTACAGATTTTTATCCGCAGCGGCAAACGCGTGGTTTCTGTGTCGCAGCCCGGCAAGGCTGTGTTGGAAATTGTAGAACGGATTTTGCGCGATGTGCAGAATATTAAAAATATAGGCAGTGAGTTTACTGATCATGACAGTGGTTCGTTGATTGTTGCGACGACTCATACGCAGGCACGTTATGCCCTGCCTTTGATTGTGGCGGAATTTGTCAAACGTTATCCGAAGGTAACACTGACCATCAAGCAGGGCAGTCCTGCGGCCATCGCCCAGATGGTTAGTAACGGAGAGGCGGATATTGCGATTGTAACTGAGCGTATCGATGAGCATCCGGAGTTGGGTAAATTAACTTGTTATGAATGGAATCATGCGGTTATCGTGCCGCATGAACATCCTTTTGTTGGATTGTAAAAAAATCCTTTGAGTATTGAGGATTTGGCCTCTTTTCCCTTGATTACTTATGAATTTGCGTTCAATCAGGGGAGTAGTATTGCCCGGGCTTTTAATAAAGCCAGATTAGAGCAGCCCGATGTTGTGTTGTCGGCAGCGGACACGGATGTTTTAAAGACGTATGTCCGTTTGGGTCTTGGTGTCGGGTTGATGGCGAAGATGGCTTACGATCCTGAGAATGACACGGATCTGGAATTAGTGGACGCCTCACATTTGTTTGAGTCGTCTCCAACTTGGATTGCCGTTAGGAAAGATACCTATCTTAGGGGGTATGCATATGATTTTATAGAATTGTTCGCGCCTAAGTTGACGCGTGAAGTGGTCGATAGAACGCTTTATACTCCAGTAGTCGAGGACTTTTCTATTTGATTGTTTAGTTGAAATACGCCTGATGGGGCAAGAGGTCGTCTGGAAACGGGCGGTTTTGATTTTGTCAGAACCGTGCTTTCAGACGACCTTTTAGTTTTGCCGTATGCTTGGTTTGAATATTTCTATGTTTTTAAAGGTGTGTTTCTTGTAAGGATGCAGAGTTTGATAAACCCAAGGTGTCGAGGGTAGGAAGGCTGATTATTTAATCGGAACTGTTTTCAGAGCTAGAAACAAAAGTGTTCTGCACCTTCCGTTTAGATGTTGTATTCGCTGCAATCCTTGAGTATTTTTGAAAACTCCAGATTCGGATTCCTACCTGCGCGGAAATGAAGGATATTGGGTGTTTTTTTATTTTTAATTGATTATAGAAGGTCGTCTGAAAACCTGATTTGTCAGGAATTTCAGACGACCTTTAGGGTGATTGGGGGAAGCGTTTGCCAAATATAGGAAGCTGCTGTTTTGTACTTATTGTCAGGCTCTCTCCAGCCATGCACTCAAACCTCCTCCGTCGCGGTTTTCAAGTTTCAACGTCAGGCCGTGGAGTTTGGCGATGTGTTCGGCGATGGACAAACCCAGTCCGCTGCCTTGGGCATTTTGTCCGGCAGGACGGTAGAAACGTTCTTTAATCCGCGACAGGTGTTCGGGGGCGATGCCGGTGCCTTGGTCGCGTACTTCGATACGGTCAGCGTGAAAAATACAGTCCAACCTCGCTGTTTTCGGGCGAATAGCGCACAGCGTTGTCGAGCAGGTTGCGCAACATGAGTTGAAGTAGCGCGTCGTCGCCTTGCAGGAGGGGCGGCTCGGCAAGAAATTCGCGCTTGAGGCGGATGCGTTTTTCGCGGGCGGAGAGGTTGGTGTTTTGCAGCACTTGGCTGCTGAGGCTCTCCCAATTGATGGGGGTGGTATTTTTTTCAGGCCTTGTTCGGGATCGAGCCGTGCCAGCGTGAGCAGTTGGTTGATTAGGTGTTCGGCGCGGTTGAGGCTTTGTTGGATTTGTTGCAGGTGGTAGGGCTGTTCGGCAGTGTCGCTGAGGGCGAGGACTTCGGCCTGCACTTTCAATGCGGCAAGCGGGCTGCGCAGTTCGTGGGCAGCATCGGAGGTAAAGCGTTGTTCTCGTTCGATGCTGGTCTGAACGCGGGCAAACAGGCGGTTGAGGGCATCGACCAGGGTTTGGGTTTCTTGTGGTACGGCTCGGCTGACGGGAGCAAGGTTGTCGGCGCGGCGTTCGGACAATTCTGATGCGAGCTCTTTAAGCGGGTGGATGCTGCGTTTGACCGCCAGATGCAGTAGCAACACCATCAGCGGCAGAACAAGCAGCGAGGCGGCAAGGTGCGCCCAAACAATGTTCCACAAAATTTCAAGGCGGTTGCGCCAGGGTTGGGCAACGGCGACTGTCTGTCCGGTTTTTCCCGTCGTGGTAATAGATGACGCGTAAGCTTTTTCCTGCCAAGGCTTCCCGATGTCGGTGAAGCCGGAAATTTTGCGGAATGGAATTTCTTTACCCCTTTTGTCTGAGAGCAACAGTCTGCCGTCTGCATTCCAGACGGAAATGCCGTTTTGTTTGTCTTCTGCAAAACCGGTATGGCCTTTGCCCAGGCTTTTTTTAACTTTAGGCAGCAGCACGGCTTTTTCCGGTTCGATGTAGGGCAGTGATTGGGCAAGGTCGCTCATCTGACTGTCGGCGGATTCGTTCAGTTCGTGTAACGCCATTGCCAGTGAAACAGCGTTGGCGGCGAACCATGCCAAGAGCAGTCCGCTGCCGATATAGAGTATCAGGCGTTTGCGGATAGAAGTTTCGGGCGGAAGCTTTTTAAACATGGAACGACCTTTTTGTGCAAGGGGGCTGTTTCTTCAATTTTTGCGTTTTCAGGCGACCTTAAGGCATTTCTCCGAGTTGGTAACCCAATCCGCGCTTGGTTTGAATCACGGATGAACCGATTTTTTTGCGCAGGTTGTGGATATGCACTTCGACCGCGTTGCTTTCAACTTCTTGGTCCCAGCCGTATAGTTTGTCTTCGATTTGGGCGCGGCTGATGATGTGTTTCGGATTGGCGACCAGCATTTCCAGCAGCCGCCATTCGCGCGCGGTCAGGTTCAGCGGCTTGCCGCCGAGTGTGGCGGTTTGGGCGGAGGTATCCAAATACAGGCTGCCGAAGGTCAGGCCGCTGTCGCTGCGTCCGTGGCTGCGGCGCACCAAGGCATTCAGCCGTGCTTCAAGTTCTTCCAATGCGAAGGGTTTGCACAGGTAATCGTCCGCGCCGCTGTTCAACCCGGTCAGGCGGTCGGGCAGCGCATCGCGTGCCGTCAGAATCAGCACGGGTAGCGTCAGACCTTGTTTGCGCCAGTGCCGCAATATTTCTATGCCGTCGATGTTCGGCAGCCCCAAATCCAACACCGCTGCATCATAAGGTGCAGCCAGTGGTGCGGACTGTCCTTGAGCGCCATCTGAAAACCAGTCCACCGCCATACCGAGCTTTTTCAGCCCGGCGGCAATACCGTCGCCGATGTGCGGGTCGTCTTCCACCAGCAGGATACGCATAAAGATACTCCTGTTTGTTCGGATAAATGCAGTGAATTCAAATCAAGACGCTCTGCCCCGCCATTTCCCGCCTTCGCAAGAAAAGGTATGACGAAAACCGGATGCCTCTATTTTAATTGGCTCTATATGATATGGATTGTATAGCGGATTGGCTTGAAACTCGTTTTGTTGTACTGCCTTACTTCAAGACAATATTGTAAGGCAGGGTCGTCTGAAAACCAAAGTCGGGATGGCAATAGAACATCATGCAGACTGCCCGTTTTACCCTTGGTTTCAGGCTGAGGCCTGTCATTAAAACAGGCTGGGCTTAAGTAGAACTTAAGAAATTTGGAGGAATAAATATAAAATAAAAACAATAATTTGAATAAAATTTATAGAAAAATCTTTTTCTTAAGGTTCGCTTAAGTTTGGCTTGTTTTAATACGCTCAATCCAGCAGACACTGTTGGCAGATTTCAAATACACAAACATTTTTTTATTTTTTTATCCGACAAAAAAAGGAAACATCATGAAATTCAGCAAAAAAAGGTCTCATCATCGCCGTCGCAACCGCTCTGACCATCGGTACTGCCAGTGTCGGTGCATATGCCGCAGGTGCCATACCCGGAACCAAAGCCGCCGCTTTCTCCAGTAGCAAAATCAGTGCCGCCCAAGCTGTCGATTACGCAGTGGCCAAAATTCCCGGCCGCGCCGTCGAAGTCGATTTCCGCCACAAAAACGGCCAGAGCTACTATAAAGTAGAAGTAGTTACCGATGACCAGAAACAAGAAGTCTTCGTCGATGCAGCCAACGGGCACATCATCGAAAGTCGCCCAGACTACGACAAAAAACCGCTCCAACCGCTGCCGAACACCAATATTTCCCTGAAACAGGCGATTGCCGCAGCCGAAGCCAAAACAGGCGGCCGCGCGAAGGATGCCGATTTGAGCTATAAAAAAAGGCCCGTCGGTTTATAAAGTGGAAACCGTCAACGGCATCCAAAAATACGAAGTACGCGTCGATGCCAACAGCGGTCAGGTACTGTCTTCACACATCGATTTATAAAGTAAAAACCGATTCGTGGCGACCTGTCAAAAGGTCGTCTGAAAACCCAAATCAGGTTTCAGACGACCTTTTAATATTTTGATTCTGCAAAAAAACGTCCGCAAGCTGCCCAAATAGATTTAAAATCCTTATCTTTTGATGACAGAGGTCGTCTGAAAACCGTTTCGATAAATAATCAGGAGCAAAATATGCAAGCGAACACCTTAATCAAAACCCTTTCTGCTGCTGCGCTAGCCGTTGTGTTGGCAGCCTGCGGTGGTCAAAAAGACAGCGCACCTGCCGCATCCGCCGCATCGCCGGCTACCGACAACGGCGCGGCGAAAAAGGAAATCGTCTTCGGCACAACCGTCGGCGACTTTGGCGACATGGTCAAAGATCAAATCCAACCTGCACTGGAGAAAAAAGGCTACACCGTCAAACTGGTCGAGTTTACCGACTACGTCCGTCCCAATCTTGCTTTAGCCGAAGGCGAGCTGGACATCAATATTTTCCAACACAAACCTTATTTGGATGACTTTAAAAAAGAACACAAATTAGACATTACTGAGACTTTCCAAGTGCCGACTGCGCCTTTGGGCCTGTATCCGGGCAAACTGAAATCTTTGGACGAAGTCAAAGACGGCAGCAGTGTTTCCGCGCCTAACGACCCGTCCAACTTCGCCCGTGCGCTGGTGATGTTGAACGAATTGGGCTGGGTTAAGTTGAAAGACGGCGTTAATCCGCTGACTGCTTCCAAAGCAGACATCGCCGAAAATCCGAAAAACATCAAAATCGTAGAACTTGAAGCCGCGCAACTGCCACGCAGTCGCGCCGATGTTGATTTCGCCATCGTAAATGGCAACTATGCCATGAGCAGCGGTATGAAGCTGACCGAAGCCCTGTTCCAAGAGCCGAGCTTTGCCTATGTTAACTGGGCAGCAGTCAAAACTGCCGATAAAGACAGCCAATGGCTCAAAGATGTAACCGAAGCCTATAACTCCGATGAGTTCAAAGCCTATGCGCACAAACGCTTCGAAGGCTATAAATATCCTGCTGCATGGGGTGAAGATGCAGCTGTCGGTGCAAAAGCCGAAGCAGCCTCTACGGCTTCGGCAGCAAAATAAGCAGTAAACTTCAAAAGTAAAAAAAGGTCGTCTGAAAACCCAAATAAGGTTTCAGACGACCTTTTTTAGATTGGTTTTTATAAACAGTGTGCGTGAATTGAAAATCTTGTTGTGCTGCCAATTGAAAGAAAATTTAATGCTGTTCTTTCTATCTCAGTATGTTTTGTGTAGGCAGGGTAGAATGAACGGGTTAATGAATAAAATATAGTGGATTAAATTTAAATCAGGACAAGGCGACGAAGCCGCAGACAGTACAAATAGTACGGCAAGGCGAGGCAACGCCGTACTGGTTTAAATTTAAGCCACTATATATCGTAAATGAAGTGGGGATGTTATTTGTCCCAAACCTGCGTTGATAGGGGATTACATATTTCCTGGAACTCATAAAAAAACGCACCTTGTTTAAAGGTGCGTTTTTGATGGGATATATGGCGTTTTTTTGAACAAATCAGAATTTAGCGCCTGATTGGTTTTGCCATGTAGTCGACCGCTGCTTTGACTTCATCGTCGCTCAGGCCGGCGTTGCCGCCTTTTGCAGGCATGGCGTTGAAGCCTTCGATTGCGTGTTTGTGCAGGGTTTCTTTACCTTGTTTGATGCGTGAAGCCCATTCGTCTTTTTTACCTATGCCGGGAATGCCGGGGACTGCGCCGCCGTGACATGCCTGACAGGTTGCTTCGAAAACTTTTTTACCGTCTGCGCCGGAGGCTGCAGGGAGCGGCTGCGCCTTTGTCTTCGGCTTTAGGTGCATCGGCTGCGGGGGCAGAGCCGGCAGCGGACGGTGCGGAGGCGGCTGCATTGCCTGAAGCGGCTTGATCGGCAGGCGCTGCGGCATCCGGATCAGGGAAGGTGCCGCCGCTCTTGTTCGCCATGTAAGTGATGACGCGTTTGAGTTCTTGGTCGGTCAAGTCGGCTGCGCCGCCTTTTGCAGGCATGGCGTTAAAGCCGTTCAAAGCGTGTTGGAAAAGGGTGTCGAAGCCTTGCGCGATACGGGGAGCCCATTCGCCGTTGTTTTCGATTTTCGGCGCGTTGGGGACGGATTTGTCTGCGCCGTGACACTGGATACAGATTTTGTTGAAAATCTGATCGCCTTTGCGTTCGCCTACCGGGATGCCGTCTCCCAAGGTAAGCTGTCCTACGGGCTGGATGCGGGTTTGGGTAGCAGTTTCGGAAGATTGGGCAACGTCTGCATACGAGCCGCTGCCCGCCAATTTGATGAGGAAGTAAATGACTGCAATGGCAATAACGATACCGCTCACAAGGGTAAACAATGCAGAGCCTTGGGCTTTGGAGTCGCGGAGTTGTTTCATTTGGTAGGCCTCGCCGTTAGGTTAGGTTGTGCTTTGAGTTATAGTTTGGTGTGTTAAACGCAGTTAACAATATTTTGCTGGATTATACTGAATTCACAAGGGCTTTCCAATCGCTCTTGTGGAAAAATATACGCAAAGGCGGCGGTTTTTTTGCTGCCTGTTAAGGGGCGTGTTGTGTATGTTGTTGATTATTTTATGATATTTTTTTCTTCAAATTTGTCTTGTTTGCGCCATCCTGCATAATAGGCTTTGCCAACAGGCGGGATTTGCGTTAATCTTACGCCTTCTTCGCACCCATAGCTCAGTTGGAAGAGTGTCAGTTTCCGAAGCTGGAGGTCACAGGTTCGATCCCTGTTGGGTGCGCCAATTATAGAGAGGCCGTCTGAAAGATGAAAAATTTTTTTGGGCGGCCTTTTGACTTACTTCAAATAAAAACTACATCGGGTTTCAGACGACCTTTTACTTTTTGCGCTTTATTTCAGCACTTCGGCAAACGCCTCGGCAACATAGGCGATATTCGATGCGTTCAGCCCGGCGACGCACATCCCTGCCCGAATCCAGCAGGTAAACGGCAAATTCGTCGCGCAACCTATGGACTTGTTCCACGCTCAATCCCGTGTAGCTGAACATGCCGCGCTGTTTGATGAAATAAGTGAAATCGCGGTCAGGGATTTGGACGGTCAATACGTCGTAAAGTTTCTGACGCATGGCGCGGATGCGGTCGCGCATGACATAGACTTCATTTTGCCACAAGGCGTAAAGTTCGGTGCTGTTCATCACATCGGCGGCGATATAGGCGCCATGTGCGGGCGGGCTGGAGTAGATGCGGCGGACGGTGAATTTGAGTTGACCGAACACCAATTCCGCTTCTTCTTTATTCGGGCAAACCACGCTCAAACCGCCGACCCGTTCGCCGTAGAGCGACAGATTTTTTTAGAGAATGAATTGCTGACGAACAGCGGCAATTCCATTTCCACCGCTTTGCGGATGGCGTAGGCATCGCTGTCCAAATCGCCGCCGAAGCCTTGGTAGGCGATGTCCATAAACGGAATCAGTTTGCGCGTTTTGATGATTTGCAACACTTCGTCCCATTGCTGTTCCGACATATCCACGCCGGTCGGGTTGTGGCAGCAGGGGTGTAGGATTAGGATGCTGTGTTCGGGCAGGGGTGTTGAAAAAAACGCGGTCATTTCGTCGAATTTGACGCCGACGGTGGCGGGGTCGTAATAAGGATAAGTGCCGACCTCAAAACCTGCGCCTTCAAAAATGCCGCGGTGGTTGTCCCAAGTCGGGTCGCTGACGTAGGCGCGCGCTGCGGGGAACCAGCGGTGCAGGAAGTCCGCTCCGACTTTGAGCGCGCCTGAGCCGCCCAAGGTTTGTACGGTAACGATGCGTCCTTGCGCAAGCGCGGGGTTGTCTTTGCCGAACAATAAATGCTGCACCGCGCTGCGGTAAGTGTTCAAACCTTCCATCGGCAGGTAGGGCGACGGCGCAGGCGTGGCGGCACGGGCGGTTTCGGCACGGTTTACGGATTCCAATACGGGCATTTTGCCTTCGTCGTCGAAATAAATGCCTATGCTCAAATTGACTTTTTCGGGGCGCGGGTCGTTTTTGAAGGTTTCGACCAAACTCAAAATCGGGTCGCCGGGGTAGTATTCGACGTGGCAGTACATGATGCTTCCTTTGTCAGACGGATGGGGATGGGAAACCTGATTTTTGCATTAAACGGCAGGATTTGTAAAACGGGGTCGTCTGAAAGCTGCATGATGTTTTCAGACGACCTATAATTTCGTCTTCATTATTTTTACGGAACACCATCATGACCATGCGCATCTGGCAGGCAGGCAGGGTTTGAAATCGGTTTGGACAAGCCGAAAATCATGGGTATCGTCAACCTGACGCCCGATTCTTTTTTTCCGACGGCGGCGTGTATTCGCAAAAACGCCCAAACAGCCTTGGCACACGCCGAACAGCTTCTAAAGGAGGGCGCGGACATTCTCGACATCGGCGGCGAATCGACGCGGCCGGGTGCGGATTATGTTTCGCCTGAAGAAGAATGGGCGCGGGTTGCGCCTGTATTGGCGGAAGTGGCGGGGTGGGGCGTCCCTGTCAGTTTGGACACGCGCCGCACGGTGATTATGGAAAAAGCGCTAGCGCTCGGCGGCGTCGATATTATTAATGATATAGCGGCGTTGACCGACGAGGGCGCGGTCGAATTGCTGGCGCGTCAGGCGGACACGGGCATTTGCCTGATGCACATGCAGGGTTTGCCCGAAAACATGCAGATTAATCCGAAATATCAAGATGTGGTCGGCGAAGTGGCGCGGTATTTGAAAGAGAGGGCGGCGGAATGTATCGCGGCAGGCATCGCTCCGCAACGCATCACGCTCGATCCGGGTTTCGGTTTCGGTAAAAAAACCTGCAACACAATATCGCGCTGATGCGGCACTTGCCCGAATTGATGGCGGAAACGGGTTTTCCGCTGCTGATCGGCGTGTCGCGCAAACGCATGATAGGCGAGCTGACCGGCGAGGCGGACGCAGCGGCGCGCGTACACGGCAGCGTGGCGGCGGCGCTGGCTTCCGTGGCACGCGGCGCGCAAATCGTGCGCGTGCATGATGTGAAGGCGACGGCGGATGCGTTGAAGGTGTGGGACGCCTTAGGACCTGCCGGCGTCCGATAGTTTTCGTTTTGGAAGCAAAAAACCACTTGGAAAATGAAATGTCGGCAGCCACTGAAATGGCGATAAAGAGGTCGTCTGAAAACAAGTTTGACGGTTTCAGACGACCCTTTTGTTTAATCCGGTTAACTTGTTTCGGATTTTGATAAGATAAGAAACTATACCGCTCAGGCTCAATCTAATAACGCTAAACATAAATCCCAACAGGTTTGCATAAAATCCCCTATACTGCCCGTTATAACATTCACGGGTATTCTCATTTTTAAAAACATCCTCACGGAGCAAATTTATGGCAAAAAAATATTTTTGGCACGGACGGCGTGCGCGGCGAAGTCGGTCAGTTCCCGATTACTCCCGATTTCGTATTGAAACTCGGTTATGCGGCGGGGCAGGTGTTGGTGCAGCATGACGGCGGGCAGAAGCCGACCGTCCTTATCGGCAAAGACACGCGTATTTCCGGCTACATGCTCGAAGCCGCGCTGGTGGCGGGTTTTACCGCCGCGGGTGTCAACGTCATCCAAACCGGCCCGCTGCCTACGCCGGGCGTGGCTTATCTGACCCGCGCGCTGCGTTTGTCCGCCGGTGTGATGATTTCCGCATCGCACAATGTGTATTCCGACAACGGCATCAAATTCTTTGCCGAAGGCGGCGTGAAGCTGAGCGATGAAATCGAGTTGGAAATCGAAGCCAAAATTGATGAGGAAATGAAAACCCAGCCGTCCGCCCGCCTCGGACGCGCCCGCCGTATCAACGGCGCGGACGACCGTTACATCGAATTTTGCAAATCCACCTTCCCCAGCCATTTGGATTTGCGCGGCCTGAAATTGGTGGTCGATACCGCACATGGCGCAGGCTATGACGTTGCGCCCAAAGTGTTCCACGAACTCGGCGCGCAAGTCGTCAGCATCGGCGACGAACCCAACGGCTACAACATCAACGAAAAATGCGGCGCAACCCATCCCAAAGCCTTGCAGGCTGCCGTATTGCAAAACGAAGCCGACTACGGCATCGCGTTGGACGGCGACGGCGACCGCCTGATGATGGTCGACCGCAACGGTAAAGTGTACGACGGCGACAGCCTGATTTACGTCATCGCCAAAGCCCGCGCCCGCGAAGGCATCAACATCGGCGGCGTGGTCGGTACGGTCATGACCAATATGGCGATGGAAATCGCCTTAAAAGAGCAGGGCGTTGATTTCTGCCGCGCCAAAGTCGGCGACCGCTATGTGTTGGAACAACTGAACCAACGCGGCTGGCTCATCGGCGGCGAAGCCAGCGGCCATATTTTGTGCATGGACAAACACAACACCGGCGACGGCATCATCTCCGCGCTGCAAGTCTTGGCCGCGCTGCGCATTTTGGGGCAGGACTTGGCCACCGTTTGCGCCGACTGGCAGCCGTATCCGCAAACCATGATTAACGTGCGCATCCAAAAAGGTCAGAAATGGCAGGAAGCCTCGAAAGACGTGTTGGCAGAAGTGGAAAAAAAGAACTCGAAGGCAAAGGCCGCGTCGTGTTGCGCGCATCGGGTACCGAGCCGGTCGTGCGCGTCATGGTCGAAGCGCGTCAGGCGGACTGGGCGAAAAAAAGGTGCGGAACGCATCGCAGCAGCCATCACCGGCAAGCAGTAATGCTGTCGGACAATAAATCGGGTTTTTAACAAACCTTGAAACTGCCGTCATTTCCGTGTAAGCGGGAACGGCGGTACAGTGGATTGATTTTAAATCAGGGCAAGGCGGGGAACGCCATGCCGGTTTAAGGTTAATCCACTGTGTTTTTTTAGGATTCAAGGTCGTCTGAAACAGATTAATTCATATTGTTCACGCCTATTTTCATAACCTGCCTTGTTATTTCTTTCAGACGACCCTATCTTTTGGTAAAAATACAACATTCAGTTCAAATGAATTTCCCTTCACATTACAACCGACGGATACGCCATGTTTGCCTTTTTAGAAGCCCTTTTTTCCCATTACGGCTATGCAGCTGTGTTTTTCGTTTTGGTCATTTGCGGCTTTGGCGTGCCGATTCCCGAAGATTTGACGCTGGTGACAGGCGGCGTGATTTCCGGCTTAGGGGTACACCAATTCGCACTGGATGGTTGTCGTCGGTATGCTCGGCGTGTTGGCGGGCGACGGATTTATGTTTGTCGCCGGACGCGTGTGGGGGCAGAAAATTCTCAAGTTCAAACCCATTGCCCGCGTGATGACGCCAAAGCGTTACGCGCAGGTGCAGGAGAAATTCGACAAATACGGCAACTGGGTATTGTTCGTCGCCCGCTTCCTGCCCGGTTTGCGTACCGCCGTTTTCGTGACCGCAGGCATCAGCCGCAAAGTTTCCTATACCCGCTTCATTCTGATGGACGGGCTTGCCGCGTTGGTTTCCGTGCCGGTTTGGATTTATTTGGGCGAATACGGCGCGCACAACATCGATTGGCTGATGGCAAAAATGCACAGCCTGCAATCCGGCATCTTTACTGTTTTGGGTATATTGGCAGTGGTGTTGGCTTGGTTTTGGTGGAAAAAACGCCAGCGCCTACAGTTCTACCGTACCAAATTGAGCGAAAAGCGGGCGCAGCGCAAAGCAGCCAAGGCAGCCAAAAAAAGCCGCGCAAAGCGAACAATAAAAATCAAGCTCCCTGACAAGGTTGCCGATATTCAATATAGTGGATTAACTTTAAACCAGTACGGCGTTGCCTCGCCTTAGCTCAAAGAGAACGATTCTCTAAGGTGCTGAAGCACTAAGTGAATCGGTTCCGTACTATCTGTACTGTCTGCGGCTTCGTCGCCTTGTCCTGATTTAGATTTAATCCACTATAGTTTCCGTGTCTTTTTATCCCCAAAGCGGTATCTTCTGCGTTGGCAATCCTCACAAATTGTCCAAGTTTGTTGCGGCGTCCGCTTTGAATTTCCTGTTTCGTGAATAAAAAAATCCACTCGGAAAAATCAAATATCGACAGCCTCGGGGTGCTTTTTCATTTCAAGGTCGTCTGAAAACCGTCTGCGCCGCCAAATTGCCAGCCTGTCAGAAATATAGTTAAATAAGCCGCATCATTATTTTCAGACGACCCGATGATGTCCATGAAACAAAAAAATCTTCGTCCTCTACACAGGCGGCACCATAGGCATGACCCAAAGCAGCGAGGGCCTGCGCCCCGATACCGCGCTTGTCAGCCAAGCCCTTTCCCCTTTTCAGACGACCTCGACTTCGAGTGGCACGTCTGCAATCCGTTGATTGATTCCTCCTCCGTCACCCTGCAACACTGGCGCGACTGGCTGGACATCATCGCCGCCAAACTGCCTTCCTGCGACGGCATTCTGATACTGCATGGCACGGACAGCATGGCGTACACCGCCAACCTCCTCGCACTCGCCCTGCAAGGTTTGGGCAAACCGATTGTCCTGACGGGTTCCCAATGGCCTTACGCTGCCGAAAAACAGTGATGCCCCGCGCAACCTCTCCACCGCCGTCGCCGCCTTCAGCCTCAAGCTCAAACAAACCGTCATCGCCTTTGACGGCAAACTTTATCCCGCCGTCGGCAGCAGCAAAGTCAGCACCGAAACCGCCGCAGGCTTCGACAATCCGCATTTCGGCGCCATCGCCGAATGGGACGAAAACCCAAGGCTGGCACAATATCTGCGTCCCGTCCCAAGATACGGCGGATGTTTCAGACGACCTCAAAATCCGCTATCCCGACCCGCAGGCAAAAATCGCCGTCCGCACGCTTATCCCCGGCTTTGCCGTCCAAGAACTTGCGGACGGACTCGCACAGCTTCCCGCCCACGCCCTTATCCTGCAAAGCTACGGACACGGCAACACACCCGCAGACGAAGGCTTCATCCGCGCTGTCCGAGACTTTACGCAGCAAGGAAAACTGCTGCTCAACATCAGCCAAGTCCGACAAGGCAGAACCGCCGCCGTTTACGCGCAAGGCAACGCGTTCCGCAACTCGGGCATCATCAACGGCGGCAAATGTAACCTCGAAACCGCCACCGCGCTCATGACCCTCGCCGTATCACAAGGCTGGGGGGTGGAAGATGTTCACAAAGAATTGGTAAGACTAAAATTAGTGTGAAACCGATGAACTTCACCGACACCCATTGCCACCTCGCCGATCCCGCCTTGCGCGAAAAACCTGACGCACATCCTGACCGCCGCGCGGGAGGCAGGGGTAGGGCGGTTTATCGTTCCCGCGACCCGGCCGCAGGATTGGCAGGACGTGGCGGATTTGGCGCAAAGGTCGTCTGAAAACCCGCTTTGGGGCAACATCCATATCGCGCTCGGCATCCATCCTTGGTTTTCAGACGACGTTTCCGAACCGGATTTCCAGCGTTTGGAACAAGCATTGCAAGCGCGTCCGACGGCATGGGTCGGCGAAATCGGCTTGGATTTTTTTACGACAAAACCCAAACGCCGCCGCAGCGAGAACGGCAAATCCAAGTCTTCAGACACCAGCTTGCCATCGCACAAACCCTGCACCGCCGCGTGATTATCCATAATCTCAAAGCCACCGCCGACATCGCCACCGCCGTCAAACAGACAGGTTTTACTCAAGGCGGCATCGTTCACGCCTTCTCCGGCAGCGCGGAAGAAGCGCGCGTGTTGACGAAACTGGGCTTCAAAATTGGCATCGGTTCGCTGTTGCTCAATCCGAACGCACGAAAAAAATACGCGAAACCCTCAAAACCTTAAATGACAACGATTTCGTCTTGGAAACCGACAGCCCGTTTATGCTGAAAAAAACGAAATCAACACGCCCGCCAACATCCGCCAAATCGCCGCCATCGCCGCTGAAATTCGCGGCGTTGCTGTCGAAGAGATAGCGGAAGCAACCGAGCGGAATGTGGAAATGTTGCTGGCAGCAGAAAAGGTCGTCTGAAAAACATTCCATCTTATCGGAATCCTGTTTTTCAGACGACCTTGGAGTTGCGAATCCTGGTGATAACGCAATGAATATCGCTATTTATAAAAAGGAATGTCTTGCCCTACGGTTTCCTGTAAGGTAAACGAGTTGACAATTTTTTTACGCTAAATATGACAGAATTTGACTTTATTAGACAGTTTTTGCAAAAACAGCAGGCGGAAGGTTTGGTGTTGGGTATCGGGGACGATGCAGCCATCATCCGTCCAAGTATAGGATTTGATTTGTGTTTTAGTTCCGATATGTTGATTAAGGACAAACATTTTTTTCAGATGTTTCTCCTGAAGATTTGGCATGGAAAAATGCTTGCAGTTAACATATCCGATATGGCGGCGATGGGTGCCGTTCCAAAAATGGGTTCTGCTCAGTGCGGGATTGCCCGATTTGGACGAAAAATGGCTGACGCGGTTTTGCGAAAGTTTCTTCTCGCTGGCACAACGTTTCGGCATCACGCTTATCGGCGGCGATACGACCAAAGGTGATTTGGTATTCAACATCACCATCGTCGGCGAACTGCCCCAAGGGCAAGCCCTGCGGCGCGATGCAGCGCAAGAAGGGGATGATATTTGGGTGTCCGGGCAAATCGGTATGGCTGCGGCAGCATTAAACCATCGTCTGAAAAAAACTGCTCACTGCCGCCGAAAGTCTTCGGACTTTGCGAAGATAAACTCCTCAGACCGGAGCCAAGGGTAGATTTGGGTTTGGCACTTTTGCCGCTTGCCCATGCCGCCCAAGATATTTCGGACGGGCTGGCGCAGGATTTGGGGCACATTCTGACCGCGTCGTCGTTGGGGGCGGAGATTTCGAAAGATGTGTTGCCGGTTCCCGACGAATTGAGAACATCGCTGTCTGAAGAACAATGGACGGCTTTCGCCTTATCGGGCGGCGACGATTATGAATTGGTATTTACCGCTTCCGCAGACCATCGCAGTGAAATCCTTGCCGCAGCAGCGCAATGCAGTGTGGCGGTAACGAGGATAGGGAAAACAAACAACTCAGGCCGTCTGAAAATAAAGGATAAAAAAAGGCGGCGAATTATTGCTTACTTCACGGGGGTTCGATCATTTTGGCTGAATTTAAACCTACTTTCACATGGCTCAAAGAGCGTCCTTTATGCTTCTTGGGCTTCGGTTTCGGCAGCGGTCTTTCTCCCGTCGCGCCGGGAACAGCCGGTACTTTGGCGGCTTTGCCTTTTGGCGTTTGTCCTTCATTTGATCGGAATCGGCGGCTGGGTTTTTGGCATTGTTGTGCATCGCCATGTTTGTTTGGGGAATCCGCATTTGCGGGTATACCGAAAAAAAGAGCTGGGCATACAGGATTACGGGGGTATCGTTTGGGATGAAATCGTAGCAATGATTTTTGGTTTTGTCTTTCGTGCCTTTCCGCTGGAGTTGGTGGCTTGCGGCTTTTTATCGTGTTCCGACTGTTCGACATGCTTAAGCCTTGGCCAATTAAATGGTTCGACAGCCGCATCCACGGCGGGCTGGGTATTATGCTTGACGACCTGATCGCCGCACTGATGACCGGACTGGTATTAGGGCTGGCATCTTGGATTTTTTTAAACACACACAATTAAATATATGACTGCTGATAAAAAATATAAGGCAGGCACACTTTCACTCACTTTTAAATAAAAATAGAACCGCATCATCACGGGGAAGCAAAATGAATAATATAGAAATCAGTGTAAAGCCGCGTTATATCGCCGGACAAAGCGATGTTTATCGTGACCGCTATGCTTTTAATTATCAAATCACCATCTGCAACCGCAGCAATGAAGTTATCACATTGCGCCAGCGGTTTTGGGAAGTTACCGACGGGCACGGAGAAATCGGGCAGGTCGGACACGGCGGTTTGATCGAAGAGCAGCCTGTCCTGTATCCGGGTGAGGAATACGAGTACAACAGCGGCTCGCAAATCAGCACGCCTTGGGGCAGTATCGAAGGCGCATACGAGTTTGAAGACAGTATCGGCGAGCGTTTTATCATCGGCGTGCCGAAGCTGGATTTCAAAGCAGGCTTTACCCTGCAATAAAATACCCGAAAACAATACAAAGCGGGAATTCAGAGTCGTCTGAAAGAGATAAGGGGCTTTCAGACGACCTTTTTTTGCCTGTTCGTTTGATTTAAATGTTGGGTGATGGTTTTTTAGCGGTAAGAAGGTCGTCTGAAATTAATCGTGAATCAAAATAGAAAGACCTCGTTTTTTTATGCTTGTGCAGATAGGGCAGGTATTTTCAGTCGCCGATATTTATCGGCTTTTTATCATGTTGAAATACAGATTTCCATTTGCGCAGGCTGACGTCAGATGGATATTTTTATTTTAATGTTCTCTACATTTAGATCCGACGTGATGAGTTTGGATTTATGGAGAAAAATAAGGAGCATATCATCAGACCGTTGCGTTTTTTTAACGCTTTATGTTGAAATGACCGAACACTAAAAAAACACAATGAGGAGAAAAATATGCAATTATTTTTTTGGAGAATTTAAAAAGCGTTTTTTTGAAACAGTCAGCGGCTGGGTCTGGGGACCCTGTTATGCTGGTGTTGTTGGTCGGAACGGGCGTTTTGTTGACCGTTATGCTCAAAGGCCTGCAATTTTCCATGCTCGGTTATGCGCTCAAGCAGGCGTTTATGCCGCAGAAAACAACGGATGACGGCGAAGACCACGAAGGCGATATTTCCCATTTCGCTGCTTTGATGACCGCCCTGTCCGCCACCATCGGTACAGGCAACATTGCAGGTGTGGCGACCGCCGTGGTTACCGGAGGTCCGGGTGCGGTATTTTGGATGTGGATGACCGCCATTTTCGGTATGGCGACCAAATACGCCGAGGGCGTGTTGGCGGTGAAATACCGCGTGACCAACTCCAAAGGCGAAATGTCTGGCGGGCCGATGTATTACATCGAAAAAGGCTTGGGCAAAAACTGGAAATGGATGGCATTGGCGTTTGCTTTATTCGGCACATTTGCTTCGTTCGGTATCGGCAGTTCGGTACAGTCCAACTCGGTTGCGCAGGCCGTTCAGACGAGTTTCGGCGTGGAACCGGGCTATACCGGCGTCGTCCTGACCATTCTGACAGCTATCGTTGTTTTGGGCGGTATTAAAGGTATCGCTAAAGCTGCTTCGTTTATCGTACCTGCGATGGCGGTGTTTTACGTTTTAGGCGGCATTGCCATTATTGCCGTCAATGCAGGCTTGCTAGCACCCGCCGTCAAACTGATTTTCTCCGATGCGTTCAGCGCGCAGGCTGTGGCAGGCGGCGCAATCGGGACGATGATCCGCTACGGCGTGGCGCGCGGCGTGTTTTCTAACGAGGCGGGTATGGGTTCTGCACCGATTGCCGCTGCAGCCGCGAAAACCGACCATCCCGTCCGCCAGGCATTGGTTTCCATGACCGGGACGTTTTTGGACACGATCGTCGTCTGCTCGATTACGGGAATTGTATTGGTGATGGGTTTGCTCGGCGCGGGCGGTGAGTTTGTCAAACCGGAATTGAGCGGCGCGGCGCTGACTACCGTTACCTTCCAAAAAATGCTGCCCGGTTTCGGCGGCTGGGTCGTTACCATCGGTTTGATTTTCTTTGCCTATTCGACCATTTTGGGCTGGTGTTACTACGGTGAGAAATGTGCGGCATATGTATTCGGCGAAAAATCCGCGAATCTCTACCGAGTTTTTTACGTCGCCTCGGTCATGCTGGGAACCGTCTTGAGTCTTGATTTGGTTTGGCTCGCTTCGGATACGTTCAACGGATTGATGGCTTTGCCCAACTTAATCGCCCTCTTGCTGATGGCGAAAGTAATTGTCAGGGGAAACTCAGGATTTCAAAAAGAAAAATCCGAAGCGGTGAATTGCCTCATTAATTTGAATGAAACAAAGGTCGTCTGAAAACCAAAATTCTGTTTTCAGACGACCTTTGCGTTTCTAAACCTTTTCAATACCAATCTATTCAAGACTCGGCACAATCTTTCAGCGTATCTTTATAAGTATAAAGGTACGACGCGCCGACAAACGATGCGCCGCCTAAGACATTGCCTAAAAACACGGGAATCATGTTGAAGAAAAACTGCCCCCATGTAATATCTGCGCCCGCCAAAATACCGGCGGGGATGATGAACATATTGGCGACAAGGTGTTGGAAGCCGTTTAACACGAAAATCATGACGGGAAACCAAATCGCCAACATCCGCCCCGCCGTATGCTTGGCGGCAAAGTGCAGCCACGCGCCCATACACACCATCCAGTTACATGCGACCGCTGAGACGAAGGACCTGCCGAAATCCATATGGACTTTGGATTCCGCCACCGCAATCGTTTTTTCTGCCACGCTGCCTTCGGTCATGCCGACATAGTGTCCGAGGAAAAACGCCATCGCCAGCGTTCCTACTAAATTGCCCAGACACACGACAACCCAGTTGCGCAGCAGCATTTTTGTGGAAATTCGCCCCGCCAAACGCCCCAGAGACATAATCATCATATTGCTCGTTACCAGCTCGCCGCCGCCGAGCAGGATGCAGATCAAGGCGATGGGGAACATCGATGCGCCGAGTAAAGTCGCCAAGCCGCCCCATTCGTGCGGAATGCCGCTGACCACTTTCAAATAGGCAAGATAACCGAAGCCGATGTATCCGCCTGCCAAAACGCTCAAAACCGCCAGCGTGGAAACGCTGGATTGTGCCTTGGCACAGCTTTTATCGAGGACGACCTGTAAGATTTCCTGTGGGTATAAATCGCGCGAAGCCATGATTTTCCTTAAAGTGGGATTGAGGTGGGAACGCCGTTTCTGAAAGACGGCAAAACTGTCGCGGTAGGGCAGTGTCGAGGGGTGCCGGTGTACGGTCTTATCGGATAAAAAAATAATAGTGTATTAAACCTAAAAATGCGGTCGCACTGCCTTGCTTTGGCTCAAAAAGAAATATTATTACATGAGGGGTGATTGAGATAAGGCAGGAAGTATATATGTTTCAGATGCGTTTGAAGGAACCTGCCGAATCTGGTTTCAAATGCCCGCCGATACGGTCTCGCGATTTGTCAAACCTGCCCGATTTATGGGAAAAATCGCATGATTTAATTTTTAATTTAACGAAGGGCGACACCGTGTTAGACAGAGAAGGCTATCGCCCCAATGTCGGTATCATCTTAATCAACAACCGCAACGAAGTCTTTTGGGGCAAGCGTGTGCGCGAGCATTCGTGGCAGTTTCCGCAAGGCGGCATCAAGCCGGGCGAAAGCCCCGAAACCGCCATGTACCGCGAGCTGTACGAAGAAGTCGGACTATTGCCGCAACACATCAAAATCGTCGGCCGCACGCGCGACTGGCTGCGTTACGACGTGCCGAGCCACTGGGTACGCCGCGAATGGCGCGGTTCGTATCGCGGGCAGAAGCAGATTTGGTATCTTTTGCGGCTGGTCGGGCGCGACAGCGACATCAATCTGCGTGCCTGCCACCATCCCGAATTTGACGGCTGGCGTTGGCACCAATATTGGGCTCCCGTTGACGAAGTGATTGATTTTTAAACGCGACGTTTACTTGGGGGCATTGAAAGAACTCTCCTCCCGCTTCCTGCGCGGCATGGAAAGCTACGAAGACTTTACCGCGCGCCTGCCTTTTGACAACCGATAAAATAACGAAACGCAACGCTTTCAGGTCGTCTGAAAGCGTTGTTCTTCCTTTCAGACGACCTCTTCCCCTATGACTAAAAAAACAACCAATACAGCGAATCCAGCATCACCGTCCTCAAAGGCTTGGAGCCGGTCAAAGAACGTCCCGGCATGTACACCCGCACCGACAGCCCGACCCACATCTGCCAAGAAGTCATCGACAACGCGGCGGACGAGGCGTTGGGTGGTTTCGCCACTGAAATCGACGTGCGCATCCACGACGACGGTTCGCTTTCCGTGCACGACAACGGACGCGGCATTCCCGTCGGGCTGCACCCTGTCGAAGGCGTGCCCGTGGTCGAACTCGTGTTTACCCGCCTGCACGCGGGCGGCAAGTTCAATAAAAAAAGACGGCGGCAGCGCGTATGCCTTTTCAGGCGGTCTGCACGGCGTGGGCGTGTCCGTCACCAACGCCCTCTCTACCCGCCTTGAGGTAACCGTCAAACGCGAAGGCAAAATCCACCGCATCGTGTTTGCCGGCGGCGACGTGGTCGAACCGTTGGCGGAAGTGGGCAAATGCGCCGTCAAAGACAGCGGCACCGAAGTGCGCGTTTGGCCGGACGGCAAATATTTTGAAAGCCCGAATTACAGCATCCCCGAACTCGAACGCCTGCTGCGCGCCAAAGCCGTGCTGTTGCCGGGCGTGCGCGTCTCCCTGATCCGTCCGGTCAAAGGCGAAGACGAAGCGCACACCCAAACCTGGCACTACCCCGACGGTCTGAAAAAGCTATCTGACCGACCTGATTGCCGACGCGCAGGAAGCCGTACCGCTGTTCTCTTGCGAAAACTACATTTCAGACGACCACAACGGCGATTTCAGCATCGGCGAAGGCGCCGCGTTTGCCCCTGACCTGGCTGGAAGAAGGCTCGTGCGCCAACGAAAGCTACGTCAACCTCATCCCCACCCCGCTGGGCGGCACGCACGAAGCAGGCTTGAAACAAGCCGTGTTCAACGCCGTCAACAACTTCATCAACCTGCACAACCTCTTACCGCGCGGCGTAAAAGTGCAAAGCGACGATGTGTTCAGCAAAACCGCCTTCGTCCTCTCCGCCCGTGTCCTCGACCCGCAATTCCAAGGTCAGACCAAAGACAAACTGACCAACCGCGATGCGCTGAAACTCGTTGCCGCCGTATCGGGCGACCCTTTGGAATTGTGGCTGAACCAAAACGTGGACTTCGGCAAAAAAATCGCCGAACTCGCCATCCGTCAGGCACAGGCGCGGATGCGTTCGGTTAAGAAAATCGAAAAGAAAAAAGGCAGCGGCGTCGCCGTCCTGCCCGGCAAACTGACCGACTGCGAAAGCGAAGACATCCGCGAAAACGAACTCTTCCTCGTCGAAGGCGATTCCGCCGGCGGCTCAGCCAAACTCGCCCGCGACAAAGCCACACAGGCCATCCTGCCCCTGCGCGGCAAAGTGCTCAACAGCTTCGAAGTCCACCCCGACCAACTCTTCGGCAACGCCGAAATCCACGACATTTCCGTCGCCATCGGCGTCGATCCGCACGGCATCAACGACAATCCCGATTTAAGCGGCCTGCGCTACGGCAAAATCGCCATCCTGTCCGATGCCGACGTGGACGGCTCTCATATTCAAGTTTTGCTGTTGACCCTGTTCTACCGCCACTTCCCGAAACTGGTCGCCGACGGACACATCTACGTCGCCCAGCCGCCGCTGTTCCGCGTCGATGTCAACGCACAAGGCAAAAGCAAACCCGCCCGCAAATTCTACGCCCTCGACCAAAAACGAACTCGACAGTATTTTTAGAACGGCTGCAAAAGAAGGCGTCAAAGAAACCGCCTATTCCATCAGCCGTTTCAAAGGTTTGGGCGAAATGAACCCCGACCAGCTCAAAGACACCACCATGCACCCCGACACCCGCCGCCTGTTGCAGGGTACAAATCCCAGAAGGCGCAGATGACGAAACACACGATATCTTCGTCAAACTGATGGGTAAAGGCGAAGCCGCCGCCCGCCGCGCATGGATGGAACGAGAAGGCGATACGGCTCAATTAGATATTTGACGCCGTTGGTTTGAAAAAGCAAAAAGGTCGTCTGAAAACGGATTTGGGTTTTCAGACGACCTTTTGTTTTTTTTGGAGCTTACAGACCGAATAGGGCAGTGTCGCCTTTGCCTTGGCGGATGAGTTCCGTGCCGTCGGTCATGTCGATGACGGTGGTCGGTTCGGTACCGCACCAGCCGCCGTCAATGACCAAATCGACGCTGTGTTCGAGGCGGTCGCGGATTTCGTAAGGGTCGGTCAGCGGCTCGTCGTCTTCGGGCAGCATCAGGGTGCAACTGAGCAGCGGCTCGCCCAATTCCTGCAACAGGCTCAAGGCGATGGTATTATCGGGCACGCGCAGGCCTATGGTTTTTGCGTTTCGGGTGCAGCGTGCGGTTCGGGACTTCTTTGGTGGCTTGCAGGATGAAGGTGTAGCTGCCGGGAGTGGCGGCTTTTTAGCTGGCGGAATTGGGCGTTGTCGACTTTGGCGTAAGTGCCCAATTCGCTCAAATCGGCGCACATGAGGGTCAGGTGGTGTTTCAAATCGATTTTGCGGATGGCGAGGATGCGTTCCATCGCGGCTTTGTCGCCGAGTTTGCAGCCGAGCGCGTAGCAGGAGTCGGTGGGGTACACGATGACTCCGCCGCTGCGGACGATGTCGGCGGCTTGTTTGATCAGGCGTTCCTGCGGGTTGTCGGGGTGGATGGCGAAGAATTGTGCCATGGCGGTTTTCCTTTTGGCAGTTTGTGTTGCGGATATTTTAAAACCGATGGTTTGAAATGACAAAAGGTCGTCTGAAAAATACGGTTTCGGAACGGAAACTGCGTTTTCAGACGACCTTGTGTTTTGGATGCGAATCAGGGTTCGGGACGCAGCCACATCCAGACGGCGACGCAGCCGCAGCCCAATGTGGACGCCGCTCCTATCCACCATTTTTTTCGGGAAAGCGCCAAAACATGAAGATGCAGGATAGGCTCATCATGCTGATGGCGAAGATTTTGGCTTTGCGCGGGACGGCGCCGTTGTTTTCCCAGTTTTGTATCATGGGGCCGAAATAGCGGTGTTGATGCAGCCAGCGGTGGAAGCGGGGCGAGGCTCTTGCCCAGCAGGCGGCGGCAAGGATGATGAAGGGGTGGTGGGCATAATCGGCAGAAAAAAATGCCGATTATGCCTAAGAGAAAGGAAACTGCGCCGCAAAAAGATGAGTAAGTAGCGAATCATGTTGTTTTTGTTGGAAATCTTATTCGGATGCTTTGGTTTTGCCGTGATCAAACGGGCAGCGGGGAATATCGAGCTTGTCCCAGCCTTCGTGTCCCATTTTTTTTCAAGTAGGGGCGATGTTGCGCTCGAAAATGGCGGAGGCGTCGGGGAAGGCTTGTGCGGCTTTGGCAATGCTGTCTTCGCGGATGAGGTGCAGGGTGGGGTAGGGCGAGCGGTTGGTGTAGTTGCCGATGTCGTCTGAATCCGTGCCTTCAAATTGGAAATCGGGATGAAACGGGGCGATTTGGACAATGCCTTCCAAAACCGTTGTCCACAACGGCGGCATCGGCAATGTCGAGCATTTGGTTGAAGGTGTCGAAGTCGGGGAAAAGGGTTGGGTGGACAAGCAGGGTGGTTTCCAGCTCGTCGGCGGGCGTGTCGCCCAAAAGCTGCAATTCGCGGTCTAAGTCTTCGAGGAAACCGTCCAGATGGCGGGCCTGGCTGACGCTGATGCGCACGAGGTTTTTGACGTGCGGCGCTTTGGCGAAGGGGCAGAGGTTGAGTCCGATGACGGCTTTTTCGAGCCATTGGCGGGTGTGGTCGGCTACGGTGGCGGAGTCAGGGGTAGTCATGCAGGGATTCGGATTTGATTTAATTAAAAAAATAGTTCTCAAAAAAAGTATAACAAATAACATGGGTTTTTAGGCAAAGGGCATGGGTGTGCGGATAGGGAAAAATTGATGTGTGGCCAGTATGTAACAGGTCGTCTGAATATTTTTTTGTTTATGAAGAAAACCATAGCGGAAAGCAATGAAAAAAACGAAGAAATTTTCCCATCTAAACTATTGCGCCGACAGGGATTTTGCCGTTTAATGCGAACCTGCTGAATCAAGGGCCCGAGGCATATGCCGGCCGCCCCCACAGTTAACCTTTTGTATGCGGACAGTCTGCGCTTGACTGACTGCCGCCGCTGCAACAATTCCCCCTTCCACAAAAGGACTGTACCCATGAAAAAAACTTCAATGGCGGCGGCACTTATCGGCCTCGTCTTGACTGCATGTAGCGGCGGCCAACAAACCGCCGCAGAATCTTCCGCACCTTCTTCCCATACCGCCTCCGACAAGCTCAATATCTACAACTGGTCGGACTACGTCGACCCCGCCACGCTTGAAGCGTTCGAAAAAAATACGCATATCAACGTCCGCTACGACTACTACGACAGCAACGAAGCCCTCGAAGCCAAGCTTTTGACCGGCAAATCCGGTTACGACCTCGTTGCACCGTCCATTGCCAACGTCGGACGCCAAATCAAAAGCCGGCGCGTATCAAAAAAATCGACAAAAAGCCAAATCCCGAACTACGCCAATATCGATGCCGACCTGCTTGCCATGATGGCAAAAAGTCGATCCGGGCAACCAATACGCAGTCCCTTATTTCTGGGGCATCAACACGCTCGCCATCAACAAAAAACTGGTTCAAAAAGCCTTAGGGACGGAGCAATTGCCCGAAAACGAATGGGATTTGGTGTTCAATCCCGAATACACCAAAAAGCTGAAATCCTGCGGTATCAGCTATTTTGACAGCGCCATCGAACAAATCCCGCTCGCGCTGCATTATTTGGGCAAAGACCCGAATACCGAAAAACCCCGACGACATCAAAGCCGCCGTCAACATGATGAAAAAAAGTGCGTCCCGACATCAAACGCTTCACTTCGTCAGGCTATATTGACGATATGGCGGCGGGCAACCTTTGCGTTTCAGTCGGTTACGGTGGCGATTTGAACATCGCCAAAACACGCGCGCAAGAAGCGAAGAACGGCGTCGAAATCGAAGTGTTAGCACCCAAAAGCGGCGTCGGCATCTGGGTGGATTCCCTGATGATTCCGCGCGATGCCCAAAATACCGCCAATGCGCACAAATACATCAACCACACGCTCGATCCCGAAGTCGCGGCGCAAAACGGCAATTTCGTTACCTACGCCCCTGCCAGCCGCCCTGCCCGCGCATTGATGGACGCAAAATATACCGGCGATGCGTCCATCTTCCCGACCAAGGAATTGATGGATAAAAGTTTTATCGTATCGCCCAAATCAACAGATGCAAGCCGCCTGAGCGTCCGCCTGTGGCAATCGCTGAAAGCAGGCAAATAGCCGTTTTGATGCGTTGGAAAACTAAAGGTCGTCTGAAAACCCACAATCGGGTTTTCAGACGACCTTCACTTTCTCAACTCAACATCAGAATTTCGCTTGCAGCCTCAACCAAGCGGTACGGCCGGGTTCGTCGACGCGCAAGGTTTGCGTGCCTGCTGAAGGGTCGCCGCCTTTGCTGACGAATTCGGCGTAGGTTTTGTTGAACACGTTGTCTATGCCGGCCTGCAAGGTAGCGTATTTGCTGAATTTCCAGCCGGCATTGAGCGAGAGTACGCCGAAGCCGGAAGAGGCGCCGATGTCCTGTCCGACGATATTGCCTTGACCTTTGCTGTAACGGTTTTGTTTCGCCACGACACGCCATAACGCGCCTGCGCTGTATTTGCCGTTGTCAAAGGCGAGGGTGTTGTTCCACTCGAGCGGCGGGGTTTGCGCCAAAGGTTTGCCGTCGGTGCGGTTTTTGCCGTGGGTGTAGGCGAGGCTGCTGCCGATTTCCCAATTAGGTGCAAACGTCCATTTGACTTCGGCTTCGCCGCCGAAACGCGAGGCTTTAACGTTGCGTACGCCTAAATCCGTGCCTTGGCGTTCGAGTATGATGAAGTTTTTGACATCGCTGCCGAATACGGATACGGAGGCATGGAGGTTGGGACGTTTCCAGATGATGCCCGCATCGATTTGGCGGTTTTGCTCGGGATGGATGATTTTCTTTTTGGCGCGCAGACGTTCCCAGTAGTCGGGCGAGCGTTCGGCAATACCGAATCCGGCGTAGTATTTCAAGCCGTTATCCGTATCACGTTCCCAACGTAAGAAACCGGAATTCAAGTTGAATTTCTGATGTTTCAAAGCGGGATCGGTTACGTCTGCGGAATCGTAATGCGCTTTGACACGGTCGTGGCGCAAGCCTGCTACCCAACGTTGTTTGTCGGTTTGCTGCCAAGCGGCTTCGGTGAAAATGCCCCATTGTTTGAAACTTTGATTGGGCATATAGGGCTTGTGGCGGTAACCGTCGCCGCCGCGCTCCATGCGGGCGACGTGTACGTCGTCCATATAATCTACGCCGGTTTGCAGGTTGAGGTTATCCCAATCGAAGGTGGCTTTCAGACGACCTGTGTCGGTGTTGCGTTTGGGGTTGTTGGCGTTTTTAATCTGTTTGCCTGCCGGATTGCGGATGGTGCGCAGGCTGTATGTGTCCATGACGTGGTCGATTTCGCTTTCACCGTAGCGCAATTCGAGTTCGCTGAACCAAGGGGTGAGGTTGCGCTGGGTAAAGCGGACGTTCCATGCGTCGCGGTCGAATTTGCTGCCGTCCATCATGCGGTCGGCGTAGGCGACTTTGGCCCTGCTTCGTTCGTATGTGCCTGCGATGGTGGTGTTTTCGGTCGGGGTGATGCCCAGTTGCAGCATTTGGCTGTCGCGTTTGAAATGGGAGTGGACGCGTTTGCCGTCGCCGTCTTTGTAGTCGCCGGCTTCGTTATGGGAAATATTGCTGCGGACGTAGCCGTATTTGCCGCCGAACTCGGCTTCAAGCGAACCGTCGCGGCGGTCGTTGCTGCCTGCGGTCAGGGAGGCGTTGATGTTGTAGGGTTTTTCGCTGAAATCAGGGTCTTTGCGGATGAATTGTACCGAGCCGCTGACCAAACCCATGCCTTGGGTTACGGTTTGCGGGCCTTTGGTGACGACGACTTTGTCGAAAGAATTCAGGGTGGATGTAGGCAGTCGGCGGGTCCATACGCATGCTGCAGCCGCCGTAAATAAACTGGTCGTCTGCGTTAATCGACAGGCGCGAACCGCCCAAACCGCGGAACAATGGATCGCCCGAGCTTCCGCCTTTGCGGATGATGCTCATGTTTGGCACGGATTGTAAAGGTCCGCACCGTCTCCGGCAGGGAGGGGTTGCAAAGCAGCTTTGGGGTTGAAAGTAACGCTATTGGCTTTTTTTGTTGTTGTGCCGGTGACGGTAACGGGGAAAGGATAACAGTTTCTTCGGGAACAGGGTCTGTGTCCGCCCAAGCCTGGGATACGGCTAAGGCAATCGGCAGAAGGAGTAGCTGGTGTTTCATTCTTAGAGCTCCTTTTATTGGTTTAGTTCATTAGGCGTAGTTAATTAATACTTTGGTAGTATAAAGAATGTCAGGCAGTTTGTGAGTAATAAAACGGTTTTATTTAATTTAAGTCAATATTTTCGAGGCATAATTAAATTATTTGAATAATAGTAATGAGACCTTTGCAAAAAAGCCTTTCCCCCAACAGCCGAAACCCAAACACAGGTTTTCGTCTATTTCTGCCCCTAATTGCTCCTGATTTTACCCAAATGCCCCCTTAATCCTCCCCGGATACCCCATAATCAGGCATCCGGGCCGCCTTTTAGGCTGCAACAGGCACACTTAGAGACCTTTGCAAAATTCCCCAAAATCCCCTAAATTCCCATCAAGACATTTAGGGGATTTCCCATGAGCACCTTCTTCCAGCAAACCGCACAAGCCATGATCGCCAAACACATCGACCGCTTCCCATTATTGAAGTTGGATCAGGTGATTGATTGGCAGCCGATCGAACAGTACCTGAATCGTCAAAGAACCCGTTACCTTAGAGACCACCGCGGCCGTCCCGCCTATCCCCTGCTGTCCATGTTCAAAGCCGTCCTGCTCGGACAATGGCACAGCCTCTCCGATCCCGAACTCGAACACAGCCTCATCACCCGCATCGATTTCAACCTGTTTTGCCGTTTTGACGAACTGAGCATCCCCGATTACAGCACCTTATGCCGCTACCGCAACTGGCTGGCGCAAGACGACACCCCTGTCCGAACTACTCAAACTGATTAACCGCCAACTGACCGAAAAAAACCTAAAAAGTAGAGAAGGCATCCGCCGCCGTCATTGATGCCACCATTATTCAGACTGCCAGCAGCAAACAGCGTCAGGCCATAGAAGTCGATGAAGAAGGACAAGTCAGCGGTCAAACCGCACCGAGTAAGGACAAAGATGCCCGTTGGACAAAGAAAAACGGCCTCTACAAACTCGGTTACAAACAACATACCCGTACCGATGAGGAAGGCTATATCGAGAAACTGCACATCACCCCTGCCAATACCCATGAGTGCAACCATCTTTCCCCTTTGTTGGAGGGCATTGCCGAAGGCACGACCGTCTATGCCGATAAAGGCTACGACAGTGAGGAAAACCGGCAACATCTGAAAGAGCATCAGTTACGGGATGGCATTATGCGCAAAGCCCACCGCAACCGTCCGCTGACAGAAGTGCAAACCAAACGTAACCGATATTTGTCGAAGACCCGTTATGTGGTCGAACAAAGCTTCGGTACGCTGCACCGTAAATTCCGCTACGCCCGGGCAGCTTATTTTGGTCTGCTCAAAGTGAGTGCGCAAAGCCATCTGAAGGCGATGTGTTTGAACCTGTTGAAAGCGGCTAACAGGCTAAGTGTGCCTGTTGCCGCCTAAAAGGCGGCCCGGATGCCTGATTATCAGGTATCTGGGGAGGATTAAGGGGGTATTTGGGTAAAATCAGGAGCAATTAGGGGCGGAAATAGACGAAAACCTGTGTTTGGGTTTCGGCTGTCGGGGGAAAGGCTTTTTTGCAAAGGTCTCAGTAATAACAGTGTTGATTAATTGCCTGCTTTTCCATCTGGCAGGAAGAAGGGATAAGGCTGTTACGGGGATAAAGAGGGTGGTATTCGGGAGCGGGGTGCAAACCTGTTTTAGTATGTTGAGACGGTGTGTCTTTTGGCATCCCGTTTGCAGTCATTACGATATTTCAAACAGCAAAAAGGTCGTCTGAAAATTTTTTTCAGACGACCTTGGTTTTAACGGAAACTCCTGACCACCGATACCGGCGGTTTATTTAAACCAACCCCTGACGCGCTCCAGCCCGCCGAAATTGATGCAGGCATCGGCGACTGTCTGCGCTTTCGGTTTGGCGCGGTAAGCCACGCCTATGCCGGCTTCTTTGAGCATCGGAATATCGTTCGCCCCATCGCCCATCGCCAAAACCTGATGCGGCTGCAATCCGAGGCGGTCGCGGTATTCGCTCAATAAATCCGCCTTTGCCTGCGCGTCGATGATTCTGCCTTTCAGACGACCTGTCAGCTTGCCGTTTTCAATTTCCAAAAATATTGGCGTGTTGGTATTCGAAGCCGAGGCGTTGTTGCAGCCTTTCGGTGAAAAAAACGTGAACCCGCCCGACACCAGCATGAATTTCACGCCGTTCGCCTTGCATTCGTCCAACAAAAATTTCCGCGCCGGGCGAGAGCCGCAAAACGTTTTTCATAAACCTCCGCCAAAACCCGCTCGTCCAATCCCGCCAACAGGGCGACGCGGCTGCGCAAAGACTGCTCGAAATCCAATTCGCCGCGCATCGAGCGTTCGGTAATTTCCGCCACGCGGTCTTTCAAGCCGACACCCGCCGCAATTTCATCGACGCATTCAATGGTAATCAGCGTCGAATCCATATCGCTGACAATCAGCCCGAGTTCGCCGAACGCCATATCGGGCAACACGGCGTGGTCGATTTGACGGCTGTCCAGCAACGCCGCGTCTGCTTCGTTGAAAGAAAACCCTTCTTCAACGATAAAACGCATACGCTTTTTCATTGGCGTAATCAGGCTCGGGCAGGCGGGAGAGGAGGGCGGAAGGCAGGGCTTTAGCGGAAGGAAATTGAAGGACGAGGGCGTGCGGCATGGCGGTGGCTCAAAAAAATGCGGATTGCGGATTATAGCAAAGCCTGAAGATTTCATATCGGGAAGGTCGTCTGAAAATGGAATTCCTGATGAAAGCCGTATGTGTGCGGCGATGCGACGAAGCGGTTTTCAGACGACCTTTGGGGGAAGTATAGTGGATTAAATTTAAATCAGGACAAGGCGACGAAGCCGCAGACAGTACAGATAGTACGGCAAGGCGAGGCAACGCCGTACTGGTTTAAAGTTAATCCACTATAATTCCTTTGAATCAAATAGGACGCCTATTCGCCGTCATGACTGCTTGTGTGTGTATGGGCATGACGGCGGCGGTACGGTTTGGTTTATCTGCCAAGATTGTGCGCAGACAGGTTGTTTGAAATTTTCGGCAAACTTGCGGATAAAACCTGCGCGATGTGATTCGGTAAGGTATGGCGTGTAGCGTCGGCAAGTTTGTCCCAATATCCAAACTTGGCCTTAAACGCCTCAAACTCTTTTGAAATACTCCCAAACCGGTTTGCAGTTTTCCGGCAGTTCGGGGCACGCGCCGAGGATGCCGCCGCTGAAATCGTTTAAGCGGTGGAAGTCGCTGCCCGCGCTGGCGAGCATGCCGAAGCGTTCTGCCAGCAGCGCGTAGTTGAGGCGGTCGTTTTTGCAGCAGTTGCCGCTGTGGACTTCGATGCCCGCGCCGCCGAGGTTTTTAAATTCTTCAAACAGATTGCGCTTGGCGGTGGCGGACAAATCGTAGCGCATGGGGTGGGCGATGATAGCCATGCCGCCCGCACCATTGACGGCGGAGACGCAGTCTGCCAGCGTCGCCCATTCGTGGCGGACGGCGCAGGATTTGCCGTCGCCCAAGTATTTGGTGAACGCCTGCTGCTTGTTTTTTTGACGTGCCCCGTTTGGATGAGGAACTCGGCGATGTGGGTGCGGCTGACCATTTCTTTGTTTGCCGCCAGCGCGAGTGCACCGTCGTATGCGCCGCCGATGCCTTTCTTTTCGAGCTTGGAGGCGATGGCTTCGAGGCGTTTCAGACGGCCTTGCCGTACTTGCGCCAACAGGTTTTGCAGGTTTTCATCCTGCTCGTCGAAATCCAAACCGACGACGTGTATGGTGCGCCCGCGCCAAGTTACGGAGATTTCCACGCCGTTGACGAAACGCAGCCCGACCGCGTCGGCTTCGGCACGCGCTTCGGCGATGCCGCCGGTGTGGTCGTGGTCGGTCAACGCCAGCAGCGTGCAGCCGTTTTTGATGCGCAAGGCGCACGACTTCGGCGGGGAGAGCATACCGTCGGAAACGGTGGAATGGCAGTGCAGGTCTATCATGGGGGCGTTATGTGTGTGGTGAACGATGTGCGGGGTGTTAATATTGTCGGGCAGTGTGGCGACGATGGTAATTTTAAAAACGAGTGTATGGCAAATTCAAAGAAAAAGCCCTATGCCGTCATTCCCGTGCAGGCGGGAATCTAGACTTTGATTTGTCGGAAATGTTTAAGGTTAACCGCTATTTCAAACTTCTGGATTACCGCCTGCGCGGGAATGACGATATGAACGTTTTCAATTTTAATCTACTATAAAGGTCGTCTGAAAACGCGGTTCCCATCCAGCCGAACCGTTTTTCAGACGGCCTTTCCGTTATCTTCGTCTTCCGACCAACCCGCTTCTTTTCAATTTCCGCCGTTGCGCGTCGTATTTGGCTTTATCCGTCCAATAAATCGTCTGGATGCAGGCATCGCCGCAGTCGCTGCCGCAGCATTCCCACGATTCGGGGCGGACGGGTTCGTCTAGAAGCGGCTCGCCCAAGAGGGCTTCGACTTTATTCTTCAGGGTCGTATCCATCGGCGATTTCCAAGCGTGCGCCGTCAAACTCGATGACTTCGCCGCCGCGTATTTTGGCGGTTTTGCGGGTTTCGGTTTCGCCGTTGCGCAACACCAGCCCTTCGGCGATAAACGCTTTCGCCTGTCCGCCGCTTTCGGCAAGTCCGGCGAGCTTCAAGAGGTCGCATAAGGCGATGTATTCGTTGTCTTCGAGATAGACGGTGGCTTCCATGAGGTTTCCTGTAATGGGGAAGGTTTGAATGTGTGAAATTGTAGCATAGGTCGTCTGAAAGCCGTTTCAGACGATCTTGAATCTTCATGCGGATGTTGTTTATCAAAAAAATAGCAGAAGTACGGAAATCATGAAATAGCTCAATTAACATTAGTTATTTAATTACAAATCATGTGCATCAAGGTAAAATATAATCATTATTATTCATAATAATTAACTTGATTATCAACCCGAGAACTTACGCATGAAACCTTTAAAAAACCCTCGCCCTTATTGCCACCGCATTACCTTATGCTGCATTTGCTGAAGACG
Source organism: uncultured Neisseria sp. (assembly GCA_916438535.1). Taxonomy (GTDB): domain Bacteria; phylum Pseudomonadota; class Gammaproteobacteria; order Burkholderiales; family Neisseriaceae; genus Neisseria. Next base: position 713,099 of record CAKAEP010000001.1, on the reverse strand, counting down.
TGCCGCAACCTGTACTGACTTCGGAATTGCAAACCGTCAACGTAACCGGCAAAAACCGTTCTACCCGCACCGAAAACCGCGACTCTTACACCACCTCTGCCATGCGCACCACCACCGGCCTTGCCTTGTCCCCGAAAGAAACGCCGCAATCGGTGAGCGTGATTACCAAGACACAAATCAATGAGCAGGGGATTACCAATTTGGTTGATGCCCTGAAAACCACCACCGGTGTCAACGTCATCCGTGATGCCGGCATTCCGCGCTTCCAATCGCGCGGGTTCTATATCGACCAAATCGAAGAGGACGGAATCTCATCTACCGTCCCCGGCGCCATCAACAATCCGATGTATGACGCGCAAAGCATGAATGACATCGCCGTTTACGACCATATCGAAGTCGTGCGCGGGGCGACCGGGCTGACGCAGGCAAACGGCGAGCCGGGCGGTACGGTGAACGCCGTACGCAAACGCCCCACCGGCGAACGCATTATTCAGAGTGAAGCCCAAATCGACCGCTTCGGTAAAGTCCGCACCACGGGGGACTTTTCAGGTCGTCTGAATGATGAAAGCACTTTGCGCGGCCGCGCCGTCGTCGCATTAGAACGCGACAAAAAAATTTTTAAAGACCGCGTCAAAGGCGGCAATGCCACGCTTTACGGCGTGATGGATGCATCCGTCGGCGACAACACCAAAAATCACTTGGGGCGGCCTCTATCAGCGCAAACACACCAAGCCCGACGACTGGGGCGTGGCATTGAACCCTGCCGCGTGATACTTATCTGGGCTACAACTGGAACAAAGGCGTTTACGACAAAGCGAACGCATTCGCCGAAGTGGAACACTATTTCAACGACAACTGGCGTTATACTGGCAAGCTGGATTACAACTACAACGAAAAATACCAAGAAAAAAACAGCGGCATTTACAATACGTCCACGTCTTACTCAGGCTACATGCCTGGCGGCACATTGGCTTCGGGCTGGTTGAGCCGTTACGACAATGACGAAAAACAACTGACTTTCAAAAAAACAATTTGAACGGCAAATTTGAAATTGCGGGCGTGCCGCAGGAAATCTTTACCGAATACACTTACACTCACACCAAGAACAACGGCAGCCGCCGTCAATACAACCCGGGCGTTTCCTTCGACCCGATGACCTTTACCGGCAACGAAATCGCCGAACCCGCCGACTGGTACGCCACACCTTATCAGATGTATTGGGAAACCCATTCCAAACGCACCACCCACGCGCTGCTTTTTGGGCTTCCGTTTCAATATGTTGAAAGAAAAAACTGCACATCATGGCAGGGTACGCGTTGGAACCACATCAAATCGAAATATATAACCGACTATTTCTACACGGATGGCAAGATAGACAGCGATCCCTGATTCGAGTTACCGACCGCAAAACCGTCCGTTTCAATCCTTATTTCGCCGTTACCTATGATTTGACGCCGAACCAAAGCCTGTATGCCAGCTACACATCCATCTTCAAACCGAACAGCAATCAGCGCAAAGACAAATCCTATCTCGACCCCGTTACCGGCGCGAACTACGAAATCGGCTGGAAGGGCGAATGGTTCGACCGCAAGCTGAATACCTCGCTTGCCCTGTTTGACATCGAACAGAAAAACCGCGCGGTGCAGGTTTGGGATACGGCAGACCAAAAAATGGTATTGGGAACCCGTCGGCAAAGTCCGCAGCCGAGGCATCGAAGCCGAAATATCCGGCAATCTGAGCGAAGATTGGAAACTGTTTGCAGGTTATACGTTCAACCGGTCCAAATATCTTGAAGCGGAAAGCAAAGGCACCGTCCCCGCAGGCACCAATTTCAGCCTGCACACGCCAAAACACATGCTGCGCCTCCACACCAGCTACAACCTGCCGTTTGACGGCAAAAAATGGACCATCGGCGGCGGCGTAACCGCACAAAGCAAAACCGCCAGCCTCTACGGCGTGAAGCGCGGCGGTCATGCGGTATTCAATGCCAACATTGATTATCAGGTATCGAAAAAAACCTGAAACTTGCACTGATTTCGACCAACCTGTTCAACCGTTACTACTACGAGAACAACAAAGTCAGCAGCAAAGGCGCGAACAACTACTATGGCGAACCGCGTAATGTAATGTTCAACGTCAATTACAAATTCTAATCCGCCTTCCGTAGAAAGGTCGTCTGAAAACTGTTTTCAGACGACCTGCCTAGCCACACGGCAATCCGCCTTTTCACGGTTCGTAAGAAAATGAAGCTATAGTGGATTAAATTTAAATCAGGACAAGGCGACGAAGCCGCAGACAGTACAGATGGTACGGAACCGATTCACTTGGTGCTTCAGCACCTTAGAGAATCGTTCTCTTTGAGCTAAAGCGAGGCAACGCCGTACTGGTTTAAAGTTAATCCACTATAAAACTGACTGATACGCAGATACCCCTCTTCCGCCAAACAGAAGAAGGGGTATTTTATTGCCGGCCAGAATTTTGACTTATGGCAAGAGTATGTGAAAAAACGTGAGGTCGTCTGAAAAAACGGTTGCCATTTTTTACAGATGGTTTATAGTTCTTTATAACTAATTTTCAGCTAATTCCTTATATCTATCTTTTGCAACCTTGGATAAGTAGTTGCCATTGGGTACTCCGCCCGGCGGCAACATTTTTTTATCTGCCGGGATTTGATAAAAATCCGTCCGTTTTATCTGACGCAGGTCGTCTGAAAAAAACCTAATACTTTGAATATTTATAGTTTTTTTATGGTTATAAATATCAAATAAAAAAATAAACATTTTACGACAACAGCTTTATCTGGAATCAACCAAATGAACAATACAAACAAAGAGAAACTTTTTCAAACTCAGCACCTTGGCGTTCTGTCTTGCCGCGCTGCCGCAAGCCGTTCACGCCGCTGAAGAAGTGCAGCAGGTCGAATTAAAGCAGGTCAATGTGGTCGGCAAAAACCGCAGCCTGCGTACCGAAAAATCGAAATGACTATACGACTTCGGCTATGAGTTCTACCACAGGACTGGCATTGACACCGCGCGAGACGCCGCAATCCGTCAGCGTTATTACAAAAAAATCAAATTAACGATCAAGGCATTACGACGCTGGCGGATGCCTTGAAAACAACGACCGGTGTAAATGTCGTCCGCCAAGGAAACCGCACCCATTTCCAAAGCCGCGGATTCTATATTGAAAAAAATTGGAAGAAGACGGCATGGCCACCACGATTGGCGCGCCGGGCATATTTGGCGACCCTCCCAGAGACGGACACAACATCACCGACCTTGCCATGTATGACCACATTGAAGTTGTGCGCGGTGCGGCCGGGCTGACCCAATCCAACAGCGCGCCCGGCGGTACGATTAATGCCGTACGCAAAAAACCGACGGCAAAAAAACAAATCAGTATGAATGGTTTGGCCGACCGTTTCGGCAAACGGCATATCGAATTGGATGCCTCGGGCACTTTAAGCTCAGAAAACCAACTCCGCGGGCGTATTGTCGGCAGTTTTGATCATGACAAAACCTTTCAGGATAAAGTGAAAGGGCAAAACAGCCTTCTTTACGGCATTTTGGAAAAAGACATCGGGGAAAACAGCAAGGTTTCTGTCGGCGCGTACCGTATTGCCCAGCGCAACACCCCTAATCTCAACGGCCTGCCTTTATGGGAAGACGGAAGCAGCCTGCCGCGCAACAGCTATTTCGGTGCGGATTGGAATCATGGGCGGTTCATCAGAAACGGGGTTTTTGCAGAATTTGACCACTACTTCAACGACAACTGGAAATGGAACAGCAAAATCGATTGGCGAAACAGCCACTCCGACCAACGGTATGCTTTCTTAATGGCAGACAAAAGCGGGGTGAAAGCCAATCAATCCATCGGTATCGAAGACCAACAGGCTTTCCGCTATCAGCACGACAGCAAACATCTGCATATTCAAAACAACCTGCACGGCAAGTTTGAAGCCTTGGGTCAAACCCACGACATCTTCCTGACCCATAATTATTCGAAAGAGCGCAATAACCTGCACCATACCCGTATGCAGGCAACCGGCAGCTACGATCCATTTTCTGCCGTTATCCCTCAGCCGGACTGGGCCGCCGAACCATACAGCATTATGGACAGCAACAACCATTTCTATACGCACGCCCTTGCGGCAGGTACCCGCATCAATCCTACGGAAAAACTGCATCTGTTGGCAGGCGGACGCTATACCCATTGGAAACGCGACTTCGATCACAACTGGTCCCGTTATGCGGGCAAGCCGGACAACGATGCAAAAACCTATTCGGTCAAAAAAACAACAAATTCATTCCATACATCGGCATCACTTACGATTTCATGCCGGGACAAAGCCTCTATGCAAGCTATACATCCATCTACAAGCCTACACTGAAAACAAATGCAGACAACAGCTATCTCGCGCCTGAAGTCGGTAAAAACTACGAATTGGGTTGGAAAGGCGAATGGATGCAGAGCAAACTCAATACGGCCGTTTCCCTGTTCCAAACCGATAACACCAACGTCGGCGTGCGTGTCAACGTTCCGGCCAGCGGCAACAGGAAACAGACTTTCTACTACGTTCCCGCAAAAGAACGCAGCCGCGGTGTAGATGCAGAAATTTCCGGAGCAGTCGGCGCAAATTGGAAACTGTTTGCCGGCTATACCTACAATATCCGCAAAAACAGAAAAACCATCCCAATACCGAGGGCGATTTTTGCCAACTGGACCCCAAAACACATTTTTCCGCGCTTACAGCAGCTATACGCCGCCGTTTGCAAACGGTAAGTTAAAGTATCGGTATAGGCTTGTCCAGTCAAAGCAAAACCGGCAGCAAGCTGCCCCAGGGCGGCTATACCGTTTGGAATGCCGGTTTGCAATACCGCCCGAGCAAAAACCTGCAACTGGGGCTGGCAGTCAACAACCTGACCGACAAACGCTACTACGAAAACCAATACAGCCGTGCCGCCAACAGCGGCAACTTCTACGGCGAACCGCGCAATGCCGTGTTCAGCCTGAAGTGGAAGATGTAGTCCGTCTGCGGTAGCAAAATTAAAAAAACAATAATTAAATCATATTCGGCAATCTACCCGACCTACTCCTGACAGACAGGGAACAATTGCCATTGTTGTAAAAGTAAGGGGTTGTCTGAAAACTGCTGTTTGAGTTTTCGGACGACCCCTTTTTCCATAAAAACCTCTTAACCCCCACCTAAAGGAGCTGTAATGAACCATCCGATTCGTTATGCCTACCTGCTTGCCGCCGTCCCGCTGCAACTTTCCGCCCAAACCACCGAACAGACGGAACATGTTGACCTGCCCACCGTTAACGTAACCGGACAAAGCCGTACTGCTTCGCGCGACAGTTATACCGTGCCGGTCATGTCCACCGCCACCGGCCTGCCGATCTCCCCAAAAGACACGCCGCAATCCGTCAGCGTCATTACGCGCAAACAAATGGACGATTCGGGCGCGACCACGCTGGAAGAAGCGTTGAAAACCACCACAGGGCTGAATGTCGTCCGCCGGGGCAACCGTATGCAGTTCCAGTCGCGCGGATTCAACATCGGGTCGGTTACCACCAACGGGCTTCATTCCACCATCGCCAGTATGCAGGGCAACAATCTGCACGACCAGAAGCTGTTGATGGATACGGCGCTTTACGAGCGCATCGAAATCCTGCGCGGCGCGAGTGGGTTGAAACAGGCGGACAGCGAGCCGGGCGGCAGCGTCAATGCCATATTGAAGAGGCCGACCGCGCAGCCGCTGGCGGAAATCGATTTGCAGGCCGACCGTTGAGGCAAGGTGCGCGGCGTATTTGACGTTTCAGGCGTTTTGAACCAAGAACACGCCGTCCGCGGCCGCATGGTCGGCGTATTAGAGCGGGACAATTCGTTCCGCAAATACGACGACGGGGATAATGCCGTATTGTTCGGTACGGCGGACAAAACCTTCGGCAACAATACCAAGCTGACCGTCGGTGCGGTTTACCACCGCCAAACCGATACGCCGCTCGGTTTCGGCCTGCCTATCGACCTCAACGGCAGCGACCTGCGCCTGCCGCGCGATACAAACTGGGGAGCGGACTGGAATAAGGGGACATACCGTAAAATCCATACCTTTGCCGAGCTGGAGCACTATTTCGGCAACGATTGGAAGCTGACCGGCAAACTTGATTACAAGCAAAACAAATCCAAAACCGAAGAGGCTTACCTCTCGGGCTCGTGTGTAACCTGCGGGGCGGACAACGGCATGTTGCCTCTGGATACAGTTTCCCGCCACGACCGTTACAACCACCAATGGACGGGGCAGGCGGAATTGAACGGCAAATATTCCGCATTTGGCAGACGGCACGACCTGTACGCCGCCTATACCCATTCGCGCGAAAAATTCAATATCCGTATGCGCGATCAAAACACGCAAAACCGTTCTTTCAACCTGTACACATGGACAGGCGGAGAAATCGCCCGACCGGACTGGAACAGCTTTGACTATCAGGATTACCGCAACAGCCGTAAAACCATCCAAACCCTCACCCTGGCGAGCCGCCTGAACCTCACCGACCGGCTGCACCTGATTTTGGGCGGCGGATATAGCCGCTGGAGAAATTCGTTTATCTGGTACCGCGATACCAAAGACGGCGTACCCGATTACCAAGCCGGCAACGATTATCCATACAAAAAAGGACGGTTTATCCCCTATGCCGCCGTTACTTACGACCTGGACGGCCGCAACACCCTTTACGCCAGCTATACCAGCATTTTCAAACACACCAGTGCGCGGGACAAAGACGACAAAGAACTGTCCCCCGTTTTGGGCAACAACTACGAAATCGGTTGGAAGGGCGCATGGAACGGAGGCCGTCTGAATACCACGCTAGCATTTTTTTCCAAACCGAAAAACACAACGAACCGATCAGCACGCGCGAACGGCATCCCGAAACCAAAAAAACTGGATTTACGCCCCCGTACGCCTGCAAAGCAGGGGATTCGATGCCGAAATCGCAGGCGACCTGACGCCGGATTGGCAGCTTTTCGCAGGTTATACCTACAACACCCGCAAGTACACCGCAACCGCAGGACAACAGCAGTTGTTCGTCAAAGGAGCGGACTTCAGCCAGCATACCCCGAAACACATGTTCCGCCTGTACACCACCTACCGCCTGCCCGGCGCAGCAAACCGCTGGACGTTGAAAGGCGGTTTCAATATGCAGGACAAACACAGAAGCTGGGACGTTAAGCAGCCCTTGGGCGGCTATACCGTCTGGAACGCAGGCGTGCAGTACCAGCCGAACAAAAAGCTGAACCTTGGGCTGACCGTCAACAATCTGACCGACAAACGCTATTACGAAAATTACGAAGCGCGTACATACGGCTGGGGTTATTTCTACGGAGAACCGCGCAACGTCGTATTCAATTTAAAGTGGACAATGTAAGGGTCGTCTGAAAACAGCAATGTAGTTATTGCACAATAAGAGGCCGTCTGAAAGTACAATCCCGCTTTCAGACGACCTCCCGTTATCTATACCAACACACCCCCATGAACATCCTCAAAAAATTCTCCCGACTCGCCCGTCCTTTCTGGACGGGGGCGCACGGACGCATCCAATGGCTGATGCTTGCCGTCCTCATCGGCTTTACCCTTTGTTCCATCACCATCAGCGTTTGGATCGCTGCGTGGGACAAACGCTTCTACGACGCGCTGGCCGCGTTTGACGGCGCGTCCATGCCCGCGCTCATCGTCGAATACCTCGGCTACATGGCGATGATTATCGGCTGCATTGTCTGCGGCGACTGGCTGCAAAAACGCCTCATTTTCCGCTGGCGCACCCACCTGACCGAACAATTCCAGCAAAACTGGCTCGAAGGCCACAAACACTACCGCCTGCGTCTGACCGGCGAACCCGACAACCCCGACCAGCGCATCGCCGAAGACATCTACCTCCTCGCCGACAAAAGCATCGAACTGTTCCGCTCCTTCATCAATAATATTGCCAAATTCAGCGCGTTCGTCGCTGTATTGTGGACGCTCTCCGGCGTGCAAACCTTCAATATCGGCGGACGCGACATCACCATACACGGCTACCTCGTCTGGGTTGCCCTGATTTATTCCGTCATCAGCACCCTGATTGCCCACCTCGTCGGCCGCAAACTCAAAAACCTCAACATCGACCGCCAGCACCGCGAAGCCGACTACCGCGCCGCCCTCCTGCGCGTGCGCGACCACGCCGAACAAATCGCCTTCTACAACGGCGGCGAAGCCGAAACAGGTCGTCTGAAACAACGCTACCTCCGCATCCGCGACAACTGGCGGCGGCTCACCAACTGCGAATTCCGCCAAGAAACCTTTGGGCAACCTATGTCCGCATCAGCATCTTCATCCCCATCCTCGCCACTCTGCCCATGTACCTCGCCAAAACCATGACCTTCGGCGACATGATGCAGACCCGCACATCGTTTGCCCGCGTCCAAGACAGCTTCGGCTGGTTTACCGACTCCTACCGCCGCCTCATCGAATGGGCGGCAGTCGTCGAACGTCTCTCCGGTTTTCAGACGGCCTTAGAACAAGCAGAACAAGAAGGCATAAGCCCCACCCGCCCAGCGTCCGCACCCGCCCTGACTTTAAACAAACACCACCACAGGCGGCATCCTCGTCCTGCAAAACCTCACCGTCCACACCCAAACCGGCAGCCCACTGCTTACCGACATCAACCTCGAAGCCCACGCCCCCGAATGGGTATTGCTCGAAGGCAGAAGCGGCATCGGCAAATCCACCCTGCTGCGCGCCCTCGCAGGCTTGTGGCCGTATTACCAAGGCAGCTTCGCCCTCGACGGCAGCCTCCTCTTCCTGCCCCAACGCCCCTACCTCCCCTGCCGACACCCTGCGCCATACCGTCAGCTATCCCCGCACCACCTGCCAAGACGACCAAATCATTCAGACGACCTTGGAACAAGTCGGACTAGGCCGTCTGAAAAAAATAATTTAGACGAACCATACGAATGGCACGGCATCCTCTCCGGTGGCGAACAACAACGCCTCAGCCTCGCCCGCGCGCTGCTGCACAAACCGCAAATCCTGTTCCTCGACGAAGCCACCAACCAGCTCGACGGCGAATCCGCATTGACGCTGATGCAAACCCTCAAACGTGCCTTACCCGACACCCTCGTCATCGGTATCAGCCACCAACCCGAAATTCAAGCCTTGTTCGGACGTAAAGTTAATTTAAAACCACTCGACGAACTTGCAAACCGTTCAGATTAGTAATATAGTTCTTTCTGACTAGTTTCATAGTTCTTTAGGGTTACTTTTAAAACTCCTTGGATAGCCTCCGCCAGCTCCCGGCAGGAGGCGTTTTTTTTGCCTGTCTGCGCTTAAAACAAATTAAATTTCAGGGCGTTAGATAGGGTATAGTGGATTAAATTTGAATCAGGACAAGGCAACGAAGCCGCAGACAGTACAGATAGTACGGCAAGGCGAGGCAACGCCGTACTGGTTTAAAGTTAATCCACTATATAAATATTGGTATTTGAATAGGTTTAATTTTCAGACAAATCTTGTTGTATGGGCTTAATGTGTAAAAACAAGAAATAGAAAAAAAGGTCGTCTGAAAACCTTGAACTGCACCCCAAAAAGTTGGACATCCCTCCAACTCACAAGGTGCAGTTTTTTTATGAGCAAATATACATTACACTTCAAATACCAAGCCGTACTCCACTACCTGCATATACGCAGCCAACAGCGTACCGCAGACCACTACGGCATTTCCCGAACCCACCTGAGACGATGGATACGCGCCTATCAAGAAGGCGGTATCGGCGCACTCGAACATCCCCAATCCAAAAACCATGCCCCAACATCGAAAAAAACCCCTTCATCGCAGATAAACCCGACCAAGAAAAAAACGCAGGCAGAGCTTATCGAAGAGTTGTGCTATATGCGCGCAGAGGTCGCCTACCTAAAGGAGTTAAAAGCCCTCAGCCAAAAAGCAGACCGCAAAGGACAAAGCCAAACCGTCCAAACACTGAGGGCGCAACACCCGCTCAAATACCTGCTGCACATCGCAAACCTGCCCAAAAAGCAGCTTTTACTACCACCACCAAGACCGGCCCGACCCCGATGAAGCCGACAAAGCCCTCCTTGTCGAAACCTACAAACGGCATAAAGGACGCTACGGGCAAAGGCGCATTGCCGCAGCATTGGATTGGAACCGCAAAAAAAGCAGCTCGGTTGATGAAACAGATGGGGCTGAAAGCCAAAAATACGGGCGAAAAAAGCCTACCGCCATCCCGCCATGGGCGAAATATCGGAACACCTCCTCAAACGTCTATTCACAGCCGAAAAAGCCCAACGAAAAAAATGGCTGACCGACGTGACCGAACTCAAAGGGAGCGACGGCAAACTGTACCTCTCGCCAATCTTGGACTTGTTTAACCGCGAGATCGTCGCCTACGCCATGAGCCGCAATGCTAACAGCGAAATGGTGAAGGAAATGCTCGAAAAAAAGCCACCCCCGTCTGACTGATAAAGGAACGATGCTGCATTCCGACCAAGGTGTGCTGTACCGTACGGCGGGATATAGGGGAATTGCTTGCGGAGCATTCCATGGTTCAAAGCATGTCGCGAAAGGCGAACTGTTGGGACAATGCGCCGATGGAAAGCTTCTTTGCGGTGTTGAAGACGGAGTGTTTCTATAACGCAGGTGAATTGACGGTAGATGAATTGATGAAGCAGATAGATGACTATATGGATTACTACAACCGGGAGCGTTGCAGTTTGAAATTGAAAAAAAGCTGAGTCCTGTCTCATACAGAACCCAGCTTGCACAGAGCGCCTGAATAGGCTTTTTATGAGTGTCCAAGATTTGGGGGCCAGTTCACCTTGCATTCAGGTTTTCAGACGACCTTTGTGTGCATGAACTTATATCAGCAAGAAGGATTAGCCGCCGAAGTATTCATGCTCTAATCTGAGAAGTGTTGAATGTTTACCAGTCCTGCGCCCGCTTCAAGTCGTTCTGCGCCAGCGTGTCGGCGTGTTCGTTGCGGCTTTTGTATTCCCTGTTTTGCAAGATGCTGTTGGCGACGTAGTTTAAGTGTATTTTGGCGGCTTCGGCGGCATCGGCAGGGCGGCGTTCCAAGATGGCTTCGTAGATGGCGCGGTGTTGCGTGATCAGCTTGGGGCGCGGGTCTTCGGTTTGGTTGGAATAGATGATGCTGCTGCGCGTCTGGCGGTAGAGCATTTTGAGCAGGCCGCCGGAGAGGTGGCTGAAGAGGATGTTGTGTGCGGCATCGGCGATGGTTTGGTGAAAGCTTACGTCGGCTTCGCTTTGATGTTCCAGATGGCCGCTTTCGCAGGCGGATTCGAATTTTTGCCGCCAAAAAAATCAATCCGTTTCAAATCGGCATCGGTGCGCCGCTCGGCCGCCAGCGATGCCATGCAGCCTTCGATATGGCAGCTGAAATCGAAAAACGTCGGTTTCCCAGTTGGTATGTTTGCCGAGCAATTCCTGCCAGCTTTGGAGGAAATCTTGTTGCGGTTTGACGGAAACGTAATAGCCGTCGCCCTGCCGCGCTTCCAAAACCTGCCGCGCAATCAGGATGTTGAGTGCGACTCTGACCGACGGGCGCGATACGCCGAACTCTTCCGCCAGCGTGCGCTCGGGCGGGATTTTGCCGCCTTCTTCGTAAACGCCCGTCGCAATCCGTTCTTCTAATATCGACAATATTTGGTCGCTGATTTTTTTGTGGCCGAACCAGTTTTGTCATTTTAATTCCCTCTTTTCCCTCATGTTTTCTTTATGAGGAAGACTCAAATCCGATAATGTGATGCGGCAGGTCGTCTGAAATGGCAATCTGCGTCAAAATTGGCATGACCAAATTGGTATGCCCAATGTCGCGGTATTCTAATTAACCGGCCATATCCCGTCAATATGAGCTTGTTCTACCCGAATATGGTTTAAAACTATATCGGGTTACATTTTTACAATTCATATAATGTTTTGTTTTATTTAAAATTAAATAACAATTTTGCACTTATGCAGCAAGGTTGTTTAAAAAAATAATTGACTGCCATATTAAAAGTTTCGTAAAGTGTCCTCCGTTCAAAAAAATTGGTTTTACCAATTTAGGAAAGTATATTAGAAAAAAATATTCGGAGATTTTCCCAATGGAAACTTGGATTCAAAATTATACCGCAGTGGGCGGCAGCCTATATTTGACGGCAGCCGTCGCCCTCCTGCCCATTATCTTTTTCTTTGTCGCACTGACCGTCCTGAAGCTTAAAGGCTATCAGGCGGGGCTTTATACGCTTCTGATTGCGCTTGGCGTTGCCGTATTAGGTTTCGGAATGCCTGCTGGCATGGCGGTTTCTTCCGCGCTGTACGGCTTCGCTTACGGTTTGTGGCCGATTGCATGGATTATCGTTACTGCCGTGTTCCTGTATAAAATTACCGTGAAAACAGGGCAGTTCGACATCATCCGCGCTTCCGTGATTTCGATTACCGAAGACCAACGCCTGCAAATGTTGCTGGTCGGCTTCTCCTTCGGCGCCTTCCTCGAAGGCGCGGCAGGCTTCGGCGCGCCGGTGGCGATTACCGCCTCGTTGTTGGTGGGCTTAGGTTTCAATCCGCTCTACGCCGCCGGTTTGTGTTTGATTGCCAATACCGCGCCCGTGGCTTTCGGTGCGATGGGTATTCCAATCTTGGTTGCCGGTCAAGTGTCCAACCTCGACCCTTACCACATCGGTCAGGTCGCCGGCCGCCAACTGCCGATCCTGTCGATTATCGTTCCTTTCTGGTTGGTCGCCATGATGGACGGTATGCGCGGCATACGCCAAACTTGGCCTGCCGTATTGGTGGCGGGCGTATCTTTCGCCACTACCCAGTTCATTACCGCCAACTTCATCGGCCCGGAATTGCCCGACGTGACCTCTGCATTGGTCAGCTTGGTCTGCCTGTCTGCCTTCCTGAAAAAAATGGCAGCCTAAAGAAATCTTCACCTTCAACGGCATGAAAAAACCGGCCGAACGCAAAGCGGGCGAATACACTGCCGGACAAATCATCAAAGCCTGGTCGCCTTTCGCCATCCTGACCGTTTTCGTCAGCGTGTGGACGATTAAGGGCGTTAAAGAGGCTTTGGGCGTTGCCACCATCAAATTCGACTGGCCGATGCTGCACAACTTGGTACAAAAAGCCGCGCCCATCGTCAGTGAACCGACACCATACGCCGCCGTATTCAAAATCGACCTCCTCGGCGCAGTCGGTACGGCAATCCTGTTTGCTTCCATCGTTTCCGCCGCTTTGCTGAAAATGAAACCTTCCGAAGCCGTCAGCACTTTCTTTGAAACGCTCAAAGAACTGCGCCTGTCCATCCTGTCTATCGGCTTGGTACTTGGCTTTGCATTCGTGGCAAACTATTCAGGCCTGTCGTCCACATTGGCACTCGTCCTCGCCGCCACCGGCACCGTGTTCCCGTTCTTCTCGCCGTTCCTCGGCTGGCTGGGCGTATTCCTGACCGGTTCGGACACTTCCGCCAACGCGCTCTTCGGTTCGCTGCAAGCCAGCACCGCGCATCAAATCAACGTCGTGCCTGAACTGACCGTTGCAGCCAACACCACCGGCGGCGTGACCGGCAAAATGATTTCGCCGCAATCCATCGCCATCGCCTGCGCGGCGGTCGGTCTGGAAGGCAAAGAATCCAACCTGTTCCGCTTCACCGTGAAACACAGCTTGATTTTCTGTACCTTCGTCGGCCTGCTGACCCTGCTGCAAGCTTATGTCTTGCCGTGGACGCTGGTTTTCTTCAATAAATAAGCCAACCGGCTTGAAATAAAAGGTCGTCTGAAATCCAATTTGGGTTTCAGACGACCTTTTTGTCGTTGTGGGCTGCAAATACGGATATGCAGAAGGTTTTTATTTGAATCTGTGATATAGCTAAATTATAGTGGATTAAATTTAAATCAGGACAAGGCGACGAAACCGCAGACAGTACAGATAGTACGGCAAGGCGAGGTAACGCCGTACTGGTTTAAAGTTAATCCACTATACTTTATTTTCGATACGCAACTTACTGACTGTCGTCATTCCCGCGTAGGCGGGAATCCATTTTTGAAATTCAGAAACTGTTTTTCAAATCGAGGTTTCTTTAGATTGTACGATGGATTACCGCCTGAGCGGGAATGACGGAATTTGATGACCTACTGTATTTAAAGTTAAGTATGTTTACAATAGTCTCGGGTTTCAGACGACCTTAATCCACTATACGATAAAAAAATTTGATAGAAGGCTTGAATTAAGGTCGTCTGAAACGTTATGCTTACCGTCTGTATTCCCATTTTTTTACCCGAAAGCAAAACCATGAGCAAAACCGTCCGTTATCTGAAAGATTACCAAACGCCTGCCTACCGCATTCTCGAAACCGACCTGCATTTTGACATTGCCGAACCGCAAACCATTGTGAAATCCCGTTTGACGGTCGAGCCGCAGAGGGTGGGAGAGCCGCTGGTGTTGGACGGTTCGGCGAAACTCTTGTCCGTCAAAAATCAACGGCGTGGCGGCGGATTATGTGTTGGAAGGCGAGACGCTGACGATTGCAGGCGTGCCGTCCGAACGCTTCACTGTCGAAGTGAAAACCGAAATTTTGCCGGCGGAGAACAAATCGCTGATGGGGCTGTATGCTTCCGGCGGCAATCTGTTTACCCAATGCGAGCCGGAGGGCTTCCGCAAAATTACGTTCTACATCGACCGTCCGGATGTGATGTCCAAATTCACGACCACCATCGTCGCGGACGAAAAAAACGCTATCCCGTTTTGCTCTCCAACGGCAACAAAAATCGACGGCGGCGAGTTTTCAGACGGCCGCCATTGGGTGAAATGGGAAGACCCGTTTGCCAAACCGAGCTATCTGTTTGCTTTTGGTCGCGGGCGACTTGGCGGTCACGGAAGACCGTTTCACCACCATGAGCGGCAGAAACGTCAAAATCGAGTTTTACACCACCGAAGCGGACAAGCCCAAGGTCGGCTTTGCCGTGGAATCGCTGAAAAACGCGATGAAATGGGACGAAACGCGCTTCGGTTTGGAATACGACTTGGATATTTTCATGGTCGTCGCCGTGGGCGATTTCAATATGGGCGCGATGGAAAACAAGGGTTTGAACATTTTTAACACCAAGTTCGTCCTTGCCGACAGCCGCACCGCCACCGATACCGATTTCGAAGGCATCGAATCTGTGGTCGGACACGAATATTTCCACAACTGGACGGGCAACCGCGTAACCTGCCGCGACTGGTTCCAGCTTTCGCTGAAAGAAGGGCTGACCGTGTTCCGCGACCAAGAGTTTTCCGGCGACCGCGCCAGCCGCGCCGTGCGCCGCATTGAAAATATCCGCCTGCTGCGCCAGCACCAGTTCCCCGAAGACGCAGGCCCGACCGCGCATCCGGTGCGCCCCGCCAGCTATGAGGAGATGAACAATTTCTACACCATGACTGTTTATGAAAAAGGCGCGGAAGTGGTGCGGATGTATCACACCCTGCTCGGCGAAGAGGGCTTCCAAAAAGGCATGAAGCTCTATTTCCAACGCCACGATGGCCAAGCCGTTACCTGCGACGATTTCCGCGCGGCGATGGCGGATGCGAACGGCATCAATCTCGACCAGTTTGCCTTGTGGTACAGCCAGGCGGGTACGCCCGTTTTAGAAGCGGAAGGTCGTCTGAAAAACAATATTTTCGAGTTGACCGTCAAACAAACCGTGCCGCCCACGCCCGATATGGCGGATAAACAGCCGATGATGATTCCGGTCAAAGTCGGGCTGTTGAACCGCAACGGCGAGGCGGTGGCATTCGATTATCAGGGCAAACGCGCAACCGAAGCCGTGTTGCTGCTGACCGAAGCCGAACAGATCTTCCCGCTCGAAGGCGTAACCGAAGCCGTCGTTCCCTCGCTGTTGCGCGGGTTCAGCGCGCCGGTGCATTTGAATTATCCGTACAGCGACGACGACCTGCTGCTCCTGCTCGCCCACGACAGCGACGCCTTCACGCGCTGGGAAGCCGCCCAAACGCTCTACCGCCGCGCCGTCGCCGCCAACCTTTCCGCGCTTTCAGACGGCGTCGAGTTGCCGAAACACGAAAAACTGCTTGCCGCCGTCGAAAAAGTCATTTCAGACGACCTCTTGGACAACGCCTTCAAAGCCCTGCTTTTGGGCGTGCCGTCTGAAGCCGAACTGTGGGACGGCGCGGAAAAACATCGACCCGCTGCGCTACCATCAGGCGCGCGAAGCCTTGTTGGATACGCTTGCCGTCCACTTCCCGCCGAAATGGCACGAATTGAACCGTCAGGCGGCGAAACAGGAAAACCAAAGCTACGAATACAGCCCCGAAACCGCCGGCTGGCGCACGCTGCGCAACTTCTGCCGCGCCTTCGTTCTGCGCGCCGACCCCGCGCACATCGAAACCGTTGCCGAAAAAAATACGGCGAAATGGCGCAAAAACATGACCCACGAATGGGGCATCCTGTCCGCCGTCAACGGCAACGAAAGCGATACGCGCAACCGCCTGCTGGCGCAGTTTGCCGACAAGTTTTTCAGACGACGCGCTGGTGATGGACAAATATTTCGCCCTCATCGGCTTAAGCCACCGCAGCGACACCCTGCAACAGGTTCAAACCGCCTTGCAGCATCCGAAATTCAGCCTCGAAAAACCCCAACAAAGCCCGTTCGCTCATCGGCAGCTTCAGCCGCAACGTCCCGCATTTTCACGCAGAAGACGGCAGCGGCTACCGCTTCATCGCCGACAAAGTCATCGAAATCGACCGCTTCAACCCTGCAGGTCGCCGCCCGCTTGGTGCAGGCGTTCAACCTCTGCAACAAACTCGAGCTGCACCGCAAAAAAACTTGGTGAAACAAGAATTGCAGCGCATTCGGGCGCAGGAAGGATTGTCGAAAGACGTGGGCGAAATCGTCGGCAAGATTTTTGGATTGAGGCTGTCTGAAATTGTTATGAAAGTTATTTTAATGTGATAAAAAGGTCGTCTGAAACTGTCATTTCAGACGACCTTTTTGAAGACTCTGCCTATTCCCGTACCAAATGCGAAAGCGGCAGGGAGGTGGTGGTTTTGATTTCTTTCAATACGAAGCTTGATTGCGCGTCCTGTACGCCGTGGTGGGAAAGGAGTGTATCCAAGACGAAATGGGAAAAAGCATTCATATCGGTGAAAAATGCGTGGAGCAGGTAGTCGGTTTCACCGGTAAGGGCGAAGCAGCTCAATACTTCCGGCCATCCTTGTACCGATTGCGCGAAATCTTCGCGTGCGTCTTTTGCTTTGCTGATGGAAACGCGGATAAACGCTTGCAAGCCCAAATCGACGGCTGCGGGAGAGAGTAGGGCGGCATAGCGGCGGATGATGCCTGCGTCTTCCAGTTGTTTGAGGCGGCGTAAGCAGGGCGAGGGGAGAGGGAGATGCGTTCCGCCAGCTCGACATTGGTCAAACGTCCGTTTTCCTGTAAAACCTGTAAAATTTTCAAATCGGTTTTATCCAAAGTAATCTGCTGGGTCATTTGCGTTCTTTCTCCAAACCCGTTTGCTGGGTCGGTTGGTTAAGTTGGTAGCATTATATCCTAAATAAGTTGTTTTTAACATATTATCCTCTAATGACAGGTGATTTGTCGGTATAATCTGTGTTAAATGATTTGTAATTTTGGAGATTTTCACAACGGTTTTATTTCAAGGGACGGCTTGCCCAAACCGCCTTTTCAAGCCATAATCGGGGCATGTGCAGGAGAGAGCTACATCAGGTTACATGTAGCCGCCGAAGGCGCAGATGCCCTTAAATCGCTCAGGCAACAGGGACTGCACATTGAAATAAAACATCTGGAGAGCGGTGCGATCGCACCCACCGAAGGGGAGAAGGCCGTCTGAACCACCATTCAGACAACCGCGCAAAGCAGTGAGCAGACTGGTTTGCCATCAAGCGGGTATGCCGAAAAATCTCAGGTTCAAGGACAGATAGGGTCTTCCGCGCATCTTGTGCGGACGGCATCTGAACAATAAATCTGGAGAAGCTGAGAATGACTGCCCTGAAAACCACCCCGTTTCACCAAGCCCATCAAGATGCAGGCGCGAAGCTGGTCGATTTTGCCGGCTGGGAGCTGCCCATCCATTATGGTTCGCAAATCGCCGAACACGAAGCTGTGCGCACCGACGCCGGTATGTTCGACGTATCCCACATGCTCGTTACCGACGTCGCCGGAGCGAACGCCAAAGCCTTTTTCCGCAAACTGATTGCCAACGACGTTGCCAAACTCGCCTTCGTCGGCAAAGCCCTTTATTCCGCGCTGCTCAACGACAACGGCGGCGTGATTGACGACTTGATCGTTTACCGCACCAACGAAGCCGAGACCCAATACCGCATCGTGTCCAACGGTGCGACCCGCGAAAAAGACACCGCCCAGTTCCACAAAGTCGGACAAGAATTCGGCGTCGCCTTCAATCCGCGCTACGACCTCGGCATGCTTGCCGTACAAGGCCCTAAAGCCATTGAAAAACTCCTGACCGTCAAACCTGAATGGGCGGATGTCGTCCATAATCTCAAACCGTTCCAAGGCGCGGATTTGGGCAACGACTGGTTTGTCGCCCGCACCGGCTACACCGGCGAAGACGGCGTCGAAGTCATCCTGCCCGGCACCGAAGCCGTCGCATTCTTCAAAGCCCTGCAACAAGCCGGCGTACAGCCCTGCGGCCTCGGCGCGCGCGACACCCTGCGCATGGAAGCCGGTATGAACCTCTACGGCAACGATATGGACGACAACACCAGCCCGCTCGAAGCAGGCATGGGTTGGACCGTTGACTTGAAAGACGAAAACCGCGACTTCGTCGGCAAAGCAGCCTTGCTGGCATTGAAAGAAAAAGGTGTTGCCGTCAAACAAGTCGGTTTGCTGCTCGACAAAGGCGGCATCCTGCGCGCGCATATGGAAGTGTTGACCGACAAAGGCAAAGGCGAAACCACCAGCGGCGTATTCTCACCCAGCCTGAAACAATCCATCGCCATCGCCCGCGTACCGAAAGATTTTGACGGCGATACCGCCAAAGTGCTGATGCGCGGTAAGGAAGTGGACGTGCGCGTATTGAAGCTGCCGTTTGTACGCAACGGACAGAAACAGTTTGATTGATACGGTTTCAGACGACCTTTTTTTCAAAGCTAAAGGTCGTCTGAAAGACAAACGTAGAACAGCCTGTCGATCCTATCCGAAGGCTTCACTCTTTAAGCCAAAAAACCAATGGAGAATCAAACCATGAGCAACAACATCCCAGCCGAACTGAAATACGTTGCCAGCCACGAATGGCTGCGCCTTGAAGAAGACGGTACGATTACCGTCGGCATTACCCATCACGCGCAAGAGCTGTTGGGCGACATCGTGTTCGTCGAGCTGCCTGAAGTCGGCGCGAACCTGACCGCCGAAGAACAAGCCGGTGTGGTTGAGTCTGTGAAAGCCGCGTCCGACGTGTACGCGCCGATTGCAGGCGAAGTCGTCGCCGTCAACGAAGATTTGCCCAGCGCGCCGGAAACCGCCAACAGCGACCCTTACGGCGCAGGCTGGTTCTTCAAAAATCAAACCTGCCAATCCCTGCCGACTACGACGGCCTGCTGACCGCCGAACAATACGCGGGCGAAGTGGATTGATTTTTTAAAATGGCGCGGCAGGCATATTGCTGCGCTCTGATTTTGAAAGGTCGTCTGAAAACCCCGTTTTAGGGTTTTTCAGACGACCTTTGTTTCGCTTGATCGATAAAACATGAATTACTGCGAATTTATTGCCGCCCTCCCAAACGATACGGACAATCCGAACAAACATTACCACGATAAGCAATACGGTTTTCCGATTTCAGACGACAATGAGTTGTTCGGACGGCTGGTGTTGGAAATCAATCAGGCGGGTTTGAGCTGGACGCTAATGCTGAAGAAGCAGCAGGCATTTCAGACGGCATTTCAAAGGTTTTCGACATCGATACGGTCGCCGCATTTGACGAAAGCCGATATTGAGCGGCTGCTTGCCGATGCAGGCATCGTCCGCAACCGCCTGAAAAATTAATGCAGCCATTTATAACGCGCGACGAAATCAAACAAATACAGCAAGAATACGGCTCATTCAAAAACTGGCTGGATGCACACCATCCGCTCGACAAAGCCGAATGGGTGAAGCTCTTTAAAAAACATTTCAAATTTGTCGGTGGCGAAATCGTCGGCGAATTTCTGATGAGTACCGGCTACCCTGCCCGGCGCGCATATTGAAAGCTGTCCGGTTTATCAAGAAGTTTTAGAATGCCGCCCGAAATGGGCAGAGGTCGTCTGAAAACGGGTTTTTAATATCACTTACCGTATTTATTTTTAAATAAATGTTTTCAGACGACCTCCCGAATCCAAACATCGTCTGAAACATCAAAACACCTGCCCAACGGCAGATTCCTACAACACCGAAGGAGTAGAAATGAAACTATCCGAACTGTTCAACCCCAACGAATTTGCCGCGCGTCATTTGAGTTTCGGCGACGAGGCTGCGCTGTTGGAAGCGCTCGGCGAGAAGAGCATGGACGATTTTGTCGGCAACACCGTGCCGCAAAGCATCCGTATGCCGTCCGAACTCGACCTGCCCGAAGCCCTGACCGAGGCGGATGCTTTGGCGAAGCTGAAAGCCATTGCGGCGAAAAACGTGATCAACAAATCCTATATCGGTTTGGGCTATTACCCGACCTGCGTGCCGAACGTGATTTTGCGCAACGTATTGGAAAATCCGGGCTGGTACACCGCCTACACGCCGTATCAGGCGGAAATCGCGCAGGGGCGTTTGGAAGCGTTGCTGAACTTCCAACAGGTGTGTATTGATTTGACCGGTTTCCCCGTGGCGGGCGCGTCTTTGCTGGACGAAGCCACTGCCGCCGCCGAAGCGATGGCGATGGCGCACCGCGTGGGCAAGGTGAAATCCGAGCGTTTCTTCGTGGACGAACGCGTCTATCCGCAGACTTTGGATGTGATGAAAACCCGTGCCAAATACTTTGGCTTTGAGCTGGTGGTCGGCGATTTTGCCAAAGCGGATGAAGGCGAATACTTCGGCGCGCTGTTCCAATACGTTGGTAAAGACGGCGACGTACAAGACTTGCAAAGCGTCATAGGTCGTCTGAAAACCAAAGGTACGATTGTTGCCGTTGCCGCCGACATCATGAGCTTGGTTTTGCTGAAATCCCCTGCCGAATTGGGCGCGGACATCGCGTTGGGCAACACGCAACGCTTCGGCGTACCGATGGGCTTCGGCGGGCCACACGCCGCTTATTTCGCGTTTAAAGACGAGTTCAAACGCTCCGCCCCGGGCCGCATCATCGGCGTATCCAAAGACGCATCGGGCAAACCTGCGCTGCGCATGGCGTTGTCCACCCGCGAGCAACACATCCGCCGCGAAAAAGCCACATCCAATATTTGTACCGCGCAGGCATTGCTGGCTAACTTGGCGGGCATGTACGCCGTTTATCACGGCCCCAAAGGCGTGAAACGCATCGCCAACCGCATTCACGCGCTGGCTTCCGTCTTTGCCGACGCGCTGGTTTCAGACGGCCTCAAAGTGGTTCACGAAGTCTTCTTCGATACCGTTACCGTCGATTTCGGCAGTAAAGAAAAAGCAGACAAAGTGTTCCAAACCGCTTTGGAACTGGGCTACAACCTGCGCCGCATCGGCGACACCCAAATCGCCGCCGCCTTTCACGAAACATCCGTGCGCGAAGACCTTGCCGTGTTGTACTACGCCTTCACCGGCAACAACACCTTCACGCTTTCAGACGACGTCAAAGGTCGTCTGAAAACCGAATTCCTGCGTCAAGACAATATCTTGCAGCATCCCGTGTTCAACCGTTACCACACCGAACACGAAATGCTGCGCTACCTGAAAAAACTCGAAGACCGCGATTTGGCGATGAACCGCAGCATGATTTCGCTGGGAAGCTGCACCATGAAGCTCAACGCCACCGCCGAAATGCTGCCGATTACCTGGACGGAGTTCTCCGACATCCACCCCTACGCCCCCGAAACCCAAACCGCAGGCTACCGCGAACTCTTGACCGACATGGAAAACAGCCTGAAAGCCATTACCGGCTTTGACGCGATTTCCTTCCAGCCCAACTCCGGCGCGCAGGGCGAATACAGCGGTATGCTCGCCATCCGCCGCTATCAGGAAGCCCAAGGCGAAGCGCAGCGCAACATCTGCCTGATTCCCAAATCCGCCCACGGCACCAATCCCGCCACCGCCGCCATGCTCGGTTTGAAAGTCGTCGTCGTCGATACCGACGAACACGGCAACGTCAACATCGACGATTTGAAAGCCAAAGCCGAGCAACACCGCGACGCCTTGTCCGCCATCATGATTACCTACCCATCCACCCACGGCGTGTACGAAGAAGGCATCCGCGACATCTGCCGCATCATCCATGAAAACGGCGGACAGGTTTACATGGACGGCGCCAACCTCAACGCCCAAATCGGCATCATGCAGCCCGCCGAAGTCGGCGCGGACGTGTTGCACATGAACCTGCACAAAACCTTCTGTATCCCCCACGGCGGTGGCGGCCCGGGCATGGGCCCCATCGGCCTGAAAGCCCACCTCGCCCCGTTTGCCCCAGGTCATGTGCTGACCGACACGCACAGCGCCAGTGCCGAGCAAACCGCCGTTGCTGCTGCCGCCTTCGGTTCCGCGTCCATCCTGCCGATTACCTGGATGTACCTGACCATGATGGGCAAACAAGGCATGGAGCAGGCAACGCGCTGGGCATTACTCAACGCCAACTACGTCGCCAAACGCCTGAGCGAAGACTATCCCGTCCTCTACACAGGCAAAAACGGCCGCGTCGCGCATGAATGTATCGTCGATCTGCGCCCGCTCAAAGCCGAAAGCGGCATCACCGAAACCGACATCGCCAAACGCCTGATGGACTACGGCTTCCACGCCCCGACGGTCTCCTTCCCCGTTGCCGGCACGCTGATGATCGAGCCGACCGAAAGCGAGAGCAAAGCCGAACTCGACCGCTTCATCGCCGCCCTGAAACAAATCAAACAGGAAGTGCTGAAGGTCGAACGCGGCGAATGGCCGAAAGACGACAACCCGCTGGTCAACGCCCCGCATACCGCCGCCGACGTAACCGGCGAATGGGCGCACCCGTACTCCCGCGAAGAAGCCGTCTTCCCGTTGCCCTTCGTGCGCGAAAAACAAATTCTGGCCGAGCGTCAACCGCGTGGACGACGTGTACGGCGACCGGAATCTGGTCTGCACCTGCCCGCCGATGGAAGCGTATGAAGATTAAGGTTTGATATGAAGAAAGGTCGTCTGAAAATTTCAGACGACCTTTGTTTTAAAAAACGTTCATTCAGAAGGTAGTGTGGTTACGCCTTATCTGTTTGTCAGTTTTATTTTTTCTTGCCAAAAATCAGGGACAACACTGACAAAATCAGGAAACCGACAAACAGGATTTTTAGCGATACCTGCCGCGCTGCCTGCAATACCGCCGAAGCCCAGTACGGCTGCAATAATGGCGATAACAAAGAAAAACAACTGCATAATGAAGCATGGTTTTTTTCCTTTCTGTTTGGTGTGCAAACGGTTTGATGTGCAAACGGTCGAGGGAGAGCCTTCCGTTTGTTGTGAGATGTAACAGTTTTATATTGAATCAACTATCTTATTGATTAATTTTATACTCACGGATGTAACCGCTTGTAGTACACCTTATCTGATAACTTCCTACTTAGCAAAACCGCAGCAATATCGATTTTCAACCAATTAACCTATTCATGAAGCAACTAACCAAAGAATCAATGGCTTATATACAGACGTTAAGTTTTGAAAAACATTTATATTTTATCGATTAAAGATTGCAGAGGAAATTTTCTTGTTAAATCAATATGAAAAAAATAAGGATATATTAATATTGAAGGAATGTTTTGAAACCGTTTATTTGGATATTTTAGAAGAAGCGGAGCAGGAAGGCAAAAAGGTCGTCTGAAAAATTTTCAGACGACCTCATGATTATTTGATGACCCGCGCCAGCAAGGCTTTTTTTCTTTGCCCTGCATATTCGGGATTTTGACTTGGATGCCGTTGCCCGGGGCGACTTCGACGGCTGCGCCTTTGCGGGTCATTTGTTCCAGCGTAACGGTTTGGTTGCCTTCGGGGTGGATGATTTCCAAAGTGTCGCCGACGGCAAAGCGGTTTTTGACTTCCACCGTTGCCCAGCCTTCGGTGTCGATTTCAGTAACGTGGCCGACGTATTGGCTTTGTTTGGCGGTGGAATGGCCGCTGAGGTAGTTTTGATAGTCTTGGGTTTGGTGGCGTTCGAGGAAGCCGCTGGTGTAGCCGCGGTTGGCGAGGCCTTCAAGTTCGCTCAGCAAACCGTAGTCGAACGGACGGCCTGCAACGGCGTCGTCAATCGCTTTGCGGTAGGACTGGGCGACGCGGGCGACGTAGTAGAGCGACTTGGTGCGGCCTTCGACTTTGAGGCTGTCCACGCCGATTTTGGCGAGTTTTTCGACGACTTCGATACCGCGCAGGTCTTTGGAATTCATGATGTAGGTGCCGTGTTCGTCTTCCATAATCGGCATCATTTCGCCTGGGCGGTTGGACTCTTCAATCAGGAAGACTTTGTCGGCGTAGGGGTGGCGTTTCTGACCGTTGATGCCTTCGAAGTTTTGGTTGGCTTCTTCTTGGGCTTTTTCAAAGTTGAAGCCTTGCAGAAGTTGGGCATCGCCCGCATCGCTTTCAGTGGCGTTGTGGACTTTATAGTCCCAGCGGCAGGAGTTGGTGCAGGTGCCTTGGTTGGGGTCGCGGTGGTTGAAATAGCCCGACAATAGACAACGGCCTGAGTAGGCGATGCACAATGCGCCGTGGATGAAGACTTCGAGTTCGATGTCGGGGCATTCTTGGCGGATTTCGGCGATTTCTTCCATGCTTAATTCGCGCGACAGGATGATGCGCTCGACGCCGATGTTCTGCCAGAATTTCACGCCCCAGTAGTTGGTGGTGTTGGCCTGTACGGACAGGTGGATCGGCATTTCGGGCCATTTTTCGCGCACGATCATAATCAAACCCGGATCCGCCATGATCAGCGCGTCGGGTTTCATGGCAATCAGCGGCTCCATGTCGGCAACGAAGGTTTTGAGCTTGGAATTGTGCGGCAGGGTGTTGACGGTCAAAAAGAATTTTTTTGTTGCGCTCGTGCGCTTCTTTAATGCCTTGCTCAAGGACGTCGAGTTTGGCAAATTCGTTGTTGCGGGCGCGCAGGGAGTAACGCGGGCTGCCGGCATAAACGGCGTCTGCGCCGTAGTCGTAGGCGGCGCGCATACGTTCGAGGGCCGCCGGCGGGAAGGAGGAGTTCGGGTGCTTTCATGTTTGAGCTTTATAAAAGGTTTCAGACGACCTTTTTGAATCACGGGGAAAGGTCGTCTGAAAAGGTGTTTTAAGGATGGGCGGATTATCCGCTTTTTTTGTCGGGACGGTCAATTTTACGGCGGCATATCGGGATTGTTTTGCGTTGTTTTTTTCAGAGGAAAAACAGGTTTCGGAGTGATAATAAGCTGATAAGCGCGACGGGCGGGGAAATGTAAAAACGGACGGCAACCCGATTAATTTAACAAAAAGGCATTCAAAGAATGTATTTTCTTGTAAAAATATCGAGTTTCATTTTTTTCCAATGTTCGGGAATCGGGCGGCTGCCGCAAACCGTTTCCCGGAGTTTTTAGACAGGCGGACGAGTATGGATTTTCGGTTTGACATTATTTACGAATACCGCTGGATGTTTTTCTACGGCGCGCTGACGACGCTGGGCTTGACCGTAGTGGCGACGGCGGGCGGCTCCGTATTGGGTCTGCTGCTCGCGTTGGCGCGCTTGATTCATCTGGAAAAGGCGGGTGCGCCCATGCGCGCGCTGGCTTGGGTTTTGCGGAAGGTTTCGCTGCTGTATGTAACGTTGTTCCGTGGTACGCCGCTGTTTGTGCAGATTGTGATTTGGTCTTACGTCTGGTTCCCGTTTTTCGTCCATCCTACCGACGGTTTGCTGATCAACGGCGACGAGGCGGTGGAAATCCGACGTTCTTACGGCGCGCTGATTGCCGGTTCGCTTGCCTTGATTGCCAACTCCGGCGCGTATATCTGCGAGATTTTCCGCGCGGGCATCCAGTCCATCGACCGCGGTCAGATGGAAGCGGCGCGTTCGCTGGGTCTGACTTATCCGCAGGCTATGCGCTATGTGATTCTCCCGCAGGCGTTGCGCCGTATGCTGCCGCCGCTTGCCAGCGAATTTATTACGCTTTTGAAAGACAGCTCGCTGTTGTCCGTTATCGCCGTGGCGGAGCTGGCTTATGTACAAAGTACGATTAGCGGCCGCTATTCCGTTTATGAAGAACCGCTCTATACCGTCGCGCTGATTTATCTCTTGATGACGACTTTCTTGGGCTGGGTGTTCCTGCGCTTGGAAAAACCGCTACAACCCGCAGCATCGTTGATTTCCGAATAAACCGATTGTTTTCGGCTGGGGCAATGTCAAAAGGTCGTCTGAAAACCGATTTGGGTTTTCAGACGACCTTTTTAGTTTTTTTGGGCTTACAAACCGAATAGGGTGATTTTGCCTTTTGCCTTGTTGGAAATCTCATTCAACTTGAACAACTGACGCAAACCGGAATGCTGCCTTCGGGCAGCGGTTCGGCAAGGTCGGCGAACTCTGCCTGTTCATCAAAGGGACGGGCGAGGCAGCGGCGCAGGCGTTCGATTTCGCGGTAGTCGCCGTTTCTGGCTTGGGCGATGGCTTGTTCGGCAAGGTAGTTGCGCAGGATGTAGAGCGGGTTGGTCAGGTTCATGCGTATTGCGCGTTCGGCAGGATTGCTGTTTTCGGCGCGCAGGCGTTGGCGGTAGCGTCCGAGCCAGCGGATGAAGGCGGGCGGGACGCCGTTTTTGAAGGTCTGTTCGAGTTTGGGCGGGAGGGGTTCGCCGTGTGTATTGCTGACTTCGGACAGGGTTTCTGAAAAAAACAGGGTGAAGTCGGTTTTTTTGGTCTTGCAGGGTGGCGAAGAGGTCGGCGATAAGGCTTTCGTCGTCTCTCTTGTCTGCTTGCTGCAAACCGAGTTTGCGGCGCATTTTCTCTAAATAGGTCGTCTGAAAAAAACTTCTGTCCAGCCGTCGATGAGTTGCTCGAGGGTGTCGTGTGGGACGAGGGTGTCGAAGCAGGAGGCGAGGGCGGAGAAATTCCAATGGGCGACGAAGGGCTGGGCATTGTAGGCGTAGCGGCCTTGGGTGTCGGAGTGGTTGCAGACGTGGCGGCGGTCGTAATCGTCGAGGAAGCCGAAAGGGCCGTAGTCTATGGTGAGTCCCAGTGCAGACATGTTGTCGGTATTCATTACGCCGTGGCAGAAGCCGACGCTTTGCCATGCGGCGACGGTATCGGCGTTGCGGTTGCGGATTTGTTCCAACAGGGCGGCGTAGGGATTGTCGGCATCTTGGCAGTCGGGGTAGTAATGCCGGATGAGGTAGTCGGCAAGTTGTTGGATTTCGGCTTCGCGGCCGGTGTAATAGAAGTATTCGAAATGGCCGAAACGCAGAAAGCTCGGGGCGATACGGATCAGGACGGCGGCAGTTTCGACGGTTTCCCGATAAACGGGGTCGTCGCTGCCGCATAGGGCGAGGGCGCGGGTCGTGGGGATGCCGAGACCGTGCATGGCTTCGGAACAGAGGTATTCGCGGATGGAGGAGCGCAAGACGGCGCGACCGTCGGCAAAGCGGGAATAGGGCGTTTTGCCTGCGCCCTTGAGCTGCCACTCTTGGCGTTGTCCTGCGGCATCGACGGAATCGCCAATCAGGAGTGCTCGTCCGTCGCCAAGGCGCGGGGTATAGACGCCGAACTGATGGCCGCTGTAAACACCGGCAATGGGTGCAGGCGCGTATTGCGGCGCGTTGCCGCTGAGGTAGGCAAGGTTGGCGGTCGTCTGAAAAATCTGTATCCAGATTCAACTCTGCCGCCAAATCGGTGTTGAAGGCGACCCAGTAGGGCGCGGTCAGCGGCTCGGGAGAAACGCGGGAATAGAAAAAAACGGCGAGAATTCGGCGAACTGTTGGGTAAGCAGGGGAGTGTGTGCATGGGATTCCTGACGGGCGCGGGCAGGTTTGTATAACGCGCGGGTATGTTTATTGTGTTTTAGAGTTGGATGCTGCCTGTTTGGTTTTCAAGCATTTTTTTAAAAACAATGCCTGCTGCCGTTGTTTCAAATAATCTGCCAGCGGTTTGGGCAAACCGTAATCCGCCAAATTTTCGGGTTTCACCCAGAGATGGTTATCTTTTGATGCGTTTTTCAGAACGGGGCAGCGTGTCTGGCGAACTGATTTGCGCTTCAAACGGCGTAATCATCAATAAACGATGCGTCAGGCGGTGGGTGAGGGCGGGTTGCTCGGAAAGGTCGTCTGAAATGATGCCGAGCTTCTCGGCGCAATCGTATGTTTCGTCTAATTTTTCAAAAACACGGCACGCAATACAGCCCGCCCCAAATGCCTTTGGCAGGACGTTTTTCCAGCAAGATTGCGCCGTCTGGGTTGCGGACAATCAGCCAGTAAAGCGGCAGGGTTTGCACTTCGGGGGCGGTTTTTTTGCGCGGCAGCTCGGCGATGCGGTTTTGCTTTTTCGCTTCGCAGATGTCCGCCATCGGGCATTGATGACACAAGGGTTTTGTCCGTTTGCACACGGTTGCGCCCAAGTCCATCAAACCTTGCGTATAGGCAGGCATATCGGTGTTTTCAGACGGCAGCAGGCTTTCGGCAAGCGTCCAGAGCGAGTTTTCGAATTTTTTGTCCTGCGGATTGCCGTCGCGGGCGAACACGCGGCAGAGCACGCGTTTGACGTTGCCGTCCAAAATGGTTTCGCGGCGGTTGAAGGCGAAGGCGCAAATGGCGGCGGCGGTGCTTCTGCCTACGCCGCAGAGGGTTTCCAAGTCTTTGCGTTCGGATGGAAACGTGCCGCCGAATTGTTCGACGACTTGTTGCGCGGCTTTGTGCAGATTGCGCGCGCGGCTGTAATAGCCCAAGCCCGCCCACAACGACAACACTTCGTCTTGCGGCGCGGCGGCAAGCGTTTGTACGGTCGGGAATTTTTCCAAGAAACGCGGATAGTAGTCCAACACGGTGGCAACCTGCGTCTGCTGGAGCATGATTTCGGAAAGCCAGACACAATAAGAGTTTTTGACCTGCCAAGACAGGTGGTGCCTGCCGTATTGTTTTTGCCAGCGGATGAGCCGTTCGGAGAAGGAGGTGGGTGTGTTCATTAATATCAATCAGTGGTTTTATTTATATTGAAAAACAAAAATGTTATGGTATAACATCGTGAAAAATAATTCTTATTGACTTACGTTTTATAGGGGTATATAACTCATATAAAGAGACTTTATTGCAGTATTGAAATTATTTATCAACAAGCAAGGAGTATCAGCATGAAAGCAATGGTTTATCACGGCGCAAACGACATCCGTTTTGAAGAAAAACCCCGACCGCAGATTATCGATCCGACCGACGCGGTGGTGAAAATCGTCAAAACCACGATTTGCGGTACTGACTTGGGTATTTGGAAAGGCAAAAACCCCGAAGTCGCCGACGGTCGTATTCTCGGCCATGAAGGCATCGGTATTGTAGAAGAAGTCGGTGAGGCTGTAAAAAAACATCAAAGTCGGCGATAAAGTCATTATTTCATGCGTCAGCAAATGCTGTACTTGTGACAACTGCAAAATCCAACTCTATTCACACTGCCGCAACGGCGGCTGGATTTTGGGCTACATGATTGACGGCACGCAAGCCGAATACGTCCGCACGCCTTATGCCGACAACAGCCTTGTTCCGCTGCCCGATAATGTCAACGAAGAAGTCGCCCTGCTGTTGAGCGACGCCTTGCCGACCGCCCACGAAATCGGCGTGCAATACGGCGATGTCAAACCCGGCGACACCGTCTTCATCGCAGGCGCAGGTCCTGTCGGCATGTCCGCCCTGTTGACCGCCCAACTGTACAGCCCTGCTGCCATCATCGTCTGCGATATGGACGAAAACCGTTTGAAACTGGCGAAAGAATTGGGCGCAACCCATACCGTCAGCCCTGCTTCAGGCGACGTATTCAAACAGGTCTTTGCCATCGTCGGCGACGACGGCGTGGATTGCGCCATCGAAGCCGTCGGCATCCCCGCCACATGGAATATGTGTCAAGACATCGTCAAACCAGGCGGACATATCGCCGTTGTCGGCGTACACGGTCAATCCGTTGATTTCAAACTCGAAAAAAACTGTGGATTAAAAAAACCTCGCCATCACAACCGGCTTGGTAAATGCCAATACCACCGAAATGCTGATGAAGGCAATTTCCAGCAGCTCCGTCGATTACACCAAAATGCTGACCCACCGTTTCAAATTCAGCGAATTGGAAAAAGCCTACGACGTGTTCAAACACGCCGCCGAAAACCAAGCCATGAAAGTGGTTTTGGAAGCGGATTAATTTGAAACAGATTATTGAGTTTTAAAAAGATAGAGGTCGTCTGAAAACAGGTTTTCAGACGACCTTATATATTGCCACCCGAAAGGGACGACCTTTTTGTTTATGGGGCTGATTGAATTGGGATGGCGTGGCGTTAACCTTTTAGCCATATGCAACCGGGCAGTGTGGCTTTATGGCATTTGTAAAGAGTCTGTCAAAAAATAAGCGGTAATATCGTAATGAATGACGATTGCTTGAGTTAAATCTAGCCCGCACGTTATCGGATTGTGTTAACCTTACGCTAGGCTTGATAATAGTTAACATTCTAGGGTTTTGGTTCCCTTGTTTATTAATTATCTCAAGCCAGGGTTCCCGCACCATCATCGCTTCATTTTTTTCTTCCATAAATGCTTCGGGATGCAGTTTGTCCCCTCGCAACAATAAGAACCCGAACATTCTCACTCTTGTATTTTAAGGATTAAACAATGAAATCGCTCAAAACGTTCCTTATTTGGGGCATTGTGGTTTTGGTCGGCGTAGCGTCCTTTACCACTTTGGCCCTCAGTCGGGGCGAGCAGGTCAGTGCGGTATGGATGGTCACCGCCGCCGTGTCGGTGTACTGCATCGCTTACCGTTTTTACAGTCTCTACATCGCCAAATATGTGATGCAGCTTGATCCGAACCGCCTCACGCCCGCCGAGCGGCACAATGACGGTTTGGACTATGTGCCGACACACAAAGGCGTATTGTTTGGACACCACTTTGCCGCGATTGCGGGCGCAGGTCCGTTGGTCGGTCCCGTGCTGGCTGCGCAAATGGGTTATCTGCCGGGTACGCTGTGGATTATCTTCGGCGTAGTGTTTGCCGGTGCGGTACAAGACATGATGGTCTTGTTCGTCTCCATGCGCCGCGACGGTAAGTCTTTGGGCGATATCGTAAAACAAGAACTCGGCACCGTCCCGGGCGTGATCGCGTCCATCGGTATTTTGATGATTATGGTCATCATCATGGCGGTGTTGGCGCTGATTGTGGTGAAAGCACTGGTTCACAGCCCTTGGGGTACGTTCACGATTGCCGCCACCATGCCGATTGCGCTGTTTATGGGTATTTACACCCGCTATATCCGTCCGGGCAAAATCGGCGAGATTTCCATCGTCGGCTTTATCCTGCTGATGCTGGCGGTCATTTACGGCGACAATGTGGCACACAGCTCCATCGGTCATTGGTTTGACCTTGACGGCATCCAGCTCACTTGGGCGATTATGATTTACGGCTTCGTAGCATCAGTATTGCCGGTATGGCTGCTGCTGACTCCGCGCGACTATCTCTCTACCTTCCTGAAAAATCGGTACGATTGTCGCACTCGCCATCGGTATCCTCATCGTTAGCCCTGCGCTGCAAATGCCTGCCGTAACCCACTTTATCGACGGTTCCGGCCCGGTATTCTCAGGCGCATTGTTCCCGTTCCTCTTCATTACCATCGCCTGTGGTGCGGTTTCAGGCTTCCACGCGCTGATTTCTTCCGGTACTACGCCGAAAATGCTGGAAAACGAAACCCACGTCCGCATGATCGGTTACGGCGGTATGATTATGGAAAGCTTCGTGGCGATTATGGCCTTGGCTGCCGCGTCATCGCTTGATCCCGGCGTGTATTTCGCCATGAACAGTCCTGCCGCCCTAATCGGTACAGATGCCAATACCGCCGCCGAAGTGATTACAACCAAGCTGCAATTCCCTGTCGATGCCGCAACCCTGTTGCACACCGCTAAGGAAGTGGGCGAAAACACCATTCTGTCCCGTGCGGGCGGTGCGCCAACCCTCGCAGTCGGTATGGCACACATCATGAGCCGCCTGATTCCGGGCGAAGCCATGATGGCATTCTGGTATCACTTTGCCCTGTTGTTTGAAGCCTTGTTCATCCTGACCGCCGTCGATGCCGGTACGCGCGTCGCACGTTTCATGATTCAAGACTTGGGCAGTATCTTCTACAAACCTTTCGGCAACACTGACTCCATCCCTGCCAACCTGATTGCGACCTTCTTCGCCGTGGCATTGTGGGGCTACTTCCTCTACACCGGCGTGACCGACCCGCTGGGCGGCATCAACTCGCTCTGGCCTTTGTTCGGCATCGCCAACCAAATGCTGGCAGGCGTAGCCTTGATTATGTGTGCCGTTGTGTTGATTAAGATGAAACGCGACCGTTATGTCTGGGTGGCACTCGTTCCTGCCGTCGGCGTACTGTTTGTAACCCTGCTACGCCGGTCTGCAAAAAAACTGTTCCACAGCGATCCGCGCGTCAGCTTCCTCGCCCATGCCGGCAAATACAGCGACGCATTGGCTAAAAAAACGAAGTCCTCGCACCCGCTAAAGACATCGGCGAAATGTCGCAGATTATCTTCAACGACAAAATCAATGCCGGCTTGACCGCATTGTTCCTCTCCGTTGTCGTCATCGTTGCCATCTACGGCGTACGTACCGCCATGAAAGCACGCAAAGTCGGCTGGCCGACCGCCAAAGAAATCCCAGCGGTGTACCGCGACGGCAAACAACCGGAGGCACAAAGTGAAGCGTAAACTCGCCGCTTGGTGGAAAACCGCCAAACTTACCGCCAACCTCATGGCAGGCGTGCCCGATTATGAAAAACTACGTTGCCCAACAGCGCAAACATAATCCCAACGCCCCCGTCATGACCGAGCTGCAATTTCAAGACTATTGCCGCAAACGCCGCTGCGGCGCAAACGGCGGAAGATGTTGTTAATTGTTTGAACGGTTGAAAAAAAGGTCGTCTGAAAGTTTTCAGACGACCTTTTTATATCAATGCTGCTTGAAAAAGGATGGGTTAGTATTCGCCCAATAGCTGCTCGCGGGTCAGCAAGAACACGAATCCGTCGCCGCCGCTGGTTTCCAACCAAGTGAACGGCAGCTCGGGATAGGCGGCTTCCAATACATCGCGGTTGTGTCCGATTTCGACCAGCAGTACGCCTTTGGGATTCAGGTATTTGGCTGCGTGCAGCAGGATTTGGCGGGTGGCGTCCAAGCCGTCTTCGCCGCTGCCCAGGGCGAGTTCGGGTTCGTGCAGGTATTCGTCGGGCAACATATCGACCGATTCGGCATCGACGTAGGGCGGGTTGGAAACAATCAGGTCGTATGTGCCTTCCAATCCTTCGAACAAGTCGGTGTGAATCAGGTTGATGCGCTCTTCCAAACCATAATCTTCAACGTTGATGGCGGCTACTTCCAGCGCATCCAAACTCAAATCGACGGCGTCAATTTCAGCGGCAGGGTAGTGGTGCGCCATTTGAATGGCGAGGCAGCCGCTGCCGGTACACAAATCCAATGCGCGGTGAACCAATTCGGGATGCTCTATCCATGGGGTGAGGCTGTCGCCGAGCAGCTCGTAAATAAACGAGCGCGGTACGATGACGCGTTCGTCAACATAAAAATCGAAATCGCCTTGCCATGCCTGATGGGTAAGGTAGGCGGCGGGGATGTGTTCGACTGCGCGGCGTTCCAGTACTGCCAACACTTCTTCTTTCTCGCTTTGCAGCAGCTTAGCATCGAGGTAGGGCTCCAGCGTGTCCAAAGGCAGGTTGAGGGTATGCAGGATGAGGTAGGCGGCTTCGTCGTGCGCGTTGTCCGAGCCATGCCCGAAAAACAAACCGGCATCGTTGAAACGGCTGACGGCGAAACGCAGGATGTCGCGGACGGAGGTCAATTCTTGGGCTGCTTGGGTAAACATATTCATCAAAAATCCTTAATGGTCGGAGCACCGTCCTTCGGGCGGCAGAATCGGGAAGTCATTTGTTGCAAAGCGGAGCGATTATAACAGAGGTCGTCTGAAAGCATGGTTTCAGACGACCTCTTGGGTGCGGAAGCGGTTATTTTTTGCCTTTTGCCGCTTTCACATCTTTTTCGGTGATGGTGCCGCCGCCGTTATCAAATGCATTCATAATGTAGGTCGAAACTGCTGCTACGTCCGCTTCGTTGATGGCTGTTGCAGGCATGAAGCCGTTGTAGGGTTTGCCGTTAACCTTGATCGGGCCGTTGATGCCTTTGAGCATGCTGTTCAACAGTACCTGCGGTTTTTTTCATGATGTAGTCGGAACGGAACAGGGGCGGGAACATTGCTCCTCTGCCTTCGCCTTTTTTTTACCGTGGCAGGCGGCGCAGTTGGTTTCGTAAATTTTTCTGCCCTTGCGCCATCTGTGCGGCATCGGCGGCGAAGGTTGGGGCGGAAAAAAACAGGAGAGTGCGGCAAGTGTCAGGATGTGGATGGTTTTCATGGTTTGTCCTTGCAGATGGTCGGGATGTTTTTTTGTTTTAAAGGAATAGGGCAATCATACAATAAAGGTCGTCTGAAAACCTATCCTGCCGAAGCTTTTCAGACGACCTTAGATTTAAGTCAAAGAAACAACGGGGATGCTTCAAACCCATCCGCACAAATTGCGCCGCACCAAATCTGCCAGTGCGCCTATCCATTCTGCGCTGTCGTTCAGGCAGGGGATATAGCGGTATTCTTTACCGCCGGCGGCATGAAATTGTTCGCGCCCCATCAAAGCGATTTCTTCCATCGTTTCCAAGCAGTCTGCCATGAAGCCCGGACAGAAAACGTCCAATTTCGTTATGCCTTGTTTCGGCAGTTCGTCAAACAGAACCTGCGTACTCGGTTTAACCCATTTCGCCTTGCCGAACTGGCTTTGGAAGGAGACGATATATTCCTGCTCAGTCAGTCCCAAGGCTTCGGCAAGCAGTTTGGCCGTATGGCGGCATTCGTCGGGATAAGGGTCGCCCTCGTCGTACTGTTTCTGCGGTATGCCGTGAAAACTCAGCATCAGTTTTTCGCCGCGTCCGTGTTCCGTCCAATATGCCTGAATATGTTTTTTTCATGGCTTCGATATAACCTGCATCCTCGTAGAAACGGGACACCGTGCGTATGCTGAGTTGGTTGCGCTGGCGCAGTAATTGCAAGAATACTTTATCCAAAGCCGCACCTGTGCTCGATGCCGCATATTGCGGGTAGAGTGGGACTACCAAAAGATTACCGATGCCTTGCGATTTCAATTCCGCCAAGACGTCGTCAACGCCCGGGTTGCCGTAAGTCATGGCGTAGCGGACGGTTATATCCGGCAGTAGTTTGCCCAAGGTTTCGGCTTGGCGTGCGGTATAAACCAATAAGGGTGAGCCGTCTTTAAACCAGATTTTTTCATAGGCGTGCGCGCTTTTTTTCGGGCGCAGCGTCAGTATCAGGCCACGCAAGATCGGTTGCCACAACAGCTTCGGCAGTTCCACTACGCGTTGGTCGGATAAAAAAAGTCGCGCAGGTAAGGTTTGACGGCTTGCGCGGTCGGAGCATCCGGTGTGCCGAGGTTAAGCAGTAGGACGGCGGTACGGTTTTGTTCGGTATAGGGGAGGGAGGCTCTGGCAGGGAAACGGGGCATGGTTTGTTTCTTTAATATTGAATGATTTTTTTGTGAAAGGTCATCTGAAAAACAAAGGGAATAATCAAGTTAAACGTTTTCAGACGACCTCAATAAGCATAGTTCAATCTCAATCTACACCGCGGGCGCGGTTTTCATGGAATTGCGCCTGCCAATCGGCAAATTTTCCTTGCTCGATGGCTTCACGCATTTCTGCCATGATGACTTGGTAGAAATGCAGGTTGTGGATGGTGTTGAGTTGCGCGCCCAAGATTTCGCCGACGCGGTGCAGATGGTGCAGGTAGGCGCGGCTGAAGTTTTGGCAGGCGTAGCAGGTGCAGCTTTCGTCTATCGGGCGTTTGTCGAGCTTGTGTTTGGCGTTTTTGATTTTCAAATCGCCGAAACGGGTGAACAGCCAGCCGTTGCGCGCATTGCGGGTGGGCATGACGCAGTCGAACATGTCCACGCCGTGCGCCACGCCGTAAACGAGGTCTTCGGGTGTGCCGACGCCCATCAGGTAATGCGGTTTGTGTTCGGGCAGCATCGGTCCGACGGCGCGCAGCATGCGGTACATTTCGGGTTTGGGTTCGCCGACGGACAGTCCGCCGATGGCAAGGCCGGGGAAGTCGAATTGTTCCAAGCCGCGCAGTGATTCTTCGCGCAAATCTTCATACATCGCGCCTTGCACGATGCCGAACAGGGCATTCGGGTTCTTCAAATCTTCAAAGGCTTTTTTGCTGCGTTCTGCCCAACGCAGGCTCATTTGCAGGGATTTTTGCGCCTGTTCGTGCGTTGCTTCGCCGGGTGTGCATTCGTCCAACTGCATCACGATGTCGGAATTGAGTACGGTTTGGATTTTCATGGAGATTTCGGGCGAGAGGAAGAGTCTGTCGCCGTTGATTGGGCTTTTGGAAGGTACAGCCTTCTTCAGTGAGTTTGCGCATGTCGGAGAGCGAGAAAACCTGGAAACCGCCCGAGTCGGTCAAGATGGGTTTGTTCCAGCCGATAAATTCGTGCAGACCGCCGAATTGTTCGATAACTTCCAAACCTGGGCGCAGCCATAAATGGTAAGTGTTGCCCAAAAATAATTTGTGCCTTGATGTCGTGCAGGTTTTGCGGATTCATCGCCTTAACCGAGCCGTAAGTG
Organism: uncultured Neisseria sp.; assembly: GCA_916438535.1. GTDB lineage: Bacteria > Pseudomonadota > Gammaproteobacteria > Burkholderiales > Neisseriaceae > Neisseria. The sequence goes on along the minus strand of CAKAEP010000001.1, from coordinate 676,037 downwards.
CCGACCGGCATAAATACGGGTGTTTCGATTTTGCCGTGGTTCAGTTCCAGCGTGCCGCGTCGGGCATGACCATCTTTTTTTATGTAAGGTAAATTTGAGCATAGGTTGTATCTATAAATGTAGGAAACGGCGTGCGAAGCCGCCGTGCAGTCAAACGATTGAGGTAAAAAAACGCGATTATAAAGGATTTTTCATTGCAATAGCGGTGTTTGAATATTTCAGATGACCTTATTCGTATCGAGATGTTCACTGTTGAAAATGTTTCAAAAAAATCACAATGTTCCGACAATGTCGTCTAAAACCCCATTTTCATGCTTGCCATCGCGTCAAAGTATCGTCTATAATCCCAACCTTATTAAACAGGCACGTAGCTCAGTTGGTTAGAGCACCACCTTGACATGGTGGGGGTCGTTGGTTCGAATCCAATCGTGCCTACCAAATTTCCCAAACGGCATTTATGCCGTTATTTTTTAATGTTTTGGAGCTTTTTTGATGTTGAACATTACCTTGCCGGACGGCTCAGTCCGCCAATACGAATCGCCCGTTACCGTGGCACAGATTGCCGCGTCTATCGGAGCAGGTTTGGCGAAGGCGACGGTGGCGGGTAAGGTAAACGGCAAATTGGTCGATGCGTGCGATCCGATTACCGAAGATTCAACCGTCCAAATCATTACCCCGAAAGACCAAGAAGGCGTTGAAATCATCCGCCACTCTTGCGCCCACCTTGTCGGTCATGCGGTCAAGCAGCTCTATCCTAATGCAAAAATGGTTATCGGCCCCGTCATTGAAGAGGGCTTTTATTACGATATTGCAACTGAAAAACCGTTTACGCCTGAAGATGTTGCTGCCATCGAAGCGCGTATGAAAGAATTGATTGCACAAGATTATGATGTAATCAAAATCATGACTCCGCGAGCCGAAACCATCAAAATTTTCCAAGATCGCGGTGAAGAATATAAGCTGCGCCTGATTGAAGATATGCCCGAAGTTGAAGCAATGGGTATGTATCATCATCAGGAATATGTCGATATGTGCCGCGGTCCGCACGTTCCGAACACCCGCTTCCTGAAAAACTTCAAGCTGACCAAGCTGGCAGGTGCATACTGGCGTGGTGACAGCAATAATGAAATGCTGCAACGTATTTACGGCACTGCTTGGGCGACGAAAGATGAATTAAAAGCCTATATCCAGCGTATTGAAGAAGCAGAAAAAAACGCGACCACCGCAAATTGGGCAAGCAACTGGATTTGTTCCACTTGCAGGACGAAGCGCCGGGTATGGTGTTTTGGCATCCCAAAGGTTGGGCTTTGTGGCAGACTATCGAGCAGCATATGCGTAAAGAGCTGAATGCCGCCGGTTACAAAGAAGTCAAAACCCCCCAAATCATGGATAAAACCTTTTGGGAAAAATCCGGTCACTGGGATAACTACAAAGACAATATGTTCGTAACCAGTTCGGAAAAGCGCGAATACGCGGTTAAACCGATGAACTGCCCGGGACATGTTCAGATTTTCAATAACGGTCTGCGCTCGTACCGCGATTTGCCAATGCGTTTAGCAGAATTTGGTTCTTGCCATCGCAACGAGCCGAGCGGTGCATTACATGGACTGATGCGTGTCCGAGGTTTTGTACAAGACGATGCGCATATTTTCTGTACCGAAGATCAAATCGTCAGCGAAGCGCGGGCATTCAATGAATTGCTGGTTCGTATTTACAAGCAATTCGGTTTCCATGATGTGTCCGTCAAACTTTCACTGCGTCCTGAGAAGCGTGCCGGTTCAGACGACGTCTGGGATAAGGCAGAACAAGGCCTGCGCGAAGCATTGACTGCTTGCGGCGTGGAATGGGGCGAATTGCCGGGTGAAGGTGCGTTCTACGGACCTAAAATCGAATATCATGTTAAAGATGCATTGGGACGTTCTTGGCAGTGTGGTACGCTGCAACTGGACTTTGTATTGCCGGAACGTTTAGATGCAGAATATGTAACCGAAAAACAATGACCGCGCCCGTCCGGTAATGTTGCACCGCGCCATTTTTGGGTTCTTTTGGAACGATTTATCGGTATTTTGATTGAAAAACCATGCAGGTTCTTTCCCGCTATGGTTGGCGCCGGTTCAAATGGTGATTATGAATATCACCGAAAATCAAGCAGATTACTGCCGTGAAGTGGCTGCCAAATTGCAGGCTGCTGGCTTCCGTGTAGAGCTGGATTTGCGTAACGAAAAAATCGGTTACAAAATCCGTGATAACAGCCAATACCGCTTCCCTTATCAAATCGTTGTCGGCGATAAAGAGAAGCAAGAAAACAAAGTGGCCGTGCGCCGCAAAAGCAGAAGACTTGGGTTCTTTTGATTTGGATGATTTCATTGCGCAACTGCAGCAAGAAATCGCAGACGCCCTCGTCAACCATTAATTTTTATAGGAGTATTCATCATCGCTCAAGAACGCGAAGCACGAATCAATGGCGAAATTACCGCCAAAGAAGTGCGTTTAATCAGTGAGTCAGGCGAACAGCTTGGTGTTGTATCGGTTCGTGAAGCTTTGGCCATGGCCGAAGAGCAGGATGTGGATTTGGTAGAGATTTCCCCTACTGCCAAACCGCCTGTATGCAAACTGATGGATTACGGTAAATATAAATACCAACAAGCCAAGAAACGCGACGAAGCCAAGAAAAATCAGAAGCAGGTACAAATTAAGGAAATCAAATTCCGTCCGGGTACCGATGAAGGCGATTATCAAATCAAAATGCGCAACATCAACCGCTTCTTGGCTGACGGCGATAAAGTCAAAGTAACGCTTCGTTTCCGCGGTCGTGAAATGGCTCACCAGCAACTCGGTGCGCAACTTTTAGAGCGCGTAAAAGAGGATTTGGCGGAAGTGGCCCAAATCGAATCCTTCCCTAAAATGGAAGGTCGTCAAATGGTGATGATGATTGCACCGAAGAAAAAAATAAAGTTATAATTTTCAGCTTACTCCGATTGCCGCTTCGGAGTAAGCTTTTGATTGGCGGCAAAAACCGTGGCATTTTGGGTTCAAGTGTTTGAAACCAATGTTTTAAAACCCCCTGATGCCTTATCTAATAACGAATGGAGTTTTCCCATGCCTAAAATGAAAACCAAGTCTAGCGCGAAAAAACGCTTCAAAGTACTGGGTAACGGCGGTGTAAAAACGCGCTCATGCGTTCAAACGCCACATCTTGACTAAAAAGACCACTAAAAACAAACGCCAACTGCGCGGTACCTCTATGGTAAACGATCGCGATTTGGCTTCTGTTGCTAAAATGTTACCCTACGCTTAAGGAGTTTAGAATATGCCACGCGTAAAACGCGGTGTAACCGCTCGTGCCCGTCACCAAAAAATCTTCGCGTTAGCCAAAGGCTACCGCGGTCGTCGTAAAACGTATACCGCGTTGCCAAGCAAGCGGTAATGAAAGCCGGTCAATACGCATACCGTGACCGTCGTCAACGCAAACGCCAATTCCGTCAATTATGGATTGTCCGTATTAATGCAGGTGCTCGTGAAAACGGTCTGTCCTACAGCAAATTCATGAACGGTCTGAAACGTGCCTCTATCGAAATCGACCGCAAAGTATTGGCTGATCTGGCTGTATTTGATAAAGCCGCTTTTGCACAATTGGTTGAGAAAGCTAAAGCTGCTTTGGCTGCTTAATCCAAAAATTTGAAAAAGGAAGCTACGGCTTCCTTTTTTTCTTTTGTTTGAATAAAGTCTATGTGATTGATTTTTCTTTCTTTAAAAGCCTATTTTTTTGAATTGATTTGCGCTAAAATACGCCGATTCTATCAAACGGATTGGCTGTAAACGATAAAAGGTCGTCTGAAAAGTTTGGCAATACCAAACCATACAGGCGGCCTCATTGTTTCAGACGACCCATCATCAACCGACAGACGATAAAACCACTATGGAAAATGTAAACCGTATCGTTGCAGAAGGCATTGCCGCAGTAGAGGCCGCGCAAGACTTCAACGCTCTAGAACAAATCAAAGCCCGTTATCTTGGTAAAACCGGCGAGTTGACCGGACTTCTGAAAACCTTAGGGTCAAATGTCGCCTGAAGAGCGCAAAAACCATAGGTGCGCATATCAATGAGTGCAAAAACCAGTTTCAGACGGCCTTTAACAATAAACGCGATGCCCTCAACGAAGCAAAACTTCAAGCCCAGCTTGCGGCTGAAGCACTAGATATTACCCTGCCCGGACGCGCGCAGGAAAATGGCGGTCTGCATCCCGTAACCCTGACCTTGCAACGCGTAGTCGAACTCTTTCACGGCATGGGTTTTGAAGTGGCGGACGGCCCTGAAATCGAAGACGATTTCCACAACTTCCAAGCCTTAAATATCCCCGCAAACCACCCGGCGCGCGCCATGCAGGATACGTTCTACGTTGAAAACGGCGATGTTTTTGCGCACGCACACTTCCCCGATTCAAATCCGCTATATGCTCGACAAAAAAAGAGCCGCCTATCCGCATTATTGCCCCCGGCCGCGTTTATCGTGTGGATAGCGATGCAACGCACTCGCCTATGTTCCACCAAGCTGAAGGTCTGTGGGTGGAAGAGGGCGTAACTTTCGCCGATTTAAAAAGCCGTGTTCACCGACTTTATCCGCCGCTTTTTTTCGAACGCGATGATTTGCAAGTACGTTTCCGTCCGTCTTTCTTCCCATTTACCGAGCCGTCCGCCGAAATCGACATCATGGGCGAAAACGGCAAATGGCTGGAAGTCGGCGGTTGCGGCATGGTGCATCCCAACGTGTTGAAAAACGTGAATATCGACCCCGAAAAAAATACACCGGCTTCGCCTTCGGTATCGGCCTCGATCGTTTCGCCATGTTGCGTTACAACGTGAATGATTTGCGGCTGTTTTTTTCGATAACGATTTGAACTTTTTGAAGCAGTTTGCGAAATGATTGTGCAGGCTGCCTAAAAGAAACTGCCCTAACAAAGTTAAAAAGCAGCCTACACTCCCAAGCAAACAGGTCGTCTGAAAACAAAATCTGATGAAAAGTTAATTAGTTGATTGAGAACATAACATGCAATTCTCCTACTCATGGCTGAAAACCCAAGCCGATACCGAACTTTCCGCCGATAAGCTGAAACATCTGTTAACCATGTCCGGCTTGGAAGTGGAAGAAGCCGAGACTGCCGCGCCTGCGTTTACGGGCGTGGTAATTGCCGAAGTGAAATCCGTTGAAAAACATCCTGATGCCGACCGTTTGAATGTTACCCAAGTCGATGCGGGTACGGGCGAGTTGGTGCAGATTGTGTGCGGTGCACCGAATGTGAAAGCGGGCATCAAGGTGCCGTGTTCGCTGCCGGGTGCGGTGTTGCCGGGCAATTTCAAAATCAAGCCGACCAAGATGCGCGGCGTGGTGTCGAACGGGATGTTGTGTTCCACCGACGAACTCGGTCTGCCTGACGACGGCGTGAACGGCTTACACATTCTGCCGCAAGACGCTCCCATCGGTGCAAACATCCGCGAATATCTGGATTTGGACGATACGGTGTTCACGCTGAAAATCACACCGAACCGTGCCGACTGCCTGAGCATCAAAGGCATTGCGCGTGAAGTGTCCGCGCTGACGGGTTGCGCGTTCAAGCAGCCTGCAATCCATGCCGCGCCAATCACGGGCAGCCGCAAACAGCCCGTGCAGATTGATGCGCCTGCCGATTGCGGCCGCTTTATCAGTCGCGTGATTGAAAACGTGAACGCGCGCGCCGCTACGCCGGATTGGATGAAGCAGCGTTTGGAGCGTAGCGGCATCCGCAGTATTTCCGCGCTGGTGGACATTAGCAATTATGTAATGCTGGAAATCGGTCAGCCGATGCATGTTTTTGATGCCGACAAACTTTCAGGCAGCCTGCACATCCGCCGCGCGCGCGAAGGTGAAACGCTGGAATGCCTGAACGAGAAAACCGTGTCTCTGTCTGAAAACACGCTGGTAGTGGCCGATGAAAAAGGCGCGTTGAGCTTGGCGGGTCTGATGGGCGGCGCGGCAAGCGCGGTTTCAGACGACACACAAAATATCGTGCTGGAAGCGGCTTGGTTTGCACCTGAAATCATCGCAGGGAAATCGCGCCAGTACGGTTTTTGGCTCGATTCGTCGTTCCGCTTTGAGCGCGGCGTGGATTACCGTTTGCAGGCTGATGCTATCGAACGCGCAACCGAATTGGTTTTTGCAAATCTGCGGCGGTGCGGCAGGCGAAATGGTGGAAGCGTTGGGCAAATTGCCTGAAGCCAAGCAGGTCGAATTGCGTTTGGGTCGTCTGAAAACCGTGTTGGGAGTGGACATTCCTGCCGAACAGGTGGAAACCATTTTGCAGCACTTGGGCCTGCAACCTGAAAAAACGGCGGAAGGCTTCCGCGTTACCGCGCCGAGCTTCCGTTTCGACATCGAAATCGAAGCCGATTTGATTGAAGAAATCGGCCGCGTTTACGGCTATGAAAATATCCCCGACGATTACACGTCAGGCCGTCTGAAAATGCTGGCTCTGCCCGAAACCCGCCGTCCGCGTTTTGCCGTTTACAACGAAATGGCGGCGCGCGGTTACCGCGAAGTGGTCAGCTACGCCTTCGTTGACGAGCAGTGGGAACTCGATTTTTGCCGCCAACGCCAATCCCATCCGCCTGCAAAAATCCGCTGGCGGCGCAGTATGCCGTGATGCGTTCCACGCTCATCGGCGGCTTGGTGGAAATTCTGCAAAACAATTTGAACCGCAAACAAAACCGCGTGCGCGTGTTTGAAATTGCCCGCGTGTTCAGCAAAGGTTCAGACGGCCGGTTTGTACAAAACGAACGCATCGGCGGCCTGTGGTACGGCGCGGCGACGCCCGAACAGTGGGGCGAGAAAAACGCGCAACGCAGATTTTTACGACATCAAAGCAGATGTGGAAAAATCTGTTGAAAAAAACAAAGCAGTTGAGTTCGTCAAAACCGAACATCCCGCCCTGCATCCCGGCCGCGCCGCCAATATCGTTTCAGACGGCCAAGTCATCGGCTTTTGTCGGCGAATTGCATCCGAAGTGGCTGCAAAAAAATACGACTTGCCGCAAGCACCGCTAGTATTTGAAATCGACATGGCAGCGGTGTTGGAGCGCGAAAAAAACGCGTTATCAGGCAGTATCGAAAATTCCAGCCGGTGCGCAGGGATTTGGCGTTTGTTATGCCTGAAACCATGACTCATGATGATTTGTTGGTCGCATTGAAAGGCGCAGCAAACAAGTTGGTACAGGAAATCAGCGTATTTGACGTATATCGCGGTACGGGCCTGCCTGAAGGGATGAAGAGCATGGCGGTCAAAGTGATTTTGCAGGATATGGAAAACACGCTGACGGATGAAACAGTCGAGCCGGTTATCGGAAAAACTGATTGATGCGACAACTGCTGCGGGAGCGCAACTTCGCAGCTAAAAAAATAAATATTCGCTTGAATTTTAAATAGAAATTGGTAATAATCTGCACCTGTTACAACAGAAGGTAATAATATGACATTAACTAAAGCCGAATTGGCCGATATTTTGGTAGATAAAGTCAGCAATGTAACCAAAAACGATGCCAAAGAAATCGTCGAACTCTTTTTTGAAGAAATCCGCAGCACTTTGGCACGCGGCGAAGAAATCAAAATTTCCGGTTTCGGTAATTTTCAGTTGCGCGACAAACCGCAGCGTCCCGGCCGTAATCCGAAAACCGGCGAAGAAGTACCGATTACCGCCCGCCGCGTAGTCACTTTCCATGCCAGCCAAAAACTCAAAGGCATGGTGGAGCATTACTATGACAAACAACGCTAATCCCGTTATTCCTGCAAAACGTTATTTCTCACTGGACGAAATGTGCGAACTGGTGCAAATCAGCCCGTCACAATTTGCCCAGTGGCAACATGAGAACGGTATCGTTGTCGGTTACGGCGGCGATCGTTACACCCGTTCCGATGTGGTGAAACTGCTGAAGTTGAAAGATACCTTTGCGCCTTATGTCGACCGCTTCAGCCGTGATTCTTTGGATGTAAACGGTCATCCTGCTGCAAAAGCGGAAGAGGTTAAAGCCGGATTAAATTCTATATTGGCAGATTTGCAAAGCACTTGCTTAGTTTATTAGATAAACAGCCGCTTCCTTATCTAAGGGAAGCGGCTGTTTGTTTTTATGGATTTTGGGGCTTGCTATGTATAGTGGATTAAATTTAAATCAGGACAAGGCGACGAAGCCGCAGACAGTACAGACAGTACGGCAAGGTGAGGCAACGTCGTACTGGTTTAAAGTTAATCCACTATATTAGAAAATATTTACCTAGTTTATAAGCATCCTTAATAAATATGATAGGTACCTGTTTTTAAATGATGTATTGATGCTGCTTGTATTGAATTGAACCATTTTTCGAAGTTATTGTCTTTTATATCAATAGCCTGCACGGATATTGTGTTTAACAATCCATGCTATGAAAGTTATAATGATACAAACACAATGATGTGTTGTCGGCATACTTCAATCTGCACATTTAATCTAAGGAGCGATATTATTGGCTCCAGTTTCTGGATAATCTGACAATGATTCAATATTGGCAAAAAAGTTTGGCTGCCGTACTGCTTTTTAGGGGTATTTTTCTCAAACATGGGCGCAATCCCATTCTGTTTATTTTAATCAACATGGCAAAAATTACAGCAACGATGTCATCGGTTGCATATGTCCGACAATATACGGTTCAATCAGGTATTGCCAAGGCGCAGGATTTTTTTATTACCCGTCCATGAAGAAATATTCTGATCCGTATGAAGTTCCTGCAGAGCAAATTAAAGTGTTTGTTCCCGTGTTAGATAATGGGACGTTGACGCTTTGGCATTTCAACGGACAGAAAAAAATGGTAGGGACTTATAAAAACAGCAAGCCGAACGGTGAATGGACAAACTGGTATCCGAACGGTAAGAAATCTGCTGTGATGCCTTATCAAAACGGTTTGAGCGAAGGAACCGGTTCGCGATATTACCGTAATGGGGTGAAGGAAAGCGAGATCCAGTTCAAACACGACAAAGCCAACGGTTATTGGAAGCAATGGTATCCGGACGGCAGTCCGAAGATGGAAATGAATATGGTCAACGATAAACCGACTGAGATTTTTGAGTTGGGACGAAAAATGGTCGTATTTTATCGGAAATCAGCATTTCTAATGGTCGTCGTAATGGTATTGTTTTGGAATGGTACGAAGATGGGGCCAAAAAGTCAGAATCGGTTTATTCCAACGATCAGCTGGTGAAGAAAACGCATTGGGATAAAGAAGGTTATGTTGTTGAATAACCGTTAAAATACATGAAAAAGAAGTACGGGTAAGGTTTAATGCCTTATCCGTATTTCTTTTTTATGAAAAGGTATTTGGAGGGAACTTGCGATATTTTTTTAAAATAGTGTATAATGTTATATTATAACATATTAATTATGGAGTATTGATTGATGAAACCGAATATTCATCCTGATAATTACCGTACTGTTTTTATTTTTTTCGACAGCGGTGCAAATGAAGGCTGGCTTATCCGCTCTTGTGCGGAGACGCATGGTAAGACGATGGTTTGGAAAGATGGAAAAGAATACCCGCTTTTCGCGCTGGATACGTCGTCTGCATCTCATCCTGTGTACACCGGCAGACAGCGAAACGTTAACACTGAAGGGCGTGCGAGCAAGTTCAATCAGCGTTTCCAATCGATGATGTCTTCATTTAGAAAGGACAAATAATGCAAGTTTTATCTTCACTGAAAACAGCGAAAAAACGCCACCGCGACTGTCAAATCGTCCGCAGGAAGGGTAAGGTTTACGTTATTTGTAAGAGTAACCCGCGCTTTAAGGCACGTCAGCGTTAAATACCGGTTGGATCGACTGTCCGCACCTGAAAAATGGTGCGGATTTTTTTGGTAATCATGTAAACTCATGTTGGTTAATATCATTAAAAATATCTTTTTTTGCCTGCAAACAACCAGTTTTAGGAATATCGGGTAAATTAGCGTAATCCCGCTTGTTTGGAGGTGGAGATGTTTATAACATGGCAGCGCATTTGGCAGACAAATTCCTATTTAGGTTTAGGAGATATTTATGAAATCAAAAGTATTACTGGCTGTTGCCGCCGCATTATCCCTTGGTGCCTGTGTCGCACCCGACATGGATTATGATTTCGAACGTGGTTCCCGTCACGAGCATCGCCATGAACACCGTTACGACAATCGTGATGATAATTACGATCGTAACGAGATGCGCCGTGAAGAGCGTCGTTATGAAGAAAACCGTCGCACATCAGAGTCCCGCCGTTTGCGCACTTTCTCTTGTGAGAACGGATTGTCTGTTGATGTCCGCAACTTGAATAACGATCAGTTGGAATTGCGCCTTGACGACAAGCGCGCTGTATTGTCATCCGATGTTTCCGGTTCCGGCTCGCGCTACACTTCCAACCGCGGCCTGTTCGGCAAAGGTGCGGAATGGCATGAGAAAAACGGCGAAGCATCCTTCAGCTTTACCGATCCGTACGGCAACCGTGTAGAAACTTCTTGCAGCGTGCGCTAAATCCCAAATATCCTGTTAAAGGTCGTCTGAAAAATATTTTCAGACGACCTTTTTTTCTATTTGGTGCAGTGTGCCCCTACATTACAGGTAATCTTTTGGATATAACGAAATCATCTTTAAATCGAACAAACCATTCTTTCCCATTTTCAGACGACCTGATTAAAGTAGCTCCAAACTGAGAATAAGGAGCACCCTATGACTACCACCGCCGACCCGCGCGCCAAGCTGCCCGACACCCCGCTTTCCGGCAACGAAGCCCTGAAAGACCGCAGCGACTATCTGCACGGTACCATCAAAGACGATTTGACCGACGACTTTACCGGCGGCTTTACCGCCGACAATTTCCAGCTCATCCGTTTCCACGGCATGTACGAGCAGGATAACCGCGACATCCGCGCCGAGCGTACCGACCAAAAACTTGAACCCTTAAAAAACATGATGTTGCGCTGCCGCCTGCCCGGCGGCATCATCACGCCGGCGCAGTGGCTGGGCATAGACGAATTTGCCGGCGACCACACCATTTACGGTTCCATCCGCCTGACCAACCGCCAAACTTTCCAATACCACGGCATTTTAAAAACCGATTTGAAGCTGGCGCACCAGTCCCTGCACAAACTCGGCCTCGATTCCATCGCCACCGCCAGCGACGTCAACCGCAACGTACTCTGCACCAGCAATCCCGTCCAAAGCCCGCTGCACCAAGAAGCCTACGAATGGGCAAAACGCATCAGTATGCACCTTCTGCCTCGCACCATGGCATACGCCGATGTCTGGCTGGACGGCGAAAAAGTGTTCACCACCGAACCGACCGAACCGCGCAACAAAGAAATCGCCGACGACGTCGAGCCCATTCTCGGCAAAACCTACCTGCCGCGCAAATTCAAAACCGCCGTCGTCATCCCGCCCGACAACGATGTAGACATCCATTCCAATGATTTAGGCTTCGTCGCCATCGAAGAAAAACGGCAAACTTGTCGGCTTTAACGTCCTTGTCGGCGGCGGGCTGTCCAGCGAACACGGCAACACCAAAACCTACCCCAACACCTCCTACGAATTCGGTTTCGTCCCCCTCGAATACACCCTCAACGCCGCCGAAGCCGTCGTCAGCACCCAGCGCGACTGGGGCAACCGCAGCGACCGCAAAGCCGCCCGCACCCGCTACACCCTCCAGCGCGTCGGCGTCGAAGTATTCAAAGAAGAAGTCGAAAAAGCGCATGGGCATCAAGTTCGAACCCATCCGCCCCTACGCCTTCACCCATCGCGGCGACCACATCGGCTGGGTTAAAGGACTCGAAGGCAACTGGCACCTGACCCTGTTTATCGAAAACGGCCGCCTGCTCGACTACCCCGGCAGACCGTTGAAAACCGGCGTGCGCGAAATCGCCAAAATCCACCCCGGCGACTTCCGCCTGACCGCCAACCAAAAACCTCGTCGTCGCCAACGTCCCGCCCGAGCTGAAAGACACCATAGACAAAATCGCCAAAGAACACGGCTTAATCAGCAAATCCATCACCATCCAGCGCGAAAAACTCCATGGCGTGCGTCGCCCCTGCCAACCTGTCCGCTGGCGATGGCGGAAGCCGAACGCTTCCTGCCGTCGTTCTCCGACAAAATCGACGAAATGTTCGCCAAATACGGCTTGGAAGACGAATACATCGTCCTGCGCGTCACCGGCTGTCCCAACGGCTGCGGCCGCGCCATGCTCGCCGAAATCGGCTTGGTCGGCAAAGCCGTCGGCCGCTACAACCTCTACGCAGGCGGCAACCGCGAAGGCACCCGCATCCCGCGCCTCTTTAAAGAAAACATCACCGAACCCGAAATCCTCGAAATCGTCGACGGCTGGGTCGGTAACTGGGCGCAAAACCGCCTTGACGACGAAGGCTTCGGCGACTTCGCCGTCCGCACCGGCATCGTCAAACCCGTCCTCGACCCGCCGCGCGATTTTTTTGGGTATGAGTGCAGGTAAGGAAGGATGTACAGGAAGAAAGGTCGTCTGAAAAATTCAGACGACCTTTTGGATTTTGAGAACAACGGTTTTCTCGGGCGAACGCGGGACGCAATCGTTCGCTTTAGGGGCGGGTTGGAAGGCCGTTTGAAAAGTTGTCGTGGTGCAGGCTGTGTCTCCAGATTGCTGCAGTCGGACAGACGGCGGGAAGGAAAGTTTTTCGCTGGCAAAGCCCATGCTGTGATATCTTATTCGAAAGGTCGTCCGAATATAGCAAACATACTTAACTTTAAATCCGGCATATCATCAAATTCTGTCATTCCCGTGCAGGCGGGAGTCCATCGTAAAACTTGAGAAACCTTGGTTTGAAAAACAGTTTCTGAATTTCAAAAATGGATTGCCGCCTGCTCAGGAATGACGATAACCGGTAAGGTAAATTGCGTATCGGAGAAAAGTAATCTAGCTATAGCCTGACTTTGGGTTAGCAAACTCGAAAAAATAAGAGGAAGAGTTGAAAGCCGGTAGTCGAAAGGTCGCCTGAAAAACAGAAATACTTGGTTTTCAGACGACCTTTGTTTTGGGGAAGCGGCTCAACGAGTTACGTTGCGCCAGTCGCTTTCGAAATAGCTGACGAGGATTTGGTTGTTCAGATAGTTCGGCTCGACCTTGCGCCTTGCCATGTCGGGCGGGAAGCGGAACATTTCGGCGGCGGTTTGGGCGTTCAGATAACGCGTAGGGACGTCGAATTTCTGCGGGACAGGGAATTGCTTATCGAAGCCTGCCAATACAAATCCCCATTCGCCGAAGGAGGGGACGTAAACGTGGTAAGGCGCGGTAGAAAGACCGGCGGCTTCGAGGGTGGCGACGACCGACCAGTAGGCGTTGGGGGGGCGAAGTAGGGCGAGGTGGACTGGACGACGATTTTGCCCTGCGGCTGAAGATGGCGGGCGACGAGGCGGTACATGGGGACGGAGTAGAGTTTGCCCAGTGAGAAATTGGACGGGTCGGGCAGGTCGATGATGATGACGTCGAATTTTTCAGATGATCCCTCCAGCCATTTGGCGGCATCGTCGTTGACGACGTGCATTTTGGGATGGGACAGCGAGCCTTGGTTGAGCGCGCTTAAGGTGGCGGAGGTTTTAAAAGTGGCGGTCATGTCGGGGTCTAAATCGACCAGGGTAACGTGTTTGACCTGCGGGTATTTCAAGACTTCGCGCGCCGCCAGCCCGTCACCGCCGCCGAGAATCAGGACGCGTTCGGCATTGGGAACCATCTGCATGGCGGGCAGGACGAGGGCTTCGTGGTAACGGGCTTCGTCGCGCGAGGAGAATTGCAGGTTGCCGTTGATGTAGAGGCGGGTATCGTCTTTCCAGCGGGTAACGACGAGCCGTTGGTAGGGCGAGTGGCTTTGATAGACGACGGGGTCGCCGAAATAGCTTTGTTCGGCTTTGAAGGAGATGCGGTCGGCGTAGGCGAAAGCAACGGCGAGGACGGACAAGACAATCAGCGCGCGCAGGCGGATGGCGCGGTAGCGTGGCAGTTCGGCTTTGAATACGCGTGCGGTCAGGTAGGCGACGGCGGCGTTGAGGATGCCGAATAAGAGGGCGGAACGCGCCATGCCGAGTTTGGGGGCGAGAAGAAGCGGGAAGAGCAAGGAAACGGCGAGTGCGCCCAAATAGTCGAAGGTCAGGACTTTGGAAACGAGTTCTTTAAACTCTGCGCCTTTGCGGTTTAACACGCGCATCACCAACGGGATTTCCATGCCGACGACCGCGCCGACAATCAGCACAAAAGCATAGAGCAGGGTGCGGAACGGGGCGGCGGAAAGCCCGAAGGCGACGAACAATGCCAGCGCGGAAATGCCGCCGATGATGCCGACCAGAAGTTCGATTTCGATAAAGCGGTGCAACACGTCTTCGTCTTTAATGTAGCGGGTCAGGTGCGCGCCTATGCCCATCGAAAAAAGATAAAGTCCGATGACGGAGGAAAAACTGCAAAATGCTGTCGCCCAAAAGATAGCTCGCCAACGCGGCGATGATGAGTTCGTAGGCGAGGCCGCAACTGGCGACGATGAAGACGGTGATGATGAGGGTGCGGTTGGCGGTCATGGTGTCGTAGGAATGGGGTTTGAGCTGCTATTGTATATTGAAATAGGGATGGTCTGCCGCAGAGGTCGTCTGAAAAACTCCAGCCGTTTGTTCAGACGACGTTTCCGTATTTTTTTGGGGTTGACATGAAAAATATTGTCAACAATTTGGGCAACTTTGTCCGATTTATTCTATAATTCTACTTTCCAAGTTAACCTCGAATTCGGAGAAGACGATATGTGCGGTGTATTAGGTTTGGTCAGCCATGAGCCGGTAAACCAGCTTCTGTACGACGGTTTGCAGATGTTGCAACACAGGGGGCAAGATGCGGCGGGCATTGTAACGGCCGAGGGCGGCACGTTTCACATGCACAAAGGCAAAGGCATGGTGCGCGAAGTGTTCCGCACACGCAATATGCGCGATTTGATCGGCAACGCGGGCATCGCCCATGTCCGTTATCCTACGGCAGGCAACGCGGGCAGCAGCGCGGAGGCGCAACCTTTCTACGTCAGCTCGCCTTTCGGCATCGTTTTGGCACACAACGGCAACCTCACCAACACCGCCGAACTGTATGAAAACGTGTGCAACAAACACCTGCGCCACGTCAACACCAGCTCCGATTCCGAAGTCTTGCTCAACGTATTCGCGCACGAATTGCGCCGCGAAGTCTCTAAAAACGCCAATCCCCACCGGCTCAATATCGACAATATTTTCAACGCCGTTGCCGAACTCCACCGCCTGGTGCGCGGCGCATACGGCGTGGTTGCCATGATTGCGGGCTACGGTATGCTCGCTTTCCGCGATCCTTACGGCATCCGCCCGCTGGTGTTGGGTTCGCAAACCGACGAGGCAGGCAGAAAATCCTATGCCGTCGCCTCCGAATCCGTTGCCTTCAATGCGCTTGCCTACGATTTGGAACGCGATATCCAGCCGGGCGAAGCAGTATTCGTCGGCTTTGACGGCACACTGATTGCCCGTCAATGCAGTGACCGCGCCAAACTCAGCCCCTGCCTCTTCGAATACGTCTATTTTGCCCGTCCCGACTCCGTAATCGACGGCGTATCGGTTTACCAATCGCGTTTGGATATGGGCGTGTCCTTAGCGGAAAAAATCAAACGCGAGCTGCCCGTGGACGACATCGACGTTGTGATGCCCATTCCCGACACCAGCCGCCCCAGTGCGATGGAACTTGCCGTCCACCTCAAAAAGCCTTACCGCGAAGGTTTGATTAAAAACCGCTATATCGGCCGCACCTTTATCATGCCCGGTCAGGCGACGCGCAAAAAAATCCGTGCGCCAAAAAAACTCAGCCCGATGGAAACCGAGTTTGAAGGAAAAAGCGTATTGCTGGTGGACGATTCCATCGTGCGCGGGACAACCAGCCGCGAAATCGTCGAAATGGTACGCGCAGCGGGCGCGCGCAAAGTCTATATCGCCTCCGCCGCTCCCGAAGTACGCTATCCCAATGTGTACGGCATCGATATGCCCACGCGCGAAGAATTGATTGCCAACGGGCGCAGCGCGGCGGAAATTGCCGCCGAAATCGGCGCGGACGGCATCGTTTTCCAAAATTTGAGCGATTTGGAAGCCGTCGTCAAAGCACTCAATCCGAAAAATCGAGTCCTTCGATTCGTCCTGTTTCAACGGCATCTATCAAACCGGCGACATCGACCAAGCCTACCTCGACCGCCTGTCCGCCGAGAAATCCGGCTGCGGCGGCTTGAAAGTCCACCCGAGCAGGATGGAACACAGCATCAGCATCAGCGATGCGGGCGACGAAGAATAAAACCGGTTTGAACGATTAAGGCAAAAGGTCGTCTGAAAACCGCCCTCCTTTAAGGGGAAAGGGTTTTCAGACGGCCTTTTCCCTTTGAATGAAAGAGCCTGATTTTGCCAAAGGGTTATTCCTAATTTATTTATACTTCATGGAATATAACTACAAAATACAAAAATACAACAATCAAAGAGAAACTTTACAAGAAAAAAACTTGCATTACTTCCGCTTAAAGCGCATAATTCGTCCCGTTAGCTGGTTCGAGTAGTCAGTTAATAGTTTCTCCTCTATTTCTCCTTTTAGACTTGGCACACATCTTATTGATGTGTGCATTTTTTGCTTTTTTTCTTTCAATCTAATGATATAAGCAAAGAAGTTACAATATTTCATATTTCCTATCTACTATCTACCAGTGTAATTATTCTAATCTTGGCTTCTGTCCTACACTCAATCCAAATCCAATACCGTTTCTTCTTTTTACTTCCTCCATCACCACATAACTTCGGCTTTCCGCCGCGGCAGGCAGGTGCAGTAAAAATATTGCCCAACATATCCCGATAGGCCGACATATCGGGCAGGCGGACTTTAATCAGATAATCGTATTCGCCCGATACCAAGTGGCATTCCAAAATTTGCGGAATCCTCATGACTTCCCGACGAAAAATCTTCAAAAAAATATTGCCTGACTTCGAACGCAGCTTCAATTCGACAAAAAAATCAACAATCCTTTTGCCCAATAAATTCGGATTGAGGCGGGCGTGATAGCCGGTAATGAAATTATCGCGCTCCAGCCGTTTGACGCGCTCGGTAACAGGCGTAGTCGAAAGCCCCACTTTCTCCGCCAGCTCCGTCATCGGTATCCGGGCGTTTTTGTTGCAGAAATTTTAAAAATTTTTCAGATCGGTTTTTATCCAGTTCTTTCATGATGCTTTTCCTTTTGAATGTCATTAAATAGGGATAATACATACGAAATTATTAAAAAAATAAAGTGAATATCTCTAATAAAAAAATATCCTAAACTAGCCATTCATAATCAAAAAAATAATTTAAATTTTAAGGAGAAGATATGAAGCTGATTGTTTTTGGGCGCAGGTATCGCCGGAGTTTCAACCGCATGGTATTTGGCTTCCGAAGGGCATGACGTAACCGTCATCGACCGCGCCGACGATGTGGCAATGGAAACCAGCTTTGCCAATGCCGGGCAGCTCTCTTACGGCTACACCACGCCTTGGGCGGCTCCGGGTATTCCGCTCAAGGCCTTGAAGTGGATGTTCAAGCAACACTCGCCCTTAATTTTTTTCAACCCGACGGAAGCCTGTTTCAAATCTGCTGGCTCAAACAAATGCTGGACAACTGTACGGCGGAGCGTTATCAAATCAATAAAGAGAGGATGGTTCGGATTTCGGAATACAGCCGTGAAATGTTCCGTCTTTTTAAAGAACAGGAAAACATTGATTTTGAGGGTAGAAACAAGGGGACTTTGCAAATCTTCCGCACGCAAAAAGAAGTTGCCGCGGCTGAAAAAGACATTGCCGTTTTAGAACGTTACGGCGTTCCCCTACGTCGTCTGAAACCCTGAAGAATGTTTGGAATTCGAACCCGCGCTACACCATGCTTTACCTAAAATCGCAGGCGGATTGCACCTTCCTGCCGATGCCACCGGCGATTGCCGTCTGTTTACCCGAAAACTGCGCGATTTGTGCATACAGAAAGGCGTGCGTTTTGAATTCGGACATCACATCCGCCGCATCTTACACGACCGATGCCGCGCTACCGCCGTTGAAACCGATCAAGGACAGTTCGGGGCAGACGCATTCGTATGCGCCTTAGGGCTGTTTCAGCAGAACGGTTTTGGAGGATTTGGGCTGGGATTTGCCGATTTATCCGGTAAAAGGCTATTCATTGACCGTCCCTGTCGTTCATGATGAAAAAGCACCGGTTTCCACCGTTCTTGATGAAACATACAAAGTTGCCATCACCCGCTTCGACAAACGCATCCGCGTCGGCGGTATGGCGGAGTTGTCAGGTTACGGATTGCATTTATCTGAAAAAAACGCCGTGCTACTTTTGGCATTGGTCGTCAACGACCTTTTTCCCGGGCGGCGGAGATTTGCAGCAGGCGGAATTTTTGGAGCGGGTTACGGCCGATGACGCCCGACAGCACGCCGCTTATCGGCAAAAACACCATTGGAAAAACTTGTTTCTGAACACAGGACACGGGACTTTGGGTTGGACCATGTCGCTCGGCTCTGCCAAACTGACCGCCGATATAGTCTGCGGTAAGGAAACCGAAATCGGCAGCGATGATTTGGGTTTGTCTCGTTACACGAAAGTTTGACGGCGCAATGCACTGTCTTTGTAAAAAGGTCGTCTGAAAACGGATATAGCAAGTTTCCTCAAACCTATATTCCGACTTTTCAGGCGACCTTTTTCAATTCGGTATTGTGTTGTTGCGGGTAAAAATCCACGCTGCGGCGTTTTTTTGGATTTTCGGCCCGCTACATTTAGTAGAGTGGGGGAGGTTGCAGATATGGCAAAGGTCGTCTGAAAGCCTGGAGTTAAGGTTTCAGACGACCTTTGATTTTTATCCGCCCAATTTCTGGCTCAAACTTTCCGTATATTCCTCGCGTTCGGCGCGGCTGGTTTCGGGGAGGTGGGTGTTGAGGGACGACCATTTCCACCTGCTGCGCGCTTTGTTGAGTTCGGACGGGAGTTTGTCCGGCGTCCAGGGCGCTTTTGCGGCTGTGCAACTCGACTTGCGATTGCGCCGCATGGCCGCGCGTTTGCAGGATGTGGAGCAAATCGAGGGCGCGGGCGGCGAGCAGGGTCAGGGTTTCGGGGTCGGTGTGCAGGGTTTGGCGGCCTGTGAGCTTGTCGGAAATGGTGCGGGTATTGGGCAGGATGCCGCCCAAAAAACCGCCGATTGCCGTACCCAATCCGAGCGAACCGCCAAGCGTGGCGATGTCCAGCCCCAAGCCGATGAGTGCGCCGGTTGCCGCGCCCGTGCCGGTACGGATGCCGTATTGTTTGAGCAACTCGCTGTCGAACGGATCTTGATGGAAGGCTTTGGGTACCCAGTCGCCGCCGTCGATTTCGCTGTGGTAGAAGCGGTAGAGGGCAAACAGCCGCTGCTGCATCTGTCGTTCGAGCTGGCGGATTTCTGCCTGCATGGTTTGCAGGACGGGCGCGGGGTCGTCGTTTTCGTCGATTTCCTGCGTGAAGGCTGCCACATCGAGCAGGAAACCTGCGATTTCGTGCCGCGCTTCTTTGTCCAGACGCGTCCATTCGCGGCGGCGGGAAGCGGTCAGGCGATCGATGATGTCGTGTTGCGGCAGCATGGTGGCGAGCTTGTTCCAAAGGTTCAATTCGCCTTCAAAATCGAAGGCGACAGTGTCGAACCCCTGCGAAAACGTGCAGGTTGCGGCGCGCCAGCATGGTCGTCCACGCTTCGGGAAGCTGTCCGCCGGTAAAGTTGAACACGGGCATGACCGGTTTGGCGCACCATGAAAGAATGGTCAATTCGTCCCGATATTTGTCGAGGACGGGTTCGCGCGCGTCGATGACGTACAACGCCATGTCGCTTTGCAGAAGCTGCCGCAGCACTTTGGCTTCTGGTTGAAATCGTGATGCGCGCCGTGGCTGTCGAGGAACTTTTGCAGCCGCTCGATGCCGTCGGCGCGTGCATCCGTATGGGTTTCCAGCCAATCCAAAAACGCCGCCCGCGTCTTCGAGTCCGGGCGTATCGTACAGGTACAGCAGCGTGTCGGCGCCGTCGGTAATCGCGGCTTCTTCGACATGGCGCGTGGTGGACGGGGCGTTTTTGACTTCGCCGAACCCGCTGTCGCGCAACAGGGTGCGCAAGAGCGAAGTTTTGCCGGTATTGGTATGCCCGACGACGGCGAGGGAAAGGGGTTGGTTGTTCATCATATTTTGAAAGAATGGGTTTTCAGACGACCTTTTTCAGAATGGCGGCTTAACAGGGCATTTCAAGTGCGTTATTGCTTTTCAGACGACCTTCCTGCGCCGCCTTGTCAGGGTTCCAGCCATGCCACGTCGCACTCTGCCAACGCGTTGCGCCAGTGGTCCAATGTTTCGGACAGGTCGTCTGAAAGCGCCCGCTCCGTCAAAAGCTGTACCACCGCCCCGCCCTGCGCCGCTTCCGAAAGCCGGACAATCTGACGCAACACGCCGCGGTCGGGGACGGTTTCCGCGCGCACGCCGATGAGGAGCTGGGCGGGTTTCTGTTTCAACTCCGCTTCCAAAGCGGCAACCTCTTCCCGATTCGCCGCCACGCCTTTATCCAGCCATTCCTGTGCCAGCCTGCCCGCAAACCATGTGCCTTCGTGCCATTCGGTTTCCAGCATGACTGCCCACTTGGGCGCGTCGTTTAAGGTGATTTTCGGGGAAACGGCGGACTACGGTTTCCCGACGCGTGTCCGCATCGACGATTTTATTCTGCCAACGGCGGATGACCGCCTGATAATAAGGCTTCTCCAAATCGAGCTTGCTTTGGCTTGTTTTTAAAAAGATCTTGCACACCGCCCAAGCCAGCAGGCGCGGCAGGATGCCGTAGCAGGCAATGCTACCCACCAACAGTCCCGACCACGCGCGCGCATCGGCGATGTTGCCGTTCAGACGACCTTCGACCACCGCCCGCGCGTCGGGCGCAGGGAAACTCGAGTTTCGACGGCAGCCACGCCAGCATCTCCACCGCGCGTACCGAAGCGGCATTGGTCAACAGCGTGCTTTCCCAGTTGAACGTATATTGGCGCACCAAAAGCAGCAGCACTACCGACACCAGCATCCCGCTCAGGGTGCAGAGCCACAAGCTGTGTGAAGTCGCGCCGGCGATCCAACGCGCCGAAGGCTGCCGCCATTCATCCGCATACAGCCGAAACACCGCCTGATTGACGGGGTCTTTACCCCGAAACCACGTCGCGGGACTGCTGAAAAACCGCCCTACTTTCACACGCAGGAACAACGTTGCCAACCATACCGCCAACATCAGCGTATTCATGCCCAACACGCCCGCCAAAAATCAGGGAAAAAAATTCAGCCCTTGGCTGTCCATCAGAAGGTAAGTGCCGGAAAAAGCCGCCGCTAAACATCATCGTCGCCGCCACGATCCACAGCCAAAACGACCCTGTCCGCACTTGTTCCAAGGTATGCCGAAGCCGGCGGTCTCTGTCTATCATCTCTGCGCGGCGGATGATTTTTCCTTCCACGCCGCCCTCGACATGACGCAACGCCTCCGTCGCCTGCACGGGATCGCCGGCAAAAATATAGCCGCCCTCTTCCAAAAATACGGACAAGTTCGGCGAGTTTTTCGGGATGGGTTCAACATAAAAAAAGGTCCTTGGATTCGGATTTCAAGTGCAACACCAGAGTACCGGTGGTTGGAACAGATTTAAGAATAAAACACTTGGCGTTTCGTAGCCAAGTGTTTTTCTCGGCCGGTGGTTCAACTCATCTTGAACCCTGCGTATCTCCCGATCGCTGATGTTTCGGAAATCGGTTTGTTTGGGGAAATATTGCCGGATGAGTCCGTTGGTGTTCTCATTCAGCCCTTTCTCCCAAGAATGGTAAGGGCGGCAAAAATAGGTTTCCGCCTTCAATGCTTTGGCTATTTTGGTGTGTTGGTAGAACTCTTTGCCGTTATCCATGGTAATGGTGTGGACTCTGGCTTTATATGCCTTTAATACCCTAATGGCCGCCCGGGCAGTGTCTTCGGCTTTTAAGTTCTTTAATTTGCAGATGATGGTGTAGCGGGTAGTGCGTTCGACCAAGGTCAATAACGCGCTTTTCTGATTTTTGCCGACGATGGTGTCGGCCTCCCAATCTCCGATGCGGGTTTTCTGGTCGACGATAGCAGGTCGGTTTTCTATGCCGACGCGGTCGGGCACTTTGCCTCTGGTCCATGTGCTGCCGTAGCGTTTGCGGTAGGGTTTGCTGCATATTCTGAGATGTTGCCACAAAGTGCCGCCGTTGCTTTTTGTCTTGGCGGAGGTAGCGGTAAACGGTGCTGTGATGGAGTGTGATCTCGTGGTGTTTATGCAGGTAGGCGCATACTTGTTCGGGACTGAGTTTGCGGCGGATAAGGGTGTCGATGTGTTGAATCAGCTGCGAATCGAGCTTATAGGGTTTTCGCCGGTGCTTTTTGGTCAGCCGGCTTTTGCTTCTGTGCTTTATCGGCGCTGTATTGCTGTCCTTGGATGCAGTGTCGCTTGATTTCTCGGCTGATGGTGCTTTTGTGGCGGTTAAGTTGTTTGGCGATTTCGGCGATGGTGCAGTGGCGGGACAGGTATTGGATATGGTATCGTTCGTCTTGGGTCAGTTGTGTGTAGCTCATGGCAATCTTTCTTGCAGGAAAGGCCGTATGCTACCGCATACTGGCCTTTTTCTGTTATGGAAAGTTGCACTTCAAATGCGAATCCGCCGTCGTCTGAAAGGGATAGTGAAAACGCAAAGATTTTATCACAGCCCTTTTTCATTCGTAGGCAGGATTCTTGAGTCCGGTTTTTTTATAGCAAATGGCAAGGCTCGTTTATTTTTGAGCGCCTTTTTCCGCCACCAGCCTCATTATTTCCACGTAAGCGGGGATTTATTGGAAACCCTAAGAAAGAGAGATTGGCAAAGCGTCGGTAAAATTCAAAACCAGTTTTTCAGCCGGCGTTGCAAGGACGAAAAAAATAAGAACTAAGCACCAAAAGGTCGTCTGAAAACCTTTAAATACAGGTTTTCAGACGACCTTTCATGTTTACAGCCTTACCGTAATACTTTTTACAGCTTTGCCAATGCCTGATTGAACGTTTCGCTCGGGCGCATGGCTTGGGCGGCTTTTTGCGGCGTCGGGGGCGTAGTAGCCGCCGATGTCGGCTGCTTTGCCTTGTGCGGCGGAAAGCTCGGCAACGATTTTGGCTTCGCCGGCGGTCAGGGTTTCTGCCAACGGCGCAAACGCTGCTTTCAACTCTGCGTCTTTATCCTGCGCTGCCAGCTCTTGCGCCCAGTAGAGGGTGAGGTAGAAATGGCTGCCGCGGTTGTCGAGTTCGCCTGCTTTGCGTTTGGGCGATTTGTCGTTCAACAGCAGTTTTTTTCGGTGGCGGCATCCAGCGTGTCGGCTAGGACTTGGGCTTTGGTGTTGCCGGTTTTTTTGCGCCAGATGTTCAAACGATACGGCAAGCGCGAGGAACTCGCCTAAAGAGTCCCAGCGCAGGTGGTTTTCTTCGAGGAACTGTTGGACGTGTTTCGGTGCGGAGCCGCCCGCGCCGGTTTCAAACATGCCGCCGCCGTTCATCAATGGAACGATGGACAGCATTTTCGCGCTGGTGCCGAGTTCCAAAATTGGGAACAGGTCGGTCAGATAATCGCGCAGGACGTTGCCGGTTACGGAAATGGTGTCTTCGCCGTTTTTCAGACGACCCAAGCTGAACTTGGCTGCTTCTTCAGGGGCGAGGACGCGGATGTCGAGGCCGTTAGTATCCAGCTCGGCAAGGTAGGCTTTGACTTTGGCGAGCAGGCTTTTGTCGTGCGGACGGTTTTCGTCGAGCCAGAACACGGCGGGCGTGTTGCTCAGGCGGGCGCGGTTGACGGCGAGTTGTACCCAGTCTTTGACGGGCGCGTCTTTGGTTTGGCACATACGCCAGATGTCGCCTGCTTCAACGTCGTGCTGCATCAGGACTTTTCCCGCCGCATCAATGACTTGAACCTGACCGTCGGCTTCGATTTCGAAAGTTTTATTGTGCGAGCCGTATTCTTCGGCTGCCTGCGCCATCAGGCCGACGTTGGGCACGGTACCCATGGTTGTCGGGTCAAATGCGCCGTGTTCGCGGCAGAAGTCGATGGTTGCTTGATAAACGCCTGCGTAGCTGCTGTCGGGAATCACGGCTTTGGTGTCTTGCGCTTTGCCGTCTTTGTCCCACATGCGGCCGGAGTTGCGGATCATCGCGGGCATGGAAGCATCGACGATGACATCGCTGGGGACGTGCAGGTTGGTAATGCCTTTGTCGGAATCGACCATCGCCAAATCTGGGTTGGCAGCGTAAACGGCAGCGATTTCGGCTTCGACGGCAGCGCGGGTATCCGCATCCAGTTTGTCCAGATTGGCAAGCAGGTTGCCGAAGCCGTTGTTGACGTTGACGCCGGCGGCAGCCAGTTTGTCGCCGAATTTTTTTCAAAGACGGGTGCGAAGAATACTTTTTGACGGCGTGTCCGAAGATAATCGGGTCGGACACTTTCATCATGGTGGCTTTCATGTGCAGCGAGAACAAAACGCCTTTTGCCTTCGCGTCTTTGACTTGTTCGGCAAGGAAGGCGAGCAGGGCTTTTTTGCTCATCACGGTCGCATCAATGATTTCGCCGGCTTTCAGGGCAACGGGCTCGCGCAGCTCTTTTTTGTTGCCTTGTTTGTCGGTGAACACGATGGATACGGAAGTCGCATCGGGTACGGTAACGGATTGTTCGTTATGGAAAAAAAGTCGCCGCTTTGCATGGTGGCAACGTGGGTTTTGGAGTCTTTGGTCCATGCGCCCATGCTGTGCGGATTTTTTTCGCAAAGTTTTTTTCACTGCTTTAGGCGCGCGGCGGTCGGAGTTGCCTTCGCGTAAAACGGGATTGACCGCGCTGCCTTTGATGCGGTCGTAACGTTCGCGCACGGCTTTTTCTTCGTCGGTTTGCGGGTCGGCGGGGTAATCGGGGACGGCAAAGCCTTTTGCCTGCAATTCTTTAATCGCAGCGGTCAGTTGCGGTACGGACGCGCTAATGTTCGGCAGTTTGATCACGTTGGCGTCTGGCTGTTTCACCAGTTCACCCAACTCGGCAAGCGCGTCGGGTACGCGCTGCGCTTCGGTCAGATATTCGGGGAACGCCGCCAGAATGCGGCCGGACAGGGAAATATCACTGGTTTTGACTTCGATACCGGCATGGCGGGTAAACGCCTGCACAATCGGCAGCAGGGATTGGGTTGCCAGCGCGGGGGCTTCGTCGGTATGGGTGTAGATAATGGTGGCTTTGCTAGTCATGGGATATTCTCTTGTAGGTTAGGGTTTTTTTCTTTTTCGAATGCGGCGCAAAAAGCGCGCTGCGTGGCTATTATGGCATATTTCGGCAGGCTTGGGATATGGTTTTAATATGTTATCAATCAGTTTAGCAAAAAGGTCGTCTGAAACGGCTTCGGTAGCGTTTTCAGACGACCTTTGGGGGATTATAGGGAATATTTTTTTCTTTAATGCACGGACGGCTTTCAATATTTCTGCATTGCTTTTTCTTAACTCCTTCTTGAGCTTTATTTCGTTTTTTTCTAGAAAAGCCATTACATCCAATTGGTTTATTTCAGGTTTTTCTCCTTCACCCATCAAGGTTTTTTTGATGTTTTATCAAATATTCCAAAACATGACTTGCCAATATATTGATTTCGACCCTCCGGTTAACCACTGCTTTAATTTCAGGATCGCGGAAATCAGCATCCAAAAAAATCTTCCGGTAACTTTTTTTCCACTCATCAGCCAGCTTTTTTTGCAGCTTCAAAAAAATTCTGGAGAATGTGTCGAATTTTCTCCAGCCCGGTTAAATTCATCTTGTGCTGCCATCAATTCCGAATGAGACTGTAAAAACGATTTCGAAAAATTTAACCAAATCCGCCCGTCCGTATGGCGATTTCACATTTGAAATAGGGATTGGCTCCAGCAGTTTCGGGTTAGGATCGGGGAAGTCGTTAATCATTTTGGCATAATCAGCAGGTGGCATGACCTTGCCTTTGGAAGACTGCACCGCGACGCGTTTTCCTGCAACGGGTTTGGCAGCGGCGCTTACGTTGACAGTTATAGTGGATTAACTTTAAACCAGTACGGTGTTGCCTCGCCTTGCCGTACTATCTGTACTGTCTGCGGCTTCGTCGCCTTGTCCTGATTTAAATTTAATCCACTATATTACCGCTTATTTTTTGACAAATTCTTTACACAATATCCTGACAAAGAGAAGGTCGTCTGAAAACCGATTTTGGGTTTTCAGACGACCTTTGTATGGAAGAGCGAAAGCGGTGAAGGAGTTGCTTACCGGTTTACGGTTGGGCATGCCGTTTTCTGTCCGCGTGTTCCTTGAGGGTGGCACACATGCCGGCAGTATTGCCGCCGCTCATGAGCATGACCGGTTCGCCGTTGAGGGCGTAGCTGCCGCTGCCGTCATCGGAGATGACCGTTTTGTTGTCGTCCAGCTTTAGGCTGTTTGGCGTTTTTGCCAGCGGCCGTTTTTTTGACCTCGTTTTGCACAGCCATGCAATAGCTGCCATTTGCCAAGATACCGACAAGCTGCGAATCCATGGTCATGTAAACGCCGGGAGGCGGGGTTTTGGCAAATGCCTGTGTTGACAGCATCAGAGCGGCGGCGGTTAGAAGTTGGAGGGAAGTTTTCATATTAAATTACGCGTTGCCGCGTTTCGGGTCGTTCGGGCGCAGTTGGGCGGCGAGTTTGTCGAGGATGCCGTTGACGAATTTGTGTCCGTCGGTGCCGCCGAAGGTCTTGGTCACTTCGATGGCTTCGTTGATGATGACGGGGTAGGGGGTTTCGGGCATTGCGCTCAATTCGTGGCATGCCATCAGCAGGACGGCGCGTTCGATGGGGCTGAGGTCTTTTTCGTCGCGGTCGAGCAGGGGGCGGATTTGTTGGATGTATTCAGCGGCGTGGGTGTGCGTGCCGAAGAAGAGTTTGTTGAACAGCTCTTCGTCCGCTTTGGCGAAGTCGGGCTGGTCTTGGATGTTTTTAGCGATTTCGGGGGCGGCGGTGTTGTTGATGCCGGCTTGGTAGAGGGCTTGTACGGCTAACTCGCGGGCGCGGCGGCGTGGGGTTTTCATGGGGATTCCTTCGTTGGCGGCACGGTGGGTGCGGTAATGAATGTTTCAGACGACCTCTGTCGGATGACGGGTCGTCTGAAAACGGTTTGTCCGACAGACGGGGCGAAACCGGAATGCGGTAAAGCTACGGGTTTCGCGTTCGGGCTTATTCTTCTTCGTCGTCAAACTGCTCTTCGATCAGGCGGTTGACGAGGTTGGCGCACTCGACGGCGACTTTGGCGGCGTCGGCAGCTTTTTCTTCAATACGGGCGACGGCTTGCTCGTCGTTTTCGGTGGTCAGGATGGCGTTGGCGATGGGGATGTTGTAGTCGAGTCCGACACGGGTTACGCCTGAACCGGATTCGTTGGAAACGAGTTCGAAGTGGTAGGTTTCGCCGCGGATGACGACGCCGATGGCGATCAGCGCGTCGTATTGCTCGGAGGCTGCCATGTTTTGCAGGACGAGCGGTACTTCGAGCGCGCCGGGTACGGTGGCGACGGTGATGTTGTTGTCGGCTACGCCCAATTCTTGCAGGGTGCGGCAGCAGACTTTGAGCATTTCGCTGCCGATTTCGTTGGTAAAGCGGGCTTGTACGATGCCGATGCGCAGGTGTGCGCCGTCGAGGTTCGGGGCGATGATGTTCATGGTGTTTCCTTGTATTTTGAGCGGTAAACGGGTTTTCAGACGACGTTTGGCTTTTCTGAAAACGATATCGGGGATTTATTCCTGCGGCTGCCAGTCGGCAACGGCTTGAAACTCACCGTCTTCGCCGATTTCCCATGCGCTGCCTTCGGGTTGGGTTATCATCGCGGCGATGGCGGGATTGGACTGGGTGATTTCGGAAAGGCTGACGACGCTGAAATTGTCGGGATCGTCGGTGTATTCGTCGGTTTCGTCGCCGCTGAAGAAGCGCCAGCCGCTGTCGTTTTCGAAAACGGGGGCTTCGCGGTAGAGGAAGCCGACGGGTTCGCCTTGTTTGGCTACCGTATTGGTCACGATGCAGCGGTCGAGTGCGGCTGAGAGGGCTTGGGCAAATTTATTCATTGCGGTGTGTGCATGCCGTAAAAATTGTGCGGATTTTATCATGATTAGGGCAGCCTCTGCACCGTGTATCTTTATAGTGGATTAACTTTAAATCAGGACAAGGCGACGAAGCCGCAGACAGTACAGATAGTACGGCAAGGCGAGGTAACGCCGTACTGGTTTAAAGTTAATCCACTATATATTTGCCGCTTATGGTTTGATGGTACAATGCTGGTCGTCTGAAACGGGCTGAACTGTGTTTCAGACGACTATTGCAGCCTTAAAGTGTTTCCGTATTTGCATGAAGTGCCGAAACGCATTCGGGTTGGTTTGGGAAGCCGGATTTTCGCCGCCTCCCGCCCGATACGCCGAAGCAAGAAGAAAGACAAACGTCCTCATGAAAAACAGATGTGTTAAAACAGCAGGCGCATGCCGCCATTCAGAATAAACTGGGATACCATTTCAAAGATACCGCACTTTTGCAGCAGGCGCTGACCCACCGCAGCTACCATGCGAAAAACAACGAGCGTTTTGAGTTCGTCGGCGATTCGATTTTGAACTACACCGTCGCCAAAAATGTTGTTTGACGCGTTCCCCAAGCTGACCGAAGGCGAGTTGTCGCGTTTGCGCGCGAGCTTGGTCAATGAAGGCGTGTTGGCGGAAATCGCTTTGGAAATGAATGTCGGCGACGGGCTTTATTTGGGTGCGGGCGAGTTGAAAAGCGGCGGATTCAGACGACCCTCCATCCTTGCCGATGCTATGGAAGCGATGTTTGCCGCCGTCAGCTTTGACGCGGATTTCGCCGAGGCGGAGAAAGTGGTGCGACACTTGTATGCCGAACGCGTCAAACGTGCCGATTTCAAAACGCAGGGCAAAGACAACAAAACCGCCCTGCAAGAAGCCCTCCAAGCCCGTCGCCTTGCTCTGCCCAAATACCGCATCGAAGAACAAATCGGACATGCCAATGATAGTATGTTCTTAATTTCATGCGACTTAGGCGAACTCGGTTTTATCTGCAAAGCACAAGGCAGCAGCCGCAAAGTTGCCGAGCAGCAAGCCGCCAAAGAAGCGCTGCAATGGCTCGAGCAACACCATCCTTTGAAAAAAGCGAAAAAATAGCCGATTTATTTTTCAGACGACCTAGGGTCTGACGACATTCAATAATTTCCATGTTTTTTTATCGCCAAAGCGGCATCTTCCGCTTTGCGAACAAAAAAATCCACTTGGACAATTAAATCTCGACAGCCCCTATGACAAGACAAAAAGGTCGTCTGAAACGTCAAACAGAAAGCCATCATGGACATCGAAACCTTCCTGCAAAAACGAATCCAGCCATCCCACCGACTACCGCTGCGGCTTCGTCGCCATTGTCGGCCGCCCCAACGTCGGCAAATCCACGCTGATGAATCACCTCATCGGGCAAAAAAATCAGCATCACCAGTAAAAAAGCCCAAACCACGCGCAACCGCGTTACCGGCATTTACACCGACGACACCGCACAATTCGTTTTCGTCGATACCCCCGGTTTCCAAACCAAACACCGCAACGCCCTGAACGACCGCCTCAATCAAAACGTAACCGAAGCGTTGAGCGGCGTCGATGCCGTCGTTTTTCGTCGTCGAAGCCATGCGCTTTACCGATGCCGACCGCATCGTGATGAAACAACTGCCGACAAACACGCCCGTCATCCTCGTCATCAACAAAATCGACAAAAAAACAAAGCGGGCAGCAGCGGTTTGCAGGAATTTATCGACCAAATCAGCGCAGAATTCAAATTTGCAGGGCATGAAACCGTCAGCGCCAAACACGGATTGGGCATCGCCAACCTGCTCGCGCGCCTCAGACCTTACCTGCCCCAAAGCGTGCCGATGTATCCGGAAGAAATGATGACCGACCGTTCCAGCCGTTTCCTCGCCACCGAAATCGTGCGCGAAAAAACTGTTCCGCTACCTCGGTGAAGAGCTGCCCTACGCCATGAATGTGGAGATCGAACAATTCGAAGAAGAGGAAAACGGACTCTACCGAATTTACATCGCCGTATTGGTCGATAAAGACAGCCAAAAAAAGCCATCTTAATCGGCAAAGGCGGGGAAAAAAACTGAAAAAAATCTCCACCGAAGCCCGCCTCGATATGGAAAAAAACTGTTTGATACCAAAGTGTTTTTAAAGGTTTGGGTCAAGGTCAAATCAGGCTGGGCGGACGACGTGCGCTTCCTCAGGGAATTGGGTTTGTAGGTCGTCTGAAAAATACTGTAATTAATTGTTTACACTGGATTGAGTTTATGTCTGTCTATACTAATATTTCTGATGAGCAAATACGGGAGTTTTTGTCAGATTATGATCTGGGGGAGTTTGTTTCCCTGCAAGGCATTGCACAGGGAATTACCAACAGTAATTACTTTTTGAATACTTCTAAAGGCAGCTATGTTTTAACTGTATTTGAAGTGTTGCGTCAGGATGAATTGCCATTTTTCTTGAATTTGAACAAGCATTTGAGTAGTAAAAGCGTAGCTTGTCCAAGTCCGATTGTACGAAAAAGATGGAAAGCTGGATTCGGTATTGGCAGGTAAACCGGCTTGCGTCGTTACCAGATTAAATGGTGCGGATACCGCATGGGCGACCGAGGCGCAGTGTTTTAACACGGGAGCAATGTTGGCCAAAATGCATTTGGCGGTTCAAGATTTTCCCGAAAAAATGGAAAATCCCCGATATAACACATGGTGGAAGCAAAGCTTATGAACAATTATTGCCACAGTTGAATGAGGCTGATGCCCAGTTGCTGGGTAAGGAAATTTCGGATTTGGAAAACAATCTCGGCGGTCATTTGCCATCCGGCATCATTCATGCCGATTTATTTAAAGACAACGTTTTGTTGGATGGGGAAAAATGTGGCTGGGTTCATCGATTTCTATTATGCATGTAATGGAAATTTCATGTATGACTTGGCAATCGCAGTAAATGATTGGTCGAGAACTTCTGATAACAAGTTGGATGCGAAGTTATGCAAAGCGTTTATTGACGGTTATGAAAACATTCGTCCGCTATCTGATGCGGAGAAGGAATATTTTCCTGTGGCGCAGCGAGCTGGGTGCGTACGCTTTTGGGTGTCAAGACTGTTAGATTTTCACTTTCCCCAAGAGGGTGAAATGACTTTTATCAAAGATCCAAATGTTTTTAGGGATTTGTTGTTAAGTCTGAACTGAATTTGGATATGTTGTATTGATTTTCAAAGGTCGTCTGAAAGGGATTTCAGACGACCTTTTGCTGTTTTTTTGATTTGAAATAAAAGTCTTTGTATTTCAGGTTGTTGTTAGGTTTTGTGGAATTTTTTTGCGGTTTTGGGGTTGACGGTTTTTTTGAGGAGGGGGGTATAGTTCGGTTCTTCGCTGCTTCGGCGGTGATTGAACGAACAGGTAAGTATATCACAGTTGGTCTGATTTTTCGAGGTTTTAAGAAAAGTTTTGATTGACAACGAGATGAAATGCTTTATAATTCGTTTTTGCTCTTTAACAAAACAGATTACCGATAAGTGTGAGTGCGACAGCCTCACACTGTTTGAAAGACAGACAAGATGATGTTTTAGACATTGTCCTGTTGGTTTCTTTGAAGCAGACCAGAAGTTAAAAAAAGTTAGAGATTGAACATAAGAGTTTGATCCTGGCTCAGATTGAACGCTGGCGGCATGCTTTACACATGCAAGTCGGACGGCAGCACAGAGAAGCTTGCTTCTTGGGTGGCGAGTGGCGAACGGGTGAGTAACATATCGGAACGTACCGAGCAGTGGGGGATAACTAATCGAAAGATTAGCTAATACCGCATATTTTCTGAGGAAGAAAGCAGGGGACCATTTGGCCTTGCGCTGTTTGAGCGGCCGATATCTGATTAGCTAGTTGGTGGGGTAAAGGCCTACCAAGGCGACGATCAGTAGCGGGTCTGAGAGGATGATCCGCCACACTGGGACTGAGACACGGCCCAGACTCCTACGGGAGGCAGCAGTGGGGAATTTTGGACAATGGGCGCAAGCCTGATCCAGCCATGCCGCGTGTCTGAAGAAGGCCTTCGGGTTGTAAAGGACTTTTGTCAGGGAAGAAAAGGGCGGGGTTAATACCCCTGTCTGATGACGGTACCTGAAGAATAAGCACCGGCTAACTACGTGCCAGCAGCCGCGGTAATACGTAGGGTGCGAGCGTTAATCGGAATTACTGGGCGTAAAGCGGGCGCAGACGGTTACTTAAGCAGGATGTGAAATCCCCGGGCTCAACCTGGGAACTGCGTTCTGAACTGGGTGACTAGAGTGTGTCAGAGGGAGGTAGAATTCCACGTGTAGCAGTGAAATGCGTAGAGATGTGGAGGAATACCGATGGCGAAGGCAGCCTCCTGGGATAACACTGACGTTCATGCCCGAAAGCGTGGGTAGCAAACAGGATTAGATACCCTGGTAGTCCACGCCCTAAACGATGTCGATTAGCTGTTGGGCAGCATGACTGCTTAGTAGCGAAGCTAACGCGTGAAATCGACCGCCTGGGGAGTACGGTCGCAAGATTAAAAACTCAAAGGAATTGACGGGGACCCGCACAAGCGGTGGATGATGTGGATTAATTCGATGCAACGCGAAGAACCTTACCTGGTCTTGACATGTACGGAATCCTCCAGAGACGGAGGAGTGCCTTCGGGAGCCGTAACACAGGTGCTGCATGGCTGTCGTCAGCTCGTGTCGTGAGATGTTGGGTTAAGTCCCGCAACGAGCGCAACCCTTGTCATTAGTTGCCATCATTAAGTTGGGCACTCTAATGAGACTGCCGGTGACAAGCCGGAGGAAGGTGGGGATGACGTCAAGTCCTCATGGCCCTTATGACCAGGGCTTCACACGTCATACAATGGTCGGTACAGAGGGTAGCCAAGCCGCGAGGCGGAGCCAATCTCACAAAACCGATCGTAGTCCGGATTGCACTCTGCAACTCGAGTGCATGAAGTCGGAATCGCTAGTAATCGCAGGTCAGCATACTGCGGTGAATACGTTCCCGGGTCTTGTACACACCGCCCGTCACACCATGGGAGTGGGGGATACCAGAAGTAGGTAGGGTAACCGCAAGGAGCCCGCTTACCACGGTATGCTTCATGACTGGGGTGAAGTCGTAACAAGGTAGCCGTAGGGGAACCTGCGGCTGGATCACCTCCTTTCTAGAGAAAGAAGAGGTTGTCGCATTCACACTTATCGGTAAACTGTAGAAGATGCGGAAGAATGCTTGAGTGAAGACAAGGTTCGCTTAAGAAGAGAATCCGGGTTTGTAGCTCAGCTGGTTAGAGCACACGCTTGATAAGCGTGGGGTCGGAGGTTCAAGTCCTCCCAGACCCACCAAGAACGGGGGCATAGCTCAGTTGGTAGAGCACCTGCTTTGCAAGCAGGGGGTCATCGGTTCGATCCCGTTTGCCTCCACCAATACTTTCCAAATCAAAGCGAGTTAAAAAGGCAGTGTGACTGCTTTCTTTTTTTCTAAAGAGAAGTCTGCTGACGAATCAGTTTGACGGAAAAAAAGAAAGGCTGCTATAATAATCAGCTCATTTTGATTTGCGAAGTAAATAGCAATATTGAACGCATCGATCTTTAACAAATTGGAAAAGCCGAAATCAACAAACAAAGACAATGTGTCTGTTTTTTTGATGATTGACCGATTGCAAACGGTCAGTTGTCTCCTGAACAGGAAAAAGAAAAAAACAGGTACAGTATTTGGGTGATGATTGTATCGACTTAATCCCGAAAGACAAAAAGGCGGGATTAAGACACAACAAGCAGTAAGCTTTTATCAGAGTAGGAAATTCAAGTTTGATGTTCTAGTCAACGGAATGTCAGGCAAAGTCAGAGAAGTTCTTGAAATGATAGAGTCAAGTGAATAAGTGCATCAGGTGGATGCCTTGGCGATGATAGGCGACGAAGGACGTGTAAGCCTGCGAAAAGCGTGGGGGAGCTGGCAATAAAGCTATGATCCCGCGATGTCCGAATGGGGAAACCCACTGCATTCTGTGCAGTATCCTAAGTTGAATACATAGACTTAGAGAAGCGAACCCGGAGAACTGAACCATCTAAGTACCCGGAGGAAAAGAAATCAACCGAGATTCCGCAAGTAGTGGCGAGCGAACGCGGAGGAGCCTGTACGTAATAACTGTCGAGATAGAAGAACAAGCTGGGAAGCTTGACCATAGTGGGTGATAGTCCCGTATTCGAAATCTCAACGGTGGTACTAAGCGTACGAAAAGTAGGGCGGGACACGTGAAATCCTGTCTGAATATGGGGGGACCATCCTCCAAGGCTAAATACTCATCATCGACCGATAGTGAACCAGTACCGTGAGGGAAAGGCGAAAAGAACCCCGGGAGGGGAGTGAAATAGAACCTGAAACCTGATGCATACAAACAGTGGGAGCACCCATGTGGTGTGACTGCGTACCTTTTGTATAATGGGTCAACGACTTACATTCAGTAGCGAGCTTAACCGAATAGGGGAGGCGTAGGGAAACCGAGTCTTAATAGGGCGAACAGTTGCTGGGTGTAGACCCGAAACCGAGTGATCTATCCATGGCCAGGTTGAAGGTGCCGTAACAGGTACTGGAGGACCGAACCCACGCATGTTGCAAAATGCGGGGATGAGCTGTGGATAGGGGTGAAAGGCTAAACAAACTCGGAGATAGCTGGTTCTCCCCGAAAACTATTTAGGTAGTGCCTCGAGCAAGACACTGATGGGGGTAAAGCACTGTTATGGCTAGGGGGTTATTGCAACTTACCAACCCATGGCAAACTAAGAATACCATCAAGTGGTTCCTCGGGAGACAGACAGCGGGTGCTAACGTCCGTTGTCAAGAGGGAAACAACCCAGACCGCCAGCTAAGGTCCCAAATGATAGATTAAGTGGTAAACGAAGTGGGAAGGCCCAGACAGCCAGGATGTTGGCTTAGAAGCAGCCATCATTTAAAGAAAGCGTAATAGCTCACTGGTCGAGTCGTCCTGCGCGGAAGATGTAACGGGGCTCAAATCTATAACCGAAGCTGCGGATGCCAGTTTACTGGCATGGTAGGGGAGCGTTCTGTAGGCCGATGAAGGTGCATTGTAAAGTGTGCTGGAGGTATCAGAAGTGCGAATGTTGACATGAGTAGCGATAAAGCGGGTGAAAAAGCCCGCTCGCCGAAAAGCTCAAGGTTTCCTACGCAACGTTCATCGGCGTAGGGTGAGTCGGCCCCTAAGGCGAGGCAGAAATGCGTAGTCGATGGGAAACAGGTTAATATTCCTGTACTTGATTCAAATGCGATGTGGGGACGGAGAAGGTTAGGTTAGCAAGCTGTTGGAATAGCTTGTTTAAGCCGGTAGGTGGAAGACTTAGGCAAATCCGGGTCTTCTTAACACCGAGAAGTGACGACGAGTGTCTACGGACATGAAGTAAC
This sequence comes from uncultured Neisseria sp., assembly GCA_916438535.1. Lineage (GTDB taxonomy): Bacteria > Pseudomonadota > Gammaproteobacteria > Burkholderiales > Neisseriaceae > Neisseria. The sequence goes on along the minus strand of CAKAEP010000001.1, from coordinate 640,401 downwards.
CGATACCACGCTTCCAGGAAAAAGCCACTAAGCTTCAGTTTGAATCGAACCGTACCGCAAACCGACACAGGTGGGCAGGATGAGAATTCTAAGGCGCTTGAGAGAACTCGGGAGAAGGAACTCGGCAAATTGATACCGTAACTTCGGGAGAAGGTATGCCCTCTAAGGTTAAGGACTTGCTCCGTAAGCCCTCGGAGGGTCGCAGAGAATAGGTGGCTGCGACTGTTTATTAAAAAAACACAGCACTCTGCTAACACGAAAGTGGACGTATAGGGTGTGACGCCTGCCCGGTGCTGGAAGGTTAATTGAAGATGTGAGAGCATCGGATCGAAGCCCCAGTAAACGGCGGCCGTAACTATAACGGTCCTAAGGTAGCGAAATTCCTTTGTCGGGTAAGTTCCGACCCGCACGAATGGCGTAACGATGGCCACACTGTCTCCTCCCGAGACTCAGCGAAGTTGAAGTGGTTGTGAAGATGCAATCTACCCGCTGCTAGACGGAAAGACCCCGTGAACCTTTACTGTAGCTTTGCATTGGACTTTGAAGTCACTTGTGTAGGATAGGTGGGAGGCTTTGAAGCAGAGACGCCAGTCTCTGTGGAGCCGTCCTTGAAATACCACCCTGGTGTCTTTGAGGTTCTAACCCAGACCCGTAATCCGGGTCGGGGACCGTGCATGGTAGGCAGTTTGACTGGGGCGGTCTCCTCCCAAAGAGTAACGGAGGAGTTCGAAGGTTACCTAGGTCCGGTCGGAAATCGGACTGATAGTGCAATGGCAAAAGGTAGCTTAACTGCGAGACCGACAAGTCGAGCAGGTGCGAAAGCAGGACATAGTGATCCGGTGGTTCTGTATGGAAGGGCCATCGCTCAACGGATAAAAAGGTACCTGGGGATAACAGGCTGATTCCGCCCAAGAGTTCATATCGACGGCGGAGTTTGGCACCTCGATGTCGGCTCATCACATCCTGGGGCTGTAGTCGGTCCCAAGGGTATGGCTGTTCGCCATTTAAAGTGGTACGTGAGCTGGGTTTAAAACGTCGTGAGACAGTTTGGTCCCTATCTGCAGTGGGCGTTGGAAGTTTGACGGGGGCTGCTCCTAGTACGAGAGGACCGGAGTGGACGAACCTCTGGTGTACCGGTTGTAACGCCAGTTGCATAGCCGGGTAGCTAAGTTCGGAAGAGATAAGCGCTGAAAGCATCTAAGCGCGAAACTCGCCTGAAGATGAGACTTCCCTTGCGGTTTAACCGCACCAAAGAGTCGTTCGAGACCAGGACGTTGATAGGTGGGGTGTGGAAGCGCGGTAACGCGTGAAGCTAACCCATACTAATTGCTCGTGAGGCTTGACTCTATCATTTGAAGAACTTCAAATAAAAAGCTTACTGACTGATCCAGTCATCACCAAATATATTGATTAAGGCTTTGCCGATTTGTACAGTTTAAGTTTGGCGGCCATAGCGAGTTGGTCCCACGCCTTCCCATCCCGAACAGGACCGTGAAACGACTCAGCGCCGATGATAGTGTGGTTCTTCCATGCGAAAGTAGGTCACTGCCAAACACCTATTCTAAGCCCCCCGACAGATGTCGGGGGCTTTTACTTTGTATTGTCCATAGGGCTGGTAATCATGGTTTATGCGAGTTATTGAAGGTGCTCATGGAAAATCTCCTTAAATGGCTGCTGGAGATCTTTGCAAAAATAGTCTGTTAGCAAAATTTATAGTCAATTAAAAACAAAATAGCACAATACTCAACTTTGAAGGTCTAACCATGGCATACTCTTCGGACTTGAGAAACAAAGCTTTAAACTTTTACGAACAGAGACCTTTGCAAAAAAGCCTTTCCCCCAACAGCAGAAACCCAAACACAGGTTTTCGTCTATTTCCGCCCCTAATTGCTCCTGATTTTACCCAAATACCCCCTTAATCCTCCCCAGATACCTGATAATCAGGCATCCGGGCCGCCTTTTAGGCGGCAACAGGCACACTTAGCCTGTTAGCCGCTTTCAACAGGTTCAAACACATCGCCTTCAGATGGCTTTGCGCACTCACTTTACACAGACCAAAATAGGCTGCCCGGGCGTAGCGGAATTTACGGTGCAGCGTACCGAAGCTTTGTTCGACCACATAACGGGTCTTCGACAAATATCGGTTGCGTTTGGTTTGCGCTTCCGTCAGCGGATGGTTGCGGCAGGCTTTGCGCATAATGCCGTCTAACAACTGATGCTCTTTCAGATGTTGCCGGTTTTCCGCACTGTCGTAGCCTTTATCGGCATAGACGGTCGTACCTTCGCTTAGGCCTTCCAACAAAGGCGACAGATGGTTACACTCATGGACATTGGCGGGGGTGATGTGCAGTTTCTCGATATAGCCTTCCTCATCGGTACGGGTATGTTGTTTGTAACCGAGTTTGTAGAGGCCGTTTTTCTTTGTCCAACGGGCATCTTTGTCCTTACTCGGTGTGGTTTGTCCGCTGACTTGTCCTTCCTCGTCGACTTCTATGGCCTGACGCTGTTTGCTGCCGGCAGTCTGAATAATGGTGGCATCAATGACGGCGGCGGATGCCTTCTACTTTTTAGGTTTTTTTCGGCCAGTTGGCAGTTAATCAGTTCCAGCAATTCGGACAGGGGTGTCGTCTTGCGCCAGCCAGTTGCGGTAGCGGCATAAGGTGCTGTAATCGGGGATGCTCAGTTCGTCAAAAACGGCAAAAACAGGTTGAAATCGATGCGGGTGATGAGGCTGTGTTCGAGTTCGGGATCGGAGAGGCTGTGCCATTGTCCGAGCAGGACGGCTTTGAACATGGACAGCAGGGGATAGGCGGGACGGCCGCGGTGGTCTCTAAGGTAACGGGTTCTTTGACGATTCAGGTACTGTTCGATCGGCTGCCAATCAATCACCTGATCCAACTTCAATAATGGGAAGCGGTCGATGTGTTTGGCGATCATGGCTTGTGCGGTTTGTTGGAAGAAGGTGCTCATGAGAAATCCCTAAATGTCTTGGTGGGAATTTAGGGGATTTTGGGGAATTTTGCAAAGGTCTCAGAACGTGTTCATTGTCTCAGCCTCTGCTGTAAACTATCGGCATGAACAGAAAAAAACCTACCCAAGCGATATCAGTCGCGAGCAATTTGCGCCTCCTTCCCCTGCTGGAAAGTGCCCGTAAACGCACAGCGCCACGCCAGGTGGACTTGTACGATGTCTTTTGTGCCATTCTCTACCTGCAACGCACTGGCTGCTCCTGGCGCGCTTTGCCGGGCGACTTCCCCAAATGGCGCACCGTGCATTCCTACTTCCAGAGATGGACCGAACCACGCGAGAGTGGCATCAGCATCCTTGAGGAAGCATTAAAAAATCAGGTAGTTGCGGAGCGCCGCAAGCAGGGGCGCCATGAAGCAACTACTTTCCTGATTATTGATGCGCAGAGTGTGAAGAACACGGATACCGCCATGGAAAAAGGCTACGATGCGGGCAAGAAGGTTAGCGGTATCAAGCGACATATAGCGGTTGACACGCAAGGTTTGCCGCATGCCCTTGCGGTAACGACGGCGGATGTTACGGATAGAGACCTTTGCAAAATTCCCCAAAATCCCCTAAATTCCCACCAAGACATTTAGGGGATTTCTCATGAGCACCTTCTTCCAACAAACCGCACAAGCCATGATCGCCAAACACATCGACCGCTTCCCATTATTGAAGTTGGATCAGGTGATTGATTGGCAGCCGATCGAACAGTACCTGAATCGTCAAAGAACCCGTTACCTTAGAGACCACCGCGGCCGTCCCGCCTATCCCCTGCTGTCCATGTTCAAAAGCCGTCCTGCTCGGACAATGGCACAGCCTCTCCGATCCCGAACTCGAACACAGCCTCATCACCCGCATCGATTTCAACCTGTTTTGCCGTTTTGACGAACTGAGCATCCCCGATTACAGCACCTTATGCCGCTACCGCAACTGGCTGGCGCAAGACGACACCCCGTCCGAATTGCTGGAACTGATTAACCGCCAACTGGCCGAAAAAAACCTAAAAAGTAGAGAAGGCATCCGCCGCCGTCATTGATGCCACCATTATTCAGACTGCCGGCAGCAAACAGCGTCAGGCCATAGAAGTCGACGAGGAAGGACAAGTCAGCGGCCAAACCACACCGAGTAAGGACAAAGATGCCCGCTGGACAAAGAAAAAAACGGCCTCTACAAACTCGGTTACAAACAACATACCCGTACCGATGAGGAAGGCTATATCGAGAAACTGCACATCACTCCTGCCAATACCCATGAGTGCAACCATCTGTCCCCTTTGTTGGAAGGCATTGCCGAAGGCACGACCATCTATGCCGACAAAGGCTACGACAGTAAGGAAAACCGGCAACATCTGAAAGAGCATCAGTTGTTAGACGGCATTATGCGCAAAGCCCACCGCAACCGTCCGCTGACGGAAGCGCAAACCAAACGTAACCGATATTTGTCGAAGACCCGTTATGTGGTCGAACAAAGCTTCGGTACGCTGCACCGTAAATTCCGCTACGCCCGGGCAGCCTATTTTGGTCTGTGTAAAGTGAGTGCGCAAAGCCATCTGAAGGCGATGTGTTTGAACCTGTTGAAAGCGGCTAACAGGCTAAATGTGCCTGTTGCCGCCTAAAAGGCGGCCCGGATGCCTGATTATGGGGCGTCCGGGGAAGATTAAGGGGGTATTTAGGTAAAATTAGGCGCAATTAGGGGCGGAAATAGACGAAAACCTGTGTTTGGGTTTCGGCTGTCGGGGGAACAGGTGAAGAGGGGTATTTTGCAAAGGTCTCAGAAGGTGAGCTGTTGTTGTTTATGATACATAAAAGGTCGTCTGAAACTTTCAGACGACCTTTTTTCATAGCAAAACCGGTATCAATTATTTGTCCACAACGATTTTGGCTGCCTGTTCGTCAGGCGAGGGTTCGTATTGTGTGGACTCGTCGCCGTAATACAGTACGCCGAGTTTGATGGGGATGCGACCTTGCGATTTGCGGTGGGCATTGGAGTCGCGCAGGGAGTAGGCGCAGCCGCAGTATTCTTGTTGGTAGAAGTGTTCGCGTTTGCTGATTTCGATCATGCGTGCGCTGCCGCCGCCTTTGCGCCAGTTGAAATCCCAATAAACGACGTCGTCGTAAGGCGCGGCGGCGCGGTGGCCGCAGTCGTTGATTTGCGCCATGTTTTTCCAGCGGGAAATGCCCAGCGAGCTGGTGAAGACGGGGAAGCCGTTTTCGTGGGCGTATTGGGCGGCTTTTTCGAAACGCATGTCGAAACACATGGTGCAGCGGATGCCGCGTTCGGGTTCGAATTCCATGCCTTTGGCTTTGGCGAACCATTCTTTGCGGTCGTTTTCGTAGTCGTCGTCTTTGTCGATGAAGGGGATGCCGAATTTGTCGGCGAAGCGCATGTTTTCTTCTTTGCGCAACATGTATTCTTTGAGCGGGTGGATGTTGGGGTTGTAGAAGTAGATGGTGTAGTCGATGCCGCTGGCGAGCAGGGCTTCCATGACTTCGCCGCTACACGGGGCGCAGCAGGAATGCAGCAGGACTTTTTTATGGCCGCCGGGCGGGACGAGGACGGGGCGGTTGATGTCGGTAACGATGGGGCTGGTTTTGTCGTTCATGATCGGGGTGTTCCGTTTCGGTGTTTCAGACGACCTTTGGGTTTTATAGTGGATTAAATTTAAACCAGTACGGCGTTGCCTTGCCTTGCCGTACTATCTGTACTGTCTGCGGCTTCGTCGCCTTGTCCTGATTTAAATTTACTCCACTATATGGGTCGTCTGAAATGGTTGTGGTGTGGTTATTGGATGGGTTTGTTTTGTTTTTTTGGCTGCTTTGCCGTCTTTGGGATCGGGTGGCGGCGGCTCGGCGAAGATGGTTTCGGGGTTGGGGTGTGCGGCAAATTCGTGCAGCAGTTTTTTTGGTAGTCTTGGGACTGTTTCATCAGCTCGGCTGCGGCGGTTCGCAGGTTGTCCACATCTTCGGGCGGGAGGTAGAAGCTGGTGGGGATGTTCAACACTTTGTCGCGCAATGCAGACGGCGGTAGGTCTTTGAGGTTGAGGCTGACGAAGGAGAAGCTGATTCCGTCGCCGCTTTGTTGGTTGGCTTCGTTACGTTGATCGACAAAGGCGCGGAAGCGGCGCAGGGATTCTTGGGTGTATTGGTCGATGGGGATGTTGACGATGGCGGTAACGACGTCGCGGAATCCGGGTACGGCGGCAGTTTTGTCCATATTGCTGCTGATTTGGTTTTGGGCGTTGACGCTGATGACGACGATGTGGCGCAGGTTGCGGCTGCGGATTTGTTGTTCCAACACTTTGTCGGGATAGATTTCGGTCATGTCCCAAGAGGCTGCGCATGCCGAGGTTGTCGGTCAGCCCGCCATCTATCAGATGGATGTAAGGGCGGGTTTTGCTGTCGCTGTATTTGTTGAACCTGTTTTTAAACTCTTGATAAGTGGCGTTTTGCTGCTTTTGGGACTCAAGACCGGTCATTTGCAGCTGCGGCGGCAGGGTGTAGCCGCAGTTGCCGCCGTTGTTGTTGAGGGTAATCGGGGCGAACACCATAGGCACGGAGCTGGAGGCGGCAACGGCGCGGGCAAGGCGCAAACCGCCCAAGTCGAGACACATGGGGTCGAAATATTCTTGCGTGAAGTTCAGGCGTTCGCCCGCGCCCATGTCGGTGGCGGAAATGATGGCGAACGGGCCTTTGCCGTATTTTTCCAAATCGCGGAAGGTGGCTTTGCCGAAAAGGTGGTTTTCAAACTGCTCCTGCAAGAGGTCGCCGCGTCCGTATTCGGGCGAAGCGAGGCGGGGCAGGTTGGACATGGAAAAAGGCTTGTTTGACGACTTGGCGTTGGAAATTTTGGTGAAGGAAACGCTTGTAAAACATGGGGATGGTTTCTTCGCCTTTGAGCGCGAAGTAGGCGGCGAGGACGGAGCCGCCGGATACGCCGACCACCAAATCGACATTGGACATCAGCGATTTGCTTTTGCCGCCGATGGTGACTTTTTGCTGCTGAAGCTGTTCCAATACGCCGTAGCCCAACGCCGCCGCGCGCGTGCCGCCGCCGGAAAGCATCAGGATGATGAAGGTGTCGTCTTCTTCGCGCCGAAACTGGCTGGTTTCAAAACGATAGCCTTGGTTCATATCAATTTTATTGATGGTGGCGACAGGCTGATACTTGACCAGCGAGCAGGCAGACAGCGCGGCCAAGGTAAAGGCGGTCAGGACGGTTTTGAACGGGCGTTTCGGCATGGAAGTTTGGTTGTGAAACAAAAGAGCTTGATTATAATGGATTAAATCGGTTTTCGATACCTGCCGGCGGGTTAAGGCGATGCCGCAGCGTAGATTGAAAGGTTTTCAGACGACCTTGGTTCATTCCGCAATCGGACAGGTCGTCTGAAAAATAAAATCAGGTTTAAGGCTTGTCCGCCTTGTCTCCGATTTTTGCCTTCTTTGCCTTGAAGCAGGTTTTTGGATATTGCTTTTATGGCGGTACAACACCAGCACGGCGATGACAACGGTCGCCCAAGCCCAAGAAGGGTAGGGCATCAGCCAGAAGGCGACGAGCGGCGCGGCTACGGTGGCGGCAAGTGCGGCAAGCGAGGACACTTTAAAACCGAACGCCATCACCAGCCAAATCGCCGCGCAAACCAAAGCCGTTGCAGGAGAAAGCGCCAGCAATACGCCCAACGCCGTCGCCACGCCCTTGCCGCCTTTAAAGCCGAAAAACAGCGGCCACATATGTCCGACCAACGCGGCGACGGCAACCGCCGCTATGGCGATGTCCGACAGATTCAAAGCATCTTGCAGGCAGCGTGCCAAAACCACCGCCACCAAACCTTTGAGCGCGTCGCCCAGCAAAGTCAGCGCCGCCGCTTTTTTTCTTGCCGCTGCGCAAAACATTGGTCGCGCCGGGGTTGCCCGAGCTGTAAGTACGCGGATCGTCCATGCCGTAATATTTGGAAACAATGACGGCAAACGACAACGAACCGATTAAATAAGCCGCGATAACGGCGGATACATTGAACATTTCAGATGCTTTACTTAAAATGGGACGCTCATTTTATCAAAAAAACAGGCAGGCAAATGGACAAAAATCTTTTTACGCGGCATGAAGGCGGACACCTTAATCGGCGTGTACGACTGGGAACGCGAACGCCCCCAAACCCTGATTTTGGACTTGGATATCGGCATTCCCGAACAAAGCGGTCAAGACGACCACATCGGCAATACCGTCCACTACGGCGAAGTCTGCGAAGCCGTCAGGGCAAGCCTTGCCGAACAAAGCTTCCTCTTGCTCGAATCATTGGCGGAACACATCGCCAAACTCATCCTTGACAATTTCGGCGCGTTGAGTGTGCGCGTCAAAATCATCAAACCCGGCATCCTGCCTGATGTCAAAGAAGTCGGCATTGAAATCGAACGCAGCAAGGTTTAAAAACAGCACAAACGGTTTAGCGAAACCTGATTCGCTCTTTTTCAGACGAGCCTTTTCATGACTCAAGAGGTCGTCTGAAAGCTCGGCTCCAAAGAAGTTAAAAACCCATTCCCGATTTTCAGACGACCCCTGTATCAAACTTTACAAAGAGAACACGCAAATGGATTTGAAAGAAACCAAACTCAGCAGTGAGCCGATTTATCAAGGCTCATTTGTTACCATCAACCGCGACAAAGTCCGCCTGCCCAACGGCAACGAAAGCCAGCGCATCGTCATCCGCCATCCCGGCGCGGCCTGCGTTTTGGCGGTTACCGAAGAGGGCAAAGCCGTGCTCGTGCGCCAATGGCGTTACGCCGCAGACGCTGCCACGCTCGAGCTGCCCGCCGGCAAACTCGATGCAGGCGAAGACCCTGCCGAATGCGCCCTGCGCGAGCTGGCGGAAGAAACCCCGTACACCGCCGACCGCGTCAAACTCATCAGCAGCTTCTACACTGCCATCGGCTTCTGCGACGAAAAAATGTACTTTTACCAAGCAGAAGGCGTGCGACTCGGCAGCACCCTGAGCAACGACGAAGACGAAATCACCGAAACCGTCCTAATGAGCAAGGAAGAAGCCCGCACCGCTTTGGTACACAACGAAATCAAAGACGGCAAAACCCTAATCGGCCTGCAATATTGGCTGATGCAGGATTGATGTGAAAAGGATGTAAAAAGGTCGTCTGAAAGAATGTTTTCAGACGACCTTTTTGTTTAAAGTACCACTTATTTGGTGAAGTTTTTCAGTATGGCGGAGGCAATGTCGTCCAGACCGAAACCGTCGGCTTCCTGCGCCGAGCCGTTGGGGGTGGCTTTATCAACGAGGTTGGGCAGGACTTGAGCCAGCAGGTCGCCCGCCTGGTTGGCATCAATGCCGAACTTTTTCGCCACTTGGCTGATGGTGTCGCTGCCCAGCGCGTTTTGCAAATCGCTGCCGGATATGGGCGCGTTGTCTTGTTGGTTGGAAACCCAGCTGTTCAATACGTCGCCCAATCCGCCTTGTTGCAACTGGTTGATCAGACTGCCCACTCCGCCTTGCTGACGTACCAAATCCATCGCCATATCGGTCAGAGAGTTTTGTGCGCCGCTACCGTCTTTACCGCCCAGTGCTTGTGCTGCCGCGTTCAGCAGACTGTCCATTAATGCCATGATGTTTCCTTTGTGTGAAGTGTAAAATGCCGAGTGTAACAAAATTCCGTCATTTAATTCGCGGTTTAACTCAATTAAACCCGGCTTAGGGAGAATTGACGCGAAAACAAAAAAGGTCGTCTGAAAGCCTGTGTTGCACTTGAAATCCGAATCCAAGGCCCCTTTATTTCAAGCCGAGGCAGGGAGGTTTCCGCTATTCCCCGTCTTGGAAAATCACGTCGTTTTCAAACCGCGCCATATTGTGCAGTCCGTCGGTCAGGGCGATGCCTTTCAGTTCGTGGCGACGAACCAAGTCCAACACGGCTTCCTTGCCGGAAACGGGATGGCAGCCGGTAGGTCCCATGTGTTGGAAACGGTCGGTGTAAAAGAGGTATAAATAACCGTCCCGCGCGTAAAGTCCGCCGTCTTTGAGGCTTATCCCGACAAAAAGCGGCTGCTCCGCCAGTTGGTTCCAAACGATATACTTCACGGATTTCGCCAAATCCGCCGAATATTTTTTTCCACCAGCCCGATCAGCAACACATTCTCCTGCGGCGTGTTGCCGGCAAAAAAAGTCCAGCAATTCGTCATCTTCGACATTCGTAAACTGCTTGAACAATTCCTCCGCCCGCGCGGGTGTAACCTTATAGGGATTGGAAAAACCGACAATGGCTATCGGATGAAATTGCAGCGGCAGCTTGGCATCGCTACCGATGGACAAAGCATCCATCTTCTCTCTGGAAGCCGCCATGCTGCCCGCGCCGTTCACGCGCATCAACCAAGAAAGCGCGCATTCAAAATGCTCGCCGTCCCTGCCCTCTGTATTCCATCAGTTGAATGCCCAACGAGTGCGCGACACGCAGGACATTACTCAAATTATTGAACTGGTCCGCTTTATCCAACGCACCGACCAAGCCGATGCCGTTTAAAGCACCGTCCTGCCCGTCTGAAAAAGCCCGCGCCGCTTCATAGGTGTCAAACAGATACAAAACCGTCCGTCCGTCTTTCAGACGACCTATGTAAGGGATGCCCGTCCCTTCCGATACATCCGCCTGCATGGCAGACAGCGGCACATACACTTTATCTTTTGCATAAATCGCCCGCGCCGCGCCCTCGCTTTTTTCCTGCGCGGAAAGTTTGCGCGGCTCTTGTGCCGTTTCGTCGGACGGCTTGTTCCCAAAAATTTTCGACAAAATACTCATTCGGTTTTCCTTATGTATTGGTATGCGCCCGCTTGACTGCTTTTCTGCGCAACAGAACGGCGGTAAACCGGGCGCGCAAGATTTTATCACAGCCTTTTTCAGACGACTTGCATTACCCCTAAGATACCGTCCATAATAGCTTTATGCTTTAAGCTAGGAAAAACAATGACTATCCGAACCCCTACCTTATCCCTACTCACCCTGCTTATCCTCTTCCCGACGATGGCTGCAGCGAACGACGAACCGCCCGCCGACGGCGACACTTGGTTGGACCACCGCCACAAAGGAGTTTCCAAACGCTTGGACAAATGGTCCAACCGCATCGACGACTGGTTTGGCGAACCAAATCCCGACCATCCTGCCGACGCTAACCTGCGCCTTATGCTTGATACCGAATGGAACCCTGACGACAAGTTTACCGTGACGCCCCGCGTACGGGGTCGTCTGAAACTGCCGACCTTAGAGAAAAAAAGTCCATGTAGTTTTCGGAGACGACTCTTTGGACGACGAGTTGAAACACGAAGCCAACGCCTACCGCAACCGTACTAATACCAACGGCAGGATATTCGACGCATCCCAAAGCCGCGACAAAAAAATGCCTCCATTGCCGTACGATGGTCTGAAGCATTCGTAAAACAGCGCATCGATACCGACTTCGATATCGGTATCCGCTCCGGCAGCGACCTGTTCGCCCGCGCCAAAAAGCTCGAGCAATTGGCAACTGACCGACAACATCGACACAAGCTTGGAACAAATCTACCGTTACGGCATCAAGAGCAAACACCATGTCCGTACCAACTGGGAAACGCGCTACATCCCCAGCGAAAGAAGCTTTATCGCCAATCAGGCACACCTGCAATACGAACACGATAAAAACCGAAGACTGGACATGGGGCAACAGCCTCTTCCGCCAACACAACCTCGGCAAACACCGCCACGTCAACTACGGCGTGTACACCGGCGGCAATATCGAAAAAAACGCAAAGCCGCCCTCAATACCTACGGCCCGTTTACCACCTACCGCCAGCCGATTTGGCGCAACTGGCTGTTTACCCAAACCGAAGTCAACTACTACAACAACCGCAAGGAAAACCAAAAAAACACCGCGTCGGCGCGCTGTTAAGGATTGAAGCATTATTCTGATGCAAAAAGGTCGTCTGAAAGCCTGTTAACGGATTCAACCCCGCCAATACAGCTTTCAGACGACCTTTTTTTCTCAAATTTTTCAAACTTTCTCAAACGGATGATTCTTCCGAACCTTCTTCCCTGCCGTTAAAAATACTCCACGGCTCCTCCATCGAAAAAGCCCTGCAAAATCGCCTGAGCAGCCACTTGGTCGAGTACCGCCTTCTGTTTGCGCCCGAATACCTGCGCTTCGGCAAGCAGGCTTTCCGCATATAGCGAGGACATCCGTTCGTCCACCCAATATATGGGCAGGTTGAAACGCCCGTGCAGGCGGCGGCCGAATTTGCGGCTGAGGCGGGTCAACTCGTGTTCCGTGCCGTCGGCGTGGTTCGGCAGTCCGACGACCAGATGCTTGGGCTGCCATTCCCGTATCAGCTTGGCGATGGCGTTGAATTTCTCGTCGTTGCTGTTGCCGGTAACAGTCGCCAAAGGATGCGACAAACCAAGTTCCGCATCGCCCTGAGCCACGCCGATACGCGCCTCGCCGAAATCAAACGCCAAAACCGTCCCTGCCGGCGCTTTATGCATGACCGGCTCCACAGACAAGCGCATCGGGTTGAATACCCAGCTTGGCAAACGCGGCGGCGTAGCGATGTTCGTAAGGCATATCGAACAAAATATGCTCGTCCGCCTTCACCGTCAGCCAGACATTGTCCGCCAGCTCGCGTTCAAGCTGCCCTTTGCTCCAGCTCGAATAGCCTATGCTGATTAAAATCTTGTCCACCGCACCCTGACGCGATAAGTTTTCAATCACATCGCGCGAAGACGTCAGCGCAATGTCGTCTGAAACAATCATACTGTTTTGCCAGTTGCCCACCGGCGTATGCACGACATAGCCGCGGTCAATCTGTACCGGCCCGCCCATCATGACGTGTTCGTGCTGCATCCGCAAAGGGATATTGCGGTCGGTCGCCGCAAAAATCATGTCCATCGTAATCGGCGACGGTTTGTTGATGATGATGCCCAACGCGCCCTCTTCGTTGTGTTCGCACACATAAATCACCGAATTTTCGAAAAACGGGTCGTCCATATCGGGCATGGCAATCAGGAAATGGTCGGTTAGGTTCATATCGCTCATCTTTTTACTTGTTCGGCACAGGCGCATCCACGACGCACGCACCGTAAATCTGTTTGCCTTCCATACCGCCGGCAACTTGCTGCGCATCCGCTTTAGCACCGCCAAAGCACGACACCGCGCTCAAAGAGTTCTTCGGCGAACCCTGAACGATTTTGTCGCTGTAAACCAAATACGCAAACGCCTTACGTTTAGGATCGTAATAACGGATAATCTGCTGGCTCTTGAACGCCAAGCTCGCGCTGCGCTTAAACACTTCCCGCGGCTTGACGACGGCTTGCTCGTTGTAACGGATGACCTCCGCCGTCTGCACGCACGACACGGAAGCATCGCTCGCATCCTCCTCCAAATTCACCGTCTCTTTCAAACCGCCTTTTTTCGCATAAGAAATATAACAGGCAACCCCTTGCACATCAGGATCGTCAAAACCCTCGACTTCAATACGGTCATTTTTTTCCCCAGCATATGAAAAACCGTGCTGGCACGTCCGATTTTGTCGGTATCGTTACCGCAGGAAGCAAGAAGCAGGGCGCAAAGCGCAGGCAGAATGATTTTATTCATGTAAATAAGAAACCTTTGAGGGTTGAAAATAAAGAAGCTAACACCGTAGCTCCTACTATATAAGACCGCTTGTTCAGATTGCAAGCGCAGAGAAAAGCATTGTCTAGACAAATATGGGCAGATGTTATTTTTCAGACGACCCCGCTAACTATATAATTCCACCTATTGCCTTTATTTTAACGATCCAGAATCCAATCATGCGTTACAAACCTCTTTTACTCGCCCTGCTCATCGGTTTCGCTTCGCCTTCTTTCGCCGCCAAAGACGCGCCTAAGGAAAAAGGCTGCGCCTGTCAAAAAAAGCGTCAAAGACAAAAAAAGACGCCGAACCTGCTAAAAAAAGAAGCTGCCAAAGACAAAGCCAAACCTGCCGCGAAAAAAACGCCAGGGACAAGGCAGATGACAAGCCCGTAGCCAAAAGCAAAAGGAAACTGCCGAAGCGGCGAAAAAAACGAGCGTACTAAAGAACGCAGAAACGACAAAGAAACCAAAAAAACAAGATAAAGCCGACAAAAAAACAAAAAAAGGTGAAGCCAAAGCGGAAGAGAAGGCAGGCAAAGCCGTTCCCTGCAAAAAAACCGAGCCTGTAAAAAGGCAAAGACAAAGCGGCAGACAAACCCGCAGCCAAAAAAACAATGTAAAGGCAAAAAAAGAAGCCGCCGAGCTGCCTAAAAAAAGATGAAGCAGCGGCAAAACAGGACAAAAAAAGCCGTCGAGAAAAAAAGCGGACAAAGCCGATAAGAAAACCGCTGCCGCCGATTCAGACGACTTCAAAGCCGCAGTAACTGCCGCCGCCAATGATTTGGAAAGCAAAAAAAATTGCTGCGCAGCCGCAACGAAGGTTTCATCATCCATGTCAACACCACGTTGAAACAGTTACAGCAAAGCCGTATCAACCTGTCCGCCATCAACCGCCAACAGCGCGACGCATGGGACAAGTTTCAAAAAAACTCAATGCGGATTTGAACTACCTGAAAACCCAAGTTTCCAACACGCGCGCGCAAATTTCCCGTTTCGTTTCAGGCAACTATAAAAACAGCCAGCCTAACGCCGTTGCCCTGTTCCTGAAAAATGCCGAGCCGGGTCAGAAAACCCGCTTCCTGCGTTACACCCGCTATATCAACACCGCCAACGATCAAGTCATCAAAGACCTTGAGAAGCAGCAAAAAAAGAGCTGGCAGCGCAAGAGCAGAAAAATCAACAACGAGCTGGCATACCTGAAAAAAACTTCAGGTCAACATCCAGTCCTCACTGCGCCGCCAAGGTGTAACCAATACTGCCGAACAGGCGGAAAGCCGCCGCCAAAACGCGCAGATGGCAAAAAGAGGCGCAGAAAAAAATCAACCACAAAGAAAAACGAACAACGCCTGAACAATCTGTTGAAAGACTTGGAAAAGCGTAAAGCCGAGCAACGCCGCCAGGAAGCCGAAGCGCGTAAAAAGCCGCCGAAGCCCGTCTTGCCGCCGCTGAAAAAAAGCGCGCAAAGACCGCGCCGCCGCTGCGCAAAAAGCCGCTGACGAACGCGCCGCCGCTGCGCAAAAAAAGCCGCTGACGAACGCGCCGCCATGTCCAACCTGACCGCCGAAGACATGAACATCCGCGCGCCTTCCTACATCAGAATCAGCAATGCCAACAGCTTCAGCCGCATGCAGGGTCGTCTGAAAAAAACCGGTCAGCGGCACGCTTGCCGGACTCTTCGGACAAGACCGCGGCGACGGTGAAGTTTGGAAAGGCGTGTTCTACCAAACGACTCCGGCAATCGTCAGCAGCATCGCCGCCGGTACGGTTACCTACGCCGATGAATTGGAAGGTTTCGGCAAAGTCATCGTCATCGATCACGGCGACGGCTATATCAGCATTTATTCAGGTTTGAGCGAAATCGAAGTCGCCAAAGGCTATGCCGTAGCCGCAGGCAACCGCCTGGGCATCAGCGGAACCCTGCCTTCGGGCATGGAAGGCCTGTATTTGGAAGTCCGCTACAACGGGCAGGCAATGAACCCGCTCTCCTGGATAAGCTGACCTGCAAACCGGTTTGACATTTTCAGACGACCTTTTACCGTATCACGGGGTCGTCTGAAATTTAACAACCCGACCCGACGACCCTATATTCAAAAGCTTTTACACCCGCGCAGATATTTTTTACGCTAACCCTGTTGTTTAACAAGCGTAAATCGCATACAGTCTTGCGAATGTATATTCAGGTCGTCTGAAGCAATATTTCCCACCCCGTTTCACAGTCATTACGGTCTGAAATGAAATAATATAGTGGATTAACAAAAATCAGGACAAGGCGACGAAGCCGCAGACAGTACAGATAGTACGGCAAGGCGAGGCAACGCCGTACTGGTTTAAAGTTAATCCACTATACAAAAAAAGAAAGCCATTCATAATGTCAACATCCACTTTGAAAAAAAGTCGCACTCTACACACTCGGCGCATTCAGCGGTGTCGCCCTCAGCTTGAGCGTTCAAAGCTTTGCCGCCGAAAAAAAGACAAAAAGACAACGAAACCCTACCCGTACAATCCATCCGCAACATGGCGGAAGTCTACGGGCAAATCAAAGCCAATTATTACCAAGACAAATCCGACGCCGACCTCTTTGAAGGCGCGATGAAAGGCATGGTATCCGACCTCGATCCGCATTCCGAGTATATGGATAAAAAAAGGCTATGCCGACATGAAAGAATCCACCAGCGGCGAATTCGGCGGCTTGGGTATGGAAATCGGTCAGGAAGACGGCTTTATCAAAGTCATCGCCCCGATTGAAGATACGCCCGCCGAGCGCGCAGGCGTAAAAAGCGGCGACTTTCATCGCCAAAATCGACAACGTCTCCACACGCGGCCTGACCACCAGCGAAGCCGTGAAAAAAATGCGCGGCAAACCGGGCACCAAAAATCACCCTGACCCTTTCGCGCAAAAAACGTGGACAAACCCATCGTCGTCAACCTGACCCGCGCCATCATCAAAGTCAAAAGCGTCCGCCACCACCTGCTCGAGCCGAACTACGGCTACATCCGCGTGTCCCAATTCCAAGAGCGCACCGTAGCGGGCATCAACGAAGCCGCCAAAGCCCTCGATTAAGGCAAAACAAAGGCGCGCCGCTCAAAGGCATCATCCTTGACCTGCGCGACGACCCGGGCGGTCTGCTTGACGGCGCGGTCGGTGTCTCTGCCGCCTTCCTGCCCGCATGACGCAAAAGTCGTCAGCACCAAAGGACGCGACGGCAAAAGAAGGCATGGTATTGAAAGCCCGTCCCGAAGACTACATCCGCACGAGCGGCAGAGACCCGCTGGCAGATCTGCCTGCCGAGTTGAAAACCATCCCGATGACCGTGTTGATTAACTCAGGCTCCGCTTCCGCCTCCGAAATCGTCGCCGGGCGCTGCAAGACCACAAACGCGCCGTCGTCGTCGGTACGCAAAGTTTCGGCAAAGGCTCGGTTCAAACCCTGATTCCGCTGTCCAGCGGCAGCGCAGTCAAACTGACCACCGCGTTGTACTACACGCCGAACGACCGCTCGATTCAAGCGCAAGGCATCGTCCCCGACGTCGAAGTCAAAGACAAAGACCGCGCCTTTGAAAGCCGAGAAGCCGACCTCGCCGGACATATCGGCAATCCCGCTCGGGCGGCGAAGACGTCAACAGCAGCACTGAAATCAGCACGCCTGATTCAAACGAAGCCGCCAAAGCCGATGAAAACGCCAAGTCCAAAAAAGGCAAGGACAAAGAGAAAGACGAAGACCTCTCCAGCCGTCGCATTCCTAATCCTGCCAAAGACGACCAGCTCCGCAAAGCCTTGGACTTGGTGAAAAAAATCCAGCCGAATGGCAAAAAGTCTTTAGGGTTTGGCGGCGAAGAAAACCTGCACCGAAAAAAAGATGCAGAGAAAGACGGCAAAAGAAATAAAGCACATGTTCAGTCTCGAATTTGAAAAAAAGGTCGTCTGAAAACGCTATCATTGTTTTCAGACGACCTTTTCACACATCAAAATATTCCACAGGAAACAAAACACCATGGCAAAAGCCCCAAAAACCATCTACCAATGCTCCGAATGCGGCGGCACTTCCCCGAAATGGCAAGGCAAATGCCCGCATTGCGGCGAGTGGAACACGCTTCAGGAAAGCCTGGCCGCGCCCGAGCCGAAAAAAACGCCCGCTTTCCAATCTTGGGCGGCGGATACCTCGACCGTCCAATCCCTCTCCGCCGTTACCGCCACCGAAGTGCCGCGCAATCCCGACCGGCATGGGCGAACTTGACCGCGTATTGGGCGGCGGTTTGGTCGATGGTGCGGTCATCCTGCTCGGCGGCGACCCCGGCATCGGCAAATCCACACTGCTGTTGCAGACCATCGCCAAAATGGCGCAAAGCCGCAAAGTGCTGTACGTTTCCGGCGAGGAATCTGCCCAACAGGTCGCCCTGCGTGCGCAACGTTTGGAGCTGCCCGACCGAAGGCGTGAAACCTGCTTGCCGAAATCCGCATGGAAGCGATTCAGACGGCGTTGAAACAGCATCAGCCCGAAGTCGTCGTCATCGACTCCATCCAAACCATGTATTCCGACCAAATCACTTCCGCCCCAGGTTCCGTATCGCAGGTGCGCGAATGCGCCGCCCAACTGACGCGCATGGCAAAACAAATGGGCATCGCCATGATACTGGTCGGACACGTGACCAAAGACGGCGCGATTGCCGGTCCCGCGCGTGCTGGAGCACATGGTCGATACCGTGCTGTATTTCGAGGGCGACCAGCATTCCAACTACCGCATGATCCGCGCCATCAAAAACCGCTTCGGCGCAGCAAACGAACTGGGCGTGTTCGCCATGACCGAAAACGGTTTGAAAGGCGTGTCCAACCCGTCCGCCATCTTTCTCGCCAGCTACCGCGACGACACCCCGGGTTCGTGCGTTTTGGTCACGCAGGAAGGCAGCCGCCCGCTTCTGGTCGAAATTCAGGCATTGGTCGATGACGCACACGGCTTTACCCCCAAACGCCTCACCGTCGGCCTCGAACAAAACCGCCTCGCCATGTTGCTCGCCGTCCTCAACCGCCACGGCGGCATTGCCTGCTTTGACCAAGACGTGTTCCTAAACGCTGTCGGCGGCGTCAAAATCGGCGAACCCGCCGCCGACCTCGCCGTCATCCTCGCCATGCTCTCCAGCTTCCGCAACCGCCCGCTGCCAGAAAAAAGGTCGCCTTCGGCGAAATCGGACTAAGCGGCGAAGTCCGCCCGTCGCACGCGGACAAGAGCGGCTCAAAGAAGCGGAAAAACTCGGTTTCAAACGCGCCATCGTCCCCAAAGCCAATATGCCGCGCAACGCAAAAGAGTTTCCGAATCTAAAAAATCTTCGGCGTTTCCAGCCTTCAGGAAGCCATCGAAATCTGCCGCGATGCGGAAAAATTAACGGACAGCAACATGAAAGGTCGTCTGAAAACCTATTCCCAGTTTCAGACGACCCTCATCGAGGAGCGTGTGGTACATTTGATATGCTTCTTACGAAAATCAGTATGAAGCAAAATGCCAGCCTATTCTTTTGCTTTTTAGGAAGAGAGGGGAAGGGCGATAGGTTGGGGATTTTCTATTTCACTTTGCCATACTATACGAATGTGAGGCTAGGGTAGTCTGGTGTTTCTGATTTTATAGTGGATTAAATTTAAATCAGGACAAGGCGACGAAGTCGCAGACAGTACAGATAGTACGGCAAGGCGAGGCAACGCCGTACTGGTTTAAAGTTAATCCACTATAATTTGCCGTATAGAGCGGCATACGTTTAAAAGATTGAAAAAGCGGAAGAGGCTGGAAAAATACAGTCGGTTTGAGAAGCAGTTCGCACTACCCCCGCATCCTGTTAAAAATAGCCGGTCTGAAAAAGACAGAAGACAAGAATAGAATTATGAGTATTGCCAATAATAAAAAAAGCCTTTCACGACTTCTTTATCGAAGACCAGCTCGAAGCCGGTCTGGTATTGGAAGGTTGGGAAGTCAAAGCCATCCGCGCCGGGCGGGTGCAGTTGAAAGAAAGCTATATCTACTGGAAAAAAAGACGCTTTTTATCTGGTCGGCTGCCATATTACCGCGCTGCCGACTGCTTCGACGCACGTCAAACCCGACCCCGTCCGTCCGCGCAAGCTTTTGCTCAAGCAATCCGAAATCAACAAGCTCATCGGTAAGACCGAGCGTGCGGGTTATACCATCGTCCCGTTGAACCTGCACTTTACGCGCGGCAAAAATCAAAATGGAAATCGGCTTTGGCGAAGGGTAAAAAAACAACACGACAAACGCCAAAGCCTGAAAGAAGCCGACTGGAAACGCGAAAAACAACGTTTGATGAAAAAAATGTGCGTTGAGGCTGATAGCAGCTTGAATTGACCGCCGGATGCCGATGTTGCCGCAAACATGTATAGTGGATTAACAAAAAAATCAGGACAAGGCGACGAAGCCGCAGACAGTACAGATAGTACAGAACTGATTCACTTGGTGCTTCAGCACCTTAGAGAATCGTTCTCTTTGAGCTAAGGCGAGGCAACGCCGTACTGGTTTAAAGTTAATCCACTATACCCGCCGTTTACACATCAAGCCCTATGTTTGCAAAAACATACCCAAGATTGCTTTCTTCAGGCTTTTCAGACGACCCTTGCGACCCAATAATCAGGGTCGTCTGAAATTTTACGGAGTAACGCCATGTCTCGCTCTTCGCTTTTCCTGCCGCTGTTTTTTTGATTATCTTCGGTGCCGTTTGGTTTTTGAAAACGACGGACATCCTGCCCGCAACTTCGACCATCGTGTCCGCCGGTATGGTGCTGGCGGGGATTGCGGTTTTGGTGATGGACGGTGTCAACAAGCAGTCTATCGTTTCCGGCCCGCTGCTGGTGTATATCGGCGCGGCGGTATATCTGCACAATCAATATTGGCTCGGCTATTCGCCGCTGGTTGCTTTGGGAATGATGGTGTTGGGCTGCCTGCTGCTGCTTTCGCGCAGCGATATGGTGCCTTATAAGCAGCATAAACAGCAGGATAACTAAGCCCCTCTCCCTGCAAAGGTCGTCTGAAAATGGTATAATCCGCCGTTTTCAGACGACCTGTTTTGTTATCGGAATCCCGTTTGAAACAGTCAGACCGTTTCCTATCACTCTGCAAAGTTCCCGCCATGACCCAAGACAAAAATCCTCATTCTCGACTTCGGTTCGCAAGTTACCCAGCTGATCGCCCGCCGCGTGCGCGAAGCCCATGTCTACTGCGAGTTGCATTCTTTCGACATGCCTTTGGACGAAATCAAAGCCTTCAATCCGAAAGGTATCATCCTCTCCGGCGGCCCCAATTCCGTTTACGAATCCGATTATCAAGCCGATACCGGCATTTTCGATTTGGGCATTCCGGTTTTGGGCATCTGCTACGGAATGCAGTTTATGGCGCACCACTTGGGCGGCGAAGTTCAGCCCGGCAACCAGCGTGAATTCGGTTACGCGCAAGTCAAAACCATCGATAGCGAACTGACCCGCGATATTTACGATGACGCGCCGAATACGCTGGACGTATGGATGAGCCACGGCGATAAAGTATCCAAACTGCCCAACGGCTTTGCCGTTATCGGCGATACCCCGTCATGCCCGATTGCCATGATGGAAAACGTCGAAAAACAATTCTACGGCATCCAATTCCACCCCGAAGTGACACACACCAAACAAGGCCGCACCCTGTTGAACCGCTTTGTCTTGGACATCTGCGGCGCGCAACCGAGCTGGACGATGCCGAACTACATCGAAGAAGCCGTTGCAAAAATCCGCGAACAGGTTGGCAGCGACGAAGTGATTTTAGGGCTGTCGGGCGGCGTGGACTCTTCCGTAGCTGCCGCGCTGATTCACCGCGCCATCGGCGACCAACTGACTTGCGTGTTCGTCGATCACGGTCTCTTGCGCTTGAACGAAGGCAAAATGGTGATGGATATGTTCGCCCGCAACTTGGGTGTGAAGGTGATTCACGTCGATGCCGAAGAGCAATTCATGGCGAAACTCGCCGGCGTTACCGATCCCGAGAAAAAACGCAAAATCATCGGCGCGGAATTTATCGAAGTATTTGATGCTGAAGAGAAAAAACTCACCAGCGCCAAATGGCTGGCGCAAGGCACGATTTACCCCGACGTAATCGAATCCGCAGGCGCGAAAACCAAAAAAGCCCACGCCATCAAATCGCACCACAACGTCGGCGGCCTGCCCGAAAATATGAAACTCAAGCTACTTGAGCCGTTGCGCGACTTGTTTAAAGACGAAGTGCGCGAACTGGGCGTTGCTTTGGGCTTACCACGCGAAATGGTGTACCGCCATCCGTTCCCGGGCCCCGGTTTGGGCGTGCGTATCTTGGGCGAAGTGAAAAAAGAATACGCCGACTTATTGCGTCAAGCGGACGACATTTTTATCCAAGAATTGCGCAACACTACCGACGAAAAACGGCACATCTTGGTACGACCTGACCAGCCAAGCCTTCGCCGTGTTCCTGCCTGTCAAATCCGTCGGCGTAATGGGCGACGGACGCACTTATGATTACGTTGTCGCGCTGCGCGCAGTCATCACCAGCGACTTTATGACCGCACACTGGGCAGAACTGCCGTACTCGCTGCTCGGCCGCGTGTCCAACCGCATCATCAACGAAGTCAAAGGCATCAACCGCGTGGTTTACGATGTAAGCGGCAAACCGCCTGCTACGATCGAGTGGGAATAAAAGTAAAGATATAGTGATTAACTTTAAACCAGTACGGCGTTGCCTCGCCTTAGCTCAAAGAGAACGATTCTCTAAGGTGCTGAAGCACCAAGTGAATCGGTTCCGTACTATCTGTACTGTCTGCGGCTTCGTCGCCTTGTCCTGATTTAAATTTAATCCACTATATAAACGCATAAAAAGGTCGTCTGAAATGGTTTCAGACGACCTTTGGGTTTTTAAACAACAAATTCTTTTACCGTGTAATCAACACTCTGCTCTTAATCGGCTATATGCTGAAACCAATTTGCAAAGGTCTCGGCTTGTATAGTCAATTAAAAAAATAAAAATAGTACAATACTCAACTTTGAAGGTTTAACCATGGCATACTCTGCGGACTTGAGAAACAAAGCTTTAAACTATTACGAACAATGCAAAAACATCAGCCAAACCGCCGCAACGTTTAACTTGTCAAGAAACACGCTTTACCTGTGGATTCGCCTTAAAAAACAAACAGGCAGCCTAAAACATCAAGTCACCGGTCTAAATGCCGTCAAATTGGATAGGCAAAAACTGGCTCAATATGTTGGGCAACACCCGGATGCCTATCTGCATGAAATCGCCAAACATTTTGATTGTACGCCAGCCGCCGTTTGCTATGCACTCAAACAGATGGGGATGACGCGCAAAAAAAGACCACCACTTACAAAGAACAAGACCCGGCCAAAGTAACGCATTATTTGACACAGCTGGCCGAATTTTCCGACTACCAACGTGTTTATTTGGATGAAACAGGATTTGACCGCTACCTGTTCCGTCCCTATGCCCGCAGCCCGAAAGGGCAAATAGTGAAAGCGCAGATAAGTGGAAAAAGATACCGACGCTTATCTCTGGTGTCCGCACAAGTCGGCAACCGGCTGATTGCTCCGATGGTTTATCAAAATACGATGACCGGAGTCTTTTTTGAAGCGTGGTTTCAGCAATGCCTACTGCCTGCATTGACTCAAAAAAATCGGTGATTATTTTAGATAATGCACGATTTCACCGTATGGGTGTTTTACGGGAAATGGCGGAAAAATGGGGACATAAGGTATTGCCTCTTGCACCTTATTCACCTGAGCTCAACCCGATTGAGAAGGTGTGGGCGAATATTAAGCGGTATCTGCGAACCGTATTGTCTGATTACGCCCGATTTGACGATGCGCTACTATCCTATTCTGATTTTAATTTACTATAAAATAAATTTTACTTGCTAAGTCAATATGCTAATATTTCTGTCTGTTTCAGGAGATATATGATGATTATTGTGATGGGTAAGAATGCTTCTCAGGAGTCGGTAGAGGGGGTAATCGGGTTTATTCGTAATAAGGGGTTGAAAGAGCATATCTCTCGGGGGAAGAGCGGACGATTATCGGTGCGGTTGGTGATGAGCGGGTGTTCCGCCCAAATGAATTGGAACGTCTGCCTGATGTGGAACGCGTTGTCCGGGTATTGAACGATTGGAAAAATTATCAGCCGAGAGGCGGACGAGGAAGACGGCAGGATTGTTGTACGGGGTGTGATATTCGGCGGAGTGAAGCGGTTGGATATTACTGCCGATACGGATAGGACGGAAGAGGCGGATGCAGTATTTGTCGATCCGTTTTACCTTCCTGCACGCCCTTATGAAAAAGTGGACGAGCAGCGTGAAAACTTACGGGTTCGGGCGATTGTTCAGGAAATTTCTGATTTGCAGAAAACAGGCAAGCCCGTCATTGTCCGTATCCGTGATGTGCGCCAGATAGATGAGGCCTTGTCTGCCGGAGCGGATATTTTGTATTTGGGCGGCAGTATGATGAACAATCGGACGCTTTTTGGATGAGGTAGGTCGTCTGAATACGCCGGTAGTGTTGTGTAAAGACAAGCATCATCGCGTTGATGATTGGCTGATGGCGGCAGAACATATCGCTTTGCGCGGCAACAGCCACATTGTGCTCGGTGAAGCTGGGACACTCAGTTTTGAGCCGGAACATGCCTACCGTTTGGATGTCGATGCCATCGTTCGGGTTAGGAAAGTGTGCCGTCTTCCGGTTATCGCCAATATTACCCGTCTGTGGCACAAATGATATGCCCTCAGGAAATATTGTATCGTTTGGCAGCGGCAGCAGGTGTGAACGGGATTATCAGCGGCTAGGAGATATATCCGGTAGTAGGGAATATGGTGATTGACTTGAAAATATAGTGGATTAAATTTAAATCAGGACAAGGCGACGAAGCCGCAGACAGTACAGATAGTACGGCAAGGCGAGGCAACGCCGTACTGGTTTAAAGTTAATCCACTATAAAAAAACAGAACAGCGAAAACTGTTCTGTTTTTTTGTTTTCAGACGACCTCATAGGGTTAGCCATTGAAGAGGTCGTCTGAAACGGTTTTACCTACTTATTAAACATTCACGGTCTCGGCTACTTCGTTGTAGCTGTCGATTTCGTTGAAGTTCATGTAGCGGTAGATTTGATCGCCCTGTTCGTTGATGATGCCGATGTTGGCTTGGTATTCTTCAATGGTCGGGATTTTACCCAGTTTCGAGCAAATCGCCGCCAACTCTGCCGAGCCGAGGTAAACGAAGGTGTTTTTACCCAAGCGGTTCGGGAAGTTACGGGTGGAAGTGGACATGACGGTCGCGCCTTCGTGTACTTGGGCTTGGTTACCCATACACAGCGAACAGCCCGGCATTTCCATACGCGCGCCGGCGCGGCCGAGTACGCCGTAGTGGCCTTCGTCGGACAACTCTTTCGCGTCCATTTTGGTCGGCGGCGCCATCCACAGGCGGACGGGGATGTCGGACTTGCCTTCCAAGAGTTTGGAGGCGGCGCGGAAGTGGCCGATGTTGGTCATGCACGAACCGATGAACACTTCGTCGATTTTGGTGCCGGAACGTTCGGACATGAAGCATACGTCGTCCGGGTCGTTCGGGCAGGCGATGATCGGCTCTTTGATGTCGTCCATGTTGATTTCAATCACGGCGGCGTATTCGGCATCTTTATCTGCTTCGAGCAGCTCTGGATTCGCCAGCCATTTTTCCATGGCTTTGATGCGGCGTTCCAAAGTGCGCGGGTCTTGATAGCCGTCGGCAATCATGTTTTTCATCAACACGACGTTGGATTTCATGTACTCGATAATCGGCTCTTTGTTGAGCTTCACGGTACAGCCGGCGGCAGAGCGCTCAGCAGACGCGTCGGTCAATTCAAAGGCTTGTTCCACTTTCAAATCAGGCAGGCCTTCGATTTCGAGGATGCGGCCGGAGAAGATGTTTTTCTTACCGGCTTTGGCAACGGTGAGTAAACCTTGTTTAATCGCGTAAAGCGGAATGGCGTTTACCAAATCGCGCAGGGTTACGCCCGGTTGCAACTTGCCGCTGAAGCGTACCAATACGGACTCAGGCATATCGAGCGGCATCACGCCGGTCGCTGCTGCGAAAGCAACCAGACCGGAGCCTGCGGGGAAGGAAATACCGATAGGAAAACGGGTGTGGCTGTCGCCACCAGTGCCGACAGTATCGGGCAACAGCAGGCGGTTGAGCCATGAGTGGATCACACCGTCTCCCGGACGTAGAGATACGCCGCCACGGGTAGAAATAAAGGCGGGCAGTTCTTTATGGGTTCTGACATCGACAGGTTTCGGATAAGCAGCGGTGTGACAGAAAGACTGCATCACCATATCGGCGGAGAAGCCCAAACAAGCCAAGTCTTTCAACTCGTCGCGGGTCATCGGGCCGGTAGTGTCTTGCGAGCCGACCGTGGTCATGCGCGGTTCGCAATAAGTACCCGGGCGTACGCCTTGTCCTTCCGGCAGACCGCAGGCGCGACCGACCATTTTTTGCGCCAACGTGAAACCGGCTTTGCTTTCGGCAGGCGCTTGCGGCAGGCGGAATTCGGTGGAAGCAGGCAGTTTCAGGGCTTCGCGCGCTTTGGCGGTCAGACCGCGACCGATAATCAGGTTGATACGGCCGCCCGCTTGCACTTCGTCCAGCAATACTTGGGATTTCAGGCTAAACTCGGCAACGGTTTCGCCGTTTTTCACGATTTTGCCTTCATAAGGCAGAATATCGACGACATCGCCCATTTTCAGCGCGGAAACATCGACTTCAATCGGTAATGCACCGGAGTCTTCTTGAGTATTGAAGAAAATCGGTGCGATTTTACCGCCCAAACATACGCCGCCGAAGCGTTTGTTCGGCACGAACGGGATGTCTTCACCGGTATGCCAAATGACGGAGTTGGTTGCAGATTTGCGTGAAGAACCGGTACCGACCACGTCGCCGACGTAGGCAACAGGATGACCTTTGGCTTTGAGTTCTTCCAACAATTTAATCGGACCGACTTCGCCCGGTTTGTCGGGCGTGATGCCGTCGCGCGGGTTTTTCAGCATCGCCAGCGCGTGCAGTGGAATATCTGGACGGCTCCATGCGTCGGGCGCAGGGGAGAGGTCGTCCGTATTGGTTTCGCCGTCAACTTTGAAGACGGTAACGGTGATTTTTTCGGGAACTTTGGCGCGTGAAGTGAACCATTCGGCATCCGCCCAAGATTGCAAAACTTCCTGCGCATATTTGTTGCCTTTTTCGGCTTTTTCCTGAACGTCGTGGAAAGAATCGAACATCAGAAGCGTATGTTTCAAACCTTTGGCAGCGATAGGCGCGAGTTTGTCGTTATCCAAGAGTTCGATTAAGGCGTGAATGTTGTAACCGCCGAGCATCGTACCTAAAAAGTTCGGTCGCATATTCGGGGGAAATCAGCGGGCTGGATGCGCTGCCTTCGGCAACGGCAGCCAAGAATGAGGCTTTGACTTTGGCGGCATCGTCCACACCGGGCGGAACACGGTGGGCAAGCAGTTCGACCAAGAATTCACCTTCGCCTGCGGGCGGGTTTTTTTCAGCAGCTCGACCAAATCGGCGGTTTGCTGCGCGTTCAAAGGGAGGGGCGGGATACCGAGGGCAGCACGCTCGGCGGCGGCTTTGCGATAGGCTTCTAACATCTCTTTGTTCCTTTTTTTCTGTTTTTTTCTTCTGACCGTTGCAAATGATTTGTAAATCAAAGAATTGTAAACAATTCTTTTTGGGTATCATAGACCAGTTTGGCAAAAATTGGAATATTTATGTTATCGGATGTAATAGATGTTTGCTATTGAAACGAATTATCTTGAAAAACAAAAGGTCGTCTGAAAACAGGGTTTCAGACGACCTTTTTATATTTTATCGGTATGATCGATTCGTTCTTTTACCGAGCGTTTGCCTGATATTCGCTCCCGTCTTCGCGCAGAAGCTTGGGTTGTTTGCCTTTCTCAATCACGTCTTTATCGATGACAACTTTGGTTACGCCTTTCAAATCAGGCAGTTGATACATGGTATCCAACAGGCAGCGTTCAACAATGGAGCGCAGGCCGCGCGCGCCGGTTTTACGTTCCATTGCCTGACGGGCGATGCTGCGCAGGGCTTCTTCTTCAAATTCCAATTCAACATTTTCCATGCCGAACAGGGTTTGATATTGTTTCACCAAAGCATTTTTTTCGGCTCGGTCAGGATGTTGACCAATGCGTCTTCGTCCAATTCCGCCAACGTGGCGATGACGGGCAGACGACCGATTAACTCGGGAATCAGACCGAATTTAATCAAGTCTTCAGGCTCAACGATTTCAAACAACCCGGTAATGTCGGCATTTTTCGTCCTTGCTGTGAACGGACGCACCGAAACCGATACCGCCTTTTTTTCAGTACGCTGACGAATCACTTTTTTTCCAAGCCCGCAAACGCGCCGCCGCAGATAAACAGGATATTGGTCGTATCAACGTTGATAAATTCCTGATTCGGATGTTTGCGGCCGCCTTGGGGCGGAACGCTGGCAACCGTACCTTCAATCAGTTTCAGCAAGGCTTGTTGCACGCCTTCGCCGGATACGTCGCGGGTAATCGACGGGTTGTCGCTTTTACGCGAGATTTTGTCGATTTCGTCGATATAAACGATGCCGCGCTGGGCTTTTTCGACATCAAAATCGCATTTGCCCAAAAGCTTGGTAATGATTTGTTCGACGTCTTCACCGACATAACCCGCTTCAGTCAGCGTGGTCGCGTCCGCCATGACGAACGGTACGTCCAGTTTGCGCGCTAAAGACTGCGCCAACAGCGTTTTACCCGAACCGGTCGGACCGATAAGCAGGATGTTGGATTTCGACAATTCGACGTTGCCGTTGGCTTTGGGATGGCGCAGGCGTTTGTAATGGTTGTACACCGACACCGCCAAGGCTTTCTTGGCTTGTTCCTGACCGATAACGTGATCGTTGAGATTGGCGACGATTTCGGCAGGCGTGGGCAGCTTGTTGTTCGGATGGGACGCATCCGTTGCAGATTTGTCTGCGGAGAGGTCGTCTGAACTTTGCAGCATTACGCCGCAAGTTTCTACACATTCGTTACAGATAAAAAGCGTTTTCGCCTTCAATCAGGTTTTTTTGACTTCATGCTCGGATTTTCCGCAAAACGAGCAGGAGCGTTTTTTTCTTCAGTCATAATTTATCTTCTGTTTTCAAGCAATATCGGCAAACCGTTATCCGAATGTTGTGGGAACGGTTTTCGGCAAAGTCGGTAAGTATAATCAGTATCTTAAGGTTTATCAAATACCGTATGGCAAGCTGTTGGGCGTAAGGTTTTCAGACGACCCTCCGACGCATGGCAACACGCCACAATTTCCCATCCTTAAGATTGTTTCCAATTTGGGAAAAAGATGCAAACAAACGCAAAAAAAGCCATATTAAACTTTACATTTTGTTGTATTTTTAAGCAAAAATATCTCCTTTAATAATTCAATTGTCTTAAATTCTACTGGTTGAAGTATGTCGGTTATGAAATTTTATAAAACACTGAGTGCCGCCTGTTTGGGTATGGCGTTGACTGTCGCCGCCGCCCCTGCCGCTGCAGACGATATGGACGTTTTGGGTCAATTTTTGGAACAAAATTTTCCAACCCAAAATGACCCGATGGAAGCTTTCGCATTAAGCCACGCACAAAAAATCGAGGCTCAGGCGATGATGGCGGGGCCGCTTTTGACATCGCAGGCTGCTTTGATTTTCAACAACAAAACAGGTGAAATCCTGTATCAGAAAAACGCAGATCGCGTGATGCCGATTGCGTCCATTTCCAAACTGATGAGCGCAATGGTCGTTTTGGACGCACGGTTGGATATGAACGAGCCCATTACCATTACTGCCGATGAAATCGACCGCTTGAAGGGTACAGGCAGCCGCCTTGCAGTCGGCACAACACTGACGCGCGGCGAATTGCTGCACCTTAGCCTGATGAGCAGCGAAAACCGCGCAACCCACGCGCTGGGCCGCACCTATCCGGGCGGTATGTCGGCGTTTGTTGCTGCCATGAATGCCAAAGCGCAAAGTCTTGGCATGTATAGCAGCCGTTTCTACGAACCTACCGGCCTAAATTTCCAAAACGTATCAACCGCCAACGATTTGAACCGCATGGTCGCCGCGGCAAGCAAATATCCGCTTATCCGCAAAAACACGACCTCCAACTACGGCTCGGTTTGGACGGCAAACGGCCGCCAAAACTATAAAAACTCCAACGCCCTCGTCCGCGAAGGCAGCTGGAACATCGAGCTTCAGAAAACCGGTTATATCCGCGAAGCAGGACGTTCGATGGTGGTTAAGGCAAACGTCCAAAACCAACCGATTACCATCGTATTGCTGAACTCGCCGACTTCGACAACCCGAGTCAACGACGCGCGTAAGATCGAATCTTGGATGTTGCAGCGCCGCTCTTAAAATATTTGTTATGCCGTCTGAAAATCAGGCGGCATTTTATTTTACGGTCAGTGGGTGAAAACGGAAGGCGTTTTGTACGGTTTTGATTTCAATCTTTTATCGGGCATCAAGGAATTTTTGAAATGAACAAAATCAATAAAAAAAGTACGGATTATGGCTCGGGGTTGCGGCGTTGGCGGGCTGTACTTCCGTCGCCGATATGGTCGGATATGATACGGCTGCTTTGAATGAGGGAGCCGAGCGAAACTATACGCAGGTTGTACAAAAAGCGCGCAGCCAGAATGCGCTGGATGTCAGCTCTCCGACGGCGCAGCGTGTTCATCGGGTGTTTTCCCGACTGGTTCCGTATGCCAACCGCGCCAACCGTACCGGCATACCTTTTAATTGGCAGATGAATGTTATCCGCAGCAACGAGTTGAATGCTTGGGCGATGCCGGGCGGAAAAATGGCGGTATATACCGGCATGGTCGAACGTTTGCAACTGACGGATGATGAAATCGCCGCAGTCATCGGGCATGAAATGACGCATGCGCTGCTCGAACACAGCAAAAAAGCCATCGGAGGTCAGGTATTGACCGGCTTGGGTGGTTCTATTTTGGCAGGTGCCGTCGGTTTGGACGGGAATTTGGTCGGCGTCGGAACAGATTTATTGGCAACCAAACCTTTTTCGCGTTATCAGGAAAGTGAGGCAGATGCGGGAGGCGTCCGCCTGATGGCTCAGGCAGGTTACAATCCGCAGGCGGCGATCAGCGTATGGGAAAAAAATGAATAAGGCGCAAGGCGGCAGTCAGGTAGCCATCTTGTCAACCCATCCCGCCAACAATACCCGTATCGAAGCAATACGAAGGATGTTGCCGGAAGTTATGCCCATTTATCACCAAAATAAACGCTGATATTTTGTGTTGATGGATATTTTCAAACTGTTTTAGAGGTCGTCTGAAAACCGAGTATCCAATTAATAGAGATATTTGGATAGTAAAAGGAAAACATGTGATTAAGCCGATTATTTTAAGCCTCGCGGCTGTAACTACTTTGGCAGCTTGCAATGCTCTTGAGAAAGAAAGTGTACCGATGACCGGTATGCCCAATCCGGCTTCAGAATTTTGTGTGAAGCAGGGCGGTAAGTTGGAAATCAAAAAAGACAAGGATGGCGGAGAGTATGGAATGTGCCATCTGCCTGACGGTACCATTGTGGAAGAGTGGGCGTATTTCCGTCAACACAACAAATAAGCAGCAAGAGTTAAAAAGGTCGTCTGAAACATATGTTCAGACGACCTTTTATATGCGGAGATCTTTGCAATAAGATGAGTTGAGACCTTTGAGAATATATTGAAAAAAGCCGGCAAACATTATGTTTGTCGGCTTTTTAGTCAGCACAGTATTAAGAATGCTGATGGTTGGATTTAGAACTTATAACTGATGGTAAACAGCAAAGTCCTGCCACGCGCATAGTTATTCAGGACGGAGCGTGTCGTGCCGCCATATTTGCCATTGCATAAACCGTTGGCATCGCATTCGACTTCTTCATCATCCAAACCGCCTTTTCTTTCAAATACGCTGAAATAGCGCTGGGTTGCGGCATCGTTTGCGGCATCCAAAGGATCGATATAGCGTTTATTGAACGCATTTTGAATGTCGAAACGAAGGATAAGGTTTTTCTTCGGTTCGTAATTGGCATAGAAATCAAAAATCAGCGGCTGTCTGTTGATGCTTTCTGTTTTTGATCGCCCTTCTGCCCATTTGGTGTGAAGAGTAGGTGTTGGCACCGGTTGTACCGTCAACAAATTCTTCCTCAGTCGTTGCCCGTGTACTTTTGCCGTAATAGCGCATAATGCCGCCGATGGTCAATTTGTTGCCCAACCAGCGGGAACCCAATTCAAACCGCCCGTAATCTCGGGGCAGGCGGGAAATTTTGCTTAAGCCGTAGCCTTGTTTGATTTGGTCTTCTTTAGAAGAATTACGGGGCGATTCGCTGGCATCGCTATAATTGGTCGGCTGGTTGGTTTTTTGATATGCGTAAGACAGGGTTGAAAAAAAGCGGCCAAAATCATAGTTCATTTCCACTTCCAAACCATTTTTATGGACAGGTTTGGCATAGTTTCGATGCTGGATAGAGTATTGCAGACCGGTACTGGTTACCCAGCTGGGTGCATTATCCAAATCCCACCATTTGCCATAAACATTGTGGATATAGTTGTTTATCCTGCTGCGATAGGCGACCAGTTTGAAACCCAATACATCATCCGGCTTGAAAATCCCTTTTTTGAAGGTATTGAAGCCTATTTGGTAAGTATTGGCCTGTTCCGGCTTAAGGGCGGTATTGACGCCCGAGTCGCCGATTTGTGAAAAATACATTTCTTGAATATTTGGCATTCTATGCGTACGCGAATAGCTGATAAACGGCATAAAGTAGTCGTTGACATTGATGTTTAATGCCACCGAATGGTTTACCGCATGCTTTTTACCGGATTTGGTATAAACCGGTTCGTAAAGATCGCAGCTTGGCGTGCAATGCTGTTTATAAATTTCAGAATCTTCTCCAAATGCTTTTTTAAAGTCTTCTTGGGTATTGAAGTAGTCGGTATATTCGCCTTTGTAGCGATAGTTGACTATATTGGTGCTGTAATTCAGTTGATAAATGCCTTTTTTCAAGGAAGTATCAAAATAGAACGTATTGAATTTTTGCTGGCCTGAAGGTTGTAATATGGTTGATTTTTGAGGAAATATTCCTTTGTCGCCTTTGAAGCGTCCTAAAAAAAGCTGTACAGGCCGGCATCTTGATCGGGACCGTCGTAAAACAGGCTCAGCTCTTCCGGAAAGCGGTTTTTACTGTATTGGTTTTTAAAGAAATTGAAACCGACGGTGGCTTTTAAATCTGTTTTGTTGGGAAGGTTGAAAGAGAAGCGGTTGTTGATATCCAAAAGGTTGGCTGTGTTTTTGGTTTCCAAATAATCCAACAGCCCCCATCCCGAAAAACGTGAGTTTTTCGGATATTTTTGTTTACCCAGATTATGGGCGGCCAACACGTTTAAATCGACATAATCGCCAATGTTTAAATTGTAATTGGCTTGGTAGTTGCGGTTTTCTACTTTGCGGCTGCCGATACGGTTGTTCATGGTACGAAGCTGAAGGTCCAGCTTGTTGTTGTCGTTTTCGTATTCCACTTTGACCAAATGACTGTTTGAGCGTTGTTGCAGGCTGGTAGGGTCGATAGGCGTCAGATCCCATTGCGGTGCCAAATTCTCTTTCCAGCTTCTTTCCAAATCATCAACATAATCTCTTTGCAAAACCTCAGGATCGTTATATTTTTCTGGAGAAAGGGTAGTCCCAATAGCTTTTACCGACTGCGTTGCGCTTAGAAAAGTCTCGAACCCAACGATTTTGCCCTTGGTCGAATTTCAATAAGTTGCTTTCAAAATATTCTTGTTTTTTACGGTCCAAATATTCTTCGCCAAAATTGCCGATACGCTGACCGCCGCCGCCTACTTTATAGTTTTGCTCGACATTACGGTGGCTGTAGCCATATAACGCGCCAAGGCGCGCACCGCTGTCAAACCATTTTTGTACCGCTCCGGTTGCCATAAAATTGCTTTTGGTGCTGTTTGTGCCGGTCAATCCTTTGGTTAAAAGCCCAAAGGTATGGTTTCCGTGTACCACATCGTCCACCCGTAAAGTACGGAAATTGGCTGTACCGGATAAGGTATTGATGCCGTTGGCACCCGAGAAACTGCCTTTGGTTACATCCACGCCGGCAATAAAATTGGGATCCAGTGCCGTACCGAATTGCGAGGAGCTGCCGCTGCGTCCGGCATCGGCAGAAGTGGAATAGAAGGTTTGGGTTACGCCGTCAACCATCGTATTGACGCGTCCCAAACCGCTATCGCCACGGATATTGACCGCCAATACCCCCGATCCCTTGTCTTGTTGGGTGAAGACGCCGGGCATGCTCCGCACGATGGCATCGATGTTTTCGCTGGATTGATAAACGCGTTCACGCGAACTTTTGGCTTGGCCTTCGGTAAAAACTTTTTTCTCTTTGGCAATGTGTTTGCCTTTGACTTGAATTTCATCAAGCTCTTGAGTTGAAACCTCTTCTTCTGCGTGTGCGATACTTGTTATAGCCAGTAAAGATAATGTCAGTAGGTTTAATTTGAAATTCGGATTCATAATAGTTACCTCAGAAACGAAGTTCGTTACTTTATAACATATTATTAAACTTTACAAATATTTTGATAATGAATTTCATTAATTAAAAAAATAAAGCGGATTTTTGTTTTAGGAGATAACCCAAACGCATATGCTGAATATGGTTGAAAAAGATAAAGCGGGTCTGAATTTGAATTCGATTAGCCGGGAAGAGGGAGCATTCAATTGGATTTAAACAGACGGAAGAAGAAAAATTTGATTGCAATATGTGAATTGGGCCGTCGGGTTAAAATGAAACCGGCAAAAAACGTGAAATGCAAAATATAAAGTCAATATAGAAAGGTTTGAATTCAGTTGAAGCAAAGACCGATCTTTGCAAAATTCTTCTTTCCCTGACAGCCGAAACCCAAACACGGGTTTTCGGTTGCAGGGGAAAAGGGATTTTTTGCAAAGGTTTCGGTTGTATTTCGGCAACTGTTTTTGAAACATTTGCCCTTTCGAATTTCCAATGGATTCCAGTTTGGTGAATGACGGCGGAAGTGAGGGTTTTAAAAACAGGTTTACCGGGGAAGAGGTCGTCTGAAACGATGAATTCACGTTTTCAAACGAACTCTTCCGACTTGCGGCTTCTATGCCGCATCGGATGATTCCTCCTTGACCGCTTCCAGCAGCGGTATCAACAGCTCTTCCACCAATCTTTGAAATAAAGCTCCTTCCACCGGCTCGGTGTCTTCATTGCCGAACACTAAGGTAACTTCGGTATAGTCTTTTTGGCCTTTGCTGACTTTGCTGCCGTGATAGCTTTCCTTGGCTTTGTTCAGGGCATCTTCCCAGCTCTGTTTTTTTGCCGTAGGCTTCGGCGGCGGCGAGGCTGGTTTTGGCGAAGAAAGGCAGCGGGCGCGTTTGTCCGAGGTTGAAGAATGCCAGCCATTTTTGCAGCATTTGTTGCGCGTGGCTGCTAGGTATTTCAGGATAAAGCGTCGTTTCTTCAGGCTGAACGATATGGGTTTGGCGGGTTTCGGTTTTAGACGGCCCTACCGCGCAAAAGATTAAATGTTCGAGCAGGAGGGCGATGCGTTGCGGGGTGTTGGGTTTGCGGTCGAGGTAGAACACTTGGCCGCATTGGTACAGGTTGCCGAGGCTGCCTTGCAGGGTTTGCCCGTCGAACGGAATTTCGTAGGCGAAAGGCGGCAGTTTGGGGCTTTGCAGCAATGCGCCGTCTATACGTTTGGCGGCGGCTTGGAAATTCTGCTGCCACAATTTACCCAGTTCACCGGCGGGCAACAGGCTTTCGGCGTCGAGGCGGACGGCGGTTTCTTGAAAGTCTTGGTTGTGGCGGCGGGCGTCGAGGTAGGCGGCGGCAATTTTATCGGCGCGTTGCGGCTCGAAGGGTTCGGCGGATTCCCATGCTTCGTCGCGGTAGGGTTCACGCCAGCCCAAGGTTTGTTGCAGCCATGCTTTGACGGGATTTTTCCAGAAGCGGATGAAGTCGTCCTGCCAGACGGTCGGTGCGGAGCTGTTTTCTTCGAGGGCTTCGCTGAAAAACGGACGCGCCTGTTCGCGCGGGCGGTTGAGGGCTTCGGCGTAGTCCTGCCGCGTGCTGAAGAGGTCGTCTGAAATGTTGTCTGCGATGAAATAGCGGTGGGAGAACGGTTGCAGGGGATGTTGTTCGACCCAGTGTTCCGCCAGCCCTTTGCTGCGCCGTCCGGTCATGGCGGCGATGGTGTCGATGAGTTCGCTGACAAGGGCGGACGGGGCGAGTTCGTCGTCGTTGCGGATGCTGCGGCCGACGTAGGAGAGATAAAGGATGTCGCGCGCGCTGATGATGGCTTCGAGGAAGAGGTAGCGGTCGTCGTCGCGGCGGGCGCGGTCGCCTTTTTGTGGGTGTTTGGCAATCAGGTCGAACACGGCGGCTTTGGTGTTGCGCGGGAAATCGCCGTCGTTTAGCCCCAACAGGCAGATGACTTTAAACGGCAGGCTCCTCATCGGCACCATGCTGCAAAAGGTGATGCCGCCGCGCAGGAATCCTGCCTGACTTTCGCTGCCTAAGAAGCGGCGGATGTGGCGGATGACGGTGTGTTGCGGCAAGGTGCCCCGAAAGCCTGCCAACGCGGTCTCTTCCTGCCATTTTGCCAACGCCTGCTCGAACTGCTGCAAGGCGTATTGGTCGTCGGCGTCGGGCAGGAACAATGACTGCACCAAATCGCGGCAGCGTTCCGTCCATTCCTCCGCCGCTGCGGGTTTGCGCCACTCGGCGGCGAGGCGGGACAGCGTGCGGATGAAGGCGGCAAAGCGGCCGAACACATCGAGGCGGTTGACATCGCCGTACCACGCGCTGACGTTTTGCCAGAGCGGGCTGCCGTCGTCGGGCAGCATCCAGCCCAACACGATGCGTTCCAACGCCTGCTGCCAAGTGAACAGATTGTCCGCCGCGCCGCGCATCGTTCCGTCCAAACCCCAATGCACGTTCAATTCGGCGATGGTGTCGTGCAGCAGCGGCAAATCGTCCGCCGTCAGCCCGAAACGGCGCAGCACCAAACCGCTTTCCAACAGCGGCAGCACTTTATCGACTTCAAACCGGCTTTCCAGCAAATCCAGCGTCTGCTCCAACGCGTAAAGCAGCGGCTGGCGGCGGCTGAGTTTCACGTCCGACACCGAATACGGCAAAGCCTGCGCCCCGCCCTGCGCCTGCCCGAACACCGCTTCGATAAACGGGCTGTACGGCTCGATGTTCGGCGTCAAAACAGCAATATCGTGCGGCTGCCAGTCGGGATGTTCGTGCAGAATCCGCAACAGCTTGTCTTTCAAAAATCTGTAATTCGCGCAAGGGGCTGTGTGCCGAAACGATACGGACGGAGCCGTCGTCCAGCAAATCCGCGCGGCTGTTTTCAGAGTGCGTAGCCTGCCCGTGGTACGGCATTCGCAGGTTTTTGAATGTCGTTTTGCAGGCAATGCAGCAGCGTGTCGTCTGAAACTTCTTCAAACACAGGCTGCTCCTCCAAGCCGATTTCCGTCAGAAAATCAAAAAAATCACGCCCCTGCTTGCCCAGCGACGCCAAGAGCGGATGCCCCGTCTGCGACAAATCCGCATCGTCGCCGCCCTTCAAAAGCTGCGCCGCCTCAATCACATTGCCCCAATACTGGCCGCTCGGATTGAGCGCGAACACAAACACATCGCAATGTTCCGAAATTTTTCTGCAAAAAGCTGCAAATACATCGGCGCCATTGTCGAAATGCCGAACACGAAAAAAACCGTTCGGGCAGGTGCGCCTTATCCAAAGACGACAGCAGCTTTTCCCACAACGCCACACGGTGCGGCGCGGATTGGTTGTCGTCGTCCAAATACCGCCAAAGCTGCGCCTGCCAGACCTCGTCCTCACCCAGCCCCAGAAGTTTGCCTTCCTGCCAGGCATCAATCCACTGCGGTCGGTACACCAGATACTGGTCGAAAATATCCGCCAACTGCCCCGCCAACTGATAATCCGCCGATTCGCCGCTGCCCAGATAGCTTTGCAAGACAGAACGGACGTTTTCAAATTCAGAGGCCGTCTGAAAACGCTCGCTGCGGAACAAATCCAACAGCCGCCAGCGCATTACCTCCGGCGAAAAACGGACTGAGCGCGGGAATATCGGGAATCAGCTTCTGCATCAACTGCCACGTCAAACCCGCCGGCAGGCTGAATTGCAAAATTCGCCGCCACCCCCAGTTCGCGCGCCAGATAAACACTCAAATAACGCCGCATCCCCTGACTCTGCACCACAATCTGTTCCGCCGCCAAAGCAGACTCAAGCGGCCTGACCCTTTGGATTCCGGCAAATAGGGCGGCTAGCGATTCGAGGCGGTTGGATTGGTAGAGGTAGAACATGGCGGGAGTAGGGCGGTGGATAATAAACGGGATTATATAGTGGATTGCAATAGAAAATACCTGCGCGTGAATATCGGTACAGGTATTTTTATTTGGATCGACAGGATATGGGCTTATCGGCTGATGACGGCTGTTTTACCGGATCTGTTTTAGGGATGGAATAACGGAGAGAGATGGGTTTAAGGTCGTCTGAAAATGTTTCAGACGACCTTAAAACATATTTAAATCGCTATGTCCGAATATGGTTTCTCTTGCCAGTGGGAAATGGTAGGCCGGCTGTTTATTGGGATCGATAGCAAAAGGTCGTCTGAAAAATATTTCAGACGACCTTGGTTGTTTACGATGCCGGTATCTCCGCCGCGCAAGGTTTGGCGGTTTTATGTTTTGGCGATTTCAGGAAATTGCGGCAGTCTTCCAAAATTTGGGGCAGAAGCGGTTCGAATTCCTTTCTACTGCGGATTTTGCCGGTGTAAAACGGCATCATGTAAGGATAGTAATAATACATATCTTGCATCCATTGCGCGCCTTCTTTGGTTTTACCTTGACGGTAGAGGTAGAGGCCGACCTGGTAGGCATTGCTGTAAGGGCGGTAGGTGAGTGCGTCGAATGCCGCTTTTTGCGCCCAAGGTTGGACTTTTTCATCGGACGGATCGGCACGGCGGGTCAGGCTCAGGTCGGCATAATAGGCCAGCATGGGGCTGGTTTCCGAAATGCGGCGCAGTCCGGAAATTTTGGCATTGACTTGAGACGGGTCGTCGGTTTTGGGTTGACGGCTGTAAGCGGTCAGGTCGGTGTAGTTCCAGCCTAAGTGCAGCGTGCCGCCGATAATGGCCAATGCGGCGATACCGCCTGCCAAATTGCGGCGGCGGGCTTGTTTGATTCCGTCGGATACATCTTCATAACGCGCGCTTGAGAGCGAAAGCATGAGGGCGAACGGAGTCAGGAAGTAGATGTACCAAAGCGGGTATTCGAGCATGCTGTGGCACATGGTTACGCTTGCGGCGGTCAGTAGGAACAGGTTGGCCGGATTGGACGGACGGGTAATCAAACGCCAAACGCCCGCCAGCATGGTTCCCGCGCTCAATAATGCACCTGTCAGCCCCATTTCGGCAAGGATTTGCAGGATAAGGTTGTGGCAGTGGGTGAACAAAACGCCTAGGATGTTATTGGCAAAGTATTGTTTTTCGGCATTTAATAGGAAACTCAGGCTGCCGAAGCTGTTCCAGCCGTGTCCGAGGATTGGGGAGCGGGTAAAGGCGGTCCAGGCATTCCGCCATTCGATTTGGCGCGCAGAACCTTCAAAAATCACTATGACCGGCGCGTTCTATGGCGGTTTCGTAACGGCTGTTGCCCAGTAAATCAAGCAATGTCCCCATGCCGAACTGGAAAACCGCAGCCAATACCGCTGCGAAAAAGAAGATTTTAATTAAGCGCACCGATTCGCGGCCTGCCCGCCAGTACCAAAAAGGCAGAATCAATACGATGGCGATGATATAGCCCAAGATAGTGCGCGAGTTGACCAAACCCAAGACGGCAGTCAGCAGAAATACGCAAACCAATCCCAGCCAGTCGGGCATTTTCCGCGTTGCCCATAAATAGGATGCGGCAAGTACGCCCCACATCAGATAATGGCCCAGATGGTTGCGTTGTCCGAGCTGACCGTTTACCGTTCCGCCGCCGTAAGCCAATATGCCGTGAAACAGGGAAATGTCCGACCATCCTTTGAACTGCATAAACGCCACGACAGCCTGCGCAGCTGCACCAAAAAAACAACGACCATGCGAATACGGTAACAACTCGGTCCTGCCCGTAAGCGGAAATCCAGCCGCGACAGGCCCAGGCAGAAAGGGCGAGGATGACGAAAGTCCATGCCGCCAAGTCGCTCATCCCCGGATACAGCAAACCCATTGCCCGCGGCTGTATCGCCCAATATACCGCCATCAGCAACAGTCCGACAGATACATAAGGCAGGCGGATATTGAGCAGGCCTTTATATGCCGAAGCCAATACTAAAATTGTCGCACCCAACAGGGAGCCGGCTTCAAGGTAGAAGCTCGGCAGTGGGCCTACGCGGTAAATCGACAGGAAAGGGACGGCGCAAACCCAGATAAAACAAACCCATAAAGGCAGCAGGCGGATATTCCATTCATTTTTAAGATGATATGCGGTACGGGCAAACATTATTTCCCCTCTTAATTGTGTTGTTTGATAAATGCGAGGCAGGCGACAAAGAAAATTATGCAGGAGGTAAGCGACAATGCGGCGCACAGGCGTTCGGCAGGAGAAGCGTCAAACAGGCGCATGACCGCCTCGGCAAAATAAATCAGAATCAGCATAGAGCTGTATTGATAAGTATAAATACGGCCCTTGAGTATGCCGCCCAGCGGCAGGCATAAAGGCAGGGCTTTGAGGGCAAGCCATGAACCGCCGTTGCGCAAAGGCGCAATCCACAATTCCCAAGACAGGGAAAGCAGAATCAGAAAAATCAGGCTGGCACACGAGGCAAGATAGGGTAGGGAAGGTTTCGATGATGTATTCACGGGCAGGTCTGAACGGCTTTCAGCCGGATATTGGAACGCGAATTATACCGAAACAGGATGTGATGACGCAAAAAGGTCGTCTGAAACCCTCTATCTGAAGGTTTCAGACGACCTATTGCCGTTTCATCATTTTTTTTTTAGATTTTGGTAAAGATGGCTTCGTTTTCAAAACGCGATTTTGGCAGCGCAGCGTTGAAATCGTCTGCGGCACGGTAGCCGAAGGAGACGACGGCGACGGCTTTGTAGCCTTTTTCGGTCAAACCGAATTCCTCATTCAAAACCTGCAAATCCACGCCTTCCATCGGCACGGCGTCGATGCCTGCTGCGGCAGCGGCGAATAGGGTGAAGCCTATGTTGAGATAGACTTGTTTGGCAAGCCATTGTTCTTCATCTTGGAATTGGTTGCGGTGGATGCCCAAGAACAGGCGGCGGGTGGAATCGCCTGCCTGCTTGGCTTCTTCCGTAGCAAAAACGTCCATCTTTGTCTTCTTGTGCCAATACGGCGGCGACATAATCATCGTCGGCGCAAACGCGGGCGGTGAAGACGACGACGTGGGAGGCATGAGTAATTTTTGGGGGCGTTGTAAGGGAGTTTTTTTCGGTGGATTTGGCAATGCGCGCTTTTGCCCGCTTCATCATCGGCGATGATGAAGTGCCACGGCTGCATATTG
This sequence comes from uncultured Neisseria sp., assembly GCA_916438535.1. Lineage (GTDB taxonomy): Bacteria > Pseudomonadota > Gammaproteobacteria > Burkholderiales > Neisseriaceae > Neisseria. Next base: position 599,071 of record CAKAEP010000001.1, on the reverse strand, counting down.
ACACTGGAGGGGCTGTTGCGCAGGGCGGCTTCGATATGGGCGAAGTCTTCGGCAGCGATTTTTTTGGACGGGTCGAAAGATTTGGTGCTGTATCGTTGGCGGACGATTTCGGTAATATTCATGATTTATTGCCTCTTTATAAAAAAAGAAAAAAACAGATTATAGGAAGGTCGTCTGAAAGGAGCAATCAGGCAAATCTTAATACTTTTAGACGATAGGAAGACTTTTTATTTTTTTCGCCGATTGAAGATAATAAGTACATGCAAAAAAAGCCTGAACAAATTGTTCAGGCTTTTTTTAAATTTGGCTCCCCGACCTGGGCTCGAACCAGGGACCTGCGGATTAACAGTCCGTCGCTCTACCGACTGAGCTATCGGGGAATGGGGCGTATTATATAGCCCTGAAAAAAAGTGTCAACTAAAAATTTCAACTGACGAAACGGCAGCATTTCAAATATTTGAATGGTAAGTATATTATTTTGACTTTATTCCATTAATATTTTGCGCTGATTAATTTCCCGTTTTTTTAAATACCTGTTGCTGCATGACGTTGCCGTTGTAGGCATATACGGTTAATGAACCGTCATACGGTGTGGCGCGGAATTGTAGCAGCCGGTCGCGGGGCAAGGGGTAGGGGTCGGTGCGTTTCCTGCTGTTGTCGCTGTAGAAATCCTGTACCAGATATTCATGATTGTGCCTGCTGATTAATTGCCGATAGTAACCGCCCTTGACGGGGCTGTCGGCAGGGGTTGCCCTGTGCGTCAAAGTAAGTAACGATTTGTTCTTCGATAATATGGATGCCGCCGTTGTTTTTAGGGATACGGTTTTCCCTTTTGCCGATGCCGACGGGGATATTGACAGAGGTACCTAATCCGATATGGCTGCCTATACCTGTTCCCAAGCCGAGGCCTACCGACATGCGGGGCGAGTCTGCGGTGCAGGCGGTCAGGATGAAGGCGGATAGTGATAAAACGGCGGCAATAGGTTTCATACGATAATCCTCATGAGTTGAATATCCATATAAAACAATTATATATTATAGAGTGGCATAGGTAGAAAATATCGGCGGCTAGATAGCCGCCGATATTTTTTATGAAGCTAAGATGCGTGGGAACAGGATTTCGTTCTCCAAGTGGATATGTTCTTCCAAATCGTCCGACAGTTCTTGTGCCAACGCATATAACCTTTGCTGGTCTTTGTCGGCGTTTTGCGACGGAGTGAAATGATTGGTCAGGGTTTTCAACTGCGCCAGTGCACGGTCGTGTTCTTCGTGTTCGTGCATCATGACATTAACTGGCATGGCGGCACGGCTGCCCAAGCCTTGTTTTGCCATCGGGAACAACATACGTTCTTCCTTCATCATGTGCATCAGCAGCTCGTTTTGGATGTATTCGAGCAGTTCCGGCAGTTCGGCAGGGAAGCCGTCGGGCGAGGTTGAGGCGATTTTATGCGCCAAGGGGACAAGCTCTTCAAGTTGTGCGCGGTGGGTATTGTGATAGCGGCTGATGACATGGTCTATCACGGTATTTACGGGGGAAACTTCCCAAACGGTCAAATCGGTCATGGCGGTATTCCTGAATTTAGTCGTTTTCAGACGACGTTTAAGGTTTGTGGTAAAGATTGATATTGTATGAATGTATTCGAAGCATACACCCCGCGCGGGCGGATGTACAGTTTTCGGCCTTGTTTCACGCAATACTTATAACCAATTTTTCTTTGCGGGAAACAAACCATTCTTTCCGTTTTTCAGACGACCCCGCTAAAGTGGCAGCATCTTATTTTTCCCTTCCGATCGACCATGTTATTACTCAAAACGCCCAGCGTACTGCCCGGCTTCAAAATCAGCCTCGGCCTGACCGTATTGTGCCTGTCGCTTCTGGTGGTTTTGCCGTTTGCGATGATGGCGGCGAAGGCGGCGGAAATCGGCTGGGGCGGCTTTTGGAACACGATTGCCGAGCCGAACGTGTTGGCGGCGGTATGGCTGAGTTTGCGGATGTCGTTTTATGCGATGCTGACCAATGTCGTGTTCGGCACACTGGTGGCGTGGGTGTTGGTGCGCTATGAATTTCCGCTCAAGGGGCTGGTGAACGCGCTGGTCGATTTGCCGTTTGCGCTGCCGACGGCGGTTACGGGCATCGCGTTGGCGACCTTGTATGCGCCCAACGGTTGGATAGGCCGTTTTTTTCGAGCCTTTGGGCATCAAAATTCGCGTTTACGCCCGTCGGCATTTGGATTGCGCTGGTCGTCGTCAGCCTGCCCTTTATCGTCCGCGCCGTGCAGCCGGTATTGGAGGAATTGTCGGGCGAATATGAGGAAGCGGCGGCGACTTTGGGGGCAAACCGCTTCACAACGTTCCGCCGCGTGCTGCTGCCGGAAATCATGCCGGCGCTCTTAACCGGCGCGGGCATGATGTTCGCGCGGGCAACGGGTGAATACGGCTCGGTGATTTTTTTATCGCGGGCAACATTCCGATGGTTTCCGAAATCCTGCCGCTGATTATTACGGGCAAGCTGGAACAGTTCGATGTACAGGGCGCGTCGGCGGTGGCGTTGTTTATGCTGATGGTTTCGTTTGTGATTCTGTTTGCGTTGAACGTGATGCAGTGGGCGTTGAGCAGGCGTTCGGGGAGCGAAGGGTTGAGGGGTCGTCTGAAAACCTGAACTACGCTGTTGCCGTCATTCCCGCGCAGAAAAAATGTAGGTCGGATTCTTGAATCCGACGTTTTGATACTGAAACAACGGAACACAGGATATTTTGTCGGATTCAAGAATCCGACCTTGTATATCGAAACACCCGTATCATAGCAACAAACCGCCCGGTCACCACCCGCATCCGACCAAGGCAAACAACCGTTGCGTAGCTCAGGGAGCGGCCGGGCAACCCATCGACACAACCGGACAGTTGCCAGACAACACAACCGAATGCAAGGCAGGTTTATGATGAGTACCCAATACAACTGTGCAGGCATCGACATCGCCAAACGAAACTTCGTCATCGCCGTTTCGTCTTTGTCTAAAACCAAAACCGAAACCAACAACCCCAAAGGTATCGCCCATACTGTCGAATACCTGAAAAAAACATAACGTCGCCCTTGTATATCGAAACACCCGTATCATAGCAACAAACCGCCCGGTCGCCACCCGCATCCGACCAAGGCAAACAACCGTTGCGTAGCTCAGGGAGCGGCCGGGCAACCCATCGACACAACCGGACAGTTGCCAGACAACACAACCGAATGCAAGGCAGGGTTTATGATGAGTACCCAATACAACTGTGCAGGCATCGACATCGCCAAACGAAACTTCGTCATCGCCGTTTCGTCTTTGTCTAAAACCAAAACCGAAACCAACAACCCCAAAGGTATCACCCATACCATCGAATACCTTAAAAAACACAACGTCGCCCTCGTCGTCATGGAAAGCACCGGCGGTCTCGAAATCCTCGCCGCCAAAGCCATCCACCGCGCAGGCATAGCCGTGATCATCGCCAACCCGCGTCAGACGCATCAGTTTGCCCAATCGCAGTCGCTGACCAAAAACCGATGCCAAAGATGCCCAAATGCTTGCCTTCTTCGCACAGATGATGATGCAGAAAGAAGGTTGGCAAACCATGCTCTACCACCCGCCCACCGAAGCGGAGGAAGTGTTGGAAGCATTGGTTAACCGCCGCAACCAACTGGTGGATATGCGGACTGCCGAGAAAAAAACCGTCTGCATCAGGTTCACGAAACACAAGTCGAAAGCGTCAAACAACTGATTGCCCATTTTGACCGGCTGATTGACGAATTGGACAAACAAATCGACGACCACACCCACACGCATTTTGACGGCAAAGCCAAAGTGGCGGAACAAATCAAAGGCATTGGTTCGATAACGACGGCTACGCTGATGGCGATGCTGCCCGAATTGGGACGACTGTCGCACAAACGGATAGCGAGTTTGGTCGGCATTGCCCCGCACCCGAGGGAGAGCGGGAAACCAAATTCAAAAGCCGCTGCTTTGGCGGAAGGTCTGCGGTGCGTAAGGCACTGTATATGGCTACCGTGGTAGCGACACGTTTTGAACCGCTTATTCGGGATTTCTACCAACGCCTGCTGTCCAAGGGTAAGCCGTATAAGGTTGCCGTTACGGCATGTATGCGCAAACTGTTGACGATATTGAATGCCCGGATGCGTGATTATTTTGCCGAAAAACGGTATCCAAACGGCTTGATTTGAGTTTTGGTATTTTTGCCCGACGGGGTGAAAAATACAGTTGCTACCGTGAAAAGTCGTTTGAAATCCCTGTTGTCCTGCGGTGGATTCCCGCCTGCGCGGGAATGACGGCAGCCATACGTTTTTTATTCCCTTAATCAATAAAAGGTCGTCTGAAAACGAATCCGCCCGACAAAAACGATTTTTTCAGACGGCCTCCAAACATCTTAAACAACAAACCAGAGAACACCACCGCCATGAAACCCTATTCCGCTAATCCCAACCTGACCGAACCGCGCTGGCTGCGCGTGTTGCTGACCGCCGTCGCGCTGGGGTTCCTGCTGCTGATGCTGGTCGTACCGCTTGTCGCCGTGTTTTACGAGGCGCTGAAAGGCGGTTGGGATTTGTACCTGCAATCTATTACCGATCCCGAAGCATGGGCGGCAATCAAGCTCACCCTGATTACCGCTGCGGTGGTCGTTCCCATCAATGCCGTCTTGGGTGTGGCGATGGCGTGGCTGTTGACCCGCTTCGACTTCCGCGGCAAGCAGTTGCTGACCACCCTGCTCGATTTGCCGTTTTCCGTGTCGCCCGTGGTGGCCGGTTTGATGTTCGTCTTATTGTTCGGCGCACACACGGCGTTGGGTGGCTGGCTCGAAGCGCAAGGCATACAGATTATCTTCGCCATCCCCGGCATTATTTTGGCGACGCTGTTCGTTACCTTTCCCTTTGTCGCGCGCGAAATCATCCCGCTGATGCAGGCGCAGGGCGACAGCGAAGAACAGGCCGCGCTGATTCTCGGCGCCAGCGGCTGGCAGATGTTTTGGCGCGTTACCCTGCCCAACATCAAATGGGCGCTGCTCTACGGCATCATTCTTACCAACGCCCGCGCGATGGGCGAGTTCGGCGCGGTCAGCGTGGTATCGGGGCACATCCGCGGCGAAACCAACACCATCCCGCTTTTGGTCGAAATCTTCTACAACGAATACAACTTCACCGGCGCATTCGCCCTCTCCGGCGTATTGGCACTTTTAGCACTGGCGACGCTGGCGGTGCAGAACATCATCACAAAATTACAAGATAAAAAACTCGCCGCCGCCGAAAGGAACGCAGCATGAGCATCACCATCCAAAACTTAAACAAACACTTCGGCAGTTTCCACGCGCTGAAAAACATCAACCTCAACGTCCCTACCGGCAAACTTGTTTCCCTGCTCGGCCCTTCCGGCTGCGGCAAAACCACGCTCCTGCGCATCATCGCCGGACTGGAAAACGCCGACGGCGGCAATATCCTGTTTGACGGGCAAGACGTAACCGCCAAACACGTGCGCGAGCGTAAAGTCGGTTTTGTGTTCCAACACTACGCCCTCTTCCGCCACATGAACGTGTTTGACAACGTCGCCTTCGGTTTGACCGTATTGCCCAAGTCCGAACGCCCGTCCAAAGAACAAATCCGCGCCAAAGTCGAAGAATTGCTCAAACTCGTGCAGCTCTCCCACCTCGCCAAATCCTATCCGCACCAGCTCTCCGGCGGCCAACGCCAACGCATCGCCCTCGCCCGTGCCCTCGCCGTCGAACCCAAACTCCTGCTCCTGGACGAACCCTTCGGCGCGCTGGATGCCAAAGTGCGCAAAGAATTGCGCACCTGGCTGCGCGACATCCATCACAACCTAGGCGTAACCAGCATTCTGGTGACACACGACCAAGAAGAAGCCCTCGAAGTTTCCGACGAAATCGTCGTCATGAACCACGGCAAAATCGAACAAACCGGCAGCGCCGAAGCCATTTACCGCAAACCCGAAAACGCCTTTGTTACCGAGTTCCTCGGCGAAACCGACGCATTTGAAGGACGCATCGAAAAAGGCATCTGGCACTACAACGGCTTCGCGTGGAAATTGGACGCGCAATACAAATGGCAGGAACAAACCGCCACCGGCTACATCCGCCCGCACGAATGGCAGCTCGCTGCCGAACACGAAACCCCGATGATCCGCGCCGAAATCGAAAAAATCCACGCCGTCGGCGCACTGACGCACGTTTTGGTGAAACACGGCAAACAGGACGTACATATCACGCTCGCAGGCAGCGACGCCTCGCGGCTGGATTTGACCGCAGGGCGGGAATTGGCATTGGTGCCGAAACAGGTTTATGTGTTCTCGCAGAACGAGTTGATTGAATATTTGATTTGATGGGGAAGAGATAACGAAAGGTCGTCTGAAAAATCCTAAAAAAACAGGTTTTCAGACGACCTTTTTGTTTATGGGGCTGATGTTTGGTTCACATGGAGCGATTTTTATAGTGGATTAACTTTAAACCAGTACGGCGTTACCTCGCCTTGCCGTACTATCTGTACTGTCTGCGGCTTCGTCGCCTTGTCCTGATTTAAATTTAATCCACTATAAAGTCCATTCGCGATAAACCCCGCCGCCTCCATTTTCAGACGACCTTTCGCCATTTAGCCGTAAATGCTTTCCCTCACATCAACCAAAGCCGCCAACGCCGAAGCGGCATTTACTGTTTCGGGCAGGTCGGCAGCCTCAAACGCTGTTTCCACTTCCGCCATCAGCCGTTCCGCTTTTTCCAGCAGGTCTTCGTAGGAGGATTCGCCGCGTTTGATGGCGAGCAGTTCGTCGCGGTTGGGGCGGCGCGGGCGGATTTCGCCGTGGCGGGCGATGTCGCGGGCAGTTTCGAGCAGGCGGAAGGTGTGCATCATGTTTTTGGCATCGTAGCCCTGTCCGTGTGCCTGCGTGCCTTGGTAGCGCGTTTCGTTGCGTTCCGCCAGCCATTGCTGATAGGAGGCGTATTCGCGGCAGTAGCTGCTGTATCCGTCTTGGTTGAAGGAAAGGTAGGCAAGCGGGGTTTCGCCTTCGGGAACGGAGCTAAGGGAGAGGTTGGTGGCTTCGGGTTTGAGTGCGACGCCGTGGTAGCCGCGCGTGCCGTCGGGGTCGTAAAACAGGGCGTAGAGTTCGCGGGCGTGGGCGATTTTGACCAAACCGACCCGCCGCTGTTCCAATCCGCGTTGCGAAAGCCAGTGCCGCAGCGGCACGGTTTGCGCGTCTTCTACGATGTGGCAGAAATCGAGCACGCTTTTCTTTTCAGACGACATCGGATTGCTGATTTTCTTGTTCAGCCCGCGTGCTTTTTTGATTTGCCCGTAGGCGTATCCGGCGAAACTCTGGCGGCAGGCTTTGGACACAAACCATTCGGTTTTGAACGCGTCCATCAGCGGCGAACGGTAGCGCACGCAGTCGGGCGGCGAGGCGAGCAGTTCCAGCGTGTTCGGGTTGCTTTGCAGCAAAAGCTCGATAAACCGCCCCAGTTCGTAATAAACGATGTCGTTGGTTTCGTTGCTGATTTGCGGGATGTATTCCATGTCGTAAAAACATCGATTTGGGCAGGTAAAACACGCCTTTGATGTCGGTATCGGATTCGGGCGTCGCCAAACCGTAGGCGCGGCTGCCGGAAACGGCTTCGAACAGAAGCAGGTTTTGTGTGTGCAAGTCTTCGATGGTGAGCATTTTCAGACGACCTTTTGTGAGGGTGGTTGTGTATTAAAAAAAGCAGCCTGCACGTTCAGGCTGCCTTTTTGTGCGTGTCGGATTTATGAATCCAATTTACGGCTGCTGTTGGTTAGAATTATCAAGCGAAGGAAATCCAAGATTTTTTTATTCCCGTTCCAAGATAAATTTTCTTTTTTTCCAGAAATCGGTGTGAGACAGAATAGCGCCAAGTTTAATCATAGCCAAATAAATAGCCTGCAACATATCTTCACCGATTGCCCTTCCCTCATCACAATAATCATGTTTGCTTATTTTATATTGGCAAATATATGCTTTGTATTCGTCAGAAAAAAAGGGAAGATACATGGTAATTTCAACAGGCTCGCCATTTTCTGTATGTAATTCTCTGTATCCTATGATTTTATGCATAAATTTATCCATTTACCGCCGCCAAGGTTTCGCGGAACAATTCATTCAGCGGCCCGCTGTCGGCGGCTTGGGCGGCAGGGGCGGATAATTCGGAAACTTCGTTATATAAATCAACGGTCAATCGTTGCAATTCGGGTGACAACGTATGCAGGTAACTTTCATCCTGTTCCGCCTTGATTGCCACTAAATCGGTGATTTGGGTGGCGCAGTCCGTTTGCCATTCGCTCATCAGTTCCGCCAGCGTCATTGGCGGAATCCCGCCTGTTTGACTGCCCACCGTGCCGCGAGTAGCGGACGCAGGACGTAAAACCATTTTTTTCAGTTTGACGGGTTGTGCCAAATCCATGTTTCTCAAAGCGTTGCCCGCGATGCCGCGATAATGGTGCAGCAGCGCGGCGGCTTGGACGTATTGCGGCGCAAGCGCGTTCAGACGGCCTGTGAAATCATCGTCCTGCGTATAAACAATCGGCGAACGCAGCCATTCGAGCAGCACGGCATTGCTTTTTCCGCAGCAGGCGCAACGTTTTGCGGATGTCCCAGCCGCCGACGTCAAACCATTGGTTTTCGATAAATTCAAACGTGTCTTTCGCTTCATCGATTTGCAGATAATATTGTTGCGGGCGGATATAAATGGCACGCACGTCGTAATCGCTGTCGGGCGAGGCAAAGCCCCATGCGCGGCTGCCGCTCTCTACCGCCAGCAGGAAATGCAGAGGCTCGGAATGGGCGATGTGGGTGAGTTTTTTTCTTGAATGGCTTGTTTCATGATGTTTCTTTTTAATAGAGGTCGTCTGAAAACCCTAAAAACCGGTTTTCAGACGACCTTTGCTTTTGATGGATGGTTGATGTGGCCGAATCAATCTTTCAACCTGAATTCCGCTGAGCGCGCGTGGGCGGTCAGGCTTTCGCCGTGTGCCAACACGCTGGCGATTTTACCCAGTTGCTGCGCGCCTTGTTCGGAGACTTGGATCAGGCTGGAGCGTTTTTTTGGAAGTCGTAAGTACCCAGCGGCGAGGAGAAGCGGGCGGTGCGGCTGGTGGGCAGGACGTGGTTGGGGCCGGCGCAGTAGTCGCCGAGGCTTTCGCTGGTGTAGCGTCCCATGAAAATCGCGCCGGCGTGGCGGATTTTTTTCGCCCATTCCTGCGGGTTTTCTACCGACAATTCCAAGTGTTCGGGGAAATGTAGTTGGCGATTTCGCAGGCTTCGTCCAAGTCTTTGGCGAGTATCATCGCGCCCCTGTTGCCGAGCGAGGCTTCGATGATGTTGCGGCGGGGCATGGTTTCGATGAGGCGGTTCATGGCGGCTTGAACTTCGTCGAGATAGGGCTGCGACGTGCCGATGAGGATGGCTTGGGCGATTTCGTCGTGTTCGGCCTGGCTGAACAAATCCATCGCCACCCAGTCGGCGGGCGTGGTGCCGTCGGCGATGACGAGGATTTCAGACGGCCCCGCCACCATGTCGATGCCGACTACGCCGAACACGCGGCGTTTGGCGGCGGCGACGAAGGCGTTGCCCGGACCGGTGATTTTATCGACCTGCGGTACGGACTCAGTGCCGTAGGCGAGGGCGGCAACCGCCTGCGCGCCGCCGACGGTGAAGACTTTAGTAACGCCCGCAACGAAGGCGGCGGCAAGTACGATGTCGTTGCGTTCGCCTTTGGGCGTGGGGACGACCATGATGATTTCTTTCACACCGGCAACATGGGCGGGCATGGCGTTCATGATGACGGAACTCGGATACGCCGCTTTGCCGCCGGGGACGTAAATGCCGACGCGGTCAAGCGGTGTAATCTGTTGTCCCAACAGCGTGCCGTCTTCGTCTTCGTAGGTCCACGATTCCATTTTTTGGCGTTGGTGGTAGCTTTCGACCCGTGCGGCGGCGGTTTTCAGGGCCGTCTGAATTTCGGGCTGCAAACGCTCAAACGCAGCCTGTAAATCATCTTGAGTGAGGATGAGGTCGGCTATGGTTTGGGCGGACGTGCCGTCGAAACGGTTGGTGTATTCGATGAGCGCCGCATCACCGCGTTTTTGCACGTCGGCGCAGATGTCGGCGACGATGCGGTCGATTTCGGGATTCTGGGCGGTCTCAAAGGCCAGCAGGGCTTCAAGTTCGGCTTGGAAAGAGGGGGATTGGGTGTTGAGTTTTTTCATGATTTGGGATTCTCCTTTGTTATTTTGGGACTTGGGGTCGTCTGAAGCATCTCTTGCTCGGTTTTGGGTCTGATATACGCTTTTTCTCCCCCGCTACCAAACTTCAATTCGGGCAGGCATTTTTGTTGTAGACCGAGTTTGGCTAATACATCTTCGCTACGAGAGGTAGTGCGGAAACGGTAACGGGTTTGTTTTCTGCCGTTTTTGGTTTCTTCAAACGTTTCGAAACCGTCCACCTCATACGCGCTGACAACAGCGTTTTGCAGTCCGGTGTGAACGCCGATAATGTATTTCACTTTGGACGCGGCATCTTTGCCGATAACCCAGTTGCCCAACGTGCGCGATTTGAGGTTGGCATCGTCTTGGTTGTCGAAGCTGTAGTCGGTTTCTTCGTCGGTATCCAAGTCCAAAGCGTCTTGGATTTTGACGGCGAGAACCAGTCCGTCGGGATTAAGGTCGTCAAGCGGGCAGGGGTTTGAATTTGAAGCGGCTGTCGAGTTCTTCCGCGCTGATGCCGCCTACACCGCATCCGGCAGATTTGTTTTTGAATTTTTTTGTCGACAACGGATTTGACGAAATGAATCAGGGCAGTTTCGGCGGCTTGCGCTTCGGCTTCGGTCAGATGATAGCTGATGATATGGCGGCCGAGTTTCTTGCATTTGGCAATGGCTTTGCGTGCCGGTACGTCAATGTCGCCGTCTTGCGAACGGGCGGCCTGTTCATGTTCGAAGATACGATTACCGCAGCCTTTGCCGATGTAGAGGATTTTTGTCTTTTTTTCATGTCGGTCAGACAATAGACGTAAAACCGACGCTCTCCGTTATTCAAAAACGGACAGGGGTTGAATCTGAAAATTTTTTTATTTTTTTGCAACCATTTTAAATCCTCCTATACAGTTTACTGCCGGTGGTATTTTCAGACGACCTGTCGGCGGGAACGGCTAGGGTCGTCTGAAAACGCATCTTCATTCAAATGAACGCTCACCCCGCCTTCGCTACGCTGCCGAACGCCTGAATAATCGGCTCTAGCAGCGCGTGTTTCGTTTTCAATGCGGCCTTGTTGACCACCAGACGGCTGGAAATATCGACGACGTGTTCGACCGCTTCCAAGCCGTTCGCCTTAAGCGTGTTGCCGGTGGAGACCAAATCGACGATGGCGTCGCTCAGGCCGACCAGCGGCGCAAGCTCCATCGAGCCGTAGAGTTTGATGATGTCAACGTGTACGCCTTTGCCGGAGAAATGCTCGGCGGCGATGTTGGGGTATTTCGTCGCGATACGCAGGCGGCTGCCGGGCTGCGAGGCGGCGGCGTAGTCGAAAACCTTTGCGGACGGCGACCATCATGCGGCATTCGGCGATGTGCAAATCCAGCGGCTGATAAAGCCCGCTACCGCCGTGTTCGATCAAAAACGTCTTTACCAGCGATGCCGAAGTCTGCCGCGCCGTATTGGACGTAAGTCGGCACGTCGGTGGCGCGGACAATGACGAGGCGGATGTTTTTCATGGTTGGTGCCGATAATCAGTTTGCGCGATTTTTTTCGGGCGCTTCGGCGGGAACAATGCCCGCTGCCGCCAAAAAGCGGCAGCGTTTCTTCAAAGATGCGCCCTTTGGACAGGGGCGATGGTCAGCGTGTTTTCAGTCATTGTTGTTGTGTGCCGTCAGACTTTTGAACTTGTATCAAGCAGGCGGTCTGACTTTCTCCATTGTATGTTTCAGATGGGAAAAAGGTCGTCTGAAAACCGCGACCGGCATTCAGACGACCCCATGCGGATCAAAAGCAGTTTTTTTGATGTCGGCGGCAATGGTGGCCGGCTCGCTGCCGTAACGCGAGAAAAATCGCCACTTCGCCGGTTTTTATCGATCAGATACGCGCCGGAAGAGTGGTCAACCAAATAGTTTTCGCTGTCTTCTTTTTGATTGACTTTGGAGGACACCACGCGGTATTGCTGTTTGATAACCGGCAGGGCTTTGGTCGCCTGTCGCAGTCAGACCGATAAATTCAGGATTGAACTGTTTGACGTATTTGCCGATGACTGCGGGCGTGTCGCGCTCGGGGTCGATGCTGACGAACACCACTTTCACATCTTTCGCCTGATCGCCCAACTGTTTCAATGTGTCGCTGTAAGTCAGCAATTCGGTCGGACAAACGTCGGGGCAGTGCGTATAACCGAAGGACAGAATCACGACTTTGCCCTTCAGGTCGCTTAAGCTGAACGGCTTGCCGTCGCCGTCGGTCAGTGTGAAATCGCCGCCGATGTCTTCTTTACGCATATCCGTTCCGGGCGCTTGCGGTGCGGGCGCGGTAGCGGCAGGTGAGGATGCGGCGGGAGCGGAAGCAGGCTGTTCGGCCGGAGCTGCTGTTGAAGAAGCGGCTGAAGCAGGCGCAGGATTTTGTTCCGGCGCTTTGGCTTCAGGTTTGCAGGGCAGCAAGTGCGGCAAGGGCGAATGCGCCCAAAATGGCGGTACGGATTGCAGTAGGCATCATAAAAAAATTCTCCAATGCGGGTATGGTGTGTGAACGTCGTCTGAAAAATAAAAATGAAACGAACGCTGCCATCTTAGCGCGTTTGCAACATTTAATATAGCGGTTTATGCCGTTTTTTTCGGCTGAAAATGAATGATGTTTGATATAAGTGGAAAGAGTAGAATGCGTCAGGAACAAAAATAAAAATAAATTTAATGTTTTTTTAAAAAAATCAAAAAAATATAAGTAATATATCTGCAAGCAAGGCAAGATTTTTGCTTTTACAAGACCGAATACGCCGCTATAATAACGACTTCTTCACCAGCCCAGGTGGCGAAATTGGTAGACGCAGGGGACTCAAAAATCCCCCGCCGCAAGGTGTGTCGGTTCGAGTCCGACCCTGGGCACCACAATAAACCGCTTATTAGCGGTTATTTTTTTGCCTGTCGCAGCCTAACACCGTAAACCAAAGCCAAGAAAGATAAGGCTTTCCGCTGGTTTCGGTATCTTTGCATCATATAATCCCGCCTATTTCTGCCTAATTGAATCAACCTAAAATTTACGGTATCTTTTGCGGTATCTGAAAAATACCTCGAAAAAATACCGTAAAAATGAAGCTGAACGACCGACAAATCAAAAACGCCAAGCCCGCCGAAAACCGTTCAAGCTCAATGACGGCAAGGGCTTGTATCTGTATATCAATACGGGCGGCGGGAAGTTATGGCGGTTTGATTTTTCGTATAACGGCAAACGTAAAACGCTTTCAATCGGCAAATATCCGACCGTATCACTGGTAGAAGCCCGCCAAGCCGCCGTCAGTAATACCTTTCGGAACATCGCCGCCGAATGGCACAAACACCGTGAAACAGGATTGACAGGCAATCACGCCGCCCGTGTATGGGACAGTTTGGGAAAGGACGTTTTCCCCACGCTGGGCAGCTTGTCTATCAGTGAAATCAAAGTCAGTCAGGTAAAAGAAGTGATTGAAGCGGTGGCGGCAAGGGGAGCACTTGAAACGGCGGGCGGATATTGCGGCGCATCAAATCTGTTTTCACTTATGCGATACGGACGGAACGGGCGGAAAAACAATCCCGCTGTTCCATTGGGAGGTTTAATCAAAGCCCCAAAGCAGAAACATCAGCCCGCCTTGCCGCAATCGGAACTGATCGAGTTTTACCGCCGTTTGATGTTGAAACAAGCCAAACAGCAAACAAAAAAATAGCCATGCAGTTAATCATGCTGACCCTCGTCAGAAATAAAGAGCTTAGGGCGGCGGAATGGTCGGAATTTGATTTAGACGGGACAGAGTGGAGCATACCCGCCGCCAAGATGAAGATGAAAGCCCCACATATCGTCTCCCCTTGCCGATTGGACGCTTGAACTTTTGGCAGAACTGAAGGAACTGACAGGACATAGCCGTTATCTGTTCCCATTGGTAAAAAGACCCTGACGAGCATATTGAGTGAAAAACACCCTATCTTACTTGATGGGCAGAATGGGCTATAAGGGCGTAGCAACGCCCCACGGTTTCAGAAGTCTAGCCACAGACGTATTGAATGAAAACGGTTTTAACAGCGACGTAGTAGAGCGACAGTTTGCCCAGCGGCGAAACCATCATGGCAGACGGCAAAACCCACACCGTCATCTACAACGGCGACACTAGCCAAGCGGCGGCATACCGACCAAACTGAGAGCTTACCGATTGGCAGCAAAGTATCGCCCGATACGCAGCGGGAAACAGCCGCCTATGCTTGGCATTGGGCACGTCCTTTGCTGCTCCCTTGCTATCCCTGTTGGACAATAAACCGCTTATCAGCGGTTATTTTTTATCTATCGCAGTCTAACACCGTAAACTAAAACCAAAATGGACAGGGTTTTCAGACGACCTTTTTGATGGGAAGGGATTATTTGAAGATGTAGGAATCGGGCATTTCGTCGAAGCTGACGACGCGGCCGCCTTTTTTTCTTTTGGCAAATTTCTCTGCTTGGGCTTTGTCGGCGAAGGGGAGGGCGTCTTCCGCACCCATGCCGCCGATGAAGCCGCTTTCGATGACGTAATAGGCTTTTTTGCCGTCTATCCATGCGGTGTCGGCATTGGGTTTGCTCCAGTCTTTGACTTTGCCCATGTCGGTAACGTAGATGACGTGGATGCCTTTAGGCTCTTCGGGCAGCTTGGTGTAGCCGAACATCTGCTTGATGGTGGAGAACCAGACGGGGCGGTCGGGTTTGCCGTTGAGGTAGATTTGGGCTTTGGGGCCGTTGTGTTCGGTCAGGTTCATGCTGCAATAGTGCCCCACGGCACGGTCGCTGATTTGCTGAGGCTCAGGCGGCGGGGTGTCATCCTCTTTGGGACAGGCACTCAGGAGCAGGGCGGCGAGGAGCGCAGGTAAAATCTTTTTCATATTTGTCGCTTTCCAAAAATTCTTGCTGCCAAGATAAGGGGAATAATAACCCATAATATCTGCGCGGTCAGCAATACGGGCATGGTCAGGCTGATTTGTTCGCTCAAACCTGCCATGCCTGCGTACATGGCGGTGTTTTCGTAACCGGTCAGGTTGAGCAGGCGGTAGATGTCGGTGGGGTTGAAAAGGAGGACGGTTTCGACGACGGGTGCGGTAATTGTTTGCTGGGTATCGGCGACGAGGATGCCCAAAAGCGCCATGTCGAAGATGACGACGAAAAAAACAGCCAAACGCCGATGGCGATACCGGCGGCGGTGCCGCGTTCTTTGACTTTTGCGCTGATGAGGGTAGCCCATGGACAGGGAATGCGGCGCCCAAAATGATGCTGGCGGCAATCAGCAGGGCAAAGGGTTTCCATGCGGCGATGTCGAAGCTGCCGTTGGCGAGTTGGAGCGTGATGCCCGCGATTCCGTAGCCTGCGGTGGTGGCAAGGGCGAGGATGATGAGGTGTCCGATGAATTTTCCGGCAAGGATTTGGTTGCGGGAAACGGGGTAGCTCAACAGCAGCGCCATAGTGCCGCGTTCGATTTCGCCGATGAGGGAATCGTAGGAGAGGAGCATGGCGATGAGCGGAATCAGGAAGATGGACAGGCTGGAGAGGCTGACAACGGTTACAGTCAGCGGATCGACTTTAACCGAGCCTGTCGGCGAGCTGCCGAGGAAGCCCAATGAGAGGGCGAGGGCGGCGAGCAGGACGGAGGCGGCGAGTACCCAGCGGTTGCGCAGGCTGTCGCGGACTTCTTTTTCCGGTGATAATCCAAACGGGGTTCATACGTCCTCCCTTTTTAAGAATTGTGCGTACATGTCGTCGAGTGTGGGTGTGTGGATGTCGAGGTAGGCGAGGTCGGACAGGTTGCCCAGTTCGCTGAGTAATGCCATGCGTTCTTCAGCCTGACATTGCGCCTGATAGCTGAGGTCGTCTGAAAGCGGCTGCCAGCGTCCGCTTAACGGACGCGGAGCTTTGAGGCGGATGTTGACGGTGAGGGGGAGTCCGCTTTGGACGTGCAGCTCGTCCATGCTGCCGTCGGCGACTTTGACGCCGTTTTTTTCATGACAACGATGCGGTCGGCGTGGCCGTCGAGTTCGGCGAGGGCGTGGGTGCTAAGGAGGACGGTGGCGCCGCGTCCGTTGAGTTCGCGCACGACTTCGTAAAACATTTGGCGCGAGGCGGGGTCGAGGCCTGTGGTGGGCTCGTCAAACAGCAATACTTTGGGTTCGCCCAGCAGGGCTTGGGCGAGGGCAAGGCGTTGGCGCATGCCTTTGGAGTAGGTGCCGACGCGGCGGCGGGCGGCTTGGGAAATGCCGACGCGCTCGAGGAGTTCGTGGTTTTTGGTGAGCGGCTGTTTTTTGAGTTTGGCGTAGAAATTGAGGGTTTCGATGCCGCTGAGGGAAGGGTGCAGGGCGACGGTTTCGGGCAGGTAGCCGATTTGGCTGCGCAACTGCGCGCCGGCTTTGCTGCCTGTGCGCTCACCCAGCAGCATGACTTCGCCTTCGGTGGGGGTAATCAGCCCGAGTATCAGTTTGATGAGCGTGGACTTGCCTGCGCCGTTGTGTCCGGCAAGACCGACACTTTCGCCCGCCTTCAAGACTAAATCGACTTGGTTGACGGCTTTTTGTGCGCCGAAGCGTTTGGTTACGTTTCTCAATTCGACATGGTGTGCGCTCATGAGTGCTTCCTTGTGTGGATGGGTTTCAGACGACGTTTGGGGTCGTCTGAAAAAGGGCGTTCTTTGTATGGGGTCGTCTGAAAAAAAGGGGCAAGGGGTTTCAGACGACGTTTGTTATGGGGCGGTGTTTTCGACTGTTGCCTGCATCGCGGGTTGCACCGTATTTGCGGCGGATTTCCGTTGGTACGGCAATGAGGGGCAAAACCTTGCTGCGGCGGGGTTTTTAAGGTCGTCTGAACACTTTTTCAGACGACCTTGCGGGACGTGTTTGCCGGTTCCGCTTAGTTCAATGAGCCGTTTTCGGCATCGCTCCATTCGGACTGATGGGTTTTTGGCTTCTTGCAACAGTTGTTCTTTCATGGCTTCGTATTTGGTGGTCGTTTTGTTGCTGCCCGCCTTCATCAGCGGTTTGCTGTCGATCACGCCGCCGGGAAGGATGGCGGGGAACTGCGATTGCGCCCATTTGACGATGCTGATGGCAGGGGCTGTTCATCAGGAGGCGGGAAACGGGCGCGCGCCAGACGATTTGGTCGATGATGCCGTTGGGGCGGTACGCGCTGTCGCCGAAGCCGTCGCCGTCGAGGTCGAACGCGCTGTTGTCGCTCCAGTAGTTGCCGCGTCCGCCTTCGCCCCAGTCAAGAAAAACGTGTGCTGACGTATTTGACTTGGCTTTCGTTGTTGATGAAGGCGTTGTCGGAAAGGGTGGTGCCTTCGATGGCGGCGGTGAAGTGGATGCCGATTTGGCAGTTTTCAAAATGGTTGGCGACGATTTTTGTTGTAGTTGGCGTTGTAGGCAAAAAAACGCATTTGCCGGCTTTGTTGATGATGTTGTCGTGGATGTCGGAATAGTTGACGTAGTTGAGCATGATGCCTTGGTCGCGGCTGCCGACGGCGATGTTGCCGTACACGTTGAGGCGGTCGGAGAACATCAAAACGTAGCCCATGTTGTTGCCGACGGAAATGTTGCCGCTGACTTCGCTGTCGTTGGTGTACATGTAGTGGACGGCGAAACGCAGGTCGCTGAAGCGGTTGTTTTTATAGGTGTTGTTTTTGCTGGTGTTGGAGAAAATGCCGTCGCGGCCTTTGGAAATGTCGTTGCTGACAACTTGCGCGCCGGGGGCATTCCAGACGGTTACACCGTTGCCGCGTTCGTTGACGCGCAGGGTGGAGTCGCCGACGATTTTGTTCTCGCGCACCATGGATTCGGCAGAGCCGTGGATATACACGCCGACGGAGTTGTCGAGGATGTTGTTGTGTTCAATTAAGGCGCGGGGGGCGGTTTCTTCGAGGTAGATGCCGGCATCCATGGCGGGCAGGCTCATACCGGAACGGGTGACGGTGAGGTTACGCAGGGTAACGTCGGGGGCGATGACGGCAATGGTGCGGCCGGTGCGGTCGCCTTCGATTTTGGCGGAGCGGTCGGCAGGGCCTTCGATGGTGATGGGTTTGTCGATAAGCAGTTTGGTTTTGTAAGTGCCGGAGGCGAGCTTGAGCGTATCGCCTGCCTGCGCGCGCGCGATGACTTCGGGGAGGTTGTCGGTAGGGGAAACGTCGATGGTGGCTGCAAAGGTCGTCTGAATCATGCCGCCGAACATAAATGTCAGGACAGCGCGTCGCCATGTTTTGAATTGGGGTGTGTGCATGGAGTTCCTCTGATTCGTGCGGTGTGCGTCGGCACGGTAATGCCTGCCTGTGAGGGCCGTGTTTTTTTGTTTTATAGCGGAACAGTCTGTTGCGTCCAAACGGTTCTGCTATAAAAGGTCGTCTGAAAAACGAGGGCAGCGGGTTTCGCTAAGACCTGAAAGTTTTTTTCAGACGACCTTTCCGTTAAGTCAGTGATAAACCGTCAAACCCGATTATCGGGGTTTAACGATCATTTGACCGGACATTTCCATGTGCAGGGCGTGGCAGAACCATTGGCAGTAGTACCAGTGTACGCCCGGACGGACGGCTTTGAAGGTTACCGATTGGGTAGCTTGCGGGCCGATTTCCATGGCGATGCCGTAGCCTTCCAAAGTGAAGCCGTGGGTCAAGTCTTCGATGGTTTCGACGTTGGTCACATATACGGTCACTTCGTCGCCTTGGTTGACTTCGAATTGCGGGATGCTGTACGCAGGCGCAACGGCAGTCATGTATACGCGGACTTTGTTGCCCTCGCGGATGACTTTGGCGGCTTTTTCCAGCTCGACACCGTCTTTTTTCGCTTGTTCCACAGCGTCTTGCCAGAACCATGGGTCTTTGCGGTCCCAGGTTTTTTTCGGGTTGACTTTGGAAGCGGCAACCAGACACAGGTCATGCGGTTCGGCAAAGGTCGGGTTGTCGTGTACCAGGCGCATTTCGTCGCCGGAAATGTCGATCAACTGGTCGCATTCCGGTTTCAACGGGCCGGCGTTGAGGAAGCGGTCTTTGGAGAATTTGTTCAAAGACACCAGCCATTTGCCGTCGGCTTCCTTGGTTTCGCCCATGGTCGTATGGTTGTGGCCGGGTTGGTAGTGGACGTCGAGTTTCTGTTTGATCGGATCCACTTTTTCGCCTTTGTAGGCTTTGATGGCGTCGTCGATGTTCCATTTGACCATTTGGCTGTCGATAAACAGCGTGGTGTAGGCGTTGCCACGGCCGTCAAACGCGGTGTGTAAAGGACCGAGACCCAGTTGGGGTTCGGCGACAACCACGTCGCGCTCTTTGATTTTGCCGGCGAACAAATCGTCCAGTTTGCTGACGTCCAATACGGTAACGGTCGGAGACAGTTTGCCGTTGAGCATGATGTATTTGCCGTCAGGGGAAGCGTTACAGCCGTGCGGAGAGTTCGGCACGGGGATGTAGCGGGTGTAAGGGGAATTGGCTTCTGCGCGGCCGTCCAGCATTTTCACGCCGTTGACTTCTTTGAAGTCGCCTTTTTTGATGCCTTCTTCGATGGCGGCAAGATTGAAGACGACGCACCAGTCTTGCTCGTTGGAAGAAGCACCTTGTACGGTCAGGGCGCGTTCGGAGTTGTAGCAGGTGGAGAAGGAGTATTTGCCTTGGTAGTCGGCATCGCCGTTGTCCAAGTTGCCGTCCACCAATACTTGCCATGCGATGTCCATGGTTTCGCCGTCAATGGCGGTATAAACGGCATTCCAAGTTTTGGCGTCGTTCCAAGTACCCACGCCGCTTACCGGTACGATGTGTTCGCCGTTGGCAAAGACGTAGCCGGTTTTCGGATAACGTTGCGGACGCAGACCGTGTACACCGGAAACGTTAGGGATTTCGGTGATTTTGTCGGTTTTCATGAAGTCCAGGCGGACGCGGCAAACGCGGTTGTTTGCTTTGTCGTTGGCATATGCGTAGCGGCCGTCGTAAGTTTGGTCGGTAAACGACAAGTGAGGGTGGTGCAAGTCGCCGTTAGGGTAGCAGCGCAGGCCGCTGTCTTTCAGGAACTGGTTGGTTTCCGGCGTATTTTTTTCATTCAAAATACGCAGGCTCTCGTTGGTACGGCCCCAGCCGGTCGCGCTGTCCATGTTGAACACGGGGATACGCATCAGTTCGCGCATGGAAGGTACGCCGATCAAGCGCATTTCGCCCGATTGGCCGCCGGAGAGGAAGCCGTAGTATTGGTCGAGTTCGCCCGGACCGACTTCGGAAGTCTGTTTGCCCGGTTCGGCAGAGGCATGAGACTCGGTTTTGGCGGCAGGCGCAGCACCTGAAGCGGCGGCTTTATCGCCACCCTCTTTGGAACAGCCCGCCAAACCCAACAGACCGGCGCCGGCAATACCTGCGCCTGAAACGGCGGCAGTACCTAAGAATGAACGACGGCTTAAGCCGTTTTGTTCTAATTTTTTTCGTCTGACATACAACACTCCTTGGATAAAATTCGGCAGCCGGCGTTTTCAGACGACCTGCCGATTGAAAAAAACGTATTTATGTTTATAAGTGTGGGTACGGTTGACCCGGTATTTCTTTAGGGTTTCAGATTATTCGCCGGCTTTAGGGGCGGTTTCTTTTTTTCACAAACTGCACAACCTGCTCCCCAGGCTGCTGTTTTGCAGATGCGGTTTCGGGGTCGGCTTTTGCCGCCGCCTGTTTTTTTGTTTTTTTCTTGTTGGTTGCCACAACTTGCGGGCAACGTGTGTCATGGTGATACATGACTTGGCAGTGCAGGCACTGGATACATTCGTTCGGATGGATGTCGCCTTCCGGTGCAATCGCCTGAACGGGGCATTCGTGCGTACAGATTTGGCAAGGGTTGCCGCACATTTTGTAGCGGCGAAGCCAGTCGAATACGCGGAAGCGGCCGGGTAGGGCGATACCCGCGCCCAATGGGCACAGATAGCGGCAGAAGAAGCGTTCGATAAACAGGCCGGCAACCAAAAGGGTAACGGCAAACGCGACAAACCACCATTCGCGGACGAATTTCAAAATAATCGCCGTTTTAAAGGGTTCTACCTCTGCGAATTTTTTTCCGCCGTGCCCAAATCGTACAGGGAAATTGCCAACAATGCGAAGAAAATGACGTATTTAATCGCAGTCAGGCGCGTGTGCAGCAGGTGCGGCACGGTAATCTGTTTCACGCCTAATTTTTTTGGCGATACGGTTGGTCAACTCTTGCAGCGAACCGAAGGGGCAGAGCCAGCCGCAGAATGTACCGCGGTTCCACAGCAGCATGGTTGCGGCGGTAAACAGCCACAGGATGAACACAATCGGATCCATCAGGAAGAAGTCCCAACGGAATTCGGTCAGGATGGCGGAGAACAGCGTCAGCGTATTGACGACCGACAGTTGCGCCTGAGCGTACCAACCGATATAGAACAGGGTAAATGTCAGGAACACCAGGCGGAAGCGGTCGTACCATTTCTCATAGCGGACAATCCAGTCTTGGAACAGGAATACTAAAAGCAGGATGGTCAATGCGATGCCGACTACGATGATTTGACTTTGTTTTGCTTTCCACACCTGTTTCCACAGTTGGTTGGATGCGCCGTCGTCGGCACTGGCTTGGTCGGCAATGCCGTTGCCAGTATCGGCAGCATCGGCTGCTGCTGCGGCAGGTTCTACCGGTGCGCTGATTTCAACGGGCGGTGCTTTCGGGTCATCGACATAGTAACCTTTAGGCAGTTCGTAATCCAAGTCGGCAGTGACGAATGCTTTGTCGTTTACGCTCAATACACGCTGAACCATCAACTGTAAACGCCAAGGTTCGGCAGCGTCGAATTCCACATTGGCAGGAATGGTAAACCATGATACTTCTTTAAAGTGGGGTGCACCTTCGGCAGCCAGGCTGACCAAGCGTTCGTGTTCTGCGTCGGTAAAGCGGAAGCTGTTTTCGCCTTGAATCATCTCGATACGGTCGAAAAATACCGCCGCGGACATAGCCCGAACCTTTCCAAGAATAACGGCCTTCACCGGCAACCAAGACAGCTTGTTGACCGGGTTGCAGACGGTTTTGCAGGTTTTTTTCCAACCTTCCTCGCCCAACAGGCTTTTTGCCGATGGAAGGCTGGCTGACTACGGCAGTGTACAAATCGATAAAGGTATCGTCGCCTGCGCCTTGTTCGGCGTGTTCGGCAACACCTGCTTTGCCGCCTTTTTCAAACAGCTTGTTGATTTCATCAACAGTAATGTGCAGATGGCCGATGGCTTTTTGTTCCAGCAGCGCATTCCAAGATTGGATGTCCTGTTTGTCAGGATTGACAGCGCGGCGAGGTCGGGTTTGAGCTGCAGGGGCGGCAGCCTGTTGCGTATCCGCAGCATTGGCGGAGGTCGTCTGAACGGCTTTGTCAGTGCCCAAACCATATTTGCCGGCAACAACTTTGAACGAACGCTGGATACTGTCGTTAATCACCATCAGTGTAACGGTCGCGCCGCTGATGATGTCTCCGGGGGCAACGCCCGGAGTAGGTGGATTTTTAATAAAATTCAAACCGATATACTTATTGATGAATTTATCCACACGCGATTGCGGGATACCAATAAGCATAATCGGCTCATGGTGATCGACCAACTTCGCACCGGCGATCGTTCCGTCGTTGGCCAAAGCCATCATCGTATCAATCGGTTTGCTCGAATAGCCGCGCGTATTGACCACGTCCGTCGTGATATACACCAAACCCAACTGCTCGTCGCCCTTATAAACACGGGCAACCATAGGCTTGCCTTCAGGCTTGCCATAACGGTCTGCACCCGGAAAAATTTCCGAAGGCTGGACTTTTGACAAAAAGTCAGGCAAACGCTCGGCGTAAGCGGGCAGTGTCGAAAACAATAGGACAAATACGGCAAACATCGCCAGCATCGTATTCAAGATGCCTGATGTGTGTTTCGTTTTTAGGCAGGACATGGCTGTTCCCGATTATTCGATACTCTAAACATTAACATTATATGAATCCATTATTTGCAATAATTTGACCTATGTCAAATTTACAAATCTTAAAACCAGATTTGGAGGGTATGTAATACTTTATAAGTATATGGATATGGGTCTGATTTCATTACAAATAGAAAACAAAGTGATTATATGCTTTTGCCTGCTTCTAGATGTCTTGGTTTGGATTGATTATTAGTTGAAATAAACATATGTATTGAATGAGGGCTATCTAAATAAAGAGGTCGTCTGAAAACCGAAAAAAATCAGTTTTCAGACGACCTTTGTTTAGCTCAAACCTCCCCAGTTTAAGCAGCGTTGACTTTGTCTTCGCGGCGCAGCAAGGTAATCAGGTCGCTGATGCGCTGTTTCATGCTGCGGCGGTCGACGATTTGGTCGATAGCGCCTTTCTCCAGCAGGAATTCTGCGCGTTGGAAGCCTTCGGGCAAGGTTTCACGGACGGTTTGTTCGATAACGCGCGGACCGGCAAAGCCGATAAGGGCGTTGGGTTCGGCAAGCACGACATCGCCGAGGAAGGCGAAGCTGGCGGATACGCCGCCCATGGTCGGGTCGGTCAGGACGGAGATGAACGGCAGGTGTTTTTTTCAGTCAGAAGATGCAATGCCGCGCTGGTTTTGGTCATCTGCATCAATGAGTTGACACCTTCCTGCATCCGCGCACCGCCCGATGCGGCAACGCAGATGAAAGAGCAGTTGTCGGCTACGGCGCGGCGTACGCCTTGGACGAAGCGTTCGCCGACGACGGAACCCATAGAGCCGCCGATAAAGCGGAATTCGAAGGCGGCAATCACGACGGGCAGGCCGTTCATAAAGCCTTTCATCACGACCAACGCATCATCTTCGCCGGTGGCCTTGCGCGCGGCAGCCAATCGTTCGGGGTATTTTTTGCTGTCTTTGAATTTCAGCGGGTCGGTCGGTTTGATATTGGCGGCGATTTCTTCGCGGCCTTCCTCGTCCAAAAGCAAATTGAGGCGTTCGCGCGCGGAAAGCGGGTTGTGGTGGTTACATTTCGGGCAAACTTGGTCGTTTTGCTGAAGTTCGGTCGAGTAGATGGTTGCCGAGCAGGAAGGGCATTTGTGCCACAGGCCTTCGGGAACGTTGGACGAGCCTTCGCTTTTTGCTGCGGTTTTTTTGATTTTTGGGCGGTAGGATTTTTGTCTAACCAACTCATGGATGACTCCTTGGAATTCGGGATTCAGACGACCTTTGCGTGTGTTTTCGGAAAAAGGCCTTAACGGATTGCGTCTTTTAATTCTTTTGACCAACGCGCCGACGGCTTCTGCTTCGCGGCCTGCGTTATTTTCAATTTCTTTGACGATGCGGCTGCCGACGATGACGGCATCGGCAACGGCGCCGATTTTGCGCGCGCTTTCGGCGTTGCTGATGCCGAAACCGACACCGATCGGGATGTCGATATACTTGCGCAAAAGCTCTATTTTACGCGAAACTTCTTCGGTATCCAAACTTGCCGCGCCGGTAACGCCTTTGAGCGAAACGTAATAGACAAAGCCGCCTGCAACGCGGGCGATGGTTTGATACGCTCTTCGGTCGTGGTCGGGGCAATCAGGAAGATGCAGTCGATGCCGCGCGATTTGAGTTCGTCGTGCAACGGGGTGATGGTTTCGACAGGGGAATCGACGGTCAGCACGCCGTCCACGCCGGCTTCGGCAGCCGCTTGGGCAAATGCCTGATAACCCATTTTATGAATCGGGTTCAGATAACCCATCAGGACGACGGGCGTGTTGCCGTTTGTTTCGCGGAAGCGGCGTACGATGTTCAATACGTCGTTGAGGGAAACTTTGTTTGCCAACGCACGCTCGGCGGCGCGCTGGATGGTCGGACCGTCCGCCATCGGGTCGGAAAAGGGAACGCCCAATTCCAGGATGTCGGCGCCGTTTTCAACCAAACTGTGCATCAGCGCAAGCGTGGTATCGAGATCGGGATCGCCTACGGTGATATAGGGAATCAGGGCTTTTGCGCCGTCAAGCGCGGCAAAGGTTTGCTGGATTCTGCTCATCTTGATTTCTCGTTTCCGTAACGGCTGTTTCCAGCCGGTTTTCATCGACAATAAGTTGGCAAGTATAGCATTGACTGTCTGTTTCGGGCGAAACTGCATGACATTTCCTGATGATTTTCTGCATGGAAAGGTCGTCTGAAAAAGGGCAGGGCGGTTGTTTTACTGTTATGGAAGCCGTGATGATTTGAATTGTTGTCCATATCGCGCAGTCGCCTTCGAAAATGCTTCAACTTTCCCGCCAAATTCCGTTAATTTCCATTAAAGGTCGTCTGAAAGCCTTCGGTGTCATACTTTCTCGGTTATAATAGCCGGCTTCTTCAATTTGACCCTTTTTCGGAAATATATCATGGCATTTGCCTCGCTTTTTCACCCTTTTGGACGATATTACCGCTGTCTTGGACGACGTTGCCCTGATGACCAAAATGGCCGCCAAGAAAACGGCGGGCGTGGTAGGCGATGATTTGGCGCTCAATGCGAATCAGGTTACGGGCGTGTCGGCGGAACGCGAGCTGCCGATTATTTGGGCGGTGGCGAAAGGTTCTTTGGTGAACAAGCTGATTTTGGTGCCGCTGGCTTTGCTGCTGTCTGCCTTTTTGCCGAAGCTGATTACGCCTTTATTGATGATAGGCGGGATTTATTTGTGTTTCGAGGGCGTGGAAAAGCTGCTGCATAAGTTTTTACACCGCCACGAAGCGCATGAAGACGAGGAGGCAGCCACCGAAACGCTGGACGAAAAAACCAAGATTAAAGGCGCGATTCGTACCGATTTCATCCTGTCTGCCGAGATCATTATTATTGCTTTGGGCGTGGTTGAAAAAAATACGATCTGATGACCCGTTCGCTGGTGATGACGGCAATCGGCATCGGTATGACCGCTTTTTGTGTACGGTTTGGTCGGCGTTATCGTCAAACTCGACGACTTCGGTATGCTGCTGATGCGTCAAAAAAAGCACGGGCATCCAAACGGTCGGACGGGGCTTGATTGCCTTTATGCCTTGGTTCATGCGCGGTTTGAGCGTGGTGGGTACGCTTGCCATGTTCCTTGTCGGCGGCGGTCTGATTACCCACAACTTGGGCTTTTTGCATGATTTCTTACACGCGCAACATTGGGACAGCGGCTTGATGGAGCATGTCGCCAACCTTGCCGTCGGGCTGATTGCCGGTGCCGTCGCCTGTGCCGTTGCGCTGCCTTTGATGAAGCTGTTTCAAAAAAACACTAAACAACCGATACGTCGTCTGAAAAATGGTTTAACTTTTGTTGAAGCTGTATTTTCAGACGACCTCTTATTTTCTTTTTCTCTGCAATGAACATTTTTCCGCAAACTCGAACAATATTGGCAGCATCCTGTGCTGTACTGGCCGCTGGTGATCCTGATTGCCGCCGTCACGCCGTTGACTTTCGCGCCTTATTACCATTTTTTTGGCTGATGCCTTTGCTGTTTGGCGCGCTGATCCGACTGATTGAACTGCGTCCGCGCTTCGCTGTTTCCACCGCCTATCTGTTTGGGCTGATTGCTTATACGGCGCAGTTTTATTGGATACATACCGCGCTGCACGATGTTTCCGGCCTGTCTAATTTATACGCGATTCCGCTGACTTTCCTGCTGCCTGCGTTTCTCGCGCTGTATCCCGCCGCCTGTTTTTGGTTGTGGAAGAAATTTCATCTGCCGCGCTGGGTTAAGGTCGGCATCGTTTTGCCGATTTTGTGGACACTGGCGGAATTTGCCCGCGAACGCCTGTTGACCGGCTTTGGCTGGGGGGCAATCGGCTATTCCCAAATCGTCAAAGAAAGCCCGCTTGCCGGCTTTGCGCCTTTGGGCGGTATTCATCTGGTAACGCTGGCGACGGCATTTGTCAGCGCGTGGCTGGTGTTGCTGATTGACAATACGGGTCGTCTGAAACAGCGCCTGCTGCCGATGTGTATGATTGTTATGTTGTGTACCGTCGGCTATGTCGCCCAGCAAACCGACTTTACCAAACCCGACGGCAGCACCAGTACCGTCGCGCTCGTGCAGGGCAATATCGAGCAGAGTCTGAAATGGAATGAAGAACAAGTCGTCCCCACCATTCAGAAATACTACGGTCAAATCAGCAAAAACATCTGCCGACATCGTTATCCTGCCGGAAACCGCATTGCCCGTGATGCGTCAGGATTTGCCGGAAAAATATCCTGACCCAGTTTGCCGAGCAGGCGCGCACGAACGGCAGCGCGTTGGCTGTCGGTATCGGTCAATACACAGCCGACGGCAGCGGATACGAAAACGCCGTAATCAATTTGAGCGACTACGATGATATTTCAGACGACCTCCCGTATTACGCCAAAAAAATCATCTGGTTCCCTTTGGCGAATACAAACCGTTGCCCTTTTTGACCGAACCGTTGTACAAAAATGATGAATATGCCGCTTGCCGATTTCCGTCGCGGCGGAGCGGGGCAGGCTCCCTTGACGATGAAAGATCAAAAAGTTGCCTTCAATATCTGCTATGAAGACGGCTTTGGCGACGAACTTATTGCTACCGCCAAAAAAACGCTACGCTGCTTGCCAACGTCAGCAATATGGCGTGGTATGGCGATTCCAACGCCATGTACCAACAGCTCCAGCAATCCCAAGCCCGCGCGATGGAGCTTGGACGCTATATGGTTCGTGCCACCAATACCGGCGCAACCGCCATTATTTCTCCCAAAGGCAGCATCATCGCCGAGAGCGAACCCAATACCGATGCCGTCTTGGAAGGGCATATCAAAGGCTATATCGGCGAAACCCCTTACATGAAGGCAGGCGGTTCGCTGTGGTTGATTGGAGTATTGTCAATTATTGCCATCACGCTGTTTTTAATCAGGAAAAAAGCAGATTGAGTTTGAAAAAGCGGTCTTTTCATAAGGCCGTTTTTCTTGAAATTTATTATTTACATACAAGAATGTTTGTAATATACTGAACTTATTCCCAGTAAACCAGTCAAATTTTCAAAATCAATCGAATTTTATAAAAGATAAAAATTCACCTATCAAACAGTCTTTTACAGAAAAAGGCATTTGACAACATACGATAGGGCAACAGGCAGTGATATACTGCACGGCAAACAACAAGTAAACAACAGTCTCTGCATCATATAAAGGAAAGCACTTCTTATGAACAACGCCTTTGCATTACCCGTCATTCACAGCGGCAACGGCAGCCTTGAGCAATACATTCACACTGTTAACAGCATTCCCATGCTGACGCCCGAAGAAGAAAGCCAACTAGCGGAGCGTCAACAAAAAGGCGACCTTAACGCCGCCAAACAACTCATTCTTTCCCATTTGCGCGTCGTCGTATCCATCGCACGAGGCTACGACGGCTATGGTCTGAACCAAGCCGACCTTATCCAAGAAGGCAACATCGGACTGATGAAAGCGGTCAAACGCTACGAGCCGAGTCGTGGCGCGCGCCTGTTTTCATTCGCCGTACACTGGATTAAGGCCGAAATCCACGAATTTATCCTGCGTAACTGGCGACTGGTACGCGTAGCGACCACCAAACCGCAACGCAAACTGTTCTTCAATCTGCGCAGTATGCGTAAAAACCTGAATGCCTTGTCTCCGAAAGAAGCGCAAGACATCGCTGACGATTTGGGCGTCAAATTGTCCGAAGTCATGGAAATGGAACAACGCATGACCGGACACGACATCGCCATCATGGCGGACAACAACGATGACGAAGACAGCTTCGCCCCCATCGACTGGCTTGCCGACCACGATGCCGAGCCCAGCCGCCAACTGTCCAAACAAGCCCATTACGCCCTGCAAACCGAAGGTCTGCAAAACGCATTGGCGCAACTGGATGACCGCAGCCGCCGCATCGTAGAAAGCCGCTGGCTGCAAGACGATGGCGGATTGACCCTGCACGAACTGGCAGCCGAATACGGCGTGTCTGCCGAGCGCATCCGTCAAATCGAAGCCAAAGCCATGCAAAAACTGCGCGGTTTCCTCGCGGAAGAAGCTGAAGCGGTTTAAAAAAACAAAAAAACAGTTCAGTAGAAGGAAAAAGGTCGTCTGAAACCCGAAATATCGGTTTCAGACGACCTTTTTGTGTCTTGAGTGAATTAGGTAAAGTATTAATTTTTTTGAGTAGAGAAATGATTTCTTTTAAAAGCTAAAAATCTCGTTTTTCTTGCCGTTGAATAATTTCATTATTATGAGATATTGTCAGTTTCAGTTTTTTTCATTTTTCAGCTATTAACGCTTCATTGTTACCATAGTAATTTGATCCGTAATTGTGGCTATTATCTCCGACCAAAAAGAAATAATGGTTTTTTTCTTTTGTAATCAATTCAACTACATCAATTTTTAAAAAATCTGTGCAATCTGATTCAATTTATCAAAAAGTAAGTTTAGTTTGCCCACGTTCTATTTTTTTGCATACCCATTAGCAGACATTGCTAATTTCTCAGCCATTTCTTCTTGAGACCATTGGTTCATTTCTCTCATTACTCGAATTTTTTTTCATGAAGTTCCATATTTTCTCACTTTTTGAAGGGTTTTAGACATTAAAAGAGTTATTTTAAGATTCAAATGTTGTTTGAATAATTGATTATAATCATTGTAACATTGGACTGGAAAAATTTCTACTTGCAAGGGGTATTTATGAATATATTTTTAATAATTACTCTAATAATTGTGTATTTTTTTACAGCTATTAATTGTTTTATTTTTTTGTTGTTATTTTGATTGTATTTTTTTAATTATCTTATTAGATAGAAAGGTTATCTTAAAATGAGTCAGGGAAGACGATAAGTATCAGGTATTGCCTAATGGTAAGAAAGTTCTTAAAAATGCAACGCCAATAGATATCATCCTATCAGTTATTGTGCCAATATTCGGATTAATTATTGGAATTTATGCTCTTATTAAAGGAGAAAAAAAGAGGCTTTACATTATTAGGAATTTTTTTCGTTGTTGGTTATGATAAAGCTCATAATAATTTATAATAGTTGATTTAAATAAGAATAGGATACCAAATACAGCCATTACCGCACAGGCGGAAATCCATTACTGGGATTCAGTTTATTGAATTTAATAAGAAAAATATGACTTTAAAAATGGATTCTTATTTGTGCGGAAACGACAGTAGTAATGTTTTTATTTTTTTATTCACTATATAACAAACAGGTCGTCTGAAAAACTTAGATGACCTGTTTGTTTACTTTAAGCAGTTAAAACGGCTTTGAGAATTTTTATTGACTTCACCCATATCGGCTTTGCCCGCCAACTGGGTTTTCAATACGCCCATGGCTTTTGCTCATGTCAGCCATTCCGGAAGCTCCGGTCATGGCGATTACGGTTTCCACGGCAGTGCGGATTTCTTCGGCAGACATCATTTGCGGCAGGTAGCGGTGCAGGATTTCGATTTCGGCATTTTCTTTGTCTGCCAAGTCCTGACGGCCTGCTTCAGCGTAGATGTTGGCGCTGTCTTTGCGCTGTTTGACCATTTTGGTAATGATGGCAATCACTTTGCCGTCATCGGCTTCGATGCGCTCGTCCACTTCAAATTGTTTGATGGCGGCATTGATGAGGCGGATGGTGCTCAAAGTAATTTGATCTTTGGCACGCATCGCGGTTTTCATGTCTTCGGTTAATTGTGCTTTCAGGCTCATGGGATGACTTTCAGGAAAAGATGGAAGATGGGATTGCACATACTGCCTTAGGGGATTCTCTATTTTCCAGATGACCCCTTGCCTTACAGGTCGTCTGAAAAAAACAAAACACACCGCAGGTCAAGCCTTGCGGTGTGTTTCGGCATCACAGGGGCAGACCTGCAATTGATGTTTAGTACATTTTTAGGAGGCAGTTGTTGGCTGCGCAGGCGTTTTTGCAGGCGTTTTACAGCTGCGGCTTTTTTGCGTTTGCGCTCGGTAGTCGGTTTTTCGTAAGCTTCACGGGCGCGTAGTTCGGTCAACAGACCGGTTTTTTCTACGGCACGTTTGAAACGGCGCATGGCTACTTCGAAGGGTTC
The DNA here is from genome assembly GCA_916438535.1 of uncultured Neisseria sp. GTDB lineage: Bacteria > Pseudomonadota > Gammaproteobacteria > Burkholderiales > Neisseriaceae > Neisseria. The sequence goes on along the minus strand of CAKAEP010000001.1, from coordinate 567,848 downwards.
GTTCTCTTTAACGCGGATTGCAGGCATTTTATTTCCTTTAAATTTAATTCTGGTTTCAAACCGCCGAAAGGGATAAGGATAAAAGGGGCGGTTTGTAAAAAAGTGGTTGTTTGTATCTCGGGTGTCTTGCGACCGGCGGGATACGCGCCGTGATGTAAACATCACCTCCTAACAAGTCGGCTTGGGCGCCGGGTATGCCGTCGATGCGGCTGCAAATGAATTGCGGGATTATCTTTGATTAGACAGTTTCTGTCAAGCTGGGGGATTGTCTAAAAAACAGTGTCAGAGTTTCGGAAGCCTTCTTCAAACATCCGACACCAATCGCATTCAAACATCCGACACCAATCGCATTAATTTGCGTATAATGGCGCAACTCCCGATTAACCGACTATGTCAGTAAGGAATACCACACCATGACCTCTATTCATGACCAAATTAAAGAAGTTGTTACCACTCACCGTGTTGTTTTGTTTATGAAAGGCACGAAGCAGTTCCCGCAATGCGGTTTCTCATCCCGTGCCGTTCAAATTCTTAATGCCGCAGGTTGCACCGATTATGTAACCGTTAATGTTTTTGGAAAAACGATGCCGTCCGCCAAGGTATTAAGGAATACAGTGATTGGCCGACCATCCCCCAACTTTACGTCAACGGCGAGTTTGTCGGCGGTTCTGATATTTTGATGGAAATGTACGAAGCCGGCGAATTGCAAGATTTGCTGAAAGCCTGATAAAATATAGCAAAAGGTCGTCTGAAAAAAATTTTTTTCAGACGACCTTTTGCCGTGTTCTGCCTGCTTTTCCGAATATTCAAAAAAAAGTATAATCACGCCCATTCAAAAAAACAATCCGAGGCCTGCAAAATGAACGTAACCGTTATCAATCACCCCCTTGTCCGCCACAAACTCACGCTCATGCGCGAGGCCGATTGCAGCACTTACAAATTCCGCACCCTCACTACCGAGCTGGCGCGCCTGATGGCTTACGAAGCCAGCCGTGATTTTGAAATTGAAAAATACATTATCGACGGCTGGTGCGGTCAAATTGAAGGCGACCGCATCAAGGGCAAAACCTTGACCGTCGTCCCGATTTTTGCGTGCCGGTTTGGGTATGCTCGACGGCGTGCTCGACCTGATTCCGACTGCCAAAAATCAGCGTGGTCGGATTGCAGCGCGACGAAGAAACGCTCAAACCCGTTTCCTATTTTGAAAAATTCGTGGACAGCATGGACGAACGCCCCGCGCTGATTATCGACCCCATGCTCGCGACCGGCGGCTCTATGGTGGCTACCATCGACCTGTTGAAGGCGAAAGGCTGCAAAAAAATATCAAAGCGTTGGTACTCGTTGCCGCGCCCGAAGGCGTCAAAGCCGTCAATGAAGCACATCCCGACGTTACCATCTACACCGCCGCCCTCGACAGCCATCTGAACGAAAACGGCTACATCATCCCCGGCTTGGGAGATGCGGGCGATAAGATTTTCGGTACGCGCTGATTCGTAATTTGAGGTCGTCTGAAACTGAATGTATGGGTTTCAGACGACCTTTTTATAGTGGATTAACTTTAAATCAGGACAAGGCGACGAAGCCGCAGACAGTACAGATAGTACGACAAGGCGAGGCAACGCCGTACTGGTTTAAAGTTAATCCACTATACAAGGTATTTTTCGTTGAAAATCCCATGTTAGAAAGGACAACCATGAGCTTCCAAGACAACCTCGCCGCCATGCCCGACATAGGTCATTTGAGCGGACTCGACATCCTCGACGCACAAGGCAAAGCCGTCCATCACATCCCCAACGCGCCCGGCAAGCAAGGCTCGCTGAAACTCTACAACGCTTTGGCATTGAATTTCGGCGGCAAGCTCGATGCCGCTGCTGCTGCGCAGGGTTTGGATTGGTTTGCCGAACACGTTGCCGACGCGCAAGCCAATCCGGGCAAACATCCCAATATCGATTTGCTGTTGCAAGTGAAAAACGGAAACTGCAGCTTGGTTTTAAAGCCGGTTGAGGCATAAGCACTAGATAAGTAAAAGGTCGTCTGAAAACGGGATTCCCGTTTTCAGACGACCTTTTTAAGCTTAGGCTTACCGTTTGCCGATATTGTGAAATATCTTGCCCATATCGTTTAAGAACCGGGGTTCGCGCTGGATCAGGTAAACAATCAAGGGGATATTGCCGATGGCGACGATCAGGTAAAGCAGGGAAATGCTGTCGAACAGCATCAAGAGTACCGCGCTTAAAATGGCAGCCGATACCATGAACACGCCATTGATAATGTTGTTGGCGGCGACGGCGTGGGCGCGGAAGGATTCGCTGCTGGCGGTTTGCAGCCAAGTGTAGAGCGGGACGGAGAAGAAGCCGCCGAAGAAGCCGATCAGCGTCATGACGAGCATGACGGGATACGCCATGCCTTGCGACAGGAACCAGGTGATGCCGTTGAGTTCGGTAAAGCGTTGCCCTTGGGTCAGCCATACCAAAAATCAAGCCGAATACGGTCAAACCGGTCGTGCCGACGGTTACCAAGCCCAAGAGCAGGCGTTCGTGGCTGAGTTTGGCGCACAACACCGAGCCGGCGGCGATGCCGATGGAGAATAGGGCGAGCATAAGGTTGAAGACGTTGTCGTTGCCGCCCAAATGGATTTGCGTGAAAGTCGGCAGTTGGGTGGTGTAAACCGAGCCGATAAACCAAAAACCATGATATGCCGATGATGGATGTGAAGACGGAATCATATTGCGCGGTTTTCGCGCAGGAGCGCGTACGTACCTTTGACGATGTTCCATTCGATTTTTCGTGTTGGGTGCTTTGGCGGGGACGTTAGGCATGAAGAAGCTGGTCAGCGTGCCGCCGATGGCGACGAGCAATACTAAGATGCCGACGACGGAGGGCGGCAAGCCTGCGACGGACGTGCCTAAAATCTGACCGAACAAAATGGCGATGAACGTTCCCGATTCGATCAGGCTGTTGCCCATAATCAGCTCTTTGTCGTTGAGGTAATCGGGCAGGATGGCGTATTTCAGCGGGCCGAACAGCGTCGATTGCGCGCCCATGCAAAACAGGCAGATCAAGAGCAGCGGGGCGGACTGGATATAGAAGCCGAACGCCGCCACCGCCATGATGGCGATTTCCAATACTTTAATCCATCGCGCCAAGACGGCTTTGTCGAATTTGGTGCTCAGTTGTCCCGACAGCGCGGAAAAACAGGAAATAGGGCAGGATAAACAGCAACGCGCCCAAGTTCAGCATTTGGCTGGCGGGCAGAAAGTTGTTTTTGCCCAAACCGTAGAAGCTGATCATCACAAACAGCGCGGTTTTGAACATATTGTCGTTGAACGCGCCCAAAAACTGCGTGCCGAATAATGGGGCGAAACGGCGGCTGGTCGGGAAATTCAGATTGTCTTTTTTGAGGCTCATTTTTCGGATTCTTGTTCTTCTTTTTCTATTTCGTTTTCAAGCAGTTTGTCGGTGGAATCGTCGTCCATCAGAATGCGGTGTGCCGGTCCTTCGAGATCGTCAAACTGCCCGTTTTTGCCCGACCACCAAAAAAAATAGCCGATGGCAAACGCCAAAATAATGCTGATGGGCACTAAGATAAACATACTTTCCATCACATCGCTCCGGTCAAATCGGTTAAGACAAAAGTCTGTCCCGATACGGTCAGATATTCGTTGCGCAGCGAGCCGACGGGGGCGTCGTCAAAAAACAGCTCGATACGGTCTTTCACGACGCGCCAATATTGCGGAATCTCGGTTTGCCCGAAAGGCGCCAAAACCTCCGCCGCCACGCCTTCTTCACTTTGCAGCTTGACGGCGAAACGCCCGCTCTGCGGCTGCGTTTCGGATTCATCATCCGGCAGCATGATGAAAAAGCCCACATGGGCGCCTTGTTGCGTATGGATACTGAAATAGTGCATATCAAAGAATCTTAAAAGGCTGCCGCTGTTTTCAGACGACATAGTGAATACAAAAACTTTCTAAATGTAACAGTTTGACACGCCCCTGCAAAGGGCTTTACGCCGCCGCATTCGGCAGGTCGTCTGAAAACAAACCGTTTCCCTTTAAACATCAATATCTTCCTTTATCGCTTTCCGCCTGCTCCAAGTCAAACATTAAGCCAAGCAGCCTAACCCGTTTTTTGCTAGAATAGCGCGGTTTACATTCATCAACCGATTTCAGACGACCCCGCCGAATCAGCGACGGCAGAAACCACACGGAAAGCAACATTCATAAAGTTGCCGCCATTCCGAATGTAACGATAATTTTTTTCTTTCATAGATTTTACGCCACCAACCGATACGGTCTGCCGCGCAAACGCCCGGCTCGAACCTCAAGCGCATCCACATGCCTGCGGGAGATGTTTGGCGGTATATCGACGACAAAGAACAGATTGCCGATACTGCCTACATAGGTCGTCTGAAACCTTCAGGAGCCACAACAAATGACCCAAAAACTCATCTTAGTTTTGAACTGCGGCAGCTCATCCCTCAAAGGCGCCGTACTGGATAACGACAGCGGCGAAGTCCTGCTCAGCTGCCTTGCCGAAAAAAACTCAACCTGCCCGACGCTTACATCACGTTCAAAGTAAACGGCGAAAAAAACACAAAGTCGACCTGTCTGCCAAGCCTGACCACACCGGCGCAGTTGAAGCGCTGATGGAAGAACTCAAAGCCCACGGCCTCGACAGCCGCATCGGCGCCATCGGCCACCGTGTCGTCAGCGGCGGCGAGTTGTACAGCGAATCCATCCTCGTTGACGACGAAGTTATCGCCGGCATCGAAAAAAATGTATTCCGCTCGCTCCTCTGCACAACCCCGCTCACCTCTTGGGTCTGCGTGCTGCACAAAGCATTTTTCAAAGGCCTGCCCAACGTCGTCGTTTTTCGACACCGCCTTCCACCAAACTATGCCGGAACACGCCTACAAATACGCGATTCCGCATGAACTGTATGAAAAATACGGCTTGCGCCGCTACGGCGCGCACGGTACCAGCTACCGCTTCGTTTCTGATGAAACCGCCCGTTTCCTCGGCAAAGATAAAAAAAGACCTGCGCATGGTGATTGCCCACTTGGGTAACGGCGCGTCCATTACCGCCGTCGCCAACGGAGAATCACGCGATACCAGCATGGGACTGACCCCGCTGGAAGGCCTCGTGATGGGTACGCGCAGCGGCGACATCGATCCCGCAGTCTTCGGCTTCCTCGCTGAAAAACGCCAACATGACCATCACTCAAATCACCGACATGTTGAACAAAAAAATCCGGCCTGCTCGGCTTGTCCGGCCTGTCCAACGACTGCCGTACCATCGAAGAAGAATCCGGCAAAGGCCATCCTGGCGCGAAACTCGCCCTGGACGTCTTCATCTACCGCCTCGCCAAATACATCGGCAGCATGGCTGTGGCAGCCGGCGGTCTGGACGTACTCGTCTTCACCGGCGGTATCGGCGAAAACTCCGACATCATCCGCGAGCGCGTACTCGGCTACTTGGGCTTCCTCGGTCTGAAAGCCGACCACGAAGCCAACCTGAAAGCCCGCTTCGGTAACGCCGGCGTGATTACGACTGCCGACAGCGCAGCCGTCGCCGTTGTTATCCCGACCAACGAAGAATTGATGATTGCACACGACACCGCCCGTCTGAGTGGCCTGTAATACAGTAGTCATCCGATAAAAAACCTGCCGTTTTTGGCAGGTTTTTTTGTTGCCGACTGTTTTCAGACGATCTATTTGGAAGGTGTTGCAAATAAAAATAATAAAAAAATCAGATGTATAAAAATTTCAATAAGAAAAAAATTTGAATAAATATAGAAAATCTTATTCAAACTATAAAAAAATCTTAGTTATAATCAGCATATCTAAAGTTATGCCGCCGATGCGCGGTCGATTTACTAAGGAACACTACCATGCTGTTGGCACTTTCCCTGCGCGATTTTGTCATTGTTGAAAACCTCAATCTGGATTTCCAAAGCGGTTTTACCGTCTTGACCGGCGAAACGGGCGCGGGTAAATCGATTACGTTGGACGCAATCGGGCTTCTGTTGGGCGACAAAGCCGATTACAGCCAAGTCCGCAGCGGCGCGAAGGAAGCGCAGTTGTCGGCATTGTTTGACATCAGCCTTTTGCCCGATCTCAAAGCCCAATTGCAGGAGCAGGGTTTTTTTGGACGAAGACGCGGAAGAACTCAGTATCCGCCGCATCATCGATGCCAAAGGGAAAAAGCCGCAGCTTTATCAATAATCAGGCAGCCACGCTGGCGCAGCTTAAAAGCCGTCGGCGGGCAGCTTATCGACATCCACGGGCAAAACGCCCACCATTCCCTCAATCAAGAATCCGCCCAGCGCGAATTGTTGGACGCATTTGCGGGCAGCAAAGAGCAGGCGGAAACCGTCAGACAGCTTTATCAAAACTGGGTCAACGCTAAAAAAGCCCTCCAAGAGGCGCAGGAACACGCCGAGACCATCATTATCGAGCGTGAGCGTTTGGAATGGCAGTTCAACGAATTGAACCAGTTGGACGTCAAACAAGGTGAATGGGAAGCCCTCAGCCAAAGCCACGACAGCCTTGCCCATTCCGCCGAATTGCTGCAGGCCGCCGAAGAAGTCGGCGACTACATTGATGGCGACAACGGCATCCAACGTCAAATTTATCAATGCCAAAAAAATTATTGACCAATCTGCAAAACATCGAGCCGCGCTTTGCCGAAAGCCTGAATATGCTGGCGAGCATTGAAGCCGAATTGGGCGAAATCAGTGCCAATATGCGCGACGTTGCAGGCCGCAGCGACATCGATCCCAACGAGTTGGCGGCTCAGGAACAGCGCATGGGCGAGCTGATGGGGATGGCGCGGAAATACCGCATCGAGCCTGAAGCCCTGCCGCAAAAGCTGGCTGAAATCGACGAGCGCCTGCAAAGCCTGCAAGCCGCGGCCGATTTGGAAGCGTTGACGCAAACCGTTGCCCGCAACCTTGCCGAATATCAGGAGGCCGCCCACGTTCTTTCCGCCATGCGCCATCAGGCGGCGGGCAGGTTGGGCGAGGAAACGACCGGACATATGCAGCATCTCGCCATGAAAGGCGCGCGTTTTGACATCGTCCTGCTGCCATCTTCCCCCACGGCGCACGGTTTGGAGCAGGTACAGTTCCAAGTTGCCGCCAACAAAGGCAATCCGTCCCGTCCGCTGAACAAAGTCGCCTCCGGTGGCGAACTTGCCCGCATCAGCCTTGCCTTGCAGGTGGTCACCAGCCAATACACGCAAGTCCCCACGCTGATTTTTGACGAAGTCGATACCGGTATCGGCGGCGGCGTGGCAGAAATGGTTGGCAAAGCCCTGCGTGCTTTAGGTAAAAAACATCAGGTGCTCGCCGTGACCCACCTGCCGCAAGTCGCTTCCTGCGGTGAAAACCATTGGCAGGTGCGCAAACACAGCGAAGGCGAACAAACTGTCAGCGAAATCAGCGTGTTGGACCATCAGCAGCGTATCGAAGAAATCGCCCGTATGCTTGGCGGCGAAATCATTACCGACACGACCCGCAGCCATGCGGCAGAGTTAATCAGCCTTGCCGCCGCTTAAACGCAGAATCGGAGAGGTCGCCTGAAAAGGAAGTTTGTGTAACCATTCACAAACTGCTTTTCAGACGACCTCTTTGCCAAACTGCCCGCGCCCTTTCAGACGACCTCAATACAAGGTATGATTACGTCGTTTGTTTATAAGGAAGTTCCCATGAAAGTCCTGTTTATTGCCGATCCGATGGCAAGTTTCAAAACCTACAAAGACACCACCTACGCCATGATGCGCGAGATGGCAAAACGCGGCTGGCAGCTTTTCCATACCTTGAGCGGCGAGTTGTCCGTACAGCAAGGATTGGTGACGGCTCAGGCTGCGCCGTTTGAGTTTCTCGGTGCAAAAAGCGACGATGACCATGAATGGTTTAAAGCGGCAGACAAAGTTCAGACGACCTTGAAAGACTTCGATGCCGTCATTATGCGCACCGACCCACCGTTCGATATGCAATACCTCTACGCCACCCAATTCCTGACGCTGGCGGAACAGCAGGGCGCGAAGGTCTTTAACAGCGGGCAGGCGATGCGCGACTTCAATGAAAAAAACTGGCGATTTTTGAATTTCAGCCAGTTCACCGCGCCTACGCTGGTTACGACCCGTTCCGCCGATGTCCGCGCATTTTTGAAAGAACACGGCGACATCATCATCAAACCGCTGGACGGCATGGGCGGCATGGGCATTTTCCGCCTGACCGAAAAAGACCCCAACATCGGCAGCATCCTCGAAACCCTGATGCAGCTTGATTCCCGCACCATCATGGCGCAACGCTACATCCCCGAAATCATCCACGGCGATAAACGCATCCTGATTATCGGCGGCGAAGTCGTCCCTATGCTTTGGCGCGTATTCCGCAAAACGGCGAAACGCGCGGCAACCTTGCGGCAGGCGGACGCGGCGTGGCGCAGGAATTGAGCGAACGCGACCGAGAAATCGCCGAAACCCTCGCCCCCGAACTCAAACGCCGCGGCATCTTGTTGGCAGGTTTGGACGTCATCGGCAGCAACCTGACCGAAGTCAACGTTACCAGCCCGACCGGTTTCCAAGAAATCATGAAACAAAAAAACTTCGACGTCGCCGCGATGTTTGCCGACGCTGTCGAAGCTTGGTCCAAACAATAATCCCGAAAGGTCGTCTGAAATCGAATCTGTTTTAGCAAAACCCGCTTCGCTCGTTTTAGCGAAACTCGCTGCGCTCGTTTTGGCGAAACTCGCTTCGCTCGTTTTCAGACGACCCCTTTTTACAAATATAAATATTGATACAAACATTACTTATGAAACCATCTTCTTACGCTGCCGATAAAAAAAGGCAAAAGCGGCATCAAACGCATCATCAACGCATTCGGCTATTCCAAAGACGGGCTTGCCGCCGCCTACCGCTATGAAAGCGCGTTCCGCCAAGTATTGTGGCTGAACCTGATTTTTGATTGTCTTGACCTTCATCCTCAATTTCGACTCCGCGACCAAAAATGCTGCTGATTATTGCGTCGTTTGTTTCGCTGATTACCGAATTGTTCAACACCGCCGTCGAAGCCGCCGTCGACCACACTTCCACCGAAAAAAACACGAATTGGCAAAACGTGCCAAAGATGCTGGCTCCGCTGCGCAATTGCTCGCTTTGACGATGTTGGGTATCGTGTGGGCGATCGCATTATGGCGCGGGTATGTTTAAATTTACTCTGAGATGACTTATACTTACTAAGTATTAATTCTCATGAATTAATTTGAATCATTTTGTTTAATCTGAGTCAAAAGCATTCAGACGACCATTGCATGTAGGGATGAGAACAGTATTACCGACATGCAATGTCGCGCGGAAAAGCTTTTGCCGCAACAAAACCACCCATTTCATCATAAAGGAGCAATACATGAAAAAAATTATTGGCAACCCTGATCGCAGCAGGGTTTGGTATCCACCGCTTCCGCAGCCGGTGTTCACGTTGAAGACGGTTGGGCGCGTGCCACCGTTGAAGGCATGAAAATGGGCGGCGCGTTCATGAAGATCCACAACGATGAAGCCAAACAAGACTTCTTGGTCGGCGGCAGCAGCCCGGTAGCCGACCGCGTTGAAGTGCATACCCATGTCAACGACAACGGCGTGATGCGCATGCGCGAAGTCAAAGGTGGTGTTCCGCTGGAGGCAAAAAGGCGTAACCGAGCTGAAACCGGGCAGCTACCACGTTATGTTCATGGGTCTGAAAAAACCGCTGAAAGAAGGCGAAAAAGTACCGGTTACCCTGAAATTCAAAAATGCCAAACCTCAAACCGTACAACTGGAAGTGAAAACTGCGCCGCAATCCGGTATGGATCACAGCCATGGTCATGACCACGGTGGCGCGCATCAACACTAATCGTTCATCGTTTGAACTCAAAAGGTCGTCTGAACATTTGAACTGGCCCCCAAATCTTGGACACTCATAAAAGCCTATTCAGGCGCTCTGTGTAAGCTGGGTTCTGTATGCGACAGGACTCAGCTTTTTCAACTTCAAACTGCAACGCTCCCGGTTGTAGTAATCCATATAGTCATCTATCTGCTTCATCAATTCATCTACCGTCAATTCACCTGCGTTATAGAAACACTCCGTCTTCAACACCGCAAAGAAGCTTTCCATCGGCGCATTGTCCCAACAGTTCGCCTTTCGCGACATGCTTTGAACCATGGAATGCTCCGCAAGCAATTCCCTATACCCCGCCGTACGGTACAGCACGCCTTGGTCCGAATGCAGCATCGTTCCTTTATCAGTCAGACGGGGGCGGCTTTTTTTCGAGCATTTCCTTCACCATTTCGCTGTCGGCTCTGCGGCTCATGGCGTAGGCGACGATCTCGCGGTTGAACAGGTCCAAGATTGGTGAGAGGTACAGTTTGCCGTCCTTCCCTTTGAGTTCGGTAACGTCGGTCAGCCATTTTTCGTTGGGCTTTCGGGCTTTGAACCGGCGTTTGAGGAGGTGTTCCGATATCTCGCCCATGGCGGGATGGCGGTAGGCTTTTTTCGCCCGTATGAGGGCTTTCAGTTCCAACTGCTTCATCAACCGCGCCGCTTTTTTGCGGTTCCAACCCAATGCTGCGGCAATGCGCCTTTGCCCGTAGCGTCCTTTATGCCGCCGGTAGGTTTCGACAAGGAGGGCTTTGTCGGCTTCGTCGGGATCGGGTCGGTCTTGGTGGTGGTAGTAAAAGCTGCTTTTGGGCAGGTTTGCGATGTGCAGCAGGTATTTGAGCGGGTGTTGCGCCCTCAGTGTTTGGACGGTTTGGCTTTGTCCTTTGCGGTCTGCTTTTGGCTGAGGGCTTTTAACTCCTTTAGGTAGGCGACCTCTGCGCGCATATAGCACAACTCTTCAATAAGCTCCGCCTGTGTTTTTTCTTGGTCGGGTTTATCTGCGATGAAGGGGTTTTTGCGGTGTTGGGGCATGGTTTTGGATTGGGGATGTTCGAGTGCGCCGATGCCGCCTTCTTGATAGGCGCGTATCCATCGCCGCAGGTGGGTTCTGGAAATGCCGTAGTGGTCTGCGGTACGTTGTTGGCTGCGTATATGCAGGTAGTGGAGTACGGCTTGGTATTTGAAGTGTAATGTATATTTGCTCATAAAAAAACTGCACCTTGTGAGTTGGAGGGATGTCCAACTTTTGGGGTGCAGTTCACATTTTCAGACGACCTTTTTGTTATTTGGGTTGGGCAAATTCAATCATTACTTGCAATATGAAATTCATCAGAACGCCATTCCTCTTTTAGGGCCTTCCTTATCCCTTCATCAAAATGTGCTAAAATCCGCCTTTAAAAACCGCTGTTTCCTACCCATATCCCTTTCATGGACATTACTCAACAACCTTCAAACATCATCGTCGGGCTCTCCGGCGGTGTCGATTCCTCCGTAACCGCCGCCTTGCTCAAACAGCAGGGTTATCAAGTGCGCGGTGTGTTTATGCAAAACTGGGAGGACGACGACAATGATGAATATTGCAGCATCAAGCAGGACTCTTTCGATGCCATTGCCGTCGCCGACATCATCGGCATAGACATCGACATCGTCAATTTTGCCGCCCAATACAAAGACAACGTATTCGCCTATTTTTCTCAAAGAGTACAGCGCGGGGCGCACGCCGAATCCGGATGTGTTGTGTAACGCCGAAATCAAATTCAAATGCTTTTTGGACTACGCCATAGAGCAAGGCGCGGATACCATTGCCACCGGACATTATGCGCGCAAAGAAGTCCGCAACGGCGTGCATTACCTGCTCAAAGGTTTGGATCAAAACAAAGACCAAAGCTATTTCCTCTACCGCCTCAAGCCTTTCCAACTCGAGCGCGCGATTTTTCCCATTGGGCGGTTTGGAAAAAAACCTGAAGTCCGCCGCCTTGCCGCCGAATTCAATTTGCCGACTGCCGCCAAAAAAAGACAGTACCGGCATCTGCTTCATCGGCGAACGTCCGTTCCGCGAGTTCCTGCAAAAAAATACCTGCCGACCAACAACGGCAAAATGGTGACGCCCGAAGGCAAAACTGTTGGCGAACACGTCGGACTGATGTTCTACACGCTCGGACAGCGCAAAGGATTGGGCATTGGCGGCGCGGGCGAGCCGTGGTTTGTTGTTGCGAAGGATTTGACGAAAAAAACGAACTCATCGTCGTACAAGGTCATGACCATCCGCTGCTCTATACCCGCAGCCTCGTGATGAACGATTTGAGTTTCACGCTGCCCGAACGCCCGAAAGAAGGGCGCTACACCTGCAAAACCCGCTACCGCATGGCAGACGCGCCCTGTGAATTGCGTTATCTCGATGATGACACGGTCGAGCTGGTGTTCGACGAACCGCAATGGGCGGTAACGCCCGGTCAATCTGCCGTGCTGTACGACGGCGACGTCTCGCTTGGGCGGCGGCATTATCATGTCCACCGACAAGCCCGTCATTATTACCGCTTGAATAAAAAAGATAAAAGGTCGTCTGAAAACTATTGCGGCAGATTTGCTCCCGTCTTTTCAGACGACCTCAAGACAACCATAAAACCAACGAAATAAGATTATTTATATGGAAAAAAACTCTGGCTCAACAGCTACGAACAAGGCGTCAATGCCGAAATCGACATCACGCAATACAGCTCTATCAGCGACGTATTCCGTCAAAGCGTTGAAAAAAATTCGCGCATCAACCCGCGTTTCAAAAACATGGGCAAAACGCTCACTTACGCCGAAGTCGGCAAGCTGGCGGAAAAATTTCGCTTCCTATCTGCAAAACGTCCTGAAGCTGCCGCGCGGCGAGCGCGTGGCGATTATGCTGCCCAACCTGCTGCAATACCCGATTGCGCTTTTCGGCATCCTTCAGGCGGGTCTGGTGGTGGTGAACACCAATCCGCTCTACACCCCGCGCGAGCTGGAGCATCAGTTGAAAGACAGCGGCGCGACCACCATCATCGTTTTGGAAAATTTTGCCAACACGTTGGAGCTGGTGCTGCCGCGCACGCAAATCAAACACGTCATCGTCGCCTCTGTCGGAGAAATGTTCGGTTTCTTCAAAGGCACGCTGATGAATTTCGTGCTGCGCAAAATCAAAAAAATGGTGCCAGAGTACCGTATTTCCGGCGCTATCCCTTTTCAGACGACCCTGAAAGAAGGTGCGGCACATACCTTCCGCCCCGTTACCCTGACCCGCGAAGATACCGCGCTGTTGCAATACACGGGCGGCACGACCGGTGTGGCAAAAGGCGCCATCCTCAGCCACGGCAATATCTGCGCCAATATGCTTCAGGCGAAAGAATGGATTAAAAAAACCAACTGCGCGAAGGCAAAGAAACCGTCATCGCCGCGCTGCCGCTTTACCACATCTTCGCCCTGACGGTGAACCTGATGATTTTTTTACCAATGCCGGTTCCAAAAATCATCCTGATTACCAACCCGCGCGACATGAAAGGCTTTATCGGCGAGCTGAAAAAAAGAGCGCATCAGCGTCTTCATCGGCGTGAACACCTTGTTTAACGGCATGGTCAACCAACCCGATTTCGCTACCGTCGATTTCTCCAACCTTCGCCTGACTTTGGGCGGCGGCATGGCGACTCAAAAAAAGCCGTCGCTGAAAAAAATGGAAAAAAATTACCGGTACGCCCATCGTCGAAGCCTACGGCCTGACCGAAGCCAGCCCCGGCGTGTGCTGCAACCCGCTCAATATCGAAGCGTACAGCGGAGGCATCGGATTGCCCGTTCCCTCCACCGAAGTCGAATTGCGCGATGCGGATGGCAAGGAAGTCGGCATCGGACAGCCGGGCGAACTTTGGGTGCGCGGCCCGCAAGTAATGCAAGGCTATTGGCACCGCCCCGAAGAAACCGCCAAAACCATAGACGCGCGCGGCTTTTTTTGGAAACCGGCGACATCGCCGTCATGGACGAAAAAAAGGCTGGCTGAAACTGGTTGACCGCAAAAAAAGACCTTATCGTCGTTTCCGGTTTCAACGTTTATCCGAACGAAATCGAAGAAGTCGTTTCACACAACGATAAAGTCATGGAAGTCGCCTGTATCGGCGTGCCCAACGAAAAAAACAGGCGAAGCCCTCAAAGTCTTCGTCGTCAAAAAAAGACCCGAGCCTGACCAAAGAAGAACTTATCGAATTCTGCCGTACCGAGCTGACCGCTTATAAAGTGCCGAAAGACATCGAGTTCCGCGACGAATTGCCCAAGTCCAATGTCGGCAAAATCCTGCGCCGCGAGCTTCGCGAACAAGCGCAAAACAAATAACACCGAAAGGTCGTCTGAAAAGCATCCTGCACCTTTCAGACGACCTTTAATCATCATGGAAACAAGATATGACCCATACCGTCCATCTTCAATTTGAAGACATCGACAACACCGTCCTCCAACGCCTCTGCGGTGCGCTCGACGGCAACCTCGAAGCCTTGGGCAAAGCCCTCGATATCCAAATCAGCCGCCGCTTCGAACACTTCACCTTCATGGGTGAACTTGCCCACGCCGGCCGCCGCGCCTTGCTCGCGCTCGCCGAAGCCGCCGAACAAGGCGATTTGGACGACAACGCCATCCGCCTCGCCGCCGTCGAAGCCAAAAACCGCTGACAACAAACACGAAGAAAAAGCATCACGACCAACAATATTATTTCCGCACCAAACGCGGCAGCATAGGCGGGCGCACCCCGCGCCAAAAACGGCTACATTCGAGCCTTGTTAAACCATGACGTCGTCTTCGGGTTGGGCCCCGCGGGTACGGGCAAAACCTATCTCGCCGTTGCTGCCGCCGTCGATGCCATGGAAAAAAACACCAAATCGAACGCATCGTCCTCGTCCGCCCCGCCGTCGAAGCAGGTGAAAAACTCGGCTTCCTGCCCGGCGATTTGGCGCAAAAAGTCGACCCCTACCTGCGCCCGCTCTACGACGCGCTCTACGACCTGATGGGCTTTGACCGCGTCACCAAACTGATGGAAAAAGGCCTGATCGAAATTGCCCCGCTAGCCTACATGCGCGGCCGCACGCTCAATGGCGCGTATGTGATTTTGGACGAAGCGCAAAACACCACGCCCGAACAAATGAAAATGTTCCTGACCCGCATCGGCTTCGGCGCGAAAGCCGTCATCACCGGCGACATCAGCCAAATCGACCTCCCGCGCAACATCAAATCCGGCCTGAAAGACGCCCGCGAAAAAAACTGCGCGATGTGGAAGGGCTGTATTTCCACACCTTCACCAGCGAAGACGTCGTCCGTCACCCGCTGGTACAGAAAATTGTGGAAGCGTATGAAGCGGCAGAAGAGCAAGCCGAAAGAAGCAGCGCCGCCGAACGGTAAACGATGAGGTTTAAAAAGGTCGTCTGAAAACTGAACTGGCCCCCAAATCTTGGACACTCATAAAAGCCTATTCAGGCGCTCTGTGCAAGCTGGGTTCTGTATGCGACAGGACTCAGCTTTTTTTCAATTTCAAACTGCAACGCTCCCGGTTGTAGTAATCCATATAGTCATCTATCTGCTTCATCAATTCATCTACCGTCAATTCACCTGCATTATAGAAACACTCCGTCTTCAACACCGCAAAGAAGCTTTCCATCGGCGCATTGTCCCAACAGTTCGCCTTTCGCGACATGCTTTGAACCATGGAATGCTCCGCAAGCAATTCCCTATACCCCGCCGTACGGTACAGTACACCTTGGTCCGAATGAAGCATCGTTCCTTTATCAGTCAGACGGGGGCGGCTTTTTTTCGAGCATTTCCTTCACCATTTCGCTGTCGGCTCTGCGGCTCATAGCGTAGGCGACGATCTCGCGGTTGAACAAGTCCAAGATTGGCGAGAGGTACAGTTTGCCGTCCTTCCCTTTGAGTTCGGTAACGTCGGTCAGCCATTTTTCGTTGGGCTTTCGGGCTTTGAACCGGCGTTTGAGGAGGTGTTCCGATATCTCGCCCATGGCGGGATGGCGGTAGGCTTTTTTCGCCCGTATGAGGGCTTTCAGTTCCATCTGCTTCATCAACCGCGCCGCTTTTTTGCGGTTCCAACCCAATGCGGCGGCAATGCGCCTTTGTCCGTAGCGTCCTTTATGCCGCCGGTAGGTTTCGACGAGGAGGGCTTTGTCGGCTGCGTCGGGATCGGGTCGGTCTTGGTGGTGGTAGTAAAAGCTGCTTTTGGGCAGGTTTGCGATGTGCAGCAGGTATTTGAGCGGGTGTTGCGCCCTCAGTGTTTGGACGGTTTGGCTTTGTCCTTTTCGGTCTGTTTTTGGCTGAGGGCTTTTAACTCCTTTAGGTAGGCGACCTCTGCGCGCATATAGCACAACTCTTCGATAAGCTCTGCCTGTGTTTTTTCTTGGTCGGGTTTATCTGCGATGAAGGGGTTTTTGCGGTGTTGGGGCATGGTTTTGGATTGGGGATGTTCGAGTGCGCCGATACCGCCTTCTTGATAGGCGCGTATCCATCGTCTCAGGTGGGTTCGGGAAATGCCGTAGTGGTCTGCGGTACGCTGTTGGCTGCGTATATGCAGGTAGTGGAGTACGGCTTGGTATTTGAAGTGTAATGTATATTTGCTCATAAAAAAACTGCACCTTGTGAGTTGGAGGGGATGTCCAACTTTTGGGGTGCAGTTCAAACCTGAAACATGGGTTTTCAGACGACCTTTTTATGTTTTAGAGCAGATTCAATTTAAATCGATACCGTCCCGTTAGCTTCGAACCACTTTGCGCACTTGGGGAATGGCGTGCAGGTTGTGAATAATTTGGTTGATTTGCGCCAAGTCCTTCACTTTAATGATGAACTTGAATTCGACAAAGCCTTCCGTACCTGCCAGCGCTTTGTTGGGCGTTTCGACGGATTCGATGTCTGCGCCGGAGTTGGAGATGGCTTGCGCCATAAGGGCGAGCAGGCCGTGGGAGTCTTCGGACTGGATACTGAGTCCGGTGCGGTAGGTATGACTGCCTATACCTTCCCAGTTCGCGTCAAGCTGCTGTTCTGGATCGGATTTGAGCAGGGTCGGACAGGTATCGCGGTGGATAATCATGCCTTTGTCTTTGACCAAAAGGGCGCGGACGGAGTCGCCCGGGACGGGGTGGCAACACTCGGCAAAATGGATGCGGCCGGTTTCTTGGTCGTTGACTTTGATGGGGCTGAGTTTGACTTCGCTGCCGAAGTGCTGCCCTGCCAGTTCGGCGATGTGCATGGCGACGTACACGGGCAGGGTATGCCCCATGCCGACGTTGTAGAGGACTTCTTCAAACGAGGTTTGTTTGTCGTTGAGGTCGGCAAGGTATTTTTCTTTGAGGTCGTCTGAAAGCAATACGTCTTTAGGCAACAGGCTGGACAGGGCTTTTTTTGCAGGAGGTTTTCGCCGAGGACGATGGCGTCGTGGCGGTTGAGGTTTTTTTGACGTATTGGCGGATGGCGCTGAGCGCGCGGCTGGAAACGGTGAAATTCAGCCATGCCGGATTGGGCTTGGCGTGTTCGGATGTGATGATTTCAACGGAGTCGCCGGTTTTTGAGTTTGGTGCGCAGGGGCATCATGGTGTTATTGATGCGCGCGGCGACGGTTTTTGTGGCCGATGTCGGTGTGAACGGCGTAGGCGAAGTCTATGGGCGTCGATCCTTTAGGCAGGGTAAGGATTTTGCCTTTGGGCGTCAGGATATAGACTTCGTTGGGGAACAGGTCGACTTTGACGTGTTCAAGAAATTCGATAGCGTTCGCGCTGCTGGCTTGCAAATCGAGGATGTTTTTTTGAGCCATTGGTTGGTATGGAGGACGGCTTGATCGACGGTATTTTCGCCGGATTTGTATATCCAGTGGCCGGCGATGCCGCCTTCGGCTACGGCATCCATTTCGCGCGTGCGGATTTGGACTTCAATGGGCAAGCCGTAAGGACCGACCAAGGTCGTGTGCAGGCTTTGGTAACCGTTGCTTTTTGGGATGGCGATATAGTCTTTGAAGCGTCCGGGTTTGGGCTGATAAAGATTGTGCAGCGCGCCGAGTGCGGCGTAACACGCGGGAATGCTGTTGACGATGACGCGGAAGCCGTAAATGTCCATGACTTCGGCAAAGCGCAATTTTTTTCGCCAACATTTTTTTGATGGATGCTGTACAGGTTTTTTTCCCTGCCTTTGATTTTTGGCTTCGATGTTCGCGCCGACCAAACGCTGACTGAAGGCGCGCAAAACTTTGCCGACGACGTCGCGGCGGTTTTTGCGGCTGTTGTCCATCGCTTTTTTGAGGGTTTCGTAGCGATTCGGGTGGAGGTTTTGAAACGATAAATCCTGAAGTTCTTGGTAGGCGTTGTTCAAGCCGATGCGGTTGGCGATTTGGGCGTAAATTTCGAGGGTTTCTTTGGCGATGCGGCGGCGTTTGTCGGGACGCATGGAGCCGAGCGTGCGCATATTGTGCAGGCGGTCGGCGAGTTTGACGACGATCACGCGCACGTCTTTGGTCATGGCGAGGATGAGCTTGCGGAAACTTTCCGCCTGATGCTCGGCATGATCTTCAAATTTGAGTTTTTCGAGTTTGGAAAGTCCGTCCACCATCTCGGAGATGGTTTCGCCGAATTCTGCCGCCATTTCGATTTTGGATACGCCCGTGTCTTCGAGTACGTCGTGCATCACGCCCGCGCACAAGCCTTGTATGTCCATGTGCCACAACGCAAGTTGCGTGGCGACGGCAAGGGGGTGGGTAATGTAGGGTTCGCCGCTTTTACGGGTTTGTCCGTCATGGGCGTGAAAGGCGTAGGCGACGGCTTTTTTTCAAGCTCGGCCTGTTCGGATGGGCTGAGATAGGAGGCGGTACGGAACAAAAGTTCGCGGGCTTCGGCAGTCAGCGAGTCGTAGGGGGCAGTGGGCTGGGGGGCGGGCATTTCAGACGGCCTTCGGTGTGTGTTTTGTTTTGAGCCGTCAGACTGTATCGGTCGGATGTGTCGCGCCGATACAATCCGCGCGGCGGTTGGGCAGGTTTTGCCTGCCGGTATTATTTGTTGCGGGTCAGCAGTTCGGTACCGATTTGACCGGCGGCGATTTCGCGCAGGGCGGTAACGGTCGGTTTGTTGTTGCGGATGTCGTCAACCATAGGAGCGTTGCCGTTTTTCAAGCTGGCGCGCGCGGCGGGCGGCGACGAGGGTCAGGTCGAAATGATTGGGGATTTTGCCTGTGCAGTCTTCAGTGGTGATACGGGCCATGTTTGCTTTCTTTCTATTAATTTGTGATGGAATGTAAATGCGTATTTTCGCTGTTTTTCAGGAATTTTCCAACAGGTTTGAGATAAATCCTTGCTGGGAAGATTTTTTCAGACGACCTGCTTTGATGATGTGGAGCAAATCGGCTTCTGCCCTATCCAAATCATCGTTGACGACAATATAGTCAAACAGGACGGATTGTTCGATTTCGTGACGCGCTTTGGAGAGGCGGGTTTGGATGACTTCCTCGCTGTCGGTGCCGCGCCCGATAAGGCGTTCGGCAAGGACTTCGAACGAAGGTGGCAGGATGAAGATGCTGCTCGCTTCGGGCAAGGATTTGCGTACCTGCGCCGCGCCTTGCACGTCAATTTCCAAAATCACATCGTAACCCTCTTCGCTAAGGGAATTGACCCCCGCAATGCTGGTTCCGTAATAATTACCGAAAAACGTTTGCGTGTTCGAGGAAGGCTTTTTGTTTGATTAAAGACTCAAATTCCTCTTTGGGAACAAAATGATAATGTACGCCGTGCTGCTCGCCTTCGCGCGGCTGGCGGGTGGTGTGCGATACGGAGACGCGCAAATCGGCGTTGTTTTTCAAAAGACGGGAAACCAGCGTGGTCTTGCCCGTGCCGGAAGCGGCGGAAATGATGAAAAATATTGCCTTTTTTTATGGGGTTTCATGATGTCGGTACCGATGGGATTATCTGTTGATTGTAGCATACGGGGCGTGTAATTTCATGTTCAGACGACCTTTCAGCCCCGATGGATTTGGCAACCGACGGGCTGACGGCTACAATATCGTGTTAAAAACTTTTCATTTGGGAACACGCAAAATGTTGGTTCATCCTGAGGCGATGGGCGTCGCCGCATTGGCGGACAAAATCCGCAAAATCGAAAACTGGCCGCAAAAAGGCATTTTATTTCACGACATTACACCGGTGCTTCAAAGCGCGGAATATTTCCGCCTTTTGGTGGACTTGCTGGTTTACCGCTATATGGGTCAGAAAATCGATGTCGTGGCAGGCTTGGACGCACGCGGCTTCATCATCGGCGCGGCGTTGGCATATCAGTTGAACGTCGGCTTCGTCCCCATCCGCAAAAAGGGCAAGCTGCCTTTTGATACGATTTCGCAAAGCTACGCGCTGGAATACGGCGAAGCGACGGTCGAAATCCACAAAGACGCGGTCAAACCCGGCGCGCGCGTGCTGCTGGTCGATGACCTGGTCGCAACCGGCGGCACCATGCTCGCAGGCGTGGAATTAATCCGCAAACTCGGCGGCGAAGTCGTTGAAGCGGCGGCGATTTTGGAATTTACGGACTTGATCGGCGGCAGCAAAATCCGCGAAAACGGCGTTCCCCTGTTTACCCTGCTGCAAAACGAAGGCTGCATGTAAACTTTGCCCATGCCTCAAAGTTCGTCTGAAACAGCCATTCCGCTTTTCAGACGACCTTTTTGTTGTCCTTGATTACGCGGTTAATGTAAATATCGGTTTCAGATTCGGATAATGCCGCCAAATCGTTTAAAAATACGGTTCTAATTGATTCTAATAAAAGATACGGCAAGTAATGAACGCACAACGCATATTTTCCCTCTCGCTCAGCCTGATTGCCGCAGCCGTTTTGTCGGCGTGCGTCTCTGAAAAACGACACCTCATCCAAAGAGCCTGCCTCTTCCCTGACCGAACCCGCCTCCATCCCCGCCCGCCGCGCGGAAGGCGAATCCAAAGTATTGTCCGATTACGGCCAATATCAAGGCGCGCTGGACGCTGCCAAACGCGGCGACGATATGTGGGTGCAACAATTCTTGGCTCAGGCGGGCGACAGCGCGATGGCTGAAACCGTCCGCAACGAATGGCTCAAAAGCCTCGGCGCGCGCGGACAATGGGATATGTTCCGCCAAGAAAAACAAAAAAAGCTGAATGCAGCGGGTCGGGTGCAGGAAGTGCAATGTTATGCCGAACTGGGCAGCGGCAGCTACAACATGGCGGCAGAGCTTGTGCGCGTTACCAACAAGCTACCCGCGGGCTGTACCCGTTTGGTCGAAAGCGCGGCAGCGGCAGGTCGTCTGAACAGCAACGACGCATGGCGCCGCGTACGCGGATTGTTGAGCAACAGCCAAACCAGCGACGCACGCAGCTTGGCAGCCGCCTTGGGCAGCCCGTTTGAGGGCGGCTCGCAAGGTGCGCGCGAATACAGCCTTTTGAACGTCATCGGCAAAGACGCGCGCAAATCCTCCTCCGCAGCCTCCACGCTGTCCGGCATGGAATCCGGCTTAAGCCGCGAACAAAGCAGCTTCGCATGGGGCGTATTGGGACTCTACCAAGCGCAAAATCAAAACATGCAGACCGCGTTGAGCTACTACAACCGCGTTTCCGACCGTAAACAACTGACCGACGAGCAATTCGAATGGTACGCCCGCGCCGCCCTGCGCCTGCAACGCTGGAACGAATTGTCCGGCATCATCCAACAAATGCCCGACAACCTGCAAAAAAAGACCCGACTTGGCAATACTGGCTGGGCCGCAGCTACGCCGCACAAGGCAACCAAAGCCGTGCTAAAGAAATGTACGAAAAAAAGCCGCCGCAAGCGGACGCAATTTCTACGCCGTCTTAGCAGGCGAAGAACTCGGTCGCCGCGTCAATACCAAAAAAACAACGTTTCCGACGCCGATAAAAAGACGTCCGCCGCATGGCGAGACGACGGCGCCATCAAACGCGCGCTGGTTCTGTTTAAAAAAACAGCCAAAGCAGCAACGATGCCAAAAATGCGCCGTCAGGCGCAGGCAGAATGGCGTTTCGCCACCCGCGACTTCAACGAGGACAACCTCCTGACTGCCGCGCAAGTCGCCTTTGAAAACCAGTTCTACGACATGGCGATCAACAGCGCCGACCGGACCGAGCGCAAACTCAACTACAACCTGCGCTACCTCTCTCCGTTTAAAGAGACCACCGTCCGCTACGCCTCGCAAGCAGGCATCGACCCCGCTTGGGTTTACGGCCTGATCCGTCAAGAAAGCCGTTTCGTCATGGGCGCGCAATCTAGCGTCGGCGCGCAAGGCCTGATGCAGGTTATGCCTGCCACCGCCCGCGAAATCGCCGGCAAAATCGGCATGAGCAGCAGCGAACTCTACACCATGGACGGCAACATCCGCATGGGTACATGGTATATGGCAGATGCCAAACGCCGCCTGCAAAACAACGAAGTGATGGCAACCGCAGGCTACAACGCCGGCCCCGGCCGCGCCCGCAACTGGCAGGCTTCTATGCCTCTAGAAGGCGCGATTTACGCCGAAACCATCCCCTTCACCGAAACGCGCGACTACGTCAAAAAAAGTCATGACCAACGCGACCTTCTACGCATCTCTGTTCAATGAGCCGCAAACCTCGCTGAAACAGCGTATGGGAACCGTTCCGGGCCGTTATTGATTGACGCGGCTGTATCCGATCGGATTGTTTGACAGATACGGAAGCCAAACTTGAAAAAGGTCGTCTGAAAATGTATTTTCAGACGACCTTTATATAAACCGGGTCTGACAAGGAGTTTATCGCAGGGATATTCGGTTAGGGATGAGCTACTTGCTATCTGTTGTTCTTAGCCCCGATTGCGTGGGGTGATATGACTGCTTTTTGTTTCATGGGGAAATAAAGAAAACCCGTCGGATAATTGACGGGTTTTTCGTATGGTGGCGGAGTAAGAGGGATTCGAACCCTCGATGCAGGTTGACCCCACATGCTTCCTTAGCAGGGAAGTGCCTTCAGCCTCTCAGCCATTACTCCTAAGGAAGTGCGTAATATACTGGTTTGACTCGGGCGTGTCAAGCTGGGCTTCAGGGTATTTTTTAACCGTATGAAATCATTTGTATAAAATATAAAGAAGCGTGAAATTGTAGCCCGTATGCGACGGCTGGTACAATTCATGCTTGGTTTCAGGATGTGATGAAAATGAATGATTTAATCGTATTGAACAAGCCTTATGGCGTGATTTGCCAGTTTTTCGACGCATGAAAAGTATGGGTGTTTGAAAAAAATTATGTGGTGCTGCCGGACTTTTTATCCGGCGGGACGCTTGGATACGGACAGCGAGGGTTTGCTGCTGCTGACAAACGACGGGCGTTTGCAGGCGCGGATTGCGGATCCTAGGTTTAAACTGGAGAAAACTTATTGGGCGCAGGTGGAAGGTTCGCCTGACGAAGCGAAGCTGGATATGCTGCGGCGCGGGGTGGATTTGGGGGATTTTGTCACGCGTCCTGCAAAGGTCCGCGTATTGGAAGCGGGCGAAGCGGATGTTTTATGGCCGCGCGTGCCGCCTATCCGCGTGCGTAAATCTGTACCTGATTTTTTTGGGTGGAAATTCGGATTTCGGAAGGGAAAAAAACCGACAGATCAGGCGGATGACGGCTAAGGCGGGTTTTCCGTGCCTGCGTTTGGTCAGGGTGGCGATAGGTCGTCTGAACGTGTTTGATTTGGGCTTGGGGCTTGGGCAATGGGCGTTTGCGCCTCATAAGCCTTGATGGATGGCTGTTTATTAAATTAATTGGCTGATAAAGAAAGGTCGTCTGAAAACCCTGCAATACGGTTTTCAGACGACCTTTGTTATTGGATATTAATGATGCGTATGACCGATTTGGAAGGTCAGGGTGGTGTAGTTCGCCTGTTTTTTTGGCACACGCTTTGATCGGAGAAATCGGCTTTGTGTTCTACGCTGGCTTTCCAGAAGCCTTGACGCAGGGGATGATGCTGACTTCGCCTTTGTCGTCCGTAGTATCGGAGAAGGCTTGGGCTTCGGTTTTGTGGGTTTTGCTGCGGTCGCTGGTGTCGAAACCGTCAAATGTGGCGGTAACGGTGGCGTTGGGCAGCGGCTCGCCGTTGAAAAGGACGCGGACTTTAAGGCGTTCGCCGACGTGGACGTTGGCAGGATTATCCAGCGGAACGATTTCCAGATGTTGTCCAACTTGCTTGGTGATGACGGCGGTGTCTGCGCTTTCGTGGCCGACGTTGACGATGTTTTTACCGAACATTCGGGTTTTGTTCGCAATAGCTGGCGTCAGGCATTTCTTTGATGCTAGCTTGTTTCCAGCCTGCGCTGTTTTTAGACCAGAAAGTCGGCTGGTATTCGGCGGTAACGAGGTAGCTGCCGTCTTTAACAGGCAGTTTGCTGCGGTACTGGTAGTTGTACGTCCCTTTTTGAATCAGATTTTCTTTGCCTTTTTCGGTAATCAGCTGCATGGGCTTGCTGAAAATGTGCAGGCGGTCTTTGGCGATGGGTTCGAGTTCGGGGAATTCGCCGTAGCCCAATTCGGCTTGCAGGTATTCGCCGCCGTGTGTATGGGCGGTTTCGACCCAGACGCGGTGTGCTTGGGCGGTTGTGCTGAACAGGAGTGCGGATGCGATGAACAATGCGGTTTTTTTCATGGGTTCTCCAAATGTATCGGGTAGAAATTTGATTGGTTATAATATAACAATTTTATTTATAACAAAACGGGTTCATGAAAAAGGTCGTCTGAAAAACAGGATTTCTGTTTTCAGACGACCTTTCGCTTAACCGATGTTTAAGCGTTAACCGGCTTTAGAAGTAATATGGTGTACTCATTTTTTTAAATTGAATCAATAAATTGACAGATCTATTTTTTTGAAATAACTTTATTTTGCTTGTCGCTTTTTGATAAGCACAAAAACCTCCTGCGTACAGGAGGTTTTTTTGAGAAGCGGATTAGCGCAGTTCTGTATGCAGGCGGCTGAGGAGTGTAGAGGCATCGCTGCCGTTGTATGCGCTGCCGTCTTTGTTGAGAAGGCGGATTCGTGAACCGCCGTTCACAGGTTCGACGAATACGATGATTTCGGGGTAGGCTGCCGGTTTCTCAACTTTTTTGCCTTTGCCGAACATACGGCTGAAGAAGCCCGGTTTTTTCGTGGAAACGGCTTCGCTTTCGTTAGGTGCCTGTTGAACCAAGAAGGCGTGGCGTTCGATGTTTTGACCTAAGACATTCAAGCCGATGCGGTCGAGGGCGAGTGCGGTGCGGCGCCAGTTGCGGCCGTAGTCGCCGGAGACGAGCAGGGTATTGCCGTCGATTCGCGCCAATTCGTTGCCGCTGCGTTTGGCAACGCTTTGGGTCAGCGCGTTTTCGGCTTGTTGCTGATCGACGCCCATATATTGCATGAAGCGTGCGAGGAAGGCGGCTTCAAGGTTGGGGTCGTTGGCGGCAGGCTGCCATGTGGTCGTATCTTTGTTTTTGTCTGCGTAAACTTCCTTCATGCCTTTGTGGGCGAAGAAAACGTCGGTCGTGCCGTTTTTGCTTTGTTCGATACGGATGATGAATTTATCGCGCTCGCTGGTGGAATAGATGCCGCCTAAGCCGACTTTGTCCAGGAGGCGGCGCAGGCCGTCTTGCGGAATTTTCGCGCGGTTTTCAGCCCACTCGGTTTCCATTTGACCGATACCGGGTTCTTCGGATTTGATGTCGAAGCCGTTTTCTTGCCAGAATGCTTTCAGCAAAGGCCAAATTTCGGCAGGAGATTTACCTTGGACTTCAACCCAGCGTTGGTTGCCGTCGCGCTCCAAACGGACGCCTTTGACGGATTTGAGGACTTCGGAGTTGGCGGCTTGTTGGGTTGCTGATGTGCGGCGGCTCAGGGTCGCTGGCGCGGACGGCACCGCTGCCCGCAGGTACTTGATAAAGATTGCCTTGATCGGGGTTGGTCAAATCAGGTGGTACTTCTAATTTGACGATTTTGCGTGTCTGGGTTTGGTAATCCAGCTTAGGCAGGTCTTTTTTGTTGCCCGAACAGGCAGTCATGCTGATCAGGGCGATTGCTACGACGACAGGTTTCATATAGGTCATATTGGTTTCCTGTGGGATGTGATGGGTTAACGGCAGGTCGTCTGAAAACGGTTTTCAGACGACCTTTGCGGTTTATGCGGTGAGTTGTCCGGATTCTTGCAATGCGGCGCGGACTTTTGCCTGTCCGGCTTCGGTCAGGGGGACGAGCGGCAGGCGGACATAAGGGTCGCATTTGCCCAATGCGGAGATGCCCCATTTGGGCGCGGTAGGACTTGGTTCGCAGAACATAGTGTTATAAATCGGAATCAGGCGGTCATTTAATTGACGAGCGGTCGCAATATCGCCTGCAAGGGCGGCGCGGCACATATCGGCGAAGAGTTTGGGGGCGACATTGGCGGCAACGGTCACAACGCCTTTCCCGCCGCAGAGCATGAAGGGCAGGCCGGTGGGGTCATCGCCGGAAAGGATGGTGAAACCTTCGGGCGCGTGTTTGATTAATTCGAGATTGCTGCCGATGTTGCCGCTGGCTTCTTTGACGCCGACGATGTTCGGGATTTTGGCAAGGCGCAGGATGGTGTCGTTGGTCATGCTGACGACGGTGCGGCCGGGTACATTGTAGATAATCATCGGAATCGAGGTGGATTCGGCGATGGTTTTGAAATGTTGGTAAATGCCTTCTTGGGAGGGCTTGTTGTAATAGGGGACGACGGAGAGGGTGTAGTCTGCACCGGCTTTTTCGGCGGCGCGGGAGAGCGCGATGGCTTCGAGGGTGTTGTTGGCGCCGGTGCCGGCGATAACGGGAACACGCTTGTTGACGTGTTTGACCGTTTCTTCGATTACGCTTAAATGTTCTTCGACGGAGAGGGTGGCGGATTCGCCTGTCGTGCCGACGGCGACGATGCCGTCGGTACCGTTTTCGATATGCCAGTCGATCAAATCGCGGAGTTGTTCGTAATGGATGCTGCCGTCTTGATTCATGGGGGTAATCAGGGCAACCAAACTGCCTTGTAACATAAGGAAACCTTTTATTTGTAGGGCGGAAGAGGGTTTGCTTCTAAAGGGAAGGAAATGCTTGGAATTGTAGCTTACTTTTGTTGTTTGTGTGAAACATCTTGACCGGACGGTAGCCGTGCGAAGCTGAACGTAATGTTTATCTTAATGAATAATGATGTTTTTAATCAAAAATTTAGCATATTTTCATAGTGAAATGCCTGTCAAGGATTAAAAAGTGTTAAAGTCTTGCGGCGATGATTTTTGCTTTATCGAAGCCCGTTTCAGACGACCTTTTTAAGTTTGTCCGACTGTGTATAATACCTTCCCTCATTTTTCATCTTCACACTCTATTTAAATTTCTCAACAAAATGACACACCCAAATTCCCCGCAATCCGAATTTTTACGCGGCATCAAAGAATGTTCGCCCATGCTTATCGGGCTTTTGCCGTGGGCGCTGATACTCGGCGTACAAGGCGGGCAGAAAGGGATGAGCTGGCTGGAAATGCTGCTGATGACGGGCATGAACTTTGCCGGCGGCTCGGAATTTGCAGCGGTCAACTTGTGGGCAAATCCGTTGCCGATACTGATCATCGCCACCGTTACCTTCATGATTAATTCGCGCCATATTCTGATGGGGGCGGCAATCGCGCCTTATATGCGGGATATGCCGCTGAAAAAAGCCATGCCCGCGCTGTTTTTTATGTGCGACGAAAGTTGGGCGCTGGCGTTTGCGGAAATCCAAAAGCGCAAGGCGATGGGGCTGCCGGCGTTCAATATGCCTTATTACGCGGGAGTGTGCTTTATCCTGTATACCACTTGGATCGGCTTTGCGGCGTTTGGCGCGGCGGTCGGGCCGATGTTCGGCGATGTCGCGGCATGGGGTTTCGGCATGGCGTTTCCCGCCGTGTTTTTGGTGCTGCTGCGCGGTATGTGGAAAAGCTTTTTAAGGCGGCACGCCCTTGGTTCGTCAGCCTGATTGTGGCGTGCGGGACTTATTTGTCAGTGGACGGGCATTGGTATGTGCCGATGGGTGCGATTTCCGGCCTGCTTGCCGCCTATCTTTGGGGTGAGAAGGAATGAAGGATTTGCTCTCTTGGCAGTCGTTCCTGCTGTTTGCCAGTATGCTGGCGGTAACGTATTCCACCCGCCTTATTGGTTTTTCGCTTTACGCAACCGCACCTTAAGCCACCGCGCACAAATCGTGATGGAAGCCGCGCCGGGTTGCGTGTTGATTTCCGTCATCGCGCCTTATTTCGTATCCGACAAGCCGCACGAGCTGATTGCCATTGCGCTGACCGTGCTTGCCGCAAGCAGGTTTTCCATGTTGGTTACCGTGTTGATCGGCGTGGGCAGTTCGGGGTTGTTGGGATATTTGATGCGCTAGGCGGCTGCATTTGAGTGAAACCGGTTACACCTGCTTTCAGACGACCTTATCTTGTTATAATGTCGTCTGAAATTTTTTTATAAAAAGCAAAAATCATGGCAAACCAAAGACTCATCTACGGCTTCCACGCCGTCAACGCCCGCCTGTGGCAAAATCCGAAATCGATTACCGAACTCTACGTCCAAGAAGGCAAAAACGATGCCCGCACGCGCGACGTGTTGGAGAAAGCGGCAAACGAAAATCGTGCGCGTACACTTCGCCGACGCCGACCGCCTCAACGCCATCAGCAAAAGCGCGCGGCATCAGGGCGTGGTCGGGTTTATCGATGCTTCCAAAAACCACGTCCACCTCGAAGACGTATTGGAAAACCTGAGCGAACCGCCGCTATTGCTGATACTCGACGGCATCACCGACCCGCACAACCTCGGCGCGTGCCTGCGTACCGCCGACGCAATGGGCGTACACGCCGTCATCGCGCCGAAAGACAAAAGCGCGGGGCTGAACGCCACCGTCAGCAAAAGTCGCCTGCGGCGCGGCAGAAACCGTCCCCTACATCACCGTAACCAACCTCGCCCGCACCCTGCGCGAGCTGAAAGAATACGGCATCTGGATCATCGGCACCGACATGGGCGGCGATGCCGACCTCTACCATTGCGACCTGCCCGACAGCGCGGCATGGGTGATGGGCAACGAAGGCGAAGGCATGCGCCGCCTGACGCGCGAACATTGCGACATGCTGGTGTCGATACCCATGTTCGGCACGGTCGAAAGCATGAACGTCTCCGTCAGCGCAGGCATGGTGTTGAGCGAAACGCGCCGTCAACGGGTGTTGAAGGCAGAGAAATAGGGGCTTGGGTTTGTGAACGGAAGACGTCGTCTGAAAAACCGGAAATTTGGTTTTCAGACGACGTTTTTTTATAGACAGATTAGCACCGTCATTCCCGCGCAGGCGAGAATCCATCGTAAGACCTAAGAAACCTTTATTTGAAAAAAACAGTTTCCGAATTTCAAAAATGGATTCCCGCCTGCGCGGGAATGACGACAACCAGTAAATTGCGTATCGAAAATAAAGTAACTAGGTATTTTTGTATTTGAATTTAGACTATTGACAGATTAACTTCGTCCTATCCCTATATAGCAAACGTCGTCTGAAAACCAAATTTCCGGTTTTCAGACGACGTTTTATTCAAAGATTATCTCTTTATCCGACCATTTCATCGACTTTGCGTTGATAGCTTTTCAACAGCTCCGCCGAGCGGGCGAAGCGTTCGGCTTCGTCGTCGGAAAGTTGTAGGGTCGATGATGCGGACCGCGCCTTGGCGGTTGACGACGGTCGGTACGCCGATATACACGCCGTTTTGTCCGAACTCGCCTTCAAGCAGGGTGGAGACGGGCAGCACGACGCCTTGATTGTGCAGGATGGCGTTGGAGATGCGGCTCAAGCCCATGCCGATGCCGTGGCTGGTCGAGCCTTTGGCGGCGATGACTTCGTAGGCGGCATTGCGCACGGTGGTATAGATTTTGTCCATACGCGCCTGCCCGTCTTCTGATTGTTCCAACATCTTCTGAACCGACATACCCGCGATGTTGGCGGTACTCCAAAGCGCAATGATGCTGTCGCCGTGTTCGCCAATCATCATGGCATCGACGCTCCAAGGCGCGACGTCGAATTCGTTGCCCAGACAAACGCGGAAACGGGCGGAGTCAAGGATAGTGCCCGAGCCGATAACGCGCTCTTTGGGCAGGCCTGAAAAGCGCAGGACGGCATAAGACAGTACGTCCACAGGATTGGAGGCGACCAAGAAAATGCCGTCAAAGCCCGAAGCCATGACTTTCGAAACGATGTCGCGGAAGATGCGCAGGTTTTTGTCGATTAAGTCCAAACGGGTTTCGCCGGGAGCCTGCGCCGCGCCCGCGCAAATACACACGATGTCTGCATCCGAGCAATCATCGTAATCGCCGACGTAAATGCGCGCAGGCGAGGCGGCATAAGGCATTCCGTGGCGGAAGTCGCGCGCTTCGCCTTCCGCGCGCGTGCGGTTGATGTCGATTAAAACCATGTCGTCGCACAAGGCTTGGTTGAGCATGGAATAGGCATAGCTGACACCGACCGCGCCCAAGCCCACAACGACCACTTTATTACCAACTTTTTTCATGTTTGTTCCTGTTTGTTTGTGAATAGGAATTATTAATAACACTTGGACAGGGTGGCGTCAAATTTCAGACGACCTGTTTGCTTTGTAGCGGATTGTAATGGGAAAATAAACACATAAGCCGTTTACCTGTCAGGGCGGAATCAATGGCAGGAAAAGTAGGGAAGAGGATTGATATAATGCAGTATATTTATTTTGATTTAAGTCATGAATATCATCATAAAACCGTTATAGTATAACTTACGGAGTGTATCCGAAGATTCGGACGGATTTTGTTTGCAGACATTGCCGCCGAAATACGGAGACACAATAGTCATGAATCACGATAATGAAAGGAAACGAATGAAAGCGAAATCTTTATTGGCGGTTTTGGCTGCCACCTGCATTTTGTCCGCTTGCAGCAGCGCAGGCAGCAGCTTGGCGGACGGGCTGACCAAACCGTTTGATCCTAATGCAAAAGATTGGAAGCAACTGACTGTTTCCGAATCTGTTCCCGATGGCGGCGTATTGGAGTTGACCGACAGGGGCGGTAAAACCCAAACCCTGAAAAAAGGCGGGGTTTTGGATACGGGTTATCTGAAAAAAACGACCGTGTTTCCGATTTTGACTATGTGAAAAAAATCAATGTAAACGGACAACTTATCGAATTGGAACGCGGTGATTTCTTGGTGTATAAACAAAGCCATTCTATCGTTGCCGCCACTTTGGCAAAGCAGAAAACCAATCCGTCAGATGGAGCGCGTTCCGAGGTATTCAATTTTTCATGTTAATGAAATTCAGGGGCAGGACATTGCCTTCGGTAATCTGCCTAAATTGGGACAAATAAACTACAAAGGTATCGCGTTCAACGGCGACGACCGCAGCGGGCGTTTGTCTTACACGGTTGATTTTGAGAAGAAACAAGGCAGCGGCAGCATCAGCGGAATGTATAGCGGCTATAACGTCGAATTGGCGAAAACCGACATCCAAGCCATGGGCAACGGCTCAGGCTTGAGCGGCAAAGCCATGAAGGACGGTGTGGAAAAAGGTAGTTACGAGCTGAAGCTTTTCGGCAGTAAAGCCGAAGAAATTGCCGGTAAGGCTAAAATTAACGACGGGGGTAAAACTCAGGAAATCGGTTTGGCCGGTAAGAAAAGAGTAGGGCGGGACAATCCTCAGCCTGACGGATAAGGTCGGCGGATTCGCATTTGAAGTGCAACTTTCCATAACAGAAAAAGGCCAGTATGCGGTAGCATACGGCCTTTCCTGCAAGAAAGATTGCCATGAGCTACACACAACTGACCCAAGACGAACGATACCATATCCAATACCTGTCCCGCCTCGGCGCGCATGCTGAAATCGCCAAACAACTTAACCGCCACAAAAGCACCATCAGCCGAGAAATCAAGCGGCACTGCATCCAAGGACAGCAATACAGCGCCGAAAAAAAGCACAGAAGCAAAGCCGGCTGACCAAACAGCACCGGCGAAAACCCTATAAACTCGATTCGCAGCTGGTTCAACACATCGACACCCTTATCCGCCGCAAACTCAGTCCCGAACAAGTATACGCCTACCTGCATAAACACCACGGGATCACACTCCATCACAGCACCGTTTACCGCTACCTCCGCCAAGACAAAAGCAACGGCGGCACTTTGTGGCAACATCTCAGAATATGCAGCAAACCCTACCGCAAACGCTACGGCAGCACATGGACCAGAGGCAAAGTGCCCGACCGCGTCGGCATAGAAAACCGACCTACTATCGTCGACCGGAAAACCCGCATCGGCGATTGGGAGGCCGACACCATCGTCGGCAAAAAAATCAGAAAAAGCGCGTTATTGACCTTGGTCGAACGCACTACCCGCTACACCATCATCTGCAAATTAAAGAACTTAAAAGCCGAAGACACTGCCCGGGCGGCCATTAGGGTATTAAAGGCATATAAAGCCAGAGTCCACACCATCACCATGGATAACGGCAAAGAGTTCTACCAACACACCAAAATAGCCAAAGCATTGAAGGCGAAAAACCTATTTTTGCCGCCCTTACCATTCTTGGGAGAAAGGGCTGAATGAGAACACCAATGGACTCATCCGGCAATATTTCCCCAAACAAACCGATTTCCGAAACATCAGCAATCGGGAGATACGCAGGGTTCAAGATGAGTTGAACCACCGGCCAAGAAAAACACTTGGCTACGAAACGCCAAGTGTTTTATTCTTGAATCTGTTCAAACCACTGATACACTAGTGTTGCACTTGAAATCCGAATCCAAGGTCGTCTGAAACCTTTATTTTAGATAAAAGGTTTCAGACGACCTTTTTGTATCGGCAATTTGGAAAATATAGCTAAATGACTTTATTTTCGATACGCAACTTACTGGGTATCATCGTTCCCACGCAGGCGGGAATCCATTTTTGAGATTCAGAAACTGTTTTTCAAATCAAGGTTTCTCAAGTTTTACGATGGATTTCCGCCGTAGCCTGTCCTCGCGTAGGCGAGGGGGCGGGAATGACGGAATTTCATGACATTCTGTATTTAAAGTTAAGTATGTTTGCTATATGGTTTGTAGGCGTGGATGCTTTGGATTCAAGCAACTTTCATGATGCGTTCGATTTCATGCCAAAAGCCGTCGGGGCGCAATTCGAGTTTGGCGATTAAGCCGCTTTCGATTTGGCGGACGTCTCGGTCGGACAGGGTTTGCGCCTCGGCGACACGGGCGGGGGCAAGGTATGCCATGCGGTCGATGAGGGTGGTAGTGTGCGTCCTCTGTGGTCGGATATGCCGACCAGTCTCGGATAAAGACGCCGCGCCAGCAGTATGGGTTTAACGGGGCTTCGGCGGAATCTGCGCCGACGGGGAAAAAGCCGATGCCGCGTATGATTGAGGCGGGTTGTGGCGCGTCGGGGAGGCGGTTTTGCCGCAGGGTTTCGCTGCCTTCGGGGGATTGAAGCAGGGCGAGTTGGCGGGGCAGTTTGGCGGCTTTGGCGGCGAGGGTGTCTTTGGCATTGAGTCCACGCATCTCTGCGGATTTGCCGCTGTCGCTGCCGTAATATTTGCAGGTCAGTTCGATGTGGTAGGGTTTGCCGTTGATGGAGGCGATGAAATCGGCGGCGCCTTGCGTGAGGTCGTCTGAAAACACGGGCAGGTTATAGGCGTGCAATTCGGTATGCGGCGCGTGGGTGAACCAAAATGCGAGCAGGCGTTCGGCGTAGATGCCGAGTCGGTTGCCGAAGGGGGCGTGTTCGGCGAGATAGTTGTCTAAGGGGGCGGGATTGCCGTCCAAATCCAAAAGATAGCGGAAGCCACTTTCGCCCAATAGTTCGCGGACGCTCAATTCGCAGCCGCTTTGCCAAAGCGGCGGTGCAGTCAACAGGGTGGCGAGGTCGCGGACGGACGGGGTGGTGAGTTTCCACCATAGGGGCATCTAGGGGCGTAGTTCATGGCTGTATCTGGTTGATAGTTTGGCTGAGATCGTCTGAAAAACTTGATTGAAGGTTTTTCAGACGACCTTTTCAGTCTTTCTTCTTCAAGCGATGGCTGACGGTATTGAAAAAAAGCCGCGCAGGATGTCGATGTCTTCGGTTTGCGTGTTGGCGCGGCCGAACAGGCTTTGCATACGGCGCATCAGGCGTTCGCTGTTGCGGCGGTTGAAGAAGCCGATATCGTCCATGACGCTTTCCATGTGGGCGACCATGCCTTTGATTTGTTCGTGGGTGGCGGCGTGGTCTTCCTGTTGCAGGTGGGTCATGGGCATATCGGTCTGACTGAAGATTTCGTAACACACGACCTGAACGGCTTGGGCGAGGTTGAGCGAGAAATAGTCGGGATTGCCGTTGATGGTCATCAGACGGTTGCATGCCTGCACTTCTTCGATGCTCAAGCCGAAGGTTTCGTTGCCGAAGACGAGGGCAACCTTTTTCGCCGCGTTGTGCCGCCTGCAATAATTCGGGAACCAGTTCGCGCGGGGTTTGCAGCAGGGCGGTGATTTCGCGGCGGCGGCTGGTAAGGGCGCAGGCGAGCGTGGTGTCGGCGAGGGCTTCGTCGAGTGTGGCGGCAATCACGGCGTTGTGCAATACGTCTGCCGCGCCGGAAGCGAGGATGAAACTTTCCTCCGGCAGTTGGAAATCTTTCGGGTTTTCGGGGTTGAAAAACGGGCGGTTGCCCAGTCATCGGCGTGGACATCAAATTCGGGGCGACGATGGTGAGTTTGTGCAGCCCCATGGTTTTCATGGCGCGGGCGGCAGAGCCGATATTGGCAGGATGGCTGGTGCGAGTGAGGATGATGCGGATGTTGCCGAGATAGTCGGGCAATTCTGGCTTGGCTGAAGTCATGTTTTGTTTTCGGTTTGTTCGGGAATCGGGTATAATGCGCCATCTTTTTGTTTTCAGACGACCTTTCGCCTTGGAGCTTGAGAGGTCGTCTGAAATGTTCTTTAACAACGTCGGAAACGTACAAACGTTGCGTCCGGTGCAGATGCGCCGGACGGTATTTTTACCTGATTTAGAAAGAAAACCCATGAATCCGTTTTTTTAAATACCGCTTTCAAAGCCGCCCGTAAAGCCGGGCAGATGATGATCCGCGCAAGCGGCTAATCTGGATGCCGTCAAAGTTGACAGCAAGGCATTCAACGATTTCGTTTCCGACGTTGACCGCAATTCCGAGATGATTTTGGTGGAAGCGCTTAAAGAAGCCTATCCGCATCACAAAAATCACTTGCGAAGAAGGCGGTTCTCACGGCAAAAGCCTCTGCGGAATACGAATGGATTATCGATCCGCTCGACGGCACGACCAACTTCTTACACGGCCATCCCCAATATGCGATTTCTATGGCGCTGCTGCACAAAGGCGTGTTGCAGGAAGCTTTGGTGTACGCACCTGAACGTAACGATGTTTACATGGCTTCGCGCGGCAAAGGCGCGTTGCTCAACGACCGTCGTATCCGCGTTTCTTCCCGCATTGAGTTGAACCGCTGCTTGATCGGTACCGGCTTCCCTGTTGTCGATCAAAGCATGATGGACAAGTATCTGGCTATTTTGAAAGACTTTTTGGCAAAAACGGCCGGAGGCCGCAGAGAAGGCGCGGCTTCGTTGGATTTGTGCGCCGTGGCGGCCGGCCGTTTGGACGGTTTCTTCGAGTTCAACCTCAAACCTTGGGATATTGCCGCAGGCGCGCTGATTGTGCAGGAGGCGGGCGGTATCGTTACCGATATGTCCGGCAATGAAGGCTGGCTGGAAAGCGGCGATATTGTGGCAGCCAATCCGAAAGTGCTGGCGCAAATGTTGCAAATCATTGGCGGACATCTGTAAACAGGAGGTCGTTTTCAGACGACCTTTTGCTCGTTTTTAATACGGTGTCGTGATTTAGCAATAGTAGGAATATCATCCATGTTACTTTCAGGAGCAGATAACTACCTTTTATCGCAATCTGAAAACAGGGATTCCGATTAATGATAATATGCTCAAAGAATTGATTTGCAACAGGCCACCCCTCTGCCAATCTGATAAATGACGAACCGTATTGTTGTGAATAATATGAAGAAAAAAACTTTTTTGAATCGTCCCAAGACATCCGTTTTCCGCACCGGGCAAATTGCTGCCGCGGTGTGCGCGGCAGTATGCGCGGCAACGGCGCAGGCTTATCCTTTGCAGGCTATTTTAAGGGATGCCATGGTGTCCGACCCGATTGTGAAGGAAGCGAAAGCAACCGAAGATTCGGCTAAAAGTACGACGAAGGCGACCCGTGCGCGCCATTATCCCGTGTTGACGCTGACAGGGTACCAAAGTTTTGGCGCAGAAAAACAAATATTCCAGCAACGATATGAATGACGGTGTCGGCATACGCGGAACTTTGAATGTATATTCATGGGGCGCCATCAATGCGGCGGTACGGCGCGATAAAAACAGAGAGCAATACTACCATCATCGTTATTTCGAAAAATCAGGAACGTCTGGGCAGCGACATCGGCAAACTCTATTTGACCGCATTGCGCGCGAAAGAAATCCTGCGCATCAACCGTCAGAGCTTGGTCCGCCACAATAATCTTCTGAAAGATTTGAATATTATCGTGAAATACGATAGCGGCCGCCGTTCCGAACTCATTGAAGCGCGTGCGCGCCTGTTGCAGGTCGAGTCATCCATCGCGCAACAACAACGTACGATGGAGTTGGCGTTGAGCCGCTTGTCCCGCTACACCGGACGGCAGTTGACGGCAGAGGATTTGGAAGATCCGTTTGCCAACGACAGCGCGGAATCATTGGTTCGCCGTTTCAAAACAGCCGATAACAATACTAATCCTTCCTATCGGGCGCAGGTGGCAGAACGCGACAGCGTGAAGGCAGATTTGGACGTTTCCAAAGCAGAGCGCCTGCCCGCCGTGAATCTGGAAGGTAATGCGAACCGCGACAACAGACAGCTTTATTTAAATGTGGCATGGAATGTCTTAGACGTTGCCGCGCGCCATAATGTGCAGAAAAAAATGCCGAAGCCCTGATTGCCGCCGAATCGAAATCCGAGCAGATTATGCGCGACATCACCGAAAAAACCCAAACCGCCGAAATCGACATGCGCGAGAGCGAACGCCGTGCTGATATTGCCGCGCAACATATTGCCGCCCAAAAGGACGTGGTTAAAACTTACGAGCTGCAATTTAAAATCGCCCGCCGCACGCTGACCGACGTTTTGGGCGCATACAACGAATTGTCCAGCATTGAGCAGGAAAACATTTCGGCGCGCAACGACTTCCGCGATGCCGCGTTGGATTATTTGGCTGCGCAGGCGCAAATGGCGAATTGGGCAGGCTTGAAGCAATAACATAAAAATCTTAACATCATTACTCATTACGCGAATTATCATGAAAGCAATCATTGAACATATTGTGTTGAGTTACCCGTCTCTTAGGGGCGCCTGTGTCAGAAGCCGCGCTGACGGCAGAGGTAGTGCGGGATAAAAAACTCAATGTCAACTATCATTCTCTCGTCGAAGTCTTGCGCAGCCACGGCTTCGAAAACACATTGTCCAAGCGCAATCTGGAAGACATTCCATCGCTTGCCGTTCCTGTGATGATCATTCTTCACAACGAAGAGGCTGCCGTCATTACCAATATCGAAGGTTCGGGTCGAAACAGAAAATATCATATCCGTCAGGTAGATGGCTTGGAGCAGCAGCTTGATCATGACCAGCTTTCCGGTCTGTATCTGGGTTACTGCTGGTTTATCAAGCCCAAAATGGCGGCGGACACGCGTTCCGAACTGCCCGAATACCACCTCCCCAAAGCATGGTTTTGGAAAGTCATTTGGCGTTTCCGCAGTTATTACTATCAAGTGATTTTGGCGACCGTCATCATCAACTTCCTCGCCTTGGTCAGCTCGTTGTATGTCATGAACGTGTACGACCGCGTCATTCCCAACCAAGCCTATGAAACCTTGTGGGTTTTGAGTATTGGTGTTGTCCTCGCCATTTTGTTCGAATTTGCCGCCAAGATGATACGCGGCCATTTGACCGACATCGCCGGTAAAAAGGCCGACCTGATTATCAGCTCCGCCTTGTTCCGCCGCGTGATGGCATTGCGTCTCGCCGACCGTCCCGCTTCTTCCGGTTCATACGCCAACAACCTGCGCGAATTTGAATCCGTACGCGAATTCATGACCAGCGCGAGTCTGTTGACTTTGGTGGACTTGCCTTTCCTGTTGCTGTTTATCTTTGTTATTTCGATAGTCGGCGGCAAACTGGCATTGGTTCCTTTGGCGATTATTCCGATTGTCGTCATTGTCGGCTTCATCGTTCAACGCCCCTTGTCGCGCCACATTAACGAATCCATGAAAGAAAGCTCGCAACGTTCAGGCCTTGCCGTAGAAGCTATCGAAGGCATCGAAACCCTGAAAACCAACAACGCGACTTCATGGGCGCAACAACGCTGGGATGAATACACCGCCAAAACCTCCGCTTCATCTATCAAAGTAAAAGACACCAGCAACTTCATGGTCAACTTCGCCGTTGCCATGCAGCAGCTCAATACTGTCTTTTTGGTCGTTGTCGGTACCTATCTGATTCATGCCGACAACCATGCGGAACGGATTACCATGGGTGCGCTGATTGCCTCCGTCATCCTGTCCGGCCGCGCGTTGGCGCCGTTGGCTCAAGTTGCCGGCCTTGCTACCCGCTTCCAACAGGCGAAGCTGGCGTTAAGAGGCGTGAACGACATTGTTTCCCGTCCGATCGAACGCAGTCCCGAACGCAAATACATTACTTTGGATAACGTTCAAGGCAATATCGCCTTTGAAAACGTAACGTTCAAATACAAAAACGAAAGCAACAACGCAGTTGACGAGTTGCGCATCAACATCCGACCCGGTGAAAAAGTCGGTATCCTCGGACGTATCGGCAGCGGTAAAAGTACCATGCTGAAGCTGGCGAGCGGTCTGTACGACACCGAAAAAGGCAACGTAACCCTCGACGGCGTCGATATGCGCCAACTTGATCCGAATTTCCTGCGGAACCAAGTCCTCCTGTTCAGCCAATCTCCACGCCTTTTCTTGGGAACATTGCGCGAAAACATGGATTTGGCGCGTACCGACAGCTATTCGACCGACCAAGACCTACTGACCGCACTCAAACGTTTCGGTCTGGACCAAATCATCCGCAACCACCCGAGAGGCTTGGATATGCCTTTGGGCGAAGATGGTCTGGGTCTGTCCGGTGGTCAAAAACAAATCATCGCCCTCGCACGCATGACACTGCGCGATCCCAAAGTCGTTCTTTTTGGATGAACCGACAACCAGCCTCGATCAAGGTACCGAACGCATGGCATTGAATGCAATCGCCCACTGGGGACGCAACCGCACCATGCTCTTGGTCACCCACCGTCCGCAAGTGCTGCAAATCGTTAACCGCATCATCGTAATGGAAAACGGCAAAGTCGTTATGGACGGCCCGCGCGATTTAGTGTTGCAAAAACTGATGCAAAACGAGCAAAACAAAGTCAAAGCAGCACAACAAGCGCAGGAAAACCAACGTCCCGGCGAAGCGGCGCAAGCATGACGAAAAGGGGAAAAGGTCGTCTGAAAAACACAAGCAGAAAGCGTTTCAGACGACCTCTTTGAAAAACAACAAACATATACCGAAGATTCATCATTATGAGCGAAAACAACGTTAAATCCAAAGACCTGCATCTCATTAACGATTTGAATGCAGCCTTGCAAAAAGAAAAACACAGCGGCCAATTTTGGGTCATCATCCTGTTTTTCCTGCTGCTCGTCGTCTTTGTCGTATGGGCATACAACAGCACTGTCGAAGAAGTAACCCGCGGCAACGGCAACGTTATCCCCAGTAGCCGCGAACAAGTCATCCAAAGCCTGGACGCCGGCGTCATTACCCAAATGATGGTTAAGGAAGGCGATTTGGTCGAAAAAGACCAAATCCTGCTGAAGCTCGACGATACGCGCAGCCTTGCCGTATTGCGCGAGAGCGAGGCCAAAGTCCAAAACCTCGAGGCCACTATCGCCCGCCTGAAAGCCGAAGCTTACGGCGGCAAACTCACGTTCCCCAACAGCGTCAGCCCCGAACTCCGCCGCCGCGAAACCGCCGCATATAACGCCCGCCGCCAAGCCATGACCGATGCCGTACAAAGTCTGGTACAAAGCAAAGCGGCGCTTGACCGCGAAATCGCCATTACTGCACCTATGGTGGCACAAGGCGTTATGTCCGAAGTCGAACTCCTCAAAATGCGCCGCGAATCCAGCGATCTGACCCTGCAAATTGCCGAACGCCGCAACCGTTACAGAACAGATGCCAACAACGAACTGGTGCAATCCGAATCCGAGCTGGCGCAATCCAAAGAAAAACATGGCCATGCGCGCCGACCCGGTCGACCGCTCCCAAATCCGCTCCCCCATGCGCGGCATCGTCAAA
Source organism: uncultured Neisseria sp. (assembly GCA_916438535.1). Taxonomy (GTDB): domain Bacteria; phylum Pseudomonadota; class Gammaproteobacteria; order Burkholderiales; family Neisseriaceae; genus Neisseria. The sequence continues at coordinate 527,487 of CAKAEP010000001.1, read as the reverse complement.
AAAACATCAAAAATCAATACCATCGGCGGCGTAGTCAACCCGGGCGAAGAAATCATGCAAATCGTTCCCGTTGATGACAAACTCCTTGTCGAAGCCTATATCCGTCCGCAAGACATCGCCTTCGTCCGCGCAGGACAGCCCGCACTGGTCAAAGTCAGCGCATATGACTACTCCATCTACGGCGGATTGGAAGGCAAAGTTACCCTTGTCGGCGCAGATACCGTCAGCAACTCCATGCAAAGCCGTGCCAACGATCTGAAGCTCGACCCCAACCAAGTTTACTACCGAGTCATCGTCCAAACTGAGAACAACGCCCTGAAAGACAAAAACGGTAAAGACATGCCGATTATTCCGGGCATGGTTGCCACAGTGGACATTAAAACCGGCGAAAAAAACCATCTTCCAATACCTGATCAAACCGATTACCCGTATGAAGCAGGCATTGAGCGAGCGTTAATTTCCCGAGTAAAACTTGCTTAACAGTCAAAAGGTTGGCGGATTCGCATTTGAAGTGCAACTTTCCATAACAGAAAAAGGCCAGTATGCGGTAGCATACGGCCTTTCCTGCAAGAAAGATTGCCATGAGCTACACACAACTGACCCAAGACGAACGATACCATATCCAATACCTGTCCCGCCACTGCACCATCGCCGAAATCGCCAAACAACTTAACCGCCACAAAAGCACCATCAGCCGAGAAATCAAGCGACACTGCATCCAAGGACAGCAATACAGCGCCGATAAAGCACAGAAGCAAAAGCCGGCTGACCAAAAAAAGCACCGGCGAAAACCCTATAAGCTCGATTCGCAGCTGATTCAACACATCGACACCCTTATCCGCCGCAAACTCAGTCCCGAACAAGTATGCGCCTACCTGCATAAACACCACGAGATCACACTCCATCACAGCACCGTTTACCGCTACCTCCGCCAAGACAAAAGCAACGGCGGCACTTTGTGGCAACATCTCAGAATATGCAGCAAACCCTACCGCAAACGCTACGGCAGCACATGGACCAGAGGCAAAGTGCCCGACCGCGTCGGCATAGAAAACCGACCTGCTATCGTCGACCAGAAAACCCGCATCGGAGATTGGGAGGCCGACACCATCGTCGGCAAAAATCAGAAAAGCGCGTTATTGACCTTGGTCGAACGCACTACCCGCTACACCATCATCTGCAAATTAAAGAACTTAAAAGCCGAAGACACTGCCCGGGCGGCCATTAGGGTATTAAGGGCATATAAAGCCAGAGTCCACACCATCACCATGGATAACGGCAAAGAGTTCTACCAACACACCAAAATAGCCAAAGCATTGAAGGCGAAAACCTATTTTTGCCGCCCTTACCATTCGTGGGAAAAAGGGCTGAATGAGAACACCAACGGACTCATCCGACAATATTTCCCCAAACAAACCGATTTCCGAAACATCAGCGATCGGGAGATACGCAGGGTTCAAGATGAGTTGAACCACCGGCCGAGAAAAAAACACTTGGCTACGAAACGCCAAGTGTTTTATTCTTAAATCTGTTCCAACCACTGGTACCCTAGTGTTGCACTTGAAATCCGAATCCAAGGACCTTTTTGTCAGATAGGGAATATTTTGGCAGCGCTCATGCCTATCTGTACGGAATAGGGGCTTACAGTATTTTCAATCCAATCCGCTTTTTTACGAATATAACGAAATCATCTTTTTTTAAAACCAAGCATTCTTTCCCATTTTCAGACGACCTCATTAAAGTAACGTGCAATCCGAGAATTAAGGAAAGAACCATGACCGCAACCACCGCCCCGCTTTTGCGTTTCATCACTGCCGGCAGCGTCGACGACGGCAAATCCACCCTCATCGGCCGCCTGCTCTACGACAGCAAAACCCTGCTGACCGACCAGCTCGACAAACTCAACCGCGCTGCCGAAAACGGCGAAACGCCCGACTTCGCCAGCCTCACCGACGGCCTTGCCGCCGAGCGCGAACAAGGCATCACCATCGATGTCGCCTACCGCTATTTCGCCACGCCCAAGCGCAAATTCATCATCGCCGACACGCCCGGACACGAACAATACACCCGCAACATGGTAACGGGTGCATCGACCGCCGACGCCGCCATCGTCCTGATAGACGCAACGCGCGTCGATTTTTCCGGCGGCGAACCCGTTCTCCTGCCGCAGACCAAACGCCACAGCGCGATTCTGAAACTCTTGGGCTGCCCCAACATCATCGTCGCCGTCAACAAACTCGACCTGCTCGACTTCGACGAAACCAAATATCAAGCCATCACCGCAGCCTACCGCAAGCTGGCGGAACAAATCGGCCTCCAAGCCCAAATCCACTTCCTGCCCATCAGCGCGTTAAAAGGCGACAACATCGTCAATGCCAGCAGCCAAACCCCGTGGTATCAAGGTTTGCCGCTTTTACCCCTGCTCGAAAGCCTGCCCGTCAACCGCCAAAACGCCGCCGACCAAGCCGCCCATTTCCCCGTGCAGCGCGTCGCACGGCAAGACGGCAGCAGCAGCGACGACTTCCGCGGCTATCAAGGCAGGCTGGAGGCAGGTCGTCTGAAAACCGGCGACGAAATCAAAGTCCTGCCTAGCGGACATACCGCCAAAATCGCCGAAATTTACAATCCAAACGGCAAAACCGAATCCGCCGAAGCGGGCGAAGTGCTGACCGTCGCGCTCGACACCGACCTCGACATCTCGCGCGGCAACAGCATCGCCGCCGCCGACAGCCCCGTCGCGCCCGAACAGCAGTTCCAAGCCGCGCTGTGCTGGTTCGACGACATCCCACTCAACCTGCGCCGCAAATACCTGCTGAAACACACCACCCAAACCACCCCCGTCAAAAATCAGCGCGATTTCCTACGTTTGGGACGTGAACACCCTCAGCCGCGTCGAATCCGCCGACACGCTCAAACTCAACGACATCGGTAGCGTCAGCCTCAAAACCCAGCAGCCGATTGCCGCCGCGCCCTACGAAGAAAAACCATGCCCTCGGCGCGTTCATCCTGATAGACGAAGCCACCAACCACACCGTCGCCGCAGGCATGATACGCAAGGCTGACCAAACGGACAGTTTTGAAATTTAAAAACAAGGCATCTTGAATTGAAGAGGTCGTCTAAAAAAACCGAAGCAGAGTTTTTTTCAGACGACCTCTTCAGTTTGGCAGATTAAGGCAGGGAATATGGCAGGTAGGGCTTTTAAGCCATACGGCGTTGCCTTTATCCTCAGCCAGCGCGGTGGGAAATCACAGTGAATTAAAAATAACAAAAATCGCGGCATGGCATTTTTTTCATTTGGATACATGGTAAAAGGTCGTCTGAAATCGGAAAGGAAGGTTTTCAGACGATCTCTCATGACGGCTCGTCTGAATCAAACAGGCTTTTGCATGCATACAGCAGCCCGCCCGCCAATACGGCCAGGCCCACCGCTGCCCAATACGCATCGGCATAGCCGACTGCCTTTGCCAGCCGCAGGGCGGCGAAACCGGCCGCGTAACTGCCGAGCAGAACCACGGAAAATTGCAGGCTGCTGTCGAGTGCGGCGGTGGCGCGGTCGGATTTGTCCATCACCAACGCCAGTATCACTGGCAGCAGCAGCGTGTAGCTCAGGCTCAGGGCGATGATTTGCGCGGGCGGCAGCCAAGGGTGGACGCGGGCGAGCGCGTCGATGGCGGTCATGGACGCCAAAAGCGGCAGTTGCAGCGCGTAGAGCAGGAACACGAGTCTGCGGCGCGGATAATTGCGCGAAAACCAGCCCGACAGCGGCGTTACAATCAGGCAGGCAACAGGAATACCCACCGCCAGAATCCCGCCCGTCTGCTTCGGGTTGAAGCCCAAATCCGCCAGCTTGGGCACAAAAGTCGCCGCCGCAAACGCATACGGTGCGGCAACGGCAAACAGCAAAACCAGCCACCGCCAGCCCGTTTCAGGCTGCCGCCAAAAAGAAACCAGCCGCGTCGCCAACGCCGTCCAACTGCCTTGCGCCGTCGGGCTTTCCGGCTCGCGGTAGCACAAGAGTTGCAGCAGCATCAGCAGGGTGAACGCCAGCATAAAGCCCGCCGCCGCCGTCTGCCCGTATTCCTGATACAGCCACAACACCAGCGCGCCGCCGATCATCTTGCCGCCGCGCGCCGCCATGGTCTGAATCACGCCGCCGAAACCGCGTTCGCGGTGCGGCAGGACGATGCACGACAAGCCCAACATCGCGCAGCCGTATACCGCTGACATTGCCGAGAGCAAAACGCAGCAGGCCAGAAGCAGCGGGAAGTTCTGTGTGATGTCGGTACAGGCCATCAGCCCGAACACCGCCGAAAGCCCCAGCGTCGCCGCCAGCAGCCAGCCGCGAAACCGCCCGAACCGCCCCGCCGGCCGCCTCTCCATCAGCGCGGCAAACAACACCTTCGCCGCTTCGATACCGCCGATTAAATGTATCCAGCTCAATTGGTTCAGACTGTAACCGTGGTTTTTCAAAAATAGCGACCAGCGCGACCAGATAAAAAAACCGGTCAGCGTGAATTTGTAGGTGCTGCCGCCGATAAGCAGCAGCCAGTCGCGCGGGGCGGGGATGTCGGGGTTGGGGGCATGGGTTGGTTTTCCTTGATTGGGGGACGGAAATGACGATGCGGGCATTTCCCATTTGCATCTGCAATAGTTAATTCACTTATTTTGTCAATACTTCATTTACTGTCAACCTCATTCTCGCCCTCTACGCGGGGGCAAGCTACGGCAGAAGTCTGGAACTATCCCACGGAAACCTTCAGGGTAAAAGGATTTCCTAAACTCCACTTTCTGGATTCTCACCTGCGCAGGAATGACGATGTGAGGCGTTCTTATTCGAATCCGCTATATTTTTGTCTTTCAGACGACCTTCCTACATACGTCCGAAACGTCAGACTTATCCGTTCTTCGTTAATCCTGCTGCTTTTCATCACTGCGTGTTGCCAGTGGTGCTGGGTGCTGCCGCGCATGACGATGAGCTGGCCGTGGTGCAACAGGATTTCGCGTTTTTCGCGGGTTTTGTTGTGGCGGAAGGCGAATTTGCGCGTGGCGCCGAAGCTGAAGGATGCGATGATGGTGTTTGCGCCCAGTTCGGCTTCACTGTCGCTGTGCCACGCCATGCCTTCGCCGCCGTGGCGGTAGCGGTTGAGCAGGCAGGCGTTGAAATGGGTGGGGCTGACGGTTTGCAGGTGTTGTTCGACCCGTTCTTTCAGTTGCCGCAGAAACGGTGTCCACGGCAGGGGCTCGCGGGTGATGCCGGAATAGGTGTGGGCCGCGCCCGCTTCGCCGTACCAGGCGATTTGCCGGGCGGTAGTGATGGTTTTTGCCGTACAGCCGGACTTGGTCGTGCCGCCAGGGAATGTCGCGCAGCAGGGTGTGCAGGCAGACATCGGCTTCTTCGGTGGTGAAGATGATACCGTAATCATTGACGATGCCGTCGTAGGGTAGGATGTTTGCGTGCGGGTCGGTGGTTTCGGGGAAGAGGTCAAATGTCATCGGGCTCTCCCTAATTCGTGCGCCAATATCGCCATCTTACGTCCGCGCTGCCAGCGGTAGCCGCCGATGATGCCGCTTTCTCGGATGACGCGGTGGCAGGGGATGAGTACGGCGACGGGGTTTTTGCCGATGGCGGTGCCGACGGCGCGTGCGGCTTTGGGCGAACCGGCGGCTTGTGCGACTACGCCGTAGCTTTGCAGGCGGCCAGCAGGGATGGCAAGCAGCGCCTGCCAGACTTTGAGCTGGAACGGCGTGCCTTTGATGTGCAGGGTAACGCTGCCGTCGCAACGGTCGGACGGGCTGCCGAATGCTTTTTGCGGCTTGGCGGTGGCACTCGGTTTCCCGTTCAACTAGGCGGGCGTTCGGGTACTCGGCGCGCAATTCGTCCAGGGCGGCAGAGAGGTCGTCTGAAAAAAACGCATGAAGCAGATGCCTTTATGCGTGGCGGCCGCCAGCAGGTCGCCGAAGGGGCTGGGAATCAGACAGTAATCGATTTGCAAGCCCGCACCGCCGTTTTTGTATTCGCCCAGAGTCATTTTTTCGATGTTTATAAACAAATCGTGCAGCCGCCCCGTGCCACTCAGTCCGCCGCAATGCGCCGCTTCCGCCACGCTTTCGCTGTTTTTCAGGGCTTCTTTGGCGCGGCTGATACTGATGTGTTGCAGCATTTTTTTCGGGCTGATGCCCGCCCATGCGGAAAAATTCGCGCTGCAAATGTTCGGGACTGACGTGCACTGCCGCCGCCACCTGCGCCAAATCGGGCTGCTCGGCGGCATGGTCGTAAAGGTATTCGATGGCGCGGGCAATGCGGAGGAATTGGCGGGTTTGATTTAAGTTCATAAATTATCCTGTCGTTGTATGGGATAGGATAGCCTGAAAGCCGACAAGAAACGACCCGATTATTGATGGAAAGATTGTTTGTCTGTCTGAAATTCATCAATAATCGGGTCGTTTTTATATCGCGGCTTCCTTAAACTTGCATCGTCTTTAACCGCATATGTAAGGAACGTTATGTCAAGCTTATTGAATTTGAACAATAAAACCGCCGCCGTTATCGGCGCGTCGTCGGGTATCGGTCGCGCGGTTGCACTGCTGTTGGCGGAGCACGGCGCAAACGTTGTCTTATGTGCCCGCCGTGCCGACAAACTGGAGGAAACCGCCGCACTGATACGCGCACGCGGCGGACGGGCTGTTGCCGTGGCAGGTGACGCAGTGCTGCCTGAAACGCACGAAGCCGTCGTCCATGCGGCAGAGCGAGAGTTCGGCAGCTTGGATATCGCCGTGAACAACGCGGGCATCATCGGAGCGTACAAACCCTTGGCGGAACTTTCGCCCGAAGAGTGGCGGGTAACGCTGGACGGAAACCTGACTGCTGCTTTTCTGGGCGCGCGCAGCCAAATTCCCGCTATGCTCGCACGCGGCGGTGGATCGATTGTGTTCACGTCCAGCTTTGTCGGCACCAGTTGTGCCCTGCCGAACAAAAACCGCCTACGGCTGTGCCAAAGCCGCACTTGCTGCTCTGGCAAAAGGCATCACCGCCGATTATGCCGCCCAAGGTATCCGCGCCAATGCCCTGCTTCCCAGCGGTACGGATACGGAAATGATGACTACCGACCCGCAGCAGCGGGCATGGGCGGAAGGGCTGCATGCGGTCAAACGCATCGCCCGACCCGAAGAAATTGCCGCCGCGATTTTTGTTCCTCGTCAGCCCGATGGGCAGTTTTGTAACGGGTACGGCCTTGTTTGCGGATGGCGGAAATTCGGCGGTGAAGTAAGAGACCGCCTGAAGATTACACGCTTCGGCTCAAATCTGCCAAAAAAACGCCTGCCGCTGTTCGTCGGTGGATTTGTCCATATTGCCGAAGTTGAGCCAACGGCGTTTGGCGATACCTATGCCTTTGAGCGTGTGTCCCACCATCGCTTTGCCGATGCCGTTGCCGCCAAACCATTTCAGATACCATGTGGGGGCGGTGGACGTGCTGATGACCAGTGCTTCTTTGATGTGGGATAGGTTGCCTTTCAGGCCTGTGGCAGTGGGGATGTAGGCGAATGTTTTTAGGAAAAACTTTGTCTTCAAATCCTTTGACGATGGCGGGCATATCCGCCCACCAGATCGGAAAGATAAAAAAATCAGACGGTTGGTGGTTTTCAAGAGTTCCTGATAATGTAAGACCAGCGGATCAAGGGCTTTGCCTTGGTTGAACAGGGCAAGCTCTTCTTTGGTGTAGGCGGGGTTGAAACCGTCTGCGTATAAGTCGATCAGTTGGTATTTTTTTCGCCTTTTTCGTCCAACAGTTGCTGCACACGCCGCAAAAATGCCGTGATTGAAGCTTTGATCGTAGGGATGGGCATAAATGATTGTGGTAAATGACATTTTTGTACTCCTGAAAGTCAGTTGCCGAGTGTTCCCATGCTATCAAACGAATGTCGGTTTGCTCAAATCCGTATCGGGCAGGCAAGGCTGAATGATATAGTGGATTAACTTTAAACCAGTACGGTTACCTCGCCTTAGCTCGAAGAGAACGATTCTCTAAGGTGCTGAAGCACCAAGTGAATCGGTTCCGTACTATCTGCACTGTCTGCGGCTTCGTCGCCTTGTCCTGATTTAAAGTTAATCCACTATAAAGCCGCTGTCGGAGCATGGATTCTGTTTTCAGACGACCTTCAACGCTTCTTCCGCCCGCAGCAGGGCGGTTTGCTCGTCGGCTTCGACGATGTAGTTCACGCCCAGCGCGGGGGCGAGTTTGGACGATTGTTCGCGGAAGAACGCCAGTTGCGCCGCGTCGGGTTCGATGAGGAGCATGGCGGCGCAGCGTTCGGACAGTTGCGGCCGGTGTGCCTTTATCCATTCGATGTAGGTTTTGCGGTCGGCAATGCGCTGTTCGTCGCTCACCTGCCGCCGCATGGGGGTGCAGACGGTGGCGAAGCGGTGGTTTTGGTCTAACAGGGTTTCGAATTCGGCCAGCCAGTCGGCGAAGTCGGCGACGTGGGTCAGGTCGGTCAGGTAGATGGTGCCTTCGGGCAGGGTTTTGGCGGGGGTGAAGTAGTGCATGGGATTCCTTTGGGTGTTTTGGGGAAGCAGGGTAGGTCAATAGTTGGGCATTTATGCCTGACTTTTTATTAGACTTCTTGTGCTGTCATTCCCGCGCAGGCGGGAATCCAGAATGGAGACTCGAAGGCACTTCTTTATCCGATAAGTTTCTGTGTGGATGAGTCTGGATTCCCGCCTGCGCGGGAATGACGATAATCGGTTGTTACGGCCGTTTCAGACGACCTCCATCATTTCAGCCCAGCCTAAAACTTCCATTCCGCGCTCACGCCTACGCTTCTGGGGCGTTGGTAGAGCGCGTCTTGGCGGTCGGCGCTGGAAATGAATATGGGGCGGCGGCGGTTGAACACGTTGTCGGCGTAGAGCGAGATGCGGCCTTGTTTGAAGTTGTAGGCGGTGTAGAGGTTGACTTGGTTGTATGCGCCGATTTTGCCTGATTCGGCATTGTCGGCGGCGGAGTAGTAGCCGCCGTAGAAGCGCACGTCGCCGCCGGCTTCCCAGCCTTTGTCGTTCAGGTATTTCACGCCGATGTTGGCGGTGTATTTGGGCGCGCGGCCGAGTTTGTTGCCTTCGATGCCGCTGTCGGGATAGCTTTTGATTTTGGTGTTGAGCAGCCCCAGTCCGGTGGTGAGTTTCAGGCTGTCGGTCGCCTGCCAGTCGGCGGCGAGTTCCGCGCCGTAGGTGTGGACTTTTTTGGCGTTGCGGATGACGACGGAGTTGGTGCCGAGATAGAAGGGGAGCTGCATGTCGCGGTAGTGGTTCAGGAACAGGTTGCCGGAGAGTTGCAGGCGGCGGTCTGCGCTGCGCCAGCGGGTGTACCACTCGTAGTTGTTCACATATTCGGGTTCATAAGTGTAGGTTACGACGGGGCGGCCGAAGGTGATGCCCGCGCCGCCGGGGTTGTAGCCGCGCGCGGCTTTGATGCCGCTGACCCATTGGTCGGTGGGTTTGAAGGCGATGTCGATTTTGGGCAGGAAGACGGTCTGGCCTTTGTCTAAATCAAGGTGCAGTGCGCCGCTGCCGCCGCTTCGTTTGTGCGTTTCTTTTTCAATGCGGGCGGCGGCTGTGATGTCCCATTTTTCGCTGGGGCTGTATGTGGTTTCGGCAAACAGGGCGCGCACGCTGTTGCGATCGTCAAAGGTGTTGCGGCCGCCGACGCTGCGGATATCTACCCATTCGTCTTGTTTGCTGCGGAAGTAGTGCAGTCCGGCAAGGCCTTTCAGACGGCCTTTGTTGGAAAAATGCAATACCGGCTCCCATTGCAGTTCACGGCCTTTGAGTTCTGCGGGCACGCCTTGCGGGCTGATGGTCATCGGCAGGTGCAGCCGCTCGTTGTGGTAGCGGCCGTAAACCAGTTTGTTTTCCAGTTTCAGATAGTCGTTAAGCTGCCACGATACGTCCCAGATGCCCGATGTCGAGCCGGTTACGAACACGGGCTTTTCTTTTAAAAAACGGCGGCTGGCGGTGTTGCCCATGATTTCGTTTTGCGGCGAGCGCGAACGGATGTGATTCAGCGTCAGGCGGCTGTAAAAATCGGGATGGTTTTCGGGCGTGAGCAGGAGTTTGAAGCGCACGTTGGTGTTTTCCACGCGGCGCGGGTTGCCGGTCGGCTCGTAGGACACGAACGGCTCGTAGCTTTCGCGCTGCTGCCGCTCCGCGCTCAATCTGAAGGCAAGGTTGTTTTTCACAATCGGGCCGGACACTACGCCGGCGATGTTGCGCGTTTTCTGGTTGCCCAAACCCAAGCGCAGCGCGCCTTCCCATTCGTCGGTCGGGTCTTTGGAACGCATCACCACCGCGCCCGCCACCGCGTTCTGCCCGCGCACATGGCTTTGCGGCCCGCGCAAGACTTCCACCTGCTGCATGTCCCACAGCGACTGCGTGCCGAAGGCGTATTCGTTGTAAGTGGCGGAGCGGCCGTCTATGGACAGGTTCAGGCGCGGCCGAGTGCCCGCGAAAAACGCCACCGCGCCGACGGCGGGGCCGGAGCCGTCCACGCCGCGCACGGTCGGCAAATCGTTGCCGCTGCCCAAATCCACCGTGTTCACAGTCTGTTTGAGCAGGTCGGTCGCGGAAAGATTGTGGCCGCTGCGGTCGATGTTCGGCGTGGTGAAAACGCGGTTGGATGTAGCGGTTTCAAAGCCGCTGCGGTTGGTGCGTTCGCCGGTGACGACGACTTCTTCCAACTGCACTTGTTCCGCGTCTTGCGCCGCATCGGCGGCATAAATCCATTCGGAGGCAAAGGCGGCGGCAAGCAGCAGCGGCAGGCGGCGGAGGGTAGGTTTCTGCATTTCCTTATCCTTTCAGACGACATACGTCGGAGCGGATTGAACATCAGACAATCCGACCGCTCCGTCAGTATGCAAATATTTGTTGTTTACACATTTACATAAAACAAACTATTAATGTAAAGTATAAGAAACAAAAAAACAGGAATGCAAGTGTTTATCATTCACTTTACTTCCCCTTTTTATAGCCAACTATCTTGAAAACAATTCCCTCTCCCAGTTCGGCGGGAGAAGGTTTGGGAGGGCAATTCCGTGACCTTTATGAATTTGGCCTGCTAAGCATTCGACAGCCCATCAGCAGGGCAGGGAGAAGGGACAAGGAAAGAGTTCGTCTGAAACGCCGCCATATTGCCATTGCCGCCGTGGGGAAATATGATGAGTATCCGACTTGCGGATAACTTTAATGAAACTCTTTTGTGAACAAAATCAAAACCTTCCTACTGTCATGACCGCCAGCAAACAACAAACCATCGCCGACACCGCCCGCCGCCTGTTCCGCGAACACGGCTTTTCCGCCGTATCCGTGGGTGGAATCTGCGCCGAGGCCGCCGTCAGCCGCGTTACCTTTTACAAATATTACAGCGGTAAAAACGTGCTCTTGCAGGAAATCGTTACCGAACAGAAAAACCGCGTCCGTGCCGAATTTGAGGCGCTGCTTGCACGGCAATGCAGCCTGCGCGAAGCCGCCGAAGCCGTTTTCGCCCTGCAACGGCAGTCGTTCGACGAGCTTTTATTCCGCCGCCTTCCTGCGCGACATCGAAGAGAACACCGATTTGGAGCTGGAGCGGTTTTTTCATGAGTTGAACGAAGAAAAATACGCCTTTATGCGCGGTTTCTTCCATACCCTGCAACAACGCCGCCTGATTCAGCCCGATTTGCCGGTGGAACTCATCGACCTGTTCATCCGTCAGGCGGATATATTGATGCGCCATCCGCAACTGGCCGCACTTTATGCCGTTGTGCCGCAAAAGCTGCCGCAGGACGTATTGGGATTGCTGCTGCACGGTTTGGCGGGAGAGGGCAATGAACGTCTGGGATGATTGATCCGTGGATAGCCAAAAGAGGTTTATCATGTTTGACAGAAACGTCGTCTGAAAAACGGATTGCCCGTTTTCAGACGACGTTTCGGATGTTTGCCATATCAAAAAAATTACAGTAACTCGGAGTCGGGATAAGCAGCAGGCTAATTACCAGCCGATAAAGAGTTTTTCTCAAATATCTACGGTTTGTGGGGAAATAGGGTAATATACCGTCAAACCTGTGATGAAAGGATGGCTGAAATATAGTGGATTAAATTTAAATCAGGACAAGGTAACGAAGCCGCAGACAGTACAGATAGTACGGCAAGGCAACTTAACGCCGTACTGGTTTAAAGTTAATCCACTATAACTTATGTTATTGCAAAGGCCTCATCCTGTTTTTATTTTTCCCGTTAAACAGAAACGTCGTCTGAAACCGAAAATTAGGTTTCAGACGACGTTTGCGCTCAGGCTTCCTCTAAAAATCCGGTTTGCCTCAGCTTAGCCGATGATATTGGAAGCGCTCAACCAAGCTGCCTGACTGTCGTCAAATTTGGCGAACACGGTATTGCTGCTTGCACCTGCCGCTCGGTAGGCGAGGGTTTGAGATACAGAGTCGAAGACGAGGTAAGAACGGCCGGTGTCGTAATAATAAGGATTTTTGACGAACAGTTCCGACCAGCTCACATTTGCCTCGCTGCCGCTTAGCAGGGAACGCATACCGGACAGATCAAGCTTGTCCATATAAGGGTTGAAGTCGGTAATACGATCTATGCTGCCGTCGCGGATGTCTGAGGCGGAGAAAGCGACGGTATCTTTACCTGCACCTGTAACGATGGTATCGCTGCCCGAACCGCCTGTGAGGTAGTCGTTGCCGTCGCCGCCGTGGAGGTAATCGATCCCGTCTCCTCCATTCAGCCTGTCATCCCCGTCGCCGCCGTAGAGATAGTCGTTTCCGCTGCCGCCCGACAACAGGTCGTCTCCACTCATGCCGTAAAGGGTATCATTGCCGCCCTCACCGTTTAATTGGTTGTGGCCGCTGTTGCCGGTAATGGTATTGTCGCCGTAATTGCCGATGCCGAAAGTGTTGTTGCTGCCGGTCAGGGTCAGGTGTTCGACGTAGGCTGGGATTGTGTAGGAAACACTACTATATATCGTATCGACACCTTCTCCCCACCACTCAGTAACTGTATCTTTGACATTATCTACATGGTAGATATCATTCCCGTACCCACCAGACATAGTATCTGCACCGCTGCCTCCGTCCAAAGTATCATTGCCACTGCCACCATCAAGCAGGTCGTTACCTTCGTCGCCGCGAAGAATGTCGTCTCCGTTACCGCCGTATAGGAAATCTCTATCATCACCTCCCATCAGCAGGTCGTTGCCTTCGTTGCCGTATAGCGTATCGCTGCCGCGTCCTCCGCTTAATCGGTTATTGCCGCTGTTTCCCGTCAGAATATTATCGGCGTTGTTGCCGAATGCGAAGGTATTGTCGTTGCCTGTTAGCGTTAGGTTTTCAACGTGGGTTGGCGCGGTATAGGTAACACTGCTGTAAATCGTGTCGATACCGCCGTTCATTTCCTCAATAACCGTATCGTTCACATTATCAACATGATAGACATCATTTCCCAAGCCGCCGGCCATAGTGTCTGCACCGCTGCCGCCGTCTAAAGTATCGTTGCCATAGCCTCCGTCGAGCAGGTCGTTGCCTGCATCGCCACGCAGGATGTCATCACCTTGTCCGCCGTAAAGTTCGTCACGATCATCACCACCCATTAATAGGTCGTTACCTTCCATGCCATAGAGCGTGTCGCTACCTCGCCCGCCACTCAAGCGATTGTTGCCGCTGTTGCCGATAAGGCTGTTATCGGCATTGTTGCCAAAGCCGAAGATATTGTCTTTACCTTCTAAAATCAGTTTTTCAACGTGGGTTGGCGCGGTATAGGTAACACTGCTGTATATCGTATCGTAGCCTGCATCTGCGTCTTCGACGACTGTATCTTTTACATTATCTACATAGAAAGTATCGTTTCCCTTTCCTCCGAGCATGGTGTCCATACCCGTACCGCCATATAAGATATCTTCCCCGTCATCCCCAGATAGAAAATCGTTTCCGCTTCCACCATTCAGAACGTCGTTGCCACCTAGTCCGCCAAGTCGGTCATCACCATCGTCGCCCCATAGATAATCGTTGCCATTTCCGCCAAGCATCAGATCATTGCCGCCTTTGCCATATAGACGGTTGCCGTTGGAATTGCCCGATATAACATTGTCTGCATCATTGCCGATACCTAACATACTGTTGCCCTGCAACTTCAGATCTTCGACATGTTCTGGTAAGGTAAAGTCGGTGCTGCTATAGATTAGATCGCGGCCTTCGTTTTCACGCTCGATGATGGTATCGCCCGCATTTTTTTACTGTAGTAAGTATCGTTCCCTAAACCACCGTAGAATATGGTATGTCCCGTACTACCATATAAAGTATCATTATGGTCCGTACCGGTAATAACGACGGATTGGTTATTTTTTTTAAAGAAAGCAATGTATCAGCCATAATAGTTCTCCTGTGGAAAAAAATGGATGGGAAGAGTGAATAATAAAAAAATTTATATCTATTTGACATTAAATAGATTTTTTTCTTATATGGCATGATGTCGATTGTATCGGGGAAAAACAATAATGTAGAAGATATAGTAATTTAAGATATTGTTTAATATGTTAATTTAAAAATTAGAAATAATTAGGTGAGACATTTGGTGTGCCGATAATAGGGAAAGTAAAACTGAAAAAGGTCGTCTGAAAAACTGTTTTTCAGACGACCTTTTGTCGTTTTATTTCTCAAGAAAGTGAAGGAATTACGACCGAACCTGCCCGTCGCCCAACACTATCCATTTCTGCGAAGTCAGCCCGTGCAGGCCGACGGGGCCGCGGACGTGGATTTTGTCGGTGGAAATGCCGATTTCCGCGCCGAGGCCGTACTCGAAGCCGTCGGCGAAGCGGGTGGAGGCATTGACCATGACGCTGGCGCTGTCGACTGTGCGCAGGAAGGTGCGGGCATCGGTGTAGGATTCGGTTACGATGCTGTCGGTGTGGTGGCTGCCGTGGGTGTTGATGTGTGCGACGGCTTCTTCGAGGCTGTCGACGATTTTGACGGAGAGAATGGGGGCGAGGTATTCGGTGTCCCAGTCTTCTTCGGAGGCCGTCTGAATGTGGGACAGGATGGACAGGGGTACGCGGGCAGCCGCGCAGCTCGACGTTGCGGGTGGCGTATTTCTCTGCCAGTACGGGCAGGATTTCGGCGGCGCGGCTTTGGTGGACGAGCAGGGTTTCCATGGTGTTGCAGGTGCCGTAGCGCGAGGTTTTGGCGTTGAAGGCGATATTGACAGCTTTTTCGGCGTCGGCGGCGCGGTCGATATAGACGTGGCAGATGCCGTCGAGGTGTTTGATGACGGGCACGCGGGCTTCTACGGCGATGCGGGAAACCAGCGATTTGCCGCCGCGCGGGATGACGACATCGATAAACTCGGGGCTTTGCAGCATGGCACCGACGCTTTCGCGGTCGGTGTTTTTCAATCAGGCTGACGGCCGCTGCGGGCAGGCCGTTTTCAACTAACGCCTGCGTAATCAGTTTGGAGAGCGCCATATTGCTGTTGAAGGCTTCGCTGCCGCCGCGCAGGACGCAGGCGTTGCCGGACTTGAGGCAGAGGGCGGCAGCATCGACGGTTACGTTGGGGCGGGATTCATAAATGATACCGACAACGCCCAGCGGGACGCGCATTTTGCCGATTTGCAGGCCGTTTTCGCGGGTGCGGAATTCGTCCATTTCACCGACGGGGTCAGGCAGGGCGGCAATCTGGCGCAAACCTTCGCACATGGCGTCTATGGTTTTTTCGGTCAGCCGCAGGCGGTCGAGCAGGGCGTCGTTCAAACCTTTCTGCGCGGCCTGTTCCATATCTTGAGCGTTGGCGGCGAGGATGGCGGTTTGATGGTGTCTGATGAGTTCGGCAGTGCGCAGGAGTGCGGCGTTTTTTTGCGCGGTCTCTGCGGCGGCGACAACATAGGAAGCCTGCTTGGCGGCGGACGCGGTGCGGCGGACGTAGTCTTGGATGTTTTGCATGGTATTTCTGCGGAAAAAGTGGGAATGGGTTGATGATAAGGTCGTCTGAACGGGAATTCAATACAAAACAGGGTGGAGGCGGCTAACTTGCGGTTTGTTTCACGGCAGTATGGGGTTTCGAGGTCAATGGTGGAAAGGTCGTCTGAAAATTTGAAAGTGGGTTTCAGGCGGCAGTTAGTCGGGCAGTTATTCCCACTTCTGCATAGGCAGGGGCGGGAATAACGATGGTGGATAAACACCGTATCGGGAAGCGTTAGATTTTGTGGGCAAAGCCCACGCTACTTCTGTCTGAAAAGATAGGGTGAAGGAGAACAAGAAGCCTCTATGCCGTCATTCCCGCGCAGGCGGGAATCCAGAGATTTCAAGCCTTATCAATCTTTTAAACATTCCTAAAAAAATCAAAGTCTCGATTCCCGCCTGCGCGGGAATGACGGCGTGGGTATTGCCATTTTAATCTGTTTTTGGAAGGCAGGTTTCAGACGACCTTTTGTCGTATGGTCTTACTGCTGATTACAGGATTGTCGGTTGATGTTTATTAGGATTCCGTTTCCGCCAATTCCTCCGCCGCTTTTTGAACCATGTCCGGCGTGAGTTTGTTCAGGCAGTCGGTGTGTCCCAACGGGCATTCGCGTTTGAAGCAGGGCGAGCATTCGAGGTGCAGGCTGACGATTTTTGGCTTTTTTTGGCTCAAGGGCGGGGTATGGTCGGGGCTGGACGAACCGTAGGCGGCGACGAGTTTGCGGTCGAGGGCGGCGGCGAGGGTGCATCAGGCCACTGTCGTTGCAGACGACGGTGTCGGCGCAGGAGAGCAGGTCAATCGCTTCGGAAAGGTTGGTTTTGCCGCAGAGGTTGGTGCAGAGGCCGTCTGAAAGTCGGTTGATTTCTTCGGCGATGTCGAAATCCTTTTGCGAGCCGAACAGCCAAACCTGCCAACCTTCCGCCAGATAGCGGCGGCCGAGTTCGGCAAAATGGCGTGCGGGCCAGCGTTTGGCGGGGCCATATTCCGCGCCCGGACAGAAGGCGAGAACGGGTTTGTCCGTGGCCAAGCCGTATTTGGCAAGCGCGGCGGCGCGGCTTTCGGGGAAATGGTGAAACGCGGGTTATCGGAATGCCCGTTGAAGTCTGCCTGCGTCGGGTGGGCGAGGGCGGTGTAGCGGTCGACCATCAGGGGCAAGGCGGCTTTGTCGAGTTTGCGGATGTCGTTGAGCAGCAGATAGCGCGATTCGCCGATGTAGCCGGTGCGCTGTTTGATGCCGGTGGCGAAGGCAATGAGGGCGGATTTGAGCGAGCCGGGCAGGACGATGACTTGGTCGTAACCCTGTTTGCCCAGTTCGCGCCCGATGCGCCAGCGTTTTTTTCAGTTCCAACGCGCCGTGTCCGAACGGGTTTTCGATGACGCGGCTGATTTCGGGCATACGCTCGAACACCGCCATCGACCATTTGGGTGCGAATGCGTCTATGGTGCAGCCGGGATGGAGTTCGTGCAGGCGGCGGTAAAGCGGCTGGGTCATGACGCAGTCGCCGATCCAGCTCGGGGTGATGATGAGGATTTTTTTGGACATGGTGGTAGGGTAGGTTTGTATTGCGCGATATTGTAGCCGATTTAAAAAGGTCGTCTGAAAAACATTTTCAGACGACCTTTTTGCATTGTGGCGATTAATGCCAACGGCTGTCGTTTTCGCACGGAATACCGTCATGATCACCGTCCATTTTGGTGTTTGGGCAGTTTTTGATAAAAAAATTCCGCCTCTTCCAAAGAGTTCATTTGGGAACAGTGCTGACGACCGTCGCATTTGAATGCAGTGGTAGTGTCGGTGGTGGCAGCGGAGCCGGTTGAAGCAGTTGAACCGTGTTTGAAAGCAGTACGCCCGCTTGCCGCGTCTTTCCATGCCTTGCGTTCGGCTTTCATCTTTTCGGCAACTTCGGACACCATCGTAACCGGTGCAGCCGCCGTTGTTTCCTGTACCCTGACGGCGGTATTCCTGCCAATAGTTCCAGCCGAACCATCCGCCTGCGGCCAAGAGGGCAATGACGGGGATGATCCACAGGAGTTTGGAAAAGGCTGCTTTAAAAGGCTCAGGCTCGGGGGCAAAAAAGTCGGTTTCGCCGATGCAGTCGGAAGCAAAGCAGATGTTTTCTGCTTCGTCACGCCCGCGTCTGCCTTTGATGATTTCAAACGATACGCGCTGGCCTTCGGCGGGCGGGTGCGGCAGTGTGGTGAAGGCGGAGAGCGGGGCGAATATTTCCTTACCCATGTTTTCTTCCCGGATGGCTCCGAACTTCCGGTTGTCGTTCCAGCGGATGATGGTTCCGTAATGACGCATTTTATCTATATAGAATAGTTGTTGTTTAGGTCGGTATTTTTAAACGAAATCTATAAATGGACAAGGGAGGGGTTGATATTTATATGTAAATTTCGGGTTTTAAAGTTAAGAAAGATATTTTTTTGAAAAACAGGTTGTTAATATTTTTTTATGATTTTATGGGTGCTTTGTTGTTGTCGTGCCGGGGTCGTCTGAAAACTCTTTTCATGTTTGGGGTAAACCCGTTTCGCTCGCTTTCAGACGACCTGTGCGATGCATCAAAGCAAAGGCTGCTGCCGCACGATGGCGCGGATGACGGCGCGGTTGGGGTGCAGGGCGGTGCGCAGGCGTTGGGACAGCGGCTGGGGCAGACCGAGGATGTCGGCGGCAATGGCGGCGGCGCAGACGGGGGCGGTGGCGAGGCCGCGCGTGCCGTGTGCGGTGTTGATGTAGGCGTTCGGCAGGTAGGGGCAGGGGATGTTGTCGAGGCGGTAATTTTTTTGTCCAACGCGAGTTTGGCGTAGGCGGTCTGTATGGCGGCGATGTCGCCGAGCGCGCCGACGACGGGCAGGTGGTCGGGACTGTCGCAGCGCAGGGCGGCGTGTCCTTGTGGTTGTTTAAAGGGGGCGTCTGAAACCGAGCGAAGCGGGTTTTGCTCAAACAATGATTGCGCCAATGGCGGGTTGAGTTGTTGCAGGGCGGCGCGGTTGGCGGTTTCTTCGTGCGGGTGCCAAGCGTCGTCGTCGCTGTTGAGGACGAAGGTTGCGCCGTAGCAGTGTTGCCCTTGCCAGCTCGGGCTGATGTAGCTTTCGCCGGATAGGGCGCAGCGCAGGCGTTTGGAAAAAAACCGCTTGCCGCCGCTACGCCGGTTTGCCCGCGGATTTGGCGGAACGGCAGGGGCGGAGACGTTGGCGTCGGCGGCGTTCGGGCTGTGCGCGCCCATGCAGTAAATGATGCAGCGTGCGCTGAAGCTGCCGCGCGGCGTGTGTGCCGTCCAGTTTGCGCCGTCGTATTCGGCGGAGGATAAGGGCGTGTCTTCGTGCAACGTAATCAGCGGATGATTCAGCAAGGCGCGGACGACGGCGGGCGGGTTCAGCCATACGCCCTGCGGCCAGTAGAGGCCGTCTGAAAAGACGTTTATGCCTGCGATTTGCGCGGCTTTGTCGGCGGACACGCTGCGGTAAAGGTGGGCGTGATGTTGCTGCAAACCCAATGCCTGATTGCGTTTGCGTTCGGCTTCGTCGAAATTGAGGTGCAACACGCCGTCGCCGCCCCATGCGTCGGAATCGGGCAACAGGTCTTGCAGCAGGCGGCGGGTGTAGCCGTAGCCTGCCAACAGCAGTTCGGTCTGCTCGGTGTCGTGCGGCGAGATTTTGGCGTAGAGCAGCCCTTGGCGGTTGCCGCTGCCGCCTTGCGCCGCTTTGCCCGCTTCCAAAACGGTAACGCGCACGCCGTGTTCCGCCAGTTTGCGCGCGGTCGCGGCGCCGGCTATGCCCGCGCCGATAATCAGCGCGTGTTCGGGCGGAGTGGTGGCTTGAGGTCGTCTGAACCAAGGTTTGACGGGCTTGGGCGCGGCTTGAGGTACGGCTTCGGTCTGCCATTCGATACGGTCGAAATGTTCGTGCAGGCTGTCGGCGCGGTGCGGCGGGACAAGCCAGAGATGTATGTCGGGCAGCAGGTTTTCCAGAAAGTTGACGTTGTTGAACTGAAGGCATTTTACGGCTTGGTCGAGGCGGGTTTTCAGACGACCTTCCAACTCGGTCGGGGCATCGGACAAAGGAAAATCGGGCATGCGGTTTTCGCTCAGACAGGCAACCAGATGCAGTGGCGCGGGATGAGTTTCGATAACGCGGGCAAGTTCGGCGGGGGCGGGCGGGGTGTTCCAAGCGAGGATGGGCATGGCGGGGTCGTCTGAAAAAAAGTGGGGAAACGGATAAAAAAGTATCTCAGTAATTTTTATCGTCTTTTATCATCAATTTTTAGTGTAAATGATTGATGAATTTTGTTATTCCAGCCTGCGCGGGAATGACGGGATATGCGTATTTGGGATTTGAACGGATGGTTATTAAAGGTCGTCTGAAAAACTTGGCAATCGGGTTTCAGACGACCTTTGGTGTTTATACGAGCTGTTCGCCCCAATGCAGTTTTTTTGGCGCAGGGTTCGGAAGTATTGGTAGTCGGTGGGGTGGAGGATGCGCAGGGGGTTGTGGTAGCGGCGGATGATGATGCGGTCGAGGTTTTGTACGTCGATGAAGGATTGTCCGTCGAAATGGACGCGGGCGTCGCCGCTTTGGGTAACGAGGATTTCGATTTCAGAGGTGTCGGGAATGGCGATGGGGCGGTTGGTCATGGATTGGGGGCAGATGGGTACGAGGGTGAAGGCGTGCAATCCTGCCTGCATGATGGGGCCGCCGGCGGCAAGGGAGTAGGCGGTGGAGCCGGTGGGGGTGGAGACGATGAGACCGTCGGAGCGTTG
Source organism: uncultured Neisseria sp. (assembly GCA_916438535.1). Taxonomy (GTDB): domain Bacteria; phylum Pseudomonadota; class Gammaproteobacteria; order Burkholderiales; family Neisseriaceae; genus Neisseria. The sequence goes on along the minus strand of CAKAEP010000001.1, from coordinate 506,738 downwards.
GGTATAGACGAATTCTTGGTTGATGAAGACTTCGAACTCTATCATTTGTCCGGCACCGCCGCGCGAGAGGACGGCGTCGTTGAGGGCAAGGGCGCGGTGAAAGGTTTGTCCGTCGCGGACGAGGGCGGCTTCGATGAGGATGCGCTCTTCGGGCAGGTATTTGCCTTCGAGGACGGGCAGCAGCTCTTCGGTCATGTTTTCGCGGGGGATTTGGGTGAGGAAGCCTAAATGCCCTTGGTTGATGCCGATAACGGGTACGGCGCGGGGGGCGATTTCGCGGGCGACGGAGAGGAATGTGCCGTCGCCGCCGAGGACGATGACGAGGTCGCAGTGTTTGCCCAAGTCGGATTTGCTGACGATGTGGCAGCCGACGGTATCTTGAACATAGATGCAGCGTTCTTCTATGCCGATTTCGTCCAGATAGACGGTGAGGCCGTGTCCCTGCAGGAAGTGGATGAGGGTGTGGGCGGTGTTTTTGGATTTCGGGGGTATTGGGGCGGGTTACGATACCGATGTTGTGAAACGGGCTGTTCATAGGCATGGGGTCGTCTGAAAATTAGTCTATCCAGATGTCGCGTTCGAGCCGGTCGAGGCGTTCGTTAAGGCGGGCAACGTCGTCGCGCAGTTTGTCCACTTCTTCCATCCAGACGGACAGGGTGGCGGCGTCGATAACGGGGGATTCGGGTTCGCGGGAAAAAGTCGCTGATTTGCTCGGCTATGCTTTTGTCCGATTTTTTTGACGGTTTGCCCGATGTTGGCGGCGCGTTCGCTGATGCTGCCTGCGAGTGAGTCGCCGAAGATGCGGGCGAGGTCGTCTGAAGCGTAGTAGCGCAGGCTGCCGAGTATGGGCAGGACGGTCATGCCGAGCATGAGGTCGCCTTCGAGGCTGATGTCGCCGACACCAGGTTCTTGTCCGGTCAGGATTTTGCGGATGGCGCTTTGGTGGAAGGTGATGAGGGTGTCGGCGGGTTGGTCGGCGGTTTCGAGGAAGCCGTCGTGATTGATGCGTCCGGTCAGTCCGAATCCGGCGAGGTTGAGGCTCAGGGTTTTTGCCTGACAGGCGGGACAGGTCTTGTTGATGTTCCGGATTTTGCTGTATCAGGTGGTTGATAACGGGAAATAGGGGCGGACATAGGGTGTTCTCGATACTTTCGGGCTTGGGGTTGTTAAGTAAGACTGTGTTTTTTTGGTTTTGGTTTTGCCGCTGCCGAAAGGTCGTCTGAAACGGTTGCGGAGCGCCAATTTTACAGGCTTAATCCGTCGGCGGAAACGGTATTTACAATTTTGCCGCCGCCGGTGCCGTCGGGCGCGAAATCGGGCGGCGGAAGCCCGAGTTTGGCGGCTTCGGCGGTGTAGAAATCGCGGCGGGTCGGGTGGCGCGGTTCGACGATGTTGCGGATGCGTCTGCCGTTTGGATGGAGGGTCGTCTGAAACAGGGTTTCGACGGCGATGTCGCGGTGGACGATATTGACGGGCCGGTTGCCGCCCGGGATGTTTTGCTTTTGAACAAGGCGGCTGACGGGATGGCGTTCGGCGCAATAAAAGCCCCCAGCCGCAGGATGTCGATGTTCGGAACGCCGCTGTCGAGCAGGTATTGCTCGGCGGCGAGGATTTGGCGGGCGGACTCGGTTTGCGGATCGGGTGCGGAAGTTTCGTCGCATTCGCGCGCTTTATCGCCGTAAACACTGGTGCTGCTCGTGAAAATTAGGTGTTGCACGTTGCACGCCCGGGCAAGTTCTGCCCATTGTTTGATGGTATCGGCGTAATGCGTCAGCGAGGATGGCGGCAAGAGGCAGAACCAAACGGGTTTGTCGGCGTGGTGCCGCCAAAAAGCTTGTATCGCGGGCAAGGTTCGCGCTTTGAAACACGTTGTCTTGATTGAGATCGAGGGTGTCGAGGTGTATGGGCAGATTAATATCGTCCGAAGTCAGGCTGCGCTTGATAGCGGCAACGCGGCTGCCGTGTTCGTAAAGTTTCTGCGCCAAAGGGCGGCCGAGATAGCCTAGGCCTAAGATAGATGCGTCGGGGGAAGTATTCATGCTGTTGATGGTTCAGATGTAGTCTTTTACGTTCGGGCTTCTGCCGAACACGGCCTCGTGAGATTGGAGGATACAGAGCCGGTTGAACATGACGCGTTGGGTTTGGTCGCCGTCGATAACCTTCACTTTGCCTTGTAGTTTCGGCGCGTCATGATGGAAAAGTATTTTTAAAATCGTGCCAGCGTGCGGCTTGCAGATGGACGACGGCAAACATATCGTGGGAAATATTGACGCCGATGCTGATGAGTTCGGACGATGCCTGAATGCAGAAACCGCTGTCGCCGAAGAGGCACAGCCCCGTATCGTCGGGATAGCGGAACAGCTCGATTTTCACGGCTTGAGGTTCGGCAAAAACGGCGCAGAACAACCGCTCAAACAGCGACGGTTGTGAAACGCCTTCGCTCAACATGCCATACAGCCCTGAGAGCCAGTTGACATAGCCGAGGAAGGAAAAAAATGGAAATCCTGCATGATGGATTCGATGCGTTTCGGGTCGCGGCGGCTGATGAGGCTGACGAACTCGAATCCCGCTTCGGGGAGCCGTGAGCGCAGGACTTGAAGCAGGCGGTAGGCAAACGGATTTTGATGGTTGCGGGGATTGCGCAAAATGCCGAGGAATTTGAGCCGCAGCACGCGCCACAGCGCGTCAGGAACTTTGACTGAATCGGTTTTATCCAAACCCGCTTTGCTTGTTTTTGGCGAAACTCGCTTCGCTCGTTTTCAGACAACATCCGGGCAGCGTGCGCAGGTGTTCGCAGGCATCTTCGTAGCCGCTTTCGTGGCGGTTGAACCAGCTTTCGAGGTTGTATTGGTTGCCGGTGTTTTCAACGAAAGTCAGCGTGTAGAGGTTTTTCGCTGCCAGATTGCCGATGATGTTGACGCTTGCCGCTTCGGGCGGGGCGGCCGGTTTGGCGGCGTGTTTGCGTTTTTTCCTTTCATCATGCGGCTGATGGGGATGAGTGCCAAACAAGGATAGGGGTAGCCGGTAAACATTTTGGTTTTGTGGGCTGACTTGGGGATTGTGCGCATGCTGCCGTTGCTCGGTTTGGGCGATATAGTGGTGTTCCTTGGTCGGATTCGCCGTCAAAAGCGCATAGGGCTTACTGCTGCCTTCGGGGAGCGGCTGGTCGCCTAGGATGAAAACTTGTCGGGTCATGGCTTGGGAAAGGTCGTCTGAATGTGCCGATTATAGTTTATTGGGGCGAAAGTATTCAAAATCCCTGCAATAGATTGGAACGCAGGTTTTATAGCCGATTGAAATAAAAGGGCTGTCATTCCCGTCCGTGTTTATTCAGGGACGGGAGAAGGCATTAATTGTTTTGGTTTGAATTGGCTGGATTGAGTTTTCAGACGACCTAAAACCGGTTTTTTTCAATTCCCGCAGCGCCGCGAACACTTCCAAACCGTTGTTCAATCGCTTCCCTGCCAATTCCTCAACCCGTTCGCGGACTTGGGGCAAATCGACCCGTAAAAACGGATTGATTTTGCGTTCATGCGCAAGGGTTACGGGCAGGGTCGGCGTATCTTCCGCCGCGCGCAAAGCCGCTTGAATATCGGGATTTTCCGGTTCGATAAATTCGGCGAAACGCAGATTAGAGGCGGTGTATTCGTGCGCGGGATAAAACAGCGTGTCTTCGGGCAACTGATTGAATCTCTGGAAACTGTCGTACAACTCTTCTATCGTTCCCGTAAACACCCTGCCACAGCCGGCGGAGAATAAGGTATCGCCGCAGAAAACGTGCAGACCTTCGGCGTTTTCCAAAAGATAGCTGACGTGGCGGTCGGTATGGCCGGGCGTCGCCCACACGGTAACTCAGCCCGTCGCCAAAAGGAAACTGCGTACCCGCCGTAACCGTATGCGTTGCCACATCGATATCCGCTTCGCCGTACACGGGCGATTCCATAAAAGCCGTTTTTTTGAGAGATTGAACTCCGCCGATGTGGTCATGATGCAGATGGGTAATCCACGTTTGCGCCAGCATCAGGCGGTTGCGGACAAGGAATACCAAAACGGGCGTGGCATCGGACGGATCGACGCAGGCCGCGTGATTGCCGTCTTGAATCATCCAAATGTAGTTGTCGTTTAGGGCTTGGACGGGGGTGATGTTCATAATGTGGTTTCCTCACTTGGAAATAGCGGATTTTAGCTGATGATGAAAAGGTCGTCTGAAAAATCTTGAGCAAGTTTTTTTCAGACGACCTTTTGTATGAACGGATAAAAAAATAGCGGCAGAGGGTTCGGATTATTTTTTTGATCTATGTGTTCATATCCGGGGCAATCTGCATTGCTTGCCCAAAAAGATACCGTCGCTGTCGAGATAGACGGAGCAGGTCTCTTTGCTTTTGTATCCGTCATTCGGCTTGGCTTCGAGCAGGAAGCCCGAGGCGGACGGATTCTCTTTCCCTTTTTGGGTGTTTCGATAGTTGAAAAAAACTGGATGGTGAAGTATTCGTTTTGAACCAGGTCTGTTGCCGGGAAATTCTCAAATGTACGGTTTTTGTGCGTAGAAGCGTTCGAGATTATGGGCATTGATCAGCAGCTCGGAACGGACGTTCTCCAAGCGGCTTTTTACGGATAAAGCGTTCGTAGGAAGGATAGGAGAGGGTGGCCAGGATGGCGAGGATGACGATGACGATGAGCAGCTCGACCAGCGTGAAGCCTTTTTGTAATGTGTTTTTCATGATATGTCGTAATTTTTATTGTATGGGCGGGAATTCAGACTGCAATTATAGTTCTTTTCTCCCATTTTGAATGTTTGGATAAATTTCAGGATTGGGAAAATATGTAAATGCGTTGCAATATCTTGGAAATGGTTTTTTTATAAAAATGATTATAAAAACAATTCATTATGATTTTTATTTGATTTGCCGTTGACTTGGCTGGAGTAAAGGCTTGCAGTAAAAATCCGCCCGTTTTCAGCGTTTTCGGCGCGTTTTCGGCGGATAAGTGTTGGGATTATGCGACATGAATCGGGTGCCGGATTGAACAGATGAAATGGATGAATCAGAAAGTCAGTTATGGCAAAGATTATTAATAAATGGACGGTTGGAATAACGGTTGCTGCGGTGCTTGGATTTGCTGCTTGGTCTTATTTCCAGCCCGAACCTCAAACTTCTTACATCACGGAAACGGTCAAACGCGGCGACATCAGCCAGACGGTATCCGCCACGGGCGAGATTTCGCCGTCGAATCTGGTGTCGGTGGGCGCGCAGGCTTCGGGGCAGATTAAGAAGCTGTACGTCAAGCTCGGGCAGCAGGTTAAAAAGGGCGATTTGATTGCGGAAATCAATTCGACCACTCAGGTGAACACGCTGAATACGGAAAAATCCAAGCTGGAAACGTATCAGGCGAAATTGGTTTCTGCCGAAATTGCGTTGAACAGCGCGGAGAAGAAATACAAGCGCGAAGCGGCTTTGTGGAAGGAAAACGCGACGTCTAAAGAGGATTTGGAAAGCGCGAAGGATGCGTTGGCTGCGGCTAAGGCAAACGTTGCCGAGCTGAAGGCTTCCATCAAGCAAACCAAAAATTTCCATCAATACCGCCGAATCGGAATTGGGCTATACCCGCATTACCGCGACGATGGACGGTACGGTGGTGGCGATTCCGGTGGAAGAAGGGCAGACGGTGAACGCGGTACAGTCCACGCCGACGATTATCCAGTTGGCGAATCTGGATACGATGTTGAACAAAATGCAGATTGCCGAAGGCGATATTACCAAGGTTAAAGCGGGGCAGGATATTTCGTTTACGATTCTGTCCGAACCGGATACGCCGATTAAGGCGAAGCTTGACAGCGTCGACCCGGGCTTGACCACGATGTCGCTGGGCAGCTACACCACCAGCACGGACACGACTTCCAATGCGATTTACTACTACGCCCGCGCTTTGGTGCCTAACCCCGACGGTAAACTTTCCATCGGTATGACCACGCAGAATACGATTGAAATCAACAGCGTGAAAAAAACGTTTTTGCTCGTGCCGACGCTGACGATTAAAAAACACGACGGCAAATCGTTTGTCAGCGTTTTGGGCGCGGACGGTAAAGCTTCGGAACGCGAGATTACGGTCGGTCTGAAAGACAGTATGAACACCGAAGTGAAAAGCGGTTTGAAAGAAGGCGACAAGGTGGTGATGTCGGAAATGAGCGCGGCGGAGCAGGCTGAAGCGGCGCAACGCGCCATGCAGGGCGGTCCGCCGAGATAAATAGGCAATAGGTCGTCTGAAAGTTTTGTTTCTGAGCAAAATCCCGCTTTCAGACGACCTTTCCACTCCATACATCATTATCGGTCGGAAACACTTATGAGCTTAATCGAATGTAAAAACATCAACCGCTACTTTGGCAGCGGCGCGAACCGCGTTCATGTGTTGAAAGATGTCAGCCTGTCGATAGAGAAGGGCGATTTCGTCGCTATCATCGGGCAGTCCGGTTCGGGCAAATCCACGCTGATGAACATCCTCGGCTGTTTGGATAGCGCGACTTCGGGTTCGTATCAAATCGACGGCATCGAAACCGCCAAAATGGAGCCGGACGAACTGGCGGCATTGCGGCGCGAACGCTTCGGCTTTATTTTCCAACGCTATAACTTGTTAGGCTCGCTGACGGCTCGGGACAACGTCGCCCCTGCCTGCCGTGTATATGGGCATGGGCGGCAAAGAGCGTTCGACGCGTGCGGAAAAAAACTGTTGCAGGATTTGGGTTTGGAAGGCAAAGAGGGCAATAAACCCAGCGAACTTTCCGGCGGTCAGCAACAGCGCGTCTCCATCGCCCGCGCCCTGATGAACGGCGGCGAAATCATCTTCGCCGACGAACCGACCGGCGCGCTCGATACCGCCAGCGGCAAAAACGTGATTGAAATCATCCAAAAGCTGCATAAGGAAGGGCATACCGTGATTATGGTGACGCACGACCCCGGTATCGCCGCCATCGCCAACCGCATCATCGAAATCCGCGACGGCGAAATCATCTCCGACAGTTCAAAAAATCCCGAAATCCCCGAAAGCAAAATAGAACGCATCAAAGAAAAATCTTCGTGGCTGTTTTATTACGACCAATTCGTCGAAGCCTTCAAAAATGTCGGTGCAGGCGATTATGGCGCACAAAATGCGTTCGCTCCTCACCATGCTCGGCATCATCATCGGCATTGCCTCGGTCGTGTCCGTCGTCGCTTTGGGCAACGGCTCCGAGAAAAAATCCTCGCAGACATCAGCGCGATGGGGACGAACACCATCAGTATTTTTCCCCGGACGCGGTTTCGGCGACAGGCGCAGCGGCAGGATTAAAACCCTCACCATTGACGACGCAAAAGTTATCGCCAAACAAAGCTACGTCGCTTCCGCCACGCCGCAGACCACCTCCGGCGGCACGCTGACCTACCGCAATACTGACTTGTCCGCCTCGCTTTACGGCGTGGGCGAACAATATTTCGACGTGCTCGGGCTGAAGCTGGAATCAGGCCGTCTGTTTGACGAGACCGATGTGAAAGAAGACGCGCAAGTCGTGGTGATCGACCAAAACACCAAAGAAAAAAACTCTTTGGCTCGGACGTCAATCCCTTGGGCAAAACCGTCCTCTTCAACAAACGCCCGCTGACCGTCATCGGCGTGATGCAAAAAGAAGAAAACTCCTTCGGCAACGCCGACGTATTGATGCTCTGGTCGCCCTATACGACCGTGATGCACCAAATCACCGGCGAGAGCCACACCAACTCCATTACTGTCAAAATCAAAGACGACGCCAACACCCAAGTCGCCGAAAAAGGACTGACCGAGCTGCTCAAAACGCGGCACGGTACGGAAGACTTTTTCATGAGCAACAGCGACAGCATCAAGCAGATGGTTGAAAGCACCACCGGCACGATGAAGCTGCTGATTTCCTCCATCGCCTTGATTTCGTTGGTGGTCGGCGGCATCGGCGTGATGAACATCATGCTGGTGTCCGTAACCGAGCGCACCAAAGAAATCGGCGTGCGCATGGCCATCGGCGCGCGGCGCAACAACATCCTGCAACAATTCCTGATTGAAGCGGTCTTAATCTGTATCATCGGCGGTTTGGTTGGGGTAGGGCTGTCCACAGCAATCAGCCTCGTGTTCAACCAATTCGTCACCGAATTTCCGATGGAAATTTCCATCGGCTCCGTCATCGGCGCGGTTGTCTGTTCCACCGCCATCGGCGTAGCGTTCGGTTTTATGCCCGCCAACAAAGCCTCCAAGCTCAATCCGATTGATGCTTTGTCTAAAGATTAAGGTTTCAGACGACCTCCAAACCTAAGGGGTCGTCTGAAAACCCCGTTTGGCTATTGTTATCACAATGAACATACACACACCGAGGAAAACCGAATGATTACCCTGCATGTATTGGCACAGTCCCGCGCCCTGCGCATCGTCTGGCTGCTCGAACTCATCGGCGCACCGTATCAAATCAAAAACCTACGCGCGCCATCCCGAAACCCTGCTGGCACCCGACGAACTCAAAGCCGTACACCCGCTGGGCAAATCCCCCGTTATCGACGACGACGGATTCGTGCTCAACGAAAGTGGCTCGATTACCGACTACCTGATTCAAACCTACGGCGGCGGACGCTTCATGCCCGAACGTGGCAGCCAAGATTACTGGCATTATCAACGCTGGTTGCACTATGCCGAAGGTTCGCTGATGCCCTTGCTTTTGCTCGGGCTGGTGTTCCGCAAAAATAGAAAAACGCCTCCATGCCGTTTTTTTCATCAAACCCATCGCACGCAAAATCAGCGGCAACGTCAAAAAAACGGCTTTATCGAACCGCAAGCCGCCCTGCATCTTGCCTATGTCGAAAAACGAATTAAACGGCAAAGACTGGCTGATCGACAACCGGCTCAGCGGCGCCGACATCATGATGAGTTACCCGCTGCAAGCCGCCGCCGACCGCTTCGGATTGGCGGACTATCCCAACATCCGCGCCTATTTGCAGCGCATTGAAAAAGACCCCGCCTATCAAACGGCGGTACAGAAAGCAGGCGACCCGCTGCTGCGTTTGGATAAATAAGGTCGTCTGAAAAAGCAAAAAGTCGGGTCAGAACCCGACGCAATACCGAACACACGATTCACACAATACATTGCGAAAAACAGCCCGAGCGTCGTCCGAATCCGCAACATATAGTAGATTAACTAAATCAGGACAAGGCGAGGCAACGCCGTACTGGTTTAAAGTTAATCCACTATATTTCAGACGACCCCTCCCGAAACAGGCATCTCAAGCTTCAATACAAGGAAACCTATGGACGTTTACGCAACATACACAGCCTATCCGCAAAGCGGCATCGAACAAATCAAAGCCTCCACCGGCACGCCTGCCGCCGTAGCCGAATGCAGCGCAGGCAAACTATGGGACGTGCTGCATTTCGTCCTGACCGGCAAAGGCTCGGACGATGCCGACGCGGCAAACCCGTTGAGCAAAGCCATGATTGGCAACATCCTGCGGCAGGATGAAGAAGCGGGCGAACACACCGGCTGGATCGACGATACCGAAACCGCCGAAGTAGCCCAAGCCCTGAACCAAGCCGATTTCGCCGCGCTGCTCGACGGTAAAGCCGCAGCAGATTTTCAAAACAACCAAATCTACCCCGATATTTGGGGCGATGAAAAAGCATTTGCCGAAACTCGCGCAGAATTGACGCAGCGGTTTAAAGAACTCGCCGCGTTCTACCAAGCCGCCGCCGAACAGCATTGCGGCGTCGTGGTCAGGATTTCATGATTTCAGACGACCTTTTTGAATGGGAAGAGGTCGTCTGAAAAAAGTAGCAACTGTATTTTTCACCCCGTCGGGCAAAAATACCAAAACTCAAATCAAGCCGTTCGGATGCTGTTTTCGGTGATACCGTTTTCGGCAAAGTAATCACGCATCCGGGCATTCAATATCGTCAGCAGTTTGCGCATACATGCCGTAACGGCAACCTTATACGGCTTACCCTTGGACAGCAGGCGCTGGTAGAAATCCCGAATAAGCGGTTCAAAACGTGTCGCTACCACGGTAGCCATATACAGCGCCTTACGCACCGCAGACCTTCCGCCGAAGCAGTGGCTTTTGAATTTGGTTTCCCCGCTCTCCCTCGGGTGCGGGGCAATACCGACCAAACTCGCTATCCGTTTGTGCGACAGCCGTCCCAATTCGGGCAGCATCGCCATCAGCGTAGCCGTCGTTATCGAACCGATGCCTTTGATTTGCTCCGCTACTTGGGCTTTGCCGTCAAAATGCGTGTGGGTGTGGTCGTCGATTTGTTTGTCCAATTCGTCAATCAGCCGGTCAAAATGGGCAATCAGTTGTTTGACGCTTTCGACTTGTGTTTCGTGAACCTGATGCAGACGGTTTTTCTCGGCAGTCCGCATATCCACCAGTTGGTTGCGGCGGTTAACCAATGCTTCCAACACTTCCTCCGCTTCGGTGGGCGGGTGGTAGAGCATGGTTTGCCAACCTTCTTTCTGCGTCATCATCTGTGCGAAGAAGGCGAGCATTTGGGCATCTTTGGCATCGGTTTTTGGTCAGCGACTGCGATTGGGCAAACTGATGCGTCTGACGCGGGTTGGCGATGATCACGGCTATGCCTGCGCGGTGGATGGCTTTGGCGGCGGGAATTTCGAGACCGCCGGTGCTTTCCATGACGACGAGGGCGACGTTGTGTTTTTTTAAGGTATTCGATAGTATGGGCGATACCTTTGGGGTTGTTGGTTTCGGTTTTGGTTTTAGACAAAGACGAAACGGCGATGACGAAGTTTCGTTTGGCGATGTCGATGCCTGCGTAATTGTATTGGGTACTCATCATAAACCCTGCCTTGCATTCGGTTGTGTTGTCTAGCAACTGTCCGGTTGTGTCGATGGGTTGCCCGACCGCTCCCCTGAGCTACTCAACGGTTGTTTGCCTTGGTCGGATGCGGGTGGCGACCGGGCGGTTTGTTGCTATGATACGGGTGTTTCGATATACAAGGCGAGCATTTGGGCATCTTTTGGCATCGGTTTTGGTCAGCGACTGCGATTGGGCAAACTGATGCGTCTGACGCGGGTTGGCGATGATCACGGCTATGCCTGCGCGGTGGATGGCTTTGGCGACGGGAATTTCGAGACCGCCGGTGCTTTCCATGACGACGAGGGCGACGTTGTGTTTTTTTAAGGTATTCGATAGTATGGGCGATACCTTTGGGGTTGTTGGTTTCGGTTTTGGTTTTTAGACAAAGACGAAACGGCGATGACGAAGTTTCGTTTGGCGATGTCGATGCCTGCGTAATTGTATTGGGTACTCATCATAAACCCTGCCTTGCATTCGGTTGTGTTGTCTAGCAACTGTCCGGTTGTGTCGATGGGTTGCCCGACCGCTCCCTGAGCTACTCAACGGTTGTTTGCCTTGGTCGGATGCGGGTGGCGACCGGGCGGTTTGTTGCTATGATACGGGTGTTTCGATATACAAGGTCGGATACTTGTATCCGACATAAATTCAAATAAGAAATGCCTTTTGCCGTCATTCCCGCCTGCGTGGGAATGACGGCGGCGAAAGTAGCGTGGGCTTTGCCCGCGAAAACAAGTTGATCCATCCGATTGCTGGTTTTCAGACGACCTCCAAATCAAAGGCTGAAACATGAACCCCGACAAAGTACAACGAAGCAAGCTGAATACATTGACCGACCTGCCCAATGTCGGCAAAGCCGTGGCGGAGGATTTGGCTTTGCTCGGCATCACGCAGCCGCAGGATTTGGCGGGGCAGGACGCTTACGAAATGTACGACCGCCTGTGCAGCCTGACCACAACCCGACACGATCCCTGCATGATCGACATTTTCCTGTCGCTGGTTGATTTTATGCAGGGGAACGAACCGAAGCCGTGGTGGCATTTTACGGAACAGCGAAAAGCGGTTTTAGCCGATAAATAAACGCAGCCGATGAGATTGTTCAGACGACCTCGCTACCTTTCAGGTCGTCTGAAACCTTAAACCGAAAGACACAACATGCAGACAAAACCTTTTTTTCAGACGGCATTATCCCTGTCGCTCGCCCTTACCTTAAGCGCGTGCGCCATCCACAGCGCCGACCAAAACCTCACGCTTGAATCGACAGGGCAGGGTGATGAGCGCGGCGGAGGCCGCCGAACGCTACGACGTAAACGGCAACTGGTGGGAAATCTACCAAAGCCCGCAGCTCAACGCCCTGATGGCGCAGGCTCTAGAAAACAATATCGATTTGAAACAGGCGGCCATCAGCGTCAATAAAGCCCTGTATCAGGCGAATATTTTGGGGGCAGATTTGGTGCCGTCGTTCAGCGGCTCGTTGAGTGCGTCCACATCCAAAAACCTGAAAACCGGCAGCCATGGCAACACCTTCAGCAGCCAGCTCGGTTTGAGCTACGAATTGGATTTGTGGCGCAAACTCAGTGCCACCGCCGACGCGCAAGTATGGGAATACCAAGCCACACAGCAGGATATGGCAAACACGCGCCTGACTTTTGATCAACAATGTCGCCGATGCCTATTTCAACATCGCCTACCTCAACGAAGCCATTGAATTGGCGCAAAAATCCCTCAAGCAATATCAGGAAATCAACCGCATTGCCGAAGCTAAGTTCCGCTATGGCAGAGCCGATTCCAGCCAGCCGACGCAGGCGAAACAATCGCTCTTGAGCGCGCAAAACAACCTGATTTCCCTGAAAAACAGCCTCGACACGCAAAAACAGGTTTTACGCAACCTGCTCAACCTCAAACCGAACGAAGCCATCGCCGCCGACCCCATGCAATACCGACTGCTGCCCGTCAAAGGCGTGAACCTCGACGTACCGATTACCGTGTTGACGAACCGCCCCGACCTGCGCGCCGCCGAATACCGCCTGCAATCCTCGCTCCAGTCCGTCAAAGCGCAAAAAACGCAGTTGGTATCCCTCGATTACATTGGGCGCGAGCTTGAGCACGTCGTCTGAAAAAGCCAAAAGCGCGTTCAATATCCCTGCTGCTGGGCGGCTCCGCCACCATCAACCTGCCGTTCCTCAACTGGCAGACCATGAAGTGGAAAGACAAAACCGCCCTAAGCCAATTTCGACAGCGCCAAACTCGACTTTGAAAAAAGCCCTGACCACCGCGCTGAACGAAGTCAATACCAACTACCTCGCCTACCAAAACGCCCAAGCCGCGCTTAACAATCAAGAGCAGCGTTACGCCTTGGACAAGAAAAAAACAGCCGCTACTACCAAGTGCGCTACCAACACGGCAAAAACGAGCTGAAAGACTGGCTCGAAGCGCTGAACACGGAATACAGCTCCGCCCAAAACGTGTTGAACCAGCGGTACGAGACACTGAAATACGAAAACATGGTGTATAAAGCGATGGCGGGACGTTACACGCCGAAGTAGGAATGAACAATTTAAAAATGCCGCCTGAAAAGTCAGACGGCATTTTTAATTTTGTTAATCAAATTCATCGAAGATGATGTAGCCGGTTCTTTATTTGACTGACCTGATGTACAAGAAATACTTACTTTAAAACCACGGCAAATGGCTAATTACGGCGGATTTAAGCATTGGTTCTTTTTGATTTTTTTCCGCACACCGCAAAGAGCAACAGTCTCAGTAGTTTTGTTGGTGCTTTTTTTGAGGCATTGTGCCATGCACCAACAAAAGCACCGACATTTTTATGCAGATTCGGGTAGATTTGTGTAAACGGGAAAAGACGAGAAACGGGGAACAATAAAATGTAATACTGAATAAAAATTATTTATATACAAATGGTTGTATATAAAAAGTAGGGCGGAGATACAAGCAAGCAGTGGGCGTTTTCGGCGGCTTGGCGGGCTTCTACCAGTGATATGGTCGGATATTTGCCGATAGTAAATGTTTTCTCTTTGCCGTCTATACGGTATTTCAGGCGGAAAACTTTCCCGCCCGCTGGGGTAACTTCAAGATATAAGCCGCCGCCGTCAAACATCTTGGTCTTTTTTTCCCTGTTTCGGCGGGCTTGGCGTTTTTGATTTGTCGGTCATTCAGCGGCATAGTGGGGGTATTTTCAGATACCCCGAATCATCCCCCTGATTTTGGTTGATTCAATTAGATTAAATTAGACGGCGTTATGTAGCCCAAAAAGAAAAACAATGGAATATAAAGAAGTCTGAAACCCTTGCATTTACAAGGATTGGTTAATGGCATTAGACGGGATTAAACGAAAAAAACGCTTAGAATTTCTAAGCGTTTTTTTGTATGTTGGTGCGACGGAGAGACTCGAATTAAATAGATAATATATTGTTTTTTTATTTAATTAAATTTTTTTAATAGATTCCAAAAATACCGTAAAAATACCGTAAATTTGTCAAAGTCAAATTTTTTTTCAGGGGCGGTTTGTGGCATTTCTGCCAAGCTGTGAAATATGGTCGGATTGTAACACCGGCAATCACGCGCCGTCTTGTGGGCTGCGTTTGCCCTTTTCTTCCAGCCGTCCAATATTGCCTTTCAGGCGGCTTTTTGTTTGTATCGGCTCTGTCGGTCATGCGCCCACACAAAAAAAGCGTATATACACAAAAAAACGCAAAAAAATCGTTTGTTACCTTGTTACCAATGGCTGAAAAGGCTTACCAGTCATGGCTTTCGTGGTAACAAAACACATATCTTAACCTTGTTACCGTTTGTTACCACTCCTGTTTTTTTAAGCGTAACTATATGAATATAAAGGGGTAACAAATGGTAACAAATCGGTAACAAGTAAATTTATGTTCATTTGTTACCGTTTTTTTCTTTATTTTTTTATATTGATATTCATATGGTTATAAATGTTAAGTTTTGTGGTAACAAAGGTAACAAGTGATTTTGTCTCGCGCATAGGGTTTTATCTGTCCGCGCGTCTTGGTCTTCTTTCCCCTTTTTATGGACTCTAAAAATTCGTTGTTGGGCGCGCGCGCGTATTGGTCTTGAAATTATTTATCTCTCGTCTGTCTTTGTCGGTCATGGCGGAAACAGGGCGTAATTGCGCTATAAGCGCGTTTTGCCGTTTGGGTATGGATTGGTATTAGGTAGGGGCTGAATAGCCCTAATTCGAGAAAAATAGGGGCTTTGCCATCGGTTTTATGGCGGATAGAATAGATTGTCTGAAGTAATGGACGTAAAAAAGCCCGCCTGTATCGGTCATGGCGGGCTTGGTGGGCGTTTTAAATTAACCCCATGCAAACGGTCAGTCGTCCAGTTCCATATCGGGGGTCAGTACATAAAACCAGCCGCTACCTTTGCGCTGGTGTTGGTAGCCTTTGTTTTTGTGGTTGTATTTCAGCAATCCCCCGTCTGACAACACACGGCAGACTTTTTGTTCATCGAAACTTTGGGCGATTTCATCGGCAAAGACACGGCGGATTACCCACAATTCCAATTTCTCCCCCTCCTGTTTCCGATAGCCTGCATGGTCTTTATTGGTGCTTTTATCGCTCCAATCCGTAAACCTCATACCTAACGCGTATAGGTCGATAAAGTCCTCTGTCTGCTCAATGATGCGGCGGTCTTCGTGTTTCCCCGCCCCGTTGGTTTCCAGCCATTCATCAAAGCATTGTTTCACGCCTGCCATGCCTACGCCGGCGGCTAAACCTGTAACGGGGGCGGCAAGTTCCAATGCGGCGGCGGCAAGGGCAAAGCGTTTCGCCACTCTTCGCGCCTGTCCTGACAATTCGGGGACGGTCTCCATAAATGCGGTCATACGCTCGTTTGCCTGCCGTTTGGCTTGCTCTAGGTCGTCTGAAAGCCGTCGGATGAACGCCCTGCCCGCCGCTCCGTGATATTGCTCGGCTGATTGGGCGATATGTTCGCTCAATAATGCGCCGCTCTCGAAGCCGTGCAAGGTATCGTAAATACCGTATCGGGCGGCGGCTCTGATACTGGGCAGACGGGCGGCTTGCCCGGCGTTCCAATCGCCTTTGTGGTGTTTCAGGATGGAATCGGGGGTCTTTTCGCCTGTCGAGAACATCATCACTTTCCAGCGGCTCAAGGCGCGGTTGCCGCCCTGTTTTGCGCCCTGTACTTTGTTGATTCCGTTCATGACGCTGTAAACGGTGTCGCCGATAACGTGCGGGCTTGCCTGCCCGATTTCGTCCAACACCAGCAAGCCGTCATTGCGCGCGGCGGCGGTATTGGAAAAGCCTATCTTCGTGCCGCTCCAAGACAACAGGCTGCCCGATGGTCTGCCCCATACGCTCAGGGCTGCTTTGGCGGCGGTGGTCTTGCCGTCGGATGAATCGCCCGTCAGATGGAAGCCGCCCGATTCTTCGCTCAACAGGGACAGCAAGGGGCGGCAAAGGACGCGCCCAATGCCAGGCATAGGCGGCTGTTTCCCGCTGCGTATCGGGCGATATTTTGCTGCCAGTCGGTAAGCTCTCCGTGTGGTCGGTATGCCGCCGCTTGGCTGGTGTCGCCGTTGTAGATGACGGCGGGGGTTTTGCCGTCTGCCGTGATGGTTTCGCCGCTGGGCATGATGTAGGTGTCGCCGTGCCAGCCTGCGCGGTCGGTAATGGTAAAAAGCGGTACGGCTGCCCTGTGTCTGCAAATAGTCTGCCAGCCGCTCCCTTTTTGCCCGCCCGCTCATGACGGTCAAGCCGTAACTCTGCAAACGCTGCCAGCCCTGAACCGTGCCGATTTCCGCTTGCGGGATGGCGGCGGTCTTGGTTTGGCGTGTGATTTTGTCTTGCCATTTGATAATCCGGTAATACGCGCCGTCGTTGTCTTGCCCCGTGCCGATGATGTCGATAGGGTCGGAAAGCAATAGCGGCTCTGCTTCGATGGCTTCGCCGTCTTTGCCTGTTCTGACGTTTATCCACCATACGCCCCGATGGTCGGTATCGAAGCGGGGGCGCGGGCGGTATGGTTCGATGTCGTCGATGTTGTAGTCTTCAATGGTTTTAGCGTCTATAATTACGTTTGTTTTCATGGTGTAACGTCTCCGTTTTGTTGGATAGGGTCGTCTGATTGGGCTTCAGACGACCTTTTTTCTTTCAGTTCGTCCAATGCGTCATAGCCTGCCGTATCGCTCTGCCATATACGCGCCTTGATGCCCTGCTTGATGGCTCGGACTGCCAAATCATGGGCGGCTTTGAAACCTATGGGGCGCGGCGTGTCGTTATCGGCAATAATCACGATTTCCTTTAGGTCGTCTGAAAGTCGGTATTTCGCCATGCTGTTTGCGCTCAAGGCAGCGGATAAGCCCCAATCGCGGGCTTGGAACAATTCACGGGCGGCAAGGGCGGTTTCTATGCCCTCCGCGATAACCAGCCGTCCGTTTTCAGGGGTGGGGAATAAGTGAACCGCCAGCCCTGAAATGCTGCCCTGTTTGCGGCTCTGCATTTTCTTGGCGGGCAAGGCTTCGCCTGTTTCGGGGTGTTTGATTGCCAGTTTCTGATAATGCGGGGCGTGTTGTCCGTCTTCTCCGTATGGCTTGTAATAGGTCGTCTGAAAAATAGGTCATGTGCAAGCCTTTGAAGCTCGCCGCCCGTATCGCGGATGGCGCAAACCATACAGGGGAAACGACCGATTAAAAGCGGCGTATCTTCGCCCCTAGTCCAATAATCCGCCTCTCTCAAATAACGGATGTTTTCAGGTAATTGCGCCATGCCCAAACCGCGCGATTTTAGATACTGCACGGCGGGGGAATCGGCGGTTATCGGCTCTGCTCCGTTCCACAACGCGGCAAGTTTGCCGATGTGGTCTTTTTCGGGGCGTGGTTGAGGCTGCGGGCGCGTTGGCGGTATCGGCAAGGGGTTTGCCCCGCCCATGTTCAAAACGCCCGCTACGGCGCGTAATGCTTCGTCAAAACCGCAATTCAGGTAATGCATTACCAAGCCGAAACCGTCGCCCGCGCCATTGTGGTAATGGCTGCAAATGAATGTGCCGTTACCATCCTTGTCGTCGTATCTGAAACGGTCTTTACCACCACAGGCGGGGCATGGCTGGTGTTTGTTTTTTTCAGGTATCGCGGGTCTATGCCGATGGCGGCGTGAATTTCCTGCCAGCGGTATTGCGCGGCGGCTTTGATGTCTTGATAGGTCGGTTTCATTGCTCTGCCTCCCCTGTTACAGGTTCTAAAACCACCCCCGCCATCGGGTCGGTCTCCCATATGGTCGGTGTTGTCTGCATTGCCTGCTCCGTCTCCGCATGGGCAGGCTGGTTACAGGCTCGGATTGCCAAAGCCATCAACAACACCCCAAACACCAGCAAAGCGCGGTTGGAATAGCGGCGGAAACGGTCGTTTTTGTCAGTCGGTTTCATGGTTTCATGTCCTCCATGCCCCAGCGCACCAAAATTATCAAGCATTGAAAAATCAAATACTTATAAAAACACTAGGGCGAAGTTTGCCCCATGCCGTCCAAAACGGGCGGCATAAAGGCGGGTGTTTTTCAGGGATTTAGCGGATTTGTTCGGCTGTCGTTACGCTGAAAGCAGCCCATGCCTTGAGGTCGTCTGAAAGCGAAGCAATAAACGACTGACAGGCGGCAACGGCGGCGGCGTGTGATGGATAGATGCCCAAACGGCGGGCAGTGCATGAATGAACGTCAATATCGGCTAAATACGCGGTCGGTTCGTGGACGACGGCGCAAAAAGCCTTGTTCTGATGGGGATTGAACGTCTTGGATTTGGGGGAAAAATTGAAGTCATGGTATTTCTTTCTTTAGAGATTTTGAGAATGCCCCAAATAAGGGGGGCGGTGCTCTCTCTGGCGAAATAAAACCAGCCTGCGCCTTGCGGTTGGCAGACACCGCCATAACTCGTGATAGGTCGTCTGAAATGTTAACGTTTAATAACATCGCAAACGCCCGTAAAAAGAATTTTGGCGATAAAAAAATCAGCGTTACCCTGCTGATTGGGTATTTCGTTTTGAGAGAAACTAAATTCTGATTCTCAAGGCTCGATTTGTCAAATGATTTTTGCATCAAGCGGCTAAATTTTTTTATCCACGATAATCATGGTTATTACATACCCGATGCGTTCCGTATTTTCTCCAATGGTTCCGATGATGTCTTCAAGCGTGATTTCACTGTATGGCTTGTTGAAAAAAAGCGTTCCTGATTTGCTGTATTTCTTCCTGACTTAGCAGGCATTTGCGCTCTTCCTGTTTCACTTGGCTGATTTCCGCCTCTGCCTTGATTTCCGCCTTATCCACCAGCAAGCCCAGCATTTTTGCCTTGCCCATCGTTGCCGATACCGCCGCGCTGCTTTGCGGGGTAGGGGCTGCCAGTGCCGCCGCCCGCGCCTGTTCCAATTCGTGCAACAGGTCGCCCACCGTTACCGCGTGTCGTTGCCGCGCTTCTTCCTTTAAGCCGTCCACCATCGCGGAAATATCGGGGTCTTGAAGCAGCTTATAGGCTTCATTCGTTACCGTTTCGGGCTTCATGTTGTCAGCGTTGTAGGCTTGCCGATATGCTTCGCTCGCGTTGCCCGTTTCCACATACAGACGGGCAAACTGTTCTTGTTTCGGGGTCATGTCCTTAATCCTTTTAGAACGCCGCCCAATAGCGATTTTTTTCAGCCTTTGGGCGGTTGTTTGAGTGTTGCTATTTCAAATTGTCCAAAGCCGCTTCTTTTTCTTTCTCCACGTCTTCCAAGATGTCGAAAATAGCGTTTTCTTCCCCGCCTGTGCCGTCCATCATGTTGAAGAAGCCAGGCAAACGTAAATCAATGATTCGATTTGGCAGGGATTGCCCATAGGACGGGCAATCAGCCCGCAAACCGTTTTCTTGTAGCTTCGTTTTCATCTCAACGGCGGCTTTACCGATTCCCACCAATTTCGCGGCAGCTTTGGCATAGGCTTGGGCAGCCTCCAAATATTCGGGTAAGTGGGTTTCTTCTATATCGGCGATAAACAGCTCATATCGGGAAACGGACAATAAATTGCGAAGCTCTGAAATGCGGTTCAGATGCTGGCGGCGTTCATCAAAAAGGCTTTCCAACAGTTCTTTTTGCGCTTCCAGCATATCAGCGGCGCGGTCTGCTTCTTCGCGTTTGGCGGCAATCTCTGAATCAAGCCCTTTGGCTTCTTCGCTGTTTGTGGGTTTGCCCATTTTTAATAAATTGGCAAATATGCCTTTACGTCTGTTTCGTAGCCCCGCAAATTCATTGATAACCGCCTGCGCTTCTGTAACACCCGCTTCCGCCGCTTCAATTTGGGCGGTCAGTTCGCTGCATTTGTCCTCTTCCTCTTTCAGTAACTTTTGGCGGGTCTTAAAAGTTGTCTTTGTATATTCGATATTCATAGTAAAGCTCCTGATTTAATTGATTAATACGAACCGACCGCGTTTCACGGTTTCGCCAAATTGGTTGGTTACTTCTTCCATCACGGTAACGATGTCATGCCCCGCCCTGCGAAGCTCCATGATGCGCGTGTTGTAGCCCAATATGCCCATTTGGGAAAGCTCCCATGATGTAACGCTGCCCTGTTTCAATCGGGATAAAACGCGCTCTCTTTGACTTGGCGTTTTTGCCTTGCCGTTGGTAGAATAGTCGCTCATGCTTAATAATCCTTTCCGCCGTCTGAATGTCCGTTCAGGCGGCATTTGTTTTGCGCCTGATAAATCAATTTGCCTGCTCTTCGCGTTTGGCTGCCAGTTTGCCGATATAGTCGTCAATCTCGCTTGCAAGCCAGCCTGTCGCATTTGCGGAAATTTTGAACGGGCTGGGAAAATCAGGGCGGTAATGACGGCTCTTAGGGTTTACCCAATTCCAAATAGTCGCCCGTGAAACACCTAATGCGCGGGCAGTATCGTCTGCTCTTAATACTGTGTTGTTCATATGCTTTTGCCTTTCTCTAGTCGGATTAGATGACAGGCAAAAATATAGCCGCCCATGTGGGCGGCTTTTCCTAAATATGATTTTTTAGAACCTAATTAGGCTACTGCGAAAGACGGTCAATACCTTGCTTGATGTATTTTGCTAATGTGTCTCTAGTAGGGGTCTTGCCTAGTTTATCAGCTTGCCTTTCCCATTCTTGGATAATAGTTTCCGCAGCCTCATATGGTTTACTGCAATCTGTTTTTGTATAGATAGCAGAAAGTGCCGCAATAATTTCAGCTTGCTTATTTTCAGTGCGCTTACTGATAGGTTTTTTTATTTTCATTCTCTCGCTCAATGCTTCTTTTAGTTCTATTAAGTCATCCTGAAAGATACACAAATCATTTTTACCTACCTTAATGGTATTATCGGGTATATCTAAATCTTCCCGCTTTATACGCATATCTTCAGATAGTGCTAACCCATCCAATAAATTATATGGAATATAACAAAAATCCCCAGCGTTCAGATTCAATCTGTTCAGCGGATGGTGTGGCGATAGTTTTCTCCAATACCTCATCAGTGCCTATAAATGCTAATTTATCAACAATATTTACTGTTAAAAACTCTTTTTTTCCCTCTAAGTATCTAGCATTAATTTCTTCTAAACGGATAAAGTCGCCCTTGTATAGCACCATTTCAGGAATTTCAGCATACTCGCCTTTTTTTCATCTTTATCATATAGCCAATCGTGATATGGTCTCTTCGTAAAATAATATTCCTGTCCAATACAATTTATATATACCTCAGTCAAACCAATGGCTGCATAATGTATCAAATCATCTGCTGTATATGGGTCGTTAAAATCTTTACTTAACTTCTCTGCTGCCGCTTTTAAGCGTGTAATATAGTCTCCAAGCCATTTTTTTACCTCTTATAAATTCCTATACTATTTTTCAGTCTTATAAAAAAACACTCCGAAACTCGAAGCGGATATTTTCAGACGACCTCTAATCCGTCTTGCCATCTTGAATCATTTGCAATGCTTGGTTATACCGTTCCCGCAAAAAGTCGCTATACCATTGCATAAACTCTTTGCGTTCATTCAGATAATCGGCGCGGTTATAGGCGGCGCGGATTTTGTTGTTTTCGATATGGGCAAGCTGCCGTTCTATCGCGTCAGGGTTGAAGCCTTGTTCATTCAAAACGCTGCTGGCAAGCGAGCGGAAACCATGCGGGGTTACTCTGCCTTTGTAGCCCATGCGCTCAATGATACGGCTGATGGTTGCGTCGCTGATAAAGCCGTCCGTCTTGGTTCTGCTGAGAAACAGAAATGACGTATTACCGGTAAGCTCTTTCAGTTCTGCCAAAAGTTCAAGCGTCCAGTCAGCCAGTGGGACGGCATGGGGCGGTTTCGGCGCGGTCTTTTCGTGCTTCATGCGCTGGGCGGGAACTGTCCATATTGCCGCATCAAAGTCTATTTCATTCCATTGCCCGCCCCTTAGTTCCGTGCTTCGTAAAAAGGTCAGCATATTCAAAATCAGGGCTATTCTGTTTTGCGGCTCAATCTCTGCCAGTATCAGGCGGCGAAAAAACTCGGTCAGTTCTTCACGGGGCAGGGGCGGGGCGATGGTCGGTCTGCTTGGCGGGGATGTATTTCCGCAATGAATAGGCGGGGTTGGTTTCCACTACTTCAAGCATGACGGCATAGTCAAATATCGCGCCTGTCCATTCCCTGATTTTTTCCGCCGTATTGTTCACGCCCCGTGTCATTACGCCGTCGAGAACCGTTTTAATATCGCTTACCCTGATTTCCTGAATCGGCATTGCGCCGATAACGGGGAAAAACGTCGGTTTCAAAATATCTCAACACGCGGGCGGCGTGGTTTTCTTTCCAGCGGATTAGGTTGTCAGAATGCCAGCGGCGGGCGATGGCTTCAAAGGTATTTAGGGCGGCGGCTTGCCGTTCGCGTTTTTCCTGTTGCTTGGCTTCGCTGGGGTCTTGCCCCGATACAAGCAAGCGGCGGGCATTCTCGGCAGCGGCGCGGGCTTCTACCAGTGATACGGTTGGATATTTGCCGATTGAAAGCGTTTTTCCGTTTGCCGTTATACGAAAAATCAAACCGCCATAACTTCCCACCGCTCGTGTTGACATACAGATACAAGCCCTTGCCGTCATTCAGCTTAAACGGTTTTTTTCGGCGGGCTTGGCGTTTTTGATTTGTCGGTCGTTAAGCTTCATTTTTACGGTATTTTTTTCAAGGTATTTTTTTCAGATACCGCAAAAGATACCGTAAATTTTAGGTTACTTCAATTAGGCTGGATTAGACGGAATTATACAATCAGGAAGAAGACAATAGGATAGCAATCAGCCTGAAAGCCCTGTATTTACTGAGATTGGTTGATGGTATTAGACAGGATTAAACGAAAAAAAAACGCCTGAAATTTTCAAGCGTTTTTGTATGTTGGTGCGGACGGAGAGACTCGAACTCTCACACCTCTCGGCGCCAGAACCTAAATCTGGTGCGTCTACCAATTTCGCCACGTCCGCGTGATTAAACACGGGATTATACACAAAGTATCCTGCTCTGCAAACAATCTTTGGCTTGAAATTGCTTTATTCCGACCGATATAATGGCAGGTCGGTTATCTGCCGGAACACACTAATATCAAAAAGGAACATCATGCCTGTTTTACTGATTCAGGATTTTTTACAGACACAGGGTTTGAAGCTGTCTTCAGACGACCTCCGTGTTGCTTATCTGACCGCGAAGACGGTGATGGATATGGGCAATGCTTCGATTGACCGCTCGGTTTTATGGCGTGAAGAAGACGGTTGGAAGCTGGCGGACCATATTGAAGAAACGCCGGAAAATGAAGTTTTGCTCAAACAGGTTTTCATGGCTCTGGATTCGGTATTCAGTCGCGCAACAGCCGTCAAAAGCGCGGCGGTTTATATCCACATTCCGGGTGAACCGCATGCAAGGCTGGTTCGTATCTCGGCGCAAGGCGAGCCTTTGGAGAACCTGTTGGCGGTGCATGAAGAAAAACGGTACGGTTTACCTTGCCTGCCGTACGGCGCAAAGCGGCTGGATGAATATTGCCAACGATATTGCCTATTGGCTTTCGTTGGACGAAATCCAAGGCGACAGGAATAAAGGCAGTGGAAGCCAGTTGTCCATCCCCGTGGCAACGCAAAAACGGTACGGTTTTTGGGCGTGGTTCATGTTGAATTTACCGATAAAGATCAAGCCGATGAAGCAGCCCAAACGGATTGGTCGGCGCTGGCGTTGGCACTTGCCGAGCCGCTAAAAAGCATTGGTAGGCATCGAAGACAAGGAAGAAGAACATGAATAATACCTTGAAATTCATCGCCTCCTGCCGCCTGCCGACCAAATGGGGCGATTTCACCATGCACGGTTTTTGAAGAACCGAGCGGACAAGAACATATCGCTTTAACGATGGGCGATTTTTCAGACGACCTCCCCGTTCTGACCCGCATCCACTCCGAATGCTTGACCGGAGATGCGCTGTTTTCCAAAAAAATGCGACTGCGGACCGCAGCTTGAAGCGGCGATGAAAGCGGTTCAGCAAGAAGGACGGGGCGTTATTGTTTATCTGCGTCAAGAAGGGCGCGGTATCGGTTTAATCAACAAAATCCGTGCCTATAAACTTCAAGACGAAGGGATGGATACGGTCGAAGCCAACCTCGCGCTCGGACTGCCCGTTGATGCACGCGATTTCACGCTTGCCAAACAAATCTACGACCATCTGAATATCCGTGCCGTCAAACTGTTGACCAACAATCCCGAAAAAAATT
Source organism: uncultured Neisseria sp. (assembly GCA_916438535.1). Lineage (GTDB taxonomy): Bacteria > Pseudomonadota > Gammaproteobacteria > Burkholderiales > Neisseriaceae > Neisseria. The sequence goes on along the minus strand of CAKAEP010000001.1, from coordinate 482,150 downwards.
CAGACGTTGAAAGATGCCGGCATCAACGTCGTCGAACGTATTCCGCTCCATGTTGGCGAGAATGTTGAAAACGAACGTTATCTGCACACTAAAGCCGATAAATTGGGACATATGATTTTTTTTGATTGAAGGCAGGCGGGCGTATTTCCCGCCTTTTTTTTCGTTTTTCAGACGACCTTTTTCCCAATCCGTATCCCGATATTGTTATAATCCGAGCTGTCCGGACAACCACCGATTTATATCCATATGAACACCTTCATCCTCCACGACACACGCCCTTATCCGCAAACTCCGGTTAAAAACCATTTATTGGTAAACGCCTCCCTGCTCGCACACGGCACGACCGCCGCGACCCGCAAGATTGCTGTGGGACAGTTGCAAGCCGAAATCCGCAGCCAGCTCCAACAAAACTACTACGTCAACCTGTCCGTCGCCATGACCATGGCACCCGATGTAGAGACCTACAACGCGCTGATGCAGAGCATCAACCAAGTCTTATCCGCCGAAAACGACGACGAAGCCCAATGGTTTGCACTGCCCGTCGTCATCGTCGCCGGCTGCAAACAGGAGCGCACGCTGTCCCTGACACTGCCTACCGAAGCGCTGACCGCCTGTCTGTCCAACTATCCCCAATTGCGCGCCTTAACGCAAAACACCCAATGGCTGCCCTTCCTCGCCCATTCAGACGACCTCAGCGGTATCACGCCCGAACAATGGTGGAATGCGAAACAAAACAGCGAATCCGCCGCCGCGTTTCTGCAAACCTTTGAAGACAAAACCATTGATCTGCCCCGAAGGACAATCCGTCCACGTCGTTTACGCGCTGGGCTACGGCGACAAAAACCTGCAAACCGCATTGGGCGTCAACCTGCAACAGGCAGGCCTGCCGCTGATGCAGGTTTGGCAGGAAAGCCTTGCCGCCGACGGCGTTACCCTTTTCACCAATCCGCTGTCCACGAACACCCCTGCTCCAAGCCCTGACCGACGGCAGCCACACCCGTCAGCGCATGGCGATGGACGTGTTCGCCACCAACGCCATCCGCGCCATCCGTATGCAGAGTCCGCGCGTCGGCGTCGTCATCGCCGCAAGGGCGGGCGGGCAGATTCTGTTCGGTTTCAACGCGACCGACAGCGCGTTTGAAGTCGTCCCGCAAGTATTCGTGTGGAACCTTTCGTCCTCCGACAACATCGCCGTCATCCAACACAACTTCCTCGACCTGATGGCGGAATGCCGCGTCGAGCATATCCGCATCCTGCACGACGTTTTGCCGGAAAATGCCGACCTGCCGACCTACGCGCAGTCCCTGTCCCTGGACGGACACAACCCATTCTTCTCCGAACACGCCTAAACCGCCTATGAAAAACCATTCCGTACTCTTCGTCTGCCTCGGCAACATCTGCCGCTCCCCCATGGCGGAATACGTCCTGCGCCACCGCGCCCGCGAAGCAGGCGTAGCCCACCGCGTCCGCACCGACAGTGCAGGCACATCCGGCTGGCACGACGGCGAAAACATGCACCAAGGCACGCGCAAAATCCTCGCCGCCCACGGCATCGACCATCAAGGTTTTACCAGCAGCAAAGTGCGTTCCGAAGATTTTGATGAATTCGACTTCATCATCGCCATGGACGACAACAACCTTGCCGAACTGGAAAAAAATGTTCGGCAAACACCCCGACAAAAATCTTCAAACTCACCGACCTCATCCCCGAAAGCGGCTACCGCCACGTCCCCGACCCGTGGTACACCGGCGACTTTGACGAAACCTTCAGACTTGTAGACGCAGGCAGCGCCGCGCTGCTGAAAAAAAGCTGGGCTTGGTTTGAATCGGTTGACACAACATTTAAAGTTGAACGCAATGCAGTAAAAAGGTCGTCTGAAACCTCAAATTTGGGTTTCAGACGACCTTTTGTTGAAGAGATGGCCGGGGTAGGGCGGCTGAATGAGAAATAAACACCGCCTTAGCGCGCGAAAAAAAGCGACGCCCTCAACCACCGCGGGCAAAGCCCACGCTACTTTATCCGGTTCATTCAAGGGCTTTCCAAGCAAAGCAAATGTTCTGTAAACCGAATCTTAGGTTTCAGACGATCTTTTCAAAAAGCAACAATTCTTACTCTTGTCGAACAAAAAAGCCGGGGTAGGGCGGCTGAATGAGAAATAAACCCCGGCGTAGCGCGGGTTCTACCCGCGAAAAAGCGATGCCTCCAAACCACCACGGGCAAAGCCCACGCTACACAACGCTACTTCGCCCGCCCATTGCCATACATCAAAAGGCCGTCTGAAAAAAGCCGTTTCCCGCTTTTCAGACGACCCCGCCGCCGCGAAAAGCGTATACTTTCCCTATCGCAACCAAGGAGCCGAATCATGAAAATCCTGCCCGTCCTGACCGCCGCGCTGCTCTTGTGTTCCTGCGCCGCCGACCGTGAAACCGAAGTCCTGAAAAACAGCCTGTCCGAAGCGCAAACCGCCGTGCGCCTTTCCGCCGAAAACACCAAGCGGCTGGAAGACACCTATTCCGACATCTACTTCCACCTCGACAGCCTGACCGTCGAAAGCTTCCAAAAACACATCGCTCGTGGAGACACCGTTTACGCCTACATCGGCCGCCCGAGCTGCGGCGACTGCAACGCCTTCGAGCCCATGTTCAAACGCTACATCGCCAGCCGCAACCTGAACGGCAAAATCTACTTCGTCAATGTCCACCGCCTGCACCAAGACAAAGAAGCATGGACCGCGTTCCGCCAACAATACAAACTCGGCGGCACGCCCGTCCTAGCGAAATACAGTAAAGGCAAACAAGTCAACAAACTCGATTTGGAAGAAAACGGCGGCAAAATCAGCGCCGAAGACTTGGAGAAATGGCTGGACGCAAACGGCTTGCGATAAGCTGCTCGTTTGGGATTGCACCGTTTGAGTGTTAAAGACTTTGCGGAGCGATGAAGAGAGGTCGTCTGAAAATGGGATTTCTGTTTCAGACGACCTTTTATTACATCAACAATCTTGTCCCTTCCCCCGTCCGGCGGGGGAAGGCTAGGATGGGGGTGGCTTCCCAGCTTTAGGCAAAAATCAAACTGGTGCAGCCGCCCATAGAGCCACCCTCTCCCCAACCCTCTCCCGCCAGACGGGAGAGGGGGCAGGCGCACGTCGCGGCATAAATTTCTGCCTGACTACCGTTATTCCCGCGCAGGCGGGAATCCACTTTAAATCTCGGCAACTGTTTTTTTCAAACATCAGCTTCCTAGAATTTCAATGGATTCCCGCCTGCGCGGGAATGACGGCGGCGGGTGTTTGGCGTGGTCTTATTATGAGGAAAGGTCGTCTGAAACTAAGTTTTCGGTTTCAGACGACCTCGTTTATTCAATCAATGCAGATTTGGGATAACTCAGTAGCGTGGGCTTTGCCCACGAATGAATAAAAACACGGCTATCCTTTGAATTAACATAAGGCAAATTTCGTAGGCAAAGCCCACGCTACTCGTTGCTTCAACGGCAACCTATCCCTTCCCCCGTCCGGCGGAGGAAGGTTAGGATGGGGGTGGCTTTGCGGCTTTTAGGCAAAAATCAAACTGGTGCAGCCCATAGAGCCACCCTTTCCCCAGCCCTCTCCCGCCGGACGGGAGAAGAGGCAAGCTACACGTCGCGGTATAAATTTCTGCCCAACTACCGTCATTCCCGCGCAGGCGGGAATCCACTTTTCGGCAACAGAAATCTTTAGAGCAATCCAAACAAACCTAATCCCACAGATGGATTCCCGCCTACGCGGGAATGACGGCGATAGGATGTTTGACGTAGTGCGTTCATAAGAAAAGGTCGTCTGAAACTGAGTTTGCGGTTTCAGACGACCTTGTGAAGCAAATCACGATTAAAGTCAGATTTTACTTTTCTAAGGGGAGGCATTATTTGTGTTCCACTTTTTATCAAAAAAATCAGCATACCTGTTTCATCACAGAATTGCCGCATTGCTTTCATTCGCTCAACCTCCGTCAATGCTTCCCATTCAGGATCATTTTCTTTTTTTCCAATCAGGATAAATATTATTTATAAAATCCTTCATTGTTATTTTTTTACGTTCCCCTTCCATCCACTTTTTTTCTTAATTGTGTCCATATGAGATTACTTCTTCTTAAATCTGCAGAGTATAAATTAACTCTGTCTAAATTAGTCTTGAAAAAAATATACCTCCTGCAAATCGACCTCATACAAACGGGCATTGAGAAAAATTAGCTTTAGCTAAACCTGCTCTTTGTAATATCGCACCACTCAAATATGCATTTTTTTAAAAATTACTGCCCGTCAAATCCCTATTTTTGTAGATTAGCTCTGCTTAAATCAGCTTTCTGAAAATTGATATTTATATTTATAGAGTTAAACGAAATTTTTCTTTTTCTTTCATGTGCAGATCTGCTTTTTGTTAAATTGGCACCCTGAAAGTTCGCTCCTATTAAATCAGCCTCTTGAAGATTTATTTCTTTTTAAGTTAGATTTTTTTGAAAAATTAGCACCTTGTAAGTTTAATCCCGACAAATCTCTGGCAATTTTATCTACTCCGCTCAAATGGAAATTCATCCCAGCCAAGCAAATATTAGGCAGCATTTCGCGGAAATTCCGTAGATTAAGTTCTGTATTTTCCCGATTCAAACTCAATAAAACTTGAGTTAAAGCCACCCCCATGGGGCTATTTGCTTTTTGTTCCAATTCATTAAATATTCTGTTTAGTGCTTCATCAGATAAATTTTTCTTTTCCAATTTCTTCAAACTATCCTGCTGCATTGCCTGCCAAGCGGACTTCAATAGGTTAAATGCAGGTAGGCGGAAACTTTCGCCGTAATCTCCTCGGAAAAACGGCAGCAGGTTGTAAATGGCAGAAATCTGCAAAGCGACCGCGCCGTCCCGTTTGCTGAATGTATCGAAATCGGCGGTTTTAGGTTGCTTACTATATTCTTCGGTCTCCTCTGTAGTATATTCAATGGGCAGAATTGATTGTTTGACGATCTCAGCATCGTTTTTTTAAATTACACTTGTTTGTAGTTTTACTGACGGTTTTTATTTCCGGCAAATGTGCGCCGCTGACCCACTCGGACAGTTTTTTTGAAATTCTTTCAGGTTAATGTCTTTGCGTTGATTCTCGATTTGCTGTCTGTTGTTTTCATCACGGAAATGCCAAATTGCAAAAAGCGACTGGTGCAGAAACAATCAGAATAATGAAATTCCAAAAAAACCCGCAGATAAAGTGTCTATCGAATCCTTGGAATAAAAATTCAAACCAATTAAATAAAATATCAAAAAAATAACGATGGAAAAATGTCCCGGCACAAAAAGACTTTTTAATACATTGCTCCATTTTTTACCAAAAAGTACCCAGCATAAACTAATCAGAACAACTAGGATGCTTATAATCGCCCACTTATGGTCAATAACAAAAGCTACATTTCCCATTCTGTATTTCCTTATTAATCATCATTGAGTTGCCATCAACAGCAGCCCGAATTTTATAGTATTGCGTGGAGGCAAAAAAAGAAAAAAAGGTCGTCTGAAACTGAGTTTACGGTTTCAGACGACCTCTTGCCGTATCAGAAACCTTGTTCCTTCACCCGTCCGGCGGGGAAGGTTAGGATGGGGATGGCTTTGTGGCTTTAGGCAAAATCAAATTCGTGCAGCCCGTAAAGCCACCCTCTCCCCAACCCTCTCCCGCCTGACGGGAGAGGGGGCAGATCGCAGGTAAAAACGGGGTCGTCTGAAAACCTTGAGGTTCAGGTTTTAGAAAAACTCGTTCCCCCCGTTTTCAGACGACCTCGTTTATTCAATCAACGCAGGCTTAGGATAACTCAAGTAGCGTGGGCTTCGCCCACGAAATGAATAAAAACACAACTATCCTTCGAATGAACATACGGCAAGTCTCGTGGGCAAAGCCCACGCTACTCGTGGCTGCAACGGCAACTTGTTCCTTCCCCCGTCCGGCGGGGGGAAGGTTAGGATGGGGATGGCTTTGCGACTTGAGGGAAAATCAAACTGGTGCAGCCCACAGAGCCTTCCTCTCCCCAACCCTCTCCCGCCAGACGGGAGAGGGGGCAGGCTGCACGTCGTGGCATAGATTCCTGTCCACCCGCCCATTTCAGACGACCCCTTGCCGTATCAGCAACCTTGTTCCTTCCCCTGTCCGGTGAGGATGGGGGCGGCTTCGCGGCTTTAGGCAAAAATCAAACTGGTGCAGCCCATAGAGCCACCCTCTCCCTCAGCCCTCTCCCGCCGGACGGGAGAGGGAGCAGGTTACACGTCGCAGCATAAATTTCTGCCTGACTACCGTCATTCCCGCGCAGGCGGGAATCCACTTTTAAATCTCAGCAACTGTTTTTCAAACATCTGTTTCTTAGGATTTCCGATAGATTCCCGCCTACGCGGGAATGACGGCGATAGGATGTTTGACGTAGTGTATTCATAAGAAAAGGTCGTCTGAAACTGAACTGCACCCCAAAAGTTGGACATCCCTCCAACTCACAAGGTGCAGTTTTTTTTATGAGCAAATATACATTACACTTCAAATACCAAGCCGTACTCCACTACCTGCATATACGCAGCCAACAGCGTACCGCAGACCACTACGGCATTTCCCGAACCCACCTGAGACGATGGATACGCGCCTATCAAGAAGGCGGTATCGGCGCACTCGAACATCCCCAATCCAAAAACCATGCCCCAACATCGAAAAAAACCCCTTCATCGCAGATAAACCCGACCAAGAAAAAAACGCAGGCAGAGCTTATCGAAGAGTTGTGCTATATGCGCGCAGAGGTCGCCTACCTAAAGGAGTTAAAAGCCCTCAGCCAAAAAGCAGACCGCAAAGGACAAAGCCAAACCGTCCAAACACTGAGGGCGCAACACCCGCTCAAATACCTGCTGCACATCGCAAACCTGCCCAAAAGCAGCTTTTTACTACCACCACCAAGACCGGCCCGACCCCGATGAAGCCGACAAAGCCCTCCTTGTCGAAACCTACAAACGGCATAAAGGACGCTACGGGCAAAGGCGCATTGCCGCAGCATTGGATTGGAACCGCAAAAAAAGCAGCTCGGTTGATGAAACAGATGGGGCTGAAAGCCAAAAATACGGGCGAAAAAGCCTACCGCCATCCCGCCATGGGCGAAATATCGGAACACCTCCTCAAACGTCTATTCACAGCCGAAAAGCCCAACGAAAAAATGGCTGACCGACGTGACCGAACTCAAAGGGAGCGACGGCAAACTGTACCTCTCGCCAATCTTGGACTTGTTTAACCGCGAGATCGTCGCCTACGCCATGAGCCGCAATGCTAACAGCGAAATGGTGAAGGAAATGCTCGAAAAAAAGCCACCCCCGTCTGACTGATAAAGGAACGATGCTGCATTCCGACCAAGGTGTGCTGTACCGTACGGCGGGATATAGGGAATTGCTTGCGGAGCATTCCATGGTTCAAAGCATGTCGCGAAAGGCGAACTGTTGGGACAATGCGCCGATGGAAAGCTTCTTTGCGGTGTTGAAGACGGAGTGTTTCTATAACGCAGGTGAATTGACGGTAGATGAATTGATGAAGCAGATAGATGACTATATGGATTACTACAACCGGGAGCGTTGCAGTTTGAAATTGAAAAAAAGCTGAGTCCTGTCTCATACAGAACCCAGCTTGCACAGAGCGCCTGAATAGGCTTTTATGAGTGTCCAAGATTTGGGGGCCAGTTCAAACTGAGTTTACGGTTTCAGACGACCTTTTGTCTTGGTTTCTAAATGTTATTTCTTCAATTCCGCCAAAATTTCGTCAACGGTTTTCTTCGCGTCGCCGAAGCACATTACGCTGTTTTCGTTGAAGAACAGCGGGTTTTTGTACGCCTGCGTAGCCGGTATTCATCGAGCGTTTGAAGACGACGACTTCTTTTGCCTTCCATACTTCCAATACGGGCATGCCGGCAATCGGGCTGTTCGGGTCGGTTTGGGCGGCGGGGTTGACGGTGTCGTTCGCGCCGATGACCAGTACTACGTCGGTTTCGGGGAAGTCGTCGTTGATTTCGTCCATTTCCAAAACGATGTCGTAGGGAACTTTGGCTTCGGCGAGCAGTACGTTCATATGACCGGGCAGGCGGCCGGCGACGGGGTGGATGCCGAAGCGTACTTCGGTGCCGTTTTTACGCAAAAGCTCGGTGATTTCGGCAACGGGGTATTGTGCCTGCGCCACTGCCATGCCGTAGCCCGGGGTGATGATGACGCTGCTGGCGTTGCGCAGCATTTCGGCGACTTCGGCGGGTTTGGCTTCGCGGTATTCGCCGATTTCTTGGCTGCCGGAGGCTGCGGCGGAACCGTCGGTACCGAAACCGCCTGCGATGACGGAGATGAAGGAGCGGTTCATGGCTTTACACATGATGTAGGACAGAATCGCGCCGCTGGAGCCGACCAGCGCGCCGGTAACGATAAGCAGGTCGTTGGAGAGCATGAAGCCTGCCGCTGCGGCCGCCCAGCCGGAGTAGGAGTTCAGCATGGACACGACCACGGGCATATCCGCGCCGCCGATGGAGGCGACCAAGTGCCAGCCGAATGCGAGGGCGATCAGGGTCATCAGGATCAGGATGAAGCCGCTGCCGTCAACGGAGACGAACACCAGCATCAGGATAAAGGATAAAGCCAATGCGGCGAGGTTGAGCTTGTGTTTGGCGGGCAGTTGCAGCGGCGCGCTGCTGATTTTACCGTTGAGCTTGCCGAACGCGACCAGCGAGCCGGTAAAGGTTACTGCGCCGATGAAGATGCCCAAATACACTTCGACCAAATGGATGGTGTGCATATCGTGCGAAACGTTGCCCGGTGCGATATAGCTGTTGAAGCCGACCAAAACCGCCGCCAAGCCGACGAAGCTGTGCAGAAGTGCAATCAGCTCGGGCATTTCGGTCATTTCTACTTTTTTGGCTTTGTAGATGCCGATGGCGGCGCCAATCAGCATGGCGATGATGATCCAGCCCAGTCCGTGGGTGTTTTCGGAAAACACGGTAACGAACAAGGCGACCGCCATCCCCGCTACGCCGGAATAACAGCCCTGCTTGGCGGTTTCCTGCTTGGACAGCCCCGCCAGCGAGAAGATGAACAGTATCGCGGCTACGATGTACGCCGCTGTAACGAGTCCTGAAGACATGGTGATTCTCCAATTATTTGTGAAAGTAACTGTGTTTTTTAATCGGGTCGTCTGAAAGGGTTTGATGGCGGATTCGCTTAACCGTCAACCATTTGAGAATGACGGTTCGGGTATTTTTATTTCATCCGCATCACTCCGTTGCTGCTGCGTTTTCAGACGACCTCTGTATCGGGTTTCCTATCCGCCGCCGAATTGTGCCAAAAACTCTTCTTCGGTCAGCTTGGGCGTGTCGTTTGCCAGTTCGTAATACGGGGCTTTGGCGTCGATGAAAATCTGCTCTTCCAATTTGAAATCGGCGTTGTCGGCAAACAGTCCGGCAAAGACGAAATAGCTGTCGTTCGGCAGGAAATGGTAGAACAGGTGGGTACCACAGTTTTTGCAGAACGCGCGTTCCGCCCATTCGGACGAATGGTAGCGGGCGATGTTTTCACCGCCGTCGATTTTAGGCGGCTTGGCGGCAATCAGCGAAAACGTCGCGCCGCTGCCCCAAATGCGGCACATTCCGCAATGGCAGGCGTGGACGTGTTTGTCGTGTTCCACTTCTAAAGATACGTTGCCGCACAGGCATTTTGCTTTCATGGTCGAAATCCTCATATTCGAAAACTGACTTCCAGGTCGTCTGAAAACCCGCTGCACTCGTTTTAGCGAAACTCGCTGCACTCGTTTTCAGACGACCCCGCTGTCAGACAGCGGCTACAAACAGCCCGATGGTGCAGACAAATCCGCCCGTCCACATTGCCGAACGCAGGCTCGGTTTGTCTTTCAGATAGCTGAAAATATAAGCAATGCGAAAGGCGATGAACGATATGGACAAAAGGTTGATGGTCGCTTGCGCGGCATTGCCTGTGGCGTGTGCCACCAAAAACGGCGGCGGCAAACGGGGCGAACACTTCAAAACCGTTTTGCTGCGCGGCATTGGCGCGCGCCGACAAGCCTTGCGTGCGGGCGAGGAAATCGCGCGGATTGCGGTTGTCCGATGGCTGAAAACCGCCCTGCGCTTTGGCAATGAAGGAACAAAAACAGCGGCAGCAGCGATGCGATCAGGATGCACCAATAGGCTAAAGTCATGCTTTACCCTTTCCTAAACATATTCAACATCCGGCGCGTTACGTAGAAGCCGCCGAAGATGTTGACGCTGGCAATCAGGATGGCGATGAAGGCCAGCAGGGGTAACGAAAACCGTTGCCTTGGCTGATTTGCAGCAGCGCGCCGACGACGATGATGCCGGAAATGGCGTTGGTTACGGACATCAGCGGGGTATGCAGCGAGTGGCTGACGTTCCAGACGACGTAGTAGCCGATAACGCAGGCGAGTACGAACACGATAAAGTGGTTCAAGAATGCTGCGGGCGCGACCGCACCGACCCACAGTACCAACACGGCGGCGATGACGGCGGGCGTGAGTTTTTTCCACAGGGGAACGGGTTTCGGTTCGGGCTTGGCGGTAGGCGCGGCTTTTTCAGACGACGTTTGCTGCGGCTGGGCGGAAACTTGAATCGGCGGAGGCGGGAAGGTGATTTCGCCGTCGCGGGTAACGGTCATGTTGCGGATAATCACGTCTTCGAAGTCCAACGTGATTTCGCCGTCTTTGTTCGGGCTTAACAGCTTGGTCAGATTCACCAAGTTGGTGGCGTAAAGCTGGGAAGACTGTCCGGCAAGGCGGTTTGCCATGTCGGTGTAGCCGATGATTTTCACGCCGTTGTCGGTTACGAACAATTCGCCCGGTTTGGTGAGTTCGCAGTTGCCGCCCGTCGCCGCCGCCAAATCGACGATGACGGAGCCGGGTTTCATGCTTTCGACCATTTCTTTGGTAATCAGTTTGGGCGCGGGTTTGCCCGGAATGGCGGCGGTAGTGATGATGATGTCCACTTCTTTCGCCTGCTCGGCAAAAAGTTTCATCTCGGCGGCGATAAATTCGTCGCTCATCACTTTGGCGTAGCCGTCGCCGCTGCCGCCCGATTCTTGCGGGAAGTCGAGTTTCAGGAACTTGCCGCCCATCGATTCGATTTGTTCCGCCACTTCCAAGCGGGTATCGAATGCGCGCACCACTGCGCCGAGCGAATTTGCCGTACCAATCGCCGCCAAACCCGCCACACCGGCACCAATCACCAAAACCTGCGCGGGCGGCACTTTGCCAGCGGCAGTGATCTGACCGGTAAAGAAACGGCCGAAGGCGTTGGCGGCTTCAATCACGGCGCGGTAGCCGCTGATGTTTGCCATCGAAGACAAAGCGTCTAAAGCCTGCGCGCGGGAAATACGGGGCACCATGTCCATCGCCAGCGCGTTCACTTTCTTGGCGCGCAAGGCTTCGACCAAAGCCTCGTTTTTGGCGCGGCCACAGGAAGCTGACGATGGTTTGCCCTTCTTTAAGCAGCGGCAGCTCGCCTTCGGACGGCGCGTTGACCTTATAAATCAAAGGGCAGGCCCAAACCGTCGCTTTGTCGGCAACGGTCGCGCCTGCTGTTTGGTAAGCGGCATCGTCCAAACTCGCCGCCAAACCTGCGCCGCTTTCGACAACGGTTTCAAAGCCCAGTTTGCTCAACAGGGCAACAGTGGCAGGCGTACAGGCGACGCGGGTTTCGCCGGATAATGACTCGCGTGGGATACCGATTTTCATCTCTGAATCCTTTTTAGGTTGTCTGTATGTATAGTGGATTAAATTTCAATCAGGACAAGGAGGGTAATGCTGTACTGGTTTAAAGTTAATTCGCTATAAATGTTAATATGTTTCATATAATCCCCTTATAGCGAATTTTTCGACGGCTGGCAATAGCTGCGGCGGATGGTTTTGCTTTTACGGTAAAGGTCGTCTGAAAGCTTATGTTTGCTGCCATTGATACGGGCTGGGGCTTGCGTTTCGTGTTAAAAATCTTGTTTTAACAACATATAAAAGGAACACAATCATGCGCCTGCTTCACACCATGCTGCGCGTCGGCAACCTTGAAAAATCCTTGGACTTTTATCAAAACGTTTTGGGCATGAAGCTCTTGCGCCGCCACGATTATCCGGAAGGCCGTTTCACGCTGGCTTTTGTCGGTTATGGCAGCGAAGCTGAAAATACGGTTTTGGAACTGACCCACAACTGGGATACCGAAAGCTACGATTTAGGCAACGCCTACGGCCACATCGCTATCGAAGTGGACGATGCTTATAAAGCTTGCGAACGTGTAAAAGAAATGGGCGGAAAAAGTCGTGCGCGAAGCAGGGGCCGATGATGCACGGCACGACCGTTATTGCTTTTTGTTGAAGATCCCGACGGCTATAAAATCGAGTTTATTCAGAAAAAAACAGTGGCAATGATTCGGTGAAATACTGATTTTTTTGTCAAAAGGTCGTCTGAAACGTTTGGTGAAACCCGCCAAATCTGTTTCAGACGACCTTTATCATATTTATCGGTTCGACCCTTTGACCATATCCATCAAAAAAACAGGCGGCAGTCTAAGTTGCCGTTGTAGAGCGGGATTTTGCGTTTGGGCGAAAGGCGCATGAATTTCGGCATATCGCGGTCGCCGGTAAACATTCCCGCCAGCCAGCCCGCGTAATGCTGCTTCAACCACGCACCCAACTGCGGATAAAGGGCTTGCAGGGCTTGGACTTCGGCAAGGCGGACGCCGTAAGGCGGATTGGAAATCAGGATGCCGCCTTCCCCGTTCGGACGGGTGTCCTGCGCGTCTTTGACTTCAAAACGGATAAACGTGTCCACTTCTGCAGCTTGGGCGTTGGCAACGGCGGCGCGGATCATATGGCGGTCGTTGTCGCTGCCTGAAATCGGGGCAGGCGCGGGGCGGATTTGCGTTTCAGCTTCGTGTTGCAGCTTTTTTTCCAAAGGGCGGCATCGAAGTTTTTCAGTTTTTCAAACCCGAAACGGCGCATCAAACCGGGCGCGCGGCGGGTGGCAATCCACGCGGCTTCGATGACGATGGTGCCGCTGCCGCAAAAACGGGTCTTGGAAAGGCTGCGTACCGTCATAGCCCGCCAGCAGCAGCAACCCTGCCGCCAAATTTTCGCGCATCGGCGCTTCGCCTGTGTCTTGGCGGTAGCCGCGTTTGAACAAGGCTTCGCCGGATGTGTCGATGAAAATTTGAATGTCGCGCTCGTCGATAAAGGCATGAATGCGGATGTCGGGGCGGATTTTGCCGACGCTGGGGCGCGCGCTGCAAGCGTCACGGAACACGTCGCACACGGCATCTTTTGATTTTCAGCCCGACGAAATCCAAACTTTTGACTTGGGCGCGCTTGCCTTCTACTTTAACTTTGAAGGTTTGTTCCAAGCCGAACCAATCCGTCCAGCGGATATTTTTCGCCGCTTTATAAATGTCTTGCTCGCTCCGGTAGCCGCTTTTGGTCAGGCGCAGCAACACGCGGCTTGCGGTACGCGAATGCAGGTTGATGCGGTACACCTGCTCCATACCGCCTTTGCACGCGACGCCGCCGTCAACGGCGCGGATGTCTTGGCATTTGAGTTGTTCGAGTTCTTGGGATAAAGGGGCTTCGAGACCGCGCGGGCAGGTAACGAAGAGGGAATAAGTGGTCATGCGAACCTTTCGGGGGTAGGGCGGTTGAACTGAGATTGCGGTGATTATAATGCTTTTTCGCAACGGGATTTATCGAAAGGTCGTCTGAAAATTGCAGAAAGCGAGCGATATGGCTGCTGAGATAAAGAAGGTCGTCTGAAAACCAATCCCGGTTTTCAGACGACCTTTGCCGTATTTCAAACCGTCAATCAGCGCGGATGAACCATATCGGCGGGGACGACCAGTTCGTCAAACTCTTCGCCTGTCAGCAAGCCCAACTCAACGGCGGTTTCGCGTAGCGATTTGTCGTTTTTATAGGCGGTTTTGGCGACTTTGGCGGCGTTTTCGTAGCCGATTTTGCGGTTCAGCGCGGTAACGAGCATCAGGGAATGGTGCAGGAAATAGTCGATTTTTTCCGGTACGGGTTCGATGCCGGCGGCGCAGTTTTCATTGAAGCTGTTGCACGCGTCGCCCAACAGGCGGATGGATTGCAAGAGGTTGTAGGCGATAACAGGCATGTAGACGTTCAGCTCGAAATTGCCCGACGCGCCCGCCATGCCGATGGCAACGTCATTGCCGAACACTTGGCAGCACACCATGGTCATTGCTTCGCATTGGGTCGGGTTGACTTTGCCCGGCATGATGGACGAACCCGGCTCGTTTTCGGGGATTTTGATTTCGCCCAAACCGCAGCGCGGGCCGCTTGCCAACCAGCGGATGTCGTTGGTGATTTTGTTCAGGCTTGCCGCCAGCGTTTTCAATGCGCCCGAAGCGGCAACGGCGGCATCGCGTCCGCCCAAGGCTTCAAATTTGTTCGGCGCGCTGGCAAACGGCAGGCCGGACAATTCGGCGAGTTTGGCGGCGGCTTTTTCGGCGTATTCGGGATGGCTGTTCAAACCCGTGCCGACTGCCGTGCCGCCTAAGGCGAGTTCGTATAAACCTTTGAGCGCGTCGTTCAGACGACCTAAGCCGTGGTCGAGTTGGGAAACGTAGCCGGAAAACTCTTGTCCCAAAGTCAGCGGTGTCGCGTCTTGCAAGTGGGTGCGGCCGATTTTGACGATGGGGGCGAATTCTTTGGCTTTTTTGTCCAATGTGTCGCGCAGGGCTTTCACGGCGGGGATGAGGTGGCGGTTGATTTCAATCGCGGCGGCAACGTGGATGGCGGTCGGGAACGCGTCGTTGGTCGATTGCGCGTGGTTCACATGGTCGTTGGGATGGACGGGCTGGTACGCCGCCAAACCCGTACCGGCGATTTCGTTGGCGCGGTTTGCCAGCACTTCGTTCATGTTCATATTGGACTGCGTGCCGGAGCCGGTCTGCCAAACCACTAAAGGGAACTGCCCGTCGAGCTTGCCGTTCAACACGTCGTCCGCTGCCTGCGTAATCAAATCCGCTTGTTCGGGCTTAATCCTGCCGAGGGAAGCGTTGGTCGCGGCTGCGGCTTTTTTCACCAGCGCCAAAGCATAAATTAGTGGCTGCGGCAGGGGTTTCGCCGCCGATTTTGAAATTGTTGCGGCTGCGCTGGGTCTGCGCGCCCCAATAGGCTTCGGACGGGACTTCAACATTGCCCATGGTGTCGTGTTCGGTACGGGTGCTCATGCGTTTCTCCTGAATTAAATGATAATGCAAATAATTTGCAGGCGTATTATAACGGGCAGGAGGTCGTCTGAAAAAGCGGGGGAAGGAGGTTTGGTAAATAGGGTGGGGCAGTATGTTGAACAATAGGGCAGGGCACGGATTGCGGTATCAAAAAAGGTCGTCTGAAAAGCAGAAAATGGCTTTTCAGACGACCTTTGCTTTATTTTTGAAGGCTTATTCGATATTTTGAACCTGCTCGCGCATTTGCTCGATTAAGACTTTCAGTTCGACCGAAGCCTGCGTGCATTCCGCCGCGATAGCTTTGCTGCCCAGCGTGTTCGCCTCGCGGTTCAATTCCTGCATCAGGAAGTCCAAGCGTTTGCCCGCGCTGCCTTTGTTTTCCGTAACGATGCGGCGGACTTCGGCGATGTGCGTGCGCAGGCGGCTGAATTCTTCGTCAACATCGGATTTTTGGATAAACAGCGCAAATTCCTGTTGCAAACGGTCGTTGTCGATATTGCCGACTGCTTCCGCCAAACGCGCGTTCACCTTGTCCATATGCGCCTGAAGCAGGCTCGGGAACAGCTCGCTCAAGGCATCCACGATTTCTTCCATGCTGGACAAACGTTGCAACAGATGTTCGCCGAGTTTTTTTGCCTTCGCGTTTGCGGGCGGCGGCAAACTCTTTCAACGCTTCGTCCAACAGCTCTTGCACGGTTTTCGCCAAAGCTTCGGGGTCTTCGCTTTGACCTGCCAATACCCCAGGAAAGCGCAACACTTCAGCGACTGTCAGCTTGCCGAAACCGTGTTCCTTGCGCCAAGTTTTGTTCAAATCGGACAACTGTTTCACCAATTCTTCATTGGTTTCCAAACTCTGCCCGCCGACTGCCGCGTCCTGCAACTGAATGCGGCATTCCAGTTTGCCGCGTGCGGCTGAAGCCGCAATTTTTCTCGCGCAACGCGCCTTCCAGATGGCGCAATTCTTCGGGCATACGGAATTGGACATCCAGATAACGGTGGTTCACCGCGCGGATTTCAAGTTCACGCGCTTGCCGCCGCATTCGCCTGCGGCATTGGCAAAAGCCGGTCATACTGTGGATATGGATGGATTGAGTCATGGTTTTACTCCGTTTCAAAAATACGAGTGAAAGTGGAGGGAATATATCATATATAGGGGTAACAAGTTATCCTTCTCTTGCCGGAGGTCGTCCGAAAACTGATTTCAGACGACCACCAAATATTAAAAACTCACAAATGTTCGCTTTTATCTTGGATGAGAGTGAATCTGCATATAATCAAAAAAATAAGAAGCTAAAATCAACTTGAAAGTCTTGGATTTTTTTAGAGAAACGGATATTTTTCAGACGACCTTACCTTATAGGTAAAAATAAATAAATTATTAGTTTGTTGTTTTATAAGGATATTTATTTGTTTGAATCTGCATATAATCAGCAAATAGAGCTTTTAAACTATGCCAAGAATCTTATGGTTCTCGTTTTTTTATTAACTTAGGAGTTGATAGCTTATTATGATTAAATTTTTCATATACACACGGCAACGCAAATATATCAATTGAAATATCAGTCTTTACCATTATGATGCTTGTCAGTATGTTAAAAGAGTTATCTAATTACTTGTAAACTTGAAATAAATCCCTCCTGCAATGGAGGGTTTTTTATGATAGAAACAGCCATCCCGCCGAATCCCGTATAATACCGACCACAAATTTTCACCGCTTCCCCAAAGGACAAATCATGAGCAGTTACACCCGCACTTCACGCGCTGCCGATAGCTTGCGCGACATCAAAATCACCCCGCACTTCCTTCCTCACGCCGATGGTTCGTGCCTGATCGAATGCGGCAACACCAAAGTTATCTGCACCGCTTCCATCGACGAAAATGTTCCGCCGTTCCTTCGCGGCAAGGGGCAGGGCTGGGTTACTGCCGAATACGGGATGCTGCCCGCGTCCACCGCCTCGCGTATGCGCCGTGAAGCCACGGCAGGCAAGCAGTCGGGTCGCACTCAGGAAATCCAGCGTCTGATCGGGCGTTCGCTGCGCGCCGTCGTAGATATGGAAAAACTGGGCGAACGCCAAATCCTAATTGACTGCGACGTGATTCAGGCCGACGGCGGAACGCGCACCGCGTCTATTACCGGCGCATTCGTCGCACTGCAAATTGCGGTCAACAAGCTGCTTTCAGACGACCTCATCAGCGAAAATCCCATCCGCGAAGCCGTTGCCGCCGTCTCCGCAGGCGTCGTGAACGGTGTACCGCTTTTTGGATTTGGATTACCCCGAAGACTCCGGCTGCGACAGCGACGTCAACATCGTTATGACCGTTTCGGGCAAAATCATCGAAATCCAAGGCACGGCGGAAGGCGCGCCGTTCAGCCTCGATGAATTGGGCAAACTGATTGCGTTGGCACAAAAAGGCATTGCCGAGTTGACGGCGCACCAGCAAAAACGCATTAAAAAAATATCCTGCCCTATCGGATAACGGCATTCTGCAAATGATAAAAGGTCGTCTGAAACCTGAAGTTTCAGACGACCTTTTGGAAATCGGACGGTTCGGATTATGCCAATACGCCCAAAATAACGGCGCCTGCTTTGAAGATTGCCGTTGCTTTTTGGCCGGGTACCAGATTCAGCAAATCGCTGCTTTTCATGGTAATGCCCGCGCTCAAAGCCAAGCCATCACCCAAGTCCAAGTCAACGATGCTGTTGACCGAACCGCGTTCGATATGGCTGATGATGCCTGACAATTGGTTACGCGCGGAAAGTTTGATGTTGTCGAGATTGTTGGCAATCAAGATGCTGCCCGCTTTAATCAGCACCACAACGGCCTTGCCTTTTTTTCCAAGCCGAGGTTGCTGACGCTTTCGCAAGTAACGGCTGCTACGATTTCCCTGTCCGGTTGGTAGGGAGACGGTTACTTCGCTGTTGACCGCGCCGTTGCGGATGTCTTTAACGATGCCGTTGAATTGGTTGCGTGCGCTGATTTGCATAATAATAATATTCCTTTCGTGTGTTTGTTGTTTGAATTTGAACGAACAATACTATACCGTTTTCTGATGTCCAAATACAATATTTTTTTAAATAAAAATATGTCTTAATAACTAGTATTTTGTACTGATTGATTAGAAAAAAATATAACAAGATGCAACTATTAGGGTTTGAAATAAAAAAGTCGTCTGAAACCATATTTTCAGACGACCTCCGCTATCCGACGGCCTATTTGCCGCCAAAAATCCAATTTATCTTTGAAATTCATGTAAACGACAGTAAAATACACAAAAGATTTGCCCGCCTTTTTGCCGCAGCGTGAAAAACTCGCTCAAGCAGACGGGAAGATTTCGACTTTGCAGCACCGCGCTGCCCTACCAATCTCAAACAGAAAGCACGAAACATGGCGTTAATCGTACACAAATACGGCGGCACATCAGTAGGCTCACCCGAACGCATTAAAAAAACGTAGCCAAACGTGTCGCCAAAGCCCGCGCCGAAGGACACGACATCGTTGTCGTCGTATCCGCCATGAGCGGCGAAACCAACCGCTTGGTTGCGCTGGCGCACGAAATGCAGGAGCATCCCGATCCGCGCGAGCTGGACGTCGTCTTAGCTACCGGCGAACAAGTAACCATCGGCCTTTTTGGCAATGGCATTGAAAGACATCGGCGTGGATGCCAAAAGCTACACCGGCTGGCAGGTTGCCCTCAAAACTGATACTTCACATACCAAAGCCCGCATCGAAAGCATCGATGACGAAAAAATGCGCGCCGACCTCGACGCAGGCAAAGTTGTCATCGTTGCCGGTTTCCAAGGCATCAGCAGCGAAGGCAATATTTCCACGCTCGGACGCGGCGGTTCAGACACTTCCGCCGTTGCGCTCGCCGCAGCCCTCAAAGCGGACGAATGCCAAATCTATACCGACGTAGACGGCGTTTACACCACCGACCCCCGCGTCGTACCCGAAGCGCGCCGCATGGATACGGTTACATTTGAAGAAATGATCGAACTGGCAAGCCTCGGTTCGAAAGTTTTGCAAATCCGTTCAGTAGAATTCGCCGGAAAATACAAAGTGCGCCTGCGCGTACTGAGCAGCCTGCAAGACGGCGGCAACGGCACCTTAATTACCTTTGAAGAGGACGACAACATGGAAAGAGCTGCCGTAACCGGTATCGCATTCGATAAAAAAACCAAGCCCGCATCAACGTACGCGGCGTACCCGACAAACCCGGCGTCGCCTATCAGATTTTAGGCGCGGTTGCCGATGCCAACATCGAAGTGGACATGATCATCCAAAATGTCGGCAGCGAAGGCACTACCGATTTCTCCTTCACTGTACCGCGCGGCGAGTACAAACAAACCATCGAAATCCTGACCAAACTGCAAGACAGCATCGGCGCAGCCGCCATCGACGGCGACGACACCGTATGCAAAGTCTCCGCGGTCGGCTTAGGCATGCGTTCGCACGTCGGCGTTGCTGCCAAAATCTTCCGCACCCTCGCCGAAGAAGGCATCAACATCCAAATGATTTCTACCTCAGAAATCAAAGTTTCAGTCTTGATTGACGAGAAATACATGGAACTCGCCACCCGCGTCCTGCACAAAGCGTTTGATTTGGGTTAATTGGGTTATATGTTTGAAAGGTCGTCTGAAAACTTATTTTCAGACGACCTTTTATTTTATTGTGGAAAAGTAGCTCAGATTTTTGAATCACACATTTTTGGGTGAAATAATTGCAGGGGAGGGTGGTGGTAACAATGTAGATATTTGCTGTTTTGATTTGCTCTGGCTTATCGGATATAGGCAGAAACAGCAATGTTTTTCAGACGACCTTTTGATGCCTTGATATTTTTGATGTCTTGATATTTAGTGAGGTTAGGCTATCTTTCTGTTTTCCCTTATAATGCCGAGTCTTTCTATACACTTTTCCGTCCTCCCCTTTTCCCATGAAACCGATTCCTAGCTATACGCGCTGGTGGCGTTATAAATCCTACCTGCCCGACGCATCGCTGCCGGCGCATACGGTGGATTGCCCAGACTGCGGCAACCGCATGGATATTCCGCGCCTGCGGCAGGGGCAGGAAGCGCATTGTCCGGTGTGCAATCATGAAGTGGTTGAGGTGGAAAACAATCCTTATGTTGCGCCGCTGGCTTACGCGACGACTTCGCTGATTTTGATGGCGTTTGCGTACAGCATGGTTTATATCCGCGTGGAACTCTTCGGCGTAACATCCGTCCTGTCGCTGCCGGAAATGATGCGGCTTTTGATTTATCAGGATTACGGCTTTCTAGCGGAAGTGATGTTCGTCCTCACGTTCGGCGCGCCGGTATTGTTTTTTTGCTGCTTTGTTTGTACGTTTATACCGCGTTGGTGCGCGAGCGGGCGTATCCTGCGCTGCGGTTTGCGACGCGGGTTTTGGTCAGGCTGCGTCATGCGATTATGGTGGATGTGTTCTTTATTTCCACTTTGGTGGCGTATATCAAGCTCTCGTCTGTGGCGGAGGTTGAATTCGGCTCGGCGTTTTATTTGATGTTTGCGCTGTCGGTCATGCTGATTCGGACTTCGGTCTCGATTCCGCAGCATTGGGTTTATTATAAAATTCACAGGCTGACGGGCGGGGACGCGGTGCAAACGGCATCCGAAGACAAAACCTGTTGCAGCCGCTGCCTGTATTTCCGCGATAAAGACGAGCAGCCTTGCGAGGTTTGCGGTGCGGATTTGTACCGCCGCCGCCCAAAAAGCCTGAGCATTTCGCTGGCGTTTTTGATTGCGGCGTTTATCCTGTATTTCCCCGCGAATATTCTGCCGATTATGATTTCGTCGAACCCTACCGCGCTGGAAGTCAATACGATTTTCAACGGCATTGTGTATATGTGGAACGACGGCGACAGGCTGATTGCAGTGATTATTTTCAGCGCGAGTATTTTTGGTGCCTGTGTTGAAAATTATCGCGATGGCGGTTTTGATTGCGTCTGCTTATTTCAAACCGCCGATGAGCGCGCCGAAAAATGTCGGTGCTTTACCGGATTACCGAATCCATCGGCCGCTGGTCGATGATCGATATTTTTGTGATTATTATTTTTGATGAGTTCGTTCCACACCAACATGGCGCGCGTCGTCCCCGGCGGGGCGGCGGTTTATTTCTGCCTGGTGGTGGTATTGACCATGCTGTCTGCCTATTATTTCGACCCCCGCCTGATTTGGGACAGGCAGCAGCAGCTTTCAGACGACCCCGATTCCGACGATAACCAGAAACAATGAAAAAAACACGATTCTTCTCAAACGCATCGCACACCCGCGCGCGTCAAAAAAACCAATGTCTTCACATCTATCGTGTGGCTGATTCCTCTGATTGCGCTGATTGCGGGCGGCTGGCTGCTGGTAAAGGACATCCGCAACCGAGGTCCGGTCGTCACGCTTTTGATGGACAGCGCGGAAGGCATTGAAGTCAACAACACGGTGATTAAAGTGTTGAACGTCGATGTCGGACACGTTACCCGCATCAAGCTGCGCGACGACCAAAAAGGCGTGGAAGTCACCGCCCAGCTTAACGCCGATGCGAAAGACCTCATCCGCAGCGATACGCAGTTTTGGGTGGTGAAACCGCGTATCGACCAAAGCGGCGTAACCGGTTTGAGCACGCTCCTTTCCGGCTCGTATATCGCGTTTACGCCCGGCAAAAAGCAATGAAACGAAGGACGTATTTGAAGTGCAGGACATCCCGCCGATTGCCGCCATCGGGCAAAGCGGTCTGCGCCTGAAGCTGGTCGGTCAAAACGACAAAATCCTCAATGTCAGCAGCCCCGTGCTTTATGAAAACTTTATGGTCGGACAGGGTAGAAAGCGCGCATTTCGAGCCTGCCGACCAAACCGTGCATTACACCATCTTCATCCAAAGCCCGAACGACAAACTGATTAATTCGGAAAGCCGCTTTTGGCTGGAGAGCGGCATCAATATCGAAACCACGGGCAGCGGCGTGAAACTCAACTCTGCCCCACTACCCGCGTTGCTTTCCGGCGCAATTTCGTTTGATTCGCCGAAAACCAAAAAAACAGCAAAAAAATGTGAAAAAGCGAAGACAGTTTCACGCTTTACGACAGCCGCAGCGAAGTGGCAAATCTGCCCGATAACCGTTCGCTGTACTACACCGCGTTTTTTTCAAACAATCCGTGCGCGGTCTGACCGCAGGCTCGCCCGTCGAATATAAAGGACTGAATGTGGGCGTGGTTTCCGACGTTCCCTATTTCGACCGCAACGACAGCCTGCATCTGTTTGAAAACGGCTGGATTCCCGTGCGTATCCGCATCGAGCCGTCGCGCATGGAAATCAATGCCGACGAACAAAGCAAAGAACATTGGAAACAACAATTCCAAGCCGCTTTGGGCAAAGGTCTGACCGCCACCATTTCCAGCAACAATTTGATTACCGGCAGCAAAATGGTCGAACTGACCGACCAACCCTCGTCTTCGCCCAAGCTGCGACCGCACACCGTTTACGCAGGCGATACCGTCATTGCCACACAAGGCGGCGGTTTGGATGATTTGCAGGCAAAAGTGGCGGATTTGTTAGAGAAATTCAACAATCTGCCGTTGGATAAAACCGTTGCCGGCTTGAACGGCTCGCTTGCCGAACTCAAATCCACCCTCAAATCTGCCAATGCCGCCCTAAGCTCCATTGACAAACTGGTTGGCAAACCACAAACGCAAAACATTCCGAACGAGCTGAACCAAACCTTGAAAGAATTGCGCCAGACCCTGCAAGGCGTATCGCCGCAATCACCCATCTACGGCGACGTGCAAAAATACCCTGCAAAGCCTGGACAAAACCCTCAGAGACGTACAGCCCGTCATTAATACTTTAAAAGAAAAACCCAACGCGCTGATTTTCAACAGCAGCAGCAAAGACCCCATCCCGAAAGGAAGCCGATAATGCGCCTCTTCCCGATTGCCGCCGCCCTGACGCTTGCCGCCTGCGGCACCGCGCAAAGCCCGCAATATTTCGTCCTGCCCGACAGCCAATACATCCGGCCGGCGGCGCAAGGCAGTGAAATCGCGGTCAAAGTCAACCTTGCCGAACCGCTCGCCAACGGCGGCCTCGTTTACCAAACCGATGCGTATCATGTGAATCTGGCGAAGAACCACCTTTGGGCGGCGCCTCTTGACGGCGCGTTGGCGGCAAACCTCAGCAACAAACTCAACCGCCTCAACCCGCGCCATACTTTCGTTCCCGCCTCGCGCAGCCAAAGCAGCCAAACCCTGAAAATCTATATCGAAGCCTTCCAAGGCAGCTATCAGGGGCAGACTACCGTCAGCGGCTACGCCCTGTGGCCGGACGGGCGCAACAAACCGTTTGACGTTACCACCCCGCAACAAGGCGACGGTTATACCGCCATGCTGGAATCTTTTGGAAAAACGGTTTGAACGAAGCAGCAAAAAGCATCGCCTATTGATGAGGTCGTCTGAAAACCCGTTGTGGGTTTCGCTAAAACCATTCATCGTGTAAAAGGAAGAAACATGCACAACATCACGCTCTACACCCATCCCTTTTCACGCGGCAGATACGTCATATGGATGCTCAAAGAATGCGGCGCGGAATACACCGTTGTACCGGTCCAGTTCGGCACGCAAATGAAATCCGCCGAATACCTCGCCATCAATCCACAAGGGCAAGTTCCCGCACTCAAATTCGGTGATGCCGTACTGACCGAGTCGACCGCCATCATTACCTTTTTGGCAGAACAATTCCCCGACAAACACCTTATCCCCGCCGCAGGTACGTTGGAGCGCGGCGAATACTACCGCTGGATGTGCATATTGATGCACCTCGAATACGCAGGCTTCAACAAACTGCACAACCTGCCTGTCGATACGCCCGAATGCCGCCGCCAAATCGGTTACGGCGATTTCGATACCGCATGGAACACATTGCGTGAACACTTGAAAAACCGCGACTATATCGTCAGCAACAGCTTTACCGCGATGGATTTGTACTGCTCCGCGCTGATTCTGCACTTAACGCAAAATTGGAAAGTGTTGCCTGCCGATGAAACCGATGTATTGCAACGCTACGCCGCCAAACACCTCGCCCGCCCCGCTTTCGCCGAAACCACGGCATGGATGCTGGAAACCGCCGCCCAAATGCCGCCTGCAGAGTAAATCAAGGCTATTAAAACAAAAAGGTCGTCTGAAAACCCTTTTCAATCGGGTTTTCAGACGACCTTTGTTGTCATATTCGATGATGTTTTCTCAACCGAACAGCCTGTTCACATCAGAGGCTTTTTTGCGGTAAGGCAGGCGGATGTCGACGCGGAAGATGCCGTCGAGTTGGCGGCTTTGGATTTTGGCATCGTTGTCGTACATCAGCGTCAGGCGTTCTTTGAGGTTGTGCAATGCCATTGAGTTGCCTTTGTGCGGTTTGGCGTTTTCGCTGCTTTCGGGCGGGGTGTACGGGTTTTTCAATGCGGATGTAGATGGATGATTTGTTGAGCTTGGTAAACACGGTAATCATACCGGGACGGTGGGTCGATTCGACGCCGTGGAAGACCGCGTTTTTCCAAAAGGGGTTGGAGCAGGAGGTGCGGCGTTTCCGCGTCATCGGGCGCCTGGTGCTGCCACATTACCTGCACGCGCATATGGCCCATGCGGATTTGTTCGATGGCGATGTATTCCTGCGCCCATTCGATTTCCTGTCCTAAAGTGCTGCTTTTGGCTGCCGTCGCGCAGTTGGGCGCGGAAGAGGTTGGCGAGGTTTTCCAACAGGGTTTCCGCGTCATACGGGCGCAGGCGGATCAGGCTGATGGCGGCGTTGAGGCTGTTGAACAGGAAATGCGGGCGGATGCGGGCGGTCAGCGCGCTGAGACGTGCTTCGGAAATCGAAGGTGCAAAGGCCGTTCCGGCGCGAAGCTTCGTAATACATCAGCCCGAGCAGGAAAAAGGTTGAACAGGAAGAAATGTTGCGAGAGCGTTCTGCCGTGTGTTTTCAGAATGAAAAAAATCGACGATTGCAAATATCGATAAATTCAAAAAGTAGGTAATAATGACACCGTAGGGCGATGTTTTGATGGCAGGGGTGAAGATATTGACGAAATAAGCTTTAACCAAAATCCCCAGTAATACGGGAAACACCCATTGGGAATGATGGTAAATCTCTGCGGAATAGGAGAGCGAAGAATCGCTGATCAAGGGGAGAAAGAACAGACTGCCCAAGACAATAATCAAAAAGGCGCACGACTGTTGCCGAATTGCGCAGATCCGGGACGGCGAATGTATTGTTGATTTGACGTATAATAGACATAAAAATTTCCAACCGTTTTCTTTTTAATGCGTTTATACGAGCCTTATTGGCTCTGTTATTTTATCTGAAGGACGAAACCATGAGTAAGGACAAAAACCTGGTCGGGCCGTTTTAACGAGCCTGTTTCCGAACTGGTGAAAAAATACACCGGTTCGATCGATTTCGATAAACGGCTTGCCGAGTGGGACATTCAGGGTTCGCTGGCTCACGCGCAAATGCTTGTTCAATCAGGTGTTTTGAGTGAAGAAGATTTGGCGGCGATTCGTCAGGGAATGGCGGAGATTATAGCAGAAATCAAGGACGGTACTATTTCTTGGTCGCTGGATTTGGAAGACGTCCACATGAACATCGAACGCCGTCTGACCGACAAAATCGGCGACGCCGGCAAACGCCTGCACACCGGTCGCAGCCGTAACGACCAAGTCGCTACCGACATCCGCCTTTGGCTGCGTGATCAGATTACCGTTATTCAAGACCTGATTCGAAACCTGCAAACGGCTTTGGTTGATTTGGCGGAACAAAACGCCGAAACCGTCATGCCCGGTTTTACCCATCTGCAAGTCGCCCAACCCGTCAGCTTCGGGCACCACATGCTCGCCTACGTCGAAATGCTCGGACGCGATTTCGAACGCATGGCAGACTGTCGCAAACGCGTCAACCGTATGCCGCTCGGCGCTGCCGCCCTTGCCGGTACGACCTATCCGATTCAGCGCGAAATCACCGCCGAATTGCTGGGTTTCGAACAAATCTGCCAAAACTCGCTTGATGCCGTATCCGACCGCGATTTTGCCATTGAGTTCACCGCAGCCGCCTCGCTGGTTATGATTCACCTGAGCCGCTTGTCCGAAGAATTGATTTTGTGGATGAGTCCGCGTTTCGGCTTTATCGACATCGCCGACCGTTTCTGCACCGGCTCGTCCATCATGCCGCAGAAGAAAAATCCCGATGTGCCCGAACTCGTGCGCGGCAAGTCAGGTCGTGTCATCGGACACCTTATCGGCTTGATTACCCTGATGAAATCGCAGCCCTTGGCGTACAACAAAGACAATCAGGAAGACAAAGAACCGCTGTTTGATACCGCCGACACGCTCATCGACACCCTGCGGATTTACGCCGACATGATGCGCGGCGTAACGGTCAAACCCGACAATATGCGCGCCGCCGTGATGCAGGGCTTCGCTACCGCCACCGATTTGGCAGATTACTTGGTAAAAAAAGGCATGCCTTTCCGCGACAGCCACGAAGTCGTCGCCCAAGCCGTGCGCCACGCCGACCAAGCGGGCGTCGATTTGAGCGAACTGCCGCTCGAAGTTCTGCAAGGCTTCAGCGATCTGATTTCAGACGACGTGTACGGCGTACTGACACCCGAAGGCAGTCTGAACGCGCGCAACCACCTGGGCGGAACCGCGCCGGAGCAAGTGCGCCTCCAAGTGAAACGCTGGCAGGAGTTGTTGGCTTAAAAAGGAATAGATAGAAAGGTCGTCTGAAAACCAAAAAAATAGGGCTTTCAGACTACCTTTTCTGGTGAAGTAACTGGTGAATAGTCAGATTTGCTTTTTAACATTATCCCCGTAAAATTCCGGGTCGTCGTAGAACTTTAACCATTGCCCGCATATTCGAAAAATAAGATATTTTCGGTGCATCTGTTTTCAGACGACCTCCTACATTATTTCAGAAAGCCAAAATATGAATACCAAACAAAAAAAGTCATCGCCATAGACGGACCCAGTGCATCGGGAAAAGGTACGGTCGCCTCCCGTGTCGCTCAGGCTTTGGGGTTTGATTATCTGGACTCCGGCGCGTTATACCGTCTGACCGCGCTGTATGCGAAGAAACGGGATGTGGAATGGAACGATGAAGAGGCGGTTGCCGCGCTGGCAGAAAAATCTGCCCGCCCGCTTTGAAGGCACTCAGGTCTTTTTGGATGATGAAGACGTTTCGGGACAAATCCGCAGCGAAGCCATCGGCATGGGCGCTTCTGCAGTGGCGCAGTTGCCAAAAGTGCGTGCCGCTCTTTTGCAGCGGCAGCGTGATTTTCTGACGGGAAAAGGTTTGGTCGCCGACGGGCGCGATATGGGTTCAGTTGTATTCCCCGATGCGGCATTAAAGGTTTTCCTGACCGCAGGTGCGAAAATACGGGCGGAACGCCGTGCCAAACAAATCGGCATTCCGTGCGAAGGCTTGGAATTTGAACGGATTTTTATCGGACATCGAGGCACGCGACGAAGCGGACCGCCGCCGCAGTGTCGCGCCCTTAAAGCAGCTTCCCGACGCGGAGCTTTTTGGATACGGGCGGGCTGAGTATCGAAGAAGCTGTAAAAAAAGTGCTTGATTGGTATCATAAAGTTTGAAATTTAGGGTATAATCCCTGCAGTTTTTGTTTCAGACGACCTTTGGAGCATCCGAAGGTCGTCTGAAATATTTATTTTCAAAAGCCTGCCGTGCCAAGGGCGGCAGGCATTCTCCAACCTACCCCGCACCCCTTGGCGGTGTACCGAAAAAGAGTATATATGACTATGGAAAATTTTGCCCAGTTGCTTGAAGAAAGCTTTACCCTGCAAGAAATGAACCCGGGTGAGGTGATTACTGCCGAAGTCGTGGCAATCGATCAAAAACTTCGTTACCGTTAATGCAGGGTCTGAAATCAGAATCTCTGATTGACGTTGCTGAATTCAAAAAAACGCTCAGGGCGAGATTGAAGTTAAAGTTGGCGATTTCGTTACCGTTACCATCGAATCCGTTGAAAACGGCTTCGGTGAAACCAAACTGTCCCGCGAAAAAGCCAAACGTGCTGCCGACTGGATCGCTTTGGAAGAAGCGATGGAAAACGGCGACATCCTGTCCGGCGTTATCAATGGCAAAGTCAAAGGCGGTCTGACCGTTATGATCAACAGCATCCGCGCATTCCTGCCGGGTTCTTTGGTTGATGTACGTCCCGTTAAAGACACTTCCCACTTTGAAGGCAAAGAAATCGAATTCAAAGTCATCAAACTGGACAAAAAACGCAACAACGTCGTGGTTTCCCGCCGCGCCGTTCTGGAAGCTACTTTGGGTGAAGAGCGCAAAGCCCTGCTGGAAAACCTGCAAGAAGGCTCCCATCATCAAAGGTATCGTTAAAAACATCACCGACTACGGTGCATTCGTTGACTTGGGCGGCATCGACGGCCTGTTGCACATCACCGACCTGGCATGGCGCCGTGTGAAACACCCGAGCGAAGTTCTGGAAGTCGGTCAGGAAGTCGAAGCCAAAGTCCTGAAATTCGACCAAGACAAACAACGCGTTTCTCTGGGTATGAAACAATTGGGCGAAGATCCTTGGAGCGGCCTGACCCGTCGTTACCCACAAGGTACCCGCCTGTTCGGTAAAGTATCCAACCTGACCGACTACGGTGCGTTCGTTGAAATCGAACAAGGTATCGAAGGTTTGGTACACGTTTCCGAAATGGACTGGACCAACAAAAACGTACACCCAAGCAAAGTTGTACAATTGGGCGACGAAGTCGAAGTGATGATTCTGGAAATCGACGAAGACCGCCGCCGTATCTCTTTGGGTATGAAACAATGCCAAGCCAATCCTTGGGAAGAATTTGCCGCCAACCACAATAAAGGCGACAAAAATCTCCGGTGCGGTTAAATCCATCACTGACTTCGGCGTATTCGTAGGTCTGCCCGGCGGTATCGACGGTCTGGTTCACCTGTCCGACCTGTCTTGGACTGAAGCCGGCGAAGAAGCTGTACGCAAATACAAAAAAGGCGAAGAAGTTGAAGCCGTTGTATTGGCAATCGACGTTGACAAAGAGCGCATCTCTTTGGGCATCAAACAACTGGAAGGCGACCCTTTCGGTAACTTCATCAGCGTAAACGACAAAGGTTCTTTGGTTAAAGGTTCTGTGAAATCTGTTGACGCCAAAGGTGCCGTTGTTGCCCTGTCTGACGAAGTGGAAGGCTACCTGCCTGCTTCCGAATTCGCAGCCGACCGCGTTGAAGACCCTGACCACCAAACTGAAAGAAGGTGACGAGGTTGAAGCCGTTATCGTAACCGTCGACCGCAAAAACCGCAGCATCCGCCTGTCTGTTAAAGCTAAAGACGCTAAAGAAAAACCGCGAAGCTCTGAATTCAGTCAACGCTGCTGCAACCGCCAGCGCAGGTACTACCAGCCTCGGCGACTTGCTGAAAGCCAAACTGTCCGGCGACCAAGAATAAGGTTGCAGACATGACGAAGTCTGAATTAATGGTTCGTTTGGCAGAAGTTTTTTTGCCGAGAAAAAAACGGTAACCAATTGCTGGCAAAAGACGTCGAATACAGCGTAAAAGTTTTGGTTGATACCATGACCCGCTCGCTGGCTCGCGGTCAGCGTATTGAAATCCGTGGTTTCGGCAGCTTCGATTTGAACCATCGCCCGGCCCGTATCGGCCGCAACCCCAAAACCGGCGAACGTGTGGAAGTGCCTGAAAAAAACACGTTCCTCACTTCAAACCCGGTAAGGAATTGCGCGAACGTGTGGACTTGGCTTTACAAGAAAAATGCCAACTAAACCTGAGTAAACGAACGCCGCAGAAATGCGGCGTTTTTTTGTCGTCTAAAAAAATATGGTTCTCTATTGTTTTTCCGAATTTGGGCGGAATTTGTAATGGAAAAATTCATAGGGTCGTCTGAAATCATCTATAATACGTTTCTTTTTAATGATTGCCCGTTGATAAAACGTATAGTGGATTAACTTTAAATCAGGACAAGGCGACGAAGCCGCAGACAGTACAGATAGTACGGAACCGATTCACTTGGTGCTTCAGCACCTTAGAGAATCGTTCTCTTTGAGCGAAGGCGAGGCAACGTCGTACTGGTTTAAAAGTTAATCCACTATAATTGTCAAACCCAAAAAAACATAATAAAGGTCAGATATGAGTGATAGAGGTCAACTGTTTGTCGCCCCTCCGTTTGAAAAACCACAGCCCGCTGACTTGGTATCAGGCGGCAGCTGAACAACCGAATTTCATCCGCGATGAAGCACAGGCGCGGGCGATTGAATATTTGGATCGTTTGTGGACGGAACTGATGATGTTCAAACGCAAACGCAATCGTTTCCTAGGGCGCAGCCTGCGCTCTCCCAAGTACCGAAAGGTCTGTATTTTTTTATGGCGGCGTGGGTCGTGGTAAAAGTTTCTTGATGGATGCTTTTTTTCGGCTGTTTGCCATACCGCCGCAAACGCCGTGTCCACTTTCATGCTTTTATGGCGGAAATCCATAAGCGTTTGAAAGACTTGAAAAAGCGAAGCCAACCCTTTAAAAGCAGTTGCTGCCGAGATTGCCAAAGAGACCCGCGTATTGTGTTTTGACGAATTTCACGTCAGCGATATTGCAGATGCGATGATTCTGGGTCGCCTGCTGGAAAAACTTGTTGAGCGAAGGCGTGGTTTTGGTGGCAACTTCTAACTACGCCCCGTCCGAGCTTTATCCCCAAGGTCAAAACAGAAGCAGCTTTCTGCCGACCATCGCGCTGATTGAATCCAGTCTGACCGTCTTAAATGTTGACGGGGGAAGACTACCGCCTGCGCACTTTACGTCCTGCCGAGATTTTTCTTCGTTCCCAACAATGAAGAAAACGAGCAGAAATTAGCTGATTTGTTTAAAGAAATGGCGGGAATTTCCGAACTGAATCCCGGTATCAGCGTAATACACGGGCGCGAAATTCCGCACAAAGCCCAATCCGACCGCGCCATTTGGTTCGATTTCCGCGCTTTATGCTTTGGTCCGCGTTCGCAAGCCGATTACCTCTATTTGGCCGAACATTGTGAAATGGTGTTCGTATCAGGATTGGAACGCCTGACGCCGCAGGAAAAAAAGCCGAAGCGCGCCGCCTTACATGGCTGATTGACGTATTGTACGATTTCCGAGTGAAACTCTGTGCCACCAGCACGGTAGGCGTAAACGATATTTATGTCGAAGGCGATTTCGCCGAAGAATTTACCCGTACTGCCAGCCGTATGGTGGAAATGCAATCGGAAGTTTATTTGGAGCAACCGCATCTGACGTTGAAAAAAATAAGATTCAGGAGAAGAAAAAAAGAGCGGCTTTTTCCCAAAGTATACTGAAATTTGATAAAAATAGCAGTTCATTTTTCCCCAACCTCAGACTATTGTACAATGCAATAAAAAAACAAGGACATAATATGGCTATTGAGCGCACGATCTCCATCGTTAAACCCGATGCTGTAGGTAAAAATGTAATCGGCAAAATTTACAGCCGTTTTGAAGAAAACGGACTGCGTATTGTCGCAGCCAAAATGAAGCATCTCAGCGTACGCGAAGCCCAAGAGTTTTATGCTGTCCATAAAGAGCGTCCTTTTTACGACAGTTTGGTTGCCTTTATGACCAGCGGTCCTGTCATGATTCAGGTGTTGGAAGGTGAAAATGCCGTTGCAAAAAACCGTGAACTGATGGGTGCAACCAACCCTGCGGAAGCCGCTCCCGGTACGATACGTGCCGATTTTGCCGAATCACTCAGCGTAAACGCCGTACATGGCTCTGACAGCCTGGAAAATGCAGCAATCGAGATTGCCTACTTCTTCAGCCAAAGCGAAATCTGCCCGCGTTAACGATAGATGCCGTTCGAACGTCCGACCGGTTCGGGCGATTGGACGGTTTTGTCGATATTGTTTGTCTAAATCTGTTTTCAGACGACCTTTCTAAAATGGGGGTCGTCTGAAAATATGATAGAAGAAGCCTGAGAATAAAAGTTGTTTGCTAAAAAAGGATTGGGGAAATTTTCCAGACTGTTGCGAAGCTCCCTTCTCCATCAGATTCACAAGACTTATAACCAACGGCAACCTTTATTTAAAAGCTTTACCAAGAAATAAACCACATGAAAACCAATCTGCTGAATTATGATTTAAACGGACTGACCCATCATTTTGCCGAGATGGGCGAAAAACCATTCCGCGCCAAACAAGTCATGCGCTGGATCCACCAAGCCGGTGCGCAAAGTTTCGATGAAATGACCGATTTGGCAAAATCCCTGCGCCTGAAACTCAACGAACAGGCAAGCGTGGATGTGCCCAAACTGATGATGGCGCAAGAATCTGCCGATGGGACGCGCAAATGGCTGTTGGATGTAGGAACGGGCAACGGCGTGGAAACGGTGTTCATCCCCGAAGCAGAACGCGGTACGTTGTGTATTTCCTCTCAAGTCGGCTGCGCATTGGAATGCACCTTCTGTTCTACCGGCCGCCAAGGTTTCAACCGTAATCTGACCGCTGCCGAAATCATTGGGCAACTGTGGTGGGCAAATAAAGCAATGGGCGTTACGCCGAAAAAAACGAACGCGTGATTTCCAATGTTGTCATGATGGGCATGGGTGAGCCAATGGCGAACTTTGATAATGTCGTTACTGCGCTGAGCATTATGCTGGACGATCATGGCTACGGCCTAAGCCGCCGCCGCGTTACTGTTTCCACATCAGGCATGGTGCCGCAAATGGACAGGCTGCGCGATGCGATGCCTGTTGCGCTGGCAGTATCCCTTCATGCTTCCAACGACGAAGTACGCGATCAAATCGTTCCGCTGAATAAAAAAATATCCGTTGAAAGAGTTGATGGCGGCATGTCAACGCTATTTGGTCAAAGCACCAAGAGATTTCATTACTTTTGAATACGTTATGTTGGACGGAATCAATGATAAAGCGCAACATGCGCGCGAACTGATTGAGCTGGTAAAAGACGTACCGTGCAAATTCAATCTGATTCCGTTCAATCCTTTCCCCAATTCCGGCTACGAACGATCTACCAATGAAAATATCCGCGTTTTCCGCGATATTTTGCAGCAGGCAGGATTCGTGGTAACCGTCCGCAAAACACGTGGCGACGATATTGACGCAGCTTGCGGTCAATTGGCAGGACAAGTACAAGATAAAACACGCCGCCAACAAAAATGGCAGCAGATTTTGGTTGAACAACAGAGCTGATTATGAAACTGAACATTTGGCAACCCATTATTTTAACTTTGGTTTTGGGCGCATGCGCCGGCCCGAAAGGTCCAAGCAGAGCGGAACGTGCGACACAGGTCGCCAATATCAAAAACCCAGTTGGCTATCGAATACATGCGCGGGGGGCGATTACCGTCAAGCAACGGTAAGCATTGAAGAGGCATTGAAAGCGGACAGCAGCAATGAAGATGCATGGCTGGTTCGCGCACAAATTTATCAATATCTTAAAGTTCGCGAAAAAGGCGCAAGAAAGCTTCCAAAAAGCCCTATCTTTGAAACCTGACAATGCGGAAATCAATAATAACTACGGCTGGTTCTTGTGCAGCGAGATGAATAATCCCGCCCAGTCCATCAGTTATTTTGACAAAGCCCTGGCCGATCCGACTTATCCTTCTCCGTTTATCGCCAACCTCAACAAGGGCATTTGCAGCGCGAAGATGGGACAATATTCGCTGGCAGAAGCTTATCTCGAACGCTCTTTGGCTGCGCAACCTCAATTCCCGCCTGCGTTTAAAGAACTGGCAAGAACCAAAAATGCTGGCAGGCAATTTAAACGAAGCGGACT
The DNA here is from genome assembly GCA_916438535.1 of uncultured Neisseria sp. GTDB lineage: Bacteria > Pseudomonadota > Gammaproteobacteria > Burkholderiales > Neisseriaceae > Neisseria. The sequence goes on along the minus strand of CAKAEP010000001.1, from coordinate 448,066 downwards.
ATTATTTCCGTCAATACCAAAGCAAAGTCGATGTCTTGCAGGCAGATGATTTGCTGCTGGGTTGAAATTGGCGACTGCTTTGGGCAATAGCCAGGCAGCCTACGAATACGAAGCCCAGTTAAGGGCAAACTTCCCCTATTCGGAACAATTACAGGCAGTAACCACAGGGTAAGTAACCACATGGAAAAATCAAAAAGAAAAAAACGAATACGACATTCAAGCTGCCAAATCATTGGGTGATGAGCTGGGACAACTCAGACACAAATCAGGTTGGGATATTGACGAAGTAGCACGACGGTTGAAACTGTCTGCCGAACAAATTGAAGCACTTGAAAAAGGAGACTATTCTTTCTTTTCAGGATTGGTCTTCGTTATGGGCTATCTGCGTTCTTATGCCCGTCTGTTGAAAATCGATGAAGCAACCATTACAGGTCGTCTGAAAGCCATTTCCGCGCCGGAAGAAGACCATGTCTATCTGGTTGATCGCAAACAAAATGCCGGCTTGAACTACCAAGATGGTGAAAAAGTCGGTTTTCCCAAATGGGTTTTGGGCATGGCGGCGCTCATCCTGCTTGGCGGCGGTATTTATGTTTGGCAAAAGCAAGTCCAATCATGAAAAACGAACAACAAGTCGCGCAAAACAGCGATGCAGTACGCAACAGTATGCAGACGCCGGATTTGAAAAAAGAAAAATGTTGCCGTTTCCAATATGGCAGAAAAACGGCAAACAAGAAATATCCAATGCCGAAAAAAAGCAGCTTCAAGTGTCGCCGCATCCGAAGCAGCAGCATTCGAACCTGAAGTCAAAGTCGATTCAGACGAGCTTTGGATTAAAGTCCAATACCGAAGCAATCTGATTATCACCGACAAGAAAGGTACCATGATTTTCAGCCGGATCATTCCCGCAGGAAGCGAAAGGCGTTTTAAAGGCGGTGCGCCCTACAATGTCTGGATCGGTATTGCCACAGGCGCACAAGCCAATTACGGCGGGACAACCATCAATCTGGCAGAATACCGGGTTGCCGGTGAAAAAAATCAGCTTCCTTTGTAGCAGGAAAAAAATAAAGATGAACACACCCAAACGCCGCCAAACCCATCAAGTACAAATCGACCATCTCACCGTCGGTTCGGATGCCCCCGTTGTCGTTCAATCGATGACCAATACCGACACTGCAGATGCGGAAGCAACCGCCCTGCAAGTCAAAGAATTGAGCGATGCAGGCTCAGAAATGGTGCGCATTACCGTCAACAGCCTGGAAGCCGCCTCCAAAGTTGCCGAAATCCGCCAACGTTTGGACGACATGGGTTACACCACCCCGCTGATTGGCGACTTCCATTTCAATGGCGAACGTCTGTTGGCAGAATTTCCCGAGTGCGGCAAAGCCTTGTCCAAATACCGCATCAACCCCGGCAATGTCGGCAAAGGCGCAAAAGGCGATGAAAAAAATTTGCCTATATGATTCGGACTGCCGCCGAAAACGACAAAGCCGTCCGTATCGGCGTCAACTGGGGTTCGCTTGACCAAAGCCTCGCCAAGCGCATGATGGATGCCAATCTGGCGTCCTCATCGCCCAAACCGCCCGAAGAAATCATGAAAGAAGCCTTGATTATTTCGGCGTTGGAATCTGCTGAAAAAGCCGTCCGATTAGGTTTGCCTGAAAACAAAATCATCTTGTCGTGCAAGGTCAGCTCCGTTCAAGATTTGATTCAGGTTTACCGCGAACTGGGCAGCCGCTGCCAATATCCGCTCCACTTAGGCTTGACGGAAGCAGGCATGGGCAGTAAAGGCATTGTCGCTTCGACTGCCGCCTTGGCCGTACTGCTTCAAGAAGGCATCGGCGACACCATCCGCATTTCCCTGACTCCCGAACCCGGCAGTTCGCGTACGCAGGAAGTCATCGTCGGCCAAGAAATTCTACAAACCATGGGACTGCGCTCGTTTACCCCCATGAGTTACCGCCTGCCCGGGCTGCGGACGCACCACCAGCACAGTCTTCCAAGAGCTTGCCCAAGACGTACAAAAATTACCTTCGCCAAAAAAATGACCGTATGGCGCACCCTTTACCCCGGTGTAGAATCTTTAAACGTTGCCGTCATGGGCTGCGTCGTTAACGGACCGGGCGAAAGCAAACTGGCAGACATCGGCATCAGCCTGCCCGGAACTGGCGAAACCCCTGTTGCCCCGGTTTATGTTGACGGAGAACGCAAGGTGACTTTAAAAGGCGATAACATCGCAGCCGAATTCTTAGAGATTGTCGAAGAATACGTCAAAGTCAATTATTGCGAAGGCGGTGCAAAACGTAGTCAAAACCGTATCATCCCGATACAGTCAGCTTGATAGGCATGAGAATAAAAGGTCGTCTGAAAAACATGAACTGCACCCCAAAAAGTTGGACATCCCTCCAACTCACAAGGTGCAGTTTTTTTATGAGCAAATATACATTACACTTCAAATACCAAGCCGTACTCCACTACCTGCATATACGCAGCCAACAGCGTACCGCAGACCACTACGGCATCTCCCGAACCCACCTGCGACGATGGATACGCGCCTATCAAGAAGGCGGCATCGGCACACTCGAACATCCCCAATCCAAAACCATGCCCCAACACCGCAAAAACCCCTTCATCGCAGATAAACCCGACCAAGAAAAAACACAGGCAGAGCTTATCGAAGAGTTGTGCTATATGCGCGCAGAGGTTGCCTACCTAAAGGAGTTAAAAGCCCTCAGCCAAAAGCGGACCGAAAAGGACAAAGCCAAACCGTCCAAACACTGAGGGCGCAACACCCGCTCAAATACCTGCTGCACATCGCAAACCTGCCCAAAAGCAGCTTTTACTACCACCGCCAAGACCGACCCGACCCCGACGCAGCCGACAAAGCCCTCCTTGTCGAAACCTACAAACGGCATAAAGGACGCTACGGACAAAGGCGCATTGCCGCCGCATTGGGTTGGAACCGCAAAAAAGCGGCGCAGTTGATGAAGCAGTTGGAACTGAAAGCCCTCATACGGGCGAAAAAGCCTACCGCCATCCCGCCATGGGCGAGATATCGGAACACCTCCTCAAACGCCGGTTCAAAGCCCGAAAGCCCAACGAAAAATGGCTGACCGACGTGACCGAACTCAAAGGGAAGGACGGCAAACTGTACCTCTCGCCAATCTTGGACTTGTTCAACCGCGAGATCGTCGCCTACGCCATGAGCCGCAGAGCCGACAGCGAAATGGTGAAGGAAATGCTCGAAAAAGCCGCCCCCGTCTGACTGATAAAGGAACGATGCTGCATTCCGACCAAGGTGTGCTGTACCGTACGGCGGGGTATAGGGAATTGCTTGCGGAGCATTCCATGGTTCAAAGCATGTCGCGAAAGGCGAACTGTTGGGACAATGCGCCGATGGAAAGCTTCTTTGCGGTGTTGAAGACGGAGTGTTTCTATAACGCAGGTGAATTGACGGTAGATGAATTGATGAAGCAGATAGATGACTATATGGATTACTACAACCGGGAGCGTTGTAGTTTGAAATTGAAAAAAAGCTGAGTCCTGTCGCATACAGAACCCAGCTTGCACAGAGCGCCTGAATAGGCTTTTATGAGTGTCCAAGATTTGGGGGCCAGTTCAACATTCAGACGACCTTTTGGTTTGCCGGTATATTTATTAATGAAAATTAGGAAGAGGTAGAGAAATAGACCAGTTGCTTGGAATATTCAGCCCGTTAGAAACTTGGTCATGCTAAATTTGTTAGGCACGAGGTTTTGTCCATTCGCTATTTTCAAATTAACCTCAAACTCAAAAAAAAGGCGATACCTTTCAGTACCGCCAAAGCTGCTTTGGTGATGAAACCTGTTATTTCGAGGCGCAACGGAAGCCTAGGTTGTGCAGGACGTATTTCGATTGCAGGCTGGTGCGAATGCCGTAGCGCAGGAAGGCGGCGTAATTTGATGGGTCACTGGAGCCTACGGATGCGCCGCTGCAAAAACATTTGCGTATCGGCATTGCCTGACGAGAGCAGGCTGCTGTTGAAGTCTTCCGTCCATTCCCAAATCAGGCCGTGCATATCGTAAATGCCCCAGTAGTTGGGTTTGCTTTTGCCGACATCGCGTAAGCCGTTTCTGCCGCCGTCTGCATACCAGTCAAGAATGGTACGGTTGTATCCGGGTTCGGCAGAACCGTTTTTCTGTGTGGCGGAGGCAAGTCCGGCAAATTCCCATTGGTCTATGGTCGGCAGGCGTTTGCCTTGCGCAGTACAGTAGGCATTGGCGGCAAACCAAGATACGTTGGTTACCGGATGTTTCAGTTCGTTGGGTTTGGGCGCATAGCTGTTGCTGCCGGTTTTAACCCAGTGTTTGAGGTAGGCAGGTTCGGCTTGTTTGGAGCTGACTTTGCCTTTTTGCCACTGCGGGTGTTTTTTGACAAACTCTGCAAATTCGGCATTGGTAACGGGATATTTGTCGATTTGGAAGGGTTTGACTTTAATGATGCTTGTTTCTTTCTTCAGATAGAGCGGGCGGTAGCTGCCTCCTTCAACTTTTGCCATTTCGGCCGCCGCTGCACTGCCGCTTGCGACAAGGGTAAAGAAGGCGAGGAGTGGTATGAGTTTCATAACGGGCTTTCTAATCTGAATGCGGGGTATTAGGCTTTGATTATATAGCGAAACCGGATAAAAATCCTTAGAGGCCGTCTGATTATTGTGCTTTTGGCTTGTCGGGTTCGTGAATGCTTGAAACTGGTTTTTCAGACGACCTTCGATACTTGATAGGTCGTCTGAAAAACCAATCTTTCGATTGGTTGTGGAAGAAAGCCACTGTTGTCCTTGCATCAGCCGGAACAGCAGTGGCTTTTTTCTGTCTCTACGCCGAGATGACTGGATTAGTAGCCGCCTTTACCTGCAGATGCTGCGGAAGCAGGCGCTGCTGCGGAAGATGCAGGGGCAGCCGGAGCTGAAGCGGCAGGGGCTGAAGCCGCACCGCTACCTGCATAGGCTTTGTCTTCCAGTTTTTTGGTCATGATTTCAGGGTTCTCTGCGCCCTCTACTTTCAATTGACCCAACGCGCCTTTGTTGAACGCACGGAACAGAGAGTGGTCAACCACAGTATAGCTGCCCGGAATATCGGCTTTAAATTCGATAATCGCTGCGCCACCGGCAGGGATCAGGGTGCTTTGTACGTTTTCGTTGATCAGTTTGCCGCCTTCTACATAAACTTTGTCGAAGATTTCACCGATAACGTGGAAGGAGGAAACGAGGTTCGGACCACCGTTACCAACGTACATACGGACGGTTTCGCCTGCTTTGGCTTTCAGGGCGTTGTCGCCGGCGATAGCGCCTACGTGACCGTTAAATACAACGTATTCAGGTTGTTCGGCGATGGCTTTGTCCATATCGAACGGTTGTAGGCCTTGCGCACCTTTTTTACCTTTGGTGTAGAAGTCGCCTTGTACGATGTAGAACTCTTTGTCTACTTTAGGCAGACCTTCTTTAGGTTCAACCAAAATCAGACCGTACATACCGTTGGCGATGTGCATACCGACAGGGGCAACGGCACAGTGGTAGATGTACAGACCGGGTTGCAGGGCTTTGAAGCTGAATGTAGAAGTACGGCCCGGAGCAGTGAAGCTGGCTTCTGCACCGCCGCCTGGACCGGTAGCAGCGTGGAAGTCAACGTTGTGCGGTACGGTAGAAGACGGGTTGTTAGAGAATTCGACTTCTACGGTGTCGCCTTCGCGTACGCGGATCATGCGGCCCGGAACGTCGCCGTTAAATGTCCAGTAGTGGTATTCCACGCCATCGTCCATTTTCATGGTTTTTTTCGACGGTTTCCATTTTCACGCGGACACGTGCAGGGATGGTCGCGGTCAATGGCAGGCGGAACTTCAGGAGCGTGGGTGGTTACCGCGTCGATAACAGGCAGCTCGGCAGCGGGAGTTTCGGCAGCAGCTTGAGCACCGGAAGCAGAAGCCTCGGAAGCTGCAGGAGCGGAAGCGGTTTGCTCGGCAGGTTTTTGGGCAGCTTGCTCACCACAGGCGGCTAAAGCAAAAAACTGAAGCAATGATTGCAGCTAAAGCTTGGCGTTTCATAGTTGTCATTTCCTTTAATAACTATTTTAAGAAGGTCAGGGTATATTTTTTCAACCTTTGTCGTCCGCGGCATACCGCTTTCGGCTCTTTCAAACTGCCTTATTCCGGGTCGTCTGAAAGGCATCTCTTGTGAACTTTTGTAGGATTATGTAGGTGGTTTTACCGCTATATCTTGACCTAAATCAATTAATTCATCAAAGATGAACTTTTTACTACCCATTTTACTACTTAATAACTAGATAAAACTACATCAAATCATCTATTATTGCTCACATGTTTTATCCAATTCTTTACAAAAATGCCACCGTATTTTTTTGATAATAAGAATTATTATTGACTATATATCTGTTTTTTTAAAGATTGTTGTTAAGAGAATATTTCTTTTGCCTGAAAAAGAGTGCTACAATCTTTAACATTCATATAGTATGAATTTATAAGCAACCACTTTTTACCAAAATAAGGAGTTCTGAAATGGGACAGTACAAGAAGCTATGGTACTTGCTGTTTGCCGTCCTGGCAGTCTGCTTTACCATTCTTGGCTACATGGGCAGCGAGGTTTATAAAAAAGCCCCGCCTTACCCTGAAAGAGTCGTTTCGGCATCAGGCACTCAGCTGATGACCAAAGACGATATTTTGGCAGGTCAGTCTGCCTGGCAAACCACCGGCGGTATGGAAGTCGGTTCCGTATTGGGACACGGCGCATACCAAGCTCCGGACTGGACAGCCGACTGGCTGCACCGCGAGCTTGTCGCATGGTTGGATTTGACTGCGCAAGAGACTTACGGCAAAAAATTCAACGAAGTTTCTCCTGAAGAACAAGCCGTACTGAAAACCCGCCTTGCCGACGAATACCGCAACCAAAGCCGTATTAAAGAAGACGGCAGCGTCGTTATCAGCGATACCCGTGTCAAAGCCATTGAGAGCATCCTGCCTTACTACCACGGCGTATACAGCGATGATCCCGCCCTTCAGACGACCCGCGAACACTTCGCAATGAAAAACAACACATTGCCAAGTAAAGAAGCGCGTGAAAAACTGTTCAACTTCTTCTTCTGGACTTCATGGTCTGCCTCGACCAACCGTCCTGACGAAACTTTCACCTACACCAACAACTGGCCGCACGAGCCTTTGATCAACAACGTACCGACTACTGAAAAACTACATGTGGTCGTTCACCAGCGTTGTATTGCTCTTGATGGGTATCGGCTTGCTGATGTGGGGTTACTCCTTCCTGACCAAACACGAAGAAGTGGAAGTTCCGACTGAAGACCCGATTTCCAAAGTACAGCTGACTCCTTCCCAAAAAAAGCATTGGGCAAATACGTCTTCCTGACAGTCGCCCTGTTTGTGGTACAAGTGTTGCTGGGCGGCCTGACCGCGCACTACACCGTCGAAGGTCAAGGCTTCTACGGCATCGACGAAGCACTCGGCTTCGAAATGTCCGACTGGTTCCCTTACGCATTAACCCGTACTTGGCACATCCAATCCGCCATCTTCTGGATTGCAACCGGCTTCCTGACAGCAGGTCTGTTCCTGGCTCCGATTGTTAACGGCGGCAAAGATCCCAAGTTCCAACGCGCCGGCGTAAACTTCCTGTACATCGCCCTGTTCATCGTAGTCGGCGGTTCTTACGCAGGTAACTTCTTCGCCTTGACCCACGTCATTCCGCCTAAATTCAACTTCTGGTTTGGACACCAAGGTTACGAATACCTCGATTTGGGCCGTTTCTGGCAACTCCTGCTGATGGTCGGCCTGCTGTTGTGGCTGTTCCTGATGCTGCGCTGTACCGTTTCCGCCTTTAAAGAAAAAGGCGTGGACAAAAACCTGCTGGCAATCTTCGTTGCCTCCATGGTCGGTGTCGGCGTGTTCTACGCGCCCGGTCTGTTCTACGGCGAAAAATCCCCGATTGCCGTGATGGAATACTGGCGCTGGTGGGTGGTTCACCTGTGGGTAGAAGGCTTCTTCGAAGTATTCGCTACCGCAGCCTTTGCCTTCATCTTCTACAACATGGGCTTCGTCCGCCGCAGTACCGCTACCGCATCCACTCTGGCTGCCGCCGCCATCTTCATGTTGGGCGGTATCCCGGGTACGCTGCACCACCTGTACTTCTCCGGTTCTACCTCCGCCTCTATGGCAATCGGTGCCTGCTTCTCCGCATTGGAAGTCGTACCGCTGGTATTACTGGGTCGTGAAGCTTACGAACACTGGTCTTACCAACACCTGTCCGAATGGGCGAAACGCCTGCGTTGGCCGCTGATGTGCTTCGTAGCAGTTGCCTTCTGGAACATGATCGGTGCCGGCGTATTCGGCTTCCTGATTAACCCGCCGATTTCCCTGTTCTACATCCAAGGCCTGAACACTACCGCAGTTCACGCACACGCAGCCTTGTTCGGTGTGTACGGCTTCTTGGCACTGGGCTTCGTCTTGCTGGTTGCCCGCTACCTGAAACCAAACGCAAAAATTCGACGACAAACTCATGACTTGGGGCTTCTGGCTGCTCAACGGCGGCTTGGTCGGCATGATCGCCATCAGCCTGCTGCCTGTCGGCGCCATTCAAGCATACGCCTCCATCACTCATGGTCTGTGGTATGCCCGTAGCGAAGAATTCCTGCAAATGGAAATCCTCGACACCCTGCGCTGGGTACGCACAGCAGCCGACTTGATCTTCATCGGCGGTGCAGTCTGCGTAGCCATCCAAGCAACCAAAATCGTATTCAGCCGCGATAAATAAATCCTAGCTTGAATACCCTGCAAAAGGTCGTCTGAACATTTTTCAGACGACCTTTTCTTTTGGAAGATAGAAGAAACTCAATGGGGAGTTGCCTGAAAGGGGTAGGGCAGCTTAGCTTGGTTCATGCTCGCTTACGCCTTATTATCAGACATCGGAGCCATGCCGTTAATGTATTGGGTTTGCTGAATCTGCTCGTCGCTGGCAAACATTCGGTCAAACACGCTGCGGACTTCATCGGTCAATTCTACGTTCAGACTTTTCAGGGATTGATAGACCTGTTTCAACCATGAACGGAAACGGCGGAACACCCCGCGCAATTCTTCGCTTGGTGCTTTGCCTTCGTACAGGTAGGCTTCAAAAACCGCGCGCCCATTTCTCGTGGCTCTCGCGCTGCTCGTTTAGACTCATTGCGTCCCATGCGGCAAGGTCTTTCACGCCGAACCAATCCAAGGTCGTCTGAACGTCGGACAGGAATTGACGCTCCTGCCCGGTCAGGTTTTCGGTAGGCTTGGCGGTCAGGTCGCGGGCGATACGGGTATTTGTTTCAAGGAAGAAATGCCCCAGTTCGTGAACGAATATAGATGCGTCGGCGTTTTTCAACAGGGCAATCAGGTTATGCTCACGGCTGAACATCCCACGGTCTGCGCCGCCTTGAAACAGTATGTCTTGATTGGTGTCGGTGTTGGGGGTAGAATTGTCATATGCCCTCTCCCCGTTTCGGACGTTGAGGCTTTGGCTGGAAATGTTTTTTTGATGACATTTTCGGATATTGCCGTTGGGGGATACTTCCGTATGGAATAGCTCGAAAATCTTTCTTTTTACGGCTGGCTTCGGCGATGTAAACCATCAGCCCGTCATCAAATCTCTTCAAATACGCAACCCGTTCAGCCCCTTGTTCTGATTGAAAACCTGTTACGATTTTGTCAGGCGATGTAACAATATCGGGAATCCGCGTCAAATCCTCCGCTGTTACGGCAACCTGTCCGCGTTCTTCTTCCGTTTTGGTGTTGCCATGTTCTTTGTAGATGTGGTGTGCTGCAAATCGGCTGATGGAATGTGAATATCCCTGTGTATCGGCAATTCAGGTATCTGCCGCGTTATCCAAAGTCCAAAATACAGCTTCGTTTTTCGCGGTTTCCCGTCCGTCTGTTGTCCAGATGTTGATTGCATCCTGCGGGTTTTCGCTATGTACCCATCCGCGCGGCGGGTTGCTTGCTAATGCTTGATTCAATACGCTGTCGTCTAAAAAGGCTTTCGCCGACCACATTCATGCCCCCCCATAGGCTGCGTCAAAAATCACGGATTCCCATATTCAGACGACCTGCAAGGGTTTTCGATTGCGCGGGCGTACAGCGTGGCATTTGCTTCAGCCTGCGTCTTGTTCATTATTTGTTGTTTCATTCCATAAACGTTTGGTGAGGATTTTCTCTGCCGATTGTTGTATATCAATAGAAAAAGGTCGTCTGAAACTTGGATTTCAAGTTTCAGACGACCTTTCTTGTTACTTCAAACGCCTTTAGAACTTGGCTTCAAGCGTGAAATTGTAGCTTCTGCCGGGGGAGGTGAAGCGTTCTATACCGGCATGGGTTTTGTTGTCGACGCGGTTGACTGTGCCGAATTCGCGGATGCTGCGCAGCGATTCCCAAGTATAGTATTTTTTGTTGCCGATGTTGTACGCACCGGCGCGCAGGGTGAAATATTTGCCTAAGTTGACGTAGCCTGTCAGGTCGAAAAGCGTATAGGCTTTGCTGTGCTTGGCAAAAGGCCAGGGATTGTTCAAATCATCACTGCTGTGGACGGTGTCAGACGGTTTTTTAGCTGCGGTGTGTGTCAGGTACGCATTGACGCCCCAGCGTTTGGACGGCGCATCGTAGCCCAGATTGTAAACGGCAGACCACGGGGAAAGGGCGTTAATCGGGGTTTCCTGTCCGTTGGTCTGTTTGGCTTTGCCTTTGATGTAGCTGACGTTGATACCTGCGTGCGTGCCTTGCGGCAAACCGATGCTGTCAAGGTTCCATGTGCCGTTAAATTCCAAACCTTTCGCCCATGCGGAGGAACGGTTTTGGTTTTGCCAAACGGGTGAGCTGACCAATGCGGTACCGTCGGAAATCGGCGCATAATTAGGGCTGTTGGGGTTGTCTGAGGACACACCCATGTAGGTCAGTTCGATAAAGTTGCGGTAGCGGGTTTGGAAGCCGGAGAGTTTAAAGTTTCCGGCTTTGCCACTGCCGGCAAGTCCCAGCTCGAAGTTTTTGGCGGTTTCCGCCTTCAGGTTAGGATTGGCTTTAAGGTAGAAGTCAGGATGCGGGAACAATAGCCAGGTTTCGTCTGAAGTCGGCGCGCGGAAGCCAGTGCTGTATTTTGCCAAAAGATTCAAATGTGGAGTGAATTTCCAGTCTAATCCTAAACCGTAGCTGAAACCGCTGTGTTTACGTTCGCTGCCGAGATAAGGAATTTGACCGCGGATGGCAGGAGTGTAGTTGGGATTGTCTTTGGCTTTGCTGCTGCTGTTGTCGTAGCGAAGCCCGGCATTGAGGCGGTATTGGCTGCTGTCGCCGAATTGGAATGTGTTGTTCCAGTAGGCAAAACGGTTTTTGGAGGAGCTTTCGACCAGCATAGTCAATTCTTGGTTGTTGGACGTTTGATATTTCGGGTCGTATAGGCGTACCCAATAGCTATGATCTCTATTGTCGTTGTCGTTTTGGGAACCACCCAATCCGTATTGCATTGCCCATACCAATTTGGAAAAGTCGATTTGTTTTTCAGCATCGGCACCAAATTGGGTATTTTTTTGACGGATGTTGCGAAACATATGGTACACGTCGCTGTTCACACCGTTGCTGGCGTAATCGGTCGGCAAGTCCCAAGTCCAGGTACTCATGTCGATGGTTTGACGGTCGTAATGCAGGTTGAGACTGTCCCATGGTCCTTTGTCAAGTTGGTTTTTGTATTCAAAACCGATGCGTTTACGGTAGGAGATGTCTTGGCGGGAACGGGTATCGCCTAGTGCCTCGCCTTTCCAGTTTGCCGCCCACATATTAGATAATTCAGTCGTCGTGCGGTCGGTGCGTGAATCCTCGTAAATCCAACCGATACGGTTTTTATCGTTGAAGTTGTAACCCAGTTTGAATAAGGTGCTTTTTGTTTACCCAATCTTGTGGATCGGGTTTGCTGCGGGCTACGCCGCGGCTGCCGTAGTTGGTGCTGCCGGCATTCGGGTTCCAGCTTTGTTTGTTGTCGGTGATGACGGTATCGGCAGCGTCGCTGTTGTTTTTTTGGTTTCTTTACCGAAACGGCGGGTATAAACCATCAATGCATCCAGACCCAGCCAAGTTCCTGCAGCGGTAATGCTGCTGAATTTCTGGCTGTTGCGTCCGATATAGCCGCCTTTAATGCCTAAGTGGTAAGGCTTTTTCTTCGGAAACATAGTCGCTTGCGGATTTGGTTTTATAGTTGACGGCACCGCCCAATGCGCCGCTACCGGATTTGAGCGAGTCCGCGCCTTTGTTGATGGTAACTTCCGAGAAATTTTCAGGTTCGGAAGTGTTGCGGTTGGCATTGAAGTTGCCGTATGCGCCGAACAACTCTTGGAACGCTTCAGACGACCTGCTTTCTGCTTGCGCCAGTCCGTCCACGTTGATGGCAACGCGGTCTTTATCGACACCGCGTATGGTAAAACCGTTGGAACCTGAGCGTCCGCCTTCGACGACGCTGATGCCCGGATCGTAGCGTACCAAGTCGCTTTCATCGGAGACCATTTGTTTATCCAATGCCTGACGGCGGACTTTCTCTTCACCGAGTTTTTTTGGACTTTGCGGCCGCCGATGACTTTGACTTCATTCAAGTCCTGATGGGCTTGTGGTACGGGGTCGGCAGCGAAGGCAGGGAAAGTTTGGCTGACAATAGCTGCCAGCAGTACGGGTTTAAAGGGGAAGGACATTTTTTGCCTCTTAAAGATGTACTGATTATCGGTTTATTGGGATGTTTGACGTACGGTTACTTGCTGACAGGTGTCAAGCTTGTATCCGTCGTATTGCGGTCGTCATCATTCTTCACGCCGCCGAACACGGTATCCAACGATTTATCGGCATCAAAGGTTACTTTGCCGCCTATACTGACTTCTGTTTTATCGCCGTTAAATTGACCAAAGAATTTCCCTTCGACTTTGCCGTTTTTACCATCGGATTCAGCAGTGCCTGAGAAATCAACGCCGTTGATGCCAACATCTTTCATCACAACATCCGGACCGTAATCCGCATTACCTAAAAATCGTGCCGCCGAGTTTGTTGGTGTTGAAATTGGCTGTTAGCAGTGAAAGTTTGGGCGTGTTTTTTTCAGACGACCCGGAGGATTTGCCCGGATCGTAGGTTGAGGTAACGATATTGCCGTTGCGGACGCGGACAGCCCAAACTTCGTATGTAGTCTTGCCTTTTGCCACTGTACTGTCTGACGGAGTGTAATAAGACGGTTTCGCCGTTCCGACGGGTTTGCCGCCGACAAACAGGTCTGCCGTGCCGTCTGCATTTATCCATGCGCCGAATTTGAGGTGGTCATGTTTGGTTGCCGGTGCATAGGTGAATTGTCCGGAATTGCTGCAACAGACAAACAGTTTTCCACCCTCAGACAAAGGCTGGCCTTCGTGGCGGGTACGCAGGGCATAAGACGGGCTGGAATAGGAGGGGACAATCGGGTCGGAATATGAGCTGATGTTGTAATAGTTGCCGGAAGGGGTTTGATAGACATATTGTTTATCGGTATAGCTGCCCCATGATGTTTTCACTTCGAGTTCCGCTTCATGCAGGCTGCCGCCTTTACCGGAAAGGGTGTTGATGGTCTGTACCGCACTGCTTTCATCACTCAGCTTGATATTGGCGATAGGCTGAGCCGTAGGTATGGCAACGGGGACTTTGGGTTCGGATGCGCCTCCTCCAGCGCAGGCAGTCAGAATAAGGGTCGCTACCGCAGAAATTGCGGGTACTTTGATTTTCATGATGAATCTCTCTTAATATTGATATTTTATAAATTAATGATAAGGATTACCAATTTTGTTGTAATATTTTGTAATAATTATGGCGTCTTGGCAATATCTGCGCGGAGTTTTTTTATGATTTTTTTGAAGTAAATATTAAGAAATAAATCAATTAATGACATAGGTTTGAATATTTATTCTAAATATTTGATTTGATAATGCTATCTATTAATGATGAAGAATATTGGGGGATAGTGTGGATCAAACGATTGCTTTGGATACGCAAGATATATTTCAGGCGTGTTCAGTGAGTTGGCTTGATTAATCCTATGAATCTACTGATGAATAACATTTGAATAATTTATAAGACCATAAAATAAATCAGTTATGTTTGTTTTGGAAATTTACCTCTATAATGCTGCATCTTAATGCGAATCTGTTGCTTTTACGCAAAAAAGGTCGTATGAAAAGTTTCAGACGACCTTTGATAGCTGTAAATCCATGACTGAGGGATTGAATCATTAGGGCATGACGGTTTGCATTTAGTTACCCCTGTGATATACACACATATATTTCGGATGATTTTGAATGTTAAGAATAAAACAAAAAATGGTTTCGGTATCTTTATGTTGCCTGTTGCCTTCCGCAGTCTTGGCTGAATTGCCCGAAGGGGATGTCCGGCAGGATTCGCCTTCTCAGGATGCTGCCGTACAAGTGCAGCAAAAACAATGGCTGGATATTTTGTCCGAAGAAGAAAGGTCGTCTGAAAAGAATGAGAATGCAGGAGAACCGACTGTGGTCGGCGATGATTTTTTAGCGGCAAACCCGCGTATTCTTGAGGAAGCGCTGATTCGGGCACTTAACGGCAATAGCGTAGATTTGGTTTCTTCGCTTGCCGCCCTTTACCGCAAACAGCCCAACCACAATCCCAAGCTGATTACGCGTGCCGATGCTTTGCTGGCAAAGTTGAAAGGGCGGACTTCCGAAGCGGTCGAGCGTTATCGTACCCTTTTATGAATCCGACGTTTCAGACGACCGCATATTATTGGATTTGGCGGCTGCAGAGTTTCAGGATTATCGTTTGGGCGAGGCGGCGGCGCATTTCCGCCATGCCGCGCAGCGTGATATACCTGCCCCCGTTTTGGAAAAACGTCAAACGTTTTTCAAGAAGCCGTCAGACGGCAGACGGAATGGAAATGGTCAGGCGGAATCAGTCCCGTGCATAACGATAATGCCAACAATGCTGCTCCGCGTTATTGTATCGAAGCAAGAGGGCAAACCGCGTGCAGCATTACTTTGCCTGTCAGTGCCAACGGCTTGAATTACGAATTGAACACCGAAAAAAACTCACCCCGCTGTACGGGCATCACGCCGTCAAATTCCGCGCCAACCTCAGCGGAACGAGCTATTTTTTTCGACCGCCAATCAGCTTACGACGATGCGTTCGGCAGGGCTTATTTGGGCTGGCAGCGCAAAGACGGCAAACAAACCGTCAGCGTTTTACCGTTTTATCAGGCACAGTTGGCGGGCAGCAGCGAATTTGACAGTAAAAAAGAAAACAACCGCCGCGCCGCGCCGTATATGCTGGCTCACGGGGTCGGCGTACAGCTTTCGCATAGGGTCAATCTCGGCAACGCGACACAACTTTATTACTCGCTGGAACGCTACCATCAAAACTACCGGGAAACCGATCGTGCGCTGCGTAACGACGGTTGGCACGACAGTACCTATCTCTCCCTGGCGCGCCGTTTCGGCAGCACGACCCTGTTCGGCGGTTGGCAATACAACCGCTTTGTTCCTGAAAACAAAAACATACGCAATGCCGTCAACAATGCCGCCTACCGCCGCAACGGGTTCAATATAGGCTGGATACAGCAATGGCCGTTTTTGGGTGGGCTGAACAGCCGCCTGACCGCTTCATTTGCCAACCGCCGCTATAAAGGCATTATGGCATTCGGCACGGAGCCGCAACGCAACCGCGAGCGCGCTCTCTCCGTTAGCCTCAGCCATGACAAATTGTCCTACAAAGGCATCACGCCGACCTTGAATTACGGATACAGCCGCATCCGCAGCAATGCCCCTTATGCACGACGCAGCAGCCGTCAATGGTCGTTGGGCGCGGAGTGGAATTTTTAAAAAAAGCCTAAAATTCGAATACTTAATCAATAAAGGTCGTCTGAAAACGGGCATCGTAGGCTTTCAGACGACCTTTGCGGCATTTTCAAGCCGCTGAATATGGTTTTGGAATCAATATAGACAGCTTGAATATTCCGTCTTAAGGACGGTAGAATCAGTCATTTCAATGCAGCAGTTCGAAGTTTTGTTGAAACTGCCGTATATCCCAAATAATCAGATATATATCATGAGTACCGAAACCAAAAACTACATTACGCCCGTTGGTTGGCAGGCGTTGAAAGACGAGCTGTATCAACTGGTCAACAAAGAACGTCCCGAAATCGTCCAAATCGTCAACTGGGCGGCAAGCAACGGCGACCGCAGCGAAAAACGGCGACTATCTTTACGGTAAACGCCGTATGCGCGAAATCGACCGCCGCATCCGTTTTCTGACCAAGCGTTTGGAAGCCGCCGTCGTCGTCGATCCAGAATTGCGCGAAGCGACCGACCAAGTGTTTTTCGGCGCAACCGTCGGACTGTTGCGCGGCGACGGGCGCGAGCAAACCGTGAAAATCGTCGGCGTCGATGAAATCGATACCGCGCAAAACAAAATTTCTTGGATTTCCCCGTTGGCGCGTTGTCTGATTAAGGCGAGGGAAGGGGATGAAGTCGTTTTAAATACACCGGAAGGGCGCGAGGAGATTGAGATTTTGTCGGTGGAATATATACGGATAGATTAAATCTCTCGCAAGCATAAGAGATAGGTCGTCTGAAAAACTTTACCAATACGTTTTCAGACGACCTTTTCCATAAAAAAACACCGCTTTTGCAAGCGGTGTCCGGTAAAGCATAAATTATTTGCGCAGACCCAAGCGGGTAATCAGGTTGCGGTATGTATCAGGTTGGGTACGGCGCAAGTAAGACAACAGACGGCGACGTTGGCTGACCATTTTCAACAGGCCGCGACGGCTGTGGTGGTCTTTAGGGTTGGCTTTGAAGTGGGGAGTCAGGTCGTTGATGCGGAAAGTCAACAGAGCGACTTGTACTTCAGAAGAGCCGGTATCGCCTTCTTTGCGTTGGAAATCTTTAACAATTTGTGCTTTTTGTTCTACGGTCAATGCCATGATGGATAACTCCGAAAAATAAAAGAACCGTTATTCGGTTCGGACAAGTTTGACGAGCGCGAACCCGTTCAAACTCCTGAAGTCTTTTTGTGAAGACGGGCGGATTATGCCACAGTTTCATCTGTTTTGCACGGCTGAATCCTGTTTTTTTGATACGAAATTGTGGAAATGTCGTCTGAAAATGTATCGGGGTGTGGCGTAAAGTATGTGCGAGAAGTTTTGATTCGGTGCATTTTACAGCAGGTTAAAATGGAAAATATTCCCATTATTCCTGAACTTCCTGAACAGGCGTGAATCCGGGCTTCTGATTTCGGCAAAAATTCAGCGATTATTGCGGATTGCCGCTTGAACAGAAATGGCGGCGTGGGTACTTTTTTTGAATTTCAGCGAATGGGTAGGGGCTTTTCGGAAGGGCGTGGGTTTTGTAGTAAAAATAGACGCTGATTGACGGCATGAAGAGGTCGTCTGAAATTTAAAAGAGCTTTGATATTATGAATTTTTTTAGAAAAAAACAGCCTTGTTTTTTTGCTCGTTTTGTCCGTATTGGCTGCCTGCGGTTCGTTTGTTTCGCAATATGTTTTAGGGATGAATCCCTGCGTATTGTGCATCGTGCAGCGTTTGTGCGTATTGGCGGTCGGGGTGGCGGCTTTGCTGGCGGTATTTTTTTCCGTCAGTCTTCCAAAGTGGGGCGGACGTTTTCCGCTTTGCTTATCAGCGCGCCTGCTGTGTACGGGATAGGGACGGCGGCTTATCAGTTGTGGTTGCAAAGCCTGCCGCCGGGTACGGCACCTTCCTGCGGCGCTCCGTGGACGTTCCGCTTGAAGGACTGGCCGTTGTTTGACTGGTTTGAACCCATCGTGCGCGGCTTCGGTAATTGTGCCGTACCGGATTATTTTTTTGGGTATTGCGCTGCCGGTTTGGAGCATCGCTTATTTTTTTGTTTCGTTGTCGTATTGGTTTGGTTTGCTTGGTTGAAAACGAAATAAATGTCCGGAATTTAAAAAGGTCATCTGAAAAATCCGTTTTCAGACGACCTTTGCTTATGGGGAATGACTTACATCACATCCAACACGTCAATGCCCAGCAAATCCAAGCCTTGTTTCAGCGTGTCGCCGGTAAGTTTCGCCAGTTGCAGGCGGCTGTTGCGGGTTGCGCCTTCGGCTTTGAGTATCGGGCAGGCTTCGTAGAAGCGGCTGAACAGGGTGGCAATTTGGTAAAGATAGTTTGCTAGATAGTGCGGATACGCCGTGTCCGCCACGCTTTGCAGCACGTCTTCGAATTTCAGAAGCTCGGCGGCAAGCTGTTTTTCCAGCGGTTCGGTCAAAACGGTGGGCGTGGCCGCGTCCCATTCGCCGGCTTTGCGGAATACGCTTTGCACGCGTGTGTAAGCGTATTGCAGGTAGGGGGCGGTGTTGCCTTCAAACGAGAGCATGGCGTCCCAGTCGAACACATAATCGCTGGTGCGGTTTTTGCTCAGATCGGCGTATTTGACCGCGCCGATGCCGACGGTTTTGCCGATTTTGCGGCTTCATCCGCGCCCAATTCGCGGTTTTTCTCTTTCACCAAAGCGGTGGCGCGTTCGACGGCTTCGGTCAGCAGGTCAACCAGTTTTACGGTGTCGCCGCTGCGCGTTTTGAACGGTTTGCCGTCTTTGCCCATCATGGTGCCGAAGCCGATAAATTCGGCTTTTGCATTTTCAGGCAGATAGCCTGCTTTGCGGGAAGTGGTGAAAAGTTGTTCGAAGTGCAGGGCTTGGCGGTGGTCGACGACGTAGAGCAGGCGGTCGGCTTTCAGACGGCCTATGCGGTAGCGCAGGCACGCCAAATCGGTGGAGGCATAGAGGAAGCCACCGCCTTGTTTTTGCACGATAAACGCGGCGGGTTCGCCTTCTTTGTTTTTGAACTCGTCCAAGAACACGACTTTCGCGCCGTCGTCTTCGACCGCCAGACCTTTTTGAACCAAATTATCGACCACGGGCTGCAAACCGTCGTTGTATTTGGATTCGCCCGCCACGTCTTCGGGGCGCAGTTTCAAGCCCAACGTGTCGTAAACGGCTTGGGCGTGCGAGAGCGAAATGTCGACAAACTGTTTCCACAACGCCAACACGGTTTCATCGCCGCCTTGCAGCTTCACAACGTATTCGCGCGCGGTGTCGGCAAAGGCAGGGTCTTCGTCAAAGCGCACTTTGGCGGCGCGGTAAAACTGCTCCAAATCCGCCAGCTCAAACGCGGCATTGTCTTTTTGCTGCTCAACCAAATAAGCGACCAACATGCCGAACTGCGTACCCCAGTCGCCGACGTGGTTTTGGCGGATGACGGTGTTGCCCATAAATTCCAACACGCGCGAAATGCTGTCGCCGATGATGCTGGAACGCAGGTGGCCGACGTGCATTTCTTTTGCCAGATTGGGCGAGGAATAGTCGATGACGACGGTTTGCGGCTTGTCGGTTTTCGCTATACCGAAACGCGCGTCGTTCAAAGCCGAGTGAATATTTTGGGCGAGAAATTCGGGACGCAGGCGCAGGTTGATGAAGCCCGGGCCGGCGACTTCCGCGCTTTCAATCACGGCGTTGTCGGCCAATGCTTCGGCGACCTTTTGCGCCAATTCACGCGGATTTTGTTTGGCTTTTTTCGCCGCACCCATCACGCCGTTGATTTGGAAATCGCCGTGTTCGGCGTTTTTTTGGTCGGCTGCAAAACAACGGGGCTGTCGGCGATGCCTGCGGCGGCAAAGGCGGCGGCGGCTTCGCGTTCGACGGTTTGATGTAGGTTCATGAAGTTCGGTCTTTCGGTTAAATTCAAATCAGGCGGTATTTTAAAAGAATTTGGGGTGTTGAAACAGGGTTAAGGTAAAAGGTCGTCTGAAAAAATGTGGATGGTTTCGGCGTAACCTGCCATGCCCGTTTTCAGATGACCTTTTAATGATGGCAGCGTTTGGGAAAAATTCAACGGACAAGGTTCCAAGCCATTTTTATGGCAATCAGCAGCAGCATGATGCCGAAGGAGATTTTTAAGCTGGCGGGCGGGGAGTTTGTGCGCGGTTTTGACGCCGAGCGGAGCAAAAAAATCATGGTGGCGATGCTGAGGATGGCGACGGCGGGTAGATAGAGGAAGCCGCCGGAGCCGTGTGGCAGATCGGGAACGTTCCAGCCGGTAACGAGATAGCCGATTGTGCCGGCGAGCGCAATCGGCCAGGCGAGGCCGGAGGATGTGCCGATGGCGCGGTGGGCGGGGAAGTTGCAATACATCAGGAAGGGGACGGACAGCGAGCCGCCGCCGATGCCGACCCAGCTCGAAGCTGCGCCGAACAATGTGCCGACCGCGCTTAAGCCGGGTAGGGCGGGCAGGTGGCGCGAGGCTTTGGGTTTGGAGTCTGTCAGGGTTTTGAGGGCGATAAGGGTTAGGAATGCGATAAAGAAGATTTGCAGGGCGCGGGTAGGCATGTATTTGGCGGTTACTGCGCCGATCAGTACGCCGAATATCATGGAGGGGGTCATACGGCGGACAGTCTGCCAGTCGATGGCGCTTTTTTTGTGCTGCGCGTACATGCTGGAGAAGGTGGTGAATACCATGACGGCGAAGGATGTACCGATGGCGAGATGTTGGGCGTAGGGGTGGTTGCTGATGCCTTGCAGTTGCAACGTCCACAAGACGACGGGGGACAATCAATGTGCCGCCGCCTACGCCGAACAATCCTGCAATAAAGCCCGCCGCGCTTCCGACGGCGAGCAGGGCGAGGATAATATCCCAAGTCCACATTTTTTTCAGACGACCTTTTTGGTTTTACGGCGTTTTTTTCAACCAGCGCCATACCGCCATGATGTAGCCGGATAGGCTGTAACCCAGGAAAAAAACAGGAAAAAGTACAAGCGAAGGTTTCCAGTTGATGAGCAACAATACCAACACGGCAAGCACCATGCCCATAAACGGGACTTGGCGGCGGATATTGATTTCTTTAAAGCTCCAAAACGGGATTTGGACAATCATGGAAATGCCGGCGAAAAGCGTGATGCCCAAAGCCCACCAATGTACGCCGGGGAAGCGTTCGATGCTGTGGTTGACCCAAATCAGGCCGACAATCAACGCAGCGGCAGTCGGACTGGGAACACCGATGAACCATCGTTTATCGACTTTGCCGATAAGCGTATTGAAGAGGGCGAGGCGCAGGGCGGCGCAGGCGCAGTAGATGAAGGCGACGGAATAACCGATTTTGCCAAACTGCCAAAGCTGCCATTTATAGGCAATCAAGGCGGGCGCAACGCCGAAACTGACCATGTCGGCAAGGCTGTCGAGCTGTTCGCCGAACGCGCTTTGGCTGTTGGTCAGCCGTGCCACGCGACCGTCCATGCCGTCGAGCAGCATGGAGAGGAATACTGCAATCGCTGCCGTCTCATAACGCCCGTGCATGGATTGGGTGATGGCGAAAAAGGCGCAGAACAACGCGGCGATGGTAAAGGAGTTGGGCAGCAGGTAAATACTGTTCCGACGCAGAGAATTGCGCGGCGGGATTGGCGGTTGGTTTTGCATGTTGTCCATAATCGTTTGATGATGCAGTACAAAGCAGATGGAGGGATTATACCGTATTGAGATGAAAATGATTCCGGAATGTGCAGGAGGTCGTCTGAAAATGTGTGAACACAACTGGGTTTGTTCACTTTCAGACGACCTTTTTACCGAAATATGAGTTTTGCTGTCTTTCTAAAAACAGGAACAATCAGCCGTAAATTGCCGTATTTTTGTCAAATCCGAACAACCAAACAATAGCGTACAACGTAGGCTTAGCCTCCGAAGATCATGATTGGCCTGCGGACTCGGCATTCATGCCATATCGGCGAAAAGGGATTCGTGAGGAACGGGTCGTCTGAAAACAGGCGGATCAAATTTTGTCAAAGCAAACATTTAAAGAGTGGGGTCAAAGAAAAAGCACTAGAACCGTCATTCCCGCGCAGGCGGAAATCCAGATTTTTGGTTTTCGGAAGGATTAGGAACGCCATTATTCCAAATCTCCGGATTCATACCTGCGCGAGAATAACGGCAAGGGCGGTTTCTATTTTAATCGACCCTGTTTTTCAGACGACCTTTTTCATTCAAGCCGACGGTTAATCAAACAATTCCCGCTGCGCCTGCTCTTTGGTCACGCGGACGTCGGTTTCGCCGTCGGCAAAAGTGATGTGCAGTTTCTGCCCTTGCTTTAAAACATCGGCGTTACGGATGACTTGTCCGCGTGTTTTTTTAACGACGGAGAAGCTGCGTTCCAGAATCTGCTGCGGCGAGACGGCTTCGAGCAGGGCGGTTTGGGCGTTCAGGCTTTGGCGGCGGTGGGCAAGCAGTTGGCGGAAGGCGTGCGACAAGGTCGTCTGAAAGCGGTCGATGTCTTGCCGGTAAACGGAAATATCAGGGCGGCAATGTTTCAGGGCTTGGGTTTGGCGTTCGAAACGGGCGGTGTGGGCGCGGACGTTTTGCATCATCGAGTAGGACAGGGTTTGCGCCAGTTTGTGGATGTAGGTGCGCTGTTCGTCGAGTTTTTTTGGCGCGGGTGGCGGATTTGCCGCGCGAGCCAGTCGAGCTTTTGGCTGGCATCGAAATAGCGTTGTTCCAAAAACGGTTTTCAGACGACCTTTGGCCTGGGCGAGGCGGTGCAGCGATTCTTGGCGGTTGGGGCTGACCAGTTCCGCCGCGCCAGTCGGCGTGGGCGCACGCACATCGGCGACGAAATCGGCAAGCGTGAAATCGGTTTCGTGTCCTACGCCGCTGACGACGGGAATTGCGCAGGCTTCGATGGCGCGTACAACAGGCTCTTCGTTAAACGCCCACAAATCTTCAATGCTGCCGCCGCCGCGACAGACAATCAACACATCGCATTCGGCGCGTTGCGATGCGGTTTTTAATCGCTTGGGCAATCTGAAACTCGCTGCCCGCGCCTTGAACGGCGGTCGGATAAACGATGACGGGAATTTCGGGCGCACGGCGTTTCAAGGTGGTCACGACATCGCGCAATGCTGCAGCCGCCAGACTGGTTACGATGCCGATACATTGAGGACGGGCGGGTAAAGGTTTCTTGCGCTCCGCCGCAAACGCGCCTTCCGCCTGCAACTGCGCCTTCAGCCGCTCGTATGCTTCGTAAAGCTGTCCCAAGCCTTTGAGCCGCACCTCGTTCACAGTAATCTGAAATTCGCCCCGCGCTTCATAAATACTGATTTTGCCCGCCACTTCGATATGGTCGCCTTCTTTCAAAGGTTTTGCCAAACGCGCCGCCGCACCCTTGAACATTGCGCAACGCACCTGCGCGCGGCTGTCTTTGAGCGAGAAATAATAATGCCCGCTGGCGGCACGGGTCAGATTGGACACTTCGCCCGCAATCCACAAGCCGGCAAGATGGTCTTCCAGCAAGGCTTTGGCGAGGGCGTTGAGTTCGGATACGGAAATGGAGGAGGGCGCGAAGAGTTCGGACATTGGGGCGGGAATAAATGGGGAAAGGTTGGATTATAAGGGGTTTCGGGCGGCATTTATAGCTGATAGGCTTGTGTTATATAATCTTCAGTCGAATATTTCAAGGTCGTCTGAATGCCCAAACTCCATCAAATCATCGAACGCCATTGGCAACGCCCCAATCCGTTTTTATCTTTCCTGCTCAAACCCTTATCCAAACTGTTTGCCAAAATTGCGGCGAAACGGCGCGATGATTTCGTTTCAGGCCGTCTGAAAAGCGAAAAGCTGTCCGTGCCCGTGGTCGTGGTCGGCAATATCCACGCGGGCGGGACGGGAAAAAAACGCCGATTGTCGCCGCGCTGGTGTTGGGCTTGCAGGAAAAAGGCATCAAGGTCGGCATCATCAGCCGGGGTTACGGGCGCAAGAGTAAGGCGGTTCATGTATTGAATGCCGCGAGCCGTGCGGAAGATACGGGCGACGAGCCTTTGCTGCTGTTCCGTAAAACCGGCGCGCCGACGGCGGTGGGCAGCAGCCGTGCACAGGCAGGCAGGGCGCTGCTGGCGGCGCATCCCGACATCAGGCTGATTGTGACGGACGACGGTTTGCAGCATTATGCCCTGCGGCGGGATGTGGAAATCGCGGTGTTTCCGGTGGCGGATACGGGGCGGTCGGATTTGGATTTGCTGCCCAACGGCAATTTGCGCGAACCTTTGTCGCGTTTGGATTCGGTGGATGCGGTCGTTGTCAGCGGCGGTCAGGCGGATGCGTCGTTTGCGCCGTCTGAAAAATATGTTTCACAGCCGCATCGAAATGGGACAGATTTACCGTTTGAACCAGCCGTCTGAAATACTGGATACAGGTCGTCTGAAAAAAACCAAACTGTCGCCGCCGTGGCAGGTATCGCCAAACCGGAGCGTTTTTTTGATTCGCTGCGGAACATGGGCATCACGTTGAACCAAACCGTCGCACTGCCCGACCATGCCGATATCGCTGCGACAGACTTGCCCAATGCGGACGCGGTCATTATTACGGAAAAAGGATGCAGTCAAGTTTTTAGACGATCTCAATCTGAATCATGTATGGGTATTGCCTGTTTGTGCGATAATCGAACCTGATTTGGCGGAATTTGTGTTGGAGCAGTTAAGTCTTGCCGAAGAGGTCGTCTGAAAATATTCTGTAGGTCGGGCATTCATGCCCGACAAGCCGTCTTATTTGGGAAACATCGTCTGAACATTTGTATTTTTTTGTTTTTTTAGAAGGAGAGGAAGATGAAATTGAAAACCCTGTTGCTGCCCCTTACTGCCTTTGCATTGTGTGCCAACGCATTTGCCGCTACACCCAGCGACGCGTCGCTGGAGCGTCTGTTTGAAGTGCAGAAGATGGATGCCCTGTTAGATCAGTCTTTCCAAAGCATGGAGGGCATTGTGCTTTCCGATCCGAATGTACAGAAATTTTTTTGAAAGATGCGCCGGAAGACAAACGTCCGCAGTTGGAAGCAGTCTTGAAAAAAGTATGCAAACCAATCGATTGCCGAAATCAATACGCCGCAAGTGCGCGCCCAATTGCGTAAAAGCGACTTTAGACGGCATGAAGACGGTTTATACGCAAGAAGAAGTCAACGCATTGATTGGCTTTTACAGCACGGCGGTAGGTCAATCGATAATGGACAAAACGCCGCGCTATCTTGAGGCAACGGTGAAACCTATGATGGACATCCTTGCCGGCAAATACACCCAATCCAACCAAAGCGCAAACCTGAGACGTGAAATCCGCCAAATCATGTGCGACGGCAAAAAAATCCTGCCCAAGCCTGCGCCAAACAGCCTAACAAACCGGCACGGAAAAAATAATGCCGCTTGAGGTCGTCTGAAAACGAGCGAAGCAAGTTTCGCCAAAACGAGCGAAGCGAGTTTCGCTAAAACCATCAAACCCGAAAGAAACCCCATGGAAAAAAAATTCTTAGACATCCTCGTCTGCCCCGTTACCAAAGGCAGGCTGGAATATCATCAGGACAAACAGGAATTGTGGAGCCGTCAGGCGAAGCTGGCGTATCCGATTAAAGACGGCATTCCCTATATGCTGGAAAAACGAAGCACGAGCGTTGAGCGAAGAGGAACTCAAAGCATGACCGAATTCGTCGTATTGATTCCGGCGCGGCTGGATTCATCGCGCCTGCCCGGAAAAGCCTTGGCGGATATTCACGGCAAACCGATGGTCGTGCGCGTTGCCGAACAGGTGGCAAAAAGCAAAGCGGCGCGCGTCGTCGTTGCCACCGATCATCCCGATATTCAGACGGCCTGTCAGGGCGCACGGCGTCGAAGTCGTCATGACTTCAAACCGGCACGAAAGCGGCACGACGCGCCTTGCCGAAGCCGCCGCCACGCTGAAGCTGCCGCAACATCTGGTGGTCGTCAACGTACAGGGCGACGAGCCGCTGATTGCCCCCGAACTCATCGACCGCACCGCCGAAGTCTTGGTGGAAAACAACGTGCAGATGGCGACCGCGGCGCACGAATTGCACGATTTCGACGAATTTATGAATCCCAACGTCGTCAAAGTCGTCCTCGACAAAAACCGCAACGCCATCTACTTCAGCCGCGCCCCGATTCCCTATCCGCGCGATGCCATGCGCGCCGAAAAGCGCGAATTGCCCGCCGAAACCGCCGTCCTGCGCCATATCGGCATTTACGCCTACCGCGCCGGTTTTCTGCAACGCTACGCCGAAATGAGCGTCTCACCGCTGGAAACCATCGAATCGTTGGAACAACTGCGCGTCCTGTGGCACGGCTACCCGATTGCCGTCGAAACCGCCAAAGAAGCCCCTGCCGCCGGCGTAGATACGCAAGAGGATTTGGACAGGGTCAGGGCTGCGTTCGAGGTCGTCTGAAATTGGGCAAGCGGGTTTCGCCAAAACGAATAAAGCGGGTTTTCGCGAGCCAAGCCCGCGCTACGGGCTGTTGAATTTGCCATCATCAGGAATTGTTATGAAACGCAGCATATTGATATTTTTATCCTGCATCGCCTTGCCTGCTTGCGCCGCCGATTTTTCCGCTTACGCGCCCAAAGGCTGGAAAAATCATCAAAAAGCGTGGAGGGGGATTTAAACGGCGACAATCAAGCCGATGCCGTTTTGGTGCTGCAAAAAGCAAGACAAGGCAAACATCATCCCAAACGACTCTATGGGACTACCTGAATTGGATACCAATCCGAGGATGTTGAAAGTATTGTTCAAACAGGCAGACAGTTACAAGACGGCTGTCGAAAACACAACGCTGATTCCGCCTGAAAGCGATAAAGATAAGGGCTGTCTTGACGACCCGTTTTCTGATGTCTCCATCGATAAAGGTCGTCTGAAAGTCCATTTTGAAGGGTTTTACAGTTGCGGAAACTGGTGGAAGGACCGCATTGACTACCTATTCCGTTACCAAAACGACCGCTTTCTCCTGATTGGATATTCATATCACGAATATCACAGGGGCTTCAGGCGAAATTGAGGAGTACAGCGACAATTATCTGACTGGAAAGCGGAAGAGAACGACAGGCGGCAATGTGTTCGGTTCATCGAAAGACCGCCCGAAAGTCAAATGGGAAAGATTGAAAGCGAAACCTTATTATTTGGACGAGCCTTATCACGATTCAATAGAATGAGATGGGTCGTCTGAAAATGATGAGCCGTAAAAAGCTGTTTTTTTCAGTAAACACCAAACCGGATAATCCGTTTTACCCAAACATCAACAGAAAGCCCTTATATGACCGATTTACGCCATTTGAGCCGCGAAGAGCAAAAAAACTGCTTGCCGATGTTGCCCTGCTGGTTCAAAAACGACGACCAAGAGTTTAACTATGAAATGTTGAAAGCCGCCGCGCCGGATGAAGCCAGCGGCGAGTTTTGGTTCCGTATGGCGGAAACGCTCAGTACGCTGCCGCCCAACCGTTCGCTGGATTTGCGCTTAAACGGCGGCAGGCTGACGGTTGCCGTGTCGATTTTGTCGGTATTGCTGCAAGACAGCCCTGAAATTCCGCAGCTTTGGGCGCAAAAGGTGATTGCGCTCAACTACTTGGCACACGGGCATCAGACCCGCGCGCGCGGTTTGGCGCAGCAGGCGGACAAGGCGGCGGAAGCCAATGAGGAAGAGTATTTGGCGAAGACTTTATCGCAAAACCTGCTTTCCACTTTGAAAGACGCATTGAAGCGTTTTCCCGAAGACACATGGTTTGCCGAAATGCGCGATGACGCATGGAAACATTTCGGCGCGGAACAGGCCGTCTGAAGTTTTGAACGATAAACGCAAGCCGTGTAAAATCATTTAAATCACGTTTCAAATCCATACTACTTAACAAGAAGGAACACCCATGAAAGTATTATTGTTAGGCGCGCCGGGTGCGGGTAAAGGCACTCAGGCACAATTCATCACCGCTGCGTTCGGCATTCCGCAAATTTCCACCGGCGACATGCTCCGAGCTGCGATTAAAGCAGGCACGCCGCTGGGTTTGGAAGCGAAAAAAATCATTGACGAAGGCGGCTTGGTGCGCGACGACATCATCATCGGCATGGTGAAAGAGCGCATTGCACAAGACGACTGCAAAAACGGTTTCCTGTTCGACGGCTTCCCGCGCACGCTGGCACAAGCCGAAGCGATGGTTGAAGCGGGCGTGGATTTGGACGCCGTGGTTGAAATCGACGTACCCGACAGCGTGATTGTCGACCGCATGAGCGGCCGCCGCGTTCACTTGGCTTCGGGCCGCACCTACCACGTTACCTACAATCCGCCCAAAGTCGAAGGCAAAGACGACGTAACCGGCGAAGATTTGATTCAGCGCGACGACGACAAAGAAGAAACCGTCAAAAAAACGCCTTGCCGTTTACCACGAGCAAACCGAAGTGCTGGTCGATTTTTACAGCAAGCTGGAAGGCGAACACGCGCCGAAATACATCAAAGTTGACGGCACTCAGCCGGTAGAAGCCGTGAAAGCCGAAATATTGGGCGCATTGGGCAAATAAATCGAAAAAGGTCGTCTGAAAACAAAACAGAAAGTCAGGTTTCAGACGACCTGTTTTTTTGATAAACAGCGTGTTGCAACCGAAAAAAATAATCATTCGGCGTCATTCCCGCGCAGGCGGGAATCCATTTCTGAATTTGGGCAATCGCTGTTTAAATCTGATGAACTGAGTTTTATCAATGGATTCCCGCCTGCGTGGGAATGACGGCTGATGTACCGGTTCAAATTTATCCGAAACAGTTTGTCGGGGGCTTGAGTCCGCGTAGGGTCGGACATCAATGCCCGACCTACGGTTTGAATTTACGTTGTTATAGTGGATTAAATTTAAATCAGGACAAGGCGACGAAGCCGCAGACAGTACAGATAGTACGGCAAGGCGAGGCAACGCCGTACTGGTTTAAAGTTAATCCACTATACTGCGAAAAAAAGACGATAAAGGTCGTCTGAAAACCCGAAACGAAAACACCATGAATCCTTTAATCACCGACTTCCAAACTCCGCAACAACGCACCCCTGTCATCGTTGCCCTTGATTTTGCCAACGAAAAAAAGACACGCTCGGATTCGTCCGCAACCTTGATCCGACGTTGTGCCAAATCAAAATCGGCAAAGAGCTGTTTACCGCTACGGGGCGCAGTTTGGCGGAAAGCCTGATTCATCAGGGTTTCAAACTTTTTCTCGATTTGAAATACCACGACATTCCCCACACCGTCGCCCAAGCCTGCAAAGTCGCCGCCGACATGGGTGTGTGGATGGTCGATATGCACGCATCGGGCGGCCGCCGCATGATGGAAGCCGCCGCCGAAGCCGTTGCCGGATACGGCACAAAGCCGCTCTTAATCGGCGTAACCGTACTGACCAGCATGGAACAAAGCGATTTGGCGGAAATCGGTTTGAACATCGCCCCTGAAGAACAAGTCATCCGCTTGGCGAAACTGGCGCAAAGTTCGGGCTTAGACGGCGTGGTCTGCTCCGCCCAAGAAGCCGCGCCGTTGCGCCGCGAATTGGGGCAGGATTTTGTCTTGGTAACGCCCGGCATCCGTTTGGACATTGCCGGCAACAACGACGACCAGCGCCGCATCATGACGCCCGCCGAAGCATTGGCGGCAGGTTCGACTTATCTGGTGATGGGCCGACCTGTTACCCAAGCGGCCGATCCGGTAGCCGTATTGCGCGAAGTGAACCGCGTGGCGAACCTTGAAGCAAACTGATTTTTAGGCGACCTTACAGGTTGAGGCCATCTGAAAAAAACACAACGGAGGCAATATGCCCACCAAGTTCCAACAAGAAACCCTCAAATCCCGTTTCGCACAAGCCAAAGTCCTTGTTGTCGGCGACGTGATGCTCGACCGCTATTGGTTTGGCGATGTGTCCCGTATTTCGCCCGAAGCCCCTGTTCCGGTGGCGAAAATCGGACGTATCGACCAACGCGCGGGCGGAGCGGCGAACGTTGCGCGCAACATCGCTTCGTTGGGTGGCAAAGCTGGGCTGTTGTCGGTAACCGGCGATGACGAAGCCGCCGACGCGCTCGACGCGCTGATGGCGCAAGACGGCGTTGCCTCCTATCTGATGCGCGACAAACAAATCGCCACCACCGTCAAACTGCGCGTCGTCGCCCGCAACCAGCAGCTTATCCGTCTTGATTTTGAAGAACATCCCAACCGCGAAGTGTTGGAGCAAATCAAGCAGCAATACCGTGAAATCTTGCCCGAATACGACGCAATCATTTTTTCAGACTACGGCAAAGGCGGCCTGTCACACATCTCCGATATGATAGATTGGGCAAAACACGCAGGTAAAACCGTATTAATCGACCCCAAAGGCGACGATTACGAAAAAAATACGCCGGCGCCACGCTGATTACGCCCAACCGCGCTGAATTGAAAGAAGTGGTCGGCAGTTGGAAAAACGAAAGCGAGCTGACCGAAAAAGCGCAAAACCTGCGCCGCCACCTCGACCTGACCGCCGTTTTACTGACCCGAAGCGAAGAGGGCATGACCCTGTTCAGCGAAGGCGAACCCATTTACCAGCCCACCCGCGCCCAAGAAGTTTACGACGTATCCGGCGCAGGCGACACCGTCATTGCCGGAGTGGGTTTGGGGCTGGCGGCAGGCTACACCATGCCCGAAGCCATGCACCTCGCCAATACCGCCGCAGGCGTCGTCGTCGCCAAACTCGGTACGGCGGTTTTGCTCGTTTGCAGAGTTGAACAAAGCATTGGAAGAGCAGTAATTCCTTTTTCAGACGACCCCGTCTTTCCAAGGCCGTCTGAAACGAGTGCAACGAGTTTCGCTAAAACCAAAAAACAAAGGAAACCCAATATGACCATCATCGTAACAGGCGCGGCCGGCTTTATCGGCAGCAACATCGTCAAAAGCCCTCAACCAACGCGGCATTACCGACATCGTTGCCGTCGACAACCTGACCCGTGGCGAAAAATTCAAAAACCTTGCCGAGTGCGAAATCGCCCACTACCTCGACAAACACGAATTCATCCGCCAAGTGCGCGGCCATCTTCTGCCTTACGAAAACATCGAAGCCGTCTTCCACCAAGGCGCGTGTTCCGACACCATGAACCACGACGGCCTCTACATGATGGACAACAACTACCAGTACACGCTCGACCTTTTGGACTGGTGTCAGGACGAACGCATCCCCTTCCTCTACGCTTCCAGCGCCGCCGTGTACGGCAAAGGCGAAATCTTCCGCGAAGAGCGCGAACTTGAAAAACCGCTCAACGTCTACGGCTACTCCAAATTCCTGTTCGACCAAGTATTGCGCCGCCGCATGAAAGAAGGCCTGACTGCCCAAGTCGTCGGCTTCCGCTACTTCAACGTTTACGGACAACACGAACAACACAAAGGCCGCATGGCATCCGTCGCCTTCCACCATTTCAACCAATACCGCGAACACGGTTATGTCAACCTGTTCGGTGCCAACGACGGCTACGGCAACGGCGAACAGACCCGCGACTTCGTCAGCGTCGAAGACGTCGCCAAAGTCAACCTCTACTTCTTCGACCACCCCGAACTCTCCGGCATCTACAACCTCGGCACCGGCCGCAGCCAACAGTTCAACGAACTCGCCGCCGCCACCGTCAACGCCTGCCGCGCCGCCGAAGGCAAACCTGAACTGAGCTTAAAAGAGCTGATAGAAGAAGAACTTATCCGCTACATCCCCTTCCCCGACGCGCTCAAAGGCAAATACCAAAGCTTCACCCAAGCCGACATCACCAAACTGCGCGAAGCCGGATACAAGGAGGAATTTTTGGATGTCAAAGCAGGCGTCGAGCGCTACGTCAAATGGATGCTGGAAAATTTGGCTTAATTTGAAATGCGTATAAAAGAGGTCGTCTGAAAACTCGGATTTGAGGTTTGAACTGGCCCCCAAATCTTGGACACTCATAAAAAGCCTATTCAGGCGCTCTGTGCAAGCTGGGTTCTGTATGAGACAGGACTCAGCTTTTTTTCAATTTCAAACTGCAACGCTCCCGGTTGTAGTAATCCATATAGTCATCTATCTGCTTCATCAATTCATCTACCGTCAATTCACCTGCGTTATAGAAACACTCCGTCTTCAACACCGCAAAGAAGCTTTCCATCGGCGCATTGTCCCAACAGTTCGCCTTTCGCGACATGCTTTGAACCATGGAATGCTCCGCAAGCAATTCCCTATATCCCGCCGTACGGTACAGCACACCTTGGTCGGAATGCAGCATCGTTCCTTTATCAGTCAGACGGGGGGTGGCTTTTTTTCGAGCATTTCCTTCACCATTTCGCTGTTAGCATTGCGGCTCATGGCGTAGGCGACGATCTCGCGGTTAAACAAGTCCAAGATTGGCGAGAGGTACAGTTTGCCGTCGCTCCCTTTGAGTTCGGTCACGTCGGTCAGCCATTTTTCGTTGGGCTTTTCGGCTGTGAATAGACGTTTGAGGAGGTGTTCCGATATTTCGCCCATGGCGGGATGGCGGTAGGCTTTTTTCGCCCGTATTTTGGCTTTCAGCCCCATCTGTTTCATCAACCGAGCTGCTTTTTTGCGGTTCCAATCCAATGCTGCGGCAATGCGCCTTTGCCCGTAGCGTCCTTTATGCCGTTTGTAGGTTTCGACAAGGAGGGCTTTGTCGGCTTCATCGGGGTCGGGCCGGTCTTGGTGGTGGTAGTAAAAGCTGCTTTTGGGCAGGTTTGCGATGTGCAGCAGGTATTTGAGCGGGTGTTGCGCCCTCAGTGTTTGGACGGTTTGGCTTTGTCCTTTGCGGTCTGCTTTTGGCTGAGGGCTTTTAACTCCTTTAGGTAGGCGACCTCTGCGCGCATATAGCACAACTCTTCGATAAGCTCTGCCTGCGTTTTTTTCTTGGTCGGGTTTTATCTGCGATGAAGGGGTTTTTTTCGATGTTGGGGCATGGTTTTTGGATTGGGGATGTTCGAGTGCGCCGATACCGCCTTCTTGATAGGCGCGTATCCATCGTCTCAGGTGGGTTCGGGAAATGCCGTAGTGGTCTGCGGTACGCTGTTGGCTGCGTATATGCAGGTAGTGGAGTACGGCTTGGTATTTGAAGTGTAATGTATATTTGCTCATAAAAAAACTGCACCTTGTGAGTTGGAGGGGATGTCCAACTTTTTGGGGGTGCAGTTCAGTTTTCAGACGACCTTTTATTGAACTGCCACTTTATTCAGCGATACAGGGAAACGATGGTTTCGGCGGCTTTGACGCAGCTGTCGACATCGGCGACCAAGGCGATGCGGACGTAGCCTTCACCGGGGTTGCCCCATTCGGTATCGCGGGCGAGGAAGCGGCCGGGGAGGACTTGGATGGCGGCTTTTTGCCAGAGATTTTTTTGGCAAATGCCAAATCATCGCCGTTCGGTACTTTCAGCCAGATATAGAATGATGCGTCGGGCAGTTTGACATCGAATGCCTGTTGCAAAATGGGGATGACGCGGTCGAATTTTTCCTGATACAGGCGGCGGTTGGCGATGACGTGTTCTTCGTCGTTCCATGCGGCGATGCTGGCGCGTTGGACGGGGATGCTCATTGCGCTGCCGTGGTAGGTGCGGTAGAGCAGGAAGTTTTTTTAAGCAATTCGACATCGCCTGCGACAAAGCCGGAGCGCAGTCCGGGAACGTTGGAACGTTTGGAGAGGCTGGTGAACATGACGATATTGCGGTTGCTGCGTCCTAATTGCGCTGCCGCCTGTAAGCCGCCTATGGGTTTGTTGCCGTCGAAATAGATTTCGGAATAGCATTCGTCGGAAGCAATGATGAAACCGTATTTGTCTTGCAGATCAAAGATTTCTTGCCAGTCTTCCAGTTGCAGGACGCTGCCGCTGGGGTTGTTGGGCGAGCAGACGAACATGACTTTGGTGCGTTGCCATACGTCTTCGGTAATGCTTTTCCAATCGGGCTTGAAGGACGGGGCAGGGCAGTTGGCAAAACGGATTTCGCCGCCGCCGAGAATGGCTGCACCTTCGTAGATTTGGTAGAACGGATTGGGACTGAGGACGACGGGTTTGAGGTCGTCTGAAACGGGATTTAAGACAGCTTGAACGAAGGAAAACAAGGCTTCGCGGCTGCCGAGTACGGGCAGGACTTCCATTTCGGGATTGACGGTCAGTCCGTTGTAACGGCGGCGCATCCAGTCGGCACAGGCTTGGCGCAGCTCGGGCAGACCTGCGGTCAGGGGGTATTTTTCCAGTTCGTGCAGCGAGGCGGTCAGCGCATTGGTGATGACTTCGGGGGTAGGGTGTTTCGGTTCGCCGATGTGAAGGTGGACGGGGGTAACGCCTTCGGGAGGGTTAACGCCCTGCATGGCTTCGCGCAGGCGGGCAAACGGATAGGGTTGGAGCTGGTCGAGTAGTGGGTTCATGAGTGTTCCAAATGTCTATCGAGACGGTCATCTTAGCATTTTTTATGCGGATTTTGTTGACAATGTGTGCAGGAAAAGGGAAGACTCGTTGGGAAAAGGTCGTCTGAAAATCGGTTTCAGACGACCTTTTTTGAGTATCACGCGATTTGCAGGCAAAATATAGTGGATTAACTTTAAACCAGTACGGCGTTGCCTCGCCTTGTCCTGATTTAAAGTTAATCCACTATAAAAGGGCACATTGAAATATGCCCTTTTTTAGCGTTCATCTGCGGGTATGAATTATTTGGCTGCTGCGGGAAGAGCGCCGTTGAGCAGATATTGGATGGTTTCTTGCACCGTGCGGATGGCGTTGCCAAACGGCAGCGGGTCTTTACCTCGGAAAAAAACAAGCCTTTATCGACTTCGCCACGGAAGGCGGCAGAGAGTTGGATATCAATGCAGAATTGTCCGGCTTTTGCCAAACCGTCGCGCAGGCCGCAGCTGGTCAGACAGTTCAAGCCTTGCGTACAGCGGCGCGGGTCGGCTTTGGCATTGGCTTGCAGCTTGGATTCGCGCTTGATGTAGCTGTCTAGGAATTTGGTGCGCACACCGCGTGCGGGCAGTCCGGCGACGGACATAAATTCGACGACATGCTCGGTTTCCGCACCTGCCAGCGTTTTTTTGAAGTTGATGTGGGCATCACCTTCTTCGGTAACCGCAAACGCCGTGCCGATTTGGACGGCGGATGCGCCCCAGTTTTTCAGGGCAGTTTTGACTTTCTCAAAGTTCGCCATGCCGCCGGCGAGGATGAGCGGGATTTTTTCGCTTTCAAGACCTAAGTTCTTGAATACTTCGAAAGTTTCTTCGATGACGCGTTTGAATTCAAACTTGGCATCGTTCACACCTGCCACGCTTGCCGCGCCCAAGTGTCCGGCAGCGTGTGCGGGATGTTCGATAACGATGGCATCGGGCAAAACACCTTTTTTCATCCAGCGTTTCAATACGATGCCGATACCGCGCGATTCGGACAAAATCGGGAACAGGGCGACATCTTTGTGATAACCCTCGGTCATTTCGGGCAAATCCAGCGGCAATCCCGCGCCCATCACAATCGCGTCCGCTCCCGATTCGCAGGCTTGGCGGACGTAAGCGGCGTGGTCTTTGACGGCTTTCATGACGTTGACGGCAATCATGCCTTTACCGTTTGCGTCGGCTTTGGCTTTTTGGATTTCGCGGTCAAGCGCGGTGCAGTTGAGTCGGGTGTATTTTTCTTCGCTCGGATTGATTTTGGATTCGGCGAGCAGGTCGTCATGAAGGTGGCGCAAATCGACGCTGGCAATCGTGCCGACACCGTTTTCGCGGGCGACCGCGCTGGAGAGTTTCGATGCGGAAACGCCCACGCCCATCCCGCCTTGGACGACGGGAATCAATGATTTGCCTCGGATGTGCAATGGGTCGAAGTTGTTTTGCATGTATGGGTTCCTTGATGGTTGCGGGTGGTGTTTTTTTAATAGACGGTATCTGTATCGAGGTTGCTTTTTATCGGCTAAATGACGCCTGTTTTAAGATTTTAGGAATTATACTCTAATCAAATAGGAAATTAGAGTTTTAATACAGTTTCTTTGTTAAAATAATCTTAATATATTGTTAATTAAGAAATTATTGTTTTGAGTGTTGGCGGTGTGCTGCGGCATTTTTGGGACGAATGTGTCGCTTAAAAATCGAAAAGGTCGTCTGAAAAACCTGATTGGGCGTTTTCAGACGACCTTTGCTTTGCCGGTGAAGGTTCGGGCTGTTTACGGACGGTTGGCTGCGATATGGTAGCGCGTTTCAAATGCGGCTTCTTCTCCCGCGTCCAGCTTGATTAACCCTAAGCCGTTGTTGAAGCAGTCGGGTGCGCCGCTGAGGTTTTCGATGGCGATGGTGTCGCGGGTCG
Source organism: uncultured Neisseria sp. (assembly GCA_916438535.1). Classification (GTDB taxonomy): domain Bacteria; phylum Pseudomonadota; class Gammaproteobacteria; order Burkholderiales; family Neisseriaceae; genus Neisseria. Next base: position 411,851 of record CAKAEP010000001.1, on the reverse strand, counting down.
ATGGGGTGAAGATTTGCAGGTAGGGATAGGATGCGTCGGGGTAAATGCTCAGGGTCAGTCCTTTGCCTGAAAGCGTGCAGGCGGCGGGCTTTTGGCGTGCCAAGACAAAGCTGTTGTCCAATTCGATGCCTGCCAAGCTTGAGGTCGTCTGAAAACGGGTGTCGTCGATCATGCTGCCGTCGGGAACCAAATCGGCATCGAAGCCCAAGCGTTTGCTGCTGTCGATTTCCAGCGACCAATCGTCGGTTTTGCCGCCGAGTGTGAAATAGGGGTGCCAGCCGTCTGCGAGCGGCATGGCGGTCGTGCCTTGGTTGCGGACGGTAGAGCGGATGCTTAAGCCGTCTGCGCTGAGGAGGTAGCGGACGGTCAGGCTGAAGGGGAAGGGATAGCCGCTGTCGTCTTGTGCGTAATCTGCGCGGATTTCGACTTCGGCGGATTGGCCGTCGGCATGGCTGTTGACGAGGGTAAACTCGCGGTCATACATCAAACCGTGTGCCGCGTGTTCGGCGAGTTTGAATTTGCCGCACTGATACGCTTTGCCGTCAAAGTTGTATTTGCCGTGGCGCAGGCGGCAGGCGTACGGGCTGAGCTTGCCGCTGCGGAACCATTCGGTCAGGCTCTCGCGGGCGTGTTGCGGGGTGTCGTAGGCTTTGATGATGTTGAACCATGTGCCGTCGGGGCGGCGGATTTCGTAGCGGTTGAGCAGCCCGCCGTAGAGATAAATTTCCGCACGCAAATCGGCTGAGGCGAGCAGCAGGCGGTCGTTGTCGGTTTTGAGTGTGAACATGAAGCGGCTCCTGATGGTGGTTGAGGCAGGGGTGTATAAAGGTCGTCTGAAAAGTTTTCAGACGACCTTTGCGGTCAGGATTTCTTCCGGCGGCGTTCGCCCGGCAGCAGCATGTCCGCCCATTTGATGATGTTGGCGACTTCGGCGGGGTTGAGTTCGTAGAACTGTCCGCGTTTGAGGCGGTTGGGCAGGCCGATGGGGCCGAAGCCGACACGCACGAGGCGGCTGACGGTGAGACCTTGTCTTTCGAATATGCGGCGCACTTCGCGGTTGCGGCCTTCTTTAATGACAACGTTGTACCATTTGTTTGCGCCTTCGCCGCCTTGTTCGTAGATGCGTTCGACTTTTGCCAAGCCGTCTTCGAGCATCACGCCTTCTTCGGTGAGACTGCGCATTTGTTCGGTGGTCAGCCCGCCCAGTACGCGCACGGCGTATTCGCGTTCAACTTCGAAGCTGGGGTGGGCGAAACGTTGGACGAGTTCGCCGGAGGTGGTCAGGATGAGCAGGCCGCTGGTGTTGATGTCCAAGCGTCCGATGGCGACCCAGCGGCTGCTGGCGGCCTGCGGCAGGCGGTCGAAAATGCTGACACGGCCTTGCGGGTCGTCGCGGGAAACGATTTCGCCTTCTTGTTTGTAATACAGGATGATGCGGGGCAGGCGGTCCGCCCATTTGAGCTTGATGATGCTGCCTTTGACGGTAACGTGGTCGTCGGGGGTGACTTTGTCGCCCAATTGCGCGGTTTTGCCGTTGACCGTTACCCAGCCGTTGTTAATCCACTCTTCCATTTCGCGGCGCGAACCGACGCCGGACGCGGCAAGCACTTTTTGCAGGCGTTCGGGTTCCATGCGCGACAAGTCGCTGCGGCGCTCTTTCAAATCGCGCGCGCGCTCCATGATTTTTTTGGTTGGGATTGCGGACGACGAGTTTTTCTGGCTTTGGCGGCACGCTGTTTGGGGAGCGTTTTGCGGCTTAAGGTCGTCTGAAACTTTTTTTGTCCGTAAGGTTTGGAAGCAGTTTTCCGCGTTTCGTCTTTGGGACGGGCTTTGCTTTTTGAAAGGTTTGGCGGTTTTTCTTGGCAGACGGGGCTGCGCCGTCGCGCCATTGGCGTTTGCTGGTGGGGTGCTTGGACATGGGGTTCTCCTAACGCGTTTGATGGCAGCGGGTTGAATTTGAAGCAGGACAAGGCAAGTCAAATTCAACCCGCTGCGGAAAAACGGTTCTTCTGCGGCGGTGGCGGCAGGATAAGTTACGGATAAAAGGTCGTCTGAAACGAATGAAACGAGTTTTGTTAAAACGTTTTTTTATATTTCAGACGCCCTTTTGCTGGAGTCGGGATTTTTACCCTATCGGCTTGAAGCTGTGGAAAGTTTAAGGCGACAGCCGCTCGCGTATCCAGTTGCCGTCAACCAAACGGTATTGGATGCGGTCGTGCAGGCGGCTGGGGCGGCCCTGCCAGAATTCGATGCGGTCTGGGATGACGAGATAGCCGCCCCAATGCGGCGGACGCGGGACGTGCAGCGGGTGTTTCGCGCCCACTGCCGCCGCTTTGGCAACCAACATCGCCTTGCTCGACAACACTTCGCTTTGCGCGCTTGCCCATGCGCCGATGCGGCTGGTGTAGGGGCGGCTGTCGAAATATTCGTCCGAAGCGGCGGCATCCAGTTTTTCGATGCGTCCTTCAACACGCACCTGCCGCTCCAGTTCCGGCCAGAAAAACGTCATGGCGGCAAACGGATGCGCGTCAAACGAGCGTCCTTTGCGGCTTAAGTAATTGCTGAAAAACACAAATCCCTGCGGATTGACTTCTTTCAGCAGCACCATGCGACTGTTCGGCCTGCCGTCTTCGCCCACGGCGGCGACGTTGACAGCAGTCGGCTCGTTGACTTGCGAATGAATCGCCTCGTTCAGCCATTGCTCGAACTGGACAATCGGGTCGGCATGGCATTCCGATTCCGACAGTTCGCGCTTGCTGTAATCTTCGCGGATATTGTGCAAATCCATGATGTCCTCCGATACTCACGTTTGTTTGAATGAATCATACCCCGTTTTTTTCAGACGACTCCAACGATAGGGAGGGAAGAATATGTGTATAATCCGCGTCAAATCAAATGAAACGGAAAAAAACCATGCAAACCGAAGTCGAACTGAAAATCCTTAATCCGAAAATGGCGGACAAACTGCCCGCCTACGCCACGCCGGGTTCCGCCGGACTCGACCTGCGCGCCTGTCTGGACGAAGCCGTTACCCTGCAACCGGGCGACACTTATCTCGTTCCGACCGGTCTGGCGGTTCACCTTGCCAATCCCGACTACGCCGCCGTTTTGCTGCCGCGTTCCGGTCTGGGACACAAACACGGCATCGTCTTGGGCAACTTGGTTGGACTGATCGACTCGGACTATCAGGGCGAACTCAAAGTCTCCGTGTGGAACAGGGGCAAAGAAGCGTTCACCATCGAGCCGATGGAACGCATCGCGCAAATGGTCATCGTCCCCGTTGTCCAAGCCTCGTTTAAAGTCGTGGACGAATTTGCCGCCAGCGAACGCGGCGAAGGCGGCTTCGGCAGCACGGGCAAAGCGTAAATCGCCTGTTCACATACAAGGTCGTCTGAAAACTTGCGATGCGGGTTTTCAGACGACCTTTTGCCGTATTTGTATTGCAGGCTGAAATTGATAGAACGTGCAGTATTAGTTACAATTTCGTTTCTTAAAATTTTTTTAACGTTTGACAACGGATAGAAAGACTGCAATGGCTGAAACAATGAAAAAAACAGGCGGATTCGCCTGATTTGGTGTACGGTTTGGAAGACAAGCCGCCATTCGGAAATGCCTTATTAAGCGCGATAACGCATCTTCTGGCGATTTTTTTGTGCCGATGATTACGCCCGCGCTGATTGTGGGCGGCGCTCTGGAATTGCCGGTGGAGATGACGGCGTATCTTGTGTCGATGGCGATGGTTGCGTCGGGGGTCGGCACTTATTTGCAGGTCAACCGCTTCGGGCCGGTCGGTTCGGGGATGCTGTCTATCCAGTCGGTGAATTTCTCGTTCGTTACCGTCATGATTGCGCTCGGCGCGGGGATGAAAGAAGGCGGCTTGACTAAGGATGCAATGATTTCGACGCTGTTGGGCGTATCGTTTGTCGGCGCGTTTTTGGTGTGTTTCTCGGCATGGCTTTTTGCCGTATTTGAAAAAAAGTGATTACGCCGACGGTCAGCGGCGTGGTCGTGATGCTGATTGGTCTGAGTTTGGTGCATGTCGGTATTACCGATTTCGGCGGCGGTTTCGGCGCGAAGGCGAACGGCACGTTCGGCTCGATGGAAAACTTGGGGCTGGCGTCGCTGGTGTTGCTGATTGTGTTGATATTCAACTGCATGAAAAAAATCCGCTGCTGCGTATGAGCGGCATCGCAGTCGGGCTGATTGTCGGCTACATTGTCGCGCTGTTTTTGGGCAAGGTAGACTTTTCCGCGCTGCAAAACCTGCCGCTGGTTACGCTGCCCGTACCGTTTAAATATGGCTTTGCTTTCGACTGGCACGCATTTATTGTGGCGGGCGCGATTTTTCCTGTTGAGCGTATTTGAAGCGGTCGGCGATTTGACTGCGACGGCAATGGTGTCCGGCCAGCCGATTGAAGGCGAAGAATACACCAAACGCCTGCGCGGCGGCGTGTTGGCGGACGGTTTGGTATCGGTAATTGCGACGGCTTTGGGTTCGCTGCCGTTGACCACTTTCGCGCAAAAACAACGGCGTGATTCAGATGACCGGCGTGGCTTCGCGCCATGTGGGCAAATATATTGCGGTGATTTTGGTGCTGCTGGGTTTTGTTCCCCGTTGTCGGGCGCGCGTTTACGACGATTCCGAGTCCGGTTTTAGGTGGCGCGATGGTCTTGATGTTCGGCTTGATTGCGATTGCGGGCGTGCGGATTTTGGTCAGCCACGGCATACGCAGGCGCGAGGCAGTGATTGCGGCAACGTCGGTCGGTTTGGGCTTGGGCGTGGCGTTTGAGCCGGAAGTGTTTAAAAACCTGCCTGTCTTGTTCCAAAACTCTATTTCCGCCGGCGGCATTACGGCGGTTATCCTGAACCTGCTTTTTGCCGGAGGATAAAACCGACAAAGTCGTCAAAAATCGATACCGAGGGGCTGGAGCATTAAGTTTCAAACGTAAACAAAAAGGTCGTCTGAAAATTTGATTTTCAGACGACCTTTTGATAATCCTATTACATAAATATGACATTCGTGGAATAATCCGAAAAACTTTAAAAAAAGCAGGCAACAATATGATTAAAAAAATAAGAAAAATAATTTTTTTACGATTTTAACTTTAGTTATCTCTTTCTCAATTTATTTTTTTCAGCAATTACCGTATCTTCTTCTCTCCTTTTGAAATCCTCAGCAACAAAAACCATAGAACAGAATCTGCAAGGGATTTGCGTGGATGAGGGAAGGAAATTGAGCAAGGAAGAGTTGCTGAGGCGGGCTTTGGTCAGCTATTTCGCACATGAGTCGTCGGGGCAGTATTTCGATGACCCATCTGACTACGCCTGGAAGGACAGATGCCCCACGGAGAAATCGTGTCAGTTGTATATGATGCCGGCCATCGAGATGGGGGATTATATCTTTGACAAGGAAAAAAAGAATCTCGCTACTAAAGGCAAGGAATAACGGAGTTACATTCAGCAGGGCGGATCGGTTTTTTTCCAAAAAAATGTCCGCTACCAATCGCACAAGCTCCCCTTCGGATTTTATGCCTCAAACAGGTTCAGTTCTTTTTTTACCCTTATGACTGCTGCGGTATCAAGGAAAAGTCAGAGTTGTTGAAATCTGATTATCCGTTCAATGGTACACCCGATTTATTGGAACAAAGAGGACTGGGAAATTATTTTTTTGGATTTAAAAAAATAGTAAGCGAAGGAATTAATGTTTATTATCATAGATATATTGTCAATAATTGTGGACAATATATTCCTGATAAATATTCTTCCGTGCAAGGAAATTATACTAAAAAAATATGACGACTTCCTATGGATTTTATCTGCCTCAAGATTTTATTCAAATTGTTTCCGAAATTCCTATTGGCTGTTGGAAATGGAATTATGGTAAACCTGATAATTCTACCATAAATTCTCTAACAAAAATCATTTGATTATATTTTTTTCATTACCAAACTCTTTGGGATGGTAATGATTTTTTTACAGTTGCCTAAGAACCCTTAAATTACGCGAGGAAATACAATAATGTCTCAAACTAAAAAAATTTGTTTTTGGATTTGTCATGTTAAAAAAATAAAAATCATTATATATTCATTTTTCTGTATTAGTATTTACGCTAATATTTTTTTCTTTTTGTTTAGATTGAAATATTTTTTTGTTTTAGATGATTATTATAACAGATATAACTCTGATATTAGTTACATAAATTCAGAAGAAGTAAGCCGTTTATATGAGAAAAAAACAATACGATTACTCTTGTGGTTTGATTACTATATATACTACATATTCTAGCGATAATAGCGCACATAATCTATGCTTAAATTCTAAGGTTAAATTTTTCATCTAATACTATTGAAAAAAACTATCGAATTGTGAGATAGTTACTGAGAATTTTATGGGAAAAGAATATTTATTTTATAGAACTAAGTATACATTTAAAAAAATGATATTGATAGCATTTGGGGAACTTTAAATATTAATTACTTCTCTGCTGGAAATGATGCAAAGAATGATGCAAAAATTTTTCATATTATTCATTAATACATAATATGAATACAACATCGGCAGATGGAGGAGGAGAGTTCTTATTGAAAGATATTAATATTAAACAGAAAAACTAGAATTTGGAAGTCTGTTAATATTTATGGGGTGGAAGGTAAATACACTAAAGATGATTTTTTTCAAATTGCTCTAGTGTTATATCTTCTGATAAATTATTTGTTAATTAATAAGCAAGCCGTAGCCTGTATAAAGTCCCTGTTTTTACCAGGTGGCAAAGAATTTTTCTTATTATTTATAGTTACAGAAAAATGCCTCCGTCTAAAACGGATATTTTGTCGAATAATTGGAGATGAATATGCAAGCGTTTGTGTATTATTTAATCAGTTTATTTTTTTGGAATTATTCCAGGTTTTATTTTTTTGGAGTTAAAAATTTATCGTAGGATTTCGGGGAATAAATCTTAAATGAATAGGAAAAGAGCTATGATAGGAATACTTTTTTTTATTGCTAATATCACTATATTTGGTTTTTGGGATTTATTGTTGGGATAGTATTTGAATGGAAAAAGCAAAAAAATATGAAATCCTACGTTCTGAAAAAAAGGCTTTTTGTTCTATATTGTCGGTGCGATACTTTGGTTTTTTTATAATGTTTGGTGATGAAATAATAGGCATGTATCAGCTAAAAAAATTATGTGAGTCTGAAAAAAATATTTTTTTAATAAAGGATGTCATTAAACTAAGTAATAAAAAAATTTAATTTTGGAATTTGATAGTAAAAAAATCGTGGGAATGTTAGGTATTCTGCTATACCTATAAAATATAATATATCGAAGTATTTGGATGCTTCAAATCAAAGTGAAATTTTTTTACATATAAGACATATACGCCATACGGAGGGTGGTTTTCTCGAATGATGGCATCTTTAATCGGCGCAGGAGGATATGTATTGTTTTTTTGATAAGAAAGAAGTATGTAAATCATCAGATTATAATATTTTTGAAAGAGAAATATAAATTCTCAATTTCAGATGTTGTCTATAAATAATTTAAGCAAGCCGTAGCCTGCATAAAGTCTCTGCTTCACTAAGTAGAATGTATGCGGAATGGACGCACGAGGTTGTTTAGATTTTTTATTGAAAGGTCGTCTGAAACCCATTTTCAGACGACCTTTTCAGTAATCCTATTACATAAATATGACATTCGTGGAACAATCCGAAAACTTTAAAAGCAGGCAACGATATGATTAAAACCAAGAAAATAATTTTTTTGCGATTTTAACCTCAGTTATCTTGTTCTCAATTTATTTTTTTCAACAATTACCGTATCTTCTTTTCCCCTTTTGAAATCCTCAGCAACAAAACCATAGAGCAGAACCTGCAAGGGATTTGCGTGGATGAGGGAAGGAAATTGAGTAAGGAAGAGTTGCTGAGGCGGGCTTTGGTCAGCTATTTCGCACATGAGTCATCGGGGCAGTACTTTGAAGATACGTCTGACGGTGCATGGAAGGACAGATGCCCTACTGAGGAATCGTGTCAGTTGTATATGATGCCCGCTATCGAGATGGGGGATTATATCTTTGACAAGGAAAAAAGAATATCGCTATTAAAGGCAAGGGATAACGGAGTTACATTCAGCAGGGCGGATCAGTTTTTTTCCAAAAAAATGTCCGCTACCAATCGCACAAGCTGCCCTTCGGGTTTTATGCCTCAAACAGGTTCAGTTCTTTTTACCCTTATGACTGCTGCGGTATCAAGGAAAAGTCAGAGTTGTTGAAATCTGATTATCCGTTCAATGGTACACCCGATTTATTGGAACAAAGAGGACTGGGAAATTATTTTTTGGATTTAAAAATAATTAATTTAAATTTAACAGATAAAATGGAAGTATATTATATGAGATATATCATAAATAATTGTGGATTATATCTTCCTGAAAAATATTCTTCTGTAAAAGGCGATTATACAAAGCATATGACTACAGATTATGGTTTCCATATTAATGAGAATTGGATTCAAGTGGTTACAGAAATTCCTGTTGGCTGTATAAAAATGGAGTAATGGAAAACCTGATGACTCTGTAACGCGTTTACTTTTTTTAAAAAGATTGGATTATATTTTCAACTACCAAACCATTTGGAATGGTAATGATTTTTACAGTTGTCTCAAAAAACCTTAGACTACACGAGGAAATGCAATAATGTCTCAAACTAAAAAATTTGTTTTGGATTTGTCTGGAAATTATACAAGCGAAGTATTGTATGAGATGTATTCATTTGGTTGTTTAGGTTTAGTGTTGAAATGTTGTCTGAAAATTTCAGACGACCTTCTATATTAGAAATATAACTACTGGGTAAAAACGCTTTGTCTTTTTATTCCATTTGTATAGAGTATTTCAAGCTGATAGATATTTGATTATCCTAATGATCAATTGGGCAATTTTATTGTTAGATATGATGGAACGGTTATGGCGGCGGTTGCTTATTACATTTTTTTATTTTTAATCATCGGAATTATTCCTGGGTTTAGGATTGGGGCAAGGTTTTACAGAAAAAAAGGCATTCGGAAAGAAAGAGAAAGGTAAGGACTTAAATTATGATTGGTATTCTTCTCCTGATTCTTCATATTATTGTCTTTGTGTCAATCGGGTTTTGTTCTTGGTGCAATATTTGAATGGCAGAATACAAAAATGGAATATTCTTCATTCTAATAAAAAAAGAGAAAAAAATATTTTTATATTTTAGGGATGGTTATTGGCTTTGTTTTGATGTTTGGAGATGAGCTGATTGGGGAGATTCAAATGAAAAAAATATCTGCAATTCAAATAAAAATGGTTTTTTTGTTTTTCCCTATTGAAGATTTTTAAACATAAAGATCTAATAGAGTTAGATAGTAAGTATCTAAAATTAAAAGGAAGTGCTGTTCCTGTACGTTATTATGTTCGTAAGTATGGGGGTGATGATAAAAAAATTTATATTATTTCTAAATCTTATATGGCATCTGGGGGTGGGTTTCACGTTTAAATGACTCCGTAATTGGAAGTTCAATTGGTCCAATGTGGATTTCAGATTGGAATAAACATTGTAATTCTATGGATTATAAAAGACTAAAAGATTTATATGATGTTAAAATCATTAATTTAAATAATTAAATTTAAGAAATATTATGAGTCAGATTTAGGGAATTTATATTAGCTCGTTGCTAGCTGATGCAGTTTATACGGATATTCAAAAAAACTTAGAGATAATAGTGCTCGGATTTATTGTTAGACGTGATGGAAGGGTTATGACAGCGGTTACTTATTACATTTTTATTTTAGTCATTGGAATTATTCCTGGGTTTAGGATTGGGGCAAGGTTTTACAGAAAAAGGCATTCGGAGCATTCGGAAAGAAAGAGAAAGGTAGGAACTTAATTATGATAGGTATTCTTTTTCCTGATTCTTCATATTATTGTCTTTGGGGCAGTCGGGTTTTGTGCTTGGTGTGGTATTTGAGTGGCAGTATGCAAAACAGAATACTCTACTTGATTGTAAAAAAATACAAAGTTATATCTCTTTATAAGCCTCATTCTAGGATTTGGATTTATGTTCTTTGATGAGCTAATAGGATTGATTCAGTTTAAAAAAATTATGTAATCAATCCAGTATTGTATTTCTGCATAATCCTAATGAGATAAGAAATAAGAATTTAATAGAAGTAAGATATAAAAAAAGTAATGTTAGATTTTCTTTTTTTAGAAATTTATTATTATAAGAGAGAATATGTTGATTCTCATGGAGAAAAAAATACATTATCGTTTATCCTTATGTAGCTAAAGGGGGTGGATTTCAAAAAGTATTGAATGGAGCTGTAGGGGAGAGAAAACGCCTTTTCTCTTCTCTAATAGGTACTGTAATCTTCATTATATCAACTCAATTGATAAGTTATATAATTTTAATATAGTCAAAGAGATTGATTTTTTTAAACGTATATATATTTGAAAAATCATACTATGGAATTTTTATTAATACTATTAAAAAAATATTGTGTGGTGTGCAGTTTATACAAAAAGTAACTGAAGCCGCTAATTCAGGTTCAATAGGATGAGAGACATTGTAAGGGAGAGCAAGCCGTAGCCTGCATAAAGTCTCTGTTTCATCAGATAGGATGTATGCGGAATGGACGCACGCGGTTGTTTGGATTTGGTATTGAAAGGTCGTCTGAAAATTTCAGACGACCTTTTTGATAATGCTATTGCATAAATATGACATTCGTGGAATAATCCGCGAACTTTAAAAAAATCAGGTAACTATATGATTAAAAAAATAATAAAAATAATTTTGGCAATTTTAACTTCAGTTATCTTGTTCTCAATTTATTTTTTTCAGCAATTACCGTATCTTCTTTTTCCCCTTTTGAAATCCTCAGCAACAAAGCTATAGAACAGAACCTGCAAAGGGATTTGCGTGGACGAAGGAAGGAAATTGAATAAGGAAGAATTATTAGCCAGAGGAATGACCAGTTATTTCAGATATTTATCACAAGGTAGATATTATGACGAAATGAATAGTGAATGGAGAGAATATTGCCCTGTCGATGGTGCTTGTTGGCTTACTTCTGTTGGGAAAGCAAGCATAGCAGAATATATTTTTGATAGCAGAAAAAGGAAGTTTTTTTAAATCAAGAAGAAGGCAAGAAAAATTCTTTTCTCTAACTCAGGTTTACTATTTTCATCAAAGAATAATCCAAAAAATAAATAATGATAGTTTTTTTATTCTGTTATAGAAAAACAGCTCCGTTCATTTTTTTCCCGTATAAATGTTGCAGTATTAATGATAGAAAAGATTTAACGGAAGATGATTTCCCATTTTTAGGAGTGCCTAATTATCTAGAAGAAAGAGGTTTAGGAAGCTATTTTTTTAAATGTTTCTAGTTTACATATTGGAAAAAAATAATAACTTAACTTATATAAATAAAAAAAGTATATTCTGAGTAATTGTGGTGATTATTTGCCTGAAAAAAATACTCTGTAGCGTCACCATATTCGGGTACATATGAGATGAAAAGCTCACAATGAATTATATATCCCATACAAAAAAATTTTTGAAGTTTATAAAAAAATATTTTTTTGATTTAAATATATGCTCAAAATGGGTAAATAATAACACACCTTTATATAAAGTTGATATTTCTAACCCTGAAGAAAAAAAGTTATATGGGATGGACAATATCTTTTTTTCTTGTAACGTCAAAAGGAATCAAAAAAATGAACCAATATAAATTTTTTTGAATTAGATTTAAATACAAACTATGCCAATAAGGTTCTATCTTACTATTTATGGGGTATGGATGACCCCCTTCAAAGACCAATTTAATATCTGAAAAATTGGATTGATAGAGCAAAAAAACAGATCAAATTGTTTTTAAATATCGATACAAGAAGTTTTTTTTGGATAAAACTGGTTTATATTAATATCACCCCTATGAGTTTGGTGTTATTCGAAAGTTTTTCAATAATGAACATGAAAATGGAAGTAAAGATTTTAATGTTTTTAAAAAAATGGTAATCTTCAAAAAAATTTTTCTAATGGGGAGTTATCGCTTACTTACAATGAAATTAGAAGTTATCTCTATAGAAAAGCAATAATCCTGATTCTAATTATATGAAATCAGCTCTACCTGTTCGAGACTATTACTTTTATTGGGATAAGGATTATAACGCTGAATACTTAAGTAAGAATGCCTTTGTTTTTTTGGTTCGGTTAAGTTAACTTTTTGATACAAATAATATTCGTTTTATTGTTGATAAAAAAATGGTAATCCTTTGCGAATTGAAAATTTTTAAATTATTTCCTTATAGCAAGATAAATATTGGAGATTACAATGAAAGAAATGGAGACTTTCAAGATAACTTTGATTTTAAGGGAAATGGCAGCTTAACAGATGTTGTCAACACTTTACTTGACCGTATAACTGATCCTTTCAGCATTGGTAAAAAAAGTCTTGTTTCAATATATCGGTGTTGATGCACTGGAAGGTAAAACTATTCACCCTATGGAATATAATAATACTACTATTCATCCCTATATTGATCCTTATGTTCGACCTAAATTTGAGGCTTATGTTCAACCTCAAATCAATAAGATGAGGATGGTATCAAGATTATTTGGTTTCTTGAAGGAGTTTCAATCTATTCAAAATTCAGGCGTAATTGATTATTTGGATGATGCTAACCAATTGGTTATCTATGGAACTCAGTCGAAGGATACTTTGAATGATTACAAAATCAAAAAGGTTCTGAGTGTAGATATCGAAAAAACTGACACTCAGGAGCAGGAGTTGGATTTAAGTAAAAATATTGATTTGAATACTATCAGTACCCAGATAAATACTTTAATTAGTTCATTATTCCCTCCCAGTGTCAATATAGCGAAAGAGCTGGGACTATTTAATGAATTGATGCAACAGATAACCGAGTTAAACCATTATCAGAAATATACGAAATATGGTGCAACCTATATTGCAGGAGAAGGTAACGATACCCTTATCGGTACTGAATATTCAGACCGTTTCTTAGGCGGCAACGGCGACGATATCTACCGTATCAACGGTTTAGACAATGTCTTCGACAGCGACCACAAGGGGTCAATCGTGTTTTCAGACGACGTCCGCGCGTCCCGTTTTATCCGAAACAGCGAAAGCGACGATACCTGGCTGAGCGTGGGTGCGGACGGTAAGCCTGACGGTTTGATGACGGCGGTGCGTCCTGCGCTTTCCCATTCGCTGTTGGTGAAGCACGGTAAGGATATGGCGGTCATCCGCGGTTTCTTTGAAGGCGAGAAATCGGATGTTTCGGCTTTGGGAATCACATTGGCGACCAAAGAGAAGCCTGCTATGCCCGATTCGGAGGCCGGGGAAGGCTCTTTGGTGCGTACCGACGGGGTCGGCGCGGCGGACAAGTACAATGTGTTTTTATGCGAATGCGCAAGACCGTTGGTTCAATCTGACGGGCGGCAATAAGGATGATGTGCTGTTTGCGGGCGGCGCGGGCAGGCTGACGGTGTCGGCAGGTGCGGGCAACGACGTGTGTACGGAAGCTACGGCGCGGACGTCATCAACGGCGGCGAGGGCAACGATTTGTTGAACGGGAGCAATTTTGCGGGCAACAAAAACCGAGGCGCAGAAGGCGGAAGACCGCGACATCATCATCGGCGGCGCAGGCCGGGATTTGATTTACGGCGGCGTGGGCGACGATGTGATTTATTCGGAGCTGACAGACAGCCATCTGTCGGAAACGGGTTCGTCCGAACGCGGCGACTGGGTTGCTGCGGGCGAGGGTGATGATGAGGTTTTCGGCAGCGCAAACCGCGATTTGATTACGGGCGGCGAAGGCAGCGATACGGTCTTCGGCGGCGCGGGCGACGATGTGATTCTGGGCGACGGCTTTTTGCGCGCCGGCAGCCGCGGACATTATATTTCCACGGGTGGCGGGGACATTTATTTCAATTACGGTACGGTTGCGCCCGTTATGCCGTTGGTGCCGGGCTTGGTCATGCCGCGTCCGGTGCGGATTCCTGCCGGTACGCTGAGCTACGAATATACTTGGGGCGACGGTAAATGGGATCCGAACTATCTGAACAGCGCAAGCCGTACGCACAACGATACGGATGCTTGGGATGTTGTGATTGACGCCGAGACCGGCGATTACGCGCTGACGGCGAAAATTGCGCCTTCGGACAATGTACACCGCGTTGCTGCGGGCGGTGCGGCGGATGTGCTGCATGGCGGCGCGGGTAATGATTTGCTTGTCGGCCAGGACGGCAACGATGTGCTGTACGGCGGTTCGGGCAATGACATTTTGTGGGGCGACGACAACCGCGACGCTGCGGTATCGGGAGACGATTACCTGGACGGCGGGGAGGGCGACGACAGGCTCTACGGCGGCAAGGGACACGATACGCTGGCGGCGGGCGCGGGACGCGACCTGCTCGACGGTGGCGAGGGTTTCGATTCTTATCTCTTTGCGTCCCGCGATTTGCAGAATGCCGATGATGTGAAAACCATACGCGATGCGGGCGGGGAAGGCGCGATCTTTATTGACGGCGTTTCGCTCGACAGTACGGTTTGGACGGCGGATGCCGATAAGCCTGATGTCTGGCATTCGGCGCAAGGTTGGACGCTGGCTTTGATGGGCACAAGCCTGGTTTTGACGGGCGCGACGTTCCAAGGACAGATTGCGATAGAGAATTTCCGCGATGGAATGTTTGGATTGGCGTTGCCTGCGCCCAATGCTGCGCCGCAGGCGGATAAAGGCGGTTGAAACTTTGTCGGTATCGGCGGATAAGCTGTTCAGCCATCAGCTTGCGGATGATTTGTTCCGCGACGACAAGGGTGTCGTGCGCTATGAATTAACTTTGGCGGACGGCTCGCCCCTGCCCGAAGGTTTGGCGTTTGATTCGGCAAGCCGTACTTTGAGCGGCAAAGTGTCGTCTGAAACGGATAAATTGGTTCTGAAAATCAGTGCGTTCGATGACGAGGGTTTGTCGGCGTCCCAAGATTGGACGTTGGCAATCGGGGCGGAAAACCATGCGCCCGAAGTGCAGGGTCGTCTGAATACGCAATACGCACGCGCGGGACAGGAATGGAAGTTTGCATTGCCGGAGGGATTGTTTGCTGATAAAGACGGCGATGCGCTGACTTACCGCGCGACGCTTGCCGATGGTGGCAGATTGCCTGAAGGCATGGATTTTTGACGGTAAACGCGGCGTATTCGGCGGCAGGGTTCTGCAATCGGGCAGCTTTGATTTGAAAATTACGGCAGCCGATACGCAGGGCGCAACAGCAGAAGCCGCTATGCGCTTGGAAGTATTGGGACGTTCGTCGGGACAGGACAGGATTTTGACCGGAACGGACGGCGAAGATTTGCTGTACGGTGGCTTGGGTAATGATGTGCTGGCAGGCGGCGCAGGCAATGATACGCTGTATGGCGGTATCAACAGCAGCGATGTTTACCTTTTTGCAGCGGGACACGGACACGATACTGTCAAGGATGCGACTTATCAGGGCGGTAAATTTACCGATACGCTGCGCTTCGATGGCGCGGTTTCCGGTTCGGTCAGATTTATCCGCAGCGGCAACGATTTGACCGTCAAGGCATACGGCGAAGACGATTCGGTAACGGTCGCCAATTATTTCCAGTCGGTTGCCAACCGTCATGTACGTTTCGAGTTTGCCGACAAAACTTTGGATGCGGAAGCCATGAAAACAGCGGCTATGGAAATATATGGCTCCGATACAGGCGCGACGCTGACGGGCTGGCACGGCAACGATACGATTCATGGCGGCGCGGGCAACGATAAAATTTACGGTGGCTACGGCAAAGACACGATTATCGGCGGGAAAGGCGATGATTATCTGGCAGGCGGTATCAACACTGCGGATACTTACGTTTTTGCGGCGGGACACGGCAAAGATACAGTAGCCGACGGCTCAACCCGCGCAGGCGTGTTTACCGACCGTTTGGTGTTTGAAGGGGGGAAACAGGCAGATGCCGTGTTCGCACGCGCCCAAGACAGCCTGCTGATCCGTGCTTTCGGTGAAGGGGATGAGGTGAAGGTTGAGCATTACTACGCTTCGGCACAATCGCGAGACCTCAGTCTGAGTTTTGCCGATCAGATGGTGAATCCTGCACAATTGTACGAACGAGTGCAGCATATTGTCTGATTGAAGGCTTGGGGAATGTGTAAAGGTCGTCTGAAAACCTGGAAACGGGTTTCAGACGACCTTTTCTGTTTTTGAGATTTAGACTGGGGCTCATTCGATAATGGCGGTATTTTGTCTCATAAAGCGCCGTCTTCCGCATTAAAAATGCTCGTAAGATGTTCAATCTTGCTGTGCTTTTTGCCTTGAATCCGGCATTTTCTGTGCCCAAAAACCGACTCATTTCAAATTGTCAGTCTGCCTTGAAGCAGGTCTTTGCCATAACGGAGTTTGCTTATCACGACTTATTTTTCGTATTGGAAGCCGGTCTTGATTTGTAATTTCAATATGGTGAATTATTAAAAACTATCATATCGGTTTATTGCATTGTTAAATAAAAAAATACCATATCTTGTGTTCTTATGATTTAATTCACACCATATATTGTATTTATGCGTGGCAAGTCATGGCAGCGTTGAAATTCACAATCGAGCAAATTGTCTGGCAGGAAGTGCCGGGTGAAGTGTCGCTGGCGTTTCTGTTTTCCGGCTGCCCGCTGCGCTGCAAGGGCTGCCATAGTGCCGATGCGTGGAAAGAGGGTGTCGGCACGGAATTGACCGAGGATTATTTGAGAGGTCGTCTGAAACGCTATCGCGGGCTGATTAGCTGCGTGTTGTTTATGGGAGGGGAATGGCAGCCGGAAGCCTTGCAAAAAATGTTGGGCATCGTGACGCAGGCGGGGTTGAAAGCCTGTTTGTACACCGGTTTGGAGCGTGAGGAGCTGGAGGCGGTTTCAGACGGCATCCTGCCTTATCTGACGTATCTGAAAAACCGGCCGTTGGCAGATGGAGCTGGGCGGCTTGGACAGCCCGACAACCAATCAGAAATTTATCGATTTGCGCACGGGCGAGGTGTTGAACCGCTTGTTTATCAAAGACAAACCCGCGCCCAAAATCATCCCGATTACGACTCAGCCGCAGGCAGCGACTTTTCAGACGGCCTGAGGCTTTTTATCCAACCCACACAGGAGGAATTAACATGATTCGGCTGCATCCCGAACAGTTAAACGGCAAACTGCAATTCATGCACGACTACATCAGTGCGCAAAACGCGGCGGACGGCTCGAAAATGGACGCCAATGCCAACGTTACCCAGAAAAACATCGCCACGATGGAAGCGGAAATTATGAAAGACTTTTTCGTGCAGATTAACCGCGCCCAAGTGTCGCGCAAAATCGCCGAAATTTTCGACCAATCCGTTGCCGACGAGTACATCCGCCAGATTGAGGCGCATGAGATTTATGTGCACGACGAAACCAGCCTCAAGCCTTATTGTGTGTCGGTTACGCTGTATCCCTTCCTGCTCGACGGCTTAAGCAAACTCGGCGGCGAATCTAAAGCGCCGCAGCATTTGGCATCGTTTTGCGGTTCGTTTATCAACCTTGTGTTTGCCATCAGCGCGCAGTTTGCCGGAGCGGTGGCGACGGTGGAATTTCTGACTTATTTCGACTACTTCGCCCGCAAAGACTACGGCGACGATTATTTGGAAACCCACGGCAAAGAAATCGCCAACCATATGCAGCAGGTGGTGTACAGCATCAACCAGCCCGCTGCCGCGCGCGGCTATCAGAGCGTATTTTGGAATATTTCCGTGTACGATCAATATTATTTCGATGCGATGTTCGGCGATTTCGTCTTCCCCGATTTCAGCAAACCGGTGTGGGCGAGCGTGGCGAAGCTGCAAAACTTCTTCCTCAAATGGTTCAATCAGGAACGCACCAAAGCCGTTTTGACTTTCCCCGTCGTTACCGCCGCAATGCTGACCGATGGCGGCAAATGCAAAGACACCGTGTTCGCCGACGAAATGGCAAAAGAGTTAGCGGAAGGCAATTCCTTCTTCGTCTATCTTTCCGACAATCCCGACTCGTTGGCTTCCTGCTGCCGCCTGCGCAATGCCATCGAAGACCGCACCTTCAGCTACACACTCGGCGCGGGCGGTGTGGCGACCGGTTCCATCAACGTCATCACCATCAATATGAACCGACTGGAACAAGACGGGCGCGACCTTGCCGCCGAAGTGGCCAAAATCCACAAATACCAATACGCCTACCGCAAACTGATGGAAGAATACCAAGCCGCCGGAATGCTGCCCGTTTACGATGCAGGCTTCATCACGCTGGACAAACAGTTCCTCACCATCGGCATCAACGGCATGGCGGAAGCCGCCGAATCGCAAGGTATCAAAGTCGGCTACAACGACGACTACATCAACTTCGTCCAAGGCCGTCTGAAAACCATATTCGAAGCCAACCAAGCCGCCAGCAAACACTATGGCGTGAAGTTCAACACCGAGTTCGTTCCCGCCGAAAACCTCGGTGTGAAAAACGCCAAATGGGACAAAGCCGACGGCTACAAAGTCAGCCGCGAATGCTACAACTCCTATTTCTACGTCGTCGAAGACGAAGAAATCAACGCGCTCGACAAATTCCTGCTGCACGGCAAAGAACTGGTGGACTGGCTCGACGGCGGCTCCGCGCTGCACCTGAACCTCGACGAAGCCCTGCCCGAATCCGGCTACCGCTCGCTCTTGGACATCGCCGCACAAACCGGCTGCAACTACTTCTGCGTGAACGTGCGCATCACCATCTGCAACGAATGCGGCCACATCGATAAACGCACCTTGCACGCCTGTTCCGCTTGCGGTTCGCACGACATCGACTACGGCACCCGCGTTATTGGCTACCTGAAACGCGTATCCGCCTTCTCGAGCGGACGGCGCAAAGAACATGCGCTACGGCATTACCATCGTAAAGCGGCTTGATGGTATTGAATAGATAAAGGTCGTCTGAAAACCGGTTTGGGTTTTCAGACGACCTTTTAGGTTTTATCTATGACTTAATAAAGGATGGACAAGTTTAAACTGCGGTATTTAGAAAGTTTAAACTCAATTAGCCTATGAGGCTGAGAATAAGAAAAACGACCGATACGCTGTACCGGTCGTTTTTTACGAATACCTGCTAAATTAGAACCAAGCTTTGATCAAAGCGGCAGTACCTGCGATACCGCCAATCAGACCGACCGCACCGGCAGCAGTACCCATTGCACCGTTGATTTGGTCTCGTTTGTTGGCGCGTTTTTTTCACGTTCCAATGCCAGCTCTTCAGAAACGTTTGCACGTTGGCGACGGTGTTGTTCCAGTTCCGCACGGGAGAGTTGGGCAGAGGCGCGGTTACGGCCTGCTTTGATGGCTGCGGAATCGTCACCGATAGCCAAGTCACCTACGGAGCTTCCTTGAGTAGCGCAACCTGTTACTACCAGAGAAGAAAGAAGCAGGGGCAGCAATTGTTTTTTTCATGATTTTGACCTAGTAAAAAAATTAAGCGGGTGTATTGTAAATTTAGTGGAGGATATAAATTTTTTTTGATCACCGTAAGCACGTTTGATGGCATCTGCTTCATCCATCATTTCCTCGCGGCGTTCGCGACGGCGTTCGGCACGTTCTACTCGTTCATCGTGCTGAACTCTTTGGGAATCAGCCCGCATTGTGGCTTCTTGTTCAGGGGAAGGTAAGAAGCGCATATTGCCATAGGTTGGAGAACAGCCGACCAGCGCAGATAACACAAGGGACATCAAAAACAGTTTTTCAACATAACAAATCCACTTATCCTTAGAGAGAGTTGGTTTGGGTTAATTCTTTTCATTTTATATCAAAAAAATTATGAGTTTGGCAAACTATTTTTACGAGTGTTTGGGAGGTTATAAAAAAATGATATGACATAAATATCAGCGAACGGTAATCCTAATATTTTTAAATAAATAACCCATTGTTTAAATGAGATAATAGTTAAATAACTAGCGGATATTTGTATGTTTATTTATATGAATTTACTAATGTAAGTAATCAAATATTAATAAGGCTCGTATGCCATTTTTTTGCATCATTTTAGCCGAGCTATATTTTATGTTTATAGATAGAAAAGAGGTTGTCCCAAGTAATTAAGGCAACCTTAAAAAAATATATAGTGGATTAACTTTTAAACCGGTACGGCGTTGCCTCGCCTTAGCTCAAAGAGAACGATTCTCTAAGGTGCTGAAGCACCAAGTGAATCGGTTCCGTACTATCTGTACTGTCTGCGGCTTCGTCACCTTGTCCTGATTTAAATTTAATCCACTATAATGAAACGCGTGATCTCCGTTTCAGCACGAGAAACCTGCCTGTGGATACAGCCTATTTTGTTTCGGCGTAGATGCTCAATCGATGCTTCCAAATTTGCCGCTTTTTGAAATCGCTGATGGCTTGGCGGATTTCTTCGGCGGTGTTCATTACAAACGGACCATAGCCGATGACGGGTTCGTCAATCGGAACGCCGGAGAGCAAAAGGATTTTGACTTCTTCGCTGCCGGCTTCTATGTGTACGTTGCCGCCGCTTTTCTCAAAGCCGACCAGTTGTCCTGCGCCTGCCTGCTCTTTGCCGTTTAGGGTAACGTTGCCCCGCAGGACGACCATAGACAGGTTGTGGGTTTCGGGTATTTCCAATACGGCTTTTTTACCGGCATTCAAAACGATGTCCCAGACGTTCATTTCGGTGAAGGTGTCGGCTGCGCCTTTTACGCCTTTATATTCTCCTGCAATCAGCCGCAGGCAGCCTGCCTCGTCAGGGAACTCAACCACGGGGATACCGGTTTTGGCGAGATGCTGATAGCGCGGCGGCGTGTTTTTTTGTCTTTGGCGGGCAGGTTGACCCAAAGTTGGACCATTTCAAACAGTCCGCCTTGTTTGCTGAAGTTTCCGGAGTGGAATTCTTCATGGATGATGCCCGAACCTGCGGTCATCCATTGCACGTCGCCTTCGTAAATGATGCCGCCTCCGCCGCTGGAGTCACGGTGTGCCACTTCTCCGTGGTAGGCGATGGTAACGGTTTCAAAGCCTTTGTGCGGGTGTTGCCCGACGCCGCGCGGGCTGCGGGCTTCGTTGGGGGAGAATTCATAGGGTGCGGCGTAGTCGAGCATCAGGAAAGGGTTGGTGCCGCGGTCGTCGCCCATGTGGGAGAACAGGGGTTGGACGAGGAAGCCGTCGCCGACCCAGTGTTGGCTGTTTGCACGGTAGACTTGTTTGACGTTGCGCATGATGAGGTTCCTTCTTGTGGGGTCATCTGAAACCTTTTCAGACGACCTTTGTGTAGTGGATTAACTTTAAATCAGCACGGCGTTGCCTCGCCTTGCCGTACTATCTGTACTGTCTGCGGCTTCGTCGCCTTGTCCTGATTTAAATTTAATCCACTATATAATGAAATTAATAATGTTGTGGTTGCTATACTTTGTTGCGTGTATTATATGGGGTACAAACTTATTAACAAGTACGCACAATTTTTATACTGTCATTCGGAGGTCAATAATGGCGGAAACAGAACCGACACACCGTGCCTGCTGTCCGGTCGTTAATACTTTGGATATTATCGGCGGCAAGTGGAAGGTGTTGATTTTATATTATTTACACGGGGAAACCCGACGATTCAACGAATTGCAGCGTCTGTTGGCGGGCGTTACCCAGCGGATGTTGACGTTGCAGCTGCGCGAGTTGGAGCACGACGGTATTGTCCATCGCGAAGTGTATCCACAGGTGCCGCCGAAGGTGGAGTATTCGCTGACCGCGTTCGGACGGACATTGATGCCCGTCATCGAGGCGATGCACCGCTGGGGCGAGCAATATGCCGCAGAATGCGTGAAACACAGAAAGCAGCCGCAAGAGTAAGCAGCTTTCAGACGACCTTTAGTCCGTCCGAGCAGGACAAGGTCGTCTGAAAGGGGCATATATCATGCCGTTCTTTTGTTTTATAATGACAACAGCCGATGTAAATAAAGTAATCAGGGATGAATATGAAAAAAACAGTTATTGCATTGCTTCTTGCCGTATGTGCAGGTACTGCGGGGGCGGCGGATACTTATGGCTACTTGGTCATGTGGCAGAATCCTGCGGATGGCGGCAGTGCCGTACAGCTTAAAACAACCAAAGAAAATGCTTCGCAACTGGAAGCAAATGCCGAATTGGAGGCTTTCTGCCGCGCACAAGATACACTTTCGGGCGTTCAGCAGGGGCAGGCGACGGGGTGTAAGTCGGTTATTCCGCTTCACAATACCTGTATTGCGCTCGCTTATCCGAAAGCGCAAGGCGGTCTGACGGCGGAAAATGTAGTTGCCATTACTTCTCCGCGTTTTAAAAGCGTCCATCAGACTGCATTGAACCAATGTATTAAAAAATATGGGACGCAAGGTCAATGTGGTTTTGAAATTGCGTATTGTACGTCCGCTGATTTATATGGCGGTCAGGTCAGGGCGTTTTGGAACCGCTTGAAATCGTTGTAAGTCATTGAGTTGATTTTTTTATGGTATAGCCGTTTAAAACAAAAAAGGTCGTCTGAAAATAGGATTCCGTTATTTCGATTTTTCAGACGGCCTTTTTATTTGGATTCGCGTATTTATTGGGTGACGGTTATACGTTTGATAATAATGGGTTTGATTGGGACGTTTTGATGGAAGCCGCGTGTTTCAGTCGGCGTTTTGCTGATTTGGCGTACGACATCCATGCCCGAGGTTACTTTGCCGAAGACGGCATAGCCGTAGCCTTGCGGGGTTTTGTTTTTGAAGTTGAGGAATGTATTGTCGGCAGTGTTGATGAAGAACTGGCTGGTGGCGGAATTAGGATCGCCGGTACGCGCCATGGCGATGGTGCCGACAGTGTTTTTTTAAGCCGTTGTCCGCTTCGTTGATGACGGCTTTATCTGTGGCTTTTTGGGCAAGGTCCGGGGTAAAAGCCGCCTTGGATCATGAAGCCGTCGATAACGCGGTGGAAGACGGTGTTGTCGTAAAAAGCCTTTGCGGGCGTAGTTGACGAAGTTGGCGACGGTTTTGGGTGCTTTGGTTTCGTCGAGCAACAGGCTGATGTTGCCCATATTGGTTTCGATGACGGCGCGTGTCTCGGCTTGGGCGTTGAAGGCTGCGGCAAGGGCAAGGGCGGCGAAAGTGAGTTTGAGGGTTTTATTCATTTGAGTGTTTCTCGTAGTGTGAAAATCAAACGTTATTATCGTGGATTTTTATGTGAAATCTCTAAAAGGCGTTGTGAAATATTTTAAGGTCGTCTGAAACAGATACAGCAAACTTCGTTTTCAGACGACCTTTTTGTGTTGCGAAGCGGCTTATTGTTTGGCAGCTTCGATTTGGATGTCGATGCGAACGTTTTTGGTCATGCCTGCATCAACCAGATAGTCCACGCCCCATTTGGTGCGGTCGATGGTGGTGCTGAAGTCGCCGCCGCAAACTTCGGTTTTTCGCCATCGGGCTTTGGTAGCAGTTGAATTTTTTTCGGCTTTGAGTTTGACGGGGGCGGTTTTGCCGTGCATGGTCAGATTGCCGTCAACGGAAAGCAGTTTTTTTGCCGTTGAAGTTGAATTTGGTGGAAACGAAGCGGATGTTCGGGTATTTGGCGGCATCGAAGATGTCGGCGGATTTCAGGTGGTCGGTGAAGTGTTGCGAACCGCTTTGCAGGTTGGCAACGGGGATGGTAATGTCGATTTTGCCGGTGCGTTTTGCTTGATCGAAATCGACGGAGCCGGTCAGACCGTAAAAACCGCCGACGTTGGTGCTGGTGTTGAAGTGGTCGATGGCGAAACGGGCGTTGGCGTGGTATTCGTCCACTTTGTAGGTGGCGGCGGAGGCAGTACCGATGGCTACTGCTGCGAGTGCGGCGAAGATGATTTTTTTCATGATTCTTGTCCTTTGTGTGAGGTTATGAAGATGTTTATCTTAACATAGGAAAGGATGAGAATCATTTCTTAAGGGTGAATGGTAGGTTTACTTATGTTTGATGAAAAGGTCGTCTGAAAACCAATATTTCGGTTTTTCAGACGACCTTGTAATATCAAGGATTACAACTGGTCTTTTTGCGCCAAAAATCCTGCGGCTGCCGTTGATGTCTGCGGGGAAACGACACCGGCGTTTTCAAGCGCTTCCATCAGATTGGCGGCGCGGTTGTAGCCGATGCGCAACTGGCGTTGCAGGGAGGAGATGGAAGTTTTTTTGCTTTCCAAAATGTAGGCGACGGCTTGGTCGAACAGTTCGTCGCTGCCTGCATTCGGATTGACGATGTTGGTGGTTTCCAGCGCGGCTTCACCGCTGAGCAAACCTTCGACATAGTCGGCGGGGGCTTGCGATTTGACGTAGTTGACGACTTGATGCACCTCGTCGTCTGAAACAAACGCGCCTTGCAGGCGGGTCGGCTCGGCGCTGCCCGGTTGCAGGAACAGGGAGTCGCCGTATTTCAGCAATTCGTCCGCGCCCATTTGGTCGAGGATGGTACGGCTGTCGATTTTGCTTTGTACGGTAAACGCCATGCGCGTCGGGATATTCGCTTTAATCAAGCCGGTGACGACATCGACGCTCGGACGCTGAGTCGCGACAATCATATGGATACCGGCGGCGCGCGCTTTCTGGGCGAGGCGGGCGATTTGTTGCTCGACGGCTTTGCGTTCGGTCATCATCAGGTCTGCCAACTCGTCGATAACGACCACAATCATCGGCAGTTTTTCCAGCGGTTCGGGATCGTCCGGATTCAGGCTGAACGGGTTGGGCATGGGTTTGCCCGATGCTTTGGCGGCTTCGACTTTTTGGTTGAAGCCTTCCAAGTTGCGCACGCCGGCGTGGGAAAGCAGGCGGTAGCGTTTTTCCATTTCGGCGACACACCAGTTCAACGCCTGCCCGCTTCGCGCATATCGGTAACGACAGGGCAAAAGTAAATGCGGAATGCCGTCGTAAATGCTCAATTCGAGCATTTTCGGGTCAATCATAATAAAGCGGACTTCGTCGGGCGTGGCTTTGAAAAGCATGGACATAATCATGCCGTTCACGCCGACGGATTTACCCGAACCGGTCATACCGGCGACCAAAAAGATGCGGCATTTTTGCCAAATCGCCGACGACGGGCGTACCAGCGATGTCTTTGCCCAACGCAACGGTCAGCTTGGATTTGGCTTCGGTAAACACGGGCGAAGACAAGATTTCGCTCAACATCACATCTTGGCGTTTTTTTCGTTGGGCAACTCGATACCCATCGTGTTTTTTTGCCCGCAATGGTTTCCACGATGCGCACGGCTTGAAGCGACATGGAACGCGCCAAGTCTTTAGACAAAGCAACGATTTGGCTGCCTTTTTATGCCTTGCGCGGGTTCGATTTCATAACGCGTAATCACAGGGCCGGAAGTGGCGGACACAACTTGCACGCCGATGCCGAATTCTGCCAGCTTGGACTCAATCAGTTCGGCAGTGCGCTCCAATTCGGCAGGGATTGATGCTGACGGGTTCTCCGTTGGGCAGGCGCAGCAGGCTCATGCTGGGTTTGTGGTATTCGCCTGTCTGTTGCGACTCGTTGTCTTCAAACAAAGAAGCCTGAATTTTGGGCGGCGGCGCAACGGAGACCGCGACGGATTTGCGGTTGCTGGTGCTGCCTGCAAGCGGGGCAACAGGGCGTGGCGGTGATGTTTTTTTGGCTTCTTTCACCATGCGGCGGGTGTTTTCCGTTTCCAATGCTTCGGCGGTCGAGCCGTCGTCTTTTCGTCTGCCCAATGTCTTTTTCAGACGACCCCAAATGCCTGAAAAACAGGCTTTCGGTATTGCGTCCTGTTTTTCGCCATCACTTCCAGCCAAGACACTTGCGCCAGCAAGGAAACAGAAAGCAGCAGCATGACGCACATAATCAGCAAGCTGCCGGATTTGCCCAGCAGCCAAGCCAAGCCCGAACCAGCCAAAGCGCCGACCAAACCGCCCGCACCGACAGGCAGGGGTTTCGTCCAAAAGTATTTTGAAGGGTGAAATATTCGAGAATCGGGCTGCACACCAAAAAGCAGGAACAAAGCCAGCGCGGCAACGCCGTGGTTGTACGATTTGTAGTTTTCGCGCTTTTGCAGCGGGCGGAAATTTTTATAGAGGAAAACGCACGAAGCGGCGATCCACCACCAAAACGACAGACCAAAAAAAGATAATAGCCGACATCGGAAACATACGCACCAAACAGCCCGCCGAAATTGGCGATGTCGTCCGATTTCGGCACGCTGCGCGACCATGCGGGGTCGGTCATTTTGAAGCTGGCGAGGGAAATGGCAATGAAGACCGTCACCATCAGCCCGAAGAGCCACAGCGCGTCGTTAATCAGATTGACGACATGCTCGGGACGCGCTTTTTTTCTTCATTTTTTTGCAGCGCTTTGGCAGCCTTCAAACGCTCGGAAACCTTGTTCGGCTCTGTCTGCGCCTTCGTTTGGCTTTGACGGAGCGTGCTCGGTTTGGCGTTTGTTTTGGCTTTAGTTTTTGATGCGGTTTTAGAGGATTTTGCGGTCATGGATGGATTTTTGATATTCGGTACAGGTCGTCTGAAAAGGGAAAACCGACGGGGAATCAATCCGTCGGGTGTAATGTGTGTTGGGTTCAAATTATACCGTATTTACCGTTTCTGATAAAACAAGGTCGTCTGAAAAAGGTTTTCAGACGACCTTGTTGTCCTAATTAGACTTTAGAACAGGTTGCTGATAAAAAAATCAGCAAAAATCACCAACAGCACGAGGTATTTCACATAGGCAAACCAAATATTGACCGTCGTATGGTTGCCTTTATAGAGCAATTCGTCTTTCGCTTCGTCCTTCATCACAAAACCGACAAACAGCGCGGAGCCGAGTGCAGTCAGCATAAACAAGATGTTGCCGCTGATGTAGTCAAAAGCATCAAAAATATTTTTGCCGAACACGGAAACGTCTTTCCACGGGCCATAGCTCAAAATAGACGGAATGTTGCCGAAGATGAAGATGGCAGCCAAGACAATCGTAATCGCAGCGGTGCGGCGGATTTTGGTTTTTTCCTGAATCGTCGTAATCAATACTTCATAAATCGTCAGCGAAGTCGTCAGCGCGGCAATCAGGAGCAGCGAGAAGAAAATCACGGCGAACACAGGGCCTGCCCACATATTCGAGAATACAATCGGCAAGCTCTGGAATACCAAAGTCGGGCCGGAATTGGGTGCGACGCCGAAGCTGAAGAGCGACGGGAAAATCATAAAGCCCGCCAACACGGCGATGATGGTATTGGTAATTGCGGTAATGACTGCGGTTTGCACCAAATTTTCGTTTTTATCCAAATAGCTGGACAAGGTAATCATCACGCCGAAACCCAAGCTCAGTGCAAAAAATACTTGCCCCAAAACGAAGACGAAAAGTTCGGCGGTAATTTTGCTGAAATCAGGCTTCAGATAGAAAGTAATCCCTTCCATCGCGCCCGGCAGGGTAACGTTGCGCACGACCATGGCAATCAGGAATAAAAACAGCAAAGGCATCAGGTATTTTGCCGCTTTTTCAATACCGCCGATGACGCCTTTGACCAAAATCCATTGGTTTACAACGACAAACAAGAAAGTGTAGAACGCAATTTCCCAAGGGCTGTTTTCGATGTGTTCGGTAAAGAAGCTTTTCGTTATTTCGCCGCTGACAGGGCTGGAAATATTCAGATTTCCGCTAATAATATTAACGATATAGCTGATCACCCAGCCGCCGAGCACCATGTAATACGCCATAATACCGAACGAGCCAAGCAAGCCCATCCAGCCGACCAGTTTCCAAATTTTGGCGACGGGTTTGCCGTTCAACGATCCGCCGAACGCGTCCAGCGCGTTCACACCTTTGCGCCGTCCGATGACGTTTTCCACCAAAAATCATCGGAATACCGATAACAAACATGGCGATACAGAATAAAAACACATACGCGCCGCCGCCGTTTTCACCGACCAAATACGGGAAACGCCACGTCGCGCCGAAGCCGACAGTCGCGCCGGCAACGGTAAGGATATAAGTCAAACGGTTGGACCAAGTTTGACGGGGTTGGTTGGAAGACATAAAACACCATCTGCCTTATTGAGAAAAACTTGAAATTATACGCGAACGGATTAACGGTTCTTAACTGAATATCAAAAAAAGCAGTATAGTGAAAAATATCTAGGAATCTTGCATTTTTCAGGGGGAAACCATAAAGACAAAGGTCGTCTGAAAACAAAACAGGGGATATAGCTGATACACTAAAAACCATTGTCATTTTTCCACCCTATTAAAATGTCAGGAACCATACTTAAAACCACGATATAAAAAAACCCGCTTTGATCATGCAATCAAAGCAGGGTTTTTGATATTTGGTCGGAATGAGAGGATTCGAACCTCCGACCCCTTCGTCCCGAACGAAGTGCGCTACCGGGCTGCGCTACATTCCGAATGAGCAGGCATTATAGAGGAATTTTCGGAGGGATGCACGGATTTTGTTGGGGGAAGTCGCCAGGATTCGGATAAACATTTGGATAATAAACATCTTATCGATATATCTATCGGCTTGGGTTTGAAAAAGGTGGGAAATACTTACCGTTTTTTTCACATTTTCCTTGCTTGAAAGCAGGGATTTTATCTTTATGTTAGTATCCGCTATGGCTTCGCATATAAATATGGATTGGTCAGAATCGCTTCGGCTTAGAGATTAAGGAACAGTAATTATGCAATTTTTCGGTATCGGTTTTTTGGTTTTGATTTTTTTGGAAATCATGTCGATTGTCTGGGTTGCCGACTGGCTTGGCGGCAGCGTGGCGTTGCTGTTGATGGTCATCAGTTTCGTGTCCGGTGTATTTATGCTGCGCAATACGGGTCTGTCCGGCATTTTACTGGCAGGTGCGACGATACGGAGCGGAGGAAAGGTTTCGCTTTATCAAATGCTGTGGCCGATACGTTATGCTGTGGCAGCGTTGTGCCTGATGAGTCCGGGCTTTATTTCGACGGGATTGGCATTATTGCTGTTGCTGCCGTTTAAAGGACGTCCGGTCATGCAAGCGGAGGTGGATGGGAATATGTTCGGGCAGCGGCCGTTTTCAACTAAAGCACAAGATGATGATGTGATTGAGGGTGAATATACGGTAACGGGTGAAGATTCGGATACGAAGCAGCAGGTTTACATCGAACATAAAAAAAGATTGAGATACGGAATCTGTCAGCCGGAATGGTTGGCTTGAAATAAAAAGGTCGTCTGAAAATATTTGAACTGCACCCCAAAAAGTTGGACATCCCCTCCAACTCACAAGGTGCAGTTTTTTTATGAGCAAATATACATTACACTTCAAATACCAAGCCGTACTCCACTACCTGCATATACGCAGCCAACAGCGTACCGCAGACCACTACGGCATTTCCCGAACCCACCTGAGACGATGGATACGCGCCTATCAAGAAGGCGGTATCGGCGCACTCGAACATCCCCAATCCAAAACCATGCCCCAACATCGAAAAAACCCCTTCATCGCAGATAAACCCGACCAAGAAAAAACGCAGGCAGAGCTTATCGAAGAGTTGTGCTATATGCGCGCAGAGGTCGCCTACCTAAAGGAGTTAAAAGCCCTCAGCCAAAAGCAGACCGCAAAGGACAAAGCCAAACCGTCCAAACACTGAGGGCGCAACACCCGCTCAAATACCTGCTGCACATCGCAAACCTGCCCAAAAAGCAGCTTTTACTACCACCACCAAGACCGGCCCGACCCCGATGAAGCCGACAAAGCCCTCCTTGTCGAAACCTACAAACGGCATAAAGGACGCTACGGGCAAAGGCGCATTGCCGCAGCATTGGATTGGAACCGCAAAAAAAGCAGCTCGGTTGATGAAACAGATGGGGCTGAAAGCCAAAAATACGGGCGAAAAAAAGCCTACCGCCATCCCGCCATGGGCGAAATATCGGAACACCTCCTCAAACGTCTATTCACAGCCGAAAAGCCCAACGAAAAAAATGGCTGACCGACGTGACCGAACTCAAAGGGAGCGACGGCAAACTGTACCTCTCGCCAATCTTGGACTTGTTTAACCGCGAGATCGTCGCCTACGCCATGAGCCGCAATGCTAACAGCGAAATGGTGAAGGAAATGCTCGAAAAAAAGCCACCCCCGTCTGACTGATAAAGGAACGATGCTGCATTCCGACCAAGGTGTGCTGTACCGTACGGCGGGATATAGGGAATTGCTTGCGGAGCATTCCATGGTTCAAAGCATGTCGCGAAAGGCGAACTGTTGGGACAATGCGCCGATGGAAAGCTTCTTTGCGGTGTTGAAGACGGAGTGTTTCTATAACGCAGGTGAATTGACGGTAGATGAATTGATGAAGCAGATAGATGACTATATGGATTACTACAACCGGGAGCGTTGCAGTTTGAAATTGAAAAAGCTGAGTCCTGTCTCATACAGAACCCAGCTTGCACAGAGCGCCTGAATAGGCTTTTATGAGTGTCCAAGATTTGGGGGCCAGTTCAATTTTCAGACGACCTTTTGTCATTGTTGCCGAATTAACGGCGACGACCGAATCCGCGACCCATCGGGCGGCGGTAGTTGGAAGGTTGTTGGGTGGTTTGACGGTAGCGGGGTTGTTGTTGAGCCTGCTGCGCGGGGATGCTGCGGGTATTCAGTTGCTGGCTGGTACGGCCGTTTGGACGGGCCGATTGGTAGTAATGGGTACGGGCGCGCTGCGCAATCGGGCTGTTTTGATTGTTCGCACGGGTGAATTTGTTTGCCAGTGCGTTACCGATAAATGCGCCTGCTGCTGTACCGATTAGGCTTTGAAGCAGCCAGCTTCCTGTGGATTGGTCGTAAATATATTGTTGTCCGTCTTTGCCGGTAACGGGTTGACCGTTGTTGCCGTTGGCTTGCGCTTCGGCAGGGGATGGTGTCTTGTACGGCTTCGGGAGTGAGTTGGTAAACGGTATTGTCCTGCTGGCCGTTTTGCTGTGCCAATTGTTGTTGCAGCGCTTCAATTTGTTTTTGCTGCTGTTCAAGCTGTGCTTGCGTATTGTCTTTGCAGGCGGCAAGGGCGAAAGCGGAGAGCGCGGCTAAGGCGATAATTTTTTTCATTGTTGTGTGTTTCCTTGGTCGGTTGTCATTAATGCCGTCTTATGTAAGTCGGCGGCATGGTTCTAAGCGCGTGGCCTGCCTGCCATATGGTGTGTTTTGGGGATTTATCAAGCAAGGTTGCTCTTTTTTTACAATGGGAGTTTCGGTAGTTTGGCTGCAAAAAGCAAGGCTGTCGGCAACAATATTTCCTTGAGGTTTCACTTCGTGTTCGGTTTCCATAATAAGCAGTTTGTCGGGGCGGCGGGCGTGCAGGCTCATGTGCATTTCCGCGGGGGAGAAGGGGAGGTGATGGTGTTTGGCAAATGTTTGTGCGCGCTGATTGGCGGTTTTGAGCATGGGCATCAGAGTGATGTCGAGATGAAAGCGACGAACGCCCAAAAATAAGGATGCGTGCGGCGAAGAAGTCGGCTTCTTCTGTAAACACGGCGGGACTGTTGCAATTGAAGTCGTGGCGTTCGGCCGCAATCAATGTGGCGAAGAGCGGATTTGTGGAATCAAGGCCTCGCTGATAAGGCCTGAGGTTTGGGGAATGGTGTCGTCTGAAAATGTGTTGTGGCTGTTGCCGTCAACAATCATATGGCAGCAGTGAAGGGTTTGTGGACGTCTTTGGATATTTGC
Source organism: uncultured Neisseria sp. (assembly GCA_916438535.1). GTDB lineage: Bacteria > Pseudomonadota > Gammaproteobacteria > Burkholderiales > Neisseriaceae > Neisseria. The sequence goes on along the minus strand of CAKAEP010000001.1, from coordinate 380,111 downwards.
AGAGAGGTTCATGGCTTTTCCTTTATTGGTATCTGTTCGCATCGTGTATCGGGATTGGCGGCCATGAAGGGTATAAAAAAAGCCGCTCAATCAGGGCGGCTCTTGTTTTGCTGTTCATTTCCGTCTGTTTCAGACAAGCGCAAAAAAGTACCGCACATTTGTGTGGTACCAATAGAAGAATGCGTTTGAATGCTTAGCGGTTTGCATGACGGTATTTTTGCTGGATATTGAATATATATGCGCTGGATTCTAAATCAGAAAGTCGAATAATTTCAATACTTGATGGATAAATTTGATTAATAATTTTTTTCAACTTTTTTTGTAATTAATGGAATTTATTTTTTTAAGCTGTGTATGGAAAGGCGCATTGTATGCGGATGTTGGGGAAAGTATCATCGCTTGGGTAGGTTTGATGCCTTATATTTTAAATAGGTCGTCTGAAAACGGGCAATGCCGGTTTTCAGACGACCTTTGCGTTTTTAAGCTGCCTCAATCATCAGGCGATTTCGAGCCACATCACTTGGTAGGGGCGCAGCACCAAATCTTGATTCAATGCCACGGTTTCGCCGCTGATGAGGTCTTTGGCGCGGGCGGGCATGGCTTGCAGGGTGTGCGCGCTGATGGTTTGCGGGTGTTCGCTGAAGTTGCCGAACGCCAACAGCGCATTGTTTCGGATGTAGCCGATGATGTGTTTGTTGTTGGTGTTGAAAGTAACCAGACGGCCACCGTTCAAACGCGGGTTGTTTTGGCGGATGTCTATCATGTGGCGCAGGCCTTGATAGATTTGCCCTGCCGCGGTTGACGGGTCGTGGCGCTGTTCGTACAACTCGGCGTTGTAACGCGGACGGTGCGCCCAGCGGCTGTCGTCGCTCTTGTTGCTGTCGTTTGACCAGTCGTCGTCGTTGAGCGTGCCGACTTCGTCGCCGAGATAAATCAGGGGCAGGCCGCCGGTACTCAGGGCGATGCTGTACAAGAGTTTGATGCGGTCAACGGCTTGTGGGTCATGTTGCGCCAAACCTGCCAGGGCGGCGGCAGTACCGCTGACGCGGCAGTCGCCGGTGTTGGGGTTGTATTGGAAGGGGACACCGCGCGCGAAGCTGCCGTCGAAATGGTTGACGAAAAAAAGCGGTTGAGGAATTGGCGGTGGTCGTAGCCGTGGATGCCGAATTGCGATGCGTCTTCGTCGGCGAACGTCCAGCCGATGTCGTCATGGCTGCGGACGTAGTTGACCCATGCGGTATGGTTGGGCAGGTTGTGGCGGTAGGAAAGGGCTTGGTGGAGCAGGTTGACTTCGCGGGTGGCGAGGGTGTTCCACAATAATGCCATTTGCAGTGGGTTGTAGCCGATTTGGCATTCGTCTTGTCCGATGTATTGGACGACTTGGTCAGGGTGGACGATGGCTTCGGATTTGAAGAACACGGCAGGTGCGGCGATGCGCATGACGGCGTTGAACGCGCGGATTAAGGCATGGGCTTGCGGCAGGTTTTCGCAGCTTGTGCCCATTTGTTTCCAAATAAAGGCGACGGCGTCCATGCGCAGGATGTCAACGCCTAAATTGGCGAGGAACATCATTTCGCCCGCCATGGCGCGGAATACCCAAGGATTGCTGTAATTCAAATCCCATTGGAAGGAATTGAACGTCGTCCATACCCAGCGTCCGTCTTCCAGTTGCGAGAATCCGCCCGGATGCTGATCGGGGAAAATTTCGCGCAGGGTACGGTCGTATTGGTCGGGCATCCAGCGGTCGGGGAAGATGTAGTAGAAATTGTCGTAAAGCGGATTGCCGGAGGCGCAGCCTTTCGCCCATTCGTGTTCGTTGGACGTGTGGTTGAAGATGAAATCGACGACGGCGGAAATGCCCGCTTCGTGCAGCGCGGCAATGACATCGCGCAAATCGTCTATCGTACCCAAAGCCGGATTGACGTCGCGGTAGCTGCTGACCGCATAGCCGCCGTCGCTTTTGCCTTCAGGACATTTAAACAGGGGCATCATGTGCAGATAAGTCAGCCCCAGCTCTTGAAAAATAAAGGGATTTTGGCTTTCAAGCCTTTCAAATCGCCTGCGAACAAATCGACATAACACACGCCGCCGACCTGTTTATTAGACAAAAATCCAATCGGGATCGCTCTCGCGTGCGGCATCAATGGCTTTCAGAGACTTGTCGCGTTGGGAATAGCTTTGCCATGCTTGTGCAATCAGTTGTTCCAGCATGGGCAGGACGGCTTCGTTGTCGTTGTAAACGTTGTCCAGCTCGTGCATCAGCTTGGGAAAAATGCTCGTTCAAACGCCTGTCAAACTGTTTCCAGTCTTCGGAAGCTTCGACGGTCGCACGCTGTTTGGGGCTATATTCTGCCAAGGCGCGCTCTTTGAGATGATGCAGGGTCAAATCGACCTGTTGGGTCTGGGTCAACATGATGTTTACTCCGAGTTGAGGTTGGATTTGTTTGGAAGCCTGATTCCGGCGGGAACGCTGGCCGGAGACAGGCTTATCATACTTTAAGAAACTACTTGTGAACAGAGTTTGGAGAGGAGTAACCGTATTGTTTTATGTGGAATTTTTTTAAAAATCTAGGGCGGTGGGTGTGTTTGGGGTAACTGTATATATTATTTAGAAAAAAATTTTTATGTATGGAAGATGGTAGGGTAGGGGGATGTTTGGGACGAAGAGAGGGAGGAATATCGGATACCTATCGGATGATTTGGTTTACAAAGGTTTATGACGAGCGTGGAAAGGCTGGATTAATAGTGGAATCAGACGGATGAAAACAATTTCCTTTGACGGAAGTCAAATGATTGGGATGACATGAAGGGATGAATAAAAAAAGGTTTTTCAGAGGTCGTCTGAAAACCTTTTCTCTGTCTATCACCCCTTAAAACTTAAAGTTCACGCCGCCGGTGAAGCTGCGTCCCATTTGCGGGGTGTCGGACAAGAAGCTGCTGTGGGCGTAAACGGATTGGTTGAACAGGTTGTCTGCTTTGACGTACCAATTCCACTCGCCGTAGCCGGTGCGGCGGCGGTAGTTTGCGCCGAGGTTGAGCATATGGTGTCCGGGCGTACGCGTTTCGTAGCGGGCGAGTTTGTTTTGGGCAAACACGCGGTAGTAGTCGAGATGGGCATCAATGCGATTGGTCAGCGCGGCATTCAGGTGGAAACCGAGTCGTGCGGCGGGCACGCGCAGGGGCGTTTTTGGTCGGCTTGGGCAATGAGTGGGCGGTTGCCGTAGGCGTCTTCCCTACCGGGCAGCGATGGAAGGTTTTTTTCAGACGACCTCTGACGTAGTCGCCGGAAAGTCCGATGCGGTAACGCGGCGTGGGTTTGAAAAAGATTTCTCCTTCCGCGCCGTAGAAGTCTGCGCCGGATTGGTTGTAGCGCACGAGCTTCATTTCGCTGTCGTCTTCGATGGATTTGGGGCCGCGTCCGTCGTTTAAGGTTTGGGCGTAGATGTAGTTGCCGAAGCGGTTGCGGTAGAGTGCCAGATTGTATTGCCAGCGGTCGCCTTCGTAGCCCAGCGCGAGTTCGATGTTGTTGGAACGCTCTTTGTTGAGGTGTTTGTTGCCGACTTCAAAGGTGTTGGTGGCGACGTGTTTGCCGTGTGCGTACAGCTCTTGCGTTGACGGCAGGCGTTCCTGATGGGAGGCGGTCAGGCTGAGTTTGTATTGGGGCGAGAAATACCAGTTGCCGGAAAGCGCGAACGAGCGGGCGGTTTGGCGGTGCGCGCCGAGGTCGGGCAAGGGTTGGTTGTAGTAGTTTTTCCCGATCAATCAGGGCTTTGTCGTACTGGATGGCGGCTTTTTTTGTTTTTCCACGCGCACGCCGCCTTCAAGCGAGAAGTTGTCCCAATTTGCCTGTTCTACGCCGAAAAAAAGCTGTAATGATGCACATCGTTGTCGATCAGCATCGGCTGTTGGACGGTTTCGGGAATGGCGGAAAGCGCGCTGGATTTTTTTGGGTCAGGTATTGCACGCCCCAACTGCCTTTCAGACGACCTATGGGCAGGTGGCGCAATTCGATGCGGGCGTTTTGCGTTTTGTTTTTGAAGAAGTTTTCCACCGCATCGCCCGCTTTTTCATCGTGGCGGTAGTCGTTGCGGTTCAGATGCACGCGCAAGGCTTCGAAACCGGGGAGCGGCTGCTTCCATTCGGCGCGGATTTCGTAACGTTTGTTGCGCAGGTCTATCCACGGTCTGCCGCTGTGGGTGTGTGTATGTGCATTATCGTCGTCGTGGAAGCCGCAGCTCAAACCCGGATTGTCGTAATCGACGTCTTCTTCGGTCAACAGGTGCGGATAAAGCTGCAAATAGCGTTTGTTAATCAAGCTCTTCTGCCAGATGATGTCGGCGTGGCAGTCGTCGTAGAGGTGACTGTGCGCAGGCAGGCCGTAGCGGTCACGACGGTCGCTGTACGCCGCGCCGATAAAGCCTTTCTCGCCCACCCAAGACAGCCCGATGCTGCCTGTTTGCGAATCGGCATGGCTGTCGGGCAGGCGTTTCAGACGACCTTCTTCCTTACGGTAACGCGGTACGGCGTAGTCGCCTGATTTGCGGTACAGCCCTTCCGTGTGCAACACGAAGTTTTTACCCAGTCCGACATTGATGCCGCCGGACGTGAGTTTTTTTCCAAATTGCCGCTGCTCAAACGCAGCCCCAGTTCACCCGATACGCCGTTTTTCAGGCATTTTTTTCGGGGATTTTTTTCCATCGGCAACATCCACCAAACCCGCCACATTGCCCGAGCTGTACAACAGCGTTACCGGCCCGCGCAGGATTTCAACCTGTTGCGACAAGGCGGTGTCCACCATCAGGGCATGGTCGGGCGAAAAATCCGCCATGTCGCCCGTTTCCCCGTGATGGTTCAACACTTTAATCCGTCTGCCCGTCTGCCCGCGTATCACAGGCGCGGACGCGCCGCCGCCGTATTGTGAAGCATGGACGCCCGGCACGCCGTTGAGCGCGTCGCCGAGATTGACGGATTTTTGCCGCAAAGTATCGCCGGCGATGATTTTGTCGGAGGCAGTCGAAGTGTGCAGCAGCCCCGAAGTGGCGCGCGGATGGCTTTTACCGACGACGTTGACCGTTTCCAAGTCCACCGTCTGCTCGGTTTCATGCGCTTGAGAAAGAATAGGGGTGCTGATTAAAAGAATAGATAAAACAATGGGTTTAAGTGTGTTTTTGTGTCATTTTAGTTTTTTTCATCATATTTTGAAAGTTTGTTATTATATAACATTTCAGCATTAATATAACAAGAATTTAAGAAGCAAATCGCATTTGATGCCGCAAAACAGCCAAGCCAAAGCCCATACAAACAGCGCAAAACCAAAAACAATAAAGGGGCAGTGTTAAACAGCGACCGTAACAATAATCCGTTTTTCGGTCAAATGTAGTATAGTCAATTAAAAACAAAAATAGCACAATACTCAACTTTGAAGGTCTAACCATGGCATACTCTGCGGACTTAAGAAACAAAGCTTTAAACTATTACGAACAATGCAAAAACATCAGCCAAACCGCAGCAACGTTTAACTTGTCAAGAAACACGCTTTACCTGTGGATTCGCCTTAAAAAACAAACGAGCAGCCTAAAACATCAAGTTACCGGTCTAAATGCCGTCAAATTGGATAGGCAAAAACTGGCTCAATATGTTGGGCAACACCAGGATGCCTATCTGCATGAAATAGCTAAACATTTTGATTGTACACCAGCCGCCGTTTGCTACGCACTCAAACAGATGGGGATGACGCGCAAAAAAAGACCACCACTTACAAAGAACAAGACCCGGCCAAAGTAACGCATTATTTGACACAGCTGGCCGAATTTTCCGACTACCAACGTGTTTATTTGGATGAAACAGGATTTGACCGCTACCTGTTCCGTCCCTATGCCCGCAGCCTGAAGAGGGCAAATAGTGAAAGCGCAGATAAGTGGAAAAAGATACCGACGCTTATCTCTGGTGTCCGCACAAGTCGGCAACCGGCTGATTGCTCCGATGGTTTATCAAAATACGATGACCGGAGTCTTTTTTGAAGCGTGGTTTCAGCAATGCCTACTGCCCGCATTGACTCAAAAATCGGTGATTATTCTAGATAATGCACGATTTCACCGTATGGGTGTCTTACGGGAAATGGCGGAAAAATGGGGACATAAGGTATTGCCTCTTGCACCTTATTCACCTGAGCTCAACCCGATTGAGAAGGTGTGGGCGAATATTAAGCGGTATCTGCGAACCGTATTGTCTGATTACGCCCGATTTGACGATGCGTTACTGTCCTATTTTGATTTTAATTTACTATAAATTTAGATAATGGTTTAAAATATCAATCAAATATTAAACACACTAGGAAAGGAATTGGTGCTGGTCCGGGACTTATTGCAAGTATTGAATCTAGGAATTTCTTGGATTTATTCAAAAAAATCCGTACCCGCATAAAAATCCCGACAGTAATTTACGCTTTTATTTTTGATGGTGAAGTGGTTCATCAATTTGCACTCAGTAATGGTGTCTATCACTGGGCAGGAATAAAAGGAAAACAACAGGCTAATCAGATACCCATAGACATTAAACATCACTTTAATATTAATGTTAAGAAATTAAAAGACGTTAGCAACAATTAGTTTAATATACATATATCTTGGAGAGTATGATGATTTTTTTGGAGATCCATATAAATTTGCTATTCAATTTGATTTTGTGGAAGATTGGTTTCTGGAATGGGGAGAAGATTTGAAAAATGATGGAGTATTTCATTATATTATTCAGGGTTATATCTTGCCAACTGAATTGAAGTATCAATCAATCAGCATTCTAGATGCGGTAAATTCATTGAATGTAAAAAAATAGACAGCCTGAATAAATTTAATGCTTTCACGATCTATAACCAAGATGCTCAATATATTTTGGAAAAAAATTGGAAAATATTTTTGGAAAAAGATCTTAAACGGAGATGAAACCTATGAGGAATATCAATTATATGACTCAACCTATTTAAATATAGAAGAAAAATATTTTTGATAATCAAAAATAGCTGGCTGGTATCAACCGACCATTCGGAAAAAAATCATATTTAGAGATTATAAAGGGGAGATTCAGGAGGTTATATTAGAAAAAAAGGATATTGTATAGATATAATGGAGAAAGTAATCACGTGGGCAAGATCTTATTTTTAAAAAAATGAAAAAAATGGATTTAATTAGAGACTGAGGTAGATTAGCATAGCTGCTAATCTACCTCAGTCCCGAGATAAAACCCCGTGTAGCGTCGGAAACCTAAAAATCTTAAAAAAATAATAAAAAGACGGAAATAGCGGCAGTACGCCACCCTTCCGGTTTGTTTGCAAAAGCATCATGTTGCCTAAATAGCAAAAAGGTCGTCTGAAAACCAGATTCCGTTTTCAGACGACCTTTACGGTTTGATGACTGCTATTTGGCAACTTTGACTGCTGCGGTTTCGGCAATCAAGTCAAGGAAGACCAACGGCTCTTTGCCGGTGTTTTTCAGCGCGTGGGACTGACCGGGGCGGGCAATGGTAATGTCGCCGGCGCCGACTTGGGTCTGTTTGCCCGTGCTGTCGGTGAACACGCCTTTGCCCGATACGATGATGTAAACGTCTTCGTTGTCGGTGTGTTTGTGTTCGCCGATGGATGCGCCCGGCGGCAGGGTCAGCCAGCCGATTTCCCTAAACGCGTCTTGGGCGTCGGTCTGGTGGCGATTGAAGGCAAAGCGTCCGAGCAGCGGGCCTTTGCCTCCGGCTGCGTTTTCGCGGTTCCACTCCGCCAAATCGGCTTTTTTGTACACTTGGACGCTGCGGTCAGTCGGTTTGGCCTGTTCTGCGGCGTGGACGCTGACGCTCGTACCGAGCAGAAAGGCGACGGACAATGCGGCAAATAGCGGTTTCATCATGGTTCTCCGTTTGTTTTTTTTGGGGCAGATAAAGCGCAGGCTGCATTCAGGTAGCGTTTGTATCAATATTGACGACAGGTAAGATTGCATAGCATCATTTCCCAGCTTTTCAGCACAGGATTTTCCTTATTACCCAACATCGTTAAGAGACAAAAAAACATGACCGAAACACAAAAAAATCTATACTGCATGGACACAGATGTGGAATGGCAATCTCAACATTGCTGATGAACTGCTGTCAAACAACTTCAAAGCACATCTGACCGCTGATTCCACTCCACCACCCGCACCCGTAACTGACATAGCCAGTGCAAAGGCTTGGATAGCTACCATTCGTGCTAAAGCAGATTTGCATTATGAAATCGTACTCGGTCCGTTCCGCGACGGCGACACAATTTCTGCATATTGGCGTGTAACCGCTACGCTCGGTAACCAAACCGCCGTCAAAGTCGGTACGGATTTTCTAAAAAAATCAAAGACGGTAAGATTACCGACTGCTGGACGATGAACAACAACGCTGCATAATGGGGTTACCAAATCCGATATGTTTTCGAACAGCCTGCATTAGTTGATGCGTTCCGTTTTCAGACGACCTTGGATTCGGATTTCAAGTGCAACACTAGGGTACCAGTGGTTGGAACAGATTTAAGAATAAAACACTTGGCGTTTCGTAGCCAAGTGTTTTTTTCTCGACCGGTGGTTCAACTCATCTTGAACCCTGCGTATCTCCCGATCGCTGATGTTTCGGAAATCGGTCTGTTTGGGGAAATATTGTCGGATGAGTCCGTTGGTGTTCTCATTCAGCCCTTTTTTCCCACGAATGGTAAGGGCGGCAAAAAAATAGGTTTTTCGCCTTCAATGCTTTGGCTATTTTGGTGTGTTGGTAGAACTCTTTGCCGTTATCCATGGTGATGGTGTGGACTCTGGCTTTATATGCCTTTAATACCCTAATGGCCGCCCGGGCAGTGTCTTCGGCTTTTAAGTTCTTTAATTTGCAGATGATGGTGTAGCGGGTAGTGCGTTCGACCAAGGTCAATAACGCGCTTTTTCTGATTTTTGCCGACGATGGTGTCGGCCTCCCAATCGCCGATGCGGGTTTTCCGGTCGACGATAGCAGGTCGGTTTTCTATGCCGACGCGGTCGGGCACTTTGCCTCTGGTCCATGTGCTGCCGTAGCGTTTGCGGTAGGGTTTGCTGCATATTCTGAGATGTTGCCACAAAGTGCCGCCGTTGCTTTTGTCTTGGCGGAGGTAGCGGTAAACGGTGCTGTGATGGAGTGTGATCCCGTGGTGTTTATGCAGGTAGGCACATACTTGTTCGGGACTGAGTTTGCGGCGGATAAGGGTGTCGATGTGTTGAATCAGCTGCGAATCGAGCTTATAGGGTTTTTCGCCGGTGCTGTTTGGTCAGCCGGCTTTGCTTCTGTGCTTTTTCGGCGCTGTATTGCTGTCCTTGGATGCAGTGCCGCTTGATTTCGCGGCTGATGGTGCTTTTGTGGCGGTTGAGCTGTTTGGCGATTTCGGCGATGGTGCAGTGGCGGGACAGGTATTGGATATGGTATCGTTCGTCTTGGGTCAGTTGTGTGTAGCTCATGGCAATCTTTCTTGCAGGAAAGGCCGTATGCTACCGCATACTGGCCTTTTTCTGTTATGGAAAGTTGCACTTCAAATGCGAATCCGCCGACCTGCGGAGGCGATGGCTTTTCCCCCGCAGGCGTCCAGGCTTATTTCACGTTGCGCAGATGGTTCAGCAACAAGGGAACGGGGCGGCCGGTCGCGCCTTTTTCGCTGCCGGATTTCCATGCCGTACCCGCGATGTCGAGGTGTGCCCACGGGTAGTCTTCAGTGAAGTAAGACAGGAAGGTGGCGGCGGTAATCGTGCCTGCACCGGGCGTGCCGATGTTGGGGATGTCGGCGAAGTTGGATTTGAGTTGGTCTTTGTAGGTTTCAAAGAGCGGCAGCTGCCATGCTTTGTCGTCTACGTTGCGGGAAGCGGCCAGCAGGCTGTCGACCAAATCCTGATTGTTGCCCATCACACCGCTGACGTCATGACCCAAAGCGATGATGCACGCGCCGGTCAGGGTAGCGACGTCGATGACGGCTTTGGGCTTGAACTGCTCGGCGTAAGTGAGCGCGTCGCACAAAATCAGACGGCCTTCGGCATCGGTGTTCAACACTTCAATCGTCAGGCTTTTCATGCTTTTTCACCACGTCGCCCGGTTTTGTTTGCCGCGCCGGAAGGCATGTTTTCGCAAGTGGCGACGACGGCGACGAGGTTGATCGGCAGTTGCAGTTTGACGGCGGCGCAGAAGGTGCTGATGACGGTTGCCGCGCCGCACATGTCAAACTTCATTTCGTCCATGTTCAGACCGGGTTTGAGGGAGATGCCGCCGGTGTCGAAGGTAATGCCTTTACCGACCAAGACGACGGGGGCGGCTTCTTTGTCGGCCGCGCCGAAGTAGCTCAATTCAATCAGATAGGGATCTTCCACGCTGCCTTTGGCGACCGACCAGAACGAACCCATGTTTTCTTTGATATAGTCTTTTTCGATGATTTTTGGCGTGTGCGCCCAGTTTTTTTCGGCTTCGGCTTTGGCGGTGCGCGCTAAAAAAATTCGGGCGTGCATTCGTTGAGCGCGGCATTGCCCAAATCGCGGCAGAGGCTTTGTCCGTAAACCTGCGCTTCGGCGACGCGCAGGGCTTCTTTGACGGCGGCTTCGTGTGCGGTGTGGAACACGGCTTGTGCGAATTTGGCGGGCTTGGCTTCTTTTTATAGCGGTCGAAACGGTAGGCGGCGTTGCCGAACGCGATGGCGAAAGGCTTCGGCAACGGCGGCGGCTTGCACTTCATCGAAGGCATGGATGTCCGTATTAACCGTTTCCTGATTTTGCGCCCATTTGGCGGCTTCGGCAGCGGCCTTGTTCAGCGCAGCGCGGTCGGTTTTTCAAGGCGGACGACGGCGACTGCCTGCAAACCGTTGTCCGTCGGGATTTTGGTGTCGGCAAAAGTTTGACCTTCTTCAAGCGAAGACAAAAGGGCAAGGGCGGTCGGGTGGTTTAATTGTGCAGTTTCGGTGCAGACAAATAACTGCGCGCCTGCCTGTTGCGGCTGCAAGGTTCCGGCTTTTTGTGCTAAATTCCACGTTTATTCTCCTGATTGAGATGGTTTCGGGTAGTTTCAGACGACCCTTTGCATTAAGAGGTCGTCTGAAAACGGTTGGAAAGATTGTACTCCATTTGAGAGGTCGTCTGAAACCTTGCGCAGACAATCCGCCTGCGCCGAACCGCTACCGCTCCTAGCCGCGATTCTATGATTTATCAAAGAAACTTCATCAAAGAACTCTCTTTTACCGCCGTCGGCATTTTCGTCGTCCTCTTGGCGGTGTTGGTCTCCACTCAGGCAATCAACCTGCTCGGCCGTGCCGCCGACGGGCGCGTCGCCATCGATGCCGTGTTGGCATTGGTCGGCTTCTGGGTTATCGGCATGACGCCGCTTTTGCTGGTTTTGACCGCTTTCATCAGTACGCTGACCGTATTGACCCGCTACTGGCGCGACAGCGAAATGTCGGTCTGGCTCTCCTGCGGGCTGGCGTTGAAACAGTGGATACGCCCCGTCATGCAGTTTGCCGTGCCCTTTGCCCTGCTGATTGCCGTCATGCAGCTTTGGGTCATGCCGTGGGCGGAACTGCGCAGCCGTGAATACGCCGAAATCCTCAAGCAGAAACAAGAATTGTCGATGGTGGAAGCAGGCGAGTTCAACAGCCTGGGCAAGCGCAACGGCAGGGTTTACTTCGTCGAAACCTTCGACACCGAATCGGGCATCATGAAAAAAATCTGTTCCTGCGCGAACAAGATAAAAAAACAGCAACGACAACATTATCTTCGCCAAAGAAGGCAATTTCTCGCTGAACGACAACAAGCGCACGCTCGACCTGCGCAACGGCTACCGTTACAGCGGCACGCCCGGCAAAGCCGACTACAACCGCGTTTCCTTTCAAAACCTCAGCCTGATTATCAGCACCACGCCCAAACTCATCGACCCCGTTTCCCACCGCCGCACCATCCCGACATCCCAACTTATCGGCAGCAGCAACCCGCAACATCAGGCGGAATTGATGTGGCGCATCTCACTGACCGTCAGCGTCCTCCTGCTCTGCCTGCTTGCCGTGCCGCTTTCCTATTTCAACCCGCGTAGCTTCCACCTACAACATCCTCGTCGCCATCGGGCTTTTCCTGATTTACCAAAAACGGACTGACCTTCCTGCGCAATGCCGTGGAAGACGGCAAAAATCCATTTCTGGCTCGGACTGCTGCCCATGCACATCATCATGTTCGCCATCGCCGTCGTACTCCTGCGCGTCCGCAGCATGCCCAGCCAGCCCTTCTGGCGGGCGGTTGGCAAAAGTCTGACATTGAAAGGCGGAAAATGAACCTGATTTCACGTTACATCATCCGCCAAATGGCGGTTATGGCGGTTTACGCCCTCCTGGCCTTCCTCGCCCTGTACAGCTTTTTTTCGAGATCATCAACGAAGTCGGCGACTTGGGCAAAGGCAGCTATAACGGCGCAACCATGGCGCAATACGTCCTCATGCAGATGCCCGCGCGCGCCTACGAACTCATGCCCCTCGCCGTCCTCATCGGCGGACTCGTCTCCCTCAGCCAACTTGCCGCCGGCAGCGAACTGACCGTCATCAAAGCAAGCGGCATGAGCACCAAAAAACTGCTGCTGATCCTGTCGCAGTTCGGACTGATTTTCGCCATCGCCACCGCCGCGCTCGGCGAATGGATTGCCCCCGTCCTCAGCCAAAAAGCCGAAAACATCAAATCCGCCGCCATCAACGGCAAAATCAGCACCGGCAATACCGGGCTTTGGCTCAAAGAAAAAAACAGCATCATCAACGTGCGCGAAATGCTGCCCGACCATACCCTGCTGGGCATTAAAATTTGGGTGCGCAACGACAAAAACGAACTGACGCAGGCAACGGAAGCCGAATCCGCCGTTTTAAACAACGACGGCAGTTGGCAGTTGAAAAACATCCGCCGCAGCACGCTTAGCGAAGACAAAGTCGAAGTCTCGACCGCCACCGAAGAAAACTGGCCGATCGCCGTCAAACGCAACCTGATGGACGTATTGCTTGTCAAACCCGACCAAATGTCGGTCGGCGAACTGACCACCCTACATCAGCCACCTCGAAAACAACAACCAAAACACCCAAATCTACGCCATCGCCTGGTGGCGCAAATTGGTTTACCCCGTCGCCGCATGGGTCATGGCGCTCGTCGCCTTCGCCTTCACACCGCAAACCACCCGCCACGGCAATATGGGCTTGAAGCTCTTCGGCGGCATCTGCCTCGGCTTGCTGTTCCACTTCGCCGGACGGCTCTTCGGCTTTACCAGCCAACTCTACGGCGTCCCACCCTTCCTCGCCGGCGCATTGCCCACCATAGCCTTCGCCCTGCTCGCGGTGTGGCTGATACGCAGGCAGGAGAGAAGATAAAAAGATGGATTCGGAGAAAACGTCGTCTGAAAACGGTTTTGCGAAATACGCTATGCCTGTTTTCAGACGACGTTTTGTTTGGTTTGAGTTTGGGTAGGGCGGGGTAGTGGAGGGTGCGGTTTATTTGGATGGTTATAAGCCAATCCGCTGTAAAAGTCGTCTGAAACCAATTCGTCGTTCAGGAGATTTGCTCTCAAATTGTTGAAACAAAGAAAACGAGGTCGTCTGAACGCTGTTTCAGACGACCTTTTTATTTTTGTATTTATTGTTATCCGGCGGTGTTGCCGTTTTTCCAAAAACATCCAAGATGTTTTTTTCAGATTGGCGGAATCGAGCTGGCCGGGGGCGGAGGCGGTGCCTGCCGTGCCGAATGTGATGGCGGAGCCGAAGGTTGAACCTGCGATGCGGCTGATGAGTCCGAGTTTGCCCATAGAAATGGTAACAATCGGGCGGTTTGCGGTTTGACGGGCTTCCCAAGTGGCGTCCAAAAAGCGTCAGGACATCGGCGGGGCTTTGGGGCATCACGGCGATTTTGCAGATGTCCGCGCCTGCCTCTTCCATTTTTTTCAGACGACCTGTGATGTCCGATTTGGCGGGCGTTTGATGAAAAATCGTGGTTGCTCATCAGGACGGCGGTGTCGTTCGTTTTGGCGGCGGCAACCGCTTGGCGGACTTCGCTCTCGCCGGCGGAAAGTTCGATGTCGATGATGTCAATGATGCCTGAAGCGGCGGCTTTATCAAGCAACTCGAAATAATACGCTTTGCTGCAAGGGTATTCGCCGCCTTCCTCCGCGCGTCTGAAGGTGAACAACAGCGGGGTTTCGGGAAAGGCGCGGCGCACGGCGGCGGCTGGGGCGATCAGGTATTCAGGATTGCCCGCTTGGTCGAAAATAGTCGGCTCTGAATTCGATAATATCGAAACAGGCGTGTTCGAGGTTTTTTTCAGGGCGGCGGATAAGGCTGCTTCGTCTCGGGCAACTAAAGGGAACGGCGATTTTCGGCTGTCCGCTGCCGAGCGTGAGATGGCGGATGGTCAGGGTTTTCATGGTTTTTTTCTGCTGTATTGGTGCGGTGGCTGTCGAGCAGCGGATCGGGGAACGGTGTCCAAACGACGCCGTTGATGCCGCTTTCGGTCAGGCGGCGGTTGAGCCAGCTGTTGCACGTATTGAAAAGATGGTAGCGTCCTTCTGCCTCGTAGAATGCGTCGTCAGCGCTGTAATGTGCACCGGCGACGGGGATGGCTTTGCCCGCTTTCAACTGAAATGGCGCATCAGGTTGGCACTCAGGCGGCGGTATTGTTCGCGGCTGACGGTGAATTTGACGGTATTTTCGCCTTCTCTCGGCGGCTCGCGGTAGTAGATGGCGTGAATCAGCGTGCTGTTGACTCCGCTTAACGCCTGTACTGCCGTAGAGGCGGTCAAATCCGACCACTGCGGCGTTTTCAAATAGAAATTGCGCTCGCCCCAACCTATGCCGACGTAGCGGATGGGGGCATCGCCTTGCCCTGCGGGGCTGTCGGCAGGGTTGATAATGCTGGTCCAGTCGAAAAGGTCGTCTGAAAGCGGCATGACGATGTCGGCGTGTACGCCGTTGCTGTGCAGGTAAAGGGTTACCTCGCCGTCGGAGGCTTCAATGCTGTCCTGCGGAATCTTACCAAGTATGTAGGCGGCGGCAAAGTAAAGGATGGCGGCGATGATAAATGCCAACAGGGCTTTCAGGAGGATTTTTGAATATTTTTTTCATTGACGTGACGGCGTCGTTAAAGATGCGGCATCATATCACGATAACGGCATGTTTTAGGCATTTCAGACGACCTTAACGCGTTAACTACAAAAGAGGTCGTCTGAAAATCAACAAATAGATATTTTTAGTTTCCCATCAATCCGTTTTCGTAAAAAACCGCGCCCGATTGTTAACATTATATTTACACTACACTCGATTACAAATATACTCATTGCCATGCCGCACGGCTTTGTTTGCCTGAAATCCAAAGCCTGCGAACAACCCGCCGCGGGAAACAAGAAAAACCGATTCAGTGAAATCAATAAAAAAGCAATGTCGGGCGATGAGCCTATGCTTCAGCGATTTTAGCGATTTCACGTTATGTTTCAGAGGAATACTCCATGGACTTACATGCAAAGGACAAAACCCAGCATCCTGAGAATGTCGAGCTGCTCAGTGCGCAAAAGCCGATTACCGACTTTAAAGGCCTGCTGACCACCATCATCTCAGCCGTCGTCTGTTTCGGCATTTACAGCATCCTGCCTTACAGCACCGATGCCAACAAAGGCATTGCGCTGTTGATTTTCGTTGCCGCGCTTTGGTTCACCGAAGCCGTCCACATCACGGTAACCGCATTGATGGTGCCGATTCTCGCCGTCGTACTCGGCTTCCCCGATATGGACATCAAAAAAAGCGATGGCGGGCTTTTGCCGATCCGACGATTTACATCTTCTTCGGCGGCTTCGCGCTTGCCACCGCCCTGCACATGCAGCGTCTCGACCGCAAAATTGCCGTCAACCTCTTGCGCCTGTCGCGCGGCAATATGAAAGTTGCCGTATTGATGCTGTTTGCCGTTACCGCCTTCCTGTCCATGTGGATCAGCAACACCGCCACCGCCGCCATGATGCTGCCTTTGGCAATGGGTATGATGAGCCACCTCGACCAAGAAAAAGAACGTAAAACCTACGTCTTCGTCCTGCTCGGCATTGCCTACTGCGCCAGTATCGGCGGTTTGGGTACCGTGGTCGGTTCGCCGCCGAACATGATCGCCGCCAAAGCCCTGAATCTGGACTTCGTCGGCTGGATGAAGCTCGGCCTGCCGATGATGCTGTTGATTCTGCCCTTGATGCTGTTCTCCATGTACGTCATCCTCAAGCCCAATCTGAACGAGCGCGTCGAAGTCAAAGCTGAGTCTATCCCGTGGACGCTGCACCGTGTAATCGCGCTGTTGATTTTCATCGCTGCTGCCGTGGCTTGGGTATTCAGCTCCAAAATCAAAGAAGCGTTCGGCATTTCCAACCCCGATACCGTCATTGCCTTGATTGCCGCTGTCGCCGTCGTCGTATTCGGCGTGGCGCAATGGAAAGAAGTCGCCCGCAATACCGACTGGGGTGTGTTGATGCTCTTCGGCGGCGGCATCAGCTTGAGCGCGCTGCTGCAATCTTCCGGCGCATCTGAAGCCTTGGGTCAGCAGGGTGGCCACCACTTTCACCGCCGCGCATCCGCTGCTGGTGATTTTTCGTAGTCGCCACCTTCATCATCTTCCTGACCGAGTTCACCAGTAACACCGCCTCCGCCGCGCTGCTCGTGCCCATTTTCGCCAGCATCGCCACGCAAATGGGGCTGCCCGAACAAGTCTTGGTATTCGTCATCGGCATCGGCGCATCCTGCGCGTTCATGCTGCCGGTTGCCACGCCGCCCAACGCGATTGTGTTCGGTACAGGCTTGATTAAGCAACGCGAAATGATGAACGTCGGCTTGCTGCTGAACGTCCTCTGTATCGTATTGGTTGCGCTGTGGGCTTATTTCATCCTGATGTAAACCCGTAAAACCATAACCACAAGGTCGTCTGAAAGAATATTTTTCAGACGACCTTGAAGTTTTTCCGCCCAGCACCATTTGTAAAAAGATTCTTAACGAAAGGAAACCCATGATTATCCTGCATACCAACAAAGGCGACATCAAAATCGAACTCGACTTCGACAAAGCCCCCGTTACCGCCAAAAACTTCGAGCAATACGTCAAAGACGGCTTCTACGACGGCGTAATCTTCCATCGCATCATCAAAGGCTTCATGATTCAAGGCGGCGGCATGGACGAGAACATGAACGAAAAAAAGAAACGCGCGAACCGATTCAAAACGAAGCGTCCAACGGCCTGCCCAACGAGAAATACACCATCGCCATGGCGCGCACCTCCGACCCGCATTCCGCCAGCGCACAATTCTTCATCAACACCGCCGACAACGCCTTCCTGAACTTCCGTTCCAAAGAGCTGTACGGCAAAACCGTCGTCCAAGACTGGGGCTACGCCGTATTCGGCAAAGTCGTCGATGGTTTTGACGTGGTCGATGCCATCGAAGGCGTCGCCACCAAACGCCACGGCTACCACGACGACGTACCGACCGAACCTGTCGTCATCACCAAAAGCCGAAGTGGTATAAATTTGACGCGTTACATCCCATGACGCAAAAGCAGCCTGAAACGGGCTGCTTTTTTTGCGGATAAGGCATATCGACGGCTTCTTTGGTTTTTGACGAATCAGTTGCCATCAACCGTCAGCAATCAATCAAACAAATCTGTTGCATTGGCAGCGTAGCGTGGGCTTGACGCAAGGAAAAATATGTAGGACGAAACTGGGCAGGGCGGTATGCCTGACTGTTTTTTGTAATCCGCAACGAAACAGCAGAAAACCTGTGTTTGGGTTTCGACTGTTGGGGGTGAAAAAGGGCTATTTGCAAAGTTCTCGAAAAACAACAAAAGGTCGTCTGAAAACAGGTTTTCAGACGACCTTTTCGTTTTTACCTCTCAACAATGGTTTTGTATTGGAATGGGGGATATTTAAGTAGAATGAGCGAGGAGATTTTTGCAAAGGTCTCCTCATGCTGATTCTAGGAGATAGCTGATTTTAATAGCACTTTTTTTCATCATTTATAAAAACAAAAGGCATCAATCCGATGCCTTTTTAATTCATTAACATGAAAAATTAACGTTCACTTCAACGTTTAATCGATTCAAGAATCACTTCTTTGGCTTACTTCAAAAAAATGCCGCATGATACGCAATGTGCTCACCAATAAAACTGGCAATGAAGTAATAGCTATGATCGTAGCCTTTATGGAAGCGTACATCGATCGGCTGGTTTGCCGCACGACAGGTTTCGATAAAATCTTCGGTACGCAATTGTGTTGGTAAAAACTCATCTTCCAAGCCCTGATCAATGCGCATACCTTGCACTTTATAGCCTTGTTTAATGAGCGAGCCAGCATCATATTGCTGCCATTTTTCACAATCTTTTCCTAAATAAGCAGAAAAAGCTTTCTCCCCAAGGCACGAGACTTGGCGACAAAATGGGCGAAAAGGCAGAGACACTTCGATAACGTTCTCGGTTTCGCAGTGCCAATACCAATGCGCCGTGTCCGCCCATTGAATGCCCCATAATGGAACGTTTGCCGTTGGTAGGAAAATTTTCCTCAATCAGACTGGGCAACTCGTTCAAAATATAATCATACATTTGATAATTCGTCGCCCAAGGCTGTTCGGTCGCATTAAGATAAAAGCCCGCACCTTGCCCTAAATCATAAGCCACATCGTTCGGTACTTGCTCTCCGCGAGGGCTGGTATCGGGGGCAACCACAATCACTTGATGTTCAGCCGCATAACGCTGGAAGCCTGATTTGGTAATGAAATTTTGTTCAGTGCAAGTTAAGCCGGAAAGCCAATAAATCACACCAAGCGGTCGATTCTCCTGATTATCCGGCAAATAGACGGCAAATTTCATTTCGCATTGCAGCGTTTGGGCATGATGCGTCCAAACTTGTTGCGAACCGCCGAAAATTTGATGTTGTTCAATCAGTTTCATCTCGGGCCTTAGTAATGAATAACAGAGCGGATCGATTTACCTTCGTGCATCAACTCAAAGGCTTCATTGATTTGATCGAGTGTCAGTGTGTGGGTTACAAACGGTTCTAACTCGATGTCGCCTTTCATTGAATCTTCGACCATTTTCGGAAGTTCGGAGCGGCCTTTCACACCACCAAATGCCGAGCCTTTCCAAACACGACCTGTTACCAACTGGAACGGACGAGTTGAAATTTCTTGTCCTGCACCTGCTACGCCGATGATAATGGATTGTCCCCAACCACGGTGTGCACTTTCTAATGCTTGACGCATTACGTTTACATTGCCGATACATTCAAAGGTATGGTCAATGCCCCATTTATTGATGTCTAACAACACATCTTTGATTGGTTTATCGTAATCGTTCGGGTTTAAGCAGTCAGTCGCACCAAACTGGTTTGCCAACTCGAATTTTGCGGAATTGGTATCAATGGCGATAATGCGCCCCGCTTTGGCTTGACGCGCACCTTGCACCACAGCCAAACCAATCGCCCCCAAGCCAAACACGGCCACGGAGTCGCCTTCTTGCACTTTTGCCGTGTTATGTACCGCACCAATACCTGTGGTAACACCGCAGCCGAGCAAACATACTTGTTCGTGGTTGGCTTCCGGGTTGATTTTCGCCAGTGAAACTTCCGCAACAACAGAATATTCACTGAAAGTCGAACAGCCCATATAGTGATAGATCGGCTGACCTTGATAAGAAAAACGCGTCGTGCCGTCCGGCATTAAGCCTTTACCTTGCGTATCACGCACTGAGACGCATAAGTTGGTTTTACCTGAACGACAAAACTCACATTCTCCACATTCAGCGGTGTAAAGAGGAATGACGTGATCACCTGGTTTTACGCTTAACACACCTTCGCCCACAGCAACGACTACACCTGCACCTTCATGTCCAAGCACTACAGGGAATACGCCTTCAGGATCGTTCCCTGATAATGTAAATGCATCAGTATGGCACACGCCAGTGTGGGTATTGCGGATTAACACTTCTCCTTTGCGTGGCATTTCTACATCGATTTCCACAATTTGTAAGGGTTGATTTGGCGCGAATGCTACCGCCGCACGCGATTTGATGGTTGAATTGGTTTGTTTAATTTCCATTATTTTTTTGCCTTTTTAATTCATTAATAAAGTTACTAAATGACACCAGTTTATACTTTGGACTCCAGTCTGAAGCAAGCGTTTTTTTGCAATTTTGCTTCGGCAGTAGCATGATTGACTGAAGATGTAAAATGCAATTGGCATTTTATTGAAGTGCCATCAAATATCATTTTTTTATTTTAAATTAATAAACAAAACAATAATATAAATTATTATATCTTTCTCATCATTTCATTCGCCGATCAAATCCTCGTTGAGATGTACAAGAAAAAAATTCTTTAATGTCATATAGATAGAATTATTTATATTCCCGGCTACTTGATCTCAAGGAGAGCCATCATGGCCAATACATTGCACTCTTTATCCTGCAGCGCAGCAAACAATAAATCAGACGTCCTTAAAGGAACGCCCCATGATGACGTTTTACATGGCAGTCTCGGACATACCACATTCTACGGCGGCTTGGGCGACGATATTTATTACAGTAAGAACGCGGACGACACCATTGTTGAATATGCAAATGAAGGCAACGACACGGTTTACGCCGATACAACCTTTACCTTACCGACCCACGTCGAAAACCTGACACTGGAAGGCAACGGCAACACCTTCGGATTTGGCAACAACTCTAACAATATTCTGATAGGCAACAGCGGCAACAACCGCTTGAGTGGTGAAGAAGGCAACGATTTCCTGTACGGCATGGGCGGCAACGACACCCTGTCAGGGTGGCAATGGAAATGATCACCTCAACGGAGGAGACGGAGATGACTATCTTGCAGGCGGCTTGGGTAGCGACACCATCATAACAGGTGCAGGCAGAGACACTGTCGCCTTTACTGCAGCAGATATTCGTGAAGGCAGCATAGATCGTTTGCTCGACTTTAACCCTGAGACGGATAAACTCGACCTATCTGGTATGCGTTCATTGCTGACTGGCAGCAACGCCAATTTGAGCTGGTCAAAGATGTTCGTTGACAAAGACCCTGAGGTCATTCTCCAAAAAGACCATCCTTATCTCATCTTTGATACAGAGCAGCAGACTCTTGCTTATCGTGCAGCAGGTTCAAGCAGTAGCACCGTATTTGCCAAATTCGATAGCGACGATCCATCAAAATGGTTGGATGCATCCAATATCATCGGCTAAAGACCCGTGAAAAAGAACCGACAGTTTGAAATGAATCTGCTTTTTAAACTCCAAAGCAAAGATTTAAAATAAACATTATTTGAAATAAATCGTCAGTTCATTCTAAGCTGATTCAATAAAAACGTCGTCTAAAAACGTAGTTACAGGTTTCAGACGACGTTTCTGTTTCTAAGATTGCGCTTTCTGAAAAATCTGGCAAAGGTCTCAAACTGCTTAAACTTTATACGTCATACGTTCCCATTACGCTTGCGCTGTCCAAGATATGTCCTTGCATGGCGAAGTGCAGGTCGTTGAAGCGGAAGCCGCGCGGTAGGTTTAATACGGTGTCGAGTGCGTAAACGATGAGTTCGTAGCGGTGGCGGCAGTTGGGCGGATACATGCCGCCGTAGCCTGTGGCTTCTTCGATGTCCAACTTGCCCAACAGGCTCGCCCAACTGTTTGCGCCTTGCGTGTAGTCGGTGGCGGTCAGACTTTCGTTTTCGGCGACGGAGGTGCGTTTGAGGTCGGCAATCAGCCAGTGTGTCCACACGAATCCGCTGGCGGTAATGGCGTCTTTGTCTTCCAAAAACGACGGCGAAGGATTTCGTGCCTTCGGGCGCGCCGCTGATTTCAAAGGGAATGGAATAAGTCGGCATATTGTTCGGACTAAACTGACTGCCGCGTTTGCCGTATTTGTCTTCAAATTCGCCGTTGACAATGGCTGAAGTCGTTACCTGCATAGTGTTCTCCTGTGGGGTTGGGAAGGGGTCGTCTGAAAAAGGAAGGCTTGTTCAGACGGTGGGTGGATTGTCCGGTTTGCTATGGCTGCCGTTTTTCAGACGACCTGTTTTTATACCTGCCAGTCTATCGGCGTTATGCCTTTTTCCTGCAAATAAGCATTGGCTCGGGAAAAGTGTTTGCAGCCGAAGAAACCGCGATAGGCGGACAGCGGCGAGGGGTGCGGCGCGCTGAGGACGAGATGTCGGCTGCGGTCGATAAACGCGCCTTTTTTTCTGCGCGTGGCTACCCCAAAAGCATGAAAAACGACGTGTTCGCGGTTTTGGTTGATTTGGTTAACGACTTCGTCGGTAAAGCGTTCCCAGCCCAAAGTGGCATGGGAATGCGCCTGTCCCGCGCGGACGGTCAGTACGGTATTGAGCAGTAAAACGCCCTGCTCCGCCCAATGTTGCAGATAGCCGTGTTGCGGGATACGGAAGCCTTCGATGTCGTCCGCCAGCTCTTTGTAAATATTGACCAGCGAGGGCGGGACGGCGACGCCTTCGCGGACGGAAAAACGCCAGCCCGTGCGCCTGTCCTGCACCGTGATACGGGTCTTGCCCCAAAAATCACAACTTTGACGTTACCGAATTCGGTTGCTTTAAAGGCGTTGAACACGTCTTCGGCAGGCGGATAGATAATCCGCCCCATGCCGCGCTCTTTTTTTGACGGTTTCGATGATGTGTTGGAAATAGGGTTCGGACTTTTCCGAGCCGATTGCTTCGTGCCAAGTTTGCATGAGGCTGCCTTTGTGAAAGGGAATAGTGGGCATTATAGTGCGGTTGTTTGTAAAAGGTCGTCTGAAAACCCTGTTTCAGGTTTTCAGACGACCTTTCGTCTTTATTTTTTTCGTTTTGTTTGTACCAGTTGATGAATTCGTCTGGTTTGACGAAGCCGAGCAAGGGGTCGCTGCGTCTGCCGTCGGCGTGGATGGCGAAAAATGCCCGGCGGGCCGTAGATTCCGTATTCTTTGTAGAGTGCCTGATGTTCGGGCGTGTTGGCGGTTACGTCGATTTGGAAGAAGCGTTCCATATCGACGGCTTCATGCACTTGCGGCTGGTTGAGCGTGTAGTTTGCCATTTCTTTGCAGGAAATACACCAGTCAGCGTAGAAATCCAAAAACGACGGGTTTGTCGGGGTTGGCTTTCAATGCGGCGTCCATGGCGGCTTTGAGTTCGGCGACGTCGGTGAACATTTTGCCGTGGCCGGTGGTTTTGCCTGCTTCGGACGGGGGAGACAATGTCAGGAAGTGGTGCAGGGCGGTGGTTTGTTTGTTTGCGCTTTGCCAGCCGAACCATGCGCCGCCGATAATGAGCAGGAAGCCTAAAACGGAGGCTGCGGTTTTCAGACGACCTTTTTGTTTGCTGGATTTAACCAGCAACATGACGGCAGGGACGATCATGAGCAGGGTGTAAAGCGCGACAACGAGGTAGTAGGGCAGATGCGGTGTGGCGAGGTAAACGGCAACGGCAAGCAGGATGAAGCCGAAGGCGTATTTGATGCCGTTCATCCAGTCGCCTGCTTTGGGCAGGACGTGGCCGCCGAATGTGCCGATGAGGATCAGCGGAACGCCGGTGCCGAGTGCCAAGACATACAGCGCCAGTCCGCCCAAAACGGCATCACCGGTTTGTCCGATATAGCCCAAGGCGAATCCGAGCGGCGGGGCGACGCAGGGGCCGACGATCAGCGCGGAGAGTATGCCCATGACGAAGACGGAGAAGATTTTGCCGCCGGAGAGTTTGCTGCTTTGGTTTTGGAAATAGGATTGGACGGCGTTGGGCAGTTGGATGTTGAAGAGTCCGAACATGGAAAGCGCGAGGACGACCATCAGGCCTGCGGCGGCAAGGACGACCCATGCCTGTTGCAGCCATACGGTCAGTAGCGCGCCCGTCAAGCCTGCGATGACGCCGACCAGCGTGTAGGTCAGTGCCAAACCTTGCACATACGCTACGGACAGCGCGAAGGCGCGGCCTTTGCCGGCGGTTTTATCACCGACGATGATGCTGGAGACTATCGGTAAAAGCGGATACATACAGGCGGTAAAGCTCAGGAATACCCCTGCGGTAAAAAACGCCAACAGGTTGGCGTTTAATGTGTCCCACGATAATTTGAAGCGACTGTTGTCATCGTTTTGCGAGGCTTTAGGCGCGGCGGCGGGGGATGGTTTGGCGGAATCGGGTTGCAGGAAGCGGTCTTTAGCGGATATGGGTTCGTCGCTTTTGCGGCTGGTACAGGCCGTTGCCATTAATCTCGAAAGAAGTGTCCACGGGCGGGTAACATACGCCGGCTTCGGCACAACCTTGATAAGTCAGCGTCAGCTTGTAGGTCGGCGCGGATTTTTTGTAAGGCCAGTTGACCTGAGCGGCGCGGTGGAACACGGTTTGTTTGCCGAAAAACTCATCTTCTTTGGCTTCGCCTTTGCTGAAAACGGGTTCGCCCAATACGCCTTCAGGCGCGGTGGCGGCGACGATTTTCGATTGGTACATATAGTAGCCGTCGGCGATTTTGAATTCGACGTTGATGCCTTTGTCGGTAACGTTCACTTGCGGCACAAACGCTTTTTCAGGCGGCAGCAAATCGTCGGCGTTCACAGCGAACGCGCTGGAACACAGGGCAAAAAAGGCGGTAAAGAAGTAAAGGAGTTTTTTCATGGCGTCTTCTCGGTGGAAGGGTTGAACAGGCGCATTATAAACGCAGCAGCCGTTTATAGGCCTTAATTTATATTAAAAGCAGCGATTGTTTTTTATCGTCGCGAGGGGGGATTATCGGACTACTTGATAGATGATGCCCGTCGGATTGTCTCTTTTTCATAGCCGATTGGAACGGGAAAGGTCGTCTGAAAACGGATAGGGTAAATTCTGCTAAACCATTTTCAGACGACCTTTCATGTTTTACCGCTTGAGTACCGGTATCTTGAGCCGTTTAATTGATTTCAGGCTGCGGGACTTTGTGCTGAACGGCGTAAACGGCGGCTTGGACGCGGCTACTGAGGTCAAGTTTTCGCAGCAGGTTTTGAACGTGGACTTTGACGGTGGATTCTGCCAATTCCAAATGACGGGCGATGACTTTGTTGCTGTGTCCGGCGGCGAGGTAGCCTAAGATTTCGAGTTCGCGCGGGGTGAGGGTAGAGAGTGCCTGATCGGTACGCGGTGCGGACGGGGAAATCAGGGATTGGACGAGGCGGGTGGTCATTTCGGGCGAGAAGACGTTGTCGCCGTCCACGGCTTTGCGGATGCTGTCGAGCAGGAAGTCGGCGTTGATGTTTTTCAGCAAAAAGCCGCGTGCGCCGATGCGCATGCATTCGGTCAGGTCGTCGCTGTCTTCGGAAACGGTCAGCATGATGACGGTTTTGGTTCGGGTTGACGCCCAAGATTTGTGCCAGTGCTTCGCGGCCGTTCATGACGGGCATGTCAAGGTCGAGTAAGACGACGTCGGGTTTGAGCTGTTCCGCCATTTTGACGCCGGACAAACCGTCGGCGGCTTCTCCGATGACTTCGAAGTCGCTTTGACGGGAGAGCAGGGCTTTGATGCCGCTGCGGAAGAGTGTGTGGTCGTCGATCAGGATAATTTTAATGGTCATGAGAATGTTCTCTTGTGTTTGGGTAGGGTTAGGGTAACGGTTGTGCCTTCATCCGGTTTGGAGCTGACTTCTAATTCTGCGTGGATACGTTGGGCGCGTTCGCGCATGATGCCCATGCCGACATGTTCGCCGGAAAGCGTGTCCAGGTGAGCGGGATCGAAACCTACGCCGTCATCGCGGATGATCAGCGTGAAGTCCTGACGGTTGTCAATGCTGACGGTAACGTTGCGTGCCAAGGCGTGTTTGCGGATGTTGGACAGGCTCTCTTGGAGGATGAAGATAATCTGTAACTGCTCGTCGTTGTTCAATGCCGCGCCTTCATCCCTCCATTCGGTACTGACGTTGATTTTGGTCTGTCTTTCAAATCGGGTAAGCAGGGCAGAAACGGCTTCAGGGAAGTCTTTGTTACTGATTTTTGGTGCGGAAGTTCAGCAGTAGTTCGCGTACGTCTTCATAACATTCCTGCACGCCGTCTTTGATGAAGCGGATATTCTCTTCGGCTTGTTCTTTTTGGTTTGAATAGAATGCGCTTTCCAGCATTTGGACTTGGAGGTTTAGGAAAGTCAATGCTTGTGCGATGCTGTCGTGCAGGCCTTGGGCAATCAGGTTGCGCTCCTGTAAAACGGCAAGCAGGCGGCGTTCTTGCTCGAGGCGGCTGTTGACGATGGAAACGCCTAATTGTCCGCTTAATGTACGCAGCAGTTCGTTGTCGTTGTTATCTGGTTTAAGGTCGTCTGAAAAAAATACAGGTTTAAAAACGCCCAGTTCTTCCTCTTGATAGCTGATGGGGAAAAACGGCGTGTTTGAGTGCCGTTTTATCCGGGGCAGTATCCGGCTCATCATCCGAATCATCAGGCAGCCCGATGGACGCCACTATGTCCGTGCGTTTGCGTTCGTTATCCCAAAGGCGGATGCTGCCCGCTTCTGCGGAGACGGCAGGCAGGGTGCGCTTGAGAAATTCTTCCGCCGCCTGTTGGGGGGTGAAAGTTTGATGCAAATCGCGGGTGGTTTGATAGAGCAGCGTCAGATCACGGTTTTGTCGCGCCAGGTCTTGAGTTTGACGTGCCACTTGCCCCTCTAAATCGGTATAAAGCGTCTTTAGCCGGCTGCTCATTTGGTTGAAGCCTTTGTTGACTTGGGCAAACTCGCTTATCTGGTCTGTGTCGATCTGAACGCCGAACCTGCCTTGGCTGATGGTCTTTACACCGTCCCTCAGTGTTTCCAAAGGCCGGATAATCCATGCATAGTGCCAGATAATCATTAGTCCCGCCGCCGCAAAAATCATCCCCATCATAATCATTTGAAAGCGGCGCAACCATAGTGTGTTTTTCTCATTGGCGTGTTCCATCGCCTGTAAAAACAGTTCGATATTGGCTGCAAAACGGTAGAGCTTGATTTGGTCGGGGCGTTCGTAACGGCGCAGGATGGGTTGTATGTTGGCTTTCCAGTCTTCAATCAGCGCGGTCTGTATCAGGTCGTAGGCGGGCGGTGTTTCAGAGGGCATCAGCGGGTGTATGGCGTTACTCTGGCTGATGCGGTTGAGGTTTTGTTCGAATTCGCGGATTTGATTGTTGATTTGCGCCTTGGGTGCGCGTTCGCCGACCATGTAGGCAAGGCGGTAAACCTGCGTCCGCAAGTTGCCTGCATCTTCGATAACGGTGGCGGCATTTTGCAGCCTCCAAGAGAGTACCAAAGTCAGGATGACGGACAAAAGGGCGGAGCCGACCCATAATATGGTCAGCAGCTTCAAGCGCGAAGACAGGCTTAGGCGGTTTAAAAAACGGAATGTGAAAGACATAGAAGGTATATGCCGTTGGAAGTTTTCGGTCGGTTACTGTGTAAACATATCATTCATTCGGCTTAGAGGCAATCGGACCGACGAGATGGTTGCCATGAAATAGAGATGACACTGTTTCAATGTAAAATCATGTTATGATAAAATTCAAATTATATGAATTTTATCATAAGCCCGCTCACTCGGATGAAGACTTTCAGACGACATCGAGTAACCAAACCGCTTCACAAAGGATAAATATGAAAATATTTGCGTTGATATCGGCAGGGGGACAGTCAGACGGCGTAGATAAAGGCCTGTTGCTCTGGCAAGGAAAAACGTTGATTGATTGTGTTATCGAAAGGATTAGGCCGCAAGTTGACCATATTGCCATCAGTGCCAACCGTAATTTGGAAAGTTATGCTGTCAGAAGCCCGCACCTACTGCCGGATGCAAGGCAATGGCGGTATTTGGGCGGATTGGCTGCATTGTGTACCGCTGCCAATGATTTGCAGATTGCCTCTGCCGACTGGCTTTTGGTTGTGCCGTGCGATATGCCTAATTTGCCGGATGATTTGGTAGAAAGGTTTCAGGCAGTTTCTAAAAAAACACCTTTGTGCAATGCCTTTTATATCGAAACACCTGTAACGCCGCATTACAACGTGATGTTCATCCGCCCGCAAATTTTACAAAGTACCGTACCTTATTTGAATTCAGGATTAAGGACGGTGAGGGGGTGGTTGCAGCAACAGCGTGCCCGTGTCTTACAATTTGACCATGATGATTGTTTTATCCGTTACGGAAAATCAAACATTGCCTGAGCCGAAAAATTAAATATATTCAAACTACTGGCATTTATTTGTTGCGAAATGAATGTCATTACACAAAAGGTCGTCTGAAAATTTCAGACGACCTTTTGTGATTGAAGGAGGCTTGGGGTTGCAATATCAGCCGTTAGCCTTGCTTCTGCCTTTGCGCTTGGTTGGCGCGGTATCCGGGGTTTTTACCTTGATTTTCACGCTTTTGCTTGGCTTTTTGTCTTTGCGTTTGGCTTTTTCCGTTGCGGTTTTGGCTTTGGCGGTTTTCTTTTTGCCATTTTCAGACGACGTTGCTGCGTTGGACGGTTGGGCTTTGCTGCGGCGTTTAGCGGCGGGTTTTTCCTGTTTTACAGGCGTTTTCATCGCGTCGTCGATTTCTTTCGCCGTCAGTTTGCGTTTGGTTTTCGAGCCGGTTTTGTGCAGTGGTTTTGGCGCGGCGTTTCTTGCCGCTGCTTCCGCCGCTAATCAAGGTCAGGTCGATTTTGCTAGTGTCCAAATCGGCGCGTGCCACTCGGACGCTGACTTTGTCGCCCATGTTGAAACGGATGCCGCTGCGTTCGCCTTCTATCGCCATGATTTCGGGGCGGAAGTTGAAATAGTCTTCGCCCAAATCGCTGATGTGTACCAAGCCGTCGATGTGGATGCCGTCCAGCGTAACGAAGAGGCCGAAGTTGGTCATGCCGGAGATTTTGCCCTCGAATATTTCGCCGACTTTATCGCGCATGTAATAGGTTTTCAGCCAGTTTTCCACGTCGCGGCTGGCATCGTCGGCGCGGCGTTCGCAGAACGAGGTGTGGACGCCCAAAGCCTGCCAGCTTTTTGCTTGGCGTGTAGGGTTTGCTGGTTCAACACGGCTTTGATGGCGCGGTGGACGGTCAGGTCGGGATAGCGGCGGATGGGGGAGGTGAAGTGGGCGTATGCTTCGTAGGCAAGACCGAAGTGTCCGTCGCAATGCGGTTCGTAAACTGCCTGCTG
This sequence comes from uncultured Neisseria sp., assembly GCA_916438535.1. GTDB lineage: Bacteria > Pseudomonadota > Gammaproteobacteria > Burkholderiales > Neisseriaceae > Neisseria. Next base: position 350,944 of record CAKAEP010000001.1, on the reverse strand, counting down.
CATGGAACGCAACATCATGACTTGCAGCAATTCGGCATCGGGTCTGCCTTTGAATTGTTCGGCAAGTGCGGCATAGTCTTTCGGTGTCGGGTTGTCGCCGCCACCCAGTTGCAAACCCAATAAGCCGAGCTGCTCGCGCAGGGTGGCGAGTTTTTCGGGTGTCGGGCCTAAGTGGTTGCGGAAGAGGGCGGTGTGTTTGTTTTTTTTATCAGGAATTCTGCCGCGCAGACGTTCGCCGCCAACATGCACTCTTCAATCAGTTTGTGGGCGTCGTTGCGGACAACGGGCACGATTTTTTTCGATTTTGCCGTTGTCGTCGAAAAAGCATTTGGGTTTCGACGCTTTCAAACTCCACCGCGCCGCGTTCGAAGCGTTTTTTTCTGAAGGATTTTTGAAGAGTTTGTGGAGGGTATCGATTTGGGCTTTGTGCGGATGGTCAAGGTCGTCTGAAATCCAACCCCAGACTTGGTTGTACGTCAGGCGGGCATGGGAACGCATAACCGCAGGGTAGAAGCGGTATTCTTTAATATTGCCCGCGTAAGTGATGACCATGTCGCACACCATGCACAAACGCTCGACATCGGGATTGAGCGAGCAGATGCCGTTGGACAGGTTTTCCGGCAGCATGGGAATCACGCGGCGCGGGAAGTAAACGCTGGTGCTGCGTTCCTGCGCGTCCGTGTCGATAGCGTCATCGGGGCGGACATAATGGCTAACATCGGCAATCGCCACGACCAAACGGTAATTGCGCCCGATTTTTTCGGCAAACACGGCATCGTCGAAATCGCGCGCCGTTTCGCCGTCTATAGTTACCAAAGGCAAATCGCGCAAATCGACGCGGCCTTTCAAATCGCTTTTACGAACACGGTCGGGGATTTTTTTTGCGGCTTTGGCACACGCTTCGCTGAATTGGTGCGGCAAATGGTGTTTGCGCACGGCGATTTCGATTTCCATGCCGCTGTCGGCATAATCGCCCAATACTTCGATGATTTTCGCCACAGCAGGGCGGTTTTGCTCAGGATAAGTCTCGATTTCGCCGACGATGACCTGACCGGATTCGGGTTTGAAATGCGCGACGCTGTCGGGTTCCAAAAACAATGCTTTGGTTCAGGCGTTTGTCTTCCGCTTCCAAAATCGCTACGCCGCGATCCATATAGAAACGTCCGACCACTTTGCTTTGCGCGCGTTCGACAATATCTAAAACCGTTCCTTCGCGGCGGCCTTTGCGGTCGATGCCGGCAGGGCGGACGGTCACGATGTCGCCGTGCATGATGCCGCGCATTTGGCGTTCATATAAAAACAAAAATCGCCGTCTTTAGTGGGCGTGAGCGGTACGGCGAAGCCGAAGCCGTCTTTGTGCGCCTCGACACGGCATTTGACCAAATCCAATTTGTCCGCCGCGCAAACCGCACCGCGACGGTTGATTAAAACCTGACCGTCCCGCGCCATCGCTTTCAGACGACGTTCGAAAAATTCGTACTCTTCTTCCGTAATCGACAACTCGCGTGCCAAGACTTCGATTTTCGACGGCACGCCTTTTTTTGCTCAATAATTCAATGATCCACTCCCTGCTTGGCAGCGGATGTTCGTAACGTTGTTTCTCCCGTTTCAAAAAAACGGGTCTTTTTTTCTCGTAAATTTAAAGATTTAATATTTTTTTGTTCATTTTATTGGTTGACATTCTTTTTTTCTAAAATATATAATGACCGCTTCTTTGCGAAATAGTCAATCACTGTAACGCAAAACAGGAAATAAAGCAAAGCCCAGGTGGCGGAATTGGTAGACGCGCTAGCTTCAGGTGCTAGTGTCCTCACGGGCGTGGAAGTTCGAGTCTTCTCCTGGGCACCAAACCTTTTTGGTCGCCGCTTTGCTTATCCATCCTAATTGCCCAGGTGGCGGAATTGGTAGACGCGCTAGCTTCAGGTGCTAGTATCCTCACGGGTGTGGAAGTTCGAGTCTTCTCCTGGGCACCAAATCAATTATCCGGCTTATCCGGATTTTTTTATTGAATAGATTTATTTGTCTGATTAAGCTACAATATCAGACGACAAAATATGTTTGATTCCACAGAGAGGTGGATGAGTGGTTTAAGTCGCACGCCTGGAAAGCGTGTATACGTGAATAGCGTATCGAGGGTTCGAATCCCTTCCTCTCTGCCAGATTTTTAAAGGCACTGTTTAAAAGCAGTGCCTTTTGTTTGACTAATAAAAATTGGGGCTGAAGCAGATTGGCCTTAAATATCATACCCATTTCTCAGGGTTTTTAATTACCGTTTCGGTACGCCAAAGTTAAAAAAACTTCACATTTCGTCTCCTCAAGGCTATGGAAAAAAATTTCCAGTCATTTCTGTTGTATTTTAGTAAACCTCCTTAGTCCCAAATTTGCAGAAAAAGATTAGGTCGTCTGAAAACAAAAAAACTCAGTTTCAGACGACCTGTTGATTTTATTTGCCTACGGGCGGTAATCCGGCCAACATGCGTTCAGCGTTGGTACGGCTGAGGTTGTAGTTGTAATATTTTTTTATAGAATGCCTGGGTTTTTGGACACCATATCGAGGTCTTTGAATTGTTCTGGATGGAACAGTTTTGCCGCCCACAAAATTTGCAGTGCTTCTTCGGTGCTGTATCTGTCCCATGGGAATGTGCCTGACGGATTGGCATACAGACGGCCGTTTTTTTGACGGCGCGTATGCTTTTGCCATGCAGGGTTTTTTTCTTAATTGCATCAATTCCTTTTTTTGCCGCTGGAGCGTCCGCTGCCGACAATGATGATTTCGGGATCGGCTTTGATGATTTCTTCCAGGCTGACAACGGCTTTATTTCCTGTCCCTGCTAGGACGCTGCGTCCGCCTGCCAGGCGAATCCATTCGCCAATCATGGATTTTTCCGCCGTCTATCTCAGTCAGGTTGGTACTGCCGGTAATGTGCAATACGGTAGGACGACGGTTTTCAGGTATGTTTTTAAGTCGGCTGTTGACAAAATTGATATTGCCGTCCAATTCGCTGATGTAAGTTTCGGCAATTTTTGGGGGCGTTACCACCAATGACGGAGGCGGTAATGCGGACGGTTTTCTTCAAGCCGTTAAAGTCCTGAAAATTGACTAATACCGCTTTCATGCCGGCTTTTTCTACCTGTTGCTGCATAGTGGGATTGGACATCAGCACGGCATCGGGACGTGTAGCCAAAAGAGCCTCCATTTGAATGCTTTGGCCGTTAGTCAGGGCGGGGACAGTTTTAATTTTTTTGGGAGGACTTCGGCAAACCAGGGATTGTTGCGGATAACGTCGGTGGTGGCGACCAATTTGTTACCGCCTCCTAAAAGCAGTACGACCTGATTGTTTGCATGCCATAAATCGGCAACGCGGTTTACCTGCTCAGCCAGTTCGACTTTTTTGCCATTGATGTCTTGAACCGGGCGTGCGTATAGTGGGGCAGGGGTTAGGATAAAGGCGGAAAGCAGTGCGCCTGCCAGTATTTTTTTCAGATTCCGATACATTGGGATTTTCCTATAAGGTTGGGAAAAAGGGGGGGAGGTCGTCTGAAAGCACGGATATTGTGTTTTCAGACGACCTTTTTGACATTATTGATTATTTAAAACGAGTAGCGTGCGCTCAGGTAATAAGAACGACCGCGTTCGTTATAGGTTCGTGCCGTGCCGGCGGTACGCAGGATTTTCTTATTGAACAGGTTGTTTACGCCGGCGCGTACTGTGATTTTGTCTTGCCAGTTATAGCCGGCATTCAGTCCGAATATACCATAACTGCCTAATTCATATTGTTTTACGATGCTCTCGCCACTGTTATAGATAACGTCCATAAAACGGTTGGGGTGTTTTCGGGTAACCTGGCGACCGTATCGTGTGTATGAGGCATTCACATCCCATGAGTCATTGATTCTCCAGTTTAAAGTACTGTTAATCGTATATTTGGGTACGATGGAAACAGGGTTTTTCGTGGCACGATCCTCATTTGTGCATATAAGTGAAATTGGTGGTCATTGTCAGGCGTTTGTCTAGCAAAGGAAGGGTTAAGTTGCCTTCCAAGCCGGAAATAATGGCACGGGCGCCATTGCCCCAACGATAGACGTTGGTCCCCTTGTAATTCCGATAAATGGGTGTGCCGTCAGGCGTGTTGTCGGTACGAATTTCGCGGTCGTAATTGCCGTTGACGGTTTCGATAAATTGGCCGTTGTCTACAATGCGGTTGCGGTAATCATTGTGGAAGTACGCCAGTGAGGCTAAATAACCGTTTTGAGAAAATTCAAAGCCGATTTCCTTATTCAAGCTGGTTTCGGGCTTGATGTTTTTATTGCCGAGGAAATAGCAGGCGCGTCCCCAATCAAAACCTTGTGCGCTGTTGTTGGTGTAAGGGTTGGTTCGGGAGCCGTTGCCACTGTCATAGGTTAAGGCATTGGGGTTGTTCCAGTGGTTTTGGGCGTCTATCGGACAGCCGTTACTGGCGTTGATCAGCAGGTAGTTTGGCTGGCTTTGATAAAGGTTGGGTGCTTTGTAGGCACGCGCGATGCCGCCTTTGATTTTCCATACCGGATTGAAGGCGTGGGAGAAGTTGAGCGATGGCGTCCATGCGGAACCGGAAACGCTGTGTCTGTACCAGCGTAAGGCAGGCGTTAGGAACGTTTTCCCGCCGTTTAAGGCGATATTGTCTTCCACATACAGGGCATATTCGGTTTGCGCGCCTTTTCCGCTGCGGCCTGAATTGGCCAGCCATGGGATAACGCCGTAAGTACGCATATTTGCAGTCATGGAGGCCGTATCGTCCAATTTGGCTCGGTTGGCTTCTGTGCCGACGGTTACGGTATGGTTGTTGACGGAAAAAGTCCGCGCGGCTGCCAAAGCGATAGTTTTTTTCAATATGCTGTCGGTAACACCTTCGGTGGCGTTGTACGCGCCTTCGGTGCTGCCTAAAAGACCTTCGGGTAGGCGGCTGTTGACAGTTTTGTCATAACTTAAATAAGTTTCAGTATTGCCCCAATTCCATTTTCCTTTATGGGTTAGGGGTATAGCCTTGGCGGTACAGTCTGGCTGTTTCTCTGCCTATCAGTTGTTGTGCAATTGGCTGTATGGCTGCAACCAACACATTGCTGCTTTGGGTATCGCCGTTATAGATGTTGCCCTGGCGGCTGTATGAAGTATCAAAAATCAGTTTTTGATCCGGGGTAATATTCCATTGCAAACGTCCTGCAATGTCTTTGTTACGCACACCTTCCCGTCCCGCGCTCAATGCAGTACGCGAACTTTTCACGCTGTCATTGATGTCGAATGCATCGGCTTGGGTTTTGTTTAGATTGCCATAAACGCGGAGACCTAAAGTGTCTTTAACCAAAGGGGCGGAAAGCACGAAATTTGCACGGCGGGTTGCTCCTTCTTTGTCGCTTTGCGGATGGTTTGCATAAATGCCTACGCTTCCGGAAACTTCGTCACTGATGCCTTTGGTAACAATATTGACCACGCCGCCCATCGCGCCGGAACCATAACGGGCAGCAGCCGGACCGCGCAATACTTCGATTTTTTCCACCATTTCAGCAGGCACCCAGTTACTGTCGCCACGGGTGTTACGCACACCGCTTCTGCCGTATCGCTCGGCATTGCGTGAAGTTACCGGTTTGCCGTCTATAAGGATCAGCGTGTTTTCCGGCCCCATGGAGCGGATGTCGATTTGGCGTTTGTTGCCGCGTTCTCCACCGGGCGAGTTGGAACTCATATTCACGCCGGGCATTTTGCTGACGATTTCGGATAAATCGTTGGTAACGGGGTTTCTTTGGATGTCTTGGGCGGTAATGACAGAAGCCCCCAACTGTTGTTTGACTTGGCGTTCTGCTGTTACATAAACAGTCGGCAGCTCGCCTTTGCTGACTTCGGCGGCGGTTTTGCTATCTTGTGCATACGTGGTAAATGCAGTAAGCAATAAAGTATTTAAAACACTTAATTTGAAAATGGTGGAAGTCATCAGGTTGTGGTCCTTAAAATGGTTTTAGATGATAAACGTAGTGTGTTTATGCGGTTTAATACTGAATCTATATTTTTGATTTGTCATAGAGTTATGCCCGTTTGACATTAAAAAAACATTGTATTTCCTGCTTTATTTCAATTTTTGGTTTTTTTGAACATAAAAGGTAGATTCAAGCGTATCAAAAGAGGCATGATATTATTCAATTAAGTAAATGGAAGTAAAAGGTTTCTTGAGAATTAGTCTAGAAGAATTAATTTTTTTAAAATTGATTTTTTTATTTCATTGTTTATATTGGTATTTATTTATATTTTAATGGCATTTTTGGGAATATTTATTGAATCAAAAAGGAGTATATGTTTTTTTACTCCTTTTGATGGATGACAGTATCACCATACCCCCAATAGAATGTATGCCCTTTGGTAGAAATTAGTTTTTGTTTTTCAGTATCTTTAGGGAAAATACTGGAGCGGAACATTATCAAAAACACGCATCTCACTTCTATTTTTTTCTAAGCAATTTCCTGCCTAGTGCAAAAAAATTAAGGAACATTGCCTCTCCAAGTCTTGTCCTGCGCGGCTGCTAATCTGGCAATCCGTTGTTTTTGGGAGGTAGATTTAGTTTCAAGCTGCTAAATAGCACGATTGTTTTTCTATACGTTTATTTTTTTATTGAATATTGGTTCCAATTACGAATGCCGGATTTAACATGGTAAATGAAACGAAACTTGTACGTCGTTATCTGCCGTATAAATGGATGTTGATCTTATTGATCGTGGCTTTGACTGCTGTTGCGGCGGTATCTTTATCGTGGGGGCGGTTTCCCGTACCTATGGAAGGGGTATGGCTGAGCCTGTTGCAACAGAATCCTGATGATGTACAACAGAATGTTGTGCTGAATTTGCGGCTGCCGCGCGTATTGGCTGCAGTTTTGGTCGGTGCTGCGCTGTCGGCGGCGGGAACAGCCTATCAGGGTATTTTCCGCAATCCCTTGGTGTCTCCCGATTTGCTGGGGGTTTCAGCCGGCGCGTGTATTGGTGCGGCTGTGGCGATTTTTGGCAGGTTTTGGGATTTGGGGAATTCAGACGGCTGCCTTTATCGGAGGATTGGCGGCGGTAGGCGCAACCTTGACATTGCCCAAACTGGTCGGTCGTGATTCGGCCATCGTGCTGGTGTTGGCCGGTATAGTGGTATCGGGGTTTATGTCTTCAGTTTTGGGGTTGGTAAAATATTTGGCCGACCCCGAAACGGAGTTGGCGGAAGTGTCTATTGGCAGTTGGGTAGTTTGGCCAAGTCGGATTACGGCAATCTGATCATGTTGGCGCCGTTGATTCTAGCTGCCATATCCGTTTTGTTTGCCATGCGTTGGCGGATTAACGTGTTGTCGTTGGGCGACCGAGAAGCGCGGCTGGCGGGGGCAGATATTACATACGAGCGGACAGTGGTGGTGATATGCGCTACTTTGTTGACGGCTTCGGCAGTTTGCCTGAGCGGTACCATAGGCTGGCTCGGTTTGGTGGTGCCGCATTTGGCAAGGATGTTGGGTGGGGATAATAATTTGCGGGCCTTGCCTTTGGCATCTTTAATAGGATCGGTATTCCTTCTTCTGACCGATATGTTGTCACGCGACCTTTACGAACAGGAAATTCCATTAGGGATTATGACCGGCTTTATCGGCGCGCCGTTTTTTGCGTGGATTTTGGTGCGGCAGAAAGTGGCGGATTGAATGATGTTGGATATTAGTAATCTGTATTATGCATACCGGAATCGTTTGGTTTTAAACGGGATTAATTTGACACTGGACAAAGGAGGACTGCTGACGCTGCTTGGTCGAAATGGGGCGGGAAAATCTACTTTGTTAAACTGCATTGCCGGTTTGTTAAAGCCGCAACGTGGCCGGATTATGTTGGATGGCAAGTCGGTGCAGTCCATGAGTGCGCGCCAAATGGCAAAGATAACCGCTTATGTGCCTCAGTATTCACCGCAAACCTACCGTTATACGATGTTGGAGTATGCAGTCCTTGGTTGTGCAGCGCGATTGGGAATAATGCAGAAGCCTGAAGCTGCGGATTATGAACGGGCAGTGCAGGCGTTGGAAGTTTTGGGCATCGCCCACCTCGCCGACCACATTTATATGGATGCCAGCGGCGGAGAAAAGCAGTTGGCAAATATTGCCAAAGTGTTGGTACAGGAACCGCAGCTGATTTTATTTGACGAACCTACATCAGCTTTGGACTACGGTAATGCCGCTAAAAACCTTACGCCTGATTGCGGACTTGTCGGAACAAGGTTATACCGTAGTAATGACGACACATAATCCGGAACATCCATTGTTGCTGTATGGCCGCTGCCCGAACAGTCAGACGGCCATTTTGGACAGGGTCGGGCCATTTGAAGGCGGGGGATACGGCAGAGATTGTTAATGAAGAGAACCTGTGCCGTTTGTATCAGGTTGATTTGACCTTGGTGGATGTCCCTGGCAGCCAACACAAAGCCTGCACTTTAACCGGCTTGTAAATGCGAGTCGGGCAGTTTATATCCAATTCAAAAATTTCTTTATGCAAAAATCCGGCCGCCGCAATGCAATCGCAAATCTGTCGGCTGAGAGGTTCCCGATTCAGTTCAAAATCTCCGTGCAAGCAGCGCGGAGATTTTTTATCCCTCAGTACCTTGCTGCAATATTTTTGCCCTCAGTAGAGTCAGATATAAGAGGAATCGAATGGATGGAGACCTTCGCGGGACTATCCGGCACACACAATACCGCCTTTCAGACTACCTGAGACCTTTGCAAAAATTCCCCAAAAATCCCTAAATTCCTACCAAGACATTTAGGGGATTTCCCATGAAACACCTTCTTCCAACAAACCACACAAGCCATGATCGCCAAACACATCGACCGCTTCCCATTATTGAAGTTGGATCAGGTGATTGATTGGCAGCCGATCGAGCAGTACCTGAACCGTCAAAGAACCCGTTACCTTAGAGACCACCGCGGCCGTCCCGCCTATCCCCTGTTGTCCATGTTCAAAGCCGTCCTGCTCGGACAATGGCACAGCCTCTCCGATCCCGAACTCGAACACAGCCTCATCACCCGCATCGACTTCAACCTGTTTTGCCGTTTTGACGAACTGAGCATCCCCGATTACAGCACCTTATGCCGCTACCGCAACTGGCTGGCGCAAGATGACACCCTGTCCGAATTGCTGGAACTGATTAACCGACAACTGGCCGAAAAAAACCTAAAATTAGAGAAGGCATCCGCCGCCGTCATTGATGTCACCATTATTCAGACTGCCGGCAGCAAACAGCGTCAGGCCATAGAAGTTGACGAGGAAGGACAAGTCAGCGGCCAAACCACACCGAGTAAGGACAAAGATGCCCGTTGGACAAAGAAAAACGGCCTCTACAAACTCGGTTACAAACAACATACCCGTACCGATGAGGAAGGCTATATCGAGAAACTGCACATCACTCTTGCCAATACCCATGAGTGCAACCATCTGTCCCCTTTGTTGGAAGACCTAAGCGAAGGTACGACCGTCTATGCCGACAAAGGCTACGACAGTAAGGAAAACCGGCAACATCTGAAAGAGCATCAGTTGTTAGACGGCATTATGCGCAAAGCCTGCCGCAACCGTCCGCTGACGGAAGCGCAAACCAAACGTAACCGATATTTGTCGAAGACCCGTTATGTGGTCGAACAAAGCTTCGGTACGCTGCACCGTAAATTCCGCTACGCCCGGGCAGCCTATTTTTGGTCTGCTCAAAGTGAGTGCGCAAAGCCATCTGAAGGCGATGTGTTTAAACCTGTTGGAAGCGGCTAACAGGCTAAGTGTGCCTGTTGCCGCCTAAAAGGCGGCCCGGATGCCTGATTATGGGGCGTCCGGGGAAGATTAAGGGGGTGTTTGGGTAGAATTAGTGGATATTTGAAACGAAAACAGCCGAAAAACCTGTGTTTGGGTTTCGGCTGTCGGGGAAGAGCTTTTTGCAAAGGTCTCTACAAGCATAAAAACAAATTTGTTTTTTTGTGTTTGCTTTTTGTTGTTTTTTTGTTATATTTATGTTAAGCATGAAAATTGGATACAAACGGAGGATTCATGAGAGATTCAACAGCTAAAGTAGCATTCGCTGCTTATCTGCATGATTTGGGGAAGTTTGCCGAGCGGGCAAAATTGGATGTACCTGATTTAATAAAAGGCGATAATCCGTTTTCAGATGGTGGAAGTGGTGAGGATAAAGCCGAATTTTTGCTAAATACTTCTGCCGTTATTTATAAACCGGAAACATTCTTACAGTGGATTATTGCTATTGCCGATTGTGTTGCTTCAGGTTTTGAGTGTGAAAAGTTTGAAGATTGTAACCAGGTCAGCAAAGAAAGAGAGCAATGGCAAACTGGTGAAGAACATTACCCAAACCATTTACTGACCCTATTTGAACAAATCGATATTCATAATCAAGGCTTAGCAGTAGATAATACTAACCAATTACAATGGTGTTATCCGCTTAAGCCTTTATCTGCCAAAAATATTTTTCCAATAAAGCATTTGAAAGTTGAGCCTGTCAAAAATGAATCCGTACAAGATGAGTACCGTAAACTGTGGCAGGATTTTATTCAAAGTGGCCTTGCCAAAATTCCTCAATCTCATCGTAAAAATTGGTATTTGTGGCTAGATCATTTCGATACACTTTGGCAAAACTATACTCAAGCTGTTCCATCAGTAACTGGTTTCGGTACGAAGCCGGAAGTATCGATTTATGACCATAGCAAAACTACAGCGGCTTTAGCAGCGGCACTTTGGCGTTGGCATGAAGTACATGGTAAAACGAGTACATCCGATACAGAGCGATTAAGGGATCGCAGTGATTGGGAAGAGCAAAAAATACTGCTTATTCAAGGTGATTTTTTCGGGATTCAGAATTTTATTTTCGCTCCAGGTAGTCAAACTAACAAACGCGCAGCCAAATTATTACGAGGACGTTCGTTTCAGGTCTCGTTATTTACCGAGCTGGCTGCATTAAAAAAATTTTTAGAAGCTTGTGAATTACCCCCAACCTCACAAGTATTAAATGCTGCTGGCAAATTTATGATTGTGGCACCCAATACAGATGACGTAAAACGCGCTCTGGAAAAAGTTCGTAGTGAAATCAACGATTGGTTTTTACAGCATACTTACGGACAAGTTGGTTTTAGGCCTGGCTTCTCAAGAAGCTTCTTGTAATGACTTTGTTGATAAAAAAACGTTTTGCCACATTGGTAAAAAAGTCATTTGCCGTATTGGAACAAGCAAAACTGCAACGTTTCTCCCTGACAGATAATGCGCCATGTACTTTGCAGGCGGATTATTCAGCTTATAAAGAGTGCCAATACAATCAGAACTTGCCTGCTAATCGAATAAAAGATGACATCGCATTGGCGGACTTGTCAGATGACCAAATCACCCTAGGCAGTTTGCTTACCAGACATGACCGTTTAATGGTGTTCAACAAAGCAGACAGTATTCGTGATGATGAGTATACCCGTAAATTGAAGTTACCTATTTTCGGATTCCACATTGCATTTACTGAAGAGGAGCAACTGAGCGGAAAATTTGGAGAAGAAGCGCAATCGGGTAGGCTGCTGCGTTGTTGGGATTTCAGTTTACCTAAAATTGATCAGCCTATATGGCACGGTTATGCACTCCGCTATATCAATGCTTATGTGCCGCATTTTAACGAAAGCGACAAATGTCTGGAGGGTAAATATGGCAGTCTGGAAGATGCTGATGATGTATCTGAAATTAAATTAGAAAATCCAAAAACCTTCAATCATTTGGCTTGCGAAGAGCGGTACAGTGAAGACGGTCAGAATTTTATAGGCAAAATTGCCATTGCTACCCTTAAAGGCGATGTGGACAATTTAGGTACTATATTCCAACAAAGTTTAAAAGAACCGACCTTCGCCAAAATGGCAGCATTGTCTCGACAGATGAACCATTTCTTCAGTTTGTGGTTGCCTGCTTATTGTGCTCAAGAATATCCAAATATTTATACTGTTTTTGCCGGAGGTGATGATTTTTTCCTTATCGGACCATGGCTGCAAACACAAAAACTGGCAGCAGATATGCGGGAAAAATTTCAACTTTATGTAGCCGAAAAACAAAGGTATAACTTTCAGTGCAGGCATTGCTGTCAGTAATCCAGGCTTGCCTTTAAGCAAATTGTCTGCTTATGCCGAAGAAGCTTTGGAACAGGCAAAAGCCTATCAAAGTGCCAATCACAGCAAAAATGCCATATCTGTATATGGTGAAACCCTAGCTTGGTCGGGCTGGAACGATATTATGGCCGCACAAGAGCAGATAAACAGTTTGAAAGCGGATTACGGCTTAAGTACCGGCTATATTTACGCCATGTTGGAGTTTTTGTCGGGCAGCGGAACAGGAGCGAAACGGCAACATTGAAGCAGGTATGTGGCGTAGCCGCTTTGCCTACCGCACGCGTCGTTATGTGAATATGCAGAAAAAAACATCATTGGTAAAGAAGCCCAGCAAAAACGCGTATAACCGGCTTACTGAAGCTTTTTATCAAAACGGCATTGAAAAATTAGGCAGCAAATACCGTATTCCCTTGTTTAACCATTTTTTTATTTATTAAGAGCGAGATAGAGATGAATCTAGAATTAATTAAGCTGGACAATCTGGAAGAGAATATTTTTTTCCGAAGTGGCCGAACAAACGGCAGATTTTATTCATCCGCAGCAAGAGAAAGATAAATTTGGAAACCTGAAATATGACAATAGAGGAAAACCTAAATATGAAGATACCAACAAATCCACCCAGCTTCGTAAATTTTATGATGAACTGGTGATGTGGCACGATAAGGTTTTTCCATGCAACCGATCGGAGTGCAGCTTACCGCCAAGCCGCACCATTTATTCATATGCTGAAAGCCAAGGTTGCTTATTCACAAGGGCGCGGCCATGTGGATCAAAAACTTTGTCGAAGTGTTTAACAAAAATCATCAGCGAAATCAAAAGTCCGGAAACTTTAAAAACACGCCAAATTGTTTTTTTCGAAGCCGTTTTAGGTTTCCGCAAAGCTAAGGAACAGAAATAAGGGAGAGCCACCATGCAATTAAAAACAAATCCACATTTTAGAAGCCACGCTTGTTTTTAGAGACCGGTCTGCATATCGGTGCGGGCGACGGAGAAATCCATATCGGCGGCATTGACAATACAGTGATGAAACATCCGATTAGCGGAGAACCTTATATCCCCGGCAGCAGCCTGAAAGGCAAAAATCCGCAGCCTGCTCGAATGGAAAAAGTGGTTCGGTACAGGAAGCACCTTTAAGTAAAAAAAGAATACGAGTCTTCGCAAGGCAGTCAAAAACAAGCCGTGAAACACATTCTGCAATTATTTGGCGTAAGCGGCGATACGCAGGACGAAAGTTTCCAAAAAGAAATCGGCCATACCCGTGTTTCATTCTGGGATTGCAACCTTTGTCCTGAATATTCCGAACATTTACGCAATGATAATTTGCCGTTTACCGAAGTAAAAAGCGAAAACCGCATCAACCGTATTTCGGGTACAGCCGAACACCCGCGCCAAACAGAGCGCGTACCGGCTGGAGCCGAATTTAAATTCAAACTGAGTATCAAAGAATTTGATAACGATGGTACCGAATTGATGGATACCTTATTGCAAGGGTTGAAACTTTTAGAATGGGACAGCTTAGGCGGTTCGGGTTCGCGCGGCTACGGCAAAGTCAAATTCAGTAAACTTACCCGCAACGGTAATGACATCAGCGAGCATTTTGCACAAATCCAACCTTTTTGGAAACTAGATCATGCAGGCATTCAAATTAACACTATGCCCCGAAACCGCATTCGGTACGCCATTGGTAGGTGATACCTTATTCGGGCAAATCTGCTGGGGCATTGTCGAACAATTCGGCGAGGCCGTGTTAGCGGAATGCCTTCAGGGCTACACCGCGCACCAGCCGTTTCTAATTGTCTCCGATGCCTTTCCCGCAGGTTATTTGCCGTTGCCGACTTTTGCCCTCTTATTATTGGAAGGAAGGTAGCGAAACAGACCGTAAAAAGCTGAAAAAAACGCCGATGGCTGCCCTTATCTGCGCTCAAAACGCCTTGCGAAACCTGGCAGCAACAGGCGAAAAGCAACAGCGATATTGCGCCAAATCTGCAAAGCGAACACTCCCAACCACACAACAGCATTAACCGCCAAACCCATACAACAGGTGCAGGCGGTCAATTTGCCCCTTTCGAAAGCGAGCAAATCTGGTACGCGGCAGACAACTTATGGGAAATTTACCTATTATTGGATGAAGGTCGTCTGAAAGCAGAAGATTTACGACAAGTCATACAAAAACATCGGTTACAGCGGTTACGGACGTGATGCCAGCGCAGGTTTGGGTAAATTTAGCATCAGCGCATGGGAAACCACAGATTTATTTGAGTGGCAATCCGGCGGCGAAGCCGTGTGGACATTAGCACCTTGCTGCCCGCAAAACCAAGGCTTTGACGCGGAAAACAGTTTTTACAATATCCAAACCCGCTTCGGTCGGCACGGCAATATTCAAGCTACCGCAGGCAGCCCGTTTAAAAAACCGATTTTAATGGCACAGACCGGAGCCGTATTTAGCAGAGCAGCACGCGATGCAAACTTTATCGGACAAGGCATCGGCGGCATTTCGTCCAGTCAGCCGCAGGCGGTACATCAAGGCTATGCCCCGGTATTACGGTTTCAACCTGCAGCTAACAACCCATAATATTCAGACGGCCTGAATAAAACGACAGGTCGTCTGAAAAATAGAAACGGAAGAGAACATGGCAGCACCATTCTTACAACGACATCATCTCTACCTTACCCCTTTGTCGCCGCTACATTTGGGGACGGGTGAAGACTATCAGCCAACCGAATATGTCATTTCAGACGGCATCTTGTATGTTTTTTTGATCCCGCACAAGCCATATTAAGCGAAGCGCAATACGACGAACTGATGAGCGTAGCGCAGCGGGGCAGTTTCATTGAAATACAAAAAAATACTTCAAAAAAACATGCGGAAACCTTTAAAGATTACGCCTATAAAACCATAGGTGTCAGCCGCACTTTAGAGAAAGAATATAACGACAAACTTGGCGAAACAGTACAGCAGGAAGGCCGCGGCAAAAAAGTCCATAACCAGCTGACCATCGAATGCACGGCCGTTAATCCGCTTACCCATCAGCCCTATATTCCCGGCAGCGCGTTTAAAGGAAGCGTACGTACCGCCTTATTGAATGCGCTTTCCGGTCAATCCACGCAAGCAGAAGCGCCGGACAGCCGTAGCGCAGCCAAATACGAAAATGAAAAGCTCGGCAGTTTTGCCAGCGACATCATGCGCCTTTTCAAAACAGCAGACTTCATGTCGTCTGAAACCGTATCCACACAGATACAATATGCCGTCAACCATAAAAAAACAAGCCGTTGTACGAAACGGAAAAAAACCCAGGCTGGCAAAGGAGTTACCGGCCGCCGCGAAACCATCCAGCATGCACAATACCGACGTTTTTCAGACGACCTGCGCCATACAGCATCTACCGTTGGAACACCAACCTTATATCAAAGACCGGGAACGAAAAACTACCCAATACCGATTTACAGCCCATAGACTTAAAAACAGTTGGCCATCAACGTCAACACCTACCATTTGCCACGGTGGCACAAAGAAAACCAAATTTTGGAAGAACGCAACCTCGTAAACCCCGAATGGTTGCAACAAACTCGCCAACTCATTGATGACCTAAAGACCCAGCTTGAGCAAGGTGCAATCATGCTGACGCGTTTGGGTAAAAACGGCGGAGCCGAAAAGCAAAAACGATCAGTAGGTTTGCCCAAATAAAAAAATCATGCAGGGCAAAGGACAGAAGGCAAAAATACGAAAAAAACAAACCAAAACCATATGGCTTGCTGCCCAATCCGACAAAAGAAACCCACGGCCTGCTGCCTTTCGGTTGGGCACTGATTGAAATCGACCCGCAAAGCGACAACCCCGCATTAAAACAATGGTGCGCACATAACGGCAAGCATCTGATCGATACCACCGCCATTGCCGCCCAATTAACGCAACGACGCAAACAGGCGACAGAACGCAAGCAGGTGCAAGAGCAAGAGCGGCGGCGCATCGAGCAGGAAAAAAACAAGCCGCCGAAGCCGAAAGGCAACGCCAAGCCGCAGAGCAGGCCGCCGCGCTCGCCGCCATGTCTCCCGAAGAGCGGCTGATTGCACAATGGCAGCAAAAACTGACCGAATTCACATTCGACAGCCGTAATCAGGAAGCCAACAACGAACTGTTCCAAGGCTTCAGCCAGGCCCTGCAACAGGCAGCGCAAGACTTTGATACCGAAGCCCGAAAACGCATCGCCGAAGCCTTCTCATGGGGCAAAAATCAGCAAGCAGCAACCCGGTTTGTTCGCAGGAAAACGCGAGAAAAAGAATCAAAGAACTATTGCGTCCATTACGCGGAGAATAAATCCGGCGAGCGGCCGCTTCATTAGCCGCCCGCTCGAAAAACCTCCCGCCTTTGCTGCCTGTCTTAATAACCTTGATTGATACCCAATCAATACCTGATAAAAAGCACAACAACCGCTAGCTTCCCGTTTCATGATGAACCCAGCAAACCCACTCAATTTACCCGCCGAACTCCCCATCGCGCGCTACCGCTTCAGCTTCCGCCTAAACGAAAACCTATGCCTCCCACCCTACGCAGGCTCCACCCTGCGCGGCGTATTCGGACACGCCCTACGCAAAGCCGCCTGCATGACACGGCAAAAAAGAATGCGGCGGCTGCTCCCTCCTGCAAACCTGCCCGTACAGCCGGATTTTTGCCACCCCGTCCAGCAGCCTCCTAAATAAAAGCCAGCACAAAAACCCCCCGCAACCCTACATCATCGAAGCATTTTCAGACGGCATCCGATACCATCCCGCCGACAGCCTTTACCAATTCGATATCGTATTGATCGGCCCGGTCAGGCAACAGCTTCCGCTCATTGCCTATGCCTTCGGTCAAGCCTTCAAGCGCGGCATAACAAAAAACAACACGACGGGCACATTGGAAGACATCGCCGTAGAGAACAATGGCTGTTGGCAATCCGTTTACCACAATAATCAAATCCAACCCCACACCGACGACATAATCCTGCCCGCATCCTATCCCGCCGATATAGAAATTACCTTCCAAACCCCCTTGCGCCTGCAGCAGCAAAACAGCGTATTAGGCATCAACCGCCTTACCGCCGAAATCCTGCTCAAACAACTGGTCAGGCGCACATCCACACTCGCCACCCTATACTGGCAGAGCTTGGAAGCCGATTACCCAAGCCTGATGCAGGCCGCGGCACACATCAAAAGCAGCCATCAACTGCAATGGCTGGACTGGAGCCGCTACTCAAACCGCCAGCAACAGCAAATTAACTTAGGCGGAGCCATAGGCACTTAGCAATTTCAAGACTTACCGCTACCATTCAGCCAGTTGCTCCACATCGGACAATGGCTGCACATAGACAAAGAAACCGTATTCGGCTACGGACGTTACAAGATAAAAGAGGTTAATCCATGTTTAACTTTGTAAACCTTAAGAGTGTTGGAAACCACATTTTCAACTCATTGACTTTAAAAAGGAGAAATGCAGACCTGCTGATAAAAAAACAAAGCCCCATCACTAGGGGATTAAGACTTAGTCTTAAAGTATTTTTACAAAAGGTCTAAGATAAAAAAACAAAGCCCCATCACTAGGGGATTAAGACACAGGGTCAACGATATGCGCGCCGAAGAACGGATAAAAAAACAAAGCCCCATCACTAGGGGATTAAGACTGGAATGAAGGACGTTTCCAGCCGCCTTCGGGCGATAAAAAAACAAAAGCCCCATCACTAGGGGATTAAGACTCGTACACCTGCATCTCGTGGTCAGGATTAGCCGATAAAAAAACAAAGCCCCATCACTAGGGGATTAAGACTACAGATAATTTTTATTTTTCAAAAATATCATCAGATAAAAAAACAAAGCCCCATCACTAGGGGATTAAGACGGGTTGCTTTCATTTTTTTACTCCAAAATGATAGATAAAAAAACAAAGCCCCATCACTAGGGGATTAAGACGGGTTGCTTTCATTTTTTTACTCCAAAATGATAGATAAAAAAACAAAGCCCCATCACTAGGGGATTAAGACTCAGACTTTTCTGTCATTTATCAATTCCTTTCATGATAAAAAAACAAAGCCCCATCACTAGGGGATGAAAGTTTCAGACGGCCTTGTGTGATTGGAGGCCGTCTGAGACCCTTGCAAAAATAGTCTATTAACGAAATTTGACGCATAAAAATGCGCCAAAAAATCTTCAATTGACTAAAACCTTCCTAATATTGAGCAAAAAAAGTAGGAAAAAAATCAGAAAGGTTTTGCATTTTGAAAATGAGATTGAGCATAAAATTTTAGTAACCTATGTTATTGCAAAGGTCTCCGTCTGAAAGTTTGAAGATGACAGTTTTGTCAGCCTGTCCGAAATTCGATGGATGGGCTTTATTTTGTGTCTTTGGTTATGTCGGATGCTGTCGGTATGGGTGTTATTTGTAAGTCCATGCCGCTCCAGACGATGCCTTCGGGCAGGGGGCGTTTGCCAAAATGGATTATGGGTGTGTGTTCGGATAAGACGTATATCCGTAAGTTGTCTTCTTTGGAGCGTATTTGTTGAATCAGGTCTTGATAACAGGCCTGGTAATCGGCTTCGTTGCCTTTGAGCAGGAAAACGCTGTTTTGCAGGGGGAGGGCGTGGTTGCACAGGATGCGGTAAATTTTTTGCAGGCGTTTGGGACAACAGATGTCGTATGCGATTAGCCATTTCATTGTATTTGTCCCCAGTGTGTTTCAGTGTAGTCAAAATCAGCTGGATCTTGTCTGCCGTGATGGCACAACTCTGCCAGTAGCCGACGTGATGCTTGGATAAGTTCAGGTTGTATATATTGTAGGAAGTGCTCGATTTCACTATGAAATCGGATTCGGGCCGCTTTGCCCATTAGGCAGGCTTCTTGTTTTTGGGTAAAGTCTTCGGGACGGAGTATTTTTTGATGAAAACATTCCGCTGCCCATTGGTCGTATTTGGGGCGCAGTGGTTCGAGCAGGTCTGATGCTAGGGATTCTCGGCTATGGGCGATGGTATGGAAATCCTACAAACGGATCTAAGCCGATCAGGTAAATACGGCGGACAATTTCGAAATGGAGTAGGGTGTAGCCGAGTGAGAGTACCGTATTGAAAGGATCTCGAGGAGGTCTCCTGTTTCTGCCTTTGAAGTTAAGTGAGGCGGGCAGGATGTGTTGCCAGGCGGTAAAGTAATGTGCGGAAGCAGCCCCTTCATAGCCGCGAAGGCTGTCTAAATCAGGGCAGTCGGCAATATTTGTCAGTATGTTTTGCAAGGTTTCCGCATGTGGATGCAGGTGGGGATTTTTTTCGGCGGCTTGTTGCACTATGGAAAACTGGTTGTTTACTTTGCCGTGTATCCAATATTTTGCTTGTGCGAGGCAAAATGTTTGATCTGTGGTTGCGCCGAATTGTGCCGCCCTGCGTTTGGCATCGACCTGCAAATTGGGCATCATCAATACGGGTTCTTTTTTTCGGCCGTTTAATACCAATAAGCCGATACCGTGTTGTCCTAATCTACCCAATACGGAAGCTGACAGCTGTAAATCTCCATGAATACATATCAGCAGTATTGCTGTCGTAAAAAATGAGTGCTTCGCTGTCAACTTTAAGTTGAAGGTTGCGTTTGTCTATAAATAAGGTAGTCATTTTTTTCTTGTCCTATATTGTTAAATGATAAGAAATGGTTGGTAAGATAAGCGTGTGGCAGTGCCGTACATTTTGCTGTAATCCGCTGCAGGCATTTTGAATGTCAGGATTTTGTCTGGGTTTCGAATGATTTTATTGATTGCTAAACAGACATTGTGATACTCGCTTGAGGTCAGCCAGCATTCGTAAAGTGATTTCTGATGGCCGATGGTATAGGCTTTCAGAATTTTTCGGATTTGATATTGCCGACGGCAGTTGCTGATGTCGTAAGCAAAGACGTAATGCGTTCGTTTACTCATGTGATATTTCCCCTTTGACTGTATTTTATCGTGCTTTTATGGAAAAACAAATTTGTACTTGATGTGGGGAGTCGGGCTTGTCGGGATAATACGTTTCATCGGAAGCACGGCAAGAAATGCTGTTAGACGGATAAAGTTGAGAGGTTGATAGATTATTGAACCGGCAGGGATATTTTAAGCCGGAAATAGTCGGACTTAATGCCGAAAAATGGATTGGTGCTGTATTTGAAGGTAGATAAGAATACTTGTTTTATTGGTGGTGTTTAGAAAGGATAAAAGATATGTGGGATGTTCTTTGGAAGGCTGTTGCAGTGGTGGTTGTGGAGAAGGTGGCTGAAGTGATTAAGGAGGCGTTGGAGAGTTAGTTGTTTTTAGGGTGTCGATAATGGTTCGAATCTGTTATCGGCATTGCATATTAGCTGGAGTATGAAAAGTCCTGTCGTTTGTGTTGTAAATTTATGGGCCAGGCTAATTTCCACAGGGCAGAATATGATTTATTTTGTGTGTATGATTATTCGTTATTTGGGGTATGAAATTGGATAGAAAGAAGATTTTGGTTGCCGTTACGGGAATGTCGCCACAAATTATCACGGAAACACTATTTGCGCTATATCGGCAGAAAAGCTGGATTCCTAATGAGGTTTGGGTGTTGACGACATCAATCGGCAAAAGGCAGATTGTTGATAATCTTTTGGGAAAACATGGTTTTTTTCCATCGTTTGTGCGAGGAATATGCTCTGCCTGCCATTCGTTTTGATGAAGATACTGTTCAGGTCATTGCCGATAAATCAAATGTTCCTTTGGCAGATATTCGTACTCCTGAAGAGAATGATTGGGCCGCCGATCAAATCGTCCGGTTTATTTATCATTTATGCAGCCATGAAGAAACAGAATTGCATGTATCGATTGCAGGCGGTAGGAAATCAATGGGGTTTTTATATTGGCTATGCGTTGTCTTTGTTTGGCAGAAGCCAAGACCATTTATCGCATGTTTTGGTAGAGGAAGCTTTCGAACAACATCCTGAGTTTTATTATCCGAATAAAGATGACCGGTTTCTAAATACGAAATTGGGAATGAGGAATGCTGCGGAAGCTAAAGTGATGTTGGCAGATATTCCGTTTGTACGGATGCGTGAAAAATTTATCTGCGCCGCTGTTGAAAGATGATTGGAATTACTTGGAAGCGGTTGAGCTGACGCAACGCGATCTTTTGCAGTTTGATTTGGAAATTAATGTTGCGGAGCGCACTATTTGTTGCGGAGGTGCTGAATTTCAGCTGGCTCATCAAGATTTTTGCTATTTATGCGGCTTTTTGCTCATTTTAAAAAACATCAGCCAACCCGTTGTTTGCATTTAACGGGTCGGGCTAAACAAGATGATATGGATTTTGCGGAAGAGGTATTAAATTTTTTTAGTGAAGGTAAAGCCGAAATTGCGTTCGGAATCCGCTGAAGCTAAAGCGGAAGTTGAACGGCAGTTAAAAAAATTTCAATCTGATAAAAAGAATTGTCCAAGAAGTCAGTTCGCGTTTGAAAAAAAGAGGCTTGAAGACAAACTGCAAGGACGCGCAGCGTTGTTTTTTATTGAAAGTATAGGCGAATATAATCATAAGTCTTACCGGTTGGCGACGGATGAGAATCTGATTCGTTTTTGTTTGAGTTAAGTTAAATATAAAATATGATTTATTTTGTATCACGCCATCAAGGGGCAGTCGAGTGGGTTCAGCATCAAACTGAGTGGAAGGTTGATTGCTTCCTGCCGCATTTGGATACGGCAAAGGTAGAGGCCGGTGATGTGGTATTGGGAACGTTGCCTTTGCACTTGGCGGCAGAGGTATGTGTGAAGGGTGCGGCTTTTTATTTTCTGCAACTGCCGCAGAAATTACAGTTGCGGGGTTCGGAATATTCTGCCGATGAAATGAACAGAATGGGCGCATGTCTGCGTCGTTTTGATGTTCGGGCGTGGGATTGATTAGTATATATGAAAAAATGAAAGGAATAATAAGGATGAAAAAGTTTGATGTACATGTATGCTTGGTATCGGATCAAGCGTTACCGAATTTTATTCCGGTTTTGGCGGAAGATTTTCGCCCTCAAGAGGTTATTTTATTGGCTACGGAGCCAATGAAAAAAAGGCGGAAACGTTGGCCGAAGTGATGAAAAAACCGTTGCTGTGTTAAGGTTCAAATATTTGATTTGCATGATGAATATGATATCCAGAGTGTACGTGAAGAGATTTTCAACCTGCTCTTAAACATTGATAAACAAAAAAAGTAGCTTTGAATGTTACAGGCGGCACCAAATTAATGGCAATCGGGGCTTATGGCATGTTTCGTGATGAAGGTTATCCCGTATTTTATTTTTACAGCTAAGGATAATCGGATTTTTACTTTTTAGAAAAATAATGAGCAGTTTGTATTACAGCCTTCAAAAAAATAAAAATTGAGGATTATTTGCAGTTATACGGCTATCCTGTTCGAAAAGGTTATAAGATTAACCGTCAGGCTCAACGGAATCTGCCTGAGTTATGGGAAAAATTGGTAAAAGGAATCAATAATTTTGCAAAAGGTTTGACTGCATTGAATTATGTTATTTCCCATTCAAACGATTTAACAACAGACATGCCAAAAGTAGAAAATCAGCATCAACAAAATTTCAATTACTTATTACATCTTTTGGAAGATAATGAATTGCTATCCCAACAAAACGGCAAATTACATTTTCCAGATTTAGAGACTAAGAAGTATGTTGCTGGAGGTTGGTTTGAAGATTATGTATTTGATGTCATCCGCAAAATTCCAGGGGTTCAAGATGTTGCTTTAAATGTACAGATTGAAAATTCAGATGAAAATACTAATCAACATAATGAATTAGATGTAGTAGTGTTAGCCAATAATGTTTTGCATGTACTGGAATGTAAAACTGCTAATTTTTCAAGCAATAAAAAAGAAGCTGATAACGCCCTTTATAAACTGGAAACGCTAAAAAAATTAGGGGGACTGAAAAACGCGGGCTGCTCTAATTTCTTACCGTGAAACTGGTGAACCTGGTGATATCAATCCAATACGAGACAGGGCTAAAGGCGCTCAGATTGAATTGATAGAACGCAAAAGATTTACCAGGATTGCAGAAGCTATTGACCAATTGGGTGAAGAATGAAAAATAGAATAGAAAAAAACTTGTTTTTTAAGCGGTTCAAAAGACTTTTTGAGCATGGAAGCCCGATGATTGCATACATCGGGCTGATTTTTTTTACAACGTTTTTCTGTTTCAACTAAAAGAATAGTTTAATAAATTACTCAATCGGAGTTGTTCTTGGGACTGTCCTCGTTATCTAGGGCAGTCCCTTTATTTAATTTCTTATGTTTTGTTGAAAATATCAACCACAATATCGGCAATCCAATATGTCTTTGCGGATGTCGTTCAACAGGAAGGCTGCGGTGTCTTCGTGTTCTGTCTGAACGAAGACAAAGAGTCGGGCGATGATTTTGCCGATGAAGACTTTTTGCAAGGCACAGGCGTCGGTCAGGGTGCGTTCCTGCAGGAAGCTGCGGATGTCTTCGGGTAAAGTGTAGTCGCGCGCAACGGCGGCAAAGCGGGCGTCGGTTTGCAGGCGGTCGAGCAGGGTTTGGTTTTTGTCCAACTTAATGCCCGCTTCTTTTTCTTCGGCGGTGGCACGGACGAACTGGTCGTAAATCTCGGCATAAAGCATATCGTTCGGACCTTCAAAAATCGTGAAGGGGCGGATGTCGATAGCGATATTGCTGGCGGTGTGTCCGCGTTCAAAACCCTTCGCACCCAAGAGTTTTTTTGCAACATTTGGGCGGCGGCGTAAGTGTATTCCGTGGCGAGGGTTTTGATGATGTTTGCCTCCATCAGCTGATGGGCGACGGGGGCAACGGGCGAAACGCAATGGCAGACGTAGCGGTAAAGAATCTCGGAAACCTGATGGCGGCGCTGGATTTCGCGGCGTTCATAATCGACGAATTTGATGTCGTGGCGGACATATCGGTTCAGGTTGTCAAGGATATATTCCATGATGCCGTGCGTCATGCCGATCAGTTGCAGGCGGCTGCGGATAAAGATGTTTTGGAACGCGCGCAAACCGGCGGCATCGCTCTGGGAGAGTTTCATAACAGCGGCGGCGGGCATTTCGGCATCAATGCGGTTGACGGCGTAACGGACGGCGCGCAGGCCTTCGGATGCGAGGGCTTCGTAGCGGATGTATTGTTTGGGAACGAGCAACAAGTTGATGACTT
This sequence comes from uncultured Neisseria sp., assembly GCA_916438535.1. Lineage (GTDB taxonomy): Bacteria > Pseudomonadota > Gammaproteobacteria > Burkholderiales > Neisseriaceae > Neisseria. The sequence goes on along the minus strand of CAKAEP010000001.1, from coordinate 326,603 downwards.
TGGAGAGTTTGCCGTTTTTGCGCTCTTTGGCGGCAACGAGGAGGAAGTCGCTCTGCGAGTTGCCCTGCCAATATTTCGCGGCGTTGACGTAAATCGCTTGTTCGTCGATGTATTCGTAGTAGGACTGCATTTCGCGGGCAATCGCCGCGCCGGAGGTTTCGGGTTCGGTAATACCCAAACCACCACCCTCGCCTTTGAAAACCATGTCCAAACCTTGCGCGATTTGCGCTTCGTCGCCAAACTCTTGCAGAGGCTGCAACACCAGCGCGCCTTCGATGCCGGTACGCAAGGTAACGGGCACGCCGTAATGCCCCGCAATCCGCAGGACTTCTTGGATTTCAAACTGACTGCCCTTGCGGCCGCCGTGTTTTTTTGTCGAGGAAGGGCAACAGCAAACCCGCCTGCTTCAAGGCAAGCCATTTGTCTTCGGGCAGGTATTGCATGAGGTTGAGGTCGTCTGAAAAAATGCGGCGGAATGCGGATTCGATGTGCTTTAAAAAAGCAGCCGTGTCCATAGTTGACGGCTGCGCGCTTGATTCGGTGTGTGTCATCATGATTCTCGGTTAATCGGCAGTTATTAGAGTTTAGAGCTAAATTTCTAGGATTTATACCACAAACCCGTTTAAGCGACAATGATTATCAAGTATGGACAGATTTTCAGCGTGCAAACGCATGATTACGCCGCCCCGATAAACCGATACGGTGCTACCATAACACAAAAACACCGCCGGAACACTGCCATGTATTCACAACACAGCGAACGCCATTTCAGCAACCGCAACAACTGGCTGCGCGCAAGCGTATTGGGCGCGAACGACGGCCTGATTTCCACCGCCTCGCTGCTGACGGGCGTTGCGGCCGCCACCCCTGATTTTCAAACCCTGCTGTTGACCGGTGTTTCGGCGCTTATCGGGGGCGCGGTATCAATGGCGGCGGGGAGTACGTTTCCGTATCCAGCCAGTCGGATACGGAAAAAAAGCCGATTTGCACAAAGAATGCCACGAATTGGCAAACAATCCTGACGCAGAGTTGGAAGAGCTGACTGAAATTTACCGCCGCCGCGGTTTGTCCGACCCACTCGCCGCAGAGGTGGCCAAAGCCTTGATGGAGCACGATGCACTCTCCGCCCATGCCCGCGACGAAATCGGCATCACCGAAACCTCCGCCGCCAAACCCATGCAGGCCGCGCTTGCCTCCGCAGGTTCGTTCTGCGCAGGCGCGATACTGCCGCTGCTGGTCGCGCTGACCGCCCCCGCCGCCCTGATCCCTACGCTGGCGGTAACCACTTTGTTCGGACTCGCCGCGCTGGGTTACGCCTCCGCCAAACTCGGCGGGGCACCCGTCGCACCCGCCGTCTTGCGCGTGTGCCTGTGGGGTGTGGCGGCGTTGGTGGTTACGGGTATGATCGGCAAACTGGCGGGTGTAGCAGTTTGAACGGAGGTCGTCTGAAAACTCAGCCTCAATGAAGAGGAAAGTATTTTTTTCAGACGACCTTGGATTCGGATTTCAAGTGCAACACCAGGGCACCGGTGGTTGGAACAGATTCAAGAATAAAACACTTGGCGTTTCGTAGCCAAGTGTTTTTCTCGGCCGGTGGTTCAACTCATCTTGAACCCTGCGTATCTCCCGATCGCTGATGTTTCGGAAATCGGTCTGTTTGGGGAAATATTGCCGGATGAGTCCGTTGGTGTTCTCATTCAGCCCTTTCTCCCAAGAATGGTAAGGGCGGCAAAAAAATAGGTTTCCGCCTTCAATGCTTTGGCTATTTTGGTGTGTTGGTAGAACTCTTTGCCGTTATCCATGGTGATGGTGTGGACTCTGGCTTTATATGCCCTTAATACCCTAATGGCCGCCCGGGCAGTGTCTTCGGCTTTTAAGTTTTTTAATTTGCAGATGATGGTGTAGCGGGTAACGCGTTCGACCAAGGTCAATAACGCGCTTTTCTGATTTTTTTGCCGACGATGGTGTCGGCCTCCCAATCGCCGATGCGGGTTTTCCGGTCGACGATAGCAGGTCGGTTTTTCTATGCCGACGCGGTCGGGCACTTTGCCTCTGGTCCATGTGCTGCCGTAGCGTTTGCGGTAGGGTTTGCTGCATATTCTGAGGTGTTGCCACAAAGTGCCTCCGTTGCTTTTGTCTTGGCGAAGGTAGCGGTAAACGGTGCTGTGATGGAGTGTGATCCCGTGGTGTTTATGCAGGTAGGCACATACTTGTTCGGGACTGAGTTTGCGGCGGATAAGAGTGTCGATGTGTTGAATCAGCTGCGAATCGAGTTTATAGGGTTTTCGCCGGTGCTGTTTGGTCAGCCGGCTTTGCCGTTGGGCTTTATCGGCGCTGTATTGCTGTCTTTGGATGCAGTGCCGCTTGATTTCTCGGCTGATGGTGCTTTTGTGGCGGTTGAGCTGTTTGGCGATTTCGGCGATGGTGCAGTAGCGGGATAGGTATTGGATATGGTACCGTTCGTCTTGGGTCAGGTGTGTGTAGCCCATGGCAATCTTTCTTGCAGGAAAGGCCGTATGCTGCCGCATACTGGCCTTTTTCCTGTTATGGAAAGTTGCACTTCAAATGCGAATCCGCCGTCGTCTGAAAAATCCAAATTCTGGTTTTCAGACGACCTTTTTGTCGAGGTTATTCAAGTATTCAAAAGCAGCCGTATGATAAATTCGTCCTGAGGGAGGGTTAATTTGAGATTGCGGATATCCCCCTGTACCAGTAGAGGCCTTATGCCCAGTTGTTCTACGGCAGAGGCTTCATCGGTAATACCGTTTAAGTCGGAGGCGGATAGGGCGCGATTCAATAATCCGGCTTGAAAAAAAGTTGCGGTGTCTGTGCCTGCCATAAGTCTTTACGGGGTACGGTTTCCAGGATTTGTCCGTCGGTATCGGAACGTTTGATGGTGTCGGCTGCGGGAATGGCCAAAAATGCCGCCTTCTGCTTTTGTTCCGGCTGCCTGAATCAGGCGCGACAGGGCATCTTGGGGCAGGCAGCAGCGGGCGGCATCGTGAACCAAAAATATTATCGTGGTTATCCGCCAACCTCTTTTTTTCATCAGTGTTTGCACACCGTTGCGGACGGTTTCTGCCCGGGTATTGCCTCCGACGTTGAAAACCACTGTCTTATCAGAGGTTGTCTGAAGATGATTAATAAAAAGGATCATCAGGTGAGACAATAATAGCGACCAAGTCGATAAACGGATGTTGTGTAAAAAAATGGCAACCGTATGCTCTAAGACGGTTTTGCCGTGTATCCGGATATATTGTTTGGGTTTGCCTGCACCGAAGCGAGCGCCGATCCCTGCGGCGGGAATCAGGGCGATATGCCGTCTTTTCATACATTCTCTCCGGCGGCTGCCTGCCTCCATATGCAGGCCTCTCCCAGCGCATCGAGATATTTTTTTCGTGTTCTTTAAGCTCTTCAGCATTGGCTTTGATGACTTTTAAGCGCGACGAACGTTTTGTTTCGGCGATGATGACGGGCTTGTCTTCTTTTTTTCTTCTTCACCTTCTTCACCCATTAAGTCGAATTGTTGGCGCGTCATCGCCAAATAAACTTCGCCTAAAAGCTCGCAGTCGATTAAAGCGCCATGCAGTACGCGCTTGCTTCTGTCGATGGAGAGGCGGTTGCACAAGGCATCCAGGCTGGCTTTTTGCCCAGGAAACATTTCACGCGCCATCGCCAGCGTATCTGTAATCTCACAACCAAGCTCTTCGACGGAGGGCAGACCCATGCGGCGGAATTCCATATTTAAGAAGCCTACGTCGAATTTCGCATTGTGGATAATCAATTCCGCGCCACGGATAAATTCGCTGATTTCTTGTCCGACCTTTGCAAACGGCGGAGCGTTTTTTTCTTCTAAAACGTCAATCGTCAGCCCGTGTACGCGTGCGGCTTCTTCAGGCATATCGCGCTCGGGATGGACGTAAAGGTGCAGGAAGCGTCCGGTCATTTGGCGGTTGACCATTTCCAGTCCTGCAAACTCGACCAAGCGGTCGCCGTTTTTCGGCGTAAAGGCCGGTGGTTTCGGTATCAAGGATAATCTGGCGTCTCATCAAATGCTCCAATGACTGAATGAAAAAAATGTCTCGTATCATACTCAAGGAGGGGTGAAAGTATAGAGTGGTGTTGCTTTGTATTCTTATTGGGATGTTGTTTAGATGAGGGAAAAATATTTTTAGACAAGTGGGGTATGAGCCGTCTTATGAGTTACCAAAAACTAGAAATTGCTGACAATTTTCAGACGAGCGAAAGCAGTTTGTCTTTCAAAAAGGCTGATGGATACTAAATCCTGAGTAAAAATACTCAACTTTTTAAAAAAATTAATTTCTTTTTAAATCATTGTGTTATTTCTGTTTTTAAAAAAATAGTAACAATTATCATTTGCAAAATTAAAAAAATACTCGTATAATGCAACTCATCGAAACGAAACGACAGCGCAACAGAACGAAAGGAGAATGAAATGCCGGAAAGTATTTTTCAAGCAAGTCTCCCTTGATATTCTGAGACTGCATCAACAAACCATCCGTTCGCTTTTTGGCAACCCAATGCTGCAACGATTGTGAAGTTCACGATGTATTCTACATTACGCTGGACGGACGCTATTATGTTTGGCTGCCTTGTATGAATAAGGCAGAGCAAGTAGAAGCGGGCATTTTGCTGATTGAGGACGAAACCAGTGATATTCGTCTGAGCTGGGTGGCAAATACCCGGGAAGTACAGAAAAAAAAGACAGCTTATATGAAAAAAAGTTGTTTCCGCTTTTACAACGCCGGTTGCGGCAGACGAAAAAAATAAGTTTATCCAGGCTAAAGATACTTGCCTGCTTGAACTGACCCCGAAGCAGGGGCGTCTGACGACAGGCAGCAGAGATTTATCGCTTTCACCGCATGATTTGATGAAAGCACTTTATCCGGCAACCCATCAATTAAAAATCAGGAGGATTTGCCTTGTAACAGTTTTTGGTAGTGGTTTGTGTTCCTTTTGCGCCCCTTAAATGTTTAAAGGGGCGATTTTTGCTTTTTGATACACAGTAATCGTCTTGTTATGACATATTATTTAAAAATCAAGTACAATATTGTCATTTCAAATTAATCGCTCATCATTTGAATAGGGGAATTTTAATGAAATTGAAACTTTCTGCATTATCCGTATTGGCGGCGGCTATTTTGTGTTCTTCCGGCGCATTGGCGGCTGACAGTGTCTATACATGGAAAAAACGGCAAGGGAAACAGCTATTCCGATACGCCGAACCGGCTCCAGCTTGACCGCTCCAATGTGATGAATATCCGTACGCACAGCGTCAAGGCGGCAGTCAAACCCAAATCCGAAGCTGCGGACGAGGGTACGCTGGCAGAGCAACAGGCGAAATTAAATGAGCGGATGTTGGCTAAGAATAAACTGATTGAGGAGCAAAATAAAAAAATTGAGGAAGAAAACCGTAAAAAACAAAGAAGACAACTGCCGTGTCGCACGAATGAACCAACAGTCTGCCGAAAGCGCGCGCGTTGCCAATCGTGATGATTTGGTCAAACGGTATCAAGGGGATGTTGCCAAATATTGCAATTAATGGGTTACAAAATTTAAAAAGGTCGTCTGAAACAGATAGTTGGGGCTGTTTTAGACGACCTTTTATTTAGATTCAGGTTTTTTTGATTTAAGCGACTTGGGTCTGATGCTCGTCGCCGTTGCGTGCGCGGATTTTACCCAAACGGTAAACGGTTTCGCCTTGTTCGGTTAAGAACGCCTGCACCGCGTCGGCATCTTCTTCGGCAACCACGACCACCATGCCGATGCCGCAGTTGAAGGTGCGGTACATTTCTTGCGTTTCCACATTGCCTGCCTGTTGCAGCCATTGGAACAGCTTGGGCAATTCCCATGCTTTGGCATCGATTTGGGCGACGGTGTTTTTCCGGCAGGATGCGCGGCACGTTTTCAGTGATGCCGCCGCCGGTAATGTGCGCCATGCCTTTGATGGTGAATTTTTTTCCAAAGCAGCGAGAATGGGTTTCACATACAGGCGGGTCGGGGCGATGATGGTTTCGCGCAGGGTTTTGCCATTGTCGAACTCGGCATCCAAATCGGGATTGTCGCGAGCGATGATTTTGCGGACGAGGGAGTAGCCGTTGGAATGGGCGCCGTTGGAAGCCAGACCCAACACGATGTCGCCTGCTTTGATTCTGCGGCCGTTGATGACGCGCTCTTTTTCGACCACGCCGACGGCGAAGCCCGCCAAGTCGTATTCGCCTTCGGGATACATGCCGGGCATTTCGGCGGTTTCGCCGCCGATGAGGGCGCAGCCGGATTCTTCGCAGCCTTGGGCGATGCCTTTAATCACGTTGGTAGCGCGGGCGACGTCGAGTTTGCCGCAGGCGAAATAGTCGAGGAAGAACAAAGGTTCTGCGCCTTGAACCAAAATATCGTTGACGCTCATGGCGACGAGGTCGATGCCGACGGTGTCGTGTTTGTCCCAGTCGAAGGCGAGCTTGAGCTTGGTGCCCACGCCGTCGGTGCCGCTGACGAGGACGGGATTTTTTTGTATTTTTTTGCTGATTTCGACCAATGCGCCGAAGCCGCCCAAATCACCCAACACTTCGGGACGCATGGTGCGTTTGGCAAAAGGTTTGATGTTTTCGACCAGTTGGTCGCCTGCGTCAATGTCAACGCCTGCGTCGCGGTAGCTCAGTGAAGTGCTCATGAATGGGTTCCTTATCGTGATTGGGACGGAAAAAAACGATGGGGCGTATTTTACCTTATTTTGCAGGCGCGGGCTTGGATTTTTCGGTGATTTTGTAAACAATCTGAGGTTTCAGACGACCCCGTTTATTCTGTTATACTGGACGGTCAGGGGTCGTCTGAAAACGATTGCGGCGGCTTCCGCTGAAACACACATGGAAAGGTTTTATGTATCAGAAAAAAACGCGCGGCATGAAGCCGTGGATCATTATGGGCTGCGTGATTGCGGCTTTTGTCTGGCTGCTGTGCGCGCTGGGCGACATCCTGACGCCGTTTATTGTGGCGGCGGTTTTGGCTTATGTGTTGAATCCGCTGGTGGAATGGTTGCAGAAGAAAAAGATTAAACGCGCCCCGGCCTCCATGATCGTGATGGTATTGGCGCTGCTGTTGCTGCTGTCGCTGATGCTGATTATCGTGCCTATGCTGATCAACCAGTTCAACAATATGGTCAGCCGCATTCCCCAAATCGTCGATTTTACGCAAAACAGGCTGCTGCCTTGGCTGAACCATGTGGCGGGTAATTATGTGCATATCGATCAGGATTCGGTGGTCAAATGGTTGCAGTCGCATATAGGGGAATTGAGCAACACGCTCAAGGCTTGGGTCCCGACGCTGATGCGCCAAAGCGGCAACGTCATCAGCGGCATGAGCAACCTGATACTGCTGCCGCTCTTGCTGTATTATTTCCTTTTGGACTGGAAACGCTGGTCTTACGGCATCAGCGCGTTGGTTCCGCGCCGCTTTATCGACACTTATACGCGCATCACAAGCAACATGGATGAAGTTTTGGGCGAGTTCCTGCGCGGGCAGTTGATGGTGATGCTGATTATGGGGCTGGTGTACGGGGTCGGGCTGATGCTGGTCGGACTGGATTCGGGCTTCGCCATCGGTATGATTGCCGGTATTTTGGTGTTTATCCCGTATTTGGGCGCATTTACCGGACTTTTGTTGGCAACCGTCGCCGCTTTGCTGCAATTTAGCACATGGCACGGTCTGATTATGGTGTGGGTTGTGTTCGGTATCGGACAATTCCTCGAGAGCTTTATCGTTACCCCGAAAAATCGTCGGCGACCGCATCGGCCTGTCGCCTTTCTGGGTGATTTTCTCGTTGATGGCGTTCGGACAACTGATGGGCTTCGTCGGCATGCTCGCCGGTCTGCCGCTTGCCGCCGTAACCTTAGTCCTGCTGCGCGAAGGCGTGAATGCTTATTTCCACAGCCGTTTTTACAAACACAAATAAAAGGGTAAAAGAGTCGTCTGAAAACGGATATGGGTTTTCAGACGACCTCCCAGCCTTTCTTCGACAGCCATGTTGAACAATTTTGCACTTTGGTTTATATCCGGTTTTCTGTCGATGTTGCTATGGGAAGTGCTTCCCGTAGACGACGGATACAGCTTTCCGGAAAAAATGAAGGTGTTAATCCTGTTTTCCATCATCATGGCTGTTTTGCAAACCTTTTTCTTTCCGACACTCACTCCCTAAAAATCACTTACACAAAGGACCATATGTTAGCCATCATCGGCGGCAGCAGCCTGACCAAGCTGCCCGAACTGAGCATCACCGACCGCAAAATCGTCCGCACCCCCTACGGACTAACCAGCAGCCCCGTCTTAAGCGGCAAACTGGGCAGTCAGGACATTTTTCTTCCTCGCGCGGCACGGCTTCGGCCATACCGTCGCACCGCACGAAATCAACTACCGCGCAAACATCTGGGCGTTGCATTCCATAGGCGCGGAATACATCGTCGCCGTTTCCTCCGTCATCAGCATCAACGACCGCTTTGAAAACGGCGCGCTCGTCCTGCCCGACGACTTGATCGACTACACCTACGGCCGCAAGGACACCTTTTTTTGAAGGACAGGAAGAACCGGTCGTACACACCGATTTTCTCGAACCCTACTCCGCCGAACTGCGCGAAAAAAATTGCCGAACACGCGCAACAGCACCAAATGCCCTTATACACCCAAGCCGTTTACGGCTGCCTGCAAAGGCCCGCGCTGGCCGACCCGCGCCGAAATCCAACGTTACCGCCGCGACGGTGTGGACGTATTGGGCATGACCGGAATGCCCGAAGCCTTCCTCGCCCGCGAACTGGGCATCCAATACGCCCACTTCTGCGGCATCACCGACATCCGCTGCCTCAGCAGCGGAGCGGAAGGGACGGAATGCGGCTTGGAAACCGAGCTTGCCATCGGCAAAATCCGCCGTTTGCTTGCGGGTTTGTAAACACCATCTTTTGTGGAATGACTTTAAATCAGGACATGGCAATGAAGCTATGGGCAGCGTAAGCAGTACGAAGCTGATTCATCTATTGTGTCATTATTGAGAATCATCTTTCTGAAACTAAGATAAGGCTACGCTGTATTGCTTTAAAGTTAATCCATTATGTTTCTCTCTTGATCCTTAAAATCATACAAAAAGGTCGTCTGAAAATTTTCAGACGACCTTTTGATTACGCTAGTTCAAACTTATTTCGCCAATTCGGCACGCAGTTTGTGGGTAACGTTCATCATCACTTGGAGTTGTTCCAGAGTTTCTTTCCAACCACGTGTTTTTCAGACCGCAGTCAGGGTTCACCCACAGGCGTTCAACCGGTACGACTTCGATGGCTTTACGCAACAGATGTTCTACTTCGGCTTCTGTCGGTACGCGTGGGCTGTGGATGTCGTAAACGCCTGGGCCGATGTCGTTCGGGTATTTGAATTCGCCGAACGCGGTCAAGAGTTCCATGTCGGAACGTGAAGTCTCGATGGTGATGACGTCGGCGTCCATAGCTGCGATGGCAGGCAGGATGTCGTTGAACTCGGAGTAACACATATGGGTGTGGATTTGTGTGCTGTCTTCGCAACCGCTGGAGGAGAGGCGGAAGGATTCGCCGGCCCAGTTCAGGTAGGCATCCCAATCGGCGCGTTTCAAAGGCAGGCCTTCACGGATGGCAGGTTCGTCGATTTGGATGACTTTGATGCCTGCTTTTTCCAGATCCAATACTTCGTCGTTCAGAGCCAGTGCGATTTGTTTGCACACGGTAGCGCGTGGAATGTCGTTGCGGACGAAAGACCATTGCAGGATGGTTACGGGGCCGGTCAACATGCCTTTCATCGGGCGTTTGGTCAGGCTTTGTGCGTAAGTAGACCAAGCGACAGTCATGGCTTCAGGACGGCTTACGTCACCGAAGATAATCGGTGGTTTCACGCAGCGTGAACCGTAGCTTTGTACCCAGCCGTATTGGGTGAATGCGAAACCGCTCAACAATTCGCCGAAGTATTCGACCATGTCGTTACGCTCGGCTTCGCCGTGTACCAGTACGTCCAAGTCCAGTTTTTTTCTTGCTCTTCAACCACCAAGGCGATTTCTTTTTTTCATCGCGGCTTCGTAATCGGCGGCAGACAGTTCGCCTTTTTTTAAAAGGCTGCACGTGCTTGGCGGATTTCGGTGGTTTGTGGGAAAGAACCGATGTTGGTCGTCGGCAGCAGGGGCAGGTTCAACCATGCTTGTTGCGCTTTGATACGATCGGCAAACGGTGATTTGCGTTGGTCTGCGTTGGCAGGCAGGTCGGCAAGGCGTTTGGCGACGTCTGCGCGATGGATTTCGCTGCTGTTAGCGCGCGAATCGGCGGCAGCTGGCTGGCGGCCAGTTCTTCGGCAACGGAGTCACGGCCTTCGTTCAATGCAGCTTTCAGAACGCGCAATTCTTGGGTTTTTGCAGGGTAAATGCCAACCAGGAGTACAGGTCAGGTTTGTTGGCTTTCAGTTTTTCTTCAACTGACAAGTCAAATGGGGTGTGCAACAGCGAGCAAGAGCTGGAAATCCACAAACGCTCGCCCAGTTTGGCTTTCAGAGGCTCGACAGTTTCCAAAAACTTTGTTCAGGTTGGCGCGCCAGATGTTGCGGCCGTCGATAACGCCGGCAGACAGGGACTTTGTCGTAGTCGGCGAACGCGTCCAGTTGCTCGGGAGCGCGTACCAAGTCGATGTGCAGGCCGTCAACGGGCAGGGCTTTCAGCAATGCGGCGTGTTCGGCAACAGAACCGAAGTAAGTGCTCAACAGGATTTTGGCGTTTACTTTGCTCAAAGTGGCGTAAACGTCTTTGTAGGCTTCCACCCATTCTTTAGGCAGGTCAACAGCCAAAGCAGGCTCGTCGATTTGAATCCATTCGGCACCGGCTTCAACCAAAGCGTTCAGGATTTCAACGTAAACGGGCAGCAGTTTTTTTGTAACAGGCTCAGGCGGTTGAATTCGACTGCGCCTTTTTTTCTTTACCGACCCACAGGAAGGTCAGCGGGCCGACGATGGTCGGTTTGGCTTTCAGACCGAGAGCTTGGGCTTCTTTCAGTTGTTGAACGTAGTGTTTGGCGTTTGCTTTGAATTCGGTATCGGCATGGAATTCAGGCACCAAGTAGTGATAGTTGGTGTCGAACCATTTGGTCATTTCGATGGCGAATTGGTCTTTGTTGCCGCGCGCCAGTTGGAAGAATTGTTCCAAAGAAAGGTTTTGGCTGTCGAAGCCGAAACGGGCGGGAATCGCGCCGGTAGCGACTTGCAGGTCGAGGATGTGGTCGTAGAAAGTGAAATCGCCTACGGCAACGAAATCGGCGTTGGCGGCGGCTTGGTGTTTCCAGTTTTTTTCGCGCAGGTCTTTGGCGACGTCGAGCAGCTCTTGTTCGCTGATTTCTTTGCGCCAGTATTTTTTTCTTGGGCGAATTTCAATTCACGGAAGGCGCCGACACGCGGGAAGCCTGAGAAATGTAATGTTGTCATGTTGAACTCTCCAGTTGGATTTTGTAAGGACCGGTTCAATCCGAATCGGTCGGTATTGTAAATCAGAATAGAGCGGATGGGGCGGCGTTTTGTTTTTCAGACGACCCCTGAGGTCGTCTGAAACCGTTTTCGGCTTTAAGGACGCACGCCTAAAATATGGCAGATGGCGTAAGTCAGCTCGCTGCGGTTGAGCGTGTAGAAGTGGAAATCTTTCACGCCTTCGCGGGACAGGACTTTGACCATGTCGATGGCGATACTTGCCGCCACCAGATTGCGCGTTGCTTGGTCGTTGTCCAAACCTTCATACATTTGCGACAGCCATTTCGGGATTTTGACGTTGGTTACTTGTGCCATTTTGCCGAGTTGCTTGAAGTTGGTGACAGGCAGGATGCCGGGAACGATTTCGACGTCGATGCCCAGCATTACGCAGCGGTCGCGGAAGCGTAGGTAGCGTTCTACATCAAAGAAGAATTGGGTGATGACGTGGTTTGCGCCCGCATCGATTTTGCGCTTCAGATTGATCAGGTCGGCTTGTGCGGATTTCGCTTCGGGATGCACTTCAGGGGTATGCCGCTACGGAAATGTCGAAGTCGGCGACGGAGCGCAGGAGTTTGACCAGGTCTTCGGCGTAAAACGGTTTTTTCTCATAGCCGGGCGGCTCGTCGCCGCGCAGGGCGACAATACGGCGGATGCCGCTGTCCCAATAGTCTTTGGCGATTTGGCGCAATTCATCGGGAGAGGCGTCGATGCCGGTCAGGTGCGGTGCGGCTTCCAAGCCGGTTTCCTGTTGGATGCGTTTGACGATGCTGTGCGTACGGTCGCGTTCGCCGGAGTTTGCGCCGTAGGTTACGGAGACGAATTTGGGATGCAGGGTTTGCAGGCGATGGATGGAGTCCCACAGCATGGTTTCCATTTGTTCGTTTTTCGGCGGGAAAAAAATTCGAACGAAACGTTGATGTCGCCTTTCAAGTCGGAAAGGCTGTTGTTTAACGCATTGATTTCTTTTGCGTAACTCATTGGCTGTGTACCTCGGTTGTCTTTTTTTAAACGTTTTTCAGGCTTGTATGATAAATTTGCCTTGTGTATGAGTCAAATTCAAAAATTTTCAGAAAGTTTATGAATTATTTTTAATATGGTTGCCATTATGTTTGCCTCTATTCATATGAGGGCAAGCCGGGGAGAAAAATACATATTCTGATGTGTGGGAATACTTTGAAATTAAATGGATTTCAATGGCTTGTATTCTTGTTGGTAAAGCAAAAGCAATAGATGTTTTGTGCTTGAGTTGGCTATCAACCCATTCAAACGTCGTCTGAAAAATTTTCAGACGACGTCTTGGTTTTTAGCTTGCAAATGATGTTGCCTCACTCAGCCTCTTCAATCCATGCCTGTTGTACGGCTTCGAGGATGCGTTCGCCGCAGCGTGCGGGATCGTCGTCGAAGTCGGGCAGCGCCATAATCAGGTCGCGCAGTTGGGTGAAGCGAACGGTTTTCGGGTCGATGCTGTCGCCGTGCAGGTCGTAGAGTTCCTCAGCGATGCGTTGGGTGTCTGTCCATTTCATGATGTCGTTCCTTTTGGAGTGTCCGAATGGGTTGATTCGGGATGGCTTGTTTAGGTTTTAATGCTTTGGGGGAAATTTGTGTCGGCAATGATCAATGCGTCCGAAATCGCATATGGTATTTTTCCTATGTAATATTTTCAAGGCGTACGTTAATACATTTTTCTGACTTTCACTAAGGAAAATTTACACTTTGTCATGCAACCAAATCATTTGGAATGGTTCTTAAAGAAATCCATTATAGTATGAATAACAGGAAAATCGATGAACAACGCACTCAATGCCAAATTATCCAAACTTATTTACGCGCTCGCCTCCGATGATCCTAATTATCTTGCCAAAGCGGGGGTGTTCGACCGCCTGCTGCTGCTTATCCGCGAGCTTTATCAGATGCTGGACGATAGTGAGGGGCTGAAGCGGCTTTCGCTGCGCCTCCGTTATGGCAAGCGTTACGGCATGATTGCTTTGGATGCCGCCGCGCCGGACGAAGATGCGGGCGCTTTGCGCTTGAAACGCTGGATGGTGTATTCGCGTATTGCGGAACGCATTGTCGGCTGCGGAAACGACGTGTCTGTGGCGCTTGACGATATGGCGGTGGAGAACGAAGAAGCAAAACAGCGTTATATGGATGCTGCAAACGAAATCATCAAACGCTTCGGCTTGGCGGGATATGTCCCCGAGCTGCCAAAATCCGTCACAACTGCAACAAAAAACGAACCGGCACCGAAGCCCGAACCTAAGAGCATCATTACCCGTCATGGCAGCAGCCTCAGTATGCTGAACGCTAAAGGCAGAGTGGAAAAATTACCCTGTTGCGCAAACCGTCGCTTCGATGAAAGTATCCCGCTTAAGGTTTGTCGTTCCACGTTCCAAATAAACGATTTGGCAGCGATTTGACGGAAGGTCGTCTGAAAACGGTCGGTAAGGCAGTTTCAGACGACTTTTTGTTTGCTCAAAATTTGGCAGGGGTCGTCTGAACATTGCTGTATCCGTTTCAGACGACCTCTTTGCATCAATGATCTTCGCGCGCGTGGTTGATGGTGTATTTGGGGATTTCCACCACCAAGTCTTCGTCGGCAACCACCGCCTGACAGCTCAGGCGCGAGTCGGCTTCCAAGCCCCATGCCTGGTCGAGCAGGTCTTCTTCCAATTCGGTCGGCTCTTCCAAACTGTCGAAACCTTTGCGGATGATGACGTGGCAGGTAGTGCAGGCGCAGGATTTTTCGCAGGCGTGATCGACTTCGATGTCGTGGTCGAGCAGCACATCAAGGACGGTTTTGCCTTCGGGTGCGTCTTCAATGACAGCGCCTTCGGGACATAATACGGCGTGTGGGAGTACGGTGATTTTGGGCATTTTTATTGTCTCTTGTAATGAGTGGTTTGATAATGGTGGGGTTTAACAATATTCTGTGTTCTATGTCCATTCGAATGTAAATAATGCAATCCGGCTGACGGGTTCGTAGAGCAGAATTACGTCATCTGCTCCGTTGGAATATTTATATCCTGAGCATGAGGCAATATGGTAGAAAGGATTGCCCTGGTGTTCTATGAATACGTTCCAATCCTTGTCTTCTTTTTAGAGTGAAGGCGGGAGGAATGGGACTAGTATCTACCCAATTTCCACCTTTAATCACTCCGCCTAATCTATCAAGATATAGACCAGAATAGGTATTATCGTAAGGCTCGTCGCCGTACCGCCCCTCTCGTTTTTCAAAATCTGATTTGTTCTCTTGATAGATTTGAACAGATTCATCGAAATACTTCAGTGCTTCTTGATAAAAAAATCTTCTTTACACTTTTTCCAGAATGTCTTTGTTTTCAAAAAGCATTGGGATCGAAATCGGCGCAAAGTATTTGTTTTAAGTTCTCTCTGTATTGAGGACTGCGGGTGAAATAGCCTTCCTCTCCCAAAAATTCATATTTGTTATCGTCTGTCAAACGGAAAGCCAGCCAGTTTTCACCAATAAATTCATTGTGGTAAACGGGTGTGTAGCCGCCTATATAGTATTCATAAGGTTCGATTGGGTTGATAAGATGGACGATAGTGCCACTCCATTCTGTTTTAAATTCTCCTAAATCTATACTCATCATGGGCAAAAAATGATTTTTTAGCCATGGCTGTTTTTCACAGAATACAGTTTCCGGTTCTGCAAAAGCAATGAGATTTTCATTGAGTTCGTTGACTTTTTTTCCTTGAATGGGAGATTTGTAAGTTTGTTCATGGTTTGCTCGTGCTGGGTTGGTCATTATAGTGGATTAAATTTAAATCAGGACAAGGCGACGAAGCCGCAGACAGTACAAATAGTAAGGAACCGATTCACTTGGTGCTTCAGCACCTTAGAGAATCGTTCTCTTTGAGCTAAGGCGAGGCAGCGCCGTACTGGTTTAAAGTTAATCCACTATATTTCAGACGAACTTTTGCGATGAAGGAGTCGTCTAAAACCATTTATAACATGATACCTTTGCTTTTTAAATTTTCCAGACATTCGTCCAGATACGCATCATCGTGTTCGGGGTAAATCGGCGAATCGGCGGCTTCGATATCGTGTGCGGGATAAGGGGCAACTGCTTTGCCGCGGTACAGCGGGTCTTTCCACAACGGGTCAGGTTTGTAGCCGCGTTTTTCCATTTCTTCCATAATCAGCGCGTGATACAGATAGAGTTTGTCAGGCGAATGGGTGAAAACGTAATTCACCGTCGCGTGCGGTCTGCCCCAGCCTGCTCCGCGCAGGGCGGCGCATTCGCGGTGTTGCCCTAGAAGCTGGGCGCGGGGGAGTAGCGGGATGAGGGTTTGGTGCCAGAGTCTCATTTAGTATTTAAATCATTTTTCAATTAAACATTTTCTTAATGATTTAAGAAAATGAGAAAAATTCTTCTAGTAATTCAATACTGTTTTTATCTAAACCATCGGGGTCGAAATGCATAACATCATTTCTAATTTCACGAATTTTATCCAGTGTTTTTATAAATTCTTGTCTATCCAGGTTTAAATTGAGCCTCTTCCAAATTTCAGAATTACCTAAAAATAGTTTGATAGCCCCCAAAGTTTAGATCAGCAATTGATTCTATTTCTTCTGAACTATCAGGCTTTTTTTGCTTTTTTTAGCTCTTCATCTGATAGGTCAATTTTATCAAGAATATGGCGTATGCCATTTTCTATTTCACTTATAAGTAAGAAAGGTTTTTGAAAGTAAATGAAATTGTTCATTTAAATCATTGACTGTTACAATTCCAATAATTTCTTCATTGTTTGTGGAGTCTTTAATTAATACAAAATCATTTTGTGGGATTTTGGTTAAAACACTGAAAATTGTTTCATTTTTAGTAACTATAATGATATCCTCAGACATAAAATCTGAAACAGTTTTTTTGGGATATATCTAACGACTTAGTAGTAATCAGTTTTTTTCTCCAATAGTTTTCCAACTGATAAAAACCATTTACTCTCCTTTCATTTTTGCATAACAGGTAGTTGGGAAAAATCATTTAAGAGCATAATAGTTAAAGCTTTAGATAGCGGCTCTGTTCGTGTAATGGAAATAGGTTTTTTATTTGCGGCATCTAGTCTCTCAATTTTATGACTAGGGTCTATATTAAAATTATTTGAAGAGGTTTTTAGATGAGGCCTTTTTAAAATGTAACAGTCCCATTTATGTTTGCTTGTTCAAAAATCTGGTTCGGTAATTAACTCATATTTTCCTAATTCATAACGAATTTTTATGGGTTATCTTTGCTCCTCTTCTAGATGCCTCGAACCATTCTAAAAACATTGCGCAGAGGAAAGACTTGTTTTTTTATTAGTAGGTTCTTTTTGAATTTAATGCATCTTTTTATAGCAAGAAACTGATTTTCATATTCTTTCATTACCTTTAACCTTAATTTGTAAGTTAAATATTTCCAATGTTGTACTCTGTTAATATACGCTAAAGATTTCCTTCAGGTATTTTGTGACAAAGCAGTTAGTGTTCCCTTTCAGACGACCCATTTGTTTAGTGGCGTGGCTCGAGTATCTCGATGACGTTTTGCCAATCCATAAGGCGGGCAAAGTCTAGGGCGGTCAGTCCTTCTTGCGTGGTGGCGGCGGGGTTTGCGCCCAAGTCAAGCATGGCTTTGACCATGAGCGCGTTCCCTGCGATGGCTTCGTGATGCAGCGGTGTGTAGCCGTCTTCGTCTTGCTCGCGCAGATAATCCGGGTTTTGTGCCAACTGTTGGCGGAAGTCGTCGAGGCAGTTTCGAGCCATCGGATGTTCGTCCAGATTTTCGGGGTGTTCTTTTTCTTCGTAAACCAGTAAGACTTCTTCGGGATCGCCAAAGTCGATTCCCCATGCGGCATCGTGTTCTGCGCGCTCTTGCGGCGTCATTTGGATGCGGACTGCCTGTACGGTGAAGCCGCCGTAGGGGATGCCGTTACACAGGAACATCCAATCGCTGATTTCGTCAACCGGAACGCAAACGCTTTCGCCTTGTTCTACATTGGTCAGGTCGTTGGGTTCGTTGACCAGCGTGCCGTAAATGTGGAGGCCGTCGAAGTAGATGTCGTTTATCCACATATGTTCGCAAATTTCGCCGTCTTCACTGTCTTGGAAAAAAGGCACTTTGACCATGGCAAAATCCAAGGCGGGTATGATGCGGCGGTTTTTCCCAATAAAGCTCGCGCCAGAAATATTTGAATGTGGAACGCGCCTGTTCGAAGGCGCGGTTCATGAGTTCATTTTCCTGATCGATACCGTAAACAATGGATTCGCTCATGGGATTCTCCTAAGGTCAAAGTGGATGCGGGTCGTCTGAACGGGGCTGCCGGTGTGTTTTCAGACGACCTGATGCTTTATTGGACTATAGTGGATTAAATTTAAATCAGGACAAGGCGGCGAGCCGCAGACAGTACACATAGTACGGCAAGGCGAGCCAACGCTGTACTGGTTTAAATTTAATTCACTATAATATGCTGCCCCAGCCGTCGTAGTCGCCGTTGTTTTCGTGGGCGATATCGATCAACTCCCATGTGTCGTTGTCGATGTCGGTGAGCGGGGCGTTTTTTTGGAAAGTTGCAGGCGGTAGCTCGGGTGGTCTTCTTCCTGCTCGATGCGGTCGCTGTCGCTGACGGTATAGCCTAATGTGTCGACTTTGGCGGCTGCGGCGTTCAGGTCTGCTTCGGTGTGGAAAAAAACAGCCAGTGGTCGATGGGTCGGGGCTGTTCGAGGCGGTCGCCGTCTTGTCGGAAACGGCGTAAAACCTGTTCGTTGCGGATGGCTTGCAGCTCGTAGCGGTCGGGATACAGGAATTCTTGATAAAACGACCATTCGGCATCTTCGCTGATTTTGATGTCGCAAACGCGGTCGTTTTGTGTCAGCAGGGTACGGCAGGCTTGGGCGAAAGCTTCGGCATCGCGGCTGTAAAAATGCCAGTTTGCCGCGCCGTCTGTGGTGACTATGCCTGCGGGGATGTTGTCGTTGCCCGCCAGTCGGTCCATTTGGTCTTCGATGTCGTAAACCGCTTCGCTTTCTTCGGGCATCGGGAAACCGTGTTCGTTGGTTTGTTCCAATTTCATGCTGACGCGCACATGCTGCGGATATTCTGCCAGCGGCGCGACTTCGATTAAGGCAAGGTTGATGCGTAAGGCGGCGGGCGCGTCGCCAATGCGGCTGAAATAGACGTTCCAGTCTTGGGGGATGGAGGGGGTTTGCATAGGATGGGGTCGTCTGAAAAATAGGGTTTGAATTTTTTCAGACGACCTCTGATGCTTTTTAGAGGTTGTCTGAAACCGGTTAATCATCAAATATTATCGACACTTTGTCCTGTCAGCGCACGTTGGATATTGCGGTTCATGCGTTTGGCGGCGAAGTTGTCGGTGCTGCGGCTGAGTTTGGTGACGGCGGCGCGGATGTCTTCGGCGTTGCCGTCTTTCAGACGACCTTGCAAATCGGCGATGTCTTGCTGGATTTGTGCAAGCTCTTCGGCATCCAGTAAATCGCTATCCAACTCAAGGGGCGGCGTTGACGGCGTCGGTCAGGCTTTCTGCTTCGACCACGGCTTCGGCGCGGGCGCGTGCCGCCATGTCTTCAGCGGCGTTACTCATGCTGTCTTTGAGCATTTGGGTGATGGTGTCGTCGTCCAAGCCGTAGGAAGGTTTGACTTCGATTTGCGCCTGTACGCCGGTGCTTTGTTCTTGTGCGGAAACGGACAGCAAGCCGTCGGCGTCAACTTGGAAGGTAACGCGGATACGCGCCGCGCCTGCGGCCATGGGCGGAATGCCGCGCAGGGTGAATTTGGCAAGGCTGCGGCAGTCGGAAACGAGTTCGCGCTCGCCTTGTACGACGTGTATCGTCATGGCGGTCTGACCGTCTTTGAAGGTGGTAAAGTCCTGCGCGCGCGCGGTGGGGATGGTGGAATTGCGCGGGATGATTTTTTCGGCGAGTCCGCCGTAGGTTTCCAAACCGAGCGACAAGGGGGTAACGTCCAGCAGCAGCCATTCGCCGTCGGTTTTGTTGCCGGCGAGGACGTTTGCCTGTATGGCGGCGCCGAGCGCGACGACTTCGTCGGGGTTGAGGTTGTTCAGCGGGGTTTGTCCGAAGAAGGTAGCGACTGCTTGTTGGACGTGCAGCATACGTGTTGAGCCGCCGACCATAATCACGCCTTTGATGTCGGCTTTGGTCACGTCAGCGTCTTTCAGGGCTTGTTTGACCGGTTCTATGGTTTTTTTGCACCAGATTTTTGCGTCAGGTGGTGAAATTCTTGGCGGGTAATGACGGTATGGATTTTGCGGTCGTCTGAAAGTGTGGCTTCGACGACGGCTTCGGTTTTGGTTGGTCAGTTGTTCTTTGGCGGCGCGGACAAGGGAAAGCAGAAGCTGGCTGTCGCGCTCGTTGAGTTTGGAAAGGTCGTTTTTGTTCGAGCAGGGTGGCAGAACAAGCGGTGGTCGAAATCGTCGCCGCCCAATGCACTGCTGCCGCCGGTGGCTTTTGACTTCAAAACAACCCTTTGGTCAGTTGCAATACGGATACGTCGAACGTACCGCCGCCCAAGTCGTAAACGACAAACGTGCCTTCGGAGGCGTTGTCCAGCCCGTAGGCAATCGCGGCGGCGGTCGGCTCGTTGAGCAGGCGTAAGACGTTCAAGCCCGCCAGACGCGCGGCATCTTTGGTGGCTTGGCGTTGGGCATCATCGAAATAGGCGGGAACGGTAATGACGGCACCGACCAAATCGCCGCCTAAAGTTTCTTCGGCACGCGATTTGAGGGCTTTGAGGATTTCAGACGACACTTCGATAGGCGTTTTGGCACCTTGGCGGGTGTTCAGCTCGACCACGCGCTCGTTGGGCGTGAACCGGTAGGGCAGGTATTGCGCGTCCTGCGCGAGGTCGGCAAGTGTGCGGCCGATAAGGCGTTTGGCGGAGCTGATGGTGTTCAGCGGGTCGGTTTTTTGGGCGGCAAGGGCGACTTTGCCGACTTCGACGGCATCGCCTTCGCCGTAGCGGACGACGGAGGGCAGGGTGGTACGTCCGTCTATATCGGTCAGGCAAACCGGGCTGCCGCTGCGGACGGTGGCAACCAGGCTGTTGGTCGTACCCAAGTCGATGCCGACGGCGAGGCGGTGTTGATGCGGAGCGGCGGACATGCCGGGTTCGGAAATCTGCAAAAGAGCCATGATTGTGTGCCTTTTGATGCTGTATTTATTAGGATAGGTCGGTATTTTAACAGATTTCGGGCGGATAGTTGAGTGGTTTGGTAGGGAATTGCGATAATCGGATTCCGTTTATTTATAAAGGTCGTCTGAAATTTCCCTACTGCCCCAAATCCGATAAAAATCCGATTTTACTATTATGATAATTTTTAGGACACGCCGTGCAAGGACTTGATTATTGTCGTCAGAAGGCAGAAGAAAGCCGCTCCAGTTTTTTGTCGGGCTTCCGTTTCCTGTCGCAGGAAAAGCGGGATGCGATAACGGTTTTGTATGCTTTTTGCCGCGAATTGGACGATGTGGTCGATGACTGCTCCGATCCGAATGTGGCGCAGGCGACGTTAAACTGGTGGCGCGGCGATTTGGACAAAGTATTCGGCGGCGTGATGCCGGAGCATCCGGTCAATCAGGCTTTGCGGCAGGTTAAGGAAACCTTCAAACTGCCGAAATATGAATTGGAAGCCTTAATCGACGGAATGCAGATGGATTTGGTTCAGGCGCGTTACGGTAGTTTTGAAGAGTTGAAACTGTATTGCCACCGCGTTGCGGGTGTTGTCGGCTGCCTGATCGCTAGGATTTTAGGGTTTTCAGACGACCAAACGCTGGAATACGCGGATAAAATGGGTCTTGCTCTGCAACTGACGAACATTATCCGCGATGTCGGTGAAGATGCGAGAAACGGTCGGATTTACCTGCCGATGGAGGAAATGCAGCGGTTTGACGTGCCTGCAAGCGTGATTATGCAATGTAAGCCGACGGATAATTTTGCCGAACTGATGTGCTTTCAAGTTTCACGCGCCCGCGAGACTTATCGTGAGGCGATGTCGCTCTTGCCCGCTGCAGATAAAAAATCCCAAAAAGTCGGTTTGGTGATGGCGGCGATTTATTACGCGCTGTTGAACGAAATCGACCGCGACGGCGCGCAAAACGTTTTGACTTATAAAATTGCCATTCCTTCGCCGCGCAAAAAGCGTATCGCCCTGAAAACCTGGTTATTTGGATTTAAGCCATGAACACTCCGCATCTTCGCCCGAAAATTGCCGTCGTCGGTGCAGGCTGGGCAGGTTTGTCTGCCGCAGTGTCGTTGGCGCGCCGTGTCGATGTTACTGTATTTGAAGCCGGTCGGCAGGCGGGCGGACGGGCGCGTACTTTGGCTGGGAATACCGACGGATTTAGTTTTTTGGATAATGGGCAGCATATCTTGCTCGGCGCTTATCATGGTGTGTTGACGCTGATGGAGCACATCGGCGCTGATCCTGAAGACGCTTTTTTTGTCGTTTGCCGCTGCAATGGCATATGTATGAAGGTTTGCAGTTTCAAAGTACGAATCTTCCTTCGCCGCTGCATATTTTGACCGGCATATTGCGTGCTAAAAACGTTTCGTTCTCGCTGAAAATCAGGCTGTTATCCGATATGGCTGCGTTGCAGCATTACGCACGCGGCAAGCGCGCTGATTTGGCCGTTGCCCAATGGCTGCGGCAGCGCAATGTCCCGCGCAGGCTGGTTGCAGAGTTTTGGCAGCCGCTGGTGTGGGGCGCGCTCAATACGCCGTTGGAACACGCAAGTTTGCGGGTGTTGTGCAATGTTTTGTCCGACGGCGTATGGGCGGATAAATCCGGCAGCGACTATCTTTTGCCCAAGCGCGATTTAGGCGCAATCATCGCCGAGCCTGCGTTGACAAAACTCAAGCAATACGGTGCGGACATCCGCCTTGAAACCCGCGTAGGTCGTCTGAAAAAAACCTTCCTGACGGACGTGTCGTTGTGAATGACGAGGTTTTTGATGCCGTTATTGTTGCGGTTGCGCCGTATCATGCCGTCCATCTTTTCCCTGAAGATACTCCCGACTATATTCAGACGACCTATCAAAATCTCCAATACCACTCAATTACCACCGTCTATTTGCGCTATGCCGTTCCCGTCCATCTGCCCGCGCCGCTGACCGGATTTACCGACGGTACGGCACAATGGCTGGTGTATCGTGGTGCACTCGGTTTGCCGGCAAATGAAGTCGCCGCCGTCATCAGCGTTTCCGACCATGTCGGCGCGTTCAAAAGTCAAGAATGGGTGGAGAAAGTCCATGCCGACGTAAAACGCATCTGCCCTTATTTGGACGAACCCGAAGCCGTCCGCGTCATCACTGAAAAAAACGCGCGACCACAGCCTGCACGCCTGATTCCGCCACTCCCGATTTTTGCTTGGTTGCACCAGCGGCGCATCTATCCGGCAGGCGACTACCTGCACCCGCGCTATCCGGCTACGTTGGAAGCAGCGGTACAGTCGGGTTTGACGGCGGCGGAAATGTGTTTGGCAGATTTCGGGTTAATATAAAGGTCGTCTGAAACTCAAATCCGAGTTTCAGACGACCTGAGACCTTTGCAAAAATAGTCTGTTAACAAAATTTGACGCATAAAAATGTGCTAAAAAATTTTCAATTGGCTAAAACCTTTCTGATAGTGAGAAAAAAAGTAGAAGAAATCAGGGAGGTTCTTCATTTTTGAAAAATGGTATTGAGCATAAAAATTTTAATAACTCATTATTGCAAAGGTCTCGATCTATTCCGATTGCCTTTACAAGACACGGCAAACCGTTAAAAATATCTTAAATCCCTTAAATTTCACAATCAAGGAAGAATTATGCCGACATTGCAAAAATAAAACGATTCTGGTAACCGGAGCATCGCAAGGCTTGGGCGAACAAGTGGCCAAAGCCTATGCTGAAGCGGGGGCGACCGTTATTCTGGTTGCGCGCCATCAAAAAAAGCTGGAAAAAGTTTATGATGCGATTGTCGAAGCAGGCTGTCCCGAGCCGTTTGCCATTTGTTTCGATTTAATCGGCGCGGAAGAAAAAGAATTCGAGCAGTTTGCCGCAACCATCGGCGAAGCGATTCAGGGGAAACTCGACGGTATCGTCCATTGCGCCAGCTATTTTTACGCGCTCTCGCCTTTGGATTTTCAAACCGTCGCCGAATGGGTCAACCAATACCGTATCAACACCGTTGCACCGATGGGTCTGACCCGCGCGCTGCTTCCGCTGCTGAAGCAGTCGCCCGACGCGTCCGTCATCTTCGTCGGCGAAAGCCACGGCGAAACCCCGAAAGCTTACTGGGGCGGTTTCGGTGCATCCAAAGCCGCATTGAATTATTTGTGTAAAGTTGCCGCCGACGAATGGGAACGCTTTGAAAACCTGCGTGCCAATGTTTTTGGTCCCCGGTCCGATTAATTCGCCGCAGCGCATCAAATCCCATCCCGGCGAATCGAAGAGCGAACGTAAAAAAACTACGAAGACGTATTGCCCCAGTTTGTTTGGTGGGCAAGTGAAGAGAGCAGGGGGCGTAGCGGCGAAATCGTTTATCTTTGATTTGCTTCTACCGTAATTTGAAAGGTCGTCTGAAAACAAACATAGCGGGTTTCGCTAAAAAAATGTTTCAGACGACCTTTTCTTATGCTTTACTTTTTTTAGAATGCCATATGGACATTGGGTTCGCAGCCTGTCCGTTTGGAATGAGTCTAATCGAACTGTCTTTACCCGGTACAGAGTTGTTTTACAACCCTTGGCGGTCGAGCCAGCGTTCGGCATCAAGTGCGGCTTGGCAACCTGAGGCCGCGCTGGTGATGGCTTGGCGGTAAGTATGGTCTTTGACGTCGCCTGCCGCCCATACGCCTTCAATGTTAGTCGCGCCGACGTTGTCGCCCGTACCGCCTTTGGTTTTCAGGTAGCCGGTTTCGTCCATATCGAGCTGGCCTTTGAAAATGTCGGTGTTGGGTTTATGGCCGATGGCGATGAAAACGCCTTTGACGGCGATGTCTTCGGTAGTGCCGTCATTGTGTTTCAAACGAGCGCCGGTAACGCCGCCTTCGTCGCCCAAGACTTCATCCAGATTGCTGTTGAGTTTGAGGATGATTTTGCCTTCTTCAACGCGCTGCATGAGTTTGTCCACCATGATTTTTTCGGCGCGGAAGCTGTCGCGGCGGTGGATCAGGGTAACGGTGTTGGCGATGTTGGCGAGGTAAAGGGCTTCCTCTACGGCAGTATTGCCGCCTCCGACGACGGCTACGTCTTGCTGTTTATAGAAGAAACCGTCGCAGGTCGCGCAAGCGGATACGCCTTTGCCGGCAAAGGTTTCTTCGCTGGGCAGCCCCAGATATTTGGCGGATGCGCCGGTGGCGACGATCAGGGCGTCGCAGGTGTATTCGCCCATGTCGCCTTTTAGGGTGAAGGGGCGGTTTTGCAAATCGACGGTGTGGATTTGGTCGAAAATCATTTCGGTGCCGAAGCGTTCGGCATGGGCTTGGAAACGCGCCATCAGTTCAGGGCCTTGTACGCCTTCGGCATCGGCGGGCCAGTTGTCGACTTCGGTGGTGGTCATCAGTTGTCCGCCCTGTTCGACGCCGGTAATGATGACGGGCTTGAGGTTGGCGCGGGCGGCATAGACGGCGGCGGTGTAGCCGGCAGGACCTGAGCCGAGGATGATGAGTTTGTGATGGTTGCTCATGATGTTTTTCCTTACTTTGAGATTGAGTGTGTTTCAGACGAGGTAGATTTTACTTGAAAAATCTAAGCTGCGTCCGTTGGCATGATGGGGAAATGTTGACGGTATTGAAATTGACAAGGGTTGATTGTGAATGGTAAATCAGTTATTGGGAAAGTGTATTCAAGAAAGGTCGTCTGAAAATTTTCAGACGACCTTTTGCCTTTCAACCAGCTTTTTGTTGATTTTACTATATCCAGCGCATTGGGCTAACTTACAGGAAAAACCGATGCCGTTATTTGCGTTTTTATTTTTTTAAGCAATTTAGCGGCTTCGATGGCGTAATAAGTTAGGATGCCGTCGGCACCGGCGCGTTTGAAGGCAAGCAGGCTTTCGAGTATGACTTTTTCGCCGTCCAGCCAGCCGTTTTGAATGGCGGCTTGAAGCATGGCGTATTCGCCGGAAACCCTGGTAGGCGTAGGTCGGTACGCCGAACTCGTCTTTGACGCGGCGGACAACGTCAAGATAAGGCAGACCGGGTTTGACCATCACCATATCCGCACCTTCCTGAATGTCGAGGGCGACTTCATGCAGGGCTTCGTCGGTATTGGCGGGGTCCATTTGGTAGGTTTTCTTGTCGGCTTTGCCCAGATTACCGGAACTGCCGACCGCATCGCGGAACGGGCCGTAAAATGCGGAAGCGTATTTGGCGGAATACGCCATGATGCGGGTGTGGATGTGTCCCGCGTCTTCAAGGGCTTCGCGGATGGCGAGGATGCGGCCGTCCATCATGTCGGACGGGGCGACGACTTGCGCGCCTGCGTCGGCGTGGCACAAGGCTTGTTTCACCAAAACTTCGATGGTTTCGTCGTTGAGGACGTAGCCGTTCGCATCGGTCAGCCCGTCTTGCCCGTGTATGGTGTAGGGGTCGAGGGCGACATCGGTCATGATGCCGAGTTCGGGGAATTTCTCGCGCAGGGTACGCACGACGGTCGGTACGAGTCCTTCGGGGTTGTAGGCTTCTTCCGCCAAGTCGGTTTTATTTCGGGTAACGACGGGGAAGAGCGCCAGCATGGGGATACCGAGCTTGAGGGCTTCTTCGGCGGTGAACAATAATTTGTCCAGGCTTTGCCGTTTTACGCCGGGCATGGAGGGGACGGCTTCTTCTTGGTTGCTGCCTTCAAGTACGAAAACGGGGTAAATCAAATCGTCTGCGGTCAGGGTATGCTCGCGCATCAGGCGGCGGGAGAAGTCGTCTTTGCGCATGCGGCGCATACGGGTGGCGGAAACGTAACGCGGTGGGAAGTTCATAATCGTCCTTTGTCCTTCTGAAAACAGCTAAATCGGCAGGAGAAATGTTTTCAGACGACCTCTTTGCAAGCAGGGGTCGTCTGAAAATGGGTTTGCGACAGTTTACGCCGTTTTGGGAGATTACTGAAGCAGTAGATAGAATGTTGATACGAATCAGTCTTCGACTTTGGTAATCACTTTGACCGTTTTTTTAATTTCTTTGAACGTATCTGTTTTGAGGTTTTGTTCGTTCGGCAACATTCCGTTGGTGTTCAGCGGAGTGATGTTTTTTTCAAAGCGCGGCGGTATTCTGCTTCACTTAATTTTTCTTGGCTGATTCTCCATACTTTGCGGCCGGAGGCTTTAACTTCGGAGGCAGTCCACAGTCCTACCTTGTGGTAGTAGAACAAAACGCTTTGCAGGAGTGCCTTCATGTCCGCACCGGGCTTGCCGCTGCCGATACTGCGTCCGATACGGTTGTTGCGCTGATCGACGGCTTGGTCGGCAAGGAAACGGCTGTAATAATCGGTTTTACCCTCTCGAATTTCCATGTCGGACAGGTAGGCATTGCCGGCCCTGTTGGCAATTTCGCTGTCGAATTGAGAGGAAATAGCGGCCTGCCATAAGGCCTGACGGACGGCATTGACCTGTGTCCCGCGTCCTTCGCCGTTGGCGAGGTCGTCTAAACCGGTCCGGGTGGCAAAGCGTGCGGCGTTGCTGGTTAGGTTAGTCGAGTTTTTGTCTTCAACGCCGATCACTTGCGCCGCAACAGGGTGGTTGATGGCAAATTGCGCGATTTTGCTGCGACGGCTTTGGTCTACCTGATAAGTATGGCAGCCGGAAAGCAATGCGGAAGCGAGCAGGATGTAAGAAGTATGTGTTTTGAGTTTCATGTTTGCCATAATAAAAATATTATTGTTTAGTGACAGATTACGTTATTTAACATAAAAAAATGCAGACAATAGCAAAAATATTTTTTTCAAGCGGAGGGATTTGGGCTTGAATGGTTGCTTAATGGGAAGGTCGAGGTCGTCTGAAAATAGGCGTTACATTTTTTTCCGGGATTTTGACTGCGGAAAAATATTAATGAGTTGTTTGATTCCTGTAATGGCAAACCAAAATGTGTGTGGATTGCTTGAATATCTTTGACCTCATCGCCGCTCAGATTGTGTGAGAGCCATTCGAAAGTTTCGGGCTGTTTCAGAAGCCGTGCGAGGTATGCTTGCTTGAGTTTACGGTTGCGCCACCGAACGAACAGCATGGTGAAAAACAAATAAGACAATCAGAAAAAAATATTGGTAAGGGCGATAAAAAGTCATGTTGGAGCGTGCATGATTAGGTGGGAGTAAGTCCATATTATGAATGATTTTTATCTTTCTTACTCAAAAAAACTCATGTTAAGCGGAGTAAAGCCCATGCGGAAGCGTGGTACAATATTGTAAACAATTTAAGGCGTTTTCCTCGCGGAGAACGCTGTTTTTCATTAGACATCAAGAGGCTTTTATGAAATTTTTAGACCGTGAGGCAACGATTGCCAAGCCGGGTTTCAACCGTTGGCTGGTGCCGCCTGCCGCTTTGGCGGTGCATCTTGCCATCGGGCAAATTTATGCGTATTCCGTGTTTAACGCGCCGCTGACCAAGCTTATCGGCATTACCGAATCGGCAGCCGGAGATTGGAAGCTGACGACTGTGGGCTGGATTTTCAGTATCGCGCTGGCTATGTTGGGCGCGTCTGCCGCTTTGTTCGGCACTTGGATGGAGCGTGTCGGCCCGCGCAAGGCGATGTTTGTCGCGGCGTGCTGTTTCAGCTTGGGCTTTTTTTTGTGTCGGCACTCGGCGTCAGTACGCATAATCTGTTTCTCCTGAATTTGGGCAACGGCGTGATCGGCGGCATCGGCTTGGGGCTGGGCTATATCGGGCCTGTGTCCACTTTGATGAAGTGGTTTCCCGACAAACCGGGCATGGCGACGGGTTTGGCGATTATGGGGTTCGGCGGCGGTGCGATGCTTGCTTCGCCGTTGTCCGTATCATTGATGAATGCGTTTTCAGACGACGTATCGGTCGGCGTCGCACCGACTTTTGTCGTGTTGGGACTGTTTTACCTTGTGTTGATGATGTTCGGCGCATTCACCATCCGCGTGCCGGCGGAAGGTTGGAAACCTGAAGGCTATGTCGCGCCGAAAGTGAAAAACAAGCTGGTCAGCAGCAATCATGTCAATGTTTCCCAAGCGATGAAAACGCCGCAATTTTGGCTGTTGTTTTGGGTGTTGTGCCTGAACGTGACTGCCGGTATCGGCGTTTTGGGGCAGGCTTCGGTCATGATTCAGGAGCTGTTTTCAGAGGCGTCGGTCGGCAAACAAGCGGCAATCGGCGCGGGGGCGGCGGCAGGTTTCGTCAGCCTTTTGAGCCTGTTCAATATGGGTGGGCGGTTTTTATGGTCCAGCGTTTCCGACAAACTCGGACGTAAAAATACCTACACCATCTTTTTCGTACTCGGCTCGCTGCTGTATTTTGCCGTTCCGTCCATTGGCGAGAGTGGAAACAAGGCTTTGTTTATTATTGGATTCTGCGTCATCATTTCCATGTATGGCGGCGGTTTTGCCGCGATTCCGGCTTATTTGAAAGACTTGTTCGGCACTTATCAGGTCGGCGCACTCACGGACGTATTTTGCTGGCGTGGTCAACCGCTGCCGTAATCGGTCCGGTTTTGGTGAACTACATCCGCCAAAGCCAAATCGACAGCGGTGTTCCCGCCGCGCAGGCATACGGCGTTACCATGTACATCATGGCAGGATTGTTGATTGTCGGTTTGCTGTGCAACCTTGCCGTCAGATCGGTTCATGAAAAAAACACCACGAAACCGACATCAAAACAGCGGCGCACAGCGGCAATCCCGATGACGAAACCGCCGTTTCCGATGCCTACTTGCTGCAGGAAAAAAGTTGCGGCAGGCGGTTTTTCGGTTTGGTGGCGTTGGACTTTGGTCGGCGTCCCGCTGGCTTACGGCGTAGTGATGGTGTTCGTCAAGGCATTGGATTTGTTCCGTTAAAAGCGGATTGATGAGGAAAAGGCCGTCTGAAAATTTTTCAGATGACCTTTTGATATTGGTTATGATTGGAGGCTGTGTCGATATAGCGGGTTTATATGAGACTCTCCATCCAGTCATTTTTTTGTGGGGAGGGGTTTGGAAATTCGAAATTAGGGGTGATTTTTTTGAATATTTCTAAAAAAATCAGAGTTCTCTTGCCTTGAGGGAAAAAAACGAAAGGGTCATTCTTATGTTGTATAGTGGATTAACTTTAAACCATTACGGCGTTGCCTCGCCTTAGCTCAAAGAGAACGATTCTCTAAGGTGCTGAAGCGCCAAGTGAATCGGTTCCGTACTATCTGTACTGTCTGCGGCTTCGTCGCCTTGTCCTGATTTAAATTTAATCTACTATATTTGCTATAAATTAAACCCTGCTAAGAAAAAAAGGTCGTCTGAATTTTCAGACGACCTTTCGGTTTATGGATGGGATGGTTCGGAAACCATATCCGTCTCATCAAAAATCCGGTTCGGGATCGCTTTGAAGGACTTTGCCGTTGAGCTTCAGTTCACCGTTTTGCAAAGTCATCTTGGTTTTGACCGTACCGTTTTCCAGCGTCAGATATTTTTCGTCCGCCATGCTGCGAATGGTGCTGTCCACCATCAGCCGCAGGGTCTCGGTAACGTCTTCGATACCTGCCTGCCCATTTGCCTCATCATCGGGATTGACGCTGAAAATGCTGCGTGCCTGACTGATTGCCAGTTGTTCGAGCAGTTTTTGCGGAACCGCCATGTCAAATCCGGCTTCGGTTTTTTTCAGCATATCGCTGAGGCTGTTCAAATCTTTTTGCCGCCAGACCTTTAAACAGCAGTTTGCCGCTGACATCGACATCGCCTTGAGGCATCGTGAATTTGAAGGTCTTAACATTTAAGATAGGATTATTGGTAAACAGGCTTGAAGCCTCGTTCTTGGCGGTCTGTATCAAGGCGTTTTTGGATTTCTTCTTCGCTCATTTTTTTATCTGCGATTTCGGCAAATTTATTTTTTTCAGCGCAAGAAGGCCGGAGGCATCCAAGTGTTCGGCGGCAATATGGATGTCCAATGGGCCGTATTTTTCATCGCCGTAAGTCAGGTCTTGAAATTGGAAGCGGCCTTCGCTGTTGATGAATTTGTCCGCTTCGTGAGTATCGGTTTCAAATTTCAGTTTGCTGACTTCGATTTTTTTGACGGAGGGATGCTACCTGTCGGATTGATAAACGCGCCGATTTGTAGATTGGTAACCAAGTTCACCAATTCATTCAGCTTGATGTTGTAATCGATGTTGTCTTTCCACTGGAGCAGGAATTTATCCAGCGTAGTGCTGCTTTTTGCCTAAAGACAGTTTGTTGAGGCCGCTTGTGGTTTCAGATTGGAAATGTAGGTTTTCCAGAGAAATGTCGCCCTTGTCCGCCAGCTTGACTTGAAGGGAGGGAGCCAGATAGTCATGGCTGTAACTTTGGAAATCTTTTTTTATAGTCGGTATGCCCGCTCAGACCTTTCCAGTTCAGCTTGATGCCGGAAAGCTCTTCGTAATCGAAAGCAGGGATACTCAAATCCAGCTTGCCGCTGCCGCTGAAATAGATGGTGTTGCTCATCGTTACCGGCGTTTGTTTGCCGAAGAAGCGCGACAATGCTTTTTTTCGGTTTCAGGGTGATATTTGAACTCGGTTTCGATGTGCGCCTGAGTGCCTATGTCGCCGGCAAACGGTCCGTGGCTGATGTGGTTGATAACCGTAATCGGCTCTTGCAGGATGGTTTTCAGATTGTCGGGCAGGTATTTTTGCGTATTTTGAAGAAGGGTAGGCTTCAGGCGGATAACGGTGGTTTCCGTTGCGCTGAACCAGCCGCGTTCGTATTGATGCGATTCTACGGTCAGAAAAACCGGAGTCTTGTAAGAGTTTTTTTGTTGTGCGGTAAGGCTTTCCTCTGCTTTGATGCCGAGGTAGTAGGGGGTACCAAGTACGGCTGCTACGGCTACGGCAGCAACAGGGATAAGATACTTTTTCATTGCTTCAGACACACAGATTGAAAGCGTTAAGCATAGCATTTTTTGCTTTGCTTGTCTTTTCGGTGTGGCGGCTTCCTGTGAAGAATATGGGGCGTCTGAAAAATTTTGGGCTGTTTTTTCGATTGTTCGGTAGGTGTTGGCGGGTAGTGTTTGGATATGTCTGTATTAGGTTTCAAATGATGTTCAAATGCAGTTTTTACTGTTTCCGTTAGTTGCTTTGACGGATGGGTGGTGCGGGTAAAAGCGTGGAATATCTTTCAGACGACCTTTAAGGTTTGGGGAAATGTTCAGTCGGTTAGGTTGCGTCCGTCGGAAATGTGCAGGCGGCTGAATATGGTACTGGAGACGAGTGTAATCAAGCCGATGGAAAGCAGGGTGAGGCGGAATGAGAGATGGAGGTTGCCTGCGGTGAAGCTGCTTTGCGACCAGTTTTGCAGGATAAGCGCGCCGAGCGCAATGCCGAGGCTGATGGCGAGTTGTTGGTTGACCGCCATCAGGCTGTTGCCGCTGCCGGTTTGGTGCGCGCGCAGGTCGGCGATGGTCAGGGTGTTCATGGCGGAAAATTGGATGGAGTTGCAGGTGCCGATGAGGAGCAGCAAGACTATCCATACGCTTAAGGACGTGTCGGCGTCGGGTAGGGCAAGCAGCATAATCAGTATGGCGAGGAGGCGCGTGTTCCAAATCAACACGCTGCGGTAGCCGAAGCGCGACATCAGGGGTTTAATGAGCGGTTTGACAACAAGCGAGGCGAAAGCGACGGGCGCGACCAGCCAGCCGGATACGCTGGCGGCAAAGCCGAACGCGACTTGAAACAATAGCGGCAGCAAAAAGGGGATGGAACTGATGCCGAGCCGGCTGAACAGATTGCCCTGTCAGACCCAGCCGGAAGGTGCGGACTTGGAACAAATCCGCCGCATAAATCGGGTTGGCGGCGGTTTTCATGTGGCGGTAGTAGAGCAGGGCGAATGCCGTGCCGCCGAGTGCGAGTAAGAGCGAAAACCAAACCGCGCCAGAGTGGGACACCATTTCCACTGCCAACATCAAGAGACACGCCGCCGAAGCAAAAAGTCAGGTAGCCACTCAAGTCCAGAACCGTATTTTCGCCTTTGACATCGGGCATAATCCGCCAGCCCAGCAAAACGCCGAGCAGCCCTATGGGCAGGTTCATCAGGAAAAATCCAATGCCAAGATGCGTATTCGACCAAATAGCCGCCAACCAAAGGTCCGAATATCGGGCCGATCAGCGCGGGCATCACGGCATAGTTGATGGCGTTGAGCAGTTGGGATTTGTCGTACACGCGCAAAATCGTCAGGCGCGGTACGGGTACCAACATCGACCCGCCCATGCCCTGAATCACCCGCGCCATCACCAGCATGGGCAGATTGGCTGCCGCCGCACACAATGCCGATCCGAGCATGAAAATGCCGATTGAACCAAAAAAATACGTTTTTAGTGCCGAATCTGTCCACCAAATAGCCGCTTAAAGGAATCAGCAGGGCAACGGTCAGCGTATAGGAAATCGCCGCCAGCTGCATATTGAGCGGCGATACATTGAAAATCTTTGGCGATTTCGGGCAGGGCGGTGTTCAGAATCGTCGCGTCCAGCATTTGCATGAAAATCGCAATCGCCAACAGCAGGGGCAGCCATTGGGACGGGCGGACGGGCGGCGTTTCCGAAACGTTTGATTCGGTTTTGTTCATAGGGATGCATTGTAACTGATTTGGCAGGAGGTCGTCTGAAAGAGGGTAAGGGTAGCAAAAAGGCAGCTATTGGCAAATAATATTGTCAATCTAATTCAGTTTTAGAATATTGTTTGAGCAATGTACTTTTAAGCGATGAGTTTCAGACGACCTTTGAAGTTGAGTGATGGAATGACAGTCGTTATAGCGGCAATGAGTTCATAAGCAATTTATTTCGGGTATTGTTTAATTATGAATATATCAGAGATTAATTATAATGATAATAATTAGCATATATGAGGACGATTCAAGATATGCGGGTATTAGGTCTTAGCAGTCATCCGATTCCAATATTATTTTTTAAAATTATACTTGACCGCCTACATGCAATTACTTAAAGTAGCCGTCTATTTATACAAAGAAAAACGGGCACTCCCGTTAACGAAAAAATGAGCGCAATCACCCCACCCAAAATCACTAAATTCGACAGCAAGCCGACGGATGTCTATTTCTTCGGCACCTGCGTCCTCGATCTTTTCATGCCCGAAGCAGGTATGGATGCCATTACTTTAATCGAGCAGCAAGGCATTCGGGTTCATTACCCGATGGCGCAAAGCTGCTGCGGCCAACCCGCCTACTCTTCCGGTCATCCGACCGAGGCGTTTGATGTCGCCAAAGCGCAACTCAACCTTTTCCCAGAAAACTGGCCGATCGTCGTACCGTCCGGCTCGTGCGGCGGCATGATGAAACATCACTGGCCTACCCTGTTTAAAAAAATACAGAATACGAATCCAAAGCGGTTGATTGTGCCAACCGCATCATTGAGTTTACTCATTTCTTGCTTGCCATCGGCTACAAACCTGAAGACAAAGGCGAGCCGGTCAAAGTCGCCGTTCACACTTCCTGCGCCGCCCGCCGCGAAATGAACGTCCATATTTCAGGCTGGCAGTTGATTGACGGCATGGAAAAACGTTGAACGTATCGTTCACGACCATGAAAGCGAATGCTGCGGCTTCGGCGGTACATTCTCCGTCAAACAAGCCGATATTTCCGGTGCGATGGTAATCGACAAAGTTGCCGCGCTGAAAGAAACCGGCGCGACCGAAATCATCAGCGCGGACTGCGGCTGCATGATGAACATCGGCGGCAAAATCGCTAAGGACGAGCCGAATATGCCGCGTCCGAAACACATCGCATCCTTCTTGTTGGAACGTACCGGAGGCAAAGCATGAGCGCGCGCGAAAAATATTTTTGGCAAAACTGAAAAAAAGCCGACGCATTGCCGATGGAAGAGCCTGCGGTTTTTTTGATTATTACCGCGAAATGGGTGTTTCTTGGGACAGCGAAGTTGAGCGTCTGAAACATTGGGCTGCCGCTATGCGCGCCGTCAAAACCGAAATTTATTGGGTGACCAAAACCGGCTGGCCGCAAGTATTCCGTCAAGCAGCCGAAGGCAAAGGTTTGAAAAACATCCTGTTGCCGTTGGCGACTGAACACGGACAAATCGCCCGTGCCGCGCTGGTGGACAGCAATATCGAACCGATTGCTTTCGAACGCGAAATCGATACTTGGAAAACTGAATTCTTTGCGAACATCGATGCAGGCTTTAGCGGCTCGCAATGCGGCATCGCCCGTACCGGTACGCTGATGCTGTTTTCCAGCCCCGAAGAACCGCGTACTTTAAGCCTCGTTCCGCCCGTGCATTTCTGCCTGTTTGATACGGCGAAGATGTATAACGAATTTCATAATGCCGTCGAAGGCGAAAAACTGGTGGAAAACGGTATGCCGACCAATGTTTTCCTGATTTCCGGCCCGTCCAAAACCGCAGACATCCAACTGACGCTTGCTTATGGCGCACACGGTCCACGTGATTTGGTCATCCTCGCCATCCTGCCTGACCACATTTCCCCTGCCGATTTGGAGGAAAAACGCATGACTACGCAAACCATCAAGTTCCACATGAAGCCGGAAACTTTCAAACAAAACGCCGCAATTTCCCTTCAAGACAAGCCTTTGCGTAAGAGTCTGCGTACCGCGATGGATATGCTGATGACCAAGCGCAAAGCCGTTTTGTCCGACGAAGAAGAGTTGCAAAACCTGCGTGATTTGTGCGAACACGTCCGTCAGCGTTCTCTGTCCAAATTGCCCACCCTGCTGGAGCAATTGGAAGAAAAACCTGACTAAGCTGGGCGTGAAAGTACACTGGCGGAAACGCCGGCCGAAGCCTGCGAAATCATCCACGACATCATTACTGCCAAAAAAACGGCAAGCTGATGGTCAAAGGCAAATCTATGGTCAGCGAGGAAATCGAGCTGAACCATTATCTTGAAGCAAAAAGGCATTAAAGCGGTGGAAAGCGACTTGGGTGAGTTTATCGTCCAAATGGCAGGCGAAAAAAACCGACCCATATCGTGATGCCCGCCATTCACAAAAACCAAAGAACAGGTTAGCGAACTTTTCCACCAAAATCTTGGAACTCCGCTTACGGACGACGTAGACCAACTGACCGGCTTCGCCCGCAAAGCCCTGCGCGATATTTACAGCACCGCCGATGTCGGTTTGAGTGGCGTAAACTTTGCTGTTGCAGAAACAGGTACGCTGTGTCTGGTGGAAAACGAAGGCAACGGTCGCTTGAGTACTACCGTACCGCCCGTGCATATCGCCATTACCGGTATTGAAAAAGTTGTAGCCAAGCTGTCGGACGTTCCACCTTTGTACAGCCTGCTGCCGCGTTCCGCCATCGGTCAGAACATTACTACTTATTTCAACATGATTACCGGCCCGCGCCGTAGCGAAGAGCTGGACGGTCCGCAGGAAATGCACTTGGTTCTGCTCGACAACGGCCGCAGCCAAGCCTATGCCGAAGACCAAATGCGCCGCACCTTGCAATGTATCCGTTGTGGCGCGTGTATGAACCATTGTCCGGTTTATACCCGTATCGGTGGCGCGGCATATGGCACAACCTACCCCGGCCCTATCGGCGAGATTATTTCTCCGCACCTGTTGGGTCTGGATGCCACCCGCGACCTGCCGACCGCCTGTACCATGTGCGGCGCGTGCGTGGAAGTTTGTCCGGTACGCATCCCGATTACCGAGCAAATGCAGCGTTTGCGTGTTGAAGCGCAACGTTCACCGACCGAAGTCGTACCGCATCCTATCCGCGGACAAGGCGCATCGCATACCTTCGGCGAACAAATGGCATGGCGCACATTCAACGGTATTTTTCAGCGGCAGCAAGGCCTACCGTGCCTTCGGTTGGGCGGCCACCAAATTCCGTGCATTGACGCCAAGCAAGCAACTGGGCTGGACGGACAACCGCGTTCCGATGAAACCTGCCAAGAAAACGCTGCATGAAATGATGGCGGAAAAAATGCGCCAAAAAGAAAAAGCGTAAAGCCGAAATTCATAAGGGTAATGACCCATATCTGGACATGATATGTGTCTAAGCTTTTTTCTTGTAAAAGAGTAAAAAGGTCGTCTGAAAAAGTATTTCAGACGACCTTCTGTTTATTGTTGAAGCAAATGCAGGATAAGCAAATACTGCTTAGTTTTATTACAAAATAGCGGTTCTTTGCCAAACATAATTGGTATAAAATACCAAACTATTTTTATAGGCCGCAGGCAATCATTTCAGCGTATTTTCAGAATGCGAAGCCTGCCTGTTAGGTACGGCCTTATCATATGAATAAAGGAATGCAAAATGCCAGACTACCGCTCCAAAACCTCCACCCACGGCCGCAATATGGCGGGTGCACGCGCATTGTGGCGCGCCACCGGTGTGATGGAAACCGACTTCGGCAAGCCCATCATCGCCGTTGCCAACTCCTTCACCCACTCGTACCCGGCCATGTCCACTTGCACAACATGGGCCAACTGGTTGCCCGCGAAATTGAAAAAAAGCGGGCGCAATCGCCAAAGAATTCAACACCATCGCCATCGACGACGGCATCGCCATGGGACACAGCGGCATGCTGTACCCCCTGCCCAGCCGCGATTTGATTGCCGACTCCATCGAATATATGGTCAACGCCCACTGCGCCGACGCGCTGGTGTGCATTTCAACTGCGACAAAAATCACCCCCGGAATGCTGATTGCCGCCATGCGCCTGAACATCCCGACCATCTTCGTTTCCGGCGGTCCGATGGAAGCGGGCAAGGTCATCGGCGTGGCAAACATCCAACCCGAACGCCGCTTGGACTTGATTGACGCCATGATTGAATCGGCGGACGACAATGTCAGCAACCAGCAAGTCGAAGAAGTTGAACAAAAACGCCTGCCCGACCTGCGGTTCCTGCTCCGGCATGTTCACCGCCAACTCCATGAACTGCCTGACCGAAGCGCTCGGCCTGTCCCTGCCCGGCAACGGCTCCTACCTCGCCACCCACGCCGGCCGCAAAGAATTGTTCCTCGAAGCCGGTCGCATGATTGTCGAAATCACCAAACGCTATTACGAGCAAGACGACGAAACCGTGCTGCCGCGCAGCATCGCCACCAAAAAAAGCGTTTGAAAAACGCCATGACCATGGACATCGCCATGGGCGGCTCCACCAATACCATCCTGCATTTGCTCGCCGTCGCCAACGAAGCGGGCGTAGATTTCAAAATGGCCGACATCGACCGCCTGAGCCGCGTCGTGCCCTGCATCTGCAAAACCGCGCCCAACAACCACGACTACTACATGGAAGACGTGCACCGCGCCGGCGGCATCTTCGCCATCCTGAAAGAATTGGACAAAGCGGGCAAACTGCACACCGACGTGTACACCATCCACGCGCCGACGCTGAAAGATGCGATTGAAAAATGGGACGTGACCAATCCCGAAAACACCCACGCCATCGAACGCTTCAAAGCCGCGCCCGGCGGCGTGCGCACCACCCAAGCGTTCTCGCAAAACCGCATGTGGAAAACCCTCGACCTCGACCGCGAAAAAGGCTGCATCCGCAACGTCGAACACGCCTACTCGCAAGACGGCGGTTTGGCGGTCTTGTTCGGCAACATCGCCGAGCGCGGCTGCGTGGTAAAAACCGCAGGCGTGGACGAGAGCATCCTCAAATTTACCGGCCGCGCCCGCGTGTTTGAAAGCCAAGAAGCCGCCGTCGAAGGCATTTTTGGGCAACCAAATCGTCGCCGGCGACATCGTCATCATCCGCTACGAAGGCCCGAAAGGCGGCCCGGGCATGCAGGAAATGCTGTATCCGACTTCCTACCTGAAATCCAAAGGCTTGGGCAAAGCCTGCGCCCTGCTGACGGACGGACGCTTCTCCGGCGGTACATCAGGCCTCTCCATCGGCCATGCTTCGCCCGAAGCGGCGGAAGGCGGCGCCATCGGTTTGGTGCACGAAGGCGACACGATTGAAATCGACATCCCCAACCGCAGCATCAATCTGAAAGTGTCCGACGAAGAACTCGCAAAAACGCCGCGCCGAAATGGAAGCGCGCGGCAGCAAAGCATGGAAACCGGAAAAACCGCGACCGCTACGTCTCTGCCGCCCTGCGTGCCTATGGCGCGATGGCGACTTCCGCCGACAAAGGCGCGGTGCGCGACGTATCGCAAATCGAGCGTTGATTCGGTATATTACGGGCAGGAGGCCATCGGAAACGCTCCTGCCCTTTTTCTGTTTGAATCAATGTTTACGGCGAAACCGTATCCATGACTTATCTCTCAGCGATTTATTTTATTGCTTGTATCGGTTGAAAAAAAGTTTCAAGCGGGTATCTGATGGAAAAATTAGGCAAAAAGGCTGCGAAACTTTGATACCCATATGTCAGGTCGTCTGAAACCCGTTTTTCAGACGACCCGACATTGAAAAAAAGGACAAAACATGAATATCCGCATCGGACAGGGCTACGATGTCCACCAACTCGTCGAAGGCCGCGATTTGATTCTCGGCGGCGTAAATATCCCGTTTGAAAAAGGTCTGCTCGGTCATTCCGATGCCGACGCGCTTTTGCACGCTATTACCGACGCATTGCTCGGTGCGGCGGGCTTGGGCGACATCGGCAGCCATTTCCCTGATACCGCTGCCGAGTTTAAAGATGCCGACAGCCGCTTATTATTGCGCGAAGCATATAAGAGCGTGCAGGCTTTAGGCTGGTGCGTTGTTAACGTGGACACGACCATCATCGCGCAAAAGCCCAAACTCGCGCCGCACATTCCCTCCATGCGCGCCAATATTGCCGCCGATTTGGGGATTCAGACGACCTGTGTGAACATTAAAGGCAAAACCAACGAAAAGCTCGGCTATCTGGGGCGCATGGAAGCCATCGAGGCGCAGGCGGCGGTGTTGCTGCAAAAAAAGAGTAAGCAGGCAAGCACAAATGGCATGAAAATGTTAACATATACCCATCAACCGGCATCCCATTAAGGAGAAATCATGGCTACTCAAGACGAATTGAAGCGCATTGCCGCCGAGAAAGCGGTGGAATTCGTACCCGAAAAACGAATACATCGGCATCGGCTCCGGCTCGACCGTGAATATGTTTATCGAAGCGTTGGGCAAAAAGCGGCAAAAAAATCAAAGGCGCGGTTTCGACTTCTAAAAAAGTCCAGCGAACTGATGGCGCAATACGACATCCCCGAAGTATCACTGAATGATGTGATGGGGCTGGCTGTCTATGTTGACGGTGCGGACGAAGTGAACCATATGCTGCAAATGATTAAAG
This sequence comes from uncultured Neisseria sp., assembly GCA_916438535.1. Classification (GTDB taxonomy): domain Bacteria; phylum Pseudomonadota; class Gammaproteobacteria; order Burkholderiales; family Neisseriaceae; genus Neisseria. The sequence goes on along the minus strand of CAKAEP010000001.1, from coordinate 286,703 downwards.
GCGGCGGCGGCGCGCATTTAAACGAAAAAAAGTTGTCGCCAGCGCGTCCGACAAATTCATCTGTATCGCCGACGAGAGCAAATATGTTTCGCGTTTGGGAAAATTCCCGCTGCCCGTAGAAGTGTTGCCCGGCGCACGTTCGCTGGTGTCCCGCAAACTTTTTGGCAATGGGCGGACAGCCAGAATTGCGCCTGAACTACACCACCTTCCACGGTAACCAAATCATTGATGTCTATGACTTGCATATTGACCGTCCGCTGACTATGGAAGATGAAATCAACCGCATCACCGGCGTTCTCGAAAACGGCATCTTCGCCCGCAACGCTGCGGATGTGTTGATATTGGGTACAGAGCAGGGCGCCAAAGTCATCAAACCCGGACAAAATTAAAGGCAATAAACAGCGAAGGTCGTCTGAAAACCAATTTCGGTTTTCAGACGACCTTATCATTCTCAAATTATGAAGACCACTACCATGCTCAAATGGCTGCCCGTTTTCCTGTCTGTATTGGGCGCATTGGGTTACAGCTCACGCGATACCGAACTTGTTCAATCAGGCGTTCAGATTGTTTCCGATATTACAGACAGCCGTCATTTCGGCTTAGAGGCCGTCGGTGCGCTACTGACCGATACAATCAGGCCAAAGTCGTCTGAAAAACGAAGTGGACAAGACTGGCATACATAAAAAAGCCCCCTATACTTATCACGGAAAAATCATCAAAAATCCACGACGGTGATACCCTTCATGTCATCGACGGAGACGGTGCAAAACACAAAAATCCGCATGGCGTATATCGACGCGCCCGAAATCAATCAGGCATACGGTACGCGTTCGCGTGACAACCTGATTGCCGAAGCCGTCGGCAAAAAAAGTGAAAGTACGCGTATTCGAGAAAGACCGCTACCAACGCGAAGTTGCGCAGGTATCCGTTGGGACAACCGATTTGAACCTTATGCAGCTGCGCGACGGCGCGGCATGGCATTACGACAGCTATGCCAAAAAAACAGCAAAAGCAAAACCGCCTATGCCGATTACGCCGCCGGCCAAAAGCAGGCAAAAACAAAAAAACGTAAAGGTTTGTGGAGCGGTAAAAATCCGCAAGCTCCGTGGGATTTCCGAAGGGGTGAACGCGAAGCGCAAGAAGGACGCGGAAACTCAAAATTGGAAGAAAAACTGGTTGGGGATTTGGTAAGAAGGAAATATAGTGGATTAAATTTAAACCAGTACGGCGTTGCCTCGCCTTGCCGTACTATTTGTACTGTCTGCGGCTTCGTCGCCTTGTCCTGATTTAAATTTAATCCACTATATAAGCAAGAGGTCGTCTGAAAACTTTTCAGACGACCTCTTGCTTTATTCATCCCATCGTTTAATGCAGATGCTCGTAAATGGTCTCCGCCAATGCTTTGCTGATGCCTTCGACTTGTTCCAAATCTTCTTTGCTGGCGGCAACGACGCCGCGCAGGCCGCCGAAGCGGGTGAGCAGGGCTTGGCGGCGTTTGCTGCCTACGCCGGGGATGTCGCTGAGGGATGAGGTAACGCGGGCTTTGTCGCGTTTTTGCGGTGCCCCGTGATGGCGAAGCGGTGTGATTCGTCGCGCACGGTTTGCAGGAGGTGCAGGGCGGGGCTGTTGGGCGGTAGGCGGAAGGTTTCGCCGGTGAACGGGAGGATGAGTTCTTCCATGCCGGCTTTGCGTTCGGGGCCTTTGGCGATGCCGACCAAGGGGATGTGCAGCCCGAGTTCTTCCCATACGGATACGGCGACGCCGATTTGTCCTTTGCCGCCGTCAATCAATACGACATCGGGCTATTTGACGGCCCTCGCCGTTGGCTTCGGCTTCCTGCATTTTGCCGTAGCGGCGGGTGAGGACTTCGCGCATGGCGGCGTAGTCGTCGCCGGGTTTGGCGGTGGTGATGTTGTAGCGGCGGTATTGCGAGGGTTGGATGTTTTGTTCGTCGTACACGACGCAGGAGGCGATGGTGGCTTCGCCTTGGGTGTGGCTGATGTCGAAGCATTCGAGGCGGTTGAGGTCGTCTGAATTCATGTTCAGGATTTTTTTGCCAACTCGTCGATGCGGTGTTGCTGGCTGCTTTGTTGCAGGCGGCGTTGGGCAATCGCCATTTGTGCGTTTTGTTCCGCCATTTTTCAACCAGACTTTGCGTTCGCCTATGGTTTTGGTCACGAACTGCATTTGTTTGCCGTGTTCGCCCTCCAAGGCTTCTTTCAATGCGTCGGGGACGGGGAAGTTGCTGATGATGATGTCGGGTTTGCTTTTTGCTCAGATAGTGTTGGGCGACGAAGGCTTCGGCGTAATCTTGTCCGTTTGGTTCGGGGTCGTTTTTTTGGTGTCGGGGAAAAAGCTTTTTGTCGCCGACGTGCCGCCCGCCGCGTATGCTGACCCAGTGTACGCAGACGAGGCCGTCTGAAACGGCGAGCGCGAGCAGGTCGATGTCGTTGGGGTTGTTGGGGTTTTTGCTGTCGATGAACTGGTTGCTCTGCATGATGCCGAGCGCTTGGATTTGGTCGCGGTAGCGGGCGGCTTCTTCAAATTGCAGGTTGGCGGCGGCGGTCTGCATTTTGTGTTGCAGGGTGCGGGTCAGTTCGTCGGTTTTGCCGTTGAGGAAAGTGGCGGCTTGGCGCACGCTGTCGCGGTAGTCTTCTTCGCTGATGTAGCCGACGCAGGGCGCGGTGCAGCGTTTGATTTGATACAGCAGGCAAGGACGGTCGCGGTGTTCGAACACGCTGTCTTCGCAGGTACGCAGCATGAAGACTTTTTGCAGCACCTGAATACTGTCGCGCACGGCGTTGCTGTTGGGATAGGGGCCGAAGTATTGATTCGGCTTTTTTTCAGCGTGCCGCGGTAATACGCCATCTGCGGATATTGATGTCCGCTGAGCATGAGGTAGGGATAGCTTTTGTCGTCGCGGAAAAGGATATTGTATTTCGGCGACAAGGCTTTGATGAAGTTGTTTTCGAGAATCAGGGCTTCGGCTTCGGAGCGGGTGATGGTGGTTTCGATGTGGTGAACCTGTTTCACCATCAACGCGATGCGCGGGGAATGGTCGTTTTTCTGGAAATAACCGGACACGCGCCGCTTGAGGTTGACGGCTTTGCCGACGTATAAAACGTTGCCGCCTTCGTCGAAAAAAACGGTATACGCCGGGCAGGTTGGGCAGGTTTTTTTGAGGAATAGGGGGATGTCGAAGTCCGTGGTCATGGGGCGGGTGGTAGTATAGGGGCTGGAAAGTCGGAATTATAGGGGAAACTATATTTCAGGAATATAATAAGGTCGTCTGAAAACGGGTTTTCTCAAATAGAAACCCGTTTTCAGACGACTTTACCGATATGATTGTTAACGGCGGAATTTGCCTTGATCGAAATCATCAAATGCTTCGTAAGCGGCGCGGCATTGGATGCGTTGTTCTTTATAGGGTAGCTGACGGAAAGCTTTGCGGGCTTTTTCGGTTTTCTTTCAATTCGGCACGGTTGCCTTTGTATTTGTACCATGCAGCGCGGCGGTCGAGGTACTTTTTGCAGGCGGGATGCAGTTTGCCATGTTCGGCTTGAGTTCGCGGATGGTGGCGTTTATGGGTGTCTGCATCGGCAGTTTGGGCGGAAAAAAACCCAGTATCAGTGCAATGGACAAAGTAGAAAGCAAGCCTTTTTTTGAGTAACATGACGAACTCCTGTTTGTAGGATTGAATGAAAGAACTTGACTGAAAGAATTGAAATCAAAGATAAAAAAACCATCTATACTAAGGGGAAAAAGTATAGATGGCCAAACACATTACGGGGAAAAACGTCTTACTCACTTACTCACTTCTCTCGAAGCAAGTGTTACTCAGACACGCGAATTATATAATAGTTCATGAATGATGACGTTAAGTTTAGTTAATGACATCTTAACAATCATATCATCATGTTTTTTTAAACAAATAAAAAAATCATAATGGTTAAAAATTTTTTTTGAAAAAAACTTCAAAAATTTTCAAACTGTGATGAATTTCCACTCCCCTGAGGCTAAATTTTCTACCGTTCGTCCGTTAAATTCGTCTCGATGGAGGTGTTCGACGCGGTTGCCGGCGGCGGCGACCATGCGTTTGACTTGATGATATTTGCCTTCGGTAATGGTCATCAGCAGGGTGGTCGGATTTTCCAAAACGGCTTCGGCTGCGCGGACGGTTTCGTTGTCGTCGTGCAGCAGGACGCCGTTTTTTTCAGCGTTTCACACAAGCTGTCATCGGCAGGATGCTTCAGGGTAACGCGGTAGATTTTTGGGTACTTTGTGTTTCGGCGAGGTAACGCGGTGGTTGAACTGCCCGTCGTTGGTAATCAGCAAAACGCCCGTCGTATCCGCATCCAGCCTGCCGACCGCCTGCATGTCGATATTGCGCATATGGTCGGGGAAAAGGCTGAAAACGCTGGGGTATTGCTGCGGTTTGTGCGAGGTTTCGTAATCGGCGGGCTTGTTGAGCAGGATATAAAAATAAGGCATGGGCACGACGACGATGTCTTCGCCGTCTATGCGCAGCGTTTGGACTTCGGCGGGATCGATGTCGGCTTTGGCGTCGTTGTAGACCGTATCGTTGATTTCGACACAGTCGTTTTGAATCAGCCACTGGCATTGTTTGCGGCTGCCTATGCCTTGGGATTGGAGGTATTTGATCAGTTGCATGGGAATGGCGGGAACGGGTTTCAGACGACCTAATTGTATATCAGGACTTCGCTTTCAAACGATAGAGATAAGTGGTTTCCCGATTGCGGGCGAAGGCGAGCGGGTCGGATTCGTCGGCGGCTTTGCGGTGGCGCGGTTTGGTTTTCAGAATATCGGCCACTTCTAAAGAGGTCGTCTGAAAACATTGTTCCAAAAAATCGCGGTCGCGCAGGTGCAGATGTTCCGCCAAGTCGGAAATGATTAACCACGCTTCACCTTGCGGGTTTAAATGTTGCCGCACGCCGTTTAAAAAAAGGCGGTCAGCATGGCGTTGTCGGGGGTCGTAGAGGGCGGTTTCGACGGCGGAAGTCGGTTTGGCGGGCAGCCACGGCGGGTTGCAGACGATCAGGTCGGCGCGTCCTTCGGGAAACAAATCGACGGCGTGGACGGCGACTTGTTTGTCCAGCCCCAAGCGGGCGAGATTGGCGGTTGCGCAGGCGATGGCCTTGGGGTTGGTGTCGGTGGCGGTGATTTCGGGAATACCGCGTTTGGCAAGGATGGCGGCGATGACGCCGGAACCAGTGCCGACGTCGAACGCCGTCTGAATATGTGGATTCAACGGCGCTTGGGCGATTAAGTCTAAATATTCGCCGCGCAGGGGCGAGAACACGCCGAAGGGAACATGGATTTTGCCGTCAAGCTGCGGAATGTCTATGCCTTTTTTGTGCCATTCGTGTGCGCCGATGAAACCCAAAAGCTGGTTAAGCGGCAGTAAAAAAACGGCGCGTCGTTCGGCTCGGCGTACACATCGGCAAGGGCGGCGCGGACATCGGGCGCGCGCGGGTTGCTTAACTGAAAACCCGCGCCGATTTCGACGGCAAGCATGTTCAACACACGGCTTTGCTGCGCCTGTTTCATACGGTGGGTGTGGAAGGCCGTCTGAATATCGGCGGGAGCGTTTTTTTCGTTTTTTTCAGACGACCTGCGGACGCGCTTTTTTTCATCGCCGCCAATACTTGCTTGGCGTTGTGGAAATCGCCCGTCCAAACGGTTGCCGTGTGGGCGTGGGCGTTTTTTTCAGAATATCGGTGGCATTGCTTTCATGCACATAAACCGCCTGTTTGGGCGGCTTCTGCGTGCTTTCGTTGCGCCATTCGGCAGCGGCGCGGTCGGCGGGGATAATAGGGAACATGGCGGGAAGGAGGAAGGAAAACTGACGGCAAGTTTACTATATTTCGGGAAGTATGTATTGAAAGCGGAATAGGGTTGTAATAAAGGTCGTCTGAAATTTGAAATGCGGTTTCAGACGACCTATTCTCAGTTGCATAAAATACTTTCTTTCCGCCTGCAAACGGAGTACATTTACCCCCATTGTTAACAATTTTACGGAACACACATCATGGAGAAATTTCCCAAATCGTCCAAGCTGGACCATGTTTGCTACGACATCCGCGGCCCGGTACACAAAAAAAGCCCTGCAACTCGAAGAAGAGGGCCATAAAATCCTCAAGCTCAATATCGGCAACCCTGCGCCGTTCGGCTTTGAAGCGCCTGATGAAATCTTGGTGGACGTGATCCGCAACCTGCCGACCGCGCAGGGCTATTGCGATTCCAAAGGGCTGTATTCCGCCCGCAAGGCCATCGTTCATTACTATCAAACCAAAGGTCTGCGCGACATTTCGGTCAACGACGTTTACATCGGCAACGGCGTGTCCGAGCTGATTACCATGTCCATGCAGGCGCTTTTAAACGACGGCGATGAAATCCTGATTCCCGCACCCGACTATCCGCTGTGGACGGCTGCCGCCACCTTGGCGGGCGGTACGGTGCGCCATTATCTGTGCGACGAAGAAAACGACTGGTTTCCCAACCTTGCCGATATGGAAGCCAAAATCACGCCCAAAACCAAAGCCATCGTCGTCATTAATCCCAACAATCCGACAGGTGCGGTGTACAGCAAAGAAATCCTGCTCGAAATCGCCGAGTTGGCGCGCAAACACGGTCTGATCATCTTTGCCGACGAAATCTACGACAAAAATCCTCTACGACGGCGCGGTTCACCACCACATCGCCGCGCTCGCGCCCGACCTGCTGACCATCACCTTCAACGGTCTCTCCAAAGCCTACCGCGTTGCCGGATTCCGCCAAGGCTGGATGGTGCTCAACGGCCCGAAAGAGCATGCCAAAGGCTATATCGAAGGCCCTCGATATGCTCCGTCCATGCGCCTATGCGCCAACACGCCCATGCAACACGCCATCCAAAACCGCTTTGGGCGGCTATCAAAGCATCAACGAATTCATCCTGCCCGGCGGCCGCCTGTTGGAGCAACGCAATAAAGCGTGGGAACTGATTAACCAAATCCCCGGACTTTCCTGCGTCAAACCGATGGGTGCGATGTATATGTTCCCGAAAAATCGACACCGAAATGTACGGCATCCATGACGACATGAAATTCATTTACGATTTGCTCGTGCGCGAAAAAGTCTTGTTCGTACAAGGAACCGGGTTCAACTGGATACGACCCGACCACTTCCGCATCGTTACCCTGCCGTACACCCACCAAATCGAAGAGGCAATGGGTAAACTCGAGCGCTTCTTGCAGACTTACCGGCAATAATCGAATAAGGCGAAAGGTCGTCTGAAAGCATGATTTGCGTGTTCAGACGACCTTTGTTATGCCCGTTCTGCTTGGCAAAAACAGCCTGATATGCGTATAATCGACCTTTCCCATCTGGGGGCGATCTTGGTTTCGACGGGGGTTGCAAAGCAGATGCGGGCATACCGGGGTCTCAGATTTCCCGTAAAACACTGAATCTAAATAGTCGCAAACGACGAAACTTACGCACTGGCCGCTTAAGGCCTGCCGTTGCAGCAGTTGGTCAATGGGCTGTGTAGCGCAAGCTACCGCAACGTCATTTTACATTGACTGGTTTTCCGCCGGGTTACTTGGCGGGAAATAAGATTTAAGGTAACTGGTTCCTAGAAGGCCTGTCGGTCGGCATAATAGGAACGAGATTTTAAATAGACACGACTAAGTATGTAGAACGCTCTGTAGAGGACTTCCGGACGGGGGTTCGATTCCCCCCGCCTCCACCAAGATATCCGATAAGTATCCTATACTTATCTTCATTTCTGTGTTTTTTGGCACACTATTGGCACATTTCCCATCAAAAAGCTGCTCGATTTTAGACTTTTCACGCTGCTTGTCGGCCAAGTCAATCCAGCGGGAATAGTTTTCAAGTAGCATCTTCATGGTGCTGTGTCCCATCTGCTGGGCTACCCATATGGGGTTGGCTCCGGCCATGAGGTTGAGTGTGGCAAATGTATGGCGGGTGTTGTAGGGTTTCCTGTACCTTACCCCCGCTATTTTTATGGCGTGCTGCCACGGTCTCCAAGGTACTTTGTCGTTCTCAAACGGGCTGCCGGTTTTTGGATTGATGAAAACGTATCCGCTTGCTAGTCCTACTGTTATTTGCCATTGCCTGCGTAAGGCTTCCAAGGCGCGGCTATTGAGTTCGATGTCTCGGTAGCTGTGGGTTTTAGTACTTTTCAGCTTGCCAGCCACGGATGCTTTGTTTACGCGCACGCACTGCCTCTGGAAGTCGATGTCCTGCCAAGTGAGGGCGATGAGCTCGCTGGTACGCATACCGCTGAAAAAGGCCAGTTCGAAGTAATTGTGAAACACAGGTTTGTTTTTTAGGCAGTCTAGGATGGATTCGGCCTCTTCGAGTGTGAACGGGTCGGGCGGCTCTTTCTGCACTTTGGCGTTGGCTAGATGCTGGGCGGGGTTGTCTTTTATCCTACCGTCGCGGAGCGCAAGAACAAACGGCTGCCGAATAACGGTGGCGACGTTATTGCGAGTTTTTGCGCTACAGTCTAAGGTAGCCAGCAGCCCGGCTAGGGTACTGTACTGGATACGGTCTATCGGCATGTCGCCAATTTTAGGCAGGACGTGGCTGTTGAGCATACCGCGATAGCGGGATAGTGTGGAGTGGGATAGCTGGTTAACGGTGGCTAGCCAGGCTTCGGCCATCTCACGGAAGGAGGGGCTGCGCTCCGTTTCTTCAGCCCGTTTGGAATCGGAGAAGAATTCGGCGTAGTCGAATACGCCGATGGCGATTCGGGTACATACTTCTTCCCAGAGTTTAGTAGCGTGCCGGATGTTAGCGGTGGTGGGCTTGAGCGGCAGGCTTTCCCAACATCGTTTACCCCGATACATGAACCATATTTTGATACTGCGATCGCGGATAACTACACCGGTTGGTATTCGTTTCGTTGCCATTTTTCTACCTCTTTTACGTTGATTAAGATGTGGCGGTCGGGCGCACGGTAGTAGTGGAGTCCCTCTACCCAAACACCGGTGCTGATTTTGTCCCTTAAAGCCTTTTCTGTATAGCCTGACAATTCGGCGTAACGTTTCAACTGGATTTGGTTCAGCATATTCAATCCTCCATATGAGTAATTAGGACTTGCAGTAAGTGGTCGTAGTGCCGTAGCCAACCATGTGGCGGACATCAGGTAACCTGAGTCGTCTTTCTGTTTGCATTTTTTCTCCAAATTTAAAGTTCGCCTTTAAGCGGCTTAGTCAATCCATTGCCCACGGCAGATTGTGTTCCACACAGCGTCGTGGCGGGTGATTTACCGTTGGGATAAGCAACAGTGTCAGGTGCGCATCCATTGCCTATGTCGGTACCTGCTATATTAGCAGCAAAAAGCCCTAAAATTTTTTTCAGCCCATTCTCAAAGAATGGATGAATATTGGCAGACCATATGGCGGTTTGAAACGTAGAAAAGCCCTTGTTCACTGAGTGAATAACAGGTTACTTTGGATTGGCGTAGCTGGTTATCACTATAAAAAGTACGATGGTCACAAGTGTATTCATGTAATGGAACTAGGTTCTGTTAATGCTGAGTGCCGCATGGTTTTTTTAATATAAAGTAGAAATAATATTAAATATCAATGGATTGATATTTTTGAAATGGTTTCTACCTGAGTCCTTGGCAAAACTCACTAACCGGAGAACTTGGTCAGGCACACTTCCCCATCTGTTGAGCCTAATCAAGCACCGATTGAGCGGACAAGGTTCCGATATCCTGTGCGCCGATGTAAGTATCGCTAGCGTTATCCGGACCTGGTTTATCGGCGGCTGACAAAATCAGATCAGCGTATTAGTGCAAATGGAATCCGTACAGCAGTCACTACCGGCAACTACTGTGATGCATGCCGGGTTAAAGGCACTTTAAGGCTTGCTCACAGCATATCCGCACCGATGCAGAAAGTCATACCGACGGGCAATGGGCAGATTGCCGAGACCAAGTCCGCAATCAAAAGGGGGATTGAGGCAGACAGTTTTGCTTGGCTGAAAGATGATTGCAAGAACCTGGTTCTTTCACTCAGTGAAAAGTGAAACCTAATAAAGCAGTGATGATGTATACCGACGACCGGCATCTATCTCCCCTAATGTCCGGAGGAATACCTAGGTTCGTGGTCAATCGTTTCATTGTCGATACTGTTTTCGTTACCCGCAGTATTCGTTTTGATTCAATGATATAGAGACCTTTGCAAAATTCCTTTTCCCCCGACAACCGAAACCCCAAACACAGGTTTTCGGCTGTTTTCGGCTGTTTCCGCCCCCAATCACTCCTTAATTCTACCCAAATACCCCCTTAATCCTCCCCAGATACCTGATAATCAGGCATCCGGGCCGCCTTTTAGGCGGCAACAGGCACACTTAGCCTGTTAGCCGCTTTCAACAGGTTTAAACACATCGCCTTCAGATGGCTTTGCGCACTCACTTTGAGCAGACCAAAATAGGCTGCCCGGGCGTAGCGGAATTTACGGTGCAGCGTACCGAAGCTTTGTTCGACCACATAACGGGTCTTCGACAAATATCGGTTGCGTTTGGTTTGCGCTTCCGTCAGCGGACGGTTGCGGTGGGCTTTGCGCATAATGCCATCCCGTAACTGATGCTCTTTCAGATGTTGCCGGTTTTCCGCACTGTCGTAGCCTTTATCGGCATAGACGGTCGTACCTTCGCTTAGGCCTTCCAACAAAGGCGACAGATGGTTACACTCATGGACATTGGCGGGGGTGATGTGCAGTTTCTCGATATAGCCTTCCTCATCGGTACGGGTATGTTGTTTGTAACCGAGTTTGTAGAGGCCGTTTTTCTTTGTCCAACGGGCATCTTTTGTCCTTACTCGGTGTGGTTTGGCCGCTGACTTGTCCTTCCTCGTCGACTTCTATGGCCTGACGCTGTTTGCTGCCGGCAGTCTGAATAATGGTGGCATCAATGACGGCGGCGGATGCCTTCTCTACTTTTAGGTTTTTTTCGGCCAGTTGTCGGTTAATCAGTTCCAGCAATTCGGACAGGGTGTCGTCTTGCGCCAGCCAGTTGCGGTAGCGGCATAAGGTGCTGTAATCGGGGATGCTCAGTTCGTCAAAACGGCAAAACAGGTTGAAGTCGATGCGGGTGATGAGGCTGTGTTCGAGTTCGGGATCGGAGAGGCTGTGCCATTGTCCGAGCAGGATAGCTTTGAACATGGACAACAGGGGATAGGCGGGACGGCCGCGGTGGTCTCTAAGGTAACGGGTTCTTTTGACGATTCAGGTATTGTTCGATCGGTTGCCAATCAATCACCTGATCCAACTTCAATAGTGGGAAGCGGTCGATGTGTTTGGCAATCATGGCTTGGGTGGTTTGCTGGAAGAAGGTGCTCATGAGAAATCCCCTAAATGTCTTGGTGGGAATTTAGGGGATTTTGGGGGATTTTTGCAAAGGTCTCTGGCTGTTTTTCATGCAGCCATTAAAGAATTTCGGCTTTTTTGAAAAACTGATTGCAATGAATGGCATAAAAAATCTTAAGCCCAAATCCATACCTTGTGCGCAAATTCAGATATTATGCGTGTTAGGGTTCTTTTTCAGATTAAACCAATTAACTCTCCCATAGGTTCGCATTCTATTGAATTTTCTAAATATCCAGGCTGCCAAATTTTTTTCATAACAAAAATACTATAAATTTAGGAAATTCAAGTAATTCTTCAAAGATACTTAACCAATTATAGATAAAAATCATCCGTATTCAGTATCCAAGGTTGATGTGATGGCGAGTAGTAAATTACCACGTTCTTCCCTTGGCAAGCTTTAAATCTTTTAAAAGTATCATAATGAATAGATGCTGTCGTTATTTCCCCAAATAAGGAAATACGCAGCTTCTCGCCTTTAATCTTATCCCAATCTATGCTCGATCCAGCCCAAGGCAGTTGATTTAAAGCTGAATCGATTCTCTCAGCATCAGTAATAGATAAAAAAAGTTCTTAATTTTTAATGGCATAATCCAGTTGTTTTCGTGATGTGGCTGTGTGTCACTTTAAAATCAGGTTTTGATCGGATTCTATTAACGTAACGTTTAGTCTTAACTAAATCTGCGATTTACTAATATCGCCTATTACTATTAGAAGTCTATTATCAGTTATAGTAATTTTTGTTCTCAAGTCTCATTTTTTTATGAGTTATGAATGCTAAACAAATTTGTGTATAATGCAAAAATTTGATTAGTTTCGTTATAAAGTAACTTGCTGGTTAAATAACAAAGGATAAGAAAAATGGCTTTACTAATACCCGATTTTGAGCCGATGGAAAAAAACTGCCTGGAAGCAAGGAGGCTTGGCAGGAAATTTACTGTGAGCTTGTTACGCCTATTTATGGCGGTGGTGTTCAGGCAGCCATGCCTGATGTCTTGATGCCCATTCGTGCTACAGCGATTCGTGGTCAGTTACGCTTTTGGTGGCGGCTGTTAGCTCAGCAAAAATGGAATTTGAAAGAAAAAAGTTTGCGTGAAGCGGAATTTCGTTTGTGGGGAGGTATCGGTGAAGAAGCTGCTGCGAGTTTGGTGTTTTTGCGTGTACTTGATGTATTAAATGTTAAACAGATTTCTTATTTTCAAGGCAGCTTGGATTCGTCTCTACCTTCAGATAAAAAAAGAGCGTTTGAAGAATAAGAGTAATGATTTAAAACCTTATGCTTATGTTCTTTTTCCGATGGATAGTGAGGAAAAACGTGAAAAAACGTTATTGATTAAAGAGGGTTTGACTTGGACCTTGCAATGGCGTTTGAATGAGAAGGCAAACGAAACGGATAAGCAGCAGGTTTTGGAAACCTTGCGCTGGTGGGTAAATTTTGGAGGGATTGGTGCGCGTACCCGGCGCGGATGTGGTGCGTTTGTGGTTAAGGACAGTTCTAATCCTGTTTTCAAACAGCCTTTGAGTATTGATGAAGTAATGAAGGCAGGTTGCAAATTGGTTTTGCGTCCAAGTACTGATTGTGCTTTGAAAGCTTGGAAAGAAGCGGTGCAACGATTGCGTGATTTTCGGCAAGGCAAAGAGGTTGGACGTAATCCTTCATCTGATATTAAAAAAACCTGCCGGTCGCAGCCGTTGGTCTGAACCTGATGAAATTCGACGTATAACGCGAACACATTCTGATCGGCACAAGCCGGAACATCCTGCCGGAGATTTATTTGCGCGCGGTGTATTCGGTATGCCGATTATTTTTCATTTTGTTGGTGGTGATGAACCAGCAGATACAACGTTACAGCCTAAATGTAAGGAACGTATGGCCAGCCCTTTAATTATTCGCCCTGTTTGGGATGGCAAGGGAGGTTTTTCAGGCTGCCGCATTGAGCCTTCCTTTGGATAAGGTTTTAAATGTTTCTGTCGAGTTATTAGAAAAAACAAAACAAGGGAAATGGACATCCAGTAACGCTGTGGGAGGAAAAGTAAGGCACGGCAAGTTAAGCCGTTAAGTGAAAAACGGTGGCGGTAATCCAATTGATGCGTTTTTTTGAATTATTTTACGAAATAAAAAAAGAGGAAAGCTGAAATGACTCAATACGTTTTTAACCCTATCCATCGGTCCTGTACAGGGATTCATTGCTTCGGCACGGCGGAGTCGGGATTTATGGAGCGGTTCTTGGCTGCTGTCGGAAATGGCGAAGGCTGCTGCAAAGAGTTTGTTTGAAGCCGGAGCGCAGATGGTGTTTCCGTTTGTGGATGAGACGACCAAAGACCGTTTAGAGCCTTGTGACCGGATGGATAATAATTTTTCAGTCGGCAACAAAAATTCAAGTACAGGTTGAGGCGGCTGATGATGCCGCCGTGCGCGATTTGGTCGAACAGGCGAAAGCGGCGGCACAGTCACGGTTTGAAACCATAGCACGGCAGGCGCTGCAGGATTTGAATGCGGCCTTGCGCGTTGAAATCTGGCAGATGCAACTTGATGATTATTTGGAAGTCCAGGCGGCATGGGCGCGGATAACCGAAAAAAAGGTTATTCGGATGCAAGCCAACGTGCTGCATCTGCCTTGACAGCGCGTAAGGCAACACGCGATTTTACGCCTGCACATGCGGCTGATGCTTGGGACAAGCGGTTTATGTTGCCTAAATCCTCACTGGATGGCGCACGTGAAACCGTATTGCTGGGAAAAAGCCAACGGAGATGCCGACTTGTCCGATGTAGCAAGGCGAAAGCTGGGCTTGAGCCAGTCAGAGCAGTTGGATTGTGCAGGAATTGTGAAGCGTTTGGGCGGCAATAGCGAACAGTTTACGCCCGTTACCCGTGTAGCCTCAGATGCTTGGTTGCAAGGTTTGCCTGAAGATGAGTTAAGCAACCTTTGCAATGCTTACGAACCTTTAATTGAGCTGAATTTAGCGACTCGTGTAAAGGGCAATCAAGGCATTTACGCAGATTTTTCCGTTTGATGGGCAGTTGCTGTACCGCAATCGGTTGGATGCTGCTTTGTCGGACAATAAAAAAACAGTGCGGATGCATTGAGAAAATTATTGGATATCTTAAACCCGATTTGGCACAAATATGGCGAACCATGCAGCTACTGGGTGATGTTGCTGGCAGACGGCGACCGCATGGGCGAGTTGCTGGATCGTGCGAAAACGATTGAAGAGCATCAAGCGATTACCGAAGCATTATCTACATTTGCCGAAAGTGTACCTGCGAAAATGCGCGATTCCCGGGCGCAATGTGTGTATGCAGGCGGCGATGATGTATTGGGCTTTGTCGCGCTGGATAAGGCGGTTGGTTGCGCGGATACGTTGCGGCAAGCATTTTCAGACAGCTTGAAAAAAGTGTCAGATGTTTTGAAAGCGGAAAAAGCGCCCACATTGTCCGTCGGTTTGGCGATTTGCCACATCAGCACGCCGCTCGGAAATGTACGCCGTTTGGCAAAACACGCGGAGAAAGTGGCAAAAGGCGACAATTATCCTGCCGATCAACAGCGCAATGGATTGGGGATTACCTTGTCCGTGCGTTCAGGCTCGGACAGCGATTGGCGTGTGCAATGGAGTGATGAAGCAGGTTTGGCAGCATTTAAAAAATGGCAAAACCGGTATCAGAAGAAAGAAATCAGCAGCCGTATTGCCTACGACAGCCGCGATATCTTTATGCGCACGGATTTTCCGAAATCCGCCGATTTATCCTTCGATCTGCACCAAAAATATCCGCCAAGCCGAGTTTATTCGAATGCTGGATAGGGCGCGAAATATGTCGGGTGGTGAATTGAAAGACGATGTGAAGAAAGAGCTGAAAGCCCGACTGGATGCCTTGCAACGTCAGCTTGGCAGTGAACACACCGGCGCACTCAATATCTTCGCCACCGAGTTAATCATTGCCCGCTGGCTTGCCGCCAAAACACAAAAACGATTTAGGACAGGAGGCGCAATCATGAACAGCTATTTTTTAGACGCACTTGCGCCGTTGGTGTTCCGCAGCGGCAAACCGTTTGGGGCGCAGTCGGATACCGATGACATTCAGTTTCCGCTACCTTCCGCCGCAGCAGGTTTGGTACGCACGCAAATCATGTGGCAGAGCGGCTGTGATTGGGACAGTAAAACCCAAGGCAATCGAGCCAAGTTGTCAGACGCACAAGTCGATGAATTACGCCAAATTGCCGTACAGGGCGCGTTTTTAGCGAAACAGGATATTTCAGACGACCTGAGAATCCTATTGCCTAAACCTGCCAACGCCCTGTATTTAAAAAACAAAGAGACAGATAAAACCGAACTCGTCCGTCTCGCGCCGCAAGCCTTTGGCAGCAATACAGCGGCAGATTTCCCCCAAGCCGATTTATTGCCCGTACAAATCCAATCGTCCATCAAAGGCAAGCCTCAAAGTGGCGCAACGTATTGGGATTTGGCAGATCTGCTGGCTTGGCAAAAACGGCGGGAAGTTGGTGTTTGAAGACATCAATAAACGCGGCGCACAATCGCTGCCGATTGAAACGCGTACCCATGTCGGCATAAACCGAGAAACACTTGCAGCCGAAGACGGACGTTTGTTCCAAACAGCCGCTTACGATTTTGCCGAATCTGTGCGGGAGCATCATCAGGGCTGGGAAAGCCACCGCTATGGTTTCGTGATACGCACGGCAGCCGATTTGCAAGATAACAGCGTAGTGCGTTTTGGCGGCGAAGGAAGACTGTCGCGGCTGAATAAAATTTCAGACGACGTATTCAAACAGCCCGAATACGCATATACAAACGGATTGACGCTCACTTTGCTGACGCCTGCCTTGTTTCACAAAGGGTGGCTGCCCGGCTGGCTGGACAGCCAAACCTTAACAGGCACACTCCCGCATACTAACCTCAAAGTCAAACTCCGCGCTACCGCCATCGACCGTTGGCTGCCCGTTTCAGGCTGGGATTTGCAACAGCATGCACCGAAAGCCATGCGAAAAAGCCGTTGCGGCAGGCGCAGTATATTGGTTTGAAATACAAAGCGGCAACCCGGCCGAACTCGCCCAAGCCCAATGGCAGGCATTCAGCGACAATGGACAAGACTGCCGCGACGGCTTCGGTATCGGATTGATCGGCCCGTGGCAGAGCATTTAATTTTCAAACGACCTGACAACCTATTTCATATTTTAAAAAAACAAGGAAACAAAAAAATGAACACCCTGAATTTTTCCACCTACATGCCTTATCCGCCCTCCACGTCGGCACAGGTCAAGGCATCGGCGCAGTAGACTTGCCCATCGCCCGCAGCCGCGCTCACCAATCTGCCGCTCGTCCCCGGCAGCGCGCTCAAAGGCGTATTGCGTGATGAAGCCAAAGAAAAAAATGGCATGTCAGCGAAGACGACATTCAAGCCCTGTTTGGCAGCCAAGCCGACAAAGAAAAATATTCATGCCGGTGCCGCCGCCTTTGGCGATGCACATCTATTGCTGCTTCCGATCCGCTCGTTTGCCGGAACAGTCGCCTTTGCCACTTGCCCCTTTATCCTGCAACGTTATGCACGCGATGTACGCGGGATACTGCCGGAAAGCCCTAAAGTACCCGCTTTAAAAGATAGCGCATCCGTACCGGACAACACCGTATTGCGCGTTTCAGGCAGCCAAATCGCACTGGAAGACTTGGATATCGACAGCGAAACCGGTACCGAAGCCAAACAATGGGCAGAACACATTGCCGCCGCCGTTTACCCCGAAAACACGGCAAACAGCGAAGCATGGCGCGAACAGCTCTGCCAACGCTTCATTATCCTGCCCGACAGCACATTCTCCTTCTTAGCCGATACCGCAACCGAAATCCGCATGCGCATCAGAATCGACCGCGAAACACGCATCGTCAAAGAAGGCGCGCTCTGGTCGGAAGAAAACCTGCCTGCCGAAAGCGTGTTGTACGGCATTTTAGCGATTGACAAATCGCGCCACAGCGCCAACGCCAAAAGCGCAGACGAACTCTCCGCATTGATTCCCGCAGGAGAAACCCAAATCCAAATCGGCGGCAAGCATACAGTCGGACGAGGCCTGTGTCGTCTCGTACTTTCAGACGACCTGACAAAAGGGGAATAACATGCAACACATCCGCTCGCAAAAAAATACGCCCAACGCGCATTAGGCTTGATTCAAAGAGTCAAAGAGAAAAAAACGAAAAAAAGTCAAAGAATACCGCACGCTTGCGCTGAATTTCCCCACCATGATCCTGCAATCCGGGCTTGCCCAAGCCATCGGCTTCTTACAAGCCAAAAGGCAAAGAAGAGCACCTGCTCCTACTGGCGCACATTGCCGAATTGTTGGAAGAAAACGAAAAACAGCCTGCACAAGAAAAATCTTAGAAGCAGACTTATCGCATTACCAACTCCTCACACGCAAAGCCATAGAAGCCGCCTCCAGCCTCAAACGCTACACCCAAGCCCTGCTGCCCAAACCCAAAGACGAACAAGGGGGACAATCATGACCATATCACTCATGCGGGAAAGCCTGAAAAAAACTCATTTCAGACGACCTGAAAGATGCACACGCCGGTTTGCTCATGCAGCGCGGCCTGACCGAGTGGGACAAAGACGACAAACAAGCCAAAGCAGACCTGATTCAAAAAAATCGTTAAAATTCCCGCGCCCAAAAAAAGACAGCCTGTACGCGCTCGCCTTCACACGCTGGGTGCAGGCTACCTCCGACACCAGCCGCTTTGCCACGTTTGCTGCCGGCATTTCAGGCAGGCTCTATACAGGCCTCAACAGCGCAGGCGCACTGGAAACAGGCATCAGCACCAGCCACACCTACGGCATGCCACTTATCGCAGGCTCCTCCGTCAAAGGCATCGCCCGCAGCCATGCCGAAAGCCTCGGACTGGATAAAGCCCACCTGACCGTATTATTCGGCGACGACAGCGACTCAGGCAGCCTGAAATCAGGCGCACTTGTTTGGCACGACGCATGGTTCGTCCCCGCCAACACCCCGCCCTTTGCCGCAGAAATCATCACCACCCACCACCAGGATTACTACAACGGCAAACAACCCGAAGCCGACGAAATGGAATCGCCCATCCCCAATCAGCAAATTGCCACACAAGGCAGCTTCTATTTCGTCATCGAAAGCGCACCGGGCGCGCAGGCATGGGCGGCATACGCCCAAAACCTACTGTTTCAAGCCTTGCAGACACAAGGCGCAGGCAGCAAAAACCGCATCCGGCTACGGCTATTTTACAGTTGCAGATAACGATGCCCTTGGGAAAAATCAAGCACATCCAAGAAGAGCAGCAACAAGCCCTGGCCGCGCAACAAAAAAAGCCGCCGAACTTGCCGCCATGCCCGCGCATCAGCGGTTTATCCAAAAATGGGAATCTCGTTTTTGCAAAGCAAACGAGCTTAAGCGTAAACAATCATGAGCACACAAAACTCTATGAAGAGTGGAAAACAGATTTGGAATCTGTTACTGATAACCCCGTTTACAGCGCCGTCGAAAAAGCCGAAATCGCCAAGTTAGTCGATAAGATAAGAAAGGAACACAAAAACTGGTTGAACAACAAAAAACGCAAAGATGCTTTAACTGACATCTTAGAGAAGCTGCGCGGCGAATAGATTTTTCGGCTTTTATCGAAGCCAAAGCTTTTCAGACGACCTAAAGCCGCAAAAACGGTTAAAAAAATCGTTGTCGAATGCAAAGCAGATGGCTATAATCCGAAACACAAGTTTTTCCGACGGATAGCGAAAAGTCTGTCTTTCGGCTGCTCTTTTCAGTTAAGGTTTTATTAAATAATGTCTTTGTTGGTTAAGGAAAAATGCTAACTTTTCTTAACTAGATAGAAGATTGAAAATAATGAAATTTTTTGACTGAGTGCAGTCGGAAGACTTGCCCCACTAATCGGGGATTAAGACCAATTGACCGGCTTTAACATCCCAGAAGTCTTTCGTCGGAAGACTTGCCCCACTAATCGGGGATTAAGACTTTTTCTTCGTCGTAACTGAAACCTTTTTCAGGTCGGAAGACTTGCCCCACTAATCGGGGATTAAGACACGTACATTACGTCCAATCCGGCGACGTGATGAGTCGGAAGACTTGCCCCACTAATCGGGGATTAAGACATCACTTTACCCACGCGTTTGCGGGCGTTCTTCGTCGGAAGACTTGCCCCACTAATCGGGGATTAAGACGAAAGAAATCACGGTTGTCGATAGTCAAGATGTGTCGGAAGACTTGCCCCACTAATCGGGGATTAAGACGCTGTAACGTAGCCAAAACGATTGAGTTCTTGAGTCGGAAGACTTGCCCCACTAATCGGGGATTAAGACAAGTCGCTTTAGGCTTAACGATTAGTTTGGCTAAGTCGGAAGACTTGCCCCACTAATCGGGGATTAAGACTGACGAGGATGGGTAATATCAGCAATAGACATACGTCGGAAGACTTGCCCCACTAATCGGGGATTAAGACGTAATTTGGTCCGATACGATGCTCCAATGTGGTTTCGTCGGAAGACTTGCCCCACTAATCGGGGATTAAGACGTTGAACCTTTCGCCGCTGTAGCATGAGCACCGATGGGTCGGAAGACTTGCCCCACTAATCGGGGATTAAGACGAACAATGAGAGTACCATTAAAAGGGACCTCAGTCGGAAGACTTGCCCCACTAATCGGGGATTAAGACTGATACTTGCAACATTAATTTGGTAAGTTTGTACGTCGGAAGACTTGCCCCACTAATCGGGGATTAAGACATGTGTCTCTGCTAATTTGACACAAACCTGTTTAGGTCGGAAGACTTGCCCCACTAATCGGGGATTAAGACGTTAACCACCGAATGAAAATACAACTACTGTAAAGTCGGAAGACTTGCCCCACTGATCGGGGATTAAGACTTTTTCGGGTTTTCCTTGAAGCCTCTCTGTTTCAGTCGGAAGACTTGCCCCACTCAACGGGGATTAAGATTCCTTGGCAACCCGGTCATAACCATAGAAGCCAAAGTCAGAAGACTTGCCCCACGTATCGGGGGTTTCAATCTTTTCAGACGACCTCAAGCCTGGGTCGTTTGAAAACGTAGGTCGGATTCTTGAATCCGACAAATATTCCGACGTTTTTACATAGCAAAACAGCCTTGATATTGCATCAAGGCTGTTTTTTTGTTGAGCGGAGGGTTTGTGTGAGTTCGGGGTCGTCTGAAAGGCGGCTTTGCGCTTACAGTTTACCCACGCCGCCCAAGATGATGCCTTCGGGCAAGGCGGGTTTGCCCAGGGCATGGATTATGCTGCTGTTGGACAGGGGATAGCAGCGTAAATTGTCCTGCTTGGCGTTGAGCATTTTGCAAAGTGTTTCAAAGCATTGCCTTGCTTGATCACTGCTGCCGATGTGCAGGAAAACGCTGTTTTGCAGGGGGATGGCGTGCTGTATTAAATAGCGGTGTGCTTTTCGCAGGCGGCGAGGGTCGGCGATGTCGTAGGCGATGAGGTGGCGCATTTTTATTCTAAGGTGGTAAGTCCGCTTAATTGGATTTCAGGCTGTCCACTGTATTGGGAGAGGATGGCCAGATAGTCGGCGCAAAGCTGGTGGATATGGATCCGCCATTGCTTGGCGGTTGCTTCGTAGGCTGGATAAAAATTTGATGCGTGCGTTTTTTTGCTCATCAGGCAGCCTTGCGCGGTGGTTGAAAAATCCTCCGGTGTCAGGGTTTCTTGATGAAACAGGGAAAGCACCCAGACATCGCATAGGCTGCGCAGGTGTTCCAATAAATCGCAGGCAAGGGATTCGCGACCGTGTTCGGGCTGGTGGTAGTAGCCGATAAAGGGGTCTAATCCGCTTAGGTAGAGATGTTTGACGATGTCGAAGTGCAGCAGGGTGTAGGCGAGGGACAGGGTTGCGTTGAGCGGGTCGCGCGGCGGACGTTTGTTGCGTCCCGTAAAGTGCCAGTTTTCGGGCAGTACACTTGCCCATGCGCTGAAATAACGTGCGGCGGCAGCACCTTCTATGCCCCGCAATGCGGCAATGTCGGGGCTGCTTGAAATGGCATCGACAAGGTTTGCCAGGGCTTGGCTGTGGTTGTTCAGGCAAGCTGCATTCCGATTGTCCGAACATGCCATTTGCTGCAAGTGCTGCTGTTGTGCGGATAACTTGGCGGCAACAGTGTTTCGGGCGGCGGCAAGGCTTGCTGCCTTATCCTGCGACAGGGCGTGTTGCGCGACACGTCTTTTTCCATCCAGTTTCCAGTTGGGCAGCATGAGGGCAGGGCGGTTTTGCCGCCCATTTAATATGAGTACGCCGACGCCAGCTTCGCCCAGTTTGCTTAAAACCTTTGCCGATAGGGTTATATCCCCGCGTATGCAGACTCGCTGTAAGACTTTGAGCGGTACGGTTGCTATACGTCCATCGTTCTCGTAACACACTAAAGCATCGCCGTCTGCTCGCAGGGTAAGGTTTTTGCGGTCTAGGTAGAGCGTGGTCATGAATTTGCCTTTCGGATTGAAGCTATACGGGTATAGGCATGAGGGAGGCGAATATCCTGTCGACAATCTTGCCGATGCAAAATTTAATAGCCCATTTCAAAATTGCTAGCCACATGGTTTTCTCCTTATTTTGTTGATGTTTCGTTGACGGTCACGACTGCGCTTATGGCGATGCCGAATAGGCAGACTATTGCGGCAAGTTTCGGATTTTTTTGCGCAATGTCTTTGACGGTTACAAAAAAATCGTGTCTAGGTTTTGCATCTTTTTTTCCTTTCCGTGTTGTTGTTTGTGTAATGTTGTAGGCGGTTTCAAATACTAAAACCACCATAAAAACATCGTAGCGAAGCGGTTTGGTTGTGCTAAATAGCCATTCATTGTCTGACTGACTTAAGGCGAGATAATGCAGCGTATCATTTGAATCCAATAATTCACTCAATTTGCCGTTAAGTTGCATTAATTCGTCTGCGGTCAGCCAGCATTCAAATAAGGATTTCTGCATACCTACCGCATAGCTTTGCAATAAACGGCGTACGCGTGCTTGGCGGCGGGGGGCAAGTGATGTCGTAAGCAAAAAAAGATAGTGTTGGCGCATTGGGACTAATAAAGAAAAAGCAACGTTGTCGAAAACAACGAAGTGAATTTTAGGCTTATGCGGCGTGAAATACTAAGAACACAAATTTGTTTTTCCGTATCAGCTCGTTTCGCTATTCTGGCGGTTGCATCCTTGTCCCGAAGGGTAGGATTGTTTTTCATTCTCTCTATTTCGCATTTTTCAGGTCGTCTGAAACGCCGTATCATGCCATTTTTTATTTGTCTGTCTGCCATGAATCCGCTTAATCTTCCTTCGGAATTGCCCATAGCCCGTTATCGTTTGCAAATCACGCTGACGCGTGATTTGCAGCTGCCGCCTTATGCGGCTTCGACCTTGCGCGGGGTGTTCGGGCATGCGCTTTTGGCTGCCGCCTGTACCTGCGACACGCCCCAAACGCCGCATCTTCCCGATTGCCCCTACGCGCAGATTTTTCGAGCCGGCACCTTGTGCCGACTTGCCCAGCAGCATCCGCCAAAGTCCGCCGCCGCCTTATCTGATCGAGACGCCGCTGGTCGCGCCCACGCATTTTCCGGCGGGCGCGGGGTATGCGTTTGATTTTGTGCTGTTCGGCAGGGCGCGGCACAGCCTGCCTTTGATTGCCGCCGTCTTTGCCCAGGCTTTTGCCAAAGGGTTGGGGGCAAACAATGCGGGCAAGGGCGAATTGAGCGGCATTGCGATACAGCAGGCGGACGGCAGTTTTCTGACGATTAGCGAACGCGGCAGCCCCATCGCGCTGCACGACAACCATATCAGGCTGCCCGAACGCTATCCCTCCCAAGCGCATATTCAGCTGCTGACGCCTCTGCGTATCCAGCAAAAAGGCAGGATTTTGCGGGAAACCGAACTGACGCAGGCGGTTTTCCTGCGCCAGCTCCTGCGCCGCTATCTGACGCTTGCCCATCTGCACTGGGGCAACAATGCAAACGCTGCCGAGCTGTCCGCCCAAATCGGCGGACAAGGTGTCCCGCCCCGGCTTTCATGGCACGAACACCGCCGGTTTTCCAACCGTCAAAAGCAGATTACGCCCCTTAGCGGCGCAATCGGGACATGGCAGCTGACCGGCCTTCCGCCCGCCTTCTCGCAAATGCTGTATATCGGGCAATGGCTGCACTTGGGCAAAGAAACCGTATTCGGCAACGGGCAATACCGCATTATCCAAGCAGCTTGACAATACGTCCGACGCAAAAAAACAGCCTTGATGGAACGAACCATCAAGGCTGTTTGATTTTTATCCCCGATGAGAGGGGCAGGGTTTTCCGATATTTTCAGACGACCTTGGTTTGAGGTCGTCTGAAAAGCTTTAAGCATGATACGTGGGGCAAGTCTTCTGATACAAGAGCGGTTATTTATGCTGAAAGGTATTAAGGTCTCAATCCCCGATTGGTGGGGCAAGTCTTCCGACTGAGGCTTTGGTTGAAAAGCATGCCGCTTTGCAACGTCTTAATCCCCGATTAGTGGGGCAAGTCTTCCGACGAAGAGGCCACTTAAGGGCCGCTTCATTCAATAGTCTTAATCCCCGATTAGTGGGGCAAGTCTTCCGACGTATTGCACGGGCAAAGGCGCGTTTGAAATGAGTCTTAATCCCCGATTAGTGGGGCAAGTCTTCCGACGTAACCAATCTGTAGTGATGGGGCCGCACGCCATGTCTTAATCCCCGATTAGTGGGGCAAGTCTTCCGACCAAACACGGGCGCGGCATTACACAGATATGGTTCAGTCTTAATCCCCGATTAGTGGGGCAAGTCTTCCGACTTCATCTACGACCATATTCGTCAATACAGTAAAGTCTTAATCCCCGATTAGTGGGGCAAGTCTTCCGACTAAACAATTTAACCGCACTGTGGAAATGTTCCGTCTTAATCCCCGATTAGTGGGGCAAGTCTTCCGACGACAGAAGTTCGCAAATTCAAAGGCCCTTGAGTGGTCTTAATCCCCGATTAGTGGGGCAAGTCTTCCGACACGAACATAAAGCTCATATTAAGGCTGGTGTACGTCTTAATCCCCGATTAGTGGGGCAAGTCTTCCGACAGATTCAGCATGGTGATTTGGATAACATCTCTCCGTCTTAATCCCCGATTAGTGGGGCAAGTCTTCCGACTTACAATACACCACGTTACGACATTGGGTTCCTTGTCTTAATCCCCGATTAGTGGGGCAAGTCTTCCGACAAAACCAAGAGGGCGAACAGGACAACCCAAAAGCGTCTTAATCCCCGATTAGTGGGGCAGGTCTTCCGACTCAGCCAAGCCGATTATAACTGGTGGGAGAAAGGTCTTAATCCCCGATTAGTGGGGCAAGTCTTCCGACCAAACAAGGCCTCGAAAAACTGCGCTCTATGTTTGTCTTAATCCCCGATTAGTGGGGCAAGTCTTCCGACGTAGCCATTCTCGCCGCTGTCGCTGCCGCCAATGTGTCTTAATCCCCGATTAGTGGGGCAAGTCTTCCGACAAACGTGAAGATGTATGTTCCGACGTGGAAGAAGTCTTAATCCCCGATTAGTGGGGCAAGTCTTCCGACTGCACTCGGTCAAAAAAATTTCATTATTTTCAATCTTCTATATGGTTAAGAAAAAGTTAGCATTTTTTTCCTTAACCAACAAAGACATTATTTAATAAAAACCTTAACTGAAAAAGAGCAGCCGAAAGACAGACTTTTCGCTATCCGTCGGAAAAACTTGTGTTTCGGATTATAGCCGTCTGCTTTGCATTTCACAATGTTTTTTTTAACATTTTCAGACGACGTTTCCATGGCCAAGAGTCTTCGATGTCAGCTTGTCAGGGCTTTCAGTGCTTCTTTGTCGCGGGCGATGATGATTTGGATGTTTTTTTGGCGGCGCAGTTGCGCTCAAATTCCGTCCATTGTGGTTTTTTACGTTCTTCTTTTTGGTAATCATTTTTGGATTTTGGGCGACAGAATCAGGACGCGGCGTACTTTGCCCATGTTGAGGCTTTGGTCGATCACTTGCCTTAGCGGGTCTGCCAGCTTGCTTTCGGAGCTTAAATCGGATTTGAGTTCGCAAAAAATCAGTTGGTTTTTACGGAACAGCAAAATGTCGGTTTCGTTGCCCTGACTTTCTCCTTGTATCAGTTGCAAACCTGTCTCCAGTTCTTCGTCTTTCACGCCGTTTTTCTTTAAACCATGTGTAAATGAGTTGTTCAAACCAGTCGCCGCTTATCCATTTTCTCCAGTCGTGAATTTGTCGGGCTATTTGGCTGTTTTTGTTGTATTTGGTGGGCAGGATCAGTCCTTTTTCGTCCAGGCGGATGCGGTCTTGCGGGTCAATCAGGTTGATCAGCCTTTGAAGGAAGGGTTTGAGTTCGTCGGGTTGTGCAAGCCCGAACGCTTGCCATTCGAGCAGGATTTCTTTTTGGTCTTTGGGATATTTTTTTGTGTCCATGCGTTTTTCCAATACGGGCATAACGGCGGGGAAGAGGTTGCCGTTTTCAGGCTGCTGCATGCTTTGGGCGGCAAAACGCATTTGGGCAAGGGGCAGGCTGTCGGGATGTTCGATAATGGGGTTGGGGTTGTGTTTTTTTGATTTCGTCGGCGTAGAGCTTCAAGCTGTCGCGCAGGGAGAATCGGTCGGATAGGACGATTTCGCCCAGAAATGCCAGGTTGTCGGGATTGAGGCGGTCTATGTGGATTTGGTTGCTGTCGCGTTGGAAGGCTTGGTAGTGCAGCTCCTGCCATATGCCGGTTTGGGCGGCGAGCAGTTGGGACAGGATTTTTGTGCCGCCTGTGATGTTGAGTATGGCGTTGTGTGCAATGTGGTGTTCGGTGCAGTAGGCTTTGAAGACGGTATCCAGCCACATTTGGATTTCTTCGGTTCGTTCGCCGATGAGTTGGCTGTCGCTTTGAAAGCCGATTTCGTGGATTTTGCCGTTAAATTGTTCGCTTTGCTCGAGCGTGTTTTTTTGAAACGGGTATGTGCGTTTTTTTACCGGCTATCCAGCCGGTGACGATGAGATGGACGTTTTGGGGCTGTAAATCGAGGCAGGCGCGGTATTCGGCGATGTTGTGTTCGGAAAGGATGATGAAGTAGTGTGGAATTTGGGACATGGCGGTCTCGCTTTGTTTGGGGGATTGGGGTCGTCTGAAAAAGGTGTGTTGTGTCGGGGTGCGCTTTTTTTATTTGAAGTTAAAAGGCAGGCAGGCTTTCAGCGCAGCAAGCAGTTTTTCGGGTTGTGCTTCGCTTTTTCTGCAAGGTCTGTAAGGCTGCGTGCGGCGCTTGGGGGAACGCGGTTTTCAGACGAGCAGCTTCGGCGGCAATGGAGTAGGGGCTGGATTTGCCCAGTTCGAGCCGTTCTGCCAATACGGCAGTCGTCAGCGCAATCCATTGCAGGGTCAGGCCGTCTGCTTCTTCGTCTCAGGGCATGGTTAAAGGCTTCGGCGGCAATGATGTCGTTGCCTGCAAAATGCGCCAACCAGCCGCGCCACAGGTGGATAAGCTGCCATGGGTGTCCTGCTTCGCTTTGCCAGTGGGCTTGATTGTACAAATAGGTTTTTTGCGCGGATGTGGTTTTGCTGCGGATAGGCGGCAAGCAGGCGCAATAAGGCATGATGGGTAAAGCGGTCATTCGGGTTGATTGAAAAATTTGTTGGCGGCTTTGTCTAAGTCGTTTCCGAAAACAGATGTGGCGAGCGGCTGTATGTTTTCCCATGTTTCGCCTGCGTCCAGGGCGTTGTGCAGCCGGTATAGGCGGGTTTGACGGATGTCTTTTTGTGCTGCGGCAGGGTCGGATAGTTTTTTTCAAATGTTTCAAGTGCTTGGGTAAAAAAATGATGCGGCGGCTTTGGTGTTCGCCCGAGAAGGCGTGTATCTGTCCCATGCCTGATAGAAGCCTGCCGTATTGCTGCCGACCGACGGCGATTTCAGGCAGTTTGAGCGCGTGTTGCAGAATTTGTTCGGCGTAGTCGAATTCGTATATGTTGGTGGTGGCTACCGCCAGGCGGTTGTATACCTGCGCGACTTCGGGTGCGGCTTCGTATTTCAGTTGGTTGCCCAAATCAAGCAGGGTTTTTGTATGACTTCCAGACGCATTCTGCCTTGATGGTTGTCGGCGGCAAGCCGGGCTGCTTGAAAACGCAGTTGTAATAGTGGCGGCAGTTTGTTTTCTGCCGGGGCGTAGGTTTGCAGCCAGCCTAAGATTTCATCTAGGGCTTGGGGGTGGTAGTCTTTTTCGTTTAGGCGTTGGCGGACTGTCTGTAGGTAGTTTTGCCAGATTTCGGGCTGTGTTCGACAGCGTTCGCCCAATTGCTGCATGGCTTCGCGTAAGAGGCTGTGTTCGGGTTCGCCGGACAGGGGCGCAGACTGCTTGAAACCAGTCGTGCGACGACAGGGCAGTTTTGCCGTCGAGTGCGGCATAAATGCGTTCTAAATCGCCGCTTTCCGGGGTAAGGAAACAATGTCCTTTGAATTTGGCTTTTTGTCAAACGTTGTTTGGCGGACGAACCGCCCCAGCAGTGCGCCAGTGCATCAACATGGGCAAGATAGGGGTGTTTGCCTTTGGGGGCGATTTCCAGTGACAGGTGCAGCTGGCTGAAACGGGCTTCGTCTATGCTTTTGCAATTCGCTTAACAGCAGTTGTTTTAAAACCTGCAAGTC
Source organism: uncultured Neisseria sp. (assembly GCA_916438535.1). GTDB lineage: Bacteria > Pseudomonadota > Gammaproteobacteria > Burkholderiales > Neisseriaceae > Neisseria. The sequence goes on along the minus strand of CAKAEP010000001.1, from coordinate 258,630 downwards.
GGTGTCGGCATTAAAGCCGCCGCGTTGTTCGATAAATACGTGTACCTGCTTGCTGCCTTCGTTGGGTAGCGGCAGCAGGCGCAAAGGCAAGTTGCAGTAAACGGTACACACCGCTAAACCAGCGCGGGCGGTTGAATGAAAGCGGGTCTTTGGCCGTAATGCCCAATACGCCTACCGGCTGCGAGAGGATGTTGTTGATGACTTTGTCCAGCAGCTCGGGCTTTTCTTCAGCGGCGTGGAATGTTTCGGGCAGTTTGTCCAATTTGGCTCTGCCTTGCGGAATGGCAAGCGCGACATAGCGGCCTAAGCTGTAGTCGTCGATGGATAAATCCTCCGCCTGCTCAAATTCCATGCCTGTTTCGTCAATGACGATTTCCCAGTTGGAATGTGCTGGCAGGTGGCGCAGGCTGTTGGGATGATGTTGGGTAAATTGGGGTGGTCGTACCAGGCAGCCTTGTGTGGGCGTGAAGGATTTTCTCTTGTCTTTATTCTTGTTGAGCTTGCCCAGTTTGATGGCTAAGTGTTTTTTTGATGCGTTGGCTTAGTTCGGGACGGGCTTGCTGCTCATTAAACCAAGCGTTTAGAGCTGTCTGGTTGTCTTTTTTGAATAGGGTTTCTAATTCTTGCGTCAGCTGATAGGCGTGTTCGCCCTGTTTCTTGTTTTTTTGAGCGGAGTTTGACAATTCAGTACCACGTTGTGCCGCAAGGTAAAGCAGTTCGTTTACTTTTTTTCTTGATAGTCTTTGTTGTCTAAGAGCGTGTTCATAGTCTTCGTAGCAGGACTCCCAAGAAAGCCAAAGCTACCATTTGCAGACTGGTACTCAACTTACGCTCGCAGTTTTTCCAAAGCCGCCTGTTCTTTTCCAACCAGGAAAAGCTGCGCTCTACTACCCATCGCTTCGGCAATACTGCAAAACGGTGCAATTCGTTTCGTTTGGCAATCTCTACCTCCGCACCAATCAACTCCTGTACCGACGAAGCAAATGCCTTACCCGTGTAACCACCGTCAGCAAGGATTTTTTTGTATCGCACCAAGATTATCCCGCCCACGTTCCAATGCCACCAGGCAGCCTTTTTCTATCCGTAACATCCGCCGTCGTTACCGCAAGGGCATGCGGCAAACCTTGCGTGTCAACCGCTATATGTCGCTTGATACCGCTAACCTTCTTGCCCGCATCGTAGCCTTTTTTTCCATGGCGGTATCCGTGTTCTTCACACTCTGCGCATCAATAATCAGGAAAGTAGTTGCTTCATGGCGCCCCTGCTTGCAGCGCTCCGCAACTACCTGATTTTTTTTAATGCTTCCTCAAGGATGCTGATGCCACTCTCGCGTGGTTCGGTCTATCTCTGGAAGTAGGAATGCACGGTGCGCCATTTGGGGAAGTCGCCCGGCAAAGCGCGCCAGGAGCAGCCAGTGCGTTGCAGGTAGAGAATGGCACAAAAGACATCGTACAAGTCCACCTGGCGTGGCGCTGTGCGTTTACGGGCACTTTCCAGCAGGGGAAGGAGAGGCGCAAATTGCTCGCGACTGATATCGCTTGGGTAGGTTTTTCTGTTCATGCCGATAGTTTACAGCAGAGGCTGAGACAATGAACACGTTCTAAGCCCCAGGCGGCGAATTTGAATATTTCAAACAATAGTGTGTTGTCTGTCATGTTACCAGGCGGATTACTGGACTGTTTGATTTGTATTTGTTGGGGAGGGGTTGTTACTGCCTGTTGTTCTTTTTTAGGCTGTTCGCGGGTAGATAACAGCTGATTGAAATCTACAGATTGCCGTGTTTGTCCGTCCAACCACTGTTGTCTGCCCTGTGAGATGAAAAAAAGCGGCTTTGGGAAAAAAACGCTGCCATGCCGCACTTAATAATGGAACGGGCGTCTCTGGCAAACACAAAAATACAATCGGCTGCTTGGAAGCGATTTAGGCGCTCTGATGTGTTTGCAAATTGAATGCCGTATCGTTGCCAATCGGGAATGGCGGAGGCCAGTTGCTCGGCAGTGCAAAGGGCAATGATGGTTTGGGACATGTAAGACTCCATGTAAAAGTGGAAATAGGGCTGGCAGCTTAAAAAATGATTTTTTGTTACCCTACAATTTCAATTTTTTCGACCGGCACTTTTAAATAATATGTAGGCGTTGTTTTGCGCGTACCTGTGCTAAATACGCCGTATTGTTCTGCAACGTATTCTGAAAAGTTCTCCATTAAGATGAGACGGAGTTTGGAAGGTAGTTCGCGCAAACTTTTGCAATGCGCTATTGCGCGCCTGCTCTAACAGCTCTTGACGATTCGGAGCATTTTTGAGAGATGGTTCGTTGATTTGCATGATGTCCCAATAGCATGTTTGAAAATCATCCAGTTCGGGATATACGCCAAGCTGCCATTTGTTGTTTTTAATGTTGTCATAGCAGGCTGCTTGGTTTATCAGCTTGATGTTTTTTTATTTTGTAAATGAAACCGTGCTAATGCGGTATAGGCAAAAAAGTAGCGTTTGTCGGCTATTTTAATGGGTTTGTCCTGCCCAAGTTGAATGGTGCAATTTTTGATATTTAAAATGATGCGGTCAGCTTTTAAATTGTTTTGTAGGAGTTGTACTGCTTCAGAGTAGCTCACATTATTCTGCGCCAAATTTGGCAAACCGTAACTCATGCGTACAAACGGAATTTCTGCCTGCATTACTTTGGCTTCACGCGTATTAATGGTTTCTGTGCAATTAGGGTCGTACGGCTTTTTGGAAATATAGTTGTCGTAATGGGTCGGATAGAAAAAAAGCGGGTTGTTTTCAAATCCTTCGGTAACCAGGACGTGCGACAGCTTATCCTGCGGACGACCAAACAAAAGATAGTGCATAACCAATATAAAATCCCATGGATTTTCGTCCGCCTGCGATCGAAACGTGTAGCTCGGTCTTATCATCGGCGCATTGTTGGCGGATAAAATTCACAATCATATCCGCTGCCAAATTGTTTTCTTCAGGTGTGCGGATATCACTCAGTTTTTCGCCGTCGGCATCGTGGATAACATGGATGTTCCGTTCGCCGAACTGAATTTCAGGCAGATTGTAATCTTTGCAAAGGCGCGTGAAAAAGCCGTCTTCCCCAAAGCAAATTACGAACGATATTGTTGTAGCCGGTTTGTGTGGTCAGTACAAAAATTTCATCAGGCAGCCAATTTTGCTGCGTATACAGGGCATAGACGGTTTCGGTCAAAATTTGTGGCGACATACCGGTAACAGCAACTAAAACTCTGCGTTTGTATTTCATTGCACTCTCCTTGATTGAGATTTTTTAGACAGCCTGAAAAATTATTCGGTGATTTTTTTGACTTCAAACCGTTGCAAGGTTGCGCCTGCGGCAGACATGGCTGCTACAGTATGCTCGTTGCCTCGTTCTGCAAACTGCTGGGGCAAAATTAAAAAATAAAATTTGGCACCGCGATGGCACACTTCTGCAGCCAAGTCCAAGGGCAACGTTCCTAAAACAACATCACCCGCTTGAATTCTTGTTGCGTCCAGGTGTGAGGTAAATTCATCTATTTGCCATTGCGGTTGCTGTTTTATCCATTCAATCGCGCCTGTATGACGAGAGACGAAGTAGGTAGTCATGTGTTCTCCTTTTGATCAATATATTATTCTAATGCAGAGAATTTGAGGTTGGGTAGAGGGAGACCTTTGCAAAATCCCCCCAAAATCCCCTAAATTCCCATCAAGACATTTAGGGGATTTCTCATGAGCACCTTCTTCCAGCAAACCGCACAAGCCATGATTGCCAAACACATCGACCGCTTCCCATTATTGAAGTTGGATCAGGTGATTGATTGGCAGCAGATCGAACAATACCTGAATCGTCAAAGAACCCGTTACCTCCGAGACCACCGCGGCCGTCCGGCCTATCCCCTGTTGTCCATGTTCAAAGCCGTCCTGCTCGGACAATGGCACAGCCTCTCCGATCCCGAACTCGAACACAGCCTCATCACCCGCATCGACTTCAACCTGTTTTGCCGTTTTGACGAACTGAGCATCCCCGATTACAGCACCTTATGCCGCTACCGCAACTGGCTGGCGCAAGACGACACCCTGTCCGAATTGCTGGAACTGATTAACCGACAATTGACCGAAAAAGGCTTAAAAATAGAGAAAGCATCCGCCGCCGTCGTTGACGCCACTATTATTCAGACCGCCGGCAGCAAACAGCGCCAGGCCATAGAAGTCGACGAGGAAGGACAAGTCAGCGGCCAAACCACACCGAGTAAAGACAGCGATGCCCGTTGGATAAAGAAAAACGGCCTCTACAAACTCGGTTACAAACAACATACCCGTACCGATGAGGAAGGCTATATCGAGAAACTGCACATCACCCCCGCCAATGTCCATGAGTGCAACCATCTGTCCCCTTTGTTGGAAGGCATTGCCCGAAGGTACGACCGTCTATGCCGACAAAGGCTACGACAGTGCGGAAAACCGGCAACATCTGGAAGACCATCAGTTGTTAGACGGCATTATGCGCAAAGCCCACTGCAACCGTCCGCTGACGGAGGCGCAAACCAAACGTAACCGATATTTGTCGAAGACCCGTTATGTGGTCGAACAAAGCTTCGGTACGCTGCACCGTAAATTCCGCTACGCCCGGGCAGCCTATTTTGGTCTGCTCAAAGTGAGTGCGCAAAGCCATCTGAAGGCGATGTGTTTGAACCTGTTGAAAGCGGCCAACAGGCTAAGTGTGCCTGTTGCTGCCTAAAAGGTGGCCCGGATGCCTTATGTATGAGGTATCCGGGGAGGATTAAGGGGGTATTTGGGTAGAATCAGTGGATATTTGAAACGAAAACAGCCGAAAATCTTTGTTTAGGTTTCGGCTGTTGGGGGAAAAGGAATTTTGCAAAGGTCTCTATATCATTAATACAGCCAAAAAAACCGACATAGGTCAAACAACAAGATGAAAAACCGATACAGGCCGTCTGAAAAAACAGCCTGCAAAAACGGAAATCAATGATCGCTCGCTTCGGCCGCGCCTACCCCCGTCATCGAACGGACGTACTGCGCGTCAAAACCCGCCTTGTCACAGCCGGCCTGTTCCGATTTGTCGGCCAGCGACACCAGCCAGGCCACGATAAAGGCCAGCGGGATGGTAAACAGCGCGGGATTACCGTAGGGGAAGACGGGTTTGTCGTGATGCAGCACACTCACCCACACGGTCGGCCCCAGCACAATCAGCACCAGCGCACCGAGCAGCCCCGCAAAACCGCCCGCAATCGCCCCGCGCGTGGTCAGCCCCTTCCAAAACATACTGAGCATCAGCACGGGGAAATTGGCCGATGCCGCCAACGCGAAAGCCAACCCGACCATAAAGGCCACATTCTGATTCTCAAAGGCCATCCCGAACACAATCGCCGCAATGCCCAAAGCCAGCGTGGCCGCCTTGGAAACCCGCATCTCTTCGTGCTGCGTGGCCTTGCCCTTGCGGATGACCGAAGCGTACAAATCATGGCTTACCGCCGATGCGCCCGACAGCGTCAGCCCGGCCACCACCGCCAGAATCGTGGCGAAGGCAACGGCCGAAATAAAGCCCAGCAGCAAATCGCCGCCCGTAGCCCCGGCCAAGTGCACCGCCGCCATATTCGTGCCGCCCACCATTTCATACACGCTTTTGCCTTCTTTGAAAACCTGCGTGAAAAACTGCGGGTTGTCGCGGCTCAGGAAAATAATCGCGCCAAAGCCGATGATGATCGTCAGCAGGTAGAAATAACCGATAAGCCCCGTAGCCACCACCACCGACTTGCGTGCTTCTCGCGCATCAGGCACGGTGAAAAAGCGCATCAGAATGTGCGGCAGCCCGGCCGTGCCGAACATCAGTGCGAAACCGAGCGACAGCGCGTCCACCGGGTTTTTGACCAGCCCGCCGGGCGACATGATTGCCTCGCCCTTTTTCATGCGCCGATACGGCCTGGCCGAACATGGTTTCCAGATTGAACCCCGCATGTTGCAACACAAAAAAACGCCATCAGCGTCGCCCCGCCCAGCAGCAACACCGCCTTAATCATCTGAACCCATGTCGTTGCCAGCATCCCGCCGAACAGCACATAGGCCACCATCAGCACGCCCACCAGTATCACGGCGGAAAGGTAGCTCATGCCGAACAAAAAGCTGAATCAGCTTGCCCGCACCCACCACCTGCGCGATTAAATAAAGAATCACCACCAAAAAGCGAACCTGCGGCAGAAAACACCCTCACCGGCGTTTGTTTCAGGCGGTAGGCGGCCACATCCGAAAACGTGTACCGTCCCAGATTACGCAGCCGCTCAGCCACCAAAAACAGCACAACAGGCCAGCCGACCAAAAAAAGCCCGTGGAATAAATCAGCCCGTCGTAGCCGCTGGTAAACACCATTGCCGAAATGCCGAGAAAAAGACGCGGCGGACATATAGTCGCCCGCAATCGCCAGCCCGTTCTGCGTGCCGGAAATCCCGCCGCCGCCCGTATAGAAATCCTTGGCCGAACGGTTTTGCCGTGCCGCCCACTTGGTAATCAGCAGCGTGCTGCCGACAAAGACGAAAAACATCACGATGGCCGTCCAATTGGTCGCCTGCCGCTGCACGTCGCCCGTCAGCGCGTCCGCATACGCCGCATTCACAAATATCGGCGAAATGAAATATAATATTGTTTTTTTATGTATATTTTTTTCATCGGAATTTCCTTAATGGTTGAAACTGAGCCCTTTGGGGCAGTAGAATCTGGATTTTTTTGTAACAACAGGCGTTATCCCTTTCCAATCGGACAGGTACATGAAGCTGTGCCTTATGCATGTTCCTGTATGTTAGTACAGGATGCATCCCCTGAACTTCACGTACCACCTCCCGCGTGGTTTTTCGAAATAGCCGTTGGCCAACCACACATACGCCAGTGTAATAAGGAAGGAAAATACAATAACGGCGATGCCGGCGTAGATGCCCCAAGTGGTAACGCCTCCTTCGGAAACTTTGCGTCCCAAAAGGTCGGGGCGCGTGCCGATGATCCAGATGAAGGCCGTGTAAACGGAAAAACATTACTGCCGAAAAACGACCAGCCCAGCAACGACTTCTGCCGCGCCATTTTTTTGGAATTTCGGATTATTCAGGATTTCAGCCGTTAATCTGGCCTCTTCCGTAGATGATTTGCCCATCGGTTTGCTCCTTATGTAGGGGTTATTTAATTGCGAAGCGGCAGCCCGCCGAGATATTAAATGTCCAAGCCGCACCCGATGCCAATCGCAAATTCTGATTAAGCCTATCCGGACTACCTATGGCTTGATTCAATTTAATGAATATAAAAGAAAAAAATTTTTAAAAAAACGATATTTTTTTGGCGCGGTAATTGCAAATTTGGATAAGGATTATCAAAAAGGTTGATGCCTAATAAGGCCGAAGTAATTCGGTTTCTGAGTAGTTAATTGATTTTAAATAAGAAAAATTCAAACAAATGCACAGATAAACATGGGCAAAACAGACAGAACGCTGCCCTCTATCTGTAGAAAAAAGAAGAATATATGGATATCAATCAATTGCGCGCCTTTATCACTGTGGCGCATACGCAAAATCTGACACAGGCCGCCGAAAGGCTGTTTTTGTCGCAACCGGCCGTTTCCGCCCAAATCAAGGCCATAGAAAGCGACGTCGGTACGCCGCTTTTCATCCGCACCAGCAACGGTATGCAGCTTACCCGCGCAGGCGAAGTGCTGCTGCCCGAAGCCGAAGCCCTGATGCAGCACAAGCACCGTTTGGAAAAGTTTGCCGAAACGCTGTCGGAACACTTCGTCTCCCATGCGCAGCTCGGCCTGATCCACCCCATAGCATCACACAAGGTAACCGAACTGACCCGCCTGATCCAACAGCGCAGTCCCGATGTGCAACTTCACATCCAATACGGTATGAGCGGCGAAATTTTGGAACGCCTGACCGCAAAGCGGCTGCACGGCGGTTTTTTCCTCGGCAACATAGAAGGACGCAGCCTGCAATGCCGTTTCCTGCAAAACATCGCCTACGCCTTGATTTGCCCGGATGGGGAAGAAGATAAGTTGCGGCGCGGTTTGCCCAAAAGCCTGAATGACTACACTTGGATAGAGATGTCCGGCATATCCGGCAGCCACAAAAACCTACAGCAGTTCTGGCACCGCCACAAGCTGTCGCCCAAAAAGCAGATCATCTGCGATTATCCTCAAACCATTATCGACTTGGTCGCCGATGGTGCGGGACTGGCCATGGTGCCCAAACATACCGCCAAAGCCGCCCGCACACAAGGCAAACCCGTCGCCCTGATAGACGAATTCGAACAAAGCCTGCCGCTGCATTTCGTTTATCTGGACGAATATGGCACCGACCACGCCCTATTGTTGCTGCTGGATTGTGTGTTGGAAGTTTGGCAGGCCGAAATCGGCAAAGCCTGACCAACCCCTTTATCCATCCCGTCAGAAACACCCGCCCCTTCACAAATGTTCTTCTGCAAGGGCGGCGGTCTGCCTTATGTCTTCCTCCGGCAATGTGGTTAGTCTGCCGGTTAGAATTTTCAACAATACCCCATAGGCGGGCAGGAAAAAAACAGGGTGCAAACAGCCAGTTTGAACAGATAATCAACAAAGGCGATATGCGGCCAATTGGCAGCCATAAATTTGTCGCCGCTGCCGGCAAAAGGCTATGCCGAAAAAAAGTAAAGTGTCGATTGCATTGCCGGCAAACATTGATGAAAAAAAGGGGCAATCCACCACGATTTCAGGCGGCGCAGCCGGTTGAACACGAAAATATCCAATATCTGTCCGACCGCATAAGCCGAAAAACTGGCGACGGCGATACGGAACACAGACGGTATGAATACGGCCAAAGAGGCAAAACCGACCCATGTGCCGTTTTGGAACAAGACGGATAATGCGTAAGACAGCGCCAGAGCGGGAAACATGACGAAAAAAATACTATCCTCCGCGCCAGCCGCTGCCCGAAAATCCGAACGGTCAAATCGGTAGCCAAAAAGATAAACGGAAAGGTCAGCGCGCCCCAGGTGGAATGTACTTCAAATCCGTTGGGCAGGGTTACGGTGAAGGGGAATTGCACCAAATAATTGCTTGAGGCAATAATGAGCATATGGAACAATACCAGCCAAAAACAGCGCATGCCGTTGCTGGGCATAAGAGAAGCCGTTGTCTTGCATAGGAATCCTTGATTTTTTTGTTTAAATATTTGAAATTAGAAGGCGGTAAAATGGAAAAATACTTGGTTTTATTGGGCATTGGCTTCTGCTTTCTTTGCCGCTTTGACGGCTGTTTTTTTGCCAAAGCCGGCTTGCAGGACATCGATTCGGATTTTGCCACCTTTATCCGCACATTGGTTATTTTTGGCTGCCTTGGCGGCATTTTTTTGAGTTATGCGGGCAAATGGCAGGGCGTGACCGATTTTTTTCCGCGCGCAATTGGACGTTCCTGATATTGTCGGGTTTTGGCACAGGCGCATCTTGGCTGGCTTATTTTTAAGGCCTTTGCAGATGGGCGAGGCCTCAAAGGTCGCGCCTGTGGATAAATTCAGTATCGTGCTGGTGGCGTTATTCGCAGTGGTGTTGAAGGAATGGCCGTCTTCCCAGGAATGGCTGGGCATTGGGCTGATTGCCGCCGGCGTGCTGACTTTGGCCGAGACCTTTGCAAAAAAGCACTTCCCCCGACAGCTGAAACCCAAACACAGGTTTTCGGCTGTTTTCGCCCCAAATCACTCCTAATTTTACCCAAATACCCCCTTAATCCTCCCCGGATACCTCATAATAAGGCATCCGGACCGCCTTTTAGGCGGCAACAGGCACACTTAGCCTGCTGGTGGCTTTCAACAGGTTCAAACACATCACCTTCAGATGGCTTTGCGCACTCACTTTAATCAGACCAAAATAGGCTGCCCGGGCATAGCGGAATTTACGGTGCAACGTACCAAAGCTTTGTTCGATTGCTGTCATTTGAAGAGAAAAAGTAGCAAGGTAAACAAAACTTGGTAGCCGGTACAGAAAAACTCCAGCCATGGTTTACCAGGCCGGTGTACTAGGGTTCGTGTTGGAAAAATTTTTCTTGGGAGGTAAAACTTTTATTGTTTTGCCTCCCGAATTTTTTGAAATTATAGATTTGGGAAAAGTGGAGCTATGATATGTCCTAGAGATTGCTTTTTTTTGTTTAAAGCGCATACTTATATTTATATATACTATATAAGTACCTATTATAAGAATATATATATCATATATAGTACATATACATCGGTGATTTTGGAAATTTTGGCTGACTTTCCCCATAGGGTTTGACACGATGGTCATCGGATTGTCGAGACGGAATTCGGTAAGACGCCCGTCGGCATACTCCGAGTTCGGTCGTCAACCGAACGAGGGCGAAGCTGATTTTATAGTCAATTAAAAAAACAAAATGGTACAATACTCAACTTTGAAGGTCTAACCATGGCATACTCTGCGGACTTAAGAAACAAAGCTTTAAACTATTACGAACAATGCAAAAATATCAGCCAAACCGCAGCAACGTTTAACTTGTCAAGAAACACGCTTTACCTGTGGATTCGCCTTAAAAAACAAACAGGCAGCCTAAAACATCAAGTTACCGGTCTAAATGCCGTCAAATTGGATAGGCAAAAACTGGCTCAATATGTTGGGCAACACCCGGATGCCTATCTGCATGAAATCGCCAAACATTTTGATTGTACAGCAGCCGCCGTTTGCTATGCACTCAAACAGATGGGGATGACGCGCAAAAAAAGACCACCACTTATAGTGGATTAAAAATAAAAAATGAGACAAGGCGGCAACGCCCGCCGTGTACGGGTAGTACATAAGGGCGTTGGCAACGCCGTATCATTGCAATTTTAATCCACTATACAAAGAACAAGACCCGGCCAAAGTAACGCATTATTTGACACAACTGGCCGAATTTTTCCGACTACCAACGTGTTTATTTGGATGAAACAGGATTTGACCGCTACCTGTTCCGTCCCTATGCCCGCAGCCCGAAAGGGCAAATAGTGAAAGCGCAGATAAGTGGAAAAAAAGATACCAACGCTTATCTTTGGTGTCCGCACAAGTCGGCAACCGGCTGATTGCTCCGATGGTTTATCAAAAATACGATGACCGGGGTCTTTTTTTGAAGTGTGGTTTCAGCAATGCCTACTGCCCGCATTGACTCAAAAAAATCGGTGATTATTTTAGATAATGCGCGATTTCACCGTATGGGTGTCTTACGGGAAATGGCGGAAAAATTGGGACATAAGGTATTGCCTCTTGCACCTTATTCACCTGAGCTCAACCCGATTGAGAAGGTGTGGGCGAATATTAAGCGGTATCTGCGAACCGTATTGTCTGATTACGCCCGATTTGACGATGCGTTACTGTCCTATTTTGATTTTAATTGACTATATGTTATCAGGTTCGGCTCGACAGCCTTCGGGTTGGTAGGTGGGTTGATGACAAAAAGGGAAATAGTCGAGTATGCCAATATGGAGATGTATGCAAACTGGCGGATGGAGCGTTAGTTATGTCTGCCGAAGCAATAAATTCATCCTACGCTGTACCAATGACCAATGGGGTTAACCAAACCAACCCAAGAGCAGATTCGCGAGATGTATCTGTCCACCCAATAATAAAAAGGCCACCCAATCAGGGTGGCTTGTTTATTGGCTGGCGATTTGGTTAATATTGGTTCCACCAATAATTATCAGGATTGTAGTTGGGATTCTAGGATACCGATGATGTTTTAGAAGGGCGGGGCTGAATATCTCTGGTTGAATGTAGATAGGTTATGGAAAGGATGTTTGATGCCTTGCACCTCCTTCATGAGCGCATTGATATCACTACGGGTAGAACACAGTATCCGTTGCTGTTCTGTTGAGCGTACTTGAAGTAGGGAGGCCTGCGTACTGTGCTCCATGAGCTCACCCCCCTTAGTGCCATCTGAACCCCGTCAAAAACCCTCTGCAGCTGCGAAAGAGCATGTTCTGGTTTCAGCAGTGGTTCGGATGTGCCTTTGTCGGTCAGCTTGCCTAACTGGAAAGAGCGGTTCTTTTTTTAGTCGGGTTAGCGTATCTGTAAGCATCATCAGCTACTTCCTGTTATGCTCGCTGATCGCTTAATGCTGTTAACTCTTCACGCACCTTTTGTACCGCCGGAGAATCTACCGTGTTATCTAGCTCGGTCTCTATTGTTGATTACCTGCCTAACAGCCAGAATGAGCGGCGCATCACGCCCGAGGACTATGTACGCCAGTATAACAAGGAGTGTATATAGCGGCTGTTTCGCGGTGTAGCCTACGGCATCATTACCATACAAAAATAAGATGTATTGCGCAAAAAAATACAGTTTAAATTAAGATTCTGTCTTAAGTTAAACTGGATTTTTGTTATGTATTACCCACGTCACCTGCAATCCGTCCTGCAAAAGCTGTCCGCCCAATTTCCCGCCGTATTGCTGACCGGTGCGCGGCAGGTCGGTAAATCTACGCTGCTTCAGCACATTGCGCCCGAATACGGATACCTTACCTTAGACGATCCCTTGCTGCTCGACCAAGCCGAAAACGAGCCGCAACTGTTTTTATTGAACCACACGCCGCCGCTGATTGTGGACGAAGTCCAATATGCCCCTGAGCTGTTCCCCCTGCTGAAAATGGATATAGACCGGCGCAAGCAGAACGGCCTGTACCTGCTGTCCGGTTCTCAGGCTTTTGAGTTGATGCAAAATGTCAGCGAAAGCCTGGCCGGGCGCATTGCGGTATTGAAATTAAACGGATTGTCGTGGCGCGAAATGCGCGGCGATGATTTTCAGACGGCCTTTGTGCCGGACGAAGGCTATTTGGCTGACCGGAAACCGGTATTCAGTTTGCCCGAACACGAAAATATCTGGCAGATTATCCACCGCGGCGATATGCCGCGCTTATACGAGCAACCCGCAACCGACTGGCAGGGTTTACTATGCCTCGTATGTCGCCACCTATATCGAACGCGACGTGCGCCAATTGGTCAATGTAGGCAGCAGCGGCGATTTCACTCGGTTCATGATTGCTATTGCCGCCCGCAGCGGGGAATTATTGAATTACAGCAGCGTGGCCCAGGAAATCGGTGTATCGGTGGATACCGTCAAGCGTTGGCTCACCGTGCTGCAAACATCGGGCATCGTCTATCTGCTGCAACCCTATGGCAACAACCGCCTTAAACGCGCCATCAAAAACCCCGAAAGTCTATATGCTGAACACCGGCCTGATGGCCTACCTGACCAAATGGCTGACGCCGGAAACCATTCAAAACGGAGCCAAGAGCGGGCAGTTTTTTGAAACTTTTGTCGTGGGCGAAATCATCAAATCCTTCCACAACCAAGGCCAAGAACCGCCGATTTATTTTTACCGCGACACCAATCAAAAAGAAATCGACCTACTGATCGAACACCAGCAGATGCTGTACCCCGTTGAAATCAAAGCCACCGCCAATCCTAATAAAAAAATGGCCGCCGCTTTCAACCTGCTGCGCAACACGCTGCCGGCAAACGAATTGGGCATCGCCCACGGCACGATCATCAACCAGTACCCGCAAAAAAATCTGGTTGGCGGAGAATTTGGTTGCCGTGCCTGCGGCCTATGTTTGAGGCTACCTGAAACCGCCCTTCAAGGAATGAACCATGCCCAACACTCCCGCCAACCCCATCCCATCCGAACATTTCCACGACGGCGCCCTTATCTCCTGCAAGCTCACCGACTGGACCTTCACGCGCTACCACACGCCCGGCAAATCCGAGTATGCCGTGGTGTACGGCACAGTCGCCCAAGATGGTTCGGGACGCTTTGCCGCGGGCAGCCGAATCCGCACTTCGCCCGTTACTCAATGGGCGGCACCGCTGGCCCATACACACAACTCGGTGTATTGCCTGCCTGAAGGTGCAGGCTGCTTTTGCGACCTGCCCGCAACTATGCAACCTGCCATAGACATTTTGGGTATTGACCCTGCCGAAGCGGCCGTTATGCTGCGAAACGCCTTCATGCAGCCTGCACATGCTTTGCCTGAAACCGCCTGTTTCGGTGTTCCGGTGATGCGGACGGCAGGACAGGGCAACAGTCCAGTCGTCATGGAACGCCACATCGCCGAATTGCCGTTCTATTCATTTTGGCAGGACAGCAGCATCGGTTCCGCCCAAAGCCTGATAGACGGACAAGCCGCCGTATTTCTGCACGATTGGAACGCATTCTGCCGCCGGTTTGTCCGTACCGGCAGACACCGCGGCCAAACCGGCCTCATAGGTGACAAAGTCGCAGACGGTCAATACAGCTATTTCGGCTTGCCGATTGTGCATACGCCAGAACAGGATAATGCCCCTGCCGTATCGGAAGCCGACATCGCCAAACTTCCGTTTTACACCTATTGGCGCACCACTTGCGCTTCCGATGTATACCCGTTGGCAGACGGCACGCACGTTGTGCACCTTACCGACTGGGAAGCCTTCTGCCGACGGTTGGTATTGACCGGCAGATAGGTAGGCAAAAAAAGTGCAGGCTGCTTTTTATAGTGGATTAAATTTAAATCAGGACAAGGCGGCGAGCCGCAGACAGTACACATAGTACGGCAAGGCGAGCCAACGCTGTACTGGTTTAAATTTAATTCACTATATCACCCCAACCCCTTTCAGACAGCCTAAAAAAGCAGCCTGCACCTTATTTTTTTCATTGTCAGATCACCCGAAACCGAGTATCCCATGTCCCAAACCTATTTCACCGCCGACTGGCACTTCTCCCATCCCAACATCGCCCGATACTGCCCGCAATTCCGCCTACAAAGCGATAACACCAACGAGCTGAACGAATACCTGATCGACTGCTGGAACCGCGTCGTTACCCCGCAAGACACTGTGTACAACCTCGGCGATGTCTGCTTTGCCAAAAATCCCGCACACATCGAAGCCGTGCTGCAACGGCTTAACGGGCAACACCATTTGATCTACGGTAACCACGACTACCTAATTCGGCAAAACGAAGCACATTTCCTCAACACGCGCAAAGCCGACGGTCATCCGTTGCTCTCGTCCGCCAGCCATTACCTGCGGCTCAAACTGCCCGAAATCGGCAATACCGCGATTTTGTGCCACTATCCCTTATACGAATGGGACGGCATCCACCACGGCCTATACCACCTCTACGGCCATCTGCACGACCGCATGGCTGCCGTCAAAGGACGCGCCCTCAATGTCGGCTGGGATATGCACGGCCGTTTCCTGACCGCACAGGATATTGACAGCTTCCTGCGCGACCTCCCTGCCGTGCAGTATTTCGACGACAAGCAAAACGTTATCGTTGGTAACAGTACGGAAGATGCAGCTGCAAAAAAATTCGGGCGAGATTGGCGGCATTGAATGAATGAGCTTTTATTTTTTTAGAAATGAATTTTCAGGTAGCCTTGAATGGTGTAGGCTACCTGAAAAAAACAACTGGCAAAAACAAAAAGGACGGGTTTTCAATCCGTCCTTTCCGCATCAGCAATACCGCCAAGTGTCCTGCATAAAATGAATGATCTCGTTTAACGGTACAGGCGAAAGCGTAAACAGCTTGTCCCCTTTCTTCTGCTCCACTTCCAAAAATCAACATACAGCCTTCCGACAATTTTTCCCTGTCCGTCAAATTCCAATTCTTTAATTTTTACCGACTGGGTGATGCCGTTATCCGCGAAGTTGTTTTGGTATGCCTCGCCCGTGTGCCCGTAAAAATGGTAGGTAAACGCCAGCTGGTCCAACACACTGGCGATCTCTTCCGCGCCGTAACCTCTTTGGCTGTCGGCAAAACGTTTCGGGCATTCTCTTCTTTGGACGGCACCTTCCATTGGTGCTGGGCGATGAGTCGGCCGTTTTCGTTGTAGTCGAAGCAGGTGATGCTGTGGCAGTTGGCGGCGCGGACGAGGTTGCCGTCCAAGTCGTATTGGTAAGCGGTTTCCTGAACCTTGTCGTTATCGCGGGCGAGGGTGTGGATTAAGCGTCCCAATATATCGCGTTTGAACTCGGTCATCCGCAGCGGGGTTTGGCTGTCGAGGTCGTCTGAAAGCGGGGCAGCGTCTTTTTTGGGGACGGGCTGTCCGCCCAGTTTCGCCATCAGTTTGGCGGCGAGGGAGGCATCGTCGCCGAATTCGCGCTGCTCGACCAGTTCGTTGCCGGCGTTGTAGCGGTAGCCGGTCAGCTTATGGTCGAAGCCGCTTTCGGCAATCAGGCGGTCGAGGACGTCGTAGGCAAAGCGGTAGCGCGCGCCGTTTTCATTGGTGAGGCCGACCAGGCGGCGGGCTTTGTCGTAATGGTAGCCGAAGGTATGCCCCAGCGCATTGGTGCGTCGGGTCGGCAGACCGTCCTGGCCGTATTCGTAGGAAGTGGTATGGCCTTCGCCGTCGGTATGGGTTTTCAGACGACCTGCGGCATCGTAGCCGAAGGTCTCTTTGCTGCCGTCGGGATAGAGGGCGAGGGTGAGGTTTTGGTCGGCGTCGTAATGGTATTCGGTGTGCTGTCCCAGCGCATCGGTCATACGCGCCAACTGTCCTTCGGGGGTGTAGGCCAGACGGGTTTCGTAACCGGAGCAGTCGGTAATGAGGTCGGGCTGACGGTTTTTGATTATAGTGATAGGCGGTACTGCTGCCGTTGGGATCGGTCATCGACAGCAACAGACCGTTGTCGGCATATTCGAAACGGGTGGTATGTTTCAGCGGGTCGGTATGGGTCAGCAGGTTGCCCGCTTCGTCGTAGGTATAGCCGTCATAACGACCTTCCGCATCGCTTTTACGGATCAGACGGTAGCAGTCGTCATAGTCGAAATGCAGGGATGGCGCCGTCGGGGCGGACGATGGTTTCAACCTGCCCCTCGTTGCTGTACTGATAACGGGTAACGCGCCCCATCGCATCGGTGTGGCTGAGCAGACGACCCAAACCGTCGCGTTCCATCAATACGGCGCTGCCGTCGGCAAACACCCGTTTGGTCAACTCGTTGTTGTAGTCGTAATGATATTGCTCGGTACGGCCCAACACGTCGGTGACTTCGGTATAGCCGTCATGATAGGTAAAAACGCCATTCCTCGCCCAAGGAAGTCCGGTTGCGCAACACCTTGCCGGTCGGGGTGTAATGGTCGTATTCGTATTCCGATACCAATCCGGCCGCATCCGTGTGCGACACCATCAGATTGTTCTTATAGCCGAAGCTGCGTTTGACCTTGCCGTCGCGACCGATGACGCGGACCAAGTCGCCACTATTATTGTATTCGTAGCGGACCAGCGGACTGCCGACCCGGACCGTTTCGCCGAAGACCGGCACCCCTCCAACAGCGACACCGACAACAGCCGCATTTTTAGGGCGACTGCTCGTCCGCCACATTGCCGAAGTTCAGCGAGAACACCCGGCCGTTACCGTCGATGACGTATTGCGGCAGACCGGTCAGCGGATGATAGACGAAACGCTGATGGTTGCCGTTGGCGTCTTCCACCGCCACCAGCGGGAAGAGGGTGGAATCTTCGTCCGAACCGTCTTCTGCCACCACCAAAGGCGCAAAACGCAGCGCTATCGAACCGTCCAGCGAAGCAATGACATAATGCCCGTCCGGATTCTTGCTGAACCAGATCTGTTCGCTCTCGAACAATACCGGTTCCTCATCGTCTTCATCGACTTCCGGCAGCGGGAACAGACGGCCCTGATCGTCGATATAGGCCAATCCCGCCGCATCGCGGATGATGCGTTGGCAACCCGGTACACTCCAGCCCTCGCCGAGCCAGCCGGTACCGTCTTGGTCGGAATAATAGCTGCGGCTCCAGACCAGCGGCAGGATGCCTTCAAAAGCAAAGTCGGTTTCTTTCTCCAAAAAAACTTCAGCCCGTGTATCGGATTGACCGGGCGGCCGGCAGCGGCGGCGGCTTTGCAGGAAATACAGGGTTTGGGCGGCAGTTTCTTCTTGAACTTGTTGTTCATGTGGAACATGTCGCCGGCACGTATGATGTGGCGCTTGCGGATTTTAACCGAAGAAGAATGCATCATCGGCCAGGCGGGTTTGGTGGCGGTACGGGAAAGTATGCCCTTGCGGCCCGGAAGGGCGGGTTCGTCGCCGGTCGTGCGGTTGGTTTTACTGGCATTGAAGACGAAGGCGGGCTTGCGGTTGAGGCGGACGTCTTTGGCGACGGTCTTGGCACCGCCCAGGTCGGCGAAGAGGGGAAGGGGATGGGTGTGACAGGAGGAGCAGGAGGGGGTGCCCAACAGAAATCGGGGAGGATAAAGACGACATTGAAGTCACTGCTTTTACGGGCGATTTTATTTAATGCCATGGCGGCTTGCTCCTGTTGGGGGTGGGGTCGTCTGAAAATTTTTCAGACGACCTTACGGGGGCGTTAGAGCTTGGGAAAGTCTATGTGTTGTACTTAGTATCTCTAATATTCATATTCCCTGGTGAAATACCTTCTTCTGATTCTACAAAAAAAGTTCTTCATTCTCTACTTTCTTTTTGAAAAAAAGGTGTTTGGCATAAGGGAGGGTGTAATTTTAAGTAATAATTGATGGGTGATAAACCTAATTTATTAGTTTGTAAAGGGTCAGCATTTTTTTCTGAATTAATAAATCAATTAAATCTAGTTGAAAGTAGGTTTCTATTTGCCGCATAAATAACAACCACTTAAAAATAAAAATTAACAAAAAAATAAAGTTACTTAAGTTATTGATTATAATCTTATCTCAGACATATCCAAAAATATGCCTACTTTGCGAATACTTTACCATAAATTTGATTTATGCATTGATATTTTTTTACATATCAAAAAAATAGGTGAAGTAAGCATTTTATGATATTACAGTCATAATTATTTTGACTTAGTTTCTCAAGTTTCTCAAATATTCCAGTTTTTTTCATTTCAAAAAAATAAAAAGAATCTCGACGGAGGGATTAAACCCATGGCCTCTTTCGGTAATACTTTCGGTATTCTCATCCCCAAACCAGCCGCACCAGCCATGGTGTCTCAAGGCTCTGCCAATCCACCCGAGCCGCTGACCAATGCAGCCGGACCGGTGGATGTGATAGAGATGGTTGCCGATGTTGCTTCCACTGCCCTTTCCATAGTTGCGCCTGATTCTGCTGCAGCCGATGCAGTTGATGCCATATCCGAACTGGTTTCCCTTGCGTCCATGATACCCGGTCAGCCGGGCCCCAAGCCGCCTTCCCGTAAAATGGTCAGTGGTTTTAGCGGCGGCATGGGCATGGGCTTCGATGGCGGGGTGGTTACCTCGGGTCATGGCCACTGTATTCCTTGTAAGGTTGCCGCAGCTATCGGTAACCCCGTAAACGCCGTACTCGGTATCAAAGTCCTATTTGACGATACTGAGACTGACTTTGCTTTCGATTCCCCGCTTCCCCTTGTTTGGCAGCGCAGCTACTATTCCGACCAAATAGGCAACGGCTGGCTGGGACAAGGTTGGTCGCTGCCGTTCTCCATGCGTCTTGTCCGAACAGCCGACGGTTTCCTTTTATATTGATGAGCAGGGCAGGGAAATTTCGTTGCCGGATATCAGCGACGAAGC
Source organism: uncultured Neisseria sp. (assembly GCA_916438535.1). GTDB lineage: Bacteria > Pseudomonadota > Gammaproteobacteria > Burkholderiales > Neisseriaceae > Neisseria. The sequence continues at coordinate 239,086 of CAKAEP010000001.1, read as the reverse complement.
GGACGAGCCTTATTCCGCAGCCGACGACGATGAGGACGATTTATATGAAGAAGAGGCCGCACCAAAACCTGCTTCCGCCGAAGAAGATCCCTACGGTCTGGATGACGCCTATTTTGATCCTTACGAACAAATCTTCTTTTCACAGATTTCAGACGACCTCTACCAAATCGCCTCCCCCGACGGCGGCGCACGGCTGCTGTTTGCCGAAGTCGATTCCGGCTGCGGCATTTTTCCAACTGGTCGCCCAGCTTGACCGCAACGGCCGCCATATCCGCCTCTGCTACGACGACAACGGGCTGCCGCACAGCATTTACGACGGCAGCGGCCGACACTTCCAACCCGTATTCTCCTCCATCCGTCTGCACGACAACGATCCCGATTTCGACCCTGCCGGAGAACGGGATGTCTTCGTTTCCGAAGACGAGCGTTTCTACGTCAACCGCCTCACCTCCGTCACCTTCAACGGCAAGGAACTGGTGCGCTACGACTACGACGGCTACGGCGATTTGACCGCCGTTTACGGACGCGACGGCAAAAAAACTGCGCGGTTTCGCCTACCGCAACCACATCATGGTCGAACACAGCCAGCCCGACGGACTGGTGTCCCGCTACGAATACGACCGTTACGACACCGACGGCAAAGTGCTCAAAAAGCAGCAACAACCTCGGCGAAGAATGGACGTTCGGCTACCGCAAAGACCATACCGTCGTTACCGACGCATTGGGTCGGACGGAAGTGTACGGTTTTGACGAAAACCGGGAACTCGTCTACCGCATCGACGCCGACGGACAGCGCAGCGACAGCGAACGCGACAGCTACGGCCGCATTACCGTAGAGCGCGACCCGCTCGGACGCGAAACCCGCTATCTCTACGATACCGAAGGCAACGTCATCGCCATCACCGCGCCGGACGGCGGCAGCACCCAAATCGACTACCACGAAACCCTCAACCTGCCGGTTGCCGTCAACGATCCCGCAGGCAGGATTACCGCCTACGATTACGACAAACGTGGCAACCTCATCAGCATCACCGACCCCGCCGGTTACACCACCAGCTACGGCTACAACGCCCGATGGCTGCCCGAAACCATTACCGACGCCTTAGGCAAAACCCGACGCCTACACTACGACACCCTCGACCAACTCGTCTGCTTTACCGACTGTACCGGCGAAACCACCCGTTTCGGTTACACCGAATACGGCGATCTCGAAACCGTTACCGATGCGCTGGGCCATACCACCCGCCACCATTACGACGCAGCGGGCAACCCCGTCCGTACCGACTACCCCGACGGCAGTCACGAAACCTTCGAATACGACCGCCTTAACCGGCTGACCGCCCACATCGACGGACTCGGTGCCAAAACCGCCTACGAACTCGCAGTGGACGGACTGCCGCTCAAACGCACCAACGCGCTGGGCCATACCTTCGCCTACGCCTACGACAAAGCCCGCCGTCTGACCGTCCTCACCAACGAAAACGGCGAAACCTACCGTCTCGATTACGGCCCGACCGACAACCTGATCCAAGAAACCGGCTGGGACGGCAAAATCACCGCCTACGGCTACGATGCCGTCGGACAACTGGTTCAGCAGACCGAATACGGTCAAAGCACCGATAAAGGTCGTCTGAAAGACCGTCCCGAGACTTGGCACCGAGCGGTTTGTTTTTTTGTATTGGTTGGTTTGAGTATTAATGGGAATACCCTCGTTGGGTTTGGCACAAATTGTGGCACAAATTGTGGCACAAATGACCGCAGCCAGTAGTATATGAACAGATAAAAAACGCCCTAAGTCAAGGGCGTTTGTCTATACACATACTACTGGTTACGGGCTAGGTGGGTTCGATTCCCCCCGCCTCCACCATACCCTATTTTCAGCGGTATCCTGTAATACGCATAAAGCCTTGAGCTTTAACGGTTTCAAGGCTTTTTTATTACCTCAAATATGCTGGCGTATGCTTGAGTTTTTTTATCATTTATGGGGTAACTTTTTGGGTAAGTTTTTGGGTAAGTTTTTGGGTAAGTTTTCAGGAATTGCATCAAAACGTGTTTCAAATGTACCGTTTTGTCTATTTGAAGTTTTGTACCTATTCTGCTAGAGCGGTTATGCTAAAAAACACAGTTTGATTGTAACGTTTCAAACATTTCCCCTATAATCCGCCTGTTTTCAATTTTCACATGCAAAGAAAGGAGCAGCCATGACACGCAATACTTCAATCCGCTCAATCACATTCTTTGCAGCCCAAGCGTCGGTCTGATTTTCGGACAACGCGTTTCCGCATTTTCCCTATCGCCCGCTTCGAGCTGCTTTCCCATCAATTGGACAGATGTCGTCTGAAAACGTCAGACGGCAGTCGGTATATTTTCAAACCGGACATCTTTTTTGTTTTGTCGGTTTGGACTCGTTTTGCCATCTGTCCGTTTTAAAGAAAGCATACACATGGGCAATTATCAAAATCCCCATCATATTCACATCATCGCTGATTCGGAAACCTGGATTGAAGGCAACGCCGTCGCTCAACTCGAAACCACCGCCAAGCTGCCGCACATGCTGCGCGTAGCCGGTATGCCTGATTTGCACGCGGGACGCGGTTATCCCGTCGGTGCAGCGTTTTTCAGCGAACACCATTTTTTTACCCCGCGCTCATCGGCAATGACATCGGCTGCGGCATGACGTTTTTGGCAAACCGATTTGTCCGCCGTCAAGCTTAAACCCGTCAAACTCGCCAAGCAGCTTGGCAACATCGATACGCCTTTGAGCCAAGATGAACAAGAAGCCTTGCTCGGAGAATCCGCATCCGATTATCCGTTTTCAGACGACCTCGCTGTCGGCACCATCGGCGGCGGCAATCATTTTGCCGAATTGCAAACCGTTGAAACCGTTTACCGCGACGATTTGCTTCCCGCTGCCTTTGATTCAAACCGTTTGCAACTGTTGGTACACAGCGGTTCGCGCGGACTGGGTCAGCAGATTTTGCAACGCCACATCGAAGCCTACGGCCATCGAGGTTTGGCGGAAGGCAGCGAGGCTGCGGCGGACTATCTTGCCGAACATCAGGCAGCCCTTGAGTTTGCCCGTTTAAATCGCCGTCTGATTGCCGCCAGAATGCTCGACCGCTGGCGTACGGAAGGCGATTGCCTGCTCGACGTGCATCACAATTTCCTCGAACAAACCGAAATCGCGGGGCAAACCGGCTGGCTGCATCGCAAAGGTGCAACGCCCGCCGATAAAGGTCTGGTCATGATACCCGGCTCGCGCGGCGATTACAGCTATCTGGTTCTGCCGACCCAAGATTGCCAAATTTCGCTGAACACATTGGCACACGGCGCTGGACGGAAATGGCAGCGCAGCGAATGCAAAGGCCGCCTGTCGCACAAATATTCCGCCGACAGCCTGCGTCAAACTGCCTTCGGCAGCGTGGTTGTTTGTCAGGATAAGGCTTTGATTTTTGAAGAAGCTCCGCAGGCCTATAAAGACATAGACAGCGTCATTTCAGCCATGAAAAACGCAGGTCTGATTGAATTGGTCGCCCGGTTCAAACCCGTTTTGACTTATAAAACCAGCGGCGGATGTGGAGGTGAGGCATGAAAATCATCAGTAAATTTAAAGATTTCTACGACCACAAAGTAGCGAAATACGGTGTCGACCCTGTATTGGTGTTTGACCGCCGCTTGCCGCCCGGTGCTGAAATCCTACACAGCCTGCCCAAGCCGCCTGCCGAGTGGGAAAAGGAATACGGTGCGTGCGCCGTGGTGTCGGAACTGTATATCGGCAACCTGCGTGTATACCTGTTTGCCACGAATGATAAAGTCTATACGTCTTACGATGTCGGACAAATTTTAAGCAAAAAAATTGGGCGTTATTTCTGTCGGTCAATCCGTTTTCAAGATGGTGCGGAATACGTTTTGCCGCAATACGGCAATTACTACTGGGCTTGGCATGACGAGATCCAAAATGCCGATTTTCAAGCCGTCTGCAGAGAACGGAGCAACGTAATATTGAAAACCTATCGGAATGTGCCGCTGCTGCTCGTGTATTACGCCGACCCAAACCGTCCAAGCAAATCGGACAGCAGTCAGGACTTTGCCGCCAACCCGCAACTTTCCGCACTCGGCATCTACATCGATCCCGATATTGTGTGGCAGAACATTTGCGAATACCTGTCGCAGCTTAAAAAGTGAGGCGGAAATCAGCCCGAGCGTGCCCGATAAAGCCAAAAATCGGCAACAAAGGGATTTGACGAAAAAAATATTCCTTCCGCCCAAAAAAATGAAAGGAAATAAACCATGATTTATATACAAATTTCTACCGCCCAAGGACCTGCCGAATGCCGTATCTTTGCCCGTTTCGTATTGGGCAGGGCTGCTTTGCCGAGGCAAAAGGCGGAAGGTGTTGAGGCAGAAATCATCTCTGAAACCGCCGATAAACACGGCATTATGTCGGCGGTGCTTAAATTGGACGGCAAGCATGCCGAAACTTTAGCACAGCGTTGGCAAGGTTCGCTCCAATGGATATGCGCCAGCCCCGTCCGCCCGAAGCATCCGCGCAAAAACTGGTATATCGGCGTTTTCCGTATGCCCGATATGCCTGAAATGCCGTCTGGAAGCGAAATTGAGTTTCAAACCTGCCGTTCGGGCGGCAAAGGCGGGCAGCACGTCAATAAAACTGAAAGTGCCGTCCGTGCCACTCATAAAGCGAGCGGTATTTCCGTGCGCGTCGAAAGCGAACGCAGTCAGCATGCCAACAAAAAATTGGCTTTGACCCTGCTGGCGCAAAAGTTGGCGGAACATCATGCCGGACAGACCGACGATTACGCCCGCGCACAGCACAGCCGGCTTTATCAGGTGGAACGCGGCAATCCGAAACGGACGTTCGTCGGAACGGAATTTAAGGAGAAGCCGAATTTTTAAACGTTGAGTTGAGACAGCCGCTTTGGCAAAGTCGTCATCCCCCGTGTTTTTTTAATATACGGGAAAAGGTCGTCTGAAAAACCTGAATTTGAGTTTTCAGACGACCTTTTGTCTGGCTATCAACATCCGTTCAATAAGAATCCGGAATGTGTTTGAAATACAGCATGACCAGATACCAAAACAGCGTCGCTGCGGCAGCACCGAGCAGCACCCATGCGCTGATTTTTGGCGACATCGCGCAGGGCGCGTTTTTTTGCTTGCGGCTGAAGAGGCGGTTGATGATCAGCGCGGCAAGTGCGAAAAAAAGAAAAAAATACGGAAAAAGTCTGCCTATCATGTCGGGAAGCGGGGAGGTCGTCTGAAAAAAAGTATGGTTTGGGCGCGGCGGCATGGGAACGGATGTTTGAGCGCGTCAGGCTGCTTGTCCGACCGTGTCAAAAAGTCATGCCGTTTGCTATATAATAACGCTTTTTCGCCGCATTTGTTGGAACAGGATATGAGTCAAAAATGCCTCGGTGGGCATTGTAACGCCCCAAAAAAATTCCGTTTGAGATGCCGCTGGTTTTGGAAAAACGGTAAAACTTTGCCGCGTTTCGATCTGATGATTGAAACCTACGGCGAGCTGAATGCCGAAAAAAACAATGCGGTTTTAATCTGCCATGCGCTGTCGGGCAACCATCATGTTGCGGGCAGGCATTCGGCAGAGGATAAATATGCGGGCTGGTGGGACAATATGGTCGGTCCCGGCAAACCGATTGATACGGAACGTTTTTTTCGTGGTCGGTTTGAACAATCTGGGCGGCTGCGACGGCAGCAGCGGGCCTTTGTCGATCAATCCTGAAACGGGCAGGGGAATACGGCGCGGATTTTCCGGTGGTTACGGTAAAGGACTGGGTAAAATCCCAAGCCGCGCTTGCCGATTATCTCGGCATCGAACAATGGGCGGCGATTGTCGGCGGCAGCTTGGGCGGTATGCAGGCTTTGCAATGGACGATTTCCTATCCCGAGCGCGTGCGCCATGCCTTAGTGATTGCATCTGCGCCGAAACTCTCGACGCAAAATATCGCGTTCAACGATGTAGCACGTCAGGCGATTTTGACCGACCCCGATTTCAACGAAGGACATTACCGCAGCCACAATACCGTTCCCGCACGGGGCTTGCGGATTGCCCGAATGATGGGGCACATCACTTATCTTGCCGAAGACGGTTTGGGCAAAAAATTCGGACGCGATTTGCGTTCAAACGGTTATCAATACGGCTACGGCGTTGAATTTGAAGTGGAATCCTATCTGCGCTATCAGGGCGACAAATTCGTCGGACGGTTTGATGCCAACACTTACCTGCTCATGACCAAGGCTTTGGACTATTTCGATCCGGCGGCGGATTTCGGCGACAGCCTGACCCGCGCCTTGCAAAATGTGAAAGCGAAATTTTTTGTCGCCAGCTTCAGCACCGACTGGCGTTTCTCGCCCGCGCGTTCCAAAGAGCTGGTCAAAGCGCTGATTGCCGCGCACAAGCCGGTGCAGTATATCGAAGTCAAATCCAACCACGGCCATGACGCCTTTTTGATGGAAGACGAGGCTTATATGCGCGCCGTAGCGGTTTATATGAACAATGTTGACAAGGATTGCCGATCATGAATTTGCGCGACGATTTGCAGTTGATTTACGACTGGATTCCCGAAGGCAGCCGCGTCTTGGACTTGGGCTGCGGCGACGGCGAATTGCTGGCGGCTTTGGTGGAACACAAAAAATGCAGCGGCTACGGCATCGAAATCGATACCGACAGCGTCATCGCCGCCATGTCGCGCGGCGTGAACGTCATCCAAGCAGATCTGGAGCAGGGGTTGGCAGAATTTGGCGACCAGACGTTTGACGTTATCGTCTTGAGCCAAACCATCCAAGCCATGCAGAATACCGAAAAAAATCCTGCGCTGCCTCATGCGCGTGGCGAAACAGGCAATTGTCAGCTTCCCGAATTTCGGCTACTGGCGCAACCGCTTCCAAATCGCCGTCGGCGGTCATATGCCGGTTTCCGAACGCATGCCCTACCATTGGTACGACACGCCGAACATCCATTGGTGTACGCTCAAAGACTTTGATTTATTGTGCGCCAAAAAAACAAAATCCGCGTCCTCGAGCGCGCGGTCATGACGGGCAATAAACAGGTCAAACATTTTTCCCAACCTGTTGGGCAGCTTTAGCGTTTTTACCGCGTCGGGTAAAGAATATTGTGAGCAGTCTTTTTCTATAAAAAAATTGGGAATCTGCTTTCAAATAAGTTATGTTGGATGTAGCCAAACCTCATTTTTTTATCCGACAAAAGATGTGGTTTGGTGAATTTCGACTTAAGCTGAATAAAAATTCTTGTTGTGTGAGACCTTTGCAAAAAAATAGTCTGTTAACGAAATTTGACGTATAAAAAAATGTGCTAAAAAAATTTCAATCGACTAAAAAAACTTTCTGATATTGAGAAAAAAAGTGGAAGAAATCAGGAAGGTTATTCATTTTGAAAATGGTATTGAGTATAAAAATTTTAATAACTCATGTTATTACAAAGGCCTCTGTGTTTGAAAAAAATGAAATACTGGATGTTGGCAGATTCGCGCTGATAAAGCAGAACTTCTTAAAAAGGTCGTCTGAAATCCCTTTTTAGGATTTCAGACGACCTTGATTCGATTTCAAGTGCAACACCAGAGTACCGGTGGTTGGAACAGATTTAAGAATAAAACACTTGGCGTTTCGTAGCCAAGTGTTTTTTTCTCGACCGGTGGTTCAACTCATCTTGAACCCTGCGTATCTCCCGATCGCTGATGTTTCGAAAATCGGTTTGTTTGGGGAAATATTGCCGGATGAGTCCGTTGGTGTTCTCATTCAGCCCTTTTCTCCCAAGAATGGTAAGGGCGGCAAAAAAATAGGTTTCCGCCTTCAATGCTTTGGCTATTTTGGTGTGTTGGTAGAACTCTTTGCCGTTATCCATGGTAATGGTGTGGACTCTGGCTTTATATGCCTTTAATACCCTAATGGCCGCCCGGGCAGTGTCTTCGGCTTTTAAGTTCTTTAATTTGCAGATGATGGTGTAGCGGGTAGTGCGTTCGACCAAGGTCAATAACGCGCTTTTTCTGATTTTTTTGCCGACGATGGTGTCGGCCTCCCAATCGCCGATGCGGGTTTTCCGGTCGACAATGGCGGGTCAGTTTTCTATGCCGACGCGGTCGGGCACTTTGCCTCTGGTCCATGTGCTGCCGTAGCGTTTGCGGTAGGGTTTGCTGCATATTCTGAGATGTTGCCACAAAGTGCCGCCGTTGTTTTTGTCTTGGCGGAGGTAGCGGTAAACGGTGCTGTGATGGAGTGTGATTTGGTGGTGTTTGCGCAGGTAGGCGCATACTTGTTCGGGACTGAGTTTGCAGCGGATAAGGGTGTCGATGTGTTGAACCAGCTGCGAATCGAGCTTATAGGGTTTTTCGCCGGTGCTGTTTGGTCAGCCGGCTTTGCCGTTGGGCTTTATCGGCGCTGTATTGCTGTCCTTGGATGCAGTGCCGCTTGATTTCGCGGCTGATGGTGCTTTTGTGGCGGTTGAGCTGTTTGGCGATTTCGGCGATGGTGCAGTGGCGGGACAGGTATTGGATATGGTATCGTCCGTCTTGGGTCAGTTGTGTGTAGCTCATGGCAATCTTTCTTGCAGGAAAGGCCGTATGCTACCGCATACTGGCCTTTTTCTGTTATGGAAAGTTGCACTTCAAATGCGAATCCGCCGACCCTTATATTTTATAGCTTCAATCATTTTTGTCTAAATGATAAATTTGGGCAACGGCTTCTACAAGATCACTGTCGGTCGAGCCTGCTTTATTGAGGGTTCGGGTAGGGGAATGGAGCAGTTTATTGGTCAGTTGGATGGAGAGGCGTTCGAGGACTTCTTCGGGGGACGTACCTTTCGCCAGTTGCTTCATTGCATTTTCCAGCACTTGTCTGCGGGCGCGCTCGCCCTCATCGCGAAGTGCGCGGATAAGCGGGACGCTTTGGCGGCTTTTTTGTTGTTGGATAAATTCGCCGACTTTTTCTTCAACCATGGCTTCGGCGGCCGCGGCGGCTTTTTGCCGTGATTCTTTACCGCTTTGGACGATGTTCATCATATCGTCGACGGTATAAAGATAGGCATCTCCAAGTTCGCCCACTTCTGCTTCGATGTCTCTGGGGACGGCCAAATCCAATAGGAAAACAGGCATGTTATGGCGTTGTTTCAGAGCGCGTTCAACCATGCCTTTGCCGACCAACGGAAGCTGGCTGGCAGTTGAAGAAACGACGACATCGTATTCGTGTAAAATTTCAGGCAGGTCGGTCAGCAGGCGAGGTTCGGCAGTAATGCCGAGTTTGTCGCACAATTCTTGCGCACGGGGCAGGGGTACGGTTGGCGACGGTAATCAGTTTGGGGTTTTTCGCGGCAAAGTAGGTGGCCACCAGTTCAATCATTTCGCCCGCACCGATAAATAAAAACATTCAAATCGGCAATATCGGGGAAAATTTGTTCCACCATTTTGACCGAGGCGGATGCCATAGATACGGAATTTTCACCGACGGCGGTATCGGTACGGACTTCTTTGGCTACTGAGAAGGTTTTTTGGAACAGCGCATTGAGGTGTGAATTGATGCTTTCCTGTTCTTGGGCGATACGGACGGCATCTTTGATTTGTCCGAGGATTTGCGGTTCCCCTAACACCATGGAATCCAGCCCGCAGGCTACGCGGAAGGCGTGTCGGATGGTTTCGTTGTTGTCTAAAGTGTAGAGGTAGGGACGGATTTCTTCGACAGGGAGATTATGATATTCGGCGAGCCATTCAATAATCCGCTCTGTATTGCCGACGCAATAGAGCTCGGTACGGTTGCACGTAGATAGGATAACAGCTTCGTCAGCGGCCGGACTGTGTGCCAAAGCGCGAACGGCATCGGGGAGATGCTCGGCGGCGAATGCTAATTTTTCGCGTATGCTCAGGGGCGCAGTTTGATGGTTGAGTCCGACGGCGGTGAGTTGCATGGGGAGGGTGTTTTGCGGAATGGTGTGTGTCGGGCGGTATTATAGCCCAATTCAGATATGAAATGAACGGATAAGGGGAGTGGGTAGGTGGAGGTTATCTGAAATTTTATGTGTCGGCGGTTTTAGGTTTTCAGACGACCTGTTCATCTCACAGATAAAAATGTTTGCCGTTGTTGGGATTGTTTGCTTTCAAATCGTTCAACATCCGTTTGAAATCCAAACCGTATTGTCTGCTTAATTTTTCCGCGCGTTTTTTTCAGTTTGTCGAGGTTTTTGCTCTTTCGGGCTGCTTTGAAACGCCATGACCGCCATATTGCCGTGACTTTCGGCGGGCAGTTCCAGCACGCGGCCTTCGAAGACGTTGAGCAGGCGTTCGATAAAGCGTTGGTAGCGTTTATCGCCGCTCCACCAGTTGGTGACGAACACGCCGTCAGGTGAGAGGGCGTGGCGGCAGTCTTGGAAGAAGGGTTCTTCCACCAGCGCGTCGATGATTTGTTCGCCGTCGAAGCCGTCCACTAAAATCACGTCGGTATTGTGGCGGAACACTTTGATGTATTCCGCGCCGTCCGCTTCAACGATTTCAAAGTTTTCCCCTTCAAACGGCAGCTCGAACAGGCTGCGGGCGACGGCGATGACCTGCGGGTTGATGTCCACGGCGGTTTGCTTGGTGTCGGGCAGGTAGCTGTCTATCCAGCGCGCGAACGAGCCGCCGCCCAAGCCGATTTGGGTGATGTGTTTCGGCGTTTCTTCCGCAAACAGAAGCCAGCCCATCATCGCGCGGCTGTACGACAAAAACCAGTTCGGCGGGATGGTCGAGGTTCATCGAGCTTTGGATGGTGTCGCTGCCTAGATGCAACGAGCGGATGTTGCCTTCTTCGGAAATGCCGACTTCGGGCAGGTCGGACTTGGCGGGGCGCAGGCGGCGGTAGGGGTGTCGTGGCATGATGTGGACGGATGGAGGGAAAGGGGGTATTTTATCAGAGTGTGTGGGGGACTGTTAGTTTTTGCACAAATAATAAGTAATATAAAAAAACGCCGAAATCTTTTAAAGACGTGGATTTCGGCATTTTTGTGTTTGGAAAAAAAGTTGCATCAGCTTTTTTTCACAAAAACCGCGCGGGAATGCGCGGTTTTTGTTGAAAAGCTGTCGGGTTTTTGATAGGTTTTTAAACGGGTTTTAAGAGGTTTTTAAAAATCAGTTCACGGAACGGCCGAACCATTCGACGCGGCCGATGATGGCGATGTCGGTATTGTCGGCTGTAAGGTCAATTTCAAAAGGGGCGTAATGGGGGTTGGCGGATGTGACTAATAATTTGCCCGGCATCCGTTGTACGCGTTTTACGAAAAGGTCGTTTCCTATGCGTAGTGAACTGGCCCCCAAATCTTGGACACTCATAAAAGCCTATTCAGGCGCTCTGTGCAAGCTGGGTTCTGTATGAGACAGGACTCAGCTTTTTCAATTTCAAACTGCAACGCTCCCGGTTGTAGTAATCCATATAGTCATCTATCTGCTTCATCAATTCATCTACCGTCAATTCACCTGCGTTATAGAAACACTCCGTCTTCAACACCGCAAAGAAGCTTTCCATCGGCGCATTGTCCCAACAGTTCGCCTTTCGCGACATGCTTTGAACCATGGAATGCTCCGCAAGCAATTCCCTATATCCCGCCGTACGGTACAGCACACCTTGGTCGGAATGCAGCATCGTTCCTTTATCAGTCAGACGGGGGGTGGCTTTTTCGAGCATTTCCTTCACCATTTCGCTGTTAGCATTGCGGCTCATGGCGTAGGCGACGATCTCGCGGTTAAACAAGTCCAAGATTGGCGAGAGGTACAGTTTGCCGTCGCTCCCTTTGAGTTCGGTAACGTCGGTCAGCCATTTTTCGTTGGACTTTCGGGCTTTGAACCGGCGTTTGAGGAGGTTTTCCGATATTTCGCCCATAGCGGGATGGCGGTAGGCTTTTTTCGCCCGTATGAGGGCTTTCAGTTCCAACTGCTTCATCAACCGCGCCGCTTTTTTGCGGTTCCAATCTAATGCGGCGGCAATGCGCCTTTGCCCGTAGCGTCCTTTATGCCGCCGGTAGGTTTCGACAAGGAGGGCTTTGTCGGCTTCGTCGGGATTGGGCCGGTCTTGGTGGTGGTAGTAGAAGCTGCTTTTGGGCAGGTTTGCGATGTGCAGCAGGTATTTGAGCGGGTGTTGCGCCCTCAGTGTTTGGACGGTTTGGCTTTGTCCTTTTCGGTCTGTTTTTGGCTGAGGGCTTTTAACTCCTTTAGGTAGGCGACCTCTGCGCGCATATAGCACAACTCTTCAATAAGCTCTGCCTGCGTTTTTTCTTGGTCGGGTTTATCTGCGATGAAGGGGTTTTTGCGGTGTTGGGGCATGGTTTTGGATTGGGGATGTTCGAGTGCGCTGATGCCGCCTTCTTGATAGGCACGTATCCATCGTCTCAGGTGGGTTCGGGAAATGCCGTAGTGGTCTGCGGTACGCTGCTGGCTGCATATATGCAGATAGTGGAGTACGGCTTGGTATTTGAAGTGTAATGTATATTTGCTCATAAAAAAACTGCACCTTGTGAGTTGGAGGGGATGTCCAACTTTTGGGGTGCAGTTCATAGGACGTACAGGCCGTCGCGCGGCTCGGTTTCGGTGTGGTTGATTAGGATGTTGTCGCCGTGGTTCAGGATGCCTTCCATAGAATCGCCTTTCACGGCGATTACGGAGAGTTTGTCTGTTTGCCGGGTAACGTAGTTTTCTATCCAGTAGCGGCGGAAAGCCATGCAGAATAAGGGTTTTTCATCGCTTACGGTTTGTCCATGCCCTGCTGCGGCTTCGACGCTGTACCGTGGAATAAAGACGAATTCACGCAAATCGACGGGATTGCCGAGCGTATCGACCGCGCCTGCGCCGGTATCGGATACGGGGAAGGCTCCGGCATTCTCAGAACGGGCGCGGTCAAGGTATGGCACGCCCTTGCCTGTCAGCAACCAGTTGAGGTCGCAGCCCGTAACATCTTGAATTTTTATGAGTGTTTCGGCTTTCGGCAGTCCATCTTTTGCGAATACCTTATTAAGTCCCATGTAGGACATATCTATCTTGGAGGCTATTTCTTCCAACGTCGAATCAGGCCATAAAAAGCTGAAGTCTGCTTTTTAAAAAGTCATGTGTATCTCTCTAACAAAAAAGACTAACCAAAAAAACCTTCCTTTTTGGTTAGAAATAATCTCATTTAAAAAAACAAAAGTTTATAAAATAAGTTCCTTTTTGTTTTAGAATTTACTAACCAAAAAGGGTTTAAAACTATCCTTTTGGTTAGTATTATTCGTTTCACTAAGTTATATTCAATTAAAAAAACAAAATAGTACAATACTCAACTTTGAAGGTCTAACCATGGCATACTCTGCGGACTTGAGAAACAAAGCTTTAAACTATTACGAACAATGCAAAAAAATATCAGCCAAACCGCAGCAACATTTAACTTGTCAAGAAACACGCTTTACCTGTGGATTCGCCTTAAAAAACAAACAGGCAACCTAAAACATCAAGTTACCGGTCTAAATGCCGTCAAATTGGATAGGCAAAAACTGGCTCAATATGTTGGGCAACACCCGGATGCCTATCTGCATGAAATCGCCAAACATTTTGATTGTACGCCAGCCGCCGTTTGCTATGCACTCAAACAGATGGGGATGACGCGCAAAAAAAGACCACCACTTACAAAGAACAAGATCCGGCCAAAGTAACGCATTATTTGACACAGCTGGCCGAATTTCCCGACTACCAACGTGTTTATTTGGATGAAACAGGATTTGACCGCTACCTGTTCCGTCCCTATGCCCGCAGCCTGAAAGGGCAAATAGTGAAATCGCAGATAAGTGGAAAAAAAGATACCGACGCTTATCTCTGGTGTCCGCACAAGTCGGCAACCGGCTGATTGCTCCGATGGTTTATCAAAAATACGATGACCGGAGTCTTTTTGAAGCGTGGTTTCAGCAATGCCTACTGCCTGCATTGACTCAAAAAAATCGGTGATTATTTTTAGATAATGCGCGATTTCACCGTATGGGTGTTTTACGGGAAATGGCGGAAAAAATGGGGACATAAGGTATTGCCTCTTGCACCTTATTCACCTGAGCTCAACCCGATTGAGAAGGTGTGGGCGAATATTAAGCGGTATCTGCGAACCGTATTGTCTGATTACGCCCGATTTGACGATGCGCTATTGTCCTATTTTTGATTTTTAATTGACTATATATAGAAAGCGAACCGTGGGAGCGTTGTTTAAAAACGATATGACCGCGAGCACACTTTCTTCTACGCTGACCCGCCATATTGGCAGGCGGCAGGCTACGATGCGCTTTTGATTGGTCCCAATACGAGCTGCTGGCTAAGGCAATGGAGGAGAGTAAAGGTAAGGTCATGTTGTCCATCAATGGCCACCCTGATCTCAGGGAGTTGTTTAAAGATTTTCGTATTACTCAACTGGAGTTGGCTTATACCGTAGGCAGGGATAAGACAGGGTAAAACCAGCGGGGAATTGGTTATTTGTAACCGGTAAAAACAAAAGCGACGTTTCCGTCGCTTTTCTTATTTTCTGCTATCTGATATATAGTGCAAAAGCTGTCGCAACTTTTAAAACGTACCAAGTGCAAAAGTTAATGCAACAAAGTGTAAAAGGCGGCGGCTTACAAATGTTAATCTTTTAAAGCCTGTTCCGCGGCATTGCGGACTTTATCGGCAGCCGCTTCGATTTCGAATGAAACAACTTCGGTGGCGCTTGTAGTTTCAGTCGGTGCGGCAGCTTCAGGGGCTTGGATTGGTAGGCGCGCCAAAACAGTGCGCACGCCGGTTACTTTGTCGCCGATGGCAACTTGTGCCTGCGCGTCAACCGGCAGGTACATATCGACGCGCGAACCGAAGCGGATAAAGCCGTAGCGTTCGCCGCGGGTCAATTTTTCACCCACTTTGGTGTAACACAAAAATACGGCGGGCAACCAAGCCTGCGACTTGGACGAAGGTGATTTCGCGACCTGACGCAGTGGTCGCCAGTACGGCGTTGCGTTCGTTTTCGGTACTGGCTTTGTCCAAATCGGCATTGAGGAATTTGCCTTTATTGTATTCGACGGCGGTTACGGTGCAGTCGGCAGGCGATTTTTGCGAGTGGACATTAAAGACGTTCATGAACACGCTGATTTTCAACGCTTCGGTATCACGGTAAGGATCGCGCGCGCGCTCGACGACGACGATGCGTCCGTCAACGGGGCTTAAAAATCGCTTCGGGATCTTGCGGAATTTCGCGGGCGGGGTCACGGAAAAATTGCAGGGCAAATACGGTGAAAAATCCAAAACGGCAGCGACCACCAGCCGCAGCAGGCAGACACCAGCAAACTCAATACCAAACCGCCGCCGATAAACGGCCAGCCCTCGCGGGCGATAATCGGGTGGGGGTAAAGACGGTTCATAAATTAATCCTTTTCTATGCAAATTTTATTCAAATCGCCGCCATTATAACGGAATCCGATACGCTTTTAGCGGTTGCGCCCGTTTTTTTCGGAAAGAACGCGAAAGAAGGTCGTCTGAAAAATCCGCTCCTCAGCTTTTCAGACGACCTCCCGCAGTCTGAAACCCAAGCGAAAAGTGTTACAATAGCCGTTTTATTTTAGCCGCTTAAGACAGTCCGACCATGTGTAACCACCATCAGCAAAAACGACAGCAAAACTCCCCACTCAGAAGCCCGCGACAACGACACCATCCGCATCCGCGGCGCGCGCACGCATAATTTGAAAAAAACGTCGATTTGGACATTCCGCGCCACAAGCTGGTGGTGGTCACAGGGGCTGTCAGGGCAGCGGCAAGTCGTCGCTGGCGTTTGATACGCTATATGCCGAAGGGCAGCGGCGTTATGTTGAAAGCCTGTCCGCCTATGCGCGGCAGTTTTTTTGCAGATGATGGACAAACCCGATGTCGACTTTGATTGAAGGCCTGTCGCCCGCGATTTCCATCGAGCAGAAATCCACCAGCCACAATCCGCGCTCCACCGTCGGCACGGTAACGGAAATCCACGATTACCTGCGCCTTTTGTACGCCCGCGTCGGCACGCCGTATTGCCCCGAACACAATCTGCCGCTGTCGAGCCAAACCGTATCGCAGATGGTCGATGCCGTCTTTGAAAACTGCCGGAAGACACGCGCGTGATGATTCTGGCGCCGGCGGTGCGCGAGCGTAAGGGCGAGTTTGTCGATTTCTTTGCCGACCTGCAGGCGCAAGGCTTTTGCACGTGTACGCGTGGACGGCGAGGTCTATCAGTTGGACGAAGTGCCGAAGCTGGAAAAAAACATCAAGCACAATATCGACGTGGTCATCGACCGCGTGAAAGTGAAGGCGGACATCAAGCAGCGGCTGGCGGAAAGTTTTGAAACCGCGCTGCGCCACGGCAACGAGCGCGCGCTGGCAATGGAGATGGACAGCGGCGAAGAACATTGGTTTTCCGCGCGTTTTGCCTGTCCCGTATGTTCATACAGTCTGCCCGAATTAGAGCCGCGCCTGTTTTCCTTCAACAACCCGATGGGTTCCTGCCCGACTTGCGACGGCTTGGGTAATACTAACTTCTTCGACCCCGAAAAAGTAGTCGCCCATCCCGAATTATCCTTAGCCGCAGGCGCAATTGACGGCTGGGACAAACGCAACCAATTCTATTTCCAAATGATTCAATCGCTGGCGCATCATTATAAATTTGATGTCAACGCCGCTTGGGAAACGCTGCCTGAAAAAGTGAAAAAAGTCGTGCTGCACGGCTCAGGCAAAGAAGTCATCGACTTCACTTACCTATCCGAACGCGGCACCACCTTCAACCGCAGCCATGCCTTCGAAGGCATCATCCCCAATCTCGAACGCCGCTACCGCGAAACCGACAGCGAAACCGTGCGCGAAAAACTGCGCGAATACCAAAACCACCGTGCCTGCCCAAGCTGCGGCGGCGCACGTTTGCGCAAAGAAGCGCGCTACGTTTACGTCAGCGGCGAGCCGTTGCACGAAGTTTCCGCCTGGCCGCTGACCAAAACCCACCAATTCTTTGAAACGCTGGATTTGGATGGCAACAAAAAACAAATCGCCGAAAAAATCCTCAAAAGAAATCACCGAGCGGCTCGGCTTCCTGATTAACGTCGGGCTGGATTACCTGAATCTCTCCCGCTCCGCCGAAACCCTTTCCGGCGGCGAAGCCCAACGCATCCGCCTCGCCAGCCAAATCGGCAGCGGCCTGACCGGCGTGATGTACGTTTTGGACGAACCCTCCATCGGCCTGCACCAGCGCGACAACGACCGCCTGCTCGCCACCCTCAAACGCCTGCGCGATTTGGGCAACAGCGTGATTGTGGTCGAACACGACGAAGACGCCATCCGCGAAGCCGATTTCGTGGTCGATATGGGCCCCGGCGCGGGCGAACACGGCGGCAACGTACTGATTGCCGACACACCCGAAAACGTCGCCAAATGTGAAAACTCCGTGACCGGACAATACCTCAGCGGCAAAAAATCTATTGCCGTGCCGTCTGAACGCACGCCCGTCAATCCCGACCGAATGCTCGTCCTCAAAGGGGCGCGCGGCAACAACCTTAAAAACGTCACCCTCGAATTGCCGCTCGGTTTGATTACCTGCATCACCGGCGTATCCGGCAGCGGCAAATCCACCCTGATTAACGACACCCTCGCCAAAATCACCGCCCGCGAACTCAACCGCGCCCAAGAAGAACCCGCCCCATACGACGACATCCGCGGCCTCGAACACCTCGACAAAGTCATCAACGTCGACCAATCCCCCATCGGCCGCACCCCGCGCTCCAACCCAGCCACCTACACCGGCCTGTTCACCCCCATCCGCGAACTCTTCGCCGGCGTCCCCCTCTCGCGCGAACGCGGCTACAACGTCGGCAGATTCTCCTTCAACGTTAAAGGCGGCCGCTGCGAAGCCTGCCAAGGCGACGGCGTGATTAAAGTCGAAATGCACTTCCTGCCCGACGTGTACGTCCCCTGCGAAGTCTGCCACGGCAAACGCTACAACCGCGAAACCCTCGAAATCCAATACAAAGGCAAAAACATCAGCCAAGTCCTTGACATGACCGTCGAAGAAGCCCGCGAATTTTTCGATGCCGTCCCCACCGTATCGCGCAAACTGCAAACCCTCATGGACGTAGGCCTCGGCTACATCCGCCTCGGCCAGTCCGCCACCACCCTCTCCGGCGGCGAAGCCCAGCGCGTCAAACTCGCCTTGGAACTCTCCAAACGCGACACCGGCAGAACGCTCTACATCCTCGACGAACCCACCACCGGCCTGCACTTCGCCGACATCGCCCTATTGCTGGAAGTAATAGGCCGTCTGAAAGGCAAAGGCAACTCGATTGTGATTATCGAGCATAATCTTGACGTTATAAAAACGGCTGATTATATTATCGACTTAGGGCCGGAAGGCGGCGATGGAGGGGGACGAATTATTGCTTCAGGTAGCCCTGAAGAAGTGGCGAAGGTTAAGGGGAGTTATACTGGGAAGTATTTGAAGAATATGGTGAATAAATATTAAATTATTCAGATATCCATAATTTCTATTATCATTTTTTTATTGAAAGAATATTTATGTCAGCAAAAAAATTTTTTTATTAGCTATTCACATAAAGATGAAAAATTTTAAAGATGAATTGATCACACACTTATCAAGCCTTAAAAGACAGAATAAAAATTGACTTATGGCATGATAGATGTATTCCAGCAGGGACAGAATGGAAAGAACAAATAGATTCAAATTTAGCAGATAGTGATATTGTGTTATTTTTAGTAAGTTCTGATTTTTCTAGCTTCAGATTATTGTATGAATAAAGAAGCACAACAAGCGATGCGACAACATGATGCTCGTCAGTCTATCTTAATTCCAATTATTATTCGTCCAGTTGATTGGCATGAGGAACAAATTTCTCGTTTTCAAGGCTTGCCAAAAGGATGGAAAGGCTGTTAATACTTGGGATAATAGGGATACAGCTTGGTTAAATGTAATAGAAGGAATTAAAAAAAGTTCTAGGAGATATGCAAAAAGATTGAAATACTTCCAACAAATAAAATAATTTCAGGCAATAAAGGTGCCAATCTCGAATTCTTGCAGAATCTCAATATTACTGATATTAAGTTATCTCACAGAAAATTAGAAGAAGTTAAACTATCTGATATTTTTCGTTTACCCTGATATTGTACAAATGCGAAATGAAGATGATGTACTTATTGTTCCAAGGTCGTCAAAGATGATTTTGGAACAGTTAGAGTATACTATATTATTCGGAGAGGAACAGGTTGGAAAAACGTCTTTATTAAAAATAGCTTTTTTAGAATTATACACTAACAGCCCATTTTTTTCCATTACTGTTATCTGCTACTAATATTAAGCAAAGTAATGCAGATGCTGTAATTAAGAAGGCTATTGATGAACAATATGAGGGTTTAACAATAGAACAAATTTTAGCAGAGAAAAGATTAGTAATATTGATTGATGATTTTGACAAATGTCCTATAAAAAAATAATCAGTCAAGAAATAAGTTTATTTGCGACCTGAAAGGCATTACAGATAAAAATAATTATTTCGGCAAATGAATCCTTTAGGTATATTATCCCTGATATTGCGGAATTAAATAGCTTTAGTGCATATGAAATTAAGTTATTTGGTTATCAGCGGCGTGAAGAATTGATAAAGAAATGGTTAGAGTTGGGTGATAAGGATTCATTAACAGAGGAAGAGTTATTTAGCGATGTTAGTGAATTAACTAATAAATTTAAAAACTATTATTAGCAATAATATTGTTCCTTCAAAAACCTATTTATTTGATAATTTTTCTTACAGATGCAAGAGGCCGTAAACAATCAAAATGTTGAATTATCTTCTTATGGGCACTATTATCAACAGTTAATTTACCAATCTTTCGAAAAATGCTCGCATTAACAAAAAAACAAATATGACAAATATATAAATATATTATCAGAATTTTGCATATTTTACTTTTTCAGCAAAAAGAAGAAAAATTATTTCTTAACTGATATTAAATTAAAAAGATTTTTTTTGAATTGTACCAAAGTCGTTTTTTTAGTTGAAGATTCACAAAAAAAGAAATTATTGATAATCTAATAAAATGTTCTATTTTATCAAAGGAAAAATGATAGTTTAAAAATTTAAATACCCATATATATTCTATTTTTTTGTAGGTAAAAAAATTGCTGATGGTTTAAGTGATAGTATATATAGTGCTGAGATTCAGAACTCTTTTGAATTATTGCTAAATTCATTGCATTTAGAAAGCCATGCAAACATTTTAATATTTTTTTAACGCACCATACAAAAAAATCGATCTGTATTAAAACCAAATTACTGCATATCTACAACAACTATTTAACGAGCAAATTCCAGCAAAACTAACTAGAGAAGAAGTTAGATTTATGATGGACTTTATACAACAAATTCCTGATTTAGTTTTTGGAGCAGAGAAATGTTAGAGATGAACGAAATAAATATAATGAAAATTTAGATAAATCAGAATACTATGCTAAATCTGATTTGGATAAAGAATTTGAAGAAGAAATGAAAAAAATAATGATTTGTTATCTAATATCAATAAATCTTTCAAAGCAATAGAAATTGCAGGTCAAATTATTAAAAAATAGACATGCATCTATTGAAATTAACGAATTAACAAATTTGGCACAGCAGGGAATATTAACAGGGCTAAGGTTTTTTTACAATATTTTATTACTTTATCTGAACAGTTTCAAAGTGAAATTTTTGGAATTTATTCAGCAAAAACTTACGAGAACATCCATCTATTACGAATGAAGAAATAGAGAAAAAAATGCTGAAAAACATTTACTTACAAGCAACATATGGTGTTATTTATAGTGTATTGAGAAAAAAATAGCCATGTCTATCGGTTCTAGAGAAGCATTGTCTATTTATAAAAAAATATAGTTAATGATGCTGAAACAGGTAAGGCAATACCAGCCAACTTACTTATATACCAATCTATACAATTATCATTTGGAAGTAAAAAAATTTAAATATAAGTAATCTGCAAGAAACATATAGTAAAAATTAGAGATAATCCGGTTTGTGTTAGATTATTAAAGGAATTGGTAATTCAGCATACATATATGTTTCCTGTGAATTATCAAACTAAACAACAAATTTCAGCATTGCTAAACTTATCATTCAAAACTCAAGTTTTAATGGATAAACAAAAACGTGTAAAAGCGTAATTTTTGAAACAAGCAAGCCGTAGCCTGCATACTCAATCAACCGCGTGCGTGGCTGCGCCACACACCCTGTATATCGGAACTCCCGTATCATAGCAACAAACCGCCCGGCCGCCATCCGTACACACCCAAGGCAAACAACCGTTGAGTAGCTTAGGGAGCGGTCGGGCAACCCATCGACACAACCGGACAGTTGCCAGACAACACAACCGAATGCAAGGCAGGTTTATGATGAGTACCCAACACAATTACGCAGGCATCGACATCGCCAAACGAAACTTCGTCATCGCCGTTTCGTCTTTGTCTAAAACCAAAACCGAAACCAACAACCCGAAAGGTATCGCCCATACTATCGAATACCTTAAAAAGCACAACGTCGCCCTCGTTGTGATGGAAAGCACCGGCGGTCTCGAAATCCCCGCCGCCAAAGCCATCCACCGCGCAGGTATGGCCGTGATCATCGCCAACCCGCGTCAGACGCATCAGTTTGCCCAATCGCAGTCGCTGACCAAAACCGATGCCAAAGATGCCCAAATGCTCGCCTTCTTCGCACAGATGATGATGCAGAAAGAAGATTGGCAAACCATGCTCTACCAACCGCCCACCGAAGCGGAAGAAGTGTTGGAAGCATTGGTCAACCGCCGCAACCAACTGGTGGATATGCGGACTGCCGAGAAAAAAACCGTCTGCATCAGGTTCACGAAACGCAAGTCGAAAGCGTCAAACAACTGATTGCCCATTTTGACCGTCTGATTGACGAATTGGACAAACAAATCGACGACCACACCCACACGCATTTTTGACGGCAAAGCCAAAGTGGCGGAACAAATCAAAGGCATTGGTTCGATAACGACGGCTACGCTGATGGCGATGCTGCCCGAATTGGGGCGGCTGTCGCACAAACGGATAGCGAGTTTGGTCGGCATTGCCCCGCACCCGAGGGAGAGCGGGGAAACCAAATTCAAAAGCCGCTGCTTCGGCGGAAGGTCTGCGGTGCGTAAGGCACTGTATATGGCTACCGTGGTAGCGACACGT
Source organism: uncultured Neisseria sp. (assembly GCA_916438535.1). Classification (GTDB taxonomy): domain Bacteria; phylum Pseudomonadota; class Gammaproteobacteria; order Burkholderiales; family Neisseriaceae; genus Neisseria. The sequence continues at coordinate 216,829 of CAKAEP010000001.1, read as the reverse complement.
TTTGAACCGCTTATTCGGGATTTCTACCAACGCCTGCTGTCCAAGGGTAAGCCGTATAAGGTTGCCGTTACGGCATGTATGCGCAAACTGCTGACGATATTGAATGCCCGGATGCGTGATTACTTTTGCCGAAAAACGGTATCACCGAAAAACGGTATCCAAACGTCTTGATTTGAGTTTTTGTATTTTTTTGCCCGACGGGGTGAAAAAAATACAGTTGCTACTAGTGAATTACACGGAACTTCAAAGCTAACGTGTAGGGTGTGTGCGGTACGCACGCACGCGGTCGCTTGATTGACGGTTTGCTGTTTCAACTTTTCAGACGGCCTCCAATATCGTCTGAAAAACATCAGCTTCAACAAAGTTAAAAACCTTAAACAACAAACCATTCCTTCTCCAACACCCAAACTACAAAACAAAAATCCTATGGCGCGTTATCGCAGAAACTTCATTGCCGGCGGCACATTCTTTTTCACCGTCAAACTCGCCGACTCAAAATCGCACCTACTTGTCGAACATATCGAGCTTCGCGTGCGGCTTATATGGATGTGCAAAAACAATATCCCTTTGAAACCGTTGCCGTATGTGTGCTGCCAAACCACATTCACGCCATTTGGACGCTACCGCCCGATAATGCGGATTATTCCCTGCGCTGGCGGCTGATTAAAACCAAATTCTCCGCACATTTCCCTCGTGCTGAGAAACCTGTCCGCCAGCAAACAGCGGCGGAACGAACGCGGTATTTGGCAACGGCGTTTTTACGAACATACCGTGCGCGACGAAACGGATTTGCAACGTTGCGCAGACTACATCCATTTCAATCCCGTCAAACATGAATTGTGCGGCAATGTCCGCGATTGGGCGTTTTCATCGTTTCACCGTTATGTGCGGGATGGATGGCTGCCGTTAGATTGGGGCGGAACAAAAGAAACAGCGGTAATGAGTTTTGGGGAATAAATGCTATAAAAACCTATCCACCGCGTGCGGTACGCACGCAAGTAGGATTTAAATCATCTGTAGGTCTAGGCACAAATAAGTCTGCACAATTTAAACTCAACCACAAAAACCAATATATACTATACATATATATATAATTAACTACTTTAAAGGTCGGCGGATTCGCATTTGAAGTGCAACTTTCCATAACAGAAAAAGGCCAGTATGCGGTAGCATACGGCCTTTCCTGCAAGAAAGATTGCCATGAGCTACACACAACTGACCCAAGACGAACGATACCATATCCAATACCTGTCCCGCCACTGCACCATCGCCGAAATCGCCAAACAACTTAACCGCCACAAAAAGCACCATCAGCCGAGAAATCAAGCGGCACTGCATCCAAGGACAGCAATACAGCGCCGAAAAAAAGCACAGAAGCAAAGCCGGCTGACCAAACAGCACTGGCGAAAACCCTATAAGCTCGATTCGCAGCTGGTTCAACACATCGACACCCTTATCCGCCGCAAACTCAGTCCCGAACAAGTATGCGCCTACCTGCATAAACACCACGAGATCACACTCCATCACAGCACCGTTTACCGCTACCTCCGCCAAGACAAAAAGCAACGGCGGCACTTTGTGGCAACATCTCAGAATATGCAGCAAACCCTACCGCAAACGCTACGGCAGCACATGGACCAGAGGCAAAGTGCCCGACCGCGTCGGCATAGAAAACCGACCTGCCATCGTCGACCAGAAAACCCGCATCGGCGATTGGGAGGCCGACACCATCGTCGGCAAAAAAATCAGAAAAAGCGCGTTATTGACCTTGGTCGAACGCGTTACCCGCTACACCATCATCTGCAAATTAAAGAACTTAAAAGCCGAAGACACTGCCCGGACGGCCATTAGGGTATTAAAGGTACATAAAGCCAGAGTCCACACCATCACCATGGATAACGGCAAAGAGTTCTACCAACACACCAAAATAGCCAAAGCATTGAAGGCGGAAACCTATTTTTGCCGCCCTTACCATTCTTGGGAGAAAGGGCTGAATGAAAACACCAACGGACTCATCCGGCAATATTTCCCCAAACAAACCGATTTCCGAAACATCAGCGATCGGGAGATACGCAGGGTTCAAGATGAGTTGAACCACCGGCCGAGAAAAACACTTGGCTACGAAACGCCAAGTGTTTTATTCTTAAATCTGTTCCAACCACTGGTACCCTAGTGTTGCACTTGAAATCCGAATCCAAGGTCGTCTGAAAACCAATTTTGAGTTTTCAGACGACCTTTACTAATTTTGGGCAGCGGATACGGTTGTTTAAGAGCTGATTTCCTCCAGCGTCCTGCCTTTCGTTTCTTCGCCCAATATCAAAACGACGGCGACAATCAGCATCATTACGCCGGCGAACATCATGAATATATTGCCGAATCCGCCGCTGCCGCCGACCATTTTGGCGACCACCATAGGCGCAAGGATGCCGCCGATGCGTCCAATTGCGCCCGCCCAGCCGGAGGCGAAGGCACGGAAGCGGAGGGGGTAGAGTTCGGGCGTGTAGGTGTATAAAACGCCCCATGCGCCGAGGTTGAAGAACGACATCAGGCTGCCCCATGTCATGACTTCGGCGGCGCTGCTGCTTTGTCCGAAAAACCACGCGCAGACGGCGCAGGCGGCGAGAAAGCCCGCCAAAGTCGCTTTGCGCCCGATTTTTTCCACCAATGCCGCCGCCGCGATGTAGCCGGGCAGTTGCGCGACGATCATCACCAGCACATATTCAAAGGTTTTGACCACCGTATTGCCTTGTTCGACCAAGAGTTTCGGCAGCCAAGTAAAAATGCCGTAATAGGAAAAGACGATGCCGAACCAAACCAGCCACAGCATCAGCGTGCGCCGTGCGAAAGGCTGTTGCCACAGTTGCATGAAACGGATGCGCTGTTTTTCCTGTTGCGGCGGTGCTACGGCTGTTGCGGCGGGTGTAATTCTCGCTTCCTCTTCCAAGCGGCTGACCAGCAGGTGCGCTTCGTCCGTTTTGCCTTGCGAGAGCAGGTAGGGTACGGATTCGGGTAGGAATTTCAACACTATCGGGATATACAAAAATCGGCAGCGCGCCGATTAAAAACGCGCTGTGCCAGCCGAATTTTGGGATAAAGAAATAGGAAGCGAGTGCTGCGGCAAGCCAGCCCAGCCCCCAAAAACTTTCCAGCAACACGATAAAGCGTCCGCGTACTTTCGGCGGCGCGTATTCGCTGACCAATGACACAGCGACGGGAAGCTGTCCGCCCAGTCCTACGCCGACGAAGAAGCGGCAGGTAAGCAGTGTTGCGATGTCGGGTGCAAAGGCGCATAAGCCCGTCGCCGTGCTGTACACTGCCATGGTCGCGGCAAATACGGTTTTCCTGCCGAAGCGGTCTGCCAGCCAGCCGCTCGCTACCGCCCCCAGTGCCATGCCGATAAAGGCGATACTGACTATCCAGCCCAGTTGCGCAGGCTGCAAACCCCATTCTTTGCCTAATTCGGGCAATATAAACGACACGATGCCGGTATCCATCGCGTCAAATAGCCAGCCGATGCCGACCAATACCAGTAATTTGTAGTGGAACCTGCCCGGCGGCAATGCTTGCAGGCGGGAAAGAATGTCCATCTTGATTCTCCTTTGGGGTTTTGAGGAAACATATATAGCAGATTCGCTTGGTTTTTGATACGGTACCTGCCAGCGGCTGTCATTCCCGCGCAGGCGGAAATCCGTCGGAAACTTTGAGCAACAGATGTTTGAAAAACGGTTGCCGAAATTCAAAGTGGATTCCCGCCTGCGCGGGAATGAGACATGGATGCTTTTGATTTGGACTTACAGCAGAGTTTTTGCGAAATTGGGTGTTACCGGAAAGCAGACCTGGTGCTTGAGCGTGTACTGAAAATGGTTTGGGGTCGTCTGAAAACGATTGGGCAAAATCCAATATGTCCATTTTCAGACGACCTTGAATTCGGATTTCAAGTGCAACACTAGGGTACCAGTGGTTGGAACAGATTTAAGAATAAAACACTTGGCGTTTCGTAGCCAAGTGTTTTTCTCGGCCGGTGGTTCAACTCATCTTGAACCCTGCGTATCTCCCGATCGCTGATGTTTCGGAAATCGGTCTGTTTGGGGAAATATTGCCGGATGAGTCCGTTGGTGTTCTCATTCAGCCCTTTCTCCCAAGAATGGTAAGGGCGGCAAAAATAGGTTTTCGCCTTCAATGCTTTGGCTATTTTGGTGTGTTGGTAGAACTCTTTGCCGTTATCCATGGTGATGGTGTGGACTCTGGCTTTATATGCCTTTAATACCCTAATGGCCGCCCGGGCAGTGTCTTCGGCTTTTAAGTTCTTTAATTTGCAGATGATGGTATAGCGGGTAACGCGTTCGACCAAGGTCAATAACGCGCTTTTCTGATTTTTGCCGACGATGGTGTCGGCTTCCCAATCGCCGATGCGGGTTTTCCGGTCGACGATAGCAGGTCGGTTTTCTATGCCGACGCGGTCGGGCACTTTGCCTCCGGTCCATGTGCTGCCGTAGCGTTTGCGGTAGGGTTTGCTGCATATTCTGAGGTGTTGCCACAAAGTGCCGCCGTTGTTTTTGTCTTGGCGAAGGTAGCGGTAAACGGTGCTGTGATGGAGTGTGATACCGTGGTGTTTGCGCAGGTAGGCGCATACCTGTTCGGGACTGAGTTTGCGGCGGATAAGGGTGTCGATGTGTTGAACCAGCTGCGAATCGAGCTTATAGGGTTTTCGCCGGTGCTGTTTGGTCAGCCGGCTTTGCTTCTGTGCTTTTTCGGCGCTGTATTGCTGTCCTTGGATGCAGTGCCGCTTGATTTCTCGGCTGATGGTGCTTTTGTGGCGGTTAAGTTGTTTGGCGATTTCGGCGATGGTGCAGTGGCGGGACAGGTATTGGATATGGTATCGTTCGTCTTGGGTCAGTTGTGTGTAGCTCATGGCAATCTTTCTTGCAGGAAAGGCCGTATGCTACCGCATACTGGCTTTTTTTCTGTTATGGAAAGTTGCACTTCAAATGCGAATCCGCCGACCCTTTTTCTAATTTTCTTTGTTTTCTTCTTTTGCCCAGCGTTCCCTTACCCGCGCTTTGCCGTCCGCGTCCAAACGGCGGTAAAGATTGATGACTTCGTCAGCGGAGGCGGTGTTTTCCGGCTGCGCCGCGCCGAACAGGGAGCGAACATAATCATCCGCCGGATGGTTTTGAATATCCTGCGGCGTATCGACCTGCACCAGCCTGCCTTGGTGCATCACGCCGATGCGGCAGGCGAGCTTGGCGGCTTCGTTCATGTCGTGGGTAACGAAAACGATGGTGGTGCCGAGTTTTTTGTGTATCAGGGACACGGTTTCCTGAAGGGAAGCGCGGGCGAGCGGGTCGAGGGCGGAGAAGGGTTCGTCCATCAACAAGATGTCGGGTTTGGCGGCGATGGCGCGCAGGATGCCGATGCGTTGCTGTTCGCCGCCCGAGAGTTCGTGCGGATAGCGGTTTAGGTAGGTTTCGGGCGGCATACCGACCAGCTCGAGCAGTTCGTTCACGCGCGATGTGCGCTTCGGTTTGTCCCAGCCCAAAATGTCGGGCATCAGCTCGATGTTTTGCCGCACGGTCATGGTGGGGAACAGGGCGATTTGTTGCAGCACATAACCGATGCGGTGGCGCAGCCCGCGGATGTCGTAATCTTTGATACGCCTGCCGTTGAAATAAACATCGCCGTCGGTCGGCTCGGTCAGCGCGTTAATCATGCGCAGCGTGGTCGATTTGCCGCTGCCCGAACCGCCCACCAACACGAAAAAAACTCGCCTTGATAAAATGGTCAGATTCAGTTCGTTCACGGCGGTGTGGCTGTCGTAGCGTTTGCTGACGTTTTTGAATTCGATTAAGGGGGTGTTGTGTTCAGGCTGCATCATAAATATCCTTTACAACTTCGACAAAGCGGCGCGGCTCGCGTTCTAGCAATTTCGGCAGGGTCGTCTGAAACGGCGGCAAGTTCGCCTTTAGCAATGGCGGTGTAGGTGGAAACCCACGCTTCAATCTGCCAATCGGGCGTGTCAGGGTACGCAGCTTTGCGGCTGGCGAAGGCTTCTTCCACGGTTTCGTTGTGGTAGCGGTGCGGTTTACCGGTGATTTTGGTTAGGACGGCGGCTATTTCAGCGAAGCTTAATGATTGGGAACCTGTCAGCGTGTAGGTTTGATTATCGTGGCGGTGGTTGCCGCATGCGATGTCGGCGATGACGTTTGCCGCCGCTTGGGCAACATCGCGCTGCGAAACGCAGGAAACGCGCCCGTCGTCGGCAGGGCCTGCGATGATGCCGTCTGCGTTGGCAATCGTTGCCATCATCTCGCTGTAAAAATTGTCACGCAGAAAGGTGTAACGCATATTTGTTTGCCGAATCGCATTTTCAGTAACCGCATGGGTGCGCGCCAGCGTGAAGGTGCTGTCCAACGCCGCCTGTGCAAAAGAGAGATAGACCATGTGTTTCACGCCCGCTTCCGAAGCAGCCTGCACCAAAGTCAAATGCTCCTGCTCGCGCGTCGGGCTCTCGGCGGCGGACACCATAAACAGCACGTCCACCCCGTTTAACGCCTGTTTGGCAAGCTCCAAATCACCATAGGCAAACCGCCGCGCCTCGCAGTTCGGCAGGGTCGGGTGCTTTGGCGGGGTTGCGCAGCGGCAGGATAAGCGGCAGACCGCGTGTGTTCAGATGACGGGCGACCATGCCGCCGATGTTGCCGCTGGCGCCGGTGATGGCGATGTTCATGGGGAACTCCTTGGGAAGTGGAGAGAAATAATAGGGGAAGGGTAGCTGAAAAAGAGGCTTTAGGGTAGACGGGTTTTCAGACGACCTTTTAGAAGTAGTAAAGGTCGTCTGAAAACCGATATGAAGATTTTTTTCAGACGACCTTCGAATCACAGAACTCATTTCTCCCGTTTCTGCTGCATCAGCCAGTCACGGGCGGGTTCGATCAGGTAGGCGTAATCAAACGAATACATATGCTCCGCGCCTTTGTGGGTGGTGTTTGCGGGAATCACCGTATTCGGCGTGAAGCGGATAAAGTTGATGCGTCTGCCTTGGGCAAGCATTTGTCGGACTTTCGCGTCTTGTTCGGACTGCGGCAGTTTGGCGGAAAACTCGGTTTCGGCGTAGGCGACTTTGTTTTGTTGCAGCATTTCGCCGACTTGCGCCATGCCTGCCGATGCCTTAGGGTCTCCGGCGGAAACGGTATAGATGAATTTCGCCTGCGCCAACGGTTTCAACACGTTGATGTCCCATTGGCTGCCGACGAACATGGAAGCGGCAAAAAGATTCGGCTCGATGCTGTTGAGATAAAAGGAAATCATGCCGCCCATGGATTGGCCTGTGGTGTAAACGCGGTCGGGGTCAATCGGTTTTTCAGCCATCAGGCTTCTGACAAGGCGCGGGGTCATGCCGACTTCGTCCGTGGTTTGCCATTGGTCGTTTACCGCCGTTTCAGTGTAGGACGGCACGAGGACGAACGCGGGGTGTTTTCGCCTGCGCTTCGTCGGTTGCCCAAATAATGCCGCCGTAGCCTTGCATTAGCGGGGCTTTCACACCTTTGCCCGCGGTGCTGGCATCAGCGATGAACATCACCAGCGAGTATTGGCGGCCGGGTTCTAGGTTTTTCGGCGTGTAGAGGTTGTACTGCATTTCTTTACCCGTTTGCGGGTCTTTGAAGGTCAGCACTTCAAAACGCGGGGCGATTTGCTCGCGCAGGGCGAGCAGGCGGCTGTCGTAGGCTTTTATCCGCGCCGCCGTACTGTTTGTCCCAAACGGGATTTTGTGTGCTTTGGGCGGCGGGGCTGTTTCCAGCGGTGTTTTGCGTGGCAGTGCAGGCTGCCAGCAGTAGGCCGGCGGCGATGACGGCGGCGGTTTTTTTCATGAGATTACTCCTTAAAAGGTTGAGGGAAATAGTTAATTTGCTTTCACGCCCAAGCGGTTCAGCGCATCAATGGCAGGCTGGGAAACATGGTCGCCACGTGCGGCGGATTTCTGATACCAGCGCATGGCTTGGGTCATGTCTTTTTCTGTACCGACGCCGTTTTCGTAGCAATAGCCCAGCCAGTATTGTCCGGTGATGTCGCCCGCTGCGGCAGCCTGCGTGAAGTAGGCGAAAGCGGTTTGTGCATTTTTGGCGACGCCTTCGCCGTTCAGATACATCAAGCCCAGATAACGCGGTGCTTTCATATGCCCCGCCTGCTGTGCCTGCTCAAAGTAAGGCTTGGCGTGTTGGTAATCCTGTTTTTGATGCAGGGTGATGCCTTCGTCCAGCAGGGCTTTCGCCTGTTCATTATGATGTGGAACGGCAGAGCAGGCAGTAAGAAGGGCGGTAGCGGCAAGCACGGATAGTTTGAATTTCATGGGTGTTTTTTTAAATTGGGGGAAAGAGGTATTTTTAGGAATATCATACGGTTACAGCAAGCGGCGGGGTGCGGCAAGCGTAGATTGGATCGAGACCCATCAAACCGTTTAATCTATCTAAAACGTTGGGTTTATCAATCCAATCTACTTACTTAGGCAATAAAATTACCCAAGTCGTCAGGTTGATTGTAAAGGTCGTCTGAAAAATAAAAAGCAGTCCGCAACTTCATTTTGAAGATGCGGACTGCTTTTGTTTGGACTCGGCTAAGGCTGCCCCTTTAGGCGGCTGCCAAACTATTTTCTCCAATCTTTCCAATAAGTCCTGCGGGGCAACATATTCTAAAGCATTCCCTGATTTGAATGGTACTAGGAATCTATATTCTCCAAGTTTGCTTAAATCGCTGCGGGCAGTATTTAAAGAAATACCGTATTGGTTTGCAATCTCTTGTGCAGTAAAGATTTTTCCGCTTTCTTCCACCGCTTTTTGCAGGATGCCGATTTGCCGCTGGTTCAACTTTCCTATCTTTTTCAGTATACTGGGCAATCGCTGCTTTGAATTCCTGCTGGTGTTTTTTTGTTTGTCGGAAATATAGTTTTCCAAATCGGTAACTGCCCGCTTGATAATGTCGCATTGGTAATAGATGAAATAGGTTAAATCCAAATCGTCGGTTTCTGCATGCAGATAGGATTTGGCGTATTGGGCAGGGGGCGTTTTTTTCAGCAGGCGGCTGATGGATATGTATTCAAACAGCCAGTAGCCGTTTTTGAGCATAAACCAATAGAACAAAGCCCGCGATGTCCGCCCGTTGCCGTCGCCGAACGGGTGGATATAGCCGATGAGGAAATGCAGAATAATTGCTTGGACAACTGGATGAATAAACGGATTTTTCTGAGCCGTCATAAGTGTTGTTGGCAAATGTGCATACCGCTTCCATCAGAGTATGAACCTGCCCGTGCGGCGGCGGTTGGTACAGGCTGTTGCCGTCGTTATCGGCGATAAAGATTTCGTCGTCCCGCCTGAATTGCCCAGGCTCGGCCTTGTTTTTCAATGGCGTTACTGGTGGCAATGCGGTGTAAATCCAAAAATCATTTCAACGCTCAACGGCGTATTTTTTTCAATTCAACCGCTTTTTTTCATCAGGTGATAGTTGTTCACTATCATGATTTCGTCTTTGGTTTTGGGCTTGCGCTGCGATTTGAGCATATCCTTGGCCACTTTGCGCGTGGTGGCAGCACCTTCCAATTGAGCGGATGTAATCGCTTCTTCCATAATCAGGGATTTGAGCAGGAACCTATTTTTGCTCGCTTCTGCCGAAGCCGCCCAGACTGGACGTGCCGATAGTGCTGCCGCAGCTTTTTGTCAATCAAATGAAGCCGTGCCTGCAAGGAGTCGGGAATGCAGAACCAAAAACCGATGCCTGAACGGAAAAATCAATCGGTTTTTTTGGATTTTCATGCGGCTCTCCTTGACGGCGCGCCATTTCATTCGTGTGTCCTCTGTATGAATTCGGCGGAATTTGTCCCAATGCAGGTAGGTTCCGTTTTCATCGGTTACGGAGAATTCAGAATAATCTTTGATTTCAGCAAGAAAAATTTGAAATATCCATGTCGGGATTGTCAGTGGCGGAGTGAAACAACTCGGCAGTTTGCACCATCTTTTTCGGTAAGATGCTGTACATACTCCTGCTGCAACAGGGCAAATTCCGGAGGTCTGGAGATTTTTCATGATAAATACCAAAAATCGCGCAATTTTTTTATAATTGAGTTATTTTTAGTCAAATTTTTAGAGAGGTGAAAAAGTATTAAAATGAAAAATTGGTAAGTAAGCATAGTCTTTATAAATAGAGGAGGGTAGTATCTACCATCTTGAAAAAAACAACTGGTTCAAGCAGTATTTATTGTTTTCAGACGGCCTTTTTTAGATTAGCTGTAAAGGTCGTCTGAAAAGCAAAAAGCAGTCCGCAACTTCATTTTGAAGGTACGGACTGCTTTTTGTTTGGACTCGGTTAAGGTCGTACTTTGAGGATGCCTTGCATCTACAACTGTTTAGCGGAATTCGAAGAATTCCAAATGTTGCGACCGCGTTTTCAGGCTGCCTGAGATGCTGCGAGTGAAATTGCGGCTGCCGCAGAGCCACAGGCTGCGGTTTGCGCTATCGCGGACGGTTTGACCGATATGTTCGGCGGTGAGCCTTTGGGTTTCGGAAGGGATATAGTGGAAATTGACATTGGCTTGTTGCGCTAAATTTTGCCAGTGGGCTAATGTTTCGGCAGGCAGGTTTCTATCGGCATGAAACCAGTCTATCGGCTGGGTGGCGGGCTGTTTGGCGAGTTCGTTGAGTCGTGCGAGGAACGGGGTAAAACCGATACCGTTGCTGACCCAGATTTGCGCTTGTCCATCGGAAAAGTCGAAACGTCCGTATGCGCCGTCAATTTGCACGGTGTCGCCGATGTTCAGGCGCTGCGGCAGGCGGCGGGTGTAGTCGCCCAAGTCTTTGATAACGAGTGTGAGCTGTTGGTTATCAGGCTGCCAGTCGGAGGCGATGGTAAAGGGGTGGCTTTCTCCGTGTGTGCGTAAAAAGAGGAATTGACCTGAGCGGTGTCCCTGCCATTTCGGGGCGTTCAGGGTTAGGGAGAGCAGATTGCCGTTTTGATTTAGGGCGGATACGGTGGCGTTTTGCGGTTTGCCAATGCGCTTGAACAGGGCAATCAGCGAGCAGGCGATGCCTGCAAGCAAGGCGGCAATAAGCAGCCAGCCCAGCGGTTGCGACCAATAGGAAAAATTTGCCAGCACGACAGTGTGCCACACGAGCGCGAGATAAACGGGGACGATAAGTATGTGGAGTTTGGCAAACCAGCGGTAGGGTATGCGTTTGATGAGTGCGGCGACAAGCAGGACGAGGGCAACATAAAAAGCGATTTCGCCAACTTCTTCGGCAAAGTGGCGTTGGGTAGCCAGCCAATCTTTTAATGTCAATATTTCCTGCATCGGCGGGCGCGGCGGACGTTTTCCGTCAATCAAACCAAGTTCGATAAGCCATTTGGGGAATTGTGTGCTAGTCCAATGCAGGATGCTGCCTGAAAGGGCAATGATGCCGAGCCATTTGTGCAGGCGGTACATTTTGTCCAGCCCGCCGAGCGGGGTTTCCAGTATTTTGGGGCGCACGGCAAGTATCAGGCAGCCACTCATGGCCAGTATGCTGATGGTGCCGGTTAGTTGCAGCAATAGGTTGCGTACGGGAAATACGCCCCACTGATCTGGAAATGATGTAGCAAGCAGCCATAAAGCGAATATGCCGCCAAAGAATATGGGCTAGGGTAAATTTAATGTTTTTCATGGTAGTGTTCCTTATGGATGGGAATATGAAGCGGTCTGCGCCGTTTGTGGGGATTGTATGTGGGGAAAAATTAGGTGGAAATTATTGGTGTGGGTCAGGGTGGGAAGGGTTTACCTGTTGAGGTCGTCTGAAAAGTTTAAAAACAACCTGACCTTTTCAGACGACCTGAAAAGCAGCAACCCGTTTCATCGGCCATGATTCCGTTGTCCAAACGCGTTCAAATTCTTCGGCAAAAACCGTGTTGTGCGGCGTAGGTTTGCAATTGTTGCAGCCAGGTTTTCGGGGCGATGTCGGCGGCGCGGGTGGTGTGCAGCAGGTAGGGGCGGGTATCGTAGGCGCGGATGATGTGTTGGCTGACGGCGTTTAGGGCTTAGGGATTGTGGTCGGTTTGTCGGGCGATTTTTTTTCGTATTGCGACAGGGCGGCAGCTTTTGCGGTTTCGTGTTCGGCGGCGGTTTGGGGGCTGTGTCGGGCGGTGGTAGCTTGGATGGTAATCAGGGGCGGCAGTTGCCCTTCGGTAAGCGCGGCGGCGAGGCGCAGGTGTCCGTCTAAAATCAGCCAGCGGTCGGACAGGGCGGGAAGTTCGTACACCAAGACGGGCGGCAGTTGGTTTTGCCGTGCGTGTTTGCGCCAATATTTCAGATGACCGTCTTCGGCGTGGTGCGTTTTCAGGGCGATGAAGCGTTCGGTCTGGGTATAAAAAAATTGTTGTCCAGCGCGTCGAAACGGCTGCCTGAAAACAGCCATTGGGCGTAGTTTTCGTCGGTTTCAGGCTGCCCCACGGCGGTGTCGTGCCAGCATTCGCCCCATTGCGGCGGCAGGGGTTGGGCGGGGCGGTAGTCGAAGTGCCATTCGCCGATGCCGAGTAAACCTGTGTTGTGGGCGGCGACTTGTTCGATGAAATATTTGTTCTACAACAGGCCTTGCTCTGCGGCGGGTTGGCGGGCGATGTGTTCGTTTACGCGGCTGCCGATGTGCCCGACGGGCTGATATGCCTGCCAGCTTTCGGCGTAGCTGCGGACGAGGTAAACGTCGTATAAATCGTGGCTGAAGAACGACCAGAACACGGGTTCATCTTGATAAGTCAGGCTGAGGCTGATGCCGTCGGGTGTGTGGAGTTTCAGACGACCTTGCGTTTGACGGTCGATATGCAGGGCAAGGCTGTTTGGGGAGGCGGGATGGTGGGTCAGGCTGCCGTTGTATTGTTCCAGCGCGGCGGTTAGCGATTAGTGCATGGGATGTCCTTTGAAAGGCGTTCAGCGATAACTGATGACGATCATCGTACTGCCGTCTTTATTGTGGTAATACGCGCCCGCATTGCCCCAGGCGAATTGACGGCATTTGCCGGATGACGATGCTTTAATGGAACAAGGGGCATCGCCCAGTTGTTTATCCAGCCATCGATCAAACTGTTTTCTACGTTGCAATTCGCGCTCCTCCGACCATGCTGCCCAGCTATTGTCCTCGCCTATCGGGCAGAAGAATATGGATAAGCGCTCCAGCCGCTGCTGCTCAAACTGGGCGGTAAGGGTGTATTGTTCAGACTGTTTGGTAAATGACAAACTGAAAAATGTTATTCCCGCTTGCAGATGATTCGGGCTGGATTTTGGGAAGGATGCAATCCAGTCATCAAGCGTGGTGCGTGCGCCAATAATGTTGCCGTTCGGCAGGGTGATGCTGCCGTTTTCAGGGTTTATCTTCATCGGTTTGAATTTCCAAATGTAGTTTTCAGATGACCTAAGAACGTGTTCATTGTCTCAGCCTCTGCTGTAAACTATCGGCATGAACAGAAAAAAACCTACGCAAGCGATATCAGTCGCGAGCAATTTGCGCCTCTCCTTCCCCTGCTGGAAAAGTGCCCGTAAACGCACAGCGCCACGCCAGGTGGACTTGTACGATGTCTTTTGTGCCATTCTCTACCTGCAACGCACTGGCTGCTCCTGGCGCGCTTTGCCGGGCGACTTCCCCAAATGGCGCACCGTGCATTCCTACTTCCAGAGATGGACCGAACCACGCGAGAGTGGCATCAGCATCCTTGAGGAAGCATTAAAAAAATCAGGTAGTTGCGGAGCGCCGCAAGCAGGGGCGCCATGAAGCAACTACTTTCCTGATTATTGATGCGCAGAGTGTGAAGAACACGGATACCGCCATGGAAAAAAAGGCTACGATGCGGGCAAGAAGGTTAGCGGTATCAAGCGACATATAGCGGTTGACACGCAAGGTTTGCAGCATGCCCTTGCGGTAACGACGGCGGATGTTACGGATAGAAAAAGGCTGCCTGGTGGCATTGGAACGTGGGCGGGATAATCTTGGTGCGATACAAAAAAATCCTTGCTGACGGTGGTTACACGGGTAAGGCATTTGCTTCGTCGGTACAGGAGTTGATTGGTGCGGAGGTAGAGATTGCCAAACGAAACGAATTGCACCGTTTTGCAGTATTGCCGAAGCGATGGGTAGTAGAGCGCAGCTTTTTCCTGGTTGGAAAAAGAACAGGCGGCTTTGGAAAAAAACTGCGAGCGTAAGTTGAGTACCAGTCTGCAAATGGTAGCTTTGGCTTTCTTGGGAGTCCTGCTACGAAGACTATGAACACGCTCTAAGACCATGTCCGTTTTATCACGCCTTTAAGCCGCACGATTTTTTTCATTTAACCAACAACCGTCCCTGTCTCGCCAAATTCAAAGTCGCCAGCAACAGTAACATCACCAAGCCGGAACCTGTGGTGGCGAGGAAATAGCCTAAAAAAACAGTAAACGCTCTTCGGCGATCAAATGGAAACCGCAGCCCGTCATTGCCGCCAAACCGAACGAGAAACCCCAAAAGCTAGGGGCTGAAACCTTGTTCCAGCATCCAAGGCAGAAGGCGCAGCAGTAGCAGGGAATTGCAGGCAGCCGTAGCCGATTAAAAAGCAGCGCGAAGGCATCGATGTGCCCGCCTGATGCAGCAAAATAGGCGCCGCAGCCGACAAAGGCGGGGGCAAGCTGAATGCCGACAATACCGCGCACAGGGGCGTTGACGGGTGTGCCGGTGCGCAAACGGCTCAATATGGCGGCTTCCAAGCTAAGCCATGAAAACAGCCCCGCGCCCAAAAAAACAGCCAGGCGTAATCCGACCAACCCAATACCGCCATTGCGGTCGCGCTGACAAAATTGGTGGCAACGGTGGGCAGGTAAACAATCGGCGTGGTGGCATCAAGGGTATGAATGCCGCGCCACAAGCCGCCTGCGCGGTACATGGCAAATGCCAACTGTCCCGCCGTTCCCAGCAAAATCAACCCTTTTGCCGGTAGCGTTTGGTAGGGTAGTGCCGCCAAACCTGCCAGCATCGTGGTAATCGGAATCGCGCTGATGAAACAGCATTGCACCAAATCCTGCAAATCCTGCAAAAAAATTCGGGGCGGAAAAAACGGATTTTGATGATGTAGGCAATGACCAGCAGCAGCCAAAGCACAAAGGCGGCGGCTAACAGCGTTTCCGCAACCCAATTTGGCAAAAGCCCGATATGCGCGCCGTAACGCCAAGACAAACCGAGCGCGAAAAAGTCCCAACGGCATGCTGAAATAGCTGAGGGGACGGGAAATTTTTTTGGTACTCATGACAATGTGTGTGTTAAGGAAAGGCGGTAGTATAGCCGATTCAAATCGGTAAGCGCAGCTTGGGTCGAGACCCGATAAAGACGTTAAATTTGCCTGAGACATTGGGTTTCAGCATGAGCCGTATCGGGTATGGATATGCTGATGTTTGAGTTTATAAATTCGGTTTTCAGACGACCTTTTCAGATTTCGAGGTCGTCTGAAAAAAAACAGGCGTAGCAACTATTTCAAACAGGTTTGCGGAAAGTAATGCAGTAAAAGCGGTTGTCCCACAGCAGCCGCGTTTTCTTTTCCTGAACGGTTTCGGGAATGCAGTTTTCGATTTGTGTCAGGTCGAAATCGGTGTCTTGGAAGTAGCTCCGCGTGAATAGGCTTTTTTTGTATTGTTGTTGGATGAAATCGGTGGTTTCGTCTGCAATCATGATTTTGGTGCCGGGCTTGGCAACACGCAGCATTTCGTTGACGGCTTTTTGTTTGTCGCTGAAAAAATTGATGCCGCCCACATGGAATACGACGTCGAACATATTGTCGGCAACAAGTAAGTCTTCGGCGTTGCAGTGTACCAAGTCCAAGCCTGCCGCTTTTTTCCGCCATACGTTGCGGCAGCGTGCCAACATGCCGAGCGACAGGTCGACGCCGGTCAAATCCAGCTTGGCGGGGTCGATGCTGGCGGGCAGGTGGTTTAAATCGACACCTGTGCCGATAGAGACGTAGAGCGCGGTGCAATCCTGCCGCCATTCCGGTTCGCCCATCAGGCTGCGCCGCATTTCGTTGATGCTGTTGCCGTATCTGAGGCGGGCTATCCAGCGTTCGCCGAAATCGTACCAACGGACGAGGCGGTTGTACATGTTCATGTATTTGGCGTTGTCGCCTGTTACGTTGTCGGAATCGAGGCACAACAGGATGCCGTCTTGTTCAGGCGGAAGCGGGTTTTGTAAGGCGGGTTTGAGTTTTTGGATGAGCTTGGCGGAAGGCATGGGAGCTTCTCCTGTTGAGGGTTGAGCGATGCGTATCTCGAGTCGGGATTCGGTAAAAATCGTTAAAGCATTAGATTCATCTATCTAACTTATTCGGCAGGGTCGTCTGAAAGCTTGATTGTGGTGAATAGGCAATTTTAGGGTGGCTGCGCCGTTGCTATGTTGATTGAAATAAAGGCCGTCTGAAATCGTGTTTCAAACGGCCTTTTGACATAGCTTAAGACAAGGATGGATTAGAACTTGCTTTTGATGTCGTCAATCAGGTTTTTCGGCTTTTTTTCTTTTGCCTCGTCAACCAGATGTCCTGCTTCTTCTTTGCCTTTTTTTCAATACGTCGCTTGCTTTTTTTCCTCAATGTCGGCAGCAACTTCTTTGACTTTGCCGATGCCTTGTTGGATCAAGCCTTCTGCTTCGAGTTTGGGATCGTCTAAGAGTTCTCCGGCTTTCTCTTTTACATTACCGCTGATTTGGTCTAATTTGCCGCTCATGATTCATTTCCTTGATGTTTGTGTTGATCGAGAAATCACTATAGTCTAATTGATGACTTGTTGCAACTTGGAGGTCGTCTGAAAACCCGCTTCAATAAAATGAAAACTGTTTTTCAGACGACCTGAATCATTTGCCCTTATCGTTAATCAAACCGTTTTTTTCTGCAAATAATCCCGCGCCACGTCCGCCGGTTTTTTTCTCCGCCCACTTTCACGCGGTAGTTCATTTCAGTCATTTCGGCTTCGCTGATTTTGCCTGCCAGTTTGTTCAATGCGTTCACGACGTCGGGATGCTGTTCGGCAAACTCGGTTTTTCATCAACGGCGCGCCTTGGTAGGAGGGGAAAAAGGGCGATGTCGTCTGAAAGGACGGCGAGGCGGTATTGTTTGAGGTCGCTGTCGGTGGAATAGGCTTCGACGAGGTCGATTTTGCCGTTTAGGAGGGCGGTGTAGCGCAGGGCAGGTTCGAGCGTCGAGAGGTGGCGGAACTGTATGCCGTGTTGTTGCAGCCCCTTGTAGCCGTCGGCGCGGTCGGTAAACTCGAGGGTAAATCCGGCGCGGATTTGGTTTTTGCACGCGTTTGAGGTCGGAGATTTTGTGCAGGTCGTGCGCAGCGGCGTAGTCTTGGCTGACGGCGAGGGCGTAGGTGTTTTGGTATGCCATCGGCGGCAGAAAGGTCAGCCGATGTTGTCGGGCAAGCAGGTCTTTGGCGGTTTGGTAGGTCTGTTCGGGCGAAAGGCGGCGGTTTTGCTGTTCGGCAGGGACTTTGACCAGACTTTCGAGGACGGTACCGGTAAATTCGGGATAAATATCAATTTCACCGCTGTTTAAGGCGTTGAACAGGAATGAAGTTTTGCCGAAATTGGGTTTGATCGCCACCTGCGCGCGCGGATTATTTTCTTCAATCAGCTGTTTGTACATATTGATGAGGATGTCGGGTTCGCTGCCGAGCTTGCCTGCGATGGTGATTTTTTTGTGCGGATGGGTTCGTTTGAAAAAAATCGGTGCCAAACCGATGGCGATAAGGATGGCAAGCAGGGCGGCGGTAATCGGCATTTTGTGTTTGGACTTTTGCAGTATGCCGATGCCGCCGCTGACCAATACGGCGAGCAGGGCGGACAACAGCGCGCCGGTAAATGTCATCGACATGTTGTTGCGGTCGATGCCGAGCAAAATCAGGTTGCCCAAGCCGCCCGCGCCGATGAGCGCGGCGAGTGTCGCCGTGCCGATAATCAATACGGACGCGGTGCGGATGCCGGAAATCATGGCAGGCAACGCCATCGGCAATTCAATGCGCCACAACGCCTGCCAACGGGACAAGCCGAACGCGGTGTGCGCTTCTTTGATGGCGGGATCGATTTGGCTCAAACCGAGATAGGTGTTCTGAAAAATCGGCAACAGGGCATAGAGCGTCAGCGCAATCAAAACCGGCGGCGAGCCGATGCCGACAAAGGGAATCAGCAAGCCGAGCAGCGCGAGAGACGGAATGGTTTGCAGGATATTGGTTACCTGCAAAACACCTTCCGCCCAACGCCGTTTGTCCGCCAGCCATACGGCGAGCGGCACGGCCAACGCGACGGCGCAAAGCAGGGCAATCAGGGAGAGGCGGAGGTGTTCAAGCGTCGCCTGCCACAGTTCGGCGGGCGGGACAGGGAGGAAATCGGGCATAAGGCGCGGATAAACAGCAAAAAGGGGATTTAGTATAACAAAAGGTCGTCTGAAACATTTTCAGACGACCTCGGAGGATTACAAAGCTGCGTCGTATCCGCCTTCTTCCACCGCTTCAATCAACGCTGCAGGATTGGTTTTTGCAGGGTCGAATTCAATGACCGCATTTTTGTTCTCCAAGCTGACTTCGGCTTTGGCAACGCCTTCCGTGTTTTCCAAAAATACGGGTAACGCTTTTTCACGCAGCCGCCGCAAGTCATGCCGCCGATATTGAGGGTAAGGGTTTCCATAGGATTTCCTTTCTGTAAACGAATTGAGCCTAAAAAGCGAATAAAATGTGATGGATTAACAAAAAAATCAGGACAAGGTAGAGAAGCGTACCATAGTTCAAATTCAATCAACTATAACCCCAAATGTAGGGGAAAAAGTCAAGCAGGTCGTCTGAAAACCTGTCATCGTTTATCTGCATCATTCGAGCCATCACGCTACGTTTGATTTGTTCCATTGCTCACAAATAGTCAAATTGATATTGTTATTTATTACAAATGCTGTATTATGTTCGGGTAATTATAACAAATAAAAATAATAACATCATAAGTCCTTAACTATCTCCTTTATCCGTCATTCAGACGACCTCATTCCACAGATTTTCGATTTTTTTCAACACTTCAAGCCATTTATATGGCTTGTTCGTTAAATTTTGCGCGTTTTAAATTTGGAGAATCGATGTGAATTTCGACTGCATCGCCCATATCCGTAAAACAAACGGGCTCCCGCAGTCTGTCTTTGCAAAGACAGATAGCAGAAAACAGAAATAGCTCAGCTGTGAAAATACCCAAGGGGATTTAGATGACGACTTACTACGCCCATTCCGCCCAAGACAAACTCGGCAATCTCTTGCCTTACGAACATTGGCAAACCTTGCAAAGCCATTCTGTAAATGTTGGCGAAATGGCGGCGGAGTTTGCTCGGGTATTCGGTGCTCAGGAAATTGCCTGCCAGACGGGACGGCTTCATGACTTAGGGAAATACAGTTTACCCTTTCAAGAGCGTTTAGAAGGAGAGGTAGAATTTGTGGATCATTCCACTGCGGGAGCCAAAATTGCCGTTGAACGTTGGGGAAATGTGATCGGCAAGCTGATGGCGTTTTGCATTGCGGGGCATCATGCCGGGTTGGCAAATGGAAATGGCGAAGGTGATAACCGCCGTACGTTAAAGCAGCGTTTAGTCTTGCAATTCGGCGCAGATATTCCCGCTCTCGATAATCTGTGGCAACAAGAAATCAAGCTCCCTCAAAATCTGTCCGCACCGCCACTCAAAGCCGACGCGCATCATCCTTTTTTTCTCCTACGCCTTCTTCACACGAATGCTCTATTCCTGCTTAGTGGATGCCGATTATCTCGACACCGAAGCCTTTTATTCAAACCTAGAAAACAAAGCCGTCGAGCGCGGCGACTATCCCGATCTAAACGCCTTACAACATAATTTCAATCAATTTATCAACGCTTTCAGACGACATGTCGCCCAAGCTCCAGCGCAAACCGAAGCCGAAAAACGCAATGCCGCCTTAAACCGCCTGCGCAGCGAAATTCTTGATCATGCCATAGAACAAGCGGCACAACCGCAAGGGCTGTTTACGCTCACCGTGCCGACGGGCGGCGGCAAAACTTTCACTTCCATGGCGTTTGCGTTGGAACACGCCAAACGGCACGATATGCGGCGCGTGATTTACGTCATCCCGTTCACCAGCATCATCGAACAAAATGCCGCCGAATTTCGCAAAGCCTTTGGCGAATTGGGCGAGCAAGCCGTGTTGGAACACCACAGCACCTTCGACGACGGCAAACTGCAAGGTGAGGCTACCAAAGACAAATTGCGCCTCGCCTCGGAAAACTGGGACGCGCCGATTGTCGTGACCACCGCCGTGCAATTCTTCGAATCCCTCTTTGCCGACCGCTCCTCGCGTTGCCGCAAACTGCACAACATCGCAGGCTCCGTCATCATCCTCGACGAAGCGCAAATGCTGCCGCTCAATCTGTTGCTACCCATCATGCAAGCCATCAAAGAATTGGCGCAAAACTACCGTTGCAGCGTCGTCATGTGCACCGCCACCCAGCCTGCCGTGCAAGCCGAAAACGGCTTCTATCGCGGCTTTGAAAACGTGCGCGAAATAGCCCCAAAACCGACCGCACTTTTCGACAAACTGCGCCGCACTACCGTGCAACACATCGGCAAACAAACCGACGCCGACCTGCTCGCCAAACTTGGCGAACACCCGCAAATGCTCGTTATCGTCAACAACCGCCGCCACGCCCGCAGCTTGTACGACCAAGCCAAACACCTTGACGGCACGTTCCACCTGACCACCTTAATGTGCGCCAAACACCGCAGCCAAAAGCTCGATGAGATCCGAGGTCGTCTGAAAAGCGGAGAACCCTGCCGCGTTATCGCCACCTCCTTAATTGAAGCCGGCGTTGATGTGGATTTTCCGCTGGTGATGCGCGCTGAAGCAGGTTTAGACAGTGTTACCCAAGCCGCCGGACGCTGCAACCGCGAAGGCAAAAGGCTACCTGAAAACAGCTTTGTCTGGATATTCGCACCTGAAGAACAATGGAAAGCCCCGCCCGAACTTGCCACCCAAGCCACCGTCATGCGCCTGACTGCCGACAGCTTTTCAGACGACCTCTTATCCACCCAAGCCGTCACTGCCTACTTCGCCGAGCTTTATCAATTAAAAAGGCAGCGAACTGGACAATAAAAAAATCCTGAAAATGCACAACGATACAGGGCAAAGCCTCGATTTCCCATTCCAAAACCATCGCCGACAAATTCCGCATGATCGAAAGCCATATGCAGCCGCTGATTATTCCGTTCGATGGTGAGGCCGAGAACCTCATTAACAGCCTGCACCACGCCGACCACATCGGCGGGCTGCTACGCAAACTGCAACCCTATACCGTCCAAATCCCCGAAAAAAAGCCCTTGCCGCTTTATATAAAGCAGGGCGTATCGAACCGATTAACGAGAAAAAAACTTTGGCAAACAGTTTTATACGCTGATTGGACTGGATTTGTATGATGAAGTGGCGGGGTTGAGTTGGGAGGATACGGAGTTTTTGAAGGGGGAAAGTTTGGTGTTTTAACTTAACTTATAATTTATAGAATATTAATTTGATTTTTTTACCTTTAAAAGGCATATCCTTCGTATGGCCTAAAAAAAGTAATTTGGAGAAAAATTAAGACCATGTCCCAATCTCAACTGACACCACATCAAGCTCGATACTACTCCTGGCTTTTTAACCCGTCAAGCCGAGGGCGGAAGTATGGACTCGTTAGCAACAACATTGGTTGATGCCCAAGTCGATTTAAACCCACATCAAGTTGATGCTGCCCTGTTTGCCTGCAAAAAAATCCTTTGTCAAAAGGTGTAATTTTGGCAGATGAAGTAGGTTTAGGAAAAAAACCATCGAAGCGGGCTTGGTGATATTGCAGCATTGGGCAGAACGCAAACGTAAAAATTCTGATTATCACCCCGGCCAACTTACGCAAACAATGGCATCAAGAGTTACAGGAAAAAAATTTGGCTTGCAGGGCACAATTTTGGAGGCTAAAAGTTACAATGCCATAAAAAAAGCAGGTAAAAACCCTTTTCGCCAAGAAAAATCCTGTTATCTGCTCCTATCAATTTGCTAAATCTAAAGCAGATGATATTAAGCAAATTGGATGGGATTTGGTTGTACTAGATGAAGCTCATCGTCTGCGCAATGTTTATAAGAAAAACAATGTTATCGGTAAAACTTTAAAAGAAGCATTGGAAAACGTATCCAGCAAAGTCCTATTAACTGCTACTCCTTTGCAAAATTCTTTGCTTGAACTTTACGGTTTGGTCAGCATGATAGATGACCGTGTTTTTTTGGCGACTTAGATAGTTTTTCGTGCTCAATTCGGTGCAAAGGCCACAGAACAGACCTTATCCCATCTGCGCCAGCGACTCAGCCCTGTTTGCCAACGTACCTTACGCCGTCAAGTACAGGCTTATGTTCCCTACACTCAGCGCCTTGCCATCCTGCAAAAATTTACGCCATCCGACCAAGAACGAGAATTTTCTCATTTGGTTGCTGAATACCTTCGCCGTCCAAATCTGCAAGCAATGCCGGAAGGACAGCGACAGCTTATTTCCCTAGTGTTGTGGAAACTTTTAGCCTCTAGCAGCCGTGCTATTGCAGGTGCGCTGGATACTATGACCAAACGCCTACAAGGCGTATTGGCAGAATCAACCACGCAAGACCTGGTTGAAACTCTGGACGAAGATTATGAAAGCTTAGATGAAACTGCAGAAGAATGGGAAGAAGAAAAACGAATCGAACATTCTAACTGCTGATGAATATCAAGCGATTGCCGATGAAATTGAAGAGCTTAAACATTTTAAACAACTTGCTGAAAACATCCGAGAAGACGCAAAAAGCCGTGCATTATTGACCGCACTTTCCACAGCTTTTGCCAAATTGAAAGAACTTGGTGCGAAGCAAAAAAAGCCATTATTTTTTTACCGAATCCAAACGCACTCAAAACTATCTTTTAGAATGTCTTGCTCAAACCAACTACGCAGGTGAGAACGGGGAAGGCATCGTGTTATTCAATGGCACAAACAGTGATTCCCAAGCACAAAAAAATCTATAAAGACTGGCTCAAACGGCATGAAGGCAGCGATAAAATCACCGGTTCCAAAACCGCCGATACCCGTGCCGCTTTGGTAGAGCATTTCAAAGAGCGCGGTACCATCATGATTGCCACTGAAGCAGGTGCAGAAGGCATTAACCTACAATTCTGCTCACTCATTATCAATTACGATCTGCCTTGGAATCCACAGCGTGTCGAACAGCGCATCGGACGCTGTCACCGATATGGGCAAAAACATGATGTCGTTGTAGTGAATTTTGTCGATGAAACCAATGAAGCCGACCAACGTGTTTACGAATTGCTTGAGCAAAAATTTAAGCTTTTTGATGGTGTATTTGGTGCCAGCGACGAAGTATTGGGGGCAATCGGTAGCGGCGTAGATATCGAACGGCGTATTGCTGAAATCTACCGCCAATGCCGCCAGTCCGAAGACATCAAAACTGCCTTTGATAGCCTGCAAAGTGAGCTATCAGAGGAAATCAACCAGAACATGATGAAAGCCCGTCAAACCCTGCTGGAAAATTTTGATGAAGAAGTCCGCGAAAGACTGCGTGTTCGTGCTGAAGAAAGCCAAGTAGCACTCAACAAATACGAAAAAATCTTAATGGAGTTAACCCGAAGCGAACTTGGTGATAGCTCAGACTTCTATGACGGTGGTTTTATACTCAATAAGCTACCTGAAAATCTTTCAGACGACCTTGGCATTCCAACAGGGCGATATGAACTGCCGAGAAAAAAAGTGGCGAAGCCTATCTCTATCGCATCACCCATCCCTTGGCACAGGCTATCATCGATCGCGCCAAAAAACGCGATTGTCTACCAGCTCGTCTAATTTTTGATTATCAAGAGCATAACGGCAGGATCAGTACACTCGAACCCTATCGTGGACGAAGCGGACAACTTATTGCCAAACTCATCAGCATCAGCGCACTGGATGATATGGAACAACATATACTGATTGCCGCCATAACTGAAAACGGTGAAATCCTACAAGCTGACGATCCAGAAAAACTTCTGCGCCTGCCCGCACGTATTGCCGAAACCACAATAAAAACCGGATTTCAGACGACCTTATCCGACAATATGACTGAACGCCGCCAAACGCTATTAAACCAAGCCACTGAACGTAATTTGGGTTATTTTGAGGAGGAAGTGCAGAAACTGGACGACTGGGCGGATGATTTAAAACATGGTTTGGAACAGGACATTAAAAGAAACCGATCGTGAAATCAAAGAAGTCCGCCGCACCGCTGCCACTTCCGCTACATTGGAAGAAAAAAACTAAGCTGGCAGAAAAAAAGCAGCGCGAATTAGAAAACAAACGCAGCCGCCAACGCCGAGAACTTTTTGATAAACAGGATGAAATTGAAGCTCAGCGTAATCAATTGATTGAAGAATTGGAAGAAAGTTTGAAACAGAAGGTGGAAGAGGAAGAATTGTTTTTTATTGAATGGGAGATGAAGTAATGAAATTCAAAGGTTCAAATTGGTGGAAATTTGATTTCCATACTCATACACCGGCATCTTTAGATTACAAAGGAAATAAAGAAATAACTCCTAGAGAATGGTTAGATGATTACAGAAATCAAGGAATAAAATGTGTCATTGTTAGTGATCATAATTCAGGAGGGTGGATTGACAATCTTAAAAAAATACATTATCTCTATTAAAGCAGCAAAATCCTTCAGTTTGGGAAGATATGACTATTTTTTTCCTGGGATAGAACTGTCATGTAGCGGAGGAGTCCACTTACTAGCTATTCTTGACCCTAGTAAAGGAAGTAGTGATATAGATGCTATTAGAGGTAGTTGTGGTTATACAGGAACTCCTGGAGATAGTGATTCAGTGACTAGGCAAAGCGTAGAGGAAGTTATTAAAACCATTCAATCGTTAGGTGGAATTGCCTGTGCAGCCCATATAGATCAGCCCAAAAGGATTGCTAAGCTCGATAACAGATCACAACACTTTACAACCTATTTTTAATCTTTTGGATGCTGTAGAGGTTATTGATCCTAGTCATTCATTAATTCAAAAATATGTTGAGAATCTTTCAAATCTAGCATTTTTATTGGGCTCTGATAGCCATCATCCTAGTGAAATTGGACGAGGTTATACTTGGGTTAAGATGTCTGAACCTTCCATTGAAGGATTAAAATTGGCATTGCTTGATCCCAATTCTGCCATTCGTCGTAGTGATGAATATCCTGATTGTCCTCAGAAATTAAATCATTCAAGGATTAAAAGTATTACGATTGAAAAATTGAGATTGCGTCAAGTAACTCCATTAAGAATGGATTTTAATCCTAGTTATAATGCTTTGATTGGTGGACGCGGGAGCGGAAAAATCTTCAATTTTAGAATGTTTACGTTTGGGATTGGCTAGAGATAATGAATTGTTAGGAGAAAATGCCGATAGTTCACTCAAACAATATATTGAAAATTTTAAGAAAGAAAAAACAAGTCGAAATTTACCAGGAATGATGCTTAATGATACTAAAATTATTGTTGAAGTATCTAAAGGTGCAGGGGATTTAGAGGAAAAATTTGAATACTCTTGGGGAAAAAAAGGATAAATGGTAAGTTTTTCTGTATCTGTTAAGAGATGGGATCAGGATCATTGGCAAGAAACAGAATTAACTGAAGAACAAGCAAGAAACAATTTCCCTGTGAAAATTTTTAGTCAGAAGCAGATTCTTTCATTGGCAGATAATCCACAGCATTTGATTCAATACATTGATGATGTTTTAGGAGGTAGTAAAAAAAGATTGGGAAAAAAAGGTTTTTGAGGAGAAACGGGCATATTTATATAAGGCAAGAGAAGATGTCCGAGTTTTGGAAAAAAACAAATTGCTGAAAAAGCCTGTAGTAGAACTTCAATATAAGGAAGCATCTCGAAAAGCTAGAGTTTTTTTAGCATCAAATTTTGGTGAATCACTCAATGCTTATCAAAGGGCTAAAAAAAGCAAAAAAACAAGAGATTAATGATTTCTTGGAGCGATTAAATAGCTATATTCAACTTCTAAAAAAATGGAATTAAAGATGCTTATTTGTTAAAAAAATATAAGTCTGTCAAACTTTGAAACGTTAACAGAAAATGAAAAACAAATGATGCAGACTATTACTGGATTCACTCAAAAAATTTTAGGTGACTTTGAACAAATTGAAAATTTGGCCCACAGTATGGAACAAACATTGATATTATCTAAGAAGAGTAATGAATTTAACAGTTGGTATATAGAAAAATCAGAAGAATATAGATGAGTATGCTCGTATTGTAGAAAAATCTTAAATCTCAGGGTATTTCAAATGCTGAAGAAGCCACTCAAACTATAGAACTTGAAGATAAATTGAAGAAAAAAACTTGAGCAAATTAATGCTATAAATTTTTGAACTAGAGCAAGCTCGCAATAGAGTAAAAAGCAGCACAGACTGAATTAAACCAAGAGCGAGAAAAAAATTAACGAATTTGCGACAGGATTTCTTAAATTCAGTGTTAACCAATATTCCTGACTTGAGAATTACTCTAAAAAGCAATGTCCGATGCTGAATCAGGTGCTGCATCTTTGAGAGATATTCTTCGAATTGATAGCAACACAACTTTTTACTAAAGAAATATATGGTGAGACTGAGGATACTCCCTCTAATCCATGCGGTATACTTTGGGATTTGATTGATCCTAATTTAGCTTCATCCGTATCTGAACGATTACAGGAAATAAAATTATCCCTTGAGGAAATGAATGAGCAAATTCTAAACACGAAATTAAACGGAAGATTTGTGAATAAGCTAAAAGGTATGAAACCAGAAATATCTTCTATTGTTTTTTTGATGAATTAGCCTCCTGGTATCCTGAAGATTTAATTGAGATTCAATATAAACGTAGTGGAGCAAGTACATTCCAGAGTTTACAGCAAGCATCAGCAGGTCAAAAAAACTGCCGCAATCTTATCCTTTCTATTAGCTCATGGTGATGAACCTTTACTCATGGATCAACCAGAAGATGATTTGGACAACGCTTTAGTATCACAATTGGTGGTTGAACAACTTCGAAACAATAAAAATCGAAGACAACTTATTGTTATTACACATAATGCTAATATTGTTGTAAATGGTGATGCTGATTTGGTTATTCCAATGGAGTTTATTAAAGGGCAAATTATGAATAATGTTGCCGGAGGACTTCAAGAAAGACAGGTAAGAACGAAAATATGTGAAATTATGGAAGGTGGAGAGAAAGCCTTTGAACAACGTTATAAACGAATTTTACAAGACATGAAGAGATAAACAATGACCAAACAAAAAAACTAGAACTCACCTGGATAGGCAAACACAAACGTCCGAAGTTAGAAGCGCGGATATTACTGGAAGACCCTGACAAATCCTATCATGCCAAAGTGCGGTCAGAATCGGCGGCGTTTGACAACCGATTGATTTTTGGTGACAACCTGCTTGCGCTTAAAGCTTTAGAGCAGGAATTTACGGGTAAGGTGAAATGTGTGTTTATCGATCCGCCGTACAACACAGGCAGTGCCTTTGCCCATTACGATGACGGGCTGGAGCATTCTATCTGGCTAGGGCTTATGCGTGACCGCCTGGAGATTATCAAACGCCTGCTTTCAGACGACGGTTCGCTGTGGATTACCATTGACGACAACGAAGCGCATTATTTGAAAGTGTTATGTGATGAGGTGTTTGGTCGGGGGAATTTTATAGCAAATATTGTGTGGAATCATAGGAAAAGTGTGCAAAGTGATATTGTTATCAGTCTATCCCACAACCATCTATTGGTTTTTGCAAAATCAAAAGATAAAGTTACGCTAAACCGATTGCAACTAGTTGATGCTGACAAATACAGTAATCCAGATAATGACCCGCGTGGATTGTGGTATGCAACTCCTTTTGATGCACCTAATATTCGACCAAATCTGACGTATCCAATTACAAACCCTAACACAGGCGAGGAATATTTACCGCCCAAAGGGCGTTGTTGGCGTACAACCCAAGAGGAATATTTGAAAGCTTTTAGCTGATAATAGAATTGTTTTTTTGGTAAAAACCGGTAAGTCGAAGCCACAAATGAAACGTTTTTTTGAGTGAAGCTCAATCAAAAAGGTAGCAGTGTAAAAAAACTTGGTGGGATGATGCAGGCACAGCCACAGAAGGCACAAAAAGAATTGCAAAAAATGAATTTTGACTTTGATACACCAAAGCCAGAACGACTATTAGAAAAAAAGTATTACAAATCGCAACCAACCCCAGTGATCTCGTCCTAGATTCTTTCGCAGGCTCGGGCACTACCGGCGCAGTTGCCCACAAAATGGGGCGGCGTTGGATTATGGTAGAGCTTGGTGAGCATTGCCATACGCACATTATCCCGCGCCTGCAAAAAGTCATCGATGGCGAAGACCAGGGCGGGATTTCCAAAGCGGTGAACTGGCAAGGGGGAGGTGGATTCCGCTATTTCCGCCTTGCGCCAACATTGATTGTGAACGACAAATGGGGCAATCAAATCATCAATCCCGACTACAACCCTGAAATGCTGGCGGAAGCCTTGGCGAAGCTGGAGGGATTTACTTATATGCCGTCTGAAAACCTTTGGTGGCAGCACGGTTATTCCAGCGAAAACGATTTTATCTACGTTACTACCCAAAGCTTATCTGTTGAGCAGTTACAAGTGCTTTCAGACGAGGTTGGAGCAGGTCGCAGCCTGCTGATCTGCTGCTCCGCTTGGCGTGGGATTACGGCAGATCAGGCGGCAGAGCGTTTCCCGAATCTTTCCTTAAAAAAATCCCCAAAAATGATTTTTGAAACGCTGCGAATGGGGACACGATGATTACAGCTTGAACGTCGCCAATCTTCCGATGGCAGAAGAAGAGCCTGAACCAAGGTCGTCTGAAAACCAACCCGCCGCCACAACCAAACCCGTGAAACGCAAAAGTGCGGCCGAAAAATCAGGATGGATTGTTCGATGGGGAGGATAGTGATGGGTAAGGAAATGGCGATGATGCCTGCCGATTATGGGCAATGGCTGGCAGACATTAAAAAACCGGGTGCTGACCGCACGGCACAAAGCGGTTTTGGCAGTAAATACCGAGCTGGTATCGCTTTACTGGCATATCGGGCGGGATATTTTGCAGCGGCAGGCTGCGCAAGGCTGGGGCAGCAAAGTGATTGACCGCTTGGGGCGGGATTTGCGCGAGGCGTTTCCTGAAATGAAGGGGTTTTCCCGTGCCAACCTTCTATATATGCGGGCTTTTGCCGAAGCTTGGACTGATTTTGAAATTGTCCAACAGGCTGTTGGACAATTGCCGTGGGGCCATAATGTGCTTTTGCTTAACCGTATTAAGGAACAAGAAGCACGTTTGTTCTATGTGCAGAAAGTAATAGCGGAAAAATTGGTCGCGCGCTACATTAGAAGTCCACATTAAAAAAACTGCCTGCACGAGCGACAAGGAAAAGCCGTTACCAACTTCGCTGCCCGTTTGCCCGCGCCGACTTCGGCATTGGCGCAAGAAACATTAAAAAGATCCTTATTTGTTCGACTTTTTGAGTTTGGGCGAAGATGCGCAAGAGCGAGAAATTGAAAAACGCCTTAATGCAACACATTACCCGTTTTCTGCTGGAACTGGGCAACGGCTTTGCTTTTTGTTGGGCGGCAATACCGCTTGGAAGTGAACGGCGACGAGTTTTTTATTGATTTGCTGTTTTATCACACCCGCCTGAAATGCTATGTGGTGGTGGAATTAAAAGCCACGGCATTTAAACCCGAACACGCAGGGCAATTGAATTTTTATTTGGCGGCAGTCGATGCACAAATAAAAGCCCCTGACGATCATCCAACCATCGGCTTGCTGTTGTGCAAAACGCAAAATCGCTTGGTGGCGGAATATGCCTTATCGGGCATAGACAAGCCGATAGGCATTGCTGAATATGAATTGGTGCGCGCCCTGCCGGAACCTTTGGTAACGAATCTGCCGACAGTTGAACAGTTGGAAAATGAGTTGTCGGATTGGCAGGAAGCAAGAAATGAGCTGTCCGGAAATTCCGGATAGTTCGAATTGTGCTGGCTTGCTGCACAAAATGTCAGTTATTCGAAATTTTCGAGCAACTGATCACATATGGCAGTTTGGTTATCTAAAAAATCCAGACAGCTAAAGGAATAAAGATCGAATCAGTGATTAAGCTATTCTTAATTACTGAAAAACAAGAGATAAGAGATAAAAACCATGAGCATCAGAACTCAAAAACTATATCAATGGACGTTTGTCTTTGCGTGCACCGCAAGCAGAAAGTTTGGCGAAGTTAAAGCAGGCGTTGGATGCTGCACCGGAAATGGCACAAAAAGACCGAGATGTGGCTGCAGTGTTGAATACTTTAAAAGCTGAGTTTCCTACTTTAGAGGATTTTGAGCGGGAATTTCCGTCATTGTGCTTTGCTTTGGCAACGGGGGTGGGGAAAAACCCGCCTAATGGGAGCATTTATCGCCTATCTGCATTTGGCGCACGGTATCAATAATTTCTTTGTACTTGCACCAAACCTGACGATTTATAACAAGCTGATTGCCGACTTTACACCGAATACGCCGAAATATGTGTTTAAAGGCATCAGTGAATTTGCAGTGAATCCACCCAAGCTGATTAGTGGCGACAACTATGAACAACAGAATTTGAGCATGGGAATGGATAATCTTTTTGGTGAGATTACCATTAATGTATTCAATATTTCCAAAATCAACAGCGAGGTGCGCGGCGGCAAAGAACCGAAAATCAAACGGATGCGTGAAGTGCTGGGCGATAGTTATTTCAATTATCTGGCGAATCTGCCTGATTTAGTGTTGCTGATGGATGAATCACATCGCTATCGGGCACAGGCGGGGATGCGGGCGATTAATGAGCTAAATCCGCTTTTTTTGGTTTGGAGTTAACTGCTACGCCATTTGTGGAATCCACCAAAGCGCCTATTCCGTTCAAAAAAACGTGATTGTTGATTATCCTTTGGCTCGGGCAATGGACGATGGTTTTGTCAAAAATGCCTGCCGTAGTAACGCAGCGCAATTTTTGATGCGAAAAATTATACGCCTGAAGAAATTGAGAAAATCAAGTTAGAAGATGGCGTGCGTGTACATGAAAAACACCAAGGTCGAGCTTATAACTTATGCTCGGGAAAAATAATGTTGCCGTGGTGAAGCCTTTTTATGCTGGTGATTGCCCGCGATACCACGCACGCGGCGCAATTATTGTCTTTACTGGAATCGGATAACTTTTTATAACGGGCGTTATCAGGGCAAAGTGATTCAGGTGGATTCGAGTAAATCAGGCAAAGACGAAGAAGAAATGATTGAACGACTTTTAGCGGTGGAGAGCGTGGATGAGCCGACGGAAATCGTGATTCATGTCAATATGCTCAAAGAGGGCTGGGACGTTACCAATCTTTATACCATCGTACCGCTGCGCGCTGCCAATGCTAGAACACTGATCGAGCAATCTATCGGACGCGGTTTGCGTCTGCCTTACGGTAAACGCACGGGAGTGGAAGTAGTGGATAGATTGAACATTATCGCCCACGACCGCTTTCAGGAAATCATCGATGAAGCTAATAAAGGTGATTCAGTGCTGAAATTGAAACAGGTAATTTTGGATGCACCAAGTGCGGACGATAAAAAAAGTCAGCGTGCAGGGTGTATAGCGGAGTGGAAACGAAATTGGGATTGGCGGAAACGTCGTCTGAAAAATACAAAAACAAGGTATTTCAGAAACCAATTCTTCAGTTGATTATCAGCCTGTTTTTTTAAAACTGAAACCGAAAAGCGCATTGCCCGAAAGGTAATGGAGGCTGCTGCAAAATATGCTTCTCGTCCAAGTGAGGCTCCAACTTCCCAAGCATTATTGACAGCTGAAATCCGCGAAAAAAATCGTTCAAGAAGTTCAGACGGTATTACAACCAGTTCAAGGGGAATTGCTGGTAGATGAGCTGGATATAGTCGAAATTGTTGCTAAAACCACAGAAACAATGGTGAATCAAACCATTGATATTCCTAGGATCACAGTTATACCCAGCGGGGAAGTCAGCACGGGATTTCATCCATTCAAACTCGATTTAAGCAGCTTGAATCTACAACCGAGTGAACGTGAAATCACTATTCACAACCTGCACACCAACGAACAAAGTAGCCTGTCTGCTGAATTGGGTATGAAGGAAAAACGCCCTGAAGACTATATTGTTTTTTCGCTGATGGATTTCGACGATATCGACTATTTCACCCAAGCCGACTTGCTTTACGATTTGGCGGGGCAGATGGTGACGCACCTGCGCACTTATTTATCCGAGGAGGAAGTTTTGAGCGTGTTGGATAAAGAACGTCGCCTGATTGCCCGTGAAATCCATGCCCAAATGATGGCGCATTTTTGGGAAAAAAAGCGGCAAGTTATGAAACCCGCGTCAGTCAAGGATTTAGTACGCTCAAACCATGCAACTATACTGTCTTAGCTAATGAAACGATTCATTCCGTGCGACAAACACCAAAAGATGTCAGCCGTATTAAGCAAATGCTGTTTGGCAGATTTTCCAAATGTCTGTATCCCTTACAAAAATTCGACTCTGATACTGAACGCCGTTTTGCTGTGATTCTGGAACGAGACGCGCAAAAATGGTTCAAACCTGCTCAAGGACAATTCCAGATCTATTGGAAATCAGGTTTGGATTCTAAAGAATATATCCCTGATTTTGTTGTAGAGACCAAAGATTCTATCTGGCTTGTTGAAACCAAAGCAGGCAAAGATTTAAAAGATCCTGAAGTTTTGGCAAAAGCTGATGCAGCTTTTGAATGGTGCAAACATGCTACGGATTATGCGTTGCAGCACAATGGTAAGCATTGGCGTTATGTACTAATTCCCCATGATGAAGTTGCCGAATCAAAAAAATTGGCAGATTTTTTTAAGATTTGAGAAAAAGTCTGTCTAAAGCGGATCGCACTTATCAAGTGCGTGGGTTGAAAACTAAAAATTTATAGGTTATTAGTAAAAATCAGCCGCCTTCGGGCGGCTGTGTGATAGGAGTTTATATGGCAAATCAAATCCGCCTACATATTTGGGGGCGATTATGCCTGTTTTACCCGTCCGGAGATGAAGGTGGAGCGGGTGTCTTATGATGTCATCACGCCGTCGGCGGCGCGCGGGATTTTGGCGGCGGTGCATTGGAAGCCGGCGATTCGGTGGGTGATTGACCGCATTTATGTGTTAAAGCCGATTCGGTTTGAGTCGGTGCGGCGCAATGAGTTGGGTGGCAAGATTTCAGTGGGCAAGGTCAGCGGTGCGATGAAGCGCAAGAGCGTTGCCGATTTATATACGCTGATTGAAGACGACCGCCAGCAGCGCGCGGCGACGGTGCTTAAAGACGTGGCTTATGTGATTGAAGCCCATGCGGTGCTGACGGCAAAAGCGGGGGCGGATGAGACCGTTACCAAGCATATCGAGATGTTCAAACGCCGTGCGAAAAAGGGGCAATGCTTTCAGCAGCCTTGTTTGGGCGTGCGTGAATTTCCTGCCGATTTTGCGTTGATTGACGAGGGCGAGCCGCTGCCGCCGTCGGCATTATTGGAAAGCGAGGCAAACCGCGATTTAGGTTGGATGCTGCACGACATTGATTTTGACCACGGCAACACGCCGCATTTTTTCCGTGCACAAATAAAAGACGGCGTGATTGATGTGCCGCCGTTTTACGCCGAGGAGGTGAAAGCATGATTCTTGCGTCCCTTGCCCGCTATTATCGCCGTTTGGCGGCGGAAAACGATGAAATGGGCAATCCGAAAGTGCCGCCTTATGGCTTTAGCGAGGAGAAAATCGGCTGGGTTTTGGTGTTGGATAAAGAAGGTCGTCTGAAAACCGTTGTACCGAATCTGACGGCCGATAAAAAGCCGCAGCCGAAGTTGATGAGCGTGCCGCGCCCTGAAAAAAACGCACGTCGGGTATCAAACCGAATTTTTTGTGGGATAAAACCGCCTACGCGCTTGGCGTGGAAGCCAATAAAAACAAAGCCGAAGCAAAAGAAAAACCGTTTACGCCGTCTGAAAAAACCTTTGACGCCTTTAAGCAATACCATCTCGATTTACTGCAAAACAGCGACGATGAAGGCCTCCAAGCCTTGTGCTGTTTTCTGCAAAACTGGCAGCCTGCACATTTCGCTGCCGAAAAATCTGCCAGCCGAAATGCTCGATGTCAACATCGCATTTTCTCTTGAAAAAAACCGACCGCACTTATCCATAAACGCGAAGCCGCACAAAGCTTGTGGGCAGGCTGCCTGAAAAAGCGACGAAGCACTCGAGGGCTTGTGCCTGATTAGCGGCGACACCGCCCCGATTGCGCGGCTGCATCCGGCGATTAAAGGCGTGTTTGGCGGGCAAAGCTCCGGCGGTTCGATTATTTCGTTCAACAAAGAAGCCTTTGCTTCTTTTGGCAAGGAGCAAGGCGCAAATGCGCCCTGTTTCCGAACAATCCGCCTTTGCCTACACCACCGCGCTGAACTATCTGTTGCGCCGCGAAAAATAATCACTGTCTGACCATCGGCGATGCCAGCACGGTCTTTTTGGGCGGAAGCGGATGATAGCGCAACGGCGCAGGCTGCCGAGGGCTTCTTCGCGCAAGTGTTCACGCCGCTGGATGATGAACAAGAAAGCGCCAAAGTTTTCAACGTATTGAAACAAATAAGTAACAAAGGCCGTCCGCTGCAAGAAATTGCACCCGAACTCTCTCCCAATACCCATTTTTATATCTTAGGGCTTGCCCCCAATGCCGCACGGATTTCCGTTCGGTTTTGGCTGGATACCACGTTTGGGCAGTTGGCGGAAAAATTTGGCGCAGCATTGGCAAGATTTAGCCCTTGAGCCTTGCGCATGGAAAAACGCCGCCGTCTATTTGGCGACTCTTATTGCAAACTGCCGTATTGGGCAAAAGCGAAAATATCTCGCCCGTGTTGGCAGGCGAGATGACTCGCGCCGTGATTTGCGGCACGCAGTATCCCTTGAGTTTACTGTCGCAACTGATTACCCGAATCCGTGCCGACGGCGACGTGAACGGCCTGCGCGTGGCAATGATGAAAGCCGTATTAGAGCGGCGTTTTAGAAAAAGGTTTTATCAAAGAAGGAGTTCCTATGAGTTTGAACAATGAAAGCCCGAATCGCGCCTATCTTTTTAGGGCGGCTGTTTGCCGTGTTGGAGCGCATTCAATATCAGGCGCTGGGCGAATTAAACGCCGGTATCGCCGACCGCTATTACGGCTCTGCATCCGCCGTACCGTTTTCCGTTTTTCCGCGCCTTTTGTCGGGTGCAAAACACCATTTGTCGCGCTTGCGTAAAGACAAAGCCGGCATGGCGGTGAATTTGGATAAAGATTTGGGCGAAATCATTGCCAAACTGCCCGAAACCTTTCCGCGCCATTTGAGCATTGACGAGCAAGGTCGCTTCGCCATCGGCTATTACCACCAAAAAAACAAAGCTATTTTGCTAAAAAAAGAAACCGCTGAAACCATTGAAAACTAAGGAGCCAGAAAAATGTCTGCCATTCAAAACCGCTATGAATTTGTTTACTTTTTGACGTAACCAACGGCAACCCCAACGGCGATCCCGATGCGGGCAATATGCCGCGTCTTGACCCCGAATCCAGCAAAGGCTTGGTAACCGATGTCTGCCTGAAACGCAAAAATCCGTAATTTTGTAGAAATCAGCAGCGAAAACGAAGCCGGTTACGAAATCTACGTCAAAGAAAAAAAGCGTGTTAAACCTGCAAAAACAAACGCGCTTATGAAGCGCTTGGCATTGAATCTGAAGCCAAAAAAACTGCCGAAGGACGAAGCTAAAGCCCGCGACATTACCGCGTGGATGTGCAAAAAAACTTCTTCGACATCCGCACCTTTGGCGCCGTGATGACCACCGAAGTCAACAGCGGACAAGTGCGTGGCCCTATACAACTGGCGTTTGCACAATCCATCGACCCCATCGTGCCGCTAGAAATTTCCATCACCCGCATGGCAGTAACCAACGAAAAAAAGACTTGGAAAAAAAGAACGCACCATGGGGCGCAAATACATCGTCCCTTACGCGCTCTACCGCGTGCACGGCTTTATCTCCGCCAACCTTGCCGCCAAAACTGGTTTTTTTCAGACGACGATTTAGCCAAACTCTGGCAAGCTCTGATGTTGATGTTTGAACACGACCGCTCCGCAGCCCGTGGCGAAATGGCGGCGCGCAAACTGATTGTTTTTTTAAACACGATAGCGCACTCGGCAGCCAGCCTGCACATAAACTGTTTGACGCCGTGAAAGTCGAACGCGTAAACGGCGAATCAGGTACGCCGGCAAGCGGTTTTGGCGATTACAAAATCAGCGTGGTTTCAGACGGCCTGAATGGCGTGAGCGTGGAAGAACTGCTTTAAAAACACTTAAAAAGATGACCGCACTTTCAACCAAAACCCAAGGGGAAAAATCAGGACACGCGCCTGATTCCCCTTTCAGCCCTGCAACATTACGCCTTCTGCCCACGCCAATGTGCGTTGATTCATAACGAGCAGGCGTGGGCGGAGAACTATTTGACTGCGCAGGGAAAGGCGCTGCATGAACGGGTGGATTCGGGCGAGCCGGAAACGCGTAAGGGTGTGCGCCTTGAGCGGACGGTGCATGTGTCAGCGGAGAAACTGGGCATCAGCGGGGTGTTGGATTTGGTGGAAGTGGAAACGAAAACAGGTCGTCTGAAACCCGTGGAATACAAACGCGGCAAACCCAAACCCGACCCAATGGACGAAATCCAGCTCTGCGCCCAAGGCTTGTGTTTGGAAGAAATGACGGGGCAAACCGTCTCTGAGGGCGCGCTATGGTATATGCAAACCCGACACCGCGTCCCCGTCGTGTTTTCAGACAACCTGCGCACCCAAACGCTCGCCACCATCGCCGCCGTCCGCGCACTCCTAAACAGCGGCCAAACCCCGCCGCCCGACTACGGCAAACGCTGCAAAGCCTGCTCGCTGGTGGAGACTTGCCAGCCGGAGCTGCTGGGGAAACGGGATAGGAGTGTGGGGTATGTGGCGGAGTTGTTTGGTAAATGCTTTTGATGTATTCGTATTTTTTTAGGAGAATATATGAAAATATTTTTTTCGTTATTGTTTGGTTGCTTTTTGGCTTTTTATTACAAATATTTTTTTGATAAATCTTTTCTAGGATTGAATCCTAATAGCTGGTCCATGATATTTGGTGCTTTGTCGTTATTATTTGGAGCTAGTTACATGAGAGATAGATTTGTTAAAAAAATAATATAAGTGCTAATTTAAATGGAGATAATATACAAAAATATTCAAAAATTCTGGAAAAAAATTAATGGCAACATAAATATTAATCAAATAAACAAAAAAAGGATTGAAAAAAATGGTTTTGGGAAAAAAATTTAACATTATCTCAGGGTGAAAAATTCTGTATCTTTACAAAAATCAAGGAGACATCACTGGTAATATAAATATTGGGCTTTCATTTTTTTGAAATTCAAGATCTATTTGAGAAACTATTTTTCTGCTAAGTTACCTAGCTTGATAGAAAATGCAAGATCTGAATCATATAGAGCCATTGCAGATTTTGCATTTAAATTTCATGAAAAAGCTAAATTCAACTGTCGATGAGGTTGTAAGTGGTCGCATTGATGAAGAAATGGAGAAAAAGATTTGCTTCTTCTGAAGTACAAAGTTTAATTAGTGAAATGGTTAACCAAGTTGGGACAAAAAAATGATATTTCATTAAATGAGGTATTAGCAAATTTGTTAATGGATAAGTTAAGTAGTAATAATGATGACTATTTGATCAATCAAGCCATATCATATTTAAAAATACTTAAACAAGGATCAGGTGTTTTTTTCTTGTGTTTCATCAAATATCTTAGAGACGGTCTTTATGTTTCAGTTCGCTATGGCGACAACCAATTCAATAGTGATATTCTTGATGTTTATCAAATAATTAGAGATAATGTTGATTCGCTAGAGTCTCAAGCTGATTTAACACAAAAAGGCAAAAAGATTTTTTTACAAAAAGGTATATAAATAATATTTTCGAAATTCTTTATGGAAAAATATTTCTTCTCCTGTAAATATTGATTTACTTACTTTGAATAATATGGTTTTTCTGATAAATCTTATACGATTAACACCTTACAACTTTTTGGGTAATAGTTTGGGGGTGAATGATTATAATAACGAAAAATATAAAAAAACTGACTTCCCAGATTTTATTAAGTTTATTGAATTTATGAAAATAGATGTTTCTGAACTTGATGAGTTAATTAAGCCATTAACTCCATTTGGGAAATGTATTGCGAAAAATTGCAATATAAAAATTGATTAAAAATCGTAGTGTGTATTTGGGCATGTGTATTGATGGATTATTTGCTTTTTATTTCAAGCTATCTACAGATCTGATTTTTTAGACAGCCTAAATTGACAATCCGGTTCAAAAACAAAACTGCAGTCAAACCTTAAGGAGTTCTCCATGCGCAAACTGCAAAACACGCTCTACATCACCACTCAAGGCAGCTATCTGCATAAGGAGCGGGAGACGCTGGTGGTGGAGCAGGAGCGTAAGAAGGTGGCGCAGTTGCCGGTGCATTCCATCGGGCATATTTTCTGTTTTGGTAATGTGCTGGTGTCGCCGTTTCTGTTGGGGTTTTGCGGTGAAAAATAATGTGAATTTGGCGTTTTTTTACGGAAAACGGACGTTTCTTGGGGCGGCTTCAAGGGCGGCAGAGTGGCAATGTGCTGCTGCGTCGGGCGCAGTATCGGGTGTCGGA
This sequence comes from uncultured Neisseria sp., assembly GCA_916438535.1. Lineage (GTDB taxonomy): Bacteria > Pseudomonadota > Gammaproteobacteria > Burkholderiales > Neisseriaceae > Neisseria. The sequence goes on along the minus strand of CAKAEP010000001.1, from coordinate 177,934 downwards.
GCAAAAATCCTGTGCCGATTGCGCGCAATATCATTGCGGCGAAGATTCAGGCGAGTAAACGGGTGCTTCAGCGGCAGATTCGCAATTATGGCGAGAATGCGGCGATTCAAAGTGCGGTCGATGCTTTGAATATTTCGCTACGGCAGTTGAGGGACGCGGATCGGCTGGACGTGGTGCGCGGTATTGAGGGCGATGCGGCGTCGCGTTATTTCGGCGTGTTCGGGCAGCTTTTGAGCGAAAAAAAGCGGCTTTTACTTTTGACGGGCGCAACCGTCGCCCGCCCAGAGACGAGGGGTGAATGCGCTGCTGTCGTTTGTGTACAGCATCTTGGGCAAGGACATCAGCGGCGCGCTGCAAGGCGTGGGGCTGGACCCGCAGGTGGGTTTTCTGCACGCCGACCGACCGGGGCGCGACAGTTTAGCGCAGGATATTTTTGGAAGAATTCCGCGCATGGTGGGCAGACAGGTTGGTGTTGTCGCTGATTAACCGCGGGCAAATCAAACCGCAGGATTTCGTTACCGAGGCAAGCGGCGCGGTAAGCTTAAAAGCTGATGCGCGTAAGCTCTTGTTCCAAGCTTTGCAGGCGAAAAAAAGCAGGAAAAAAATCGTGCATCCGTTTTTTTGGGGAGGAAGTGGAAATCGGGCTGCTGCCGTATATTCAGGCCATGCTGTTGGCGCGGCACTTGCGCGGGGATTTGGCGGAATATCCGCCGTTTTTGATGAGATAGATTTGCATGCTGCCTGAAAACAGGCCGGACGTTTTCAGACGACCTCTAAAGCAGCCTGCACATGGGAATACAAAATGCTAATGCTGATTACTTACGATATTTCGCTGGAGGATGCCGAAGGGCAGGCAAGGCTGCGGCGCGTGGCAAAGTTGTGTCTGGACTATGGCGTGCGCGTGCAGTATTCAGTGTTCGAATGCGACATCGCGCCCGATCAGTGGGTTGTTTTAAAAAGACAAACTTTTGAAAACCTACAACCCCGAAACCGACAGCCTGCGCTTTTTACCATCTGGGCAGCAAATGGCGGCGCAAAGTGGAACACCACGGCACGAAACCGGCGGTGGATGTGTTTAAGGATACGTTGATTGTGTGAATCGCCAACCTGCGGTTCTCATGAAAAATGCGGCAGGGTTGGCGAATTGGGATTGTTCTTTAACAATCAGGATATTATGAATGCGAGTGTAACGAAAAAAAGGCTGTGTTATACTCGCGTTCGCGCTTTTCTTGGGGGCTTAGCGAAATCGGGGCTACGAAACCTGATGGAGCAAGGCTTTTGAGAGAGGCTCCAGCCGCCTTCGGGCGGCTGTGTGTTGAAACCAAAGTCGTGAATCCGGAAACGGGTGAGCCGTTGGTGGTCCAGCCGCCTTCGGGCGGCTGTGTGTTGAAACATCATTACCGCCCCGAACGGCATGCCCATCATCCCAGCCGCCTTCGGGCGGCTGTGTGTGAAACAGATTAATTGATTGCGAGCCGTCATGTTTGCAGTGCCAGCCGCCTTCGGGCGGCTGTGTGTTGAAACGATTGGTTTATCCGCAATGAAGACAGGACAATCGGCCAGCCGCCTTCGGGCGGCTGTGTGTTGAAAACGTCTTAAAAAGGATTGGAAAAACGCCCGACGATTCGCCAGCCGCCTTCGGGCGGCTGTGTGTTGAAACATCATGCTTAACCGCGAAGACGACATCCGTAGCAACCAGCCGCCTTCGGGCGGCTGTGTGTGAAAACCATGCGCGGTATTGGCGCATCATTACCCGACTATCCCCAGCCGCCTTCGGGCGGCTGTGTGTGAAAACCTATCGTTATTCCCTCATCCGCGTGCGCGACCACCCAGCCGCCTTCGGGCGGCTGTGTGTTGAAACCGTGTCAACTGCCAAAACTACGAGGTCAACGCGTCCCAGCCGCCTTCGGGCGGCTGTGTGTTGAAACTCAACAACGCCGCATTTTGAATATCACCACCCGACCAGCCGCCTTCGGGCGGCTGTGTGTTGAAATAGACGACCTCTACCGTACTGGCGATTGATTTTGCTAGCCGCCTTCAGGTGACTGCGTGTTGAAACCCGTAGCCGAGGGAGCAGAGGTAGAGGCGCAGGCCCAGCCATCTTCAGCTAACCATATGTCGAAACCAGACTGTGTTTTTCCTGATTTAAACCATCTGTAACCATTTATTTTTTTTGATGGTTATGTCTGAAAAAAATCATCTGTGGAATAGGAAATCGTTAATCCATCAAATCTCTGTTTTTCAGACGACTGTAAATGGATTTGTTTGGTTCTAATTAAATCAGATTTTTCCAGCTTCGGGCTGCCGGATAAATTTGATGCAATACAGGGTTTGATTAGCTAGGGGCTGGATAAAAAAACGGCAGCTTTGTTATAATAAAACTACTGGCAGTTACATACTTTTCTTGGCATTGCGCCGTTTTTTTCATATTAACGAAAGAGGAAAAACAAAATGTTTCCAGAATATCGCGATTTAATTTCCAAATTAAAACAAGAAGACGCCCACTTCGCCCGTCTGTTTGACGAGCATAATGAGTTGGACGATAAGATTACAGGTTTGGTTAATAATCCTGTTACCAGCGGTTCTGAAGAAATTGAGGAGCTGAAAAAAAGCCAAATTGAAACTGAAAGACGAATTGTACGCTCTGTTGCAAAAGGCTTCAGGCAAGTAATCGGGATTTGAATAAGGTCGTCTGAAACAAAATGAACTGGCCCCCAAATCTTGGACACTCATAAAAGCCTATTCAGGCGCTCTGTGCAAGCTGGGTTCTGTATGCGACAGGACTCAGCTTTTTCAATTTCAAACTGCAACGCTCGCGGTTGTAGTAATCCATATAGTCATCTATCTGCTTCATCAATTCATCTACCGTCAATTCACCTGCATTATAGAAACACTCCGTCTTCAACACCGCAAAGAAGCTTTCCATCGGCGCATTGTCCCAACAGTTCGCCTTTCGCGACATGCTTTGAACCATGGAATGCTCCGCAAGCAATTCCCTATACCCCGCCGTACGGTACAGCACACCTTGGTCCGAATGAAGCATCGTTCCTTTATCAGTCAGACGGGGTGCGGCTTTTTCGAGCATTTCCTTCACCATTTCGCTGTCGGCTCTGCGGCTCATGGCGTAGGCGACGATCTCGCGGTTGAACAAGTCCAAGATTGGCGAGAGGTACAGTTTGCCGTCCTTCCCTTTGAGTTCGGTAACGTCGGTCAGCCATTTTTTTCGTTGGGCTTTCGGGCTTTGAACCGGCGTTTGAGGAGGTGTTCCGATATCTCGCCCATGGCGGGATGGCGGTAGGCTTTTTCGCCCGTATGAGGGGCTTTCAGTTCCATCTGCTTCATCAACCGCGCCACTTTTTTTGCGGTTCCAACCCAATGCTGCGGCAATGCGCCTTTGTCCGTAGCGTCCTTTATGCCGCCGGAGACCTTTGCAAAAAAAGCCTTTCCCCAACAGCCGAAACCCAAACACAGGTTTTCGTCTATTTCCGCCCCTAATTGCTCCTGATTTTACCCAAATACCCCTTAATCCTCCCCGGATACCCCATAATCAGGCATCCGGGCCGCCTTTTTAGGCGGCAACAGGCACACTTAGCCTGTTAGCCGCTTTCAACAGGTTCAAACACATCGCTTTCAGATGACTTTGCGCACTCACTTTGAGCAGACCAAAAATAGGCTGCCCGGGCGTAGCGGAATTTACGGTGCAGCGTACCGAAGCTCTGTTCGACCACATAACGGGTTTTTCGATAAATAGCGGTTGCGCTTCGTTTGCGCTTCCGTCAGCGGACGGTTGCGGTGGGCTTTGCGCATAATGCTGTCTAACAACTGATGCTCTTTCAGATGTTGCCGGTTTTCCCTTACTGTCGTAGCCTTTGTCGGCATAGACGGTCGTACCTTCGGCAATGCCTTCCAACAAAGGGGACAGATGGTTGCACTCATGGGTATTGGCAGGAGTGATGTGCAGTTTCTCGATATAGCCTTCCTCATCGGTACGGGTATGTTGTTTGTAACCGAGTTTGTAGAGGCCGTTTTTCTTTGTCCAACGGGCATCTTTGTCCTTACTCGGTGTGGTTTGGCCGCTGACTTGTCCTTCCTCGTCGACTTCTATGGCCTGACGCTGTTTGCTGCCGGCGGTCTGAATAATGGTGGCGTCAACGACGGCGGCGGATGCCTTCTCTACTTTTAGGTTTTTTTCGGCCAGTTGGCAGTTAATCAGTTTGAGCAATTCGGACAGGGTGTCGTCTTGCGCCAGCCAGTTACGGTAGCGGCATAAGGTGCTGTAATCGGGGATGCTCAGTTCGTCAAAACGGCAAAACAGGTTGAAGTCGATGCGGGTGATGAGGCTGTGTTCGAGTTCGGGATCGGAGAGGCTGTGCCATTGTCCGAGCAGGATGGCTTTGAACATGGACAACAGGGGATAGGCCGGACGGCCGCGGTGGTCTCTAAGGTAACGGGTTCTTTGACGATTCAGGTATTGTTCGATCGGCTGCCAATCAATCACCTGATCCAACTTCAATAGCGGGAAGCGGTCGATGTGTTTGGCGATCATGGCTTGTGCGGTTTGCTGGAAGAAGGTGCTCATGGAAAAATCCCCTAGAACGTGTTCATTGTCTCAGCCTCTGCTGTAAACTATCGGCATGAACAGAAAAAAACCCTACCCAAAGCGATATCAGTCGCGAGCAATTTGGCCTCTCCTTCCCCTGCTGGAAAGTGCCCGTAAACGCACAGCGCCACGCCAGGTGGACTTGTACGATGTCTTTTGTGCCATTCTCTACCTGCAACGCACTGGCTGCTCCTGGCGCGCTTTGCCGGGCGACTTCCCCAAATGGCGCACCGTGCATTCCTACTTCCAGAGATGGACCGAACCACGCGAGAGTGGCATCAGCATCCTTGAGGAAGCATTAAAAAAATCAGGTAGTTGCGGAGCGCCGCAAGCAGGGGCGCCATGAAGCAACTACTTTCCTGATTATTGATGCGCAGAGTGTGAAGAACACGGATACCGCCATGGAAAAAGGCTACGATGCGGGCAAGAAGGTTAGCGGTATCAAGCGGCATATAGCGGTTGACACGCAAGGTTTGCCGCATGCCCTTGCGGTAACGACGGCGGATGTTACGGATAGAAAAAGGCTGCCTGGTGGCATTGGAACGTGGGCGGGATAACCTTGGTGCGATACAAAAAAATCCTTGCTGACGGTGGTTACACGGGTAAGGCATTTGCTTCGTCGGTACAGGAGTTGATTGGTGCGGAGGTAGAGATTGCCAAACGAAACGAATTGCACCGTTTTTGCAGTATTGCCGAAGCGATGAGTAGTAGAGCGCAGCTTTTCCTGGTTGGAAAAGAACAGGCGGCTTTGGAAAAACTGCGAGCGTAAGTTGAGTACCAGTCTGCAAATGGTAGCTTTGGCTTTCTTGGGAGTCCTGCTACGAAGACTATGAACACGCTCTAAATGTCTTGGTGGGAATTTAGGGGATTTTGGGGAATTTTGCAAAGGTCTCCGCCGGTAGGTTTCGACAAGGAGGGCTTTGTCGGCTGCGTCGGGGTCGGGCCGGTCTTGGTGGTGGTAGTAAAAGCTGCTTTTTGGGCAGGTTTGCGATGTGCAGCAGGTATTTGAGCGGGTGTTGCGCCCTCAGTGTTTGGACGGTTTGGCTTTTGTCCTTTTCGGTCCGCTTTTTGGCTGAGGGCTTTTAACTCCTTTAGGTAGGCGACCTTTGCGCGCATATAGCACAACTCTTCGATAAGCTCTGCCTGTGTTTTTTTCTTGGTCGGGTTTGTCGGCGATGAAGGGGTTTTTGCGGTGTTCGGTCATGGTTTTGGATTGTGGATGTTCGAGTGCGCCGATACCGCCTTCCTGATAGGCGCGTATCCATCGTCGCAGGTGGGTTCGGGAGATGCCGTAATGATCTGCGGTACGCTGTTGGCTGCGTATATGCAGATAGTGGAGTACGGCTTGGTATTTGAAGTGTAATGTATATTTGCTCATAAAAAAACTGCACCTTGTGAGTTGGAGGGGATGTCCAACTTTTGGGGTGCAGTTCAGTTTTCAGACGACCTTTCGTTTGGGTTTTACAGCAATCCTTCTATCGGCAGGATGGAGAGAATTTTGGAGGTAACGCGTTTCCAGAATTTGGCTTCCGGCTCGGCGGAGTAGGTTTTCTGGGTGGCGGGGTCGTGCCAGTGCAGTTTGTTGTATTTTTCGAGGGTAACCTGATAGGCGTATTTTGGGGTGGTATTGACGAGGGTGCGCTGCATTTCGCCTGCGATTTTGGGGCTTTCGAGGACGACGCCCATTTCGGTGTTGAGTCTGGCGGAGCGCGGGTCGAGATTGAATGAGCCGATGAAGACGCGTTTTTCGTCCACGATGAAGGTTTTGGCGTGCAGGCTGGTGGCGGAGCTGCCGGTCAGGCCGCGGTCTTTGGTGGTGGGGACGGCGTGGTTGGGTTGCAGCTCGTAGAGTTTGACACCGGCTTTGAGCAGGGGCTTGCGGTATTTGACGTAGCCTGAATGGACGGCGGCGACATCGGTCGCTTGGAGCGAGTTGGTCAGGACGGTTACGTCCACGCCGTTTTTGACGAGTTGGTCGAGCGCGCGCACGCCTGATTTGGTGGGAACGAAATAGGGCGAAACGAGATAGACGCTTTTTTCGGGCGTTTTCAGGGCGTCCTGCATGCGGTCGAAAATAGGAGGTTTGTGGCGGTCTCGGTCCAGCCCTTTGGCGGGGTCGTCGCTGATCAGGCGGGTGTGGACGCTTTGCCAGTCTATGCTGTTGCTCTGCATTTTTTTGTAGAGTTCGGAATTTTCGATGCTGCTGCGGTAGCGGCTGAGGATTTCGTTTTTGTCTTTGTCGTTGTAACCCAGCTCTTGGAAGCCTTTTTCGATATCGCCTTTTTTGATGATGCTGGCGACGGTGTAGGAGGAATGGCTTGCCCAATAGCGGTCGAAGTCTTGGGAAACTTCGGTCACGACGCGGCCGGTGGCGAGGATATCGAGGTCGGCGAAGATGGTGTCTTCGCCGACTTTGAAATATTCGTCGCCGATATTGCGCCCGCCGAGGATGGTGGCGCGGTTGTCTGCGGTGAAGGATTTGTTGTGCATCCGACGGTTGAGGCGCGGGAAGTCGGTCAAATAGCCCAGCGCGCGCCATTTGCGGCGGACGAAGGGGTTGAACAGGCGGATTTCGATATTGGGATGGCTGTCGAGGGCGAGCAGGACGTTGTCCAGACCGTTGGTGTTGTTGTCGTCCAGCAGCAGGCGCACGCGCACGCCGCGTTCGGCGGCACGGTGGATCAGGTTGAACATGAGTTTGCCGGAGATGTCGTTGTGCCAGATGTAGTATTGGAGGTCCAGGGTGTGGTCGGCGGCTTCAATCAGGGCGGCGCGGGCGACGAAGGCTTCGTGCGCGTCGTTGAGCAGATAGACATTGGAAATATCGCCGCCGGTTTTGGCAGTGGCGGTGTTGAGCAGGGCATCCATGCGCGGGGCGGAACGGATGTCGAGGTAGTGGCTTTCAGGGCGATCGTCCAGTGAGGGCAGGCCGGCGCAACCTGTCAGAAAAACCGGAAGCATAAGGATGAGATGGATTTTTTTCATTCTTGAGGGCGTTTCAGACGACCTTTTTCGCTGAAACGATATTTTTTTATTTAGAAGGGTCGTCTGAAAGGAAGTTCGATGTTTATACGGTTCGCATTTTAACCGAGAACAAAGCCGACCGGATTGCTTTTTCAGGTCGGCTTTTGTGTCTAAACATGGATGCCGTCGATTTCGGCGTACCGTTTTGCTTTTTCTTCCTCGTTTAAAAAAACGAGGCTTTGAACGAGTTTTTTTGCACAAGGTGCGGATGTCTGCTTCATTCAAATCCAATGAGTCGGCAAGTTCGATGAAATTTTTGGTTGAGATAGCCGCCGAAGTAGGCGGGGTCGTCTGAATTGACGGTAACCAATACGCCACGCTCAAGCATGCGGCGCAGGTTGTGCCGGGACAGGTCGCCGACGACTTTTTAGTTTGAGGTTGCTCAATGGACAGACGGTCAGGGGCATTTGCTCGGCAATCAGGCGCTGCATAAGCGGTTCGTCTTCTTCAGAGCGCACGCCGTGGTCGATGCGGACGACTTTCAGTAAATCCAACGCTTCCCAAACGTATTCGGGCGGGCCTTCTTCACCGGCATGGGCGACGGCGGGAAAAACCTTGCGCGCGGGCTTGGGCGAAGACGCGCTCGAATTTCGAGGGCGGGTTGCCGAGTTCGCCCGAATCCAGCCCGATGCCGTCGATATGTCGTCTGAAAGGCTGTGCTTGGGCAAGCGTTTCAAACGCGGACTCTTCGCTTAAATGCCGCAGGAAACACATAATCAGCCTGCTGGAAATGCCCCATTTTTTTCCTGCGCTTCCAGGCGGGCGCGGGTAATGCCGTTGATGACGGTTTCAAACGGTACGCCGCGCGCGGTATGGGTTTGCGGGTCGAAGAAGATTTCGGTGTGGACGACGTTGTCCTCACGGCAGCGGGCGAAATAGGCGGTGGTCAGGTCGTAAAAAAATCCTGTTCGTGGAGCAAGACCGCCGCCGCTGCGTAGTAAATATCGAGGAAGGACTGGAGGTTGTGAAAATCGTAAGCGCGGCGCACGGCGTCCACATCCGCATAGGGAATGGAAACGCCGTTGCGCCCGGCGATGGCGAACATCAATTCCGGCTCGAACGTGCCTTCGATATGGACGTGCAATTCGGCTTTAGGCAGGGGCGCGGATTAAGGTGTGTACGGTCATGGGCGGTACCCGCTCGGTCAATAGTGGCGGCGGCGGAAGTAGAACATTCCTTCGCTGTCGAGTTCGAGGATGTAGCGGCCGTTTTGAACGGCGGCATAACCGCTTTTGCCAGCTTGATAGGGTTGCAGGGCGGCGTGGGAGAGGAGGTAGCTTGTCAGTTTGCTGCCGTCTTCGGCAATGTTGCCGACCAGTTTGGCAAACAAGGCATGGCATTTGCCGTTTTCAGTCCAGCCCAAAGGCTCGCCTTTGTCGCCGGTTTCCATGCATTTGCCGCTGATGACTTCCAAGTCATTGGGGTGGTTGCCGATCAGTTGGATGACGTTTTGTTCGGATAAGCCGTTAATCGGATAGCTGATTTGTTTTTTTGCCGTCGTTGGTTTTGCCTTCGCTGCTTTGTCCTAAATCCAAGCCTGCGATGGCGTTGTTGTCGATGTATTTGACTTTAAACACGGGCTTTGGCGCGGCTTCGGCGGCATTTTTGGGCGGGCTCGGCTGGGGCTTTCGGATTTGCCGCAGGCGGCGAGCAGGAGGGCGGATAAGAGAATCGGAAAGGCTTTCATCGGATATTCCTTGTTTTAAACAGGAAAAGGTCGTCTGAAATATAAGCAGACTGCTTTTTTTCAGACGACCTTTTGAGATTTACTTCAATGGGCGGATGCCGACGGCGTCGCGGACTTTGTCCAGCAGTTCGCGCGCTTCTTTGCGCGCTTTGGCGGCGCCCGCCTGTAGGATGTCTTCGATTTGCGAAGGATTGGCGGTCAGCTCGTTGTAGCGTTCGCGCGGTTCTGCCAGCTCGGCGTTGATTTTGGCGGCCAAGAGTTTTTTTGGCTTCGCCCCATGCCAGGCCTTCGGCAAGCATTTGTATGAATGCTGCGGTTTCAGACGGCGTGGAAAAAGGCTTTGTAGATTTCAAACAAGGGGCTTTCGTCGGGCTGTTTCGGCTCGCCCGGCTCTTTTCATGTTGGTGATGATTTTTGTTGACCGATTTTTTTGGGTTTTCTTGTCGTTTTTCCCAAAGCGGAATGGTGTTGCCGTAGGATTTGGACATTTTACGTCCGTCCAAGCCGACCAAGAGTTCGACGTTTTCGTCGATTTTCACTTCGGGCAGTGTGAAGACTTCTTTGAAGCGGTGGTTGAAGCGGCCGGCGATGTCGCGCGCCATTTCGACGTGTTGGATTTGGTCGCGGCCGACGGGCACTTCGTTTGCGTTGAACATGAGGATGTCGGCAGTCATCAGGATGGGGTAGCTGTACAGACCCATTTCTACGCCGTGGTCGGGGTCTTCCTGATTGTTTTCAGCGTTTGCCTGCACGGCGGCTTTGTAGGCATGGGCGCGGTTCATCAGGCCTTTGGCGGTGATGCAGGTCAGAATCCAGTTCAATTCCATCACTTCGGGAATGTCGCTTTGGCGGTAGAAGGTGGTGCGCTCGGGGTCGAGTCCGCAGGCAAGCCAAGTGGCGGCAACGGCTTGGGTGGATTGGTGAATCATCTCCGGCTCGTGGCATTTGATGATGCCGTGGTAGTCGGCGAGGAAGAGGAAGGATTCGGTATTGGGGTTTTGCGCCGCGCGGACGGCGGGGCGGATGGCACCGACGTAGTTGCCCAGATGCGGGATGCCGGTGGTGGTTACGCCTGTGAGGACGCGTTTCTTGCTCATGGGGATATCCTTAAATGGCTCAAGGTCGTCTGAAATGAAATAGGGATTGATTATACCTCATTCCCAACGAGTTTTCAGACGACCTTTTTATAGTGGGCATATGGACTTATTCACAGTTTTTTTGATTTAATCTATTTTAAAAAAACAAATTGATACTGTATTTTTTTTAATATTTTTAGTAAATTTTTTTCTCTTGAGTTATCCACAGGTGACACTATATAGCGTTTATTAGAAAGATATTCGTTTCAGAAGAAAGGAAACCTAAAGATGAGATTCGACAAATTAACCGCCAAATTCCAACAAGCCCTTGCAGAAGCTCAGAGTTTGGCGTTGGCTGCGGACAGCAGCTATCTGGAAAGCAGGCTTCGTGCTGAAAGCTCTGCTTGACGATCAAAAACAGCGGAGCCGCCGCGCTCTTGGCTCATGCGGGCGTGAACGTGCCGCAAGTGAAACAGCGTTTGCAGCAGCATTTAAACAGCCTGCCGAAAGTGTCCGGCCAGGGCGGCGATATTCTGCCCAGCCGCGAATTGCAGGCGGTGTTGAACCTGATGGACAAAGCGGCAACCAAACGCGGCGATGCCTATATCGCCAGCGAACTTTTCCTGCTTGCCTTGGTGCAGCAGAACGATGCGACCGGCAAAATCTTGAAAGAAGCCGGTGCGACCGAACAAAACATCAACGCCGCGATCGACGCGGTACGAGGAGGACAAAACGTGAACGATGCTAATGCCGAAGACCAACGCGACGCGTTGAAAAAAATACACGCTCGACCTGACCCAGCGCGCCCGCGACGGCAAACTTGACCCCGTTATCGGCCGCGACGACGAAATCCGCCGCGCCATTCAGGTGCTGCAACGCCGCACCAAAAACAACCCCGTGCTGATCGGCGAACCGGGCGTCGGTAAAACTGCTATCGTCGAAGGCTTGGCACAACGTATCGTCAATGGAGAAGTGCCCGAATCCCTGCGCAACAAACGCCTGCTGGTTTTGGACTTGGCGGCATTGATTGCCGGCGCGAAATACCGCGGCGAATTTGAAGAGCGTCTGAAAGGCGTGTTGAACGATTTGGCGAAAGACGACGGCAACACCCTGATTTTCATCGATGAAATCCATACTTTGGTCGGCGCTGGCAAAACCGACGGCGCAATGGACGCGGGCAATATGTTGAAACCGGCTTTGGCGCGCGGCGAACTGCACTGCATCGGCGCGACCACTTTGGATGAATACCGCCAATACATCGAAAAAAAGATGCGGCACTCGAACGCCGCTTCCAAAAAAAGTATTGGTCGGCGAACCCAGCGTGGAAGACACCATCGCCATCCTGCGCGGTTTGCAGGAACGCTATGAAATCCACCACGGCATCGACATCACCGACCCCGCCATCGTTGCCGCCGCAGAGTTGAGCGACCGCTACATCACCGACCGCTTCCTGCCCGACAAAGCGATTGATTTGATTGACGAAGCCGCCAGCCGCATCAAAATGGAGTTGGACAGCAAACCCGAGCAGATGGACAAACTCGACCGCCGCATCATCCAGCTCAAAATGGAAAAAATGCACGTTGCCAAAGAAAGCGACGACGCCAGCAAAAAACGTTTGGAACTGATAGACGAAGAAATCGACGGCCTGCAAAAAAAGAATACGCCGATTTGGACGAAATCTGGAAAGCCGAAAAAGCCGCGTCTTCCAGCACCGCCGACATTAAGAAACAGATGGACGACATCAAAGTCAAAATCGAACAGGCCAAACGTCAAGGCGATTTTGCCCGCGCGTCCGAACTCGAATACGGCGAGTTGCCTAAATTGGGTGCGCAATTGCAAGCAGCAGAAAGCAATCCTGAGGGCAAAAAACAAAACAAACTCTTCCGCACCGAAGTTGGCGCGGACGAAGTAGCCGAAATCGTATCGCGCATGACCGGTATCCCTGTGTCCAAAATGATGGAAGGCGAACGCGACAAGCTGCTGAAAATGGAAGAAGTATTGCACCGCCGTGTGGTCGGCCAAGACGAAGCCGTGCGCGCCGTGTCCGACGCCATCCGCCGCAGCCGCTCCGGTCTTGCCGATCCGAACAAACCTTACGGCAGCTTCCTGTTCTTAGGCCCGACCGGCGTGGGTAAAACCGAGTTGTGCAAAGCTTTGGCAGGCTTCCTGTTTGACAGCGAAGACCACCTCATCCGCATCGACATGTCCGAATACATGGAAAAACACGCCGTTGCACGCCTAATCGGCGCGCCTCCGGGCTATGTTGGCTACGAAGAGGGCGGCTACCTGACCGAACAAGTCCGCCGCAAACCGTACAGCGTGATTCTTTTGGACGAAGTGGAAAAAGCCCATCCCGACGTGTTCAATATCCTGTTGCAAGTATTGGATGACGGTCGTTTGACCGACGGACAAGGCCGCACCGTGGACTTCAAAAAACACTGTCATCGTCATGACTTCCAACATCGGCAGCCAGCACATCCAACAAATGGGTACGCAGGATTACGAAGCCGTGAAAGAAGCGGTGATGGAAGAAGTGAAAGCCTACTTCCGTCCTGAAATGATCAACCGCATCGACGAAGTGGTCGTGTTCCACGGACTGAATCAGGAGAATATCCGCAACATCGCGAAAATCCAGCTCAAAGGCTTGGAAAAACGCCTAGAAGCGCAGCACCTGCACCTGAAAGTGGACGATGCCGCCTTGGATTTGATTGCCAAAGCCGGTTTCGACCCCGTGTACGGCGCACGCCCGCTCAAACGCGCCATCCAGTCGGAAATCGAAAACCCGCTGGCCAAAGCCCTGCTCGAAGGCAAATACGCGCCCGACAGCACGATTCATGTGAAAGAAGAGGGCGGTAAGCTGGTGTTTGCCTGATTTGAACGCAGTTTGAGATAAAGTAATGAAAAAAGGTCGTCTGAAAACTGAACTGGCCCCCAAATCTTGGACACTCATAAAAGCCTATTCAGGCGCTCTGTGTAAGCTGGGTTCTGTATGCGACAGGACTCAGCTTTTTCAACTTCAAACTGCAACGCTCCCGGTTGTAGTAATCCATATAGTCATCTATCTGCTTCATCAATTCATCTACCGTCAATTCACCTGCGTTATAGAAACACTCCGTCTTCAACACCGCAAAGAAGCTTTCCATCGGCGCATTGTCCCAACAGTTCGCCTTTCGCGACATGCTTTGAACCATGGAATGCTCCGCAAGCAATTCCCTATACCCCGCCGTACGGTACAGCACGCCTTGGTCCGAATGCAGCATCGTTCCTTTATCAGTCAGACGGGGGGCGGCTTTTTCGAGCATTTCCTTCACCATTTCGCTGTCGGCTCTGCGGCTCATGGCGTAGGCGACGATCTCGCGGTTGAACAGGTCCAAGATTGGTGAGAGGTACAGTTTGCCGTCCTTCCCTTTGAGTTCGGTAACGTCGGTCAGCCATTTTTTTCGTTGGGCTTTCGGGCTTTGAACCGGCGTTTGAGGAGGTGTTCCGATATCTCGCCCATGGCGGGATGGCGGTAGGCTTTTTTCGCCCGTATGAGGGCTTTCAGTTCCAACTGCTTCATCAACCGCGCCGCTTTTTTGCGGTTCCAACCCAATGCTGCGGCAATGCGCCTTTGCCCGTAGCGTCCTTTATGCCGCCGGTAGGTTTCGACAAGGAGGGCTTTGTCGGCTTCGTCGGGATCGGGTCGGTCTTGGTGGTGGTAGTAAAAGCTGCTTTTGGGCAGGGTTTGCGATGTGCAGCAGGTATTTGAGCGGGTGTTGCGCCCTCAGTGTTTGGACGGTTTGGCTTTTGTCCTTTGCGGTCTGCTTTTTGGCTGAGGGCTTTTAACTCCTTTAGGTAGGCGACCTCTGCGCGCATATAGCACAACTCTTCAATAAGCTCCGCCTGTGTTTTTTCTTGGTCGGGTTTATCTGCGATGAAGGGGTTTTTGCGGTGTTGGGGCATGGTTTTTGGATTGGGGATGTTCGAGTGCGCCGATGCCGCCTTCTTGATAGGCGCGTATCCATCGCCGCAGGTGGGTTCTGGAAATGCCGTAGTGGTCTGCGGTACGCTGTTGGCTGCGTATATGCAGATAGTGGAGTACGGCTTGGTATTTGAAGTGTAATGTATATTTGCTCATAAAAAAACTGCACCTTGTGAGTTGGAGGGATGTCCAACTTTTTGGGGTGCAGTTCAAACTGATTACGGGTTTTCAGACGACCTTTCGTCTTAGGGGCTTCAATATTTCACATCGGCAACGCGGTTTTACAAATCCTGCAAACGCTCGACCGAAGGGGCGTAGTAATATGCGCCGGACACGGCGGTGGAAAGATGCTTGAGCAGCAGGTCGGTTTTGCCGTCGGCATCGCCGAACATGTGCAAAAAGCTGTACTTCGATGTTGTGCAGGGTGTGGCAGTAGGCAGTGAACATCAAGCCGTGTTCGCCGCTGATTTTGCCGAAGGGCAGGCTGCGGCGGACGATTTTCAGACCCACGCCGTTTTCTTTCAGGTTGACGCGGCCCAAATGCGAATCGGGCAGGCGCACGTCTTTGCTGAATTCTTCGTTGGCTTCTTTGCTGCGGCCGACGCTGGCTTCTTGTTCGGCAACGGGGACGGCATCCCATTTTTTCAGGTCGTGCAGGTATTTTTTTGTAGCAGGGACGTAGCTGCCGCCGGCATCGGGTTGGCCTTCGGGAATAATGGCGACATCGCGGACTTTTTCATCGCCTTGCGGATTTTCAGTGCCATCGACGAAGCCGTCCAGTCCGCGGTCTTCATACAGGCGCAGGCCGTGTTCTTCGGTGGCGATGCTGATGCTGTCGCCGAACGCGGCAAAGACGGATTGTGCGAGTGCGAAGGCGGCTTTTTGGCGGCAGGCTTGGATGTGGATGTAAATATCGTGTTGGGTTGAGGGGCAAGACCGTTGCCCATCACGGGGAAGGGTTTGATTTCGCTGCCTTCTTCTGCGTGTCCGAATGCTTTCCATGCGTCGCTGCCGAAGGCGATGGTCATGCCTAAAAATATCTTCGGGAAAGCGGGTTTTTCAGCTTCGCCAAAGCTTCAAGCGAGCTTCGGCAGGCGGTTTTTGATGTCATCGTAGCGATCGTCGCGGATGTCGGCTTCGATAAATATGCCGGCTTGGGCGTGGTCGGGGATGATGGCGGTTTGCGGGCGGGGCATTGTGTTTCCTTTTTCTGTTTATTGAGTTTTTTTCGGACAATATTATAGCACTTAAGGTTTTCAGACGACCTCGTCTGAAAGGGCGGATATGATAGAATCCGCCGTTTGTTTTTGATTTTCAACAGGTTCGCTTTATGTTCGGTACGATGTTTTTTTGATTATGATTGTATTGCTCCAGCTTTTCACGTTCGGACTGGGGCGTTCGTTGCAATGGCTGTTCGCGCCGGTGGTCGGCAAGGCGGGCAGGCGTTGGCTGATGGGGGTGTCGTATTTCGTGACCAACGGCCTGCTGGCGGGGCTTTTTGTTGGAATTGGGACATTTTATGTTCCGCATCATGGCGTTTTTGGATGGTGTTGCTGCTGTTTGTGATGTATGCGGCATTGGCGACGTTTATCCTGTTTCTGCTGCTGCGCAAATTCGTGGCCATCCGGTCGCTGTCGCGCAGCCTGCGCTTGTTTGCGCCGCTGTTCGTATTAGGTTTGGTCGGCTTGGGGATGTACAACGCCTATACGCCCGTTGTCCGTCATCAGACTATCGTGATCGATAAGAAAATGGACAAACCGCTGCGTATCGGCATGGCAAGCGACCTGCACTTGGGGATTTTGTTTGGCGCGCGGCAACTGGATAAGCTGGTGGACATTATGAACCGTGAAAAAGTCGATTTAATCCTGTTGCCGGGCGATTTGATGGACGACAACGTCGATGCCTACCGCAAAGAGAATATGCAGCCGCATCTGGGTCGTCTGAAAGCGCCGCTGGGCGTTTACGCGACTTTGGGCAATCACGATATGTTCGGCGACAGCGCGCGCATCCGCCATGACCTTGAGGCGGCGGGCATTACCGTACTCGGCAACCAAGTGTTGCAACACGATGCTTTCCTGCTCGTCGGCCGCAACGACGATGTGGACCACGACCGTCCGTCTGTCTCTCAGTTGCTGGAAAATCACAATACCGATCAGCCCGTTTTTGCTGATGGATCACCGCCCGACCGAAGTCGAGGCGCACGCCAAAGCTGCCTATTGACGTTCAAGTTTCCGGCCATGTCCACAATGGCCAAATCGCGCCGGCAAACCTGATTGTGCGCACACTCTACCGCCTTGCCTACGGCTACGAGGAAATCGGTGGAAGACATTTTTTTGTCACGTCCGGCTACGGTTTCTGGGGGATTCCGCTGCGCTTGGGTTCGCAGTCGGAAGTGTGGGTGATTGATGTGAAGGGGAGGTAATTTATTGAAATTAAAATATAAGGTGTATGAAAAAGGTCGTCTGAAACAAAATTCGGACGGCCTTTTTTATGACTTATGGGCAAAAAAATCTATTTGGGTTATAATGCCATCAAACTAAATCAAATTTGCAAATTGACTATTGTTTTTTTAAAAAATCTGCAAAAATACTCAACACATTACTTCAATAAATAATCAAGGATGAGCATTATGGGAATCATTAGTCTTATTTTCATTGCCGTGATATTGGGCTTTCTGTTGATTAATTTCAAGCAAAAACTCAGCCGTTGTAAAAAAGATTACCAAGAATCTTTCGTTGCATTGCGTATCGCTTTGGCGTGTAGGCATCAGGCAGTCAGGCATGTTTTAGATGCGTCAAAAATCTACCTGGGGCGTGAAGGTGACGATATGGATAAAGGTTTGTTGTCTGCCTGTGGCGATGCAGAAGCGGTATTGAGCCAGGCATCCAAATCTTTTTCCCCGGAATCGCTTTCCCGCCTGTGCAATGCGGAAGCAGAATTAAACAAATTGCTCCGAAGCTTGCAGGAAGCTTTGGAAAAAAACTTAAAAACAACGACCCGACGAAGGGTTGAAAAAGCCAGCTTGAAATGCTGGATGCAGCTGAAAATGACGTTGTTTCCGCGCGCCGTGCTTACAACCGCTCCGCAGAACGCTACAACCGCATACTGAGAAAGTCCATGAGCGGAATTATTGCGAAGGTATTGGGCTATCATGTCAAAGCAAGCCTGATTAAATTTGAAGACAACAATGGCCCTCAAATGAGCAAACATTTACTGGCTCGTTCGTAATCCTTATTTGAAAGTATGACGGGTTTGGATGGGACTCCCTTATCGTCATCATCCCTTGTCCGATAAAAGGTCGTCTGAAAACCATGTTTCAGGTTTTCAGACGACCTTTGTTTTTCAAAAACGGAATCAGCCGCCGCATGCGCCGCAGCAACCGCCTTCGCTGTGGCCGCCGCGTTTTTTTCTTCGTTGTTGACTACGGGCAGCTCGACTTCTTCAGACTGTTCTTTTTTTGTCTTCGGGCAGGTCGTTGACTTTGATTTTGTTTTCTTCTGACATTTTGGGCTCTCTTAAAAAAAGGTGGAAAGGTGTGCCACGATACCATCGGGCGGCGGATAAACCAAGTCGGATTTAAGATTTTTTGCGATTCGGTTTGATGAATCGCAAATTGCGCCTGTTTGGAATGGCTGATGTAATAACGGGACGCTGGTTATCGCGTCCCGTTTGGGTTTTCAGACGACCTTTGGACATCAGTTCAGGCGGTTTTTTTCTTACCGAACCAGACGAAACCGATCGCGCCCAAAAACAATCATCGGAACGCTCAACCATTGTCCCATCGACAAGCCCAAGGTGAGCAGGCCGAGATAGTCGTCGGGCTGGCGGGCGTATTCGGCGATGAAGCGGAAGAAGCCGTAGCCGCCAAGGAAGAGGGAGGCGACTTGTCCCGTCGGGCGCGGTTTTTTGGAGAAAATCCATACGACGATGAAGAGGCAGATGCCTTCAAGCGCGAATTGGTAGAGTTGCGAAGGGTGGCGCGGCAGCACATGGTATTGCTGCATCCATTCCGCCCAAAGCGGGTTGCGCATGGCGGCATTGAGGTCTTCTGCGCGCGCTTGCGGGAAGCCCATTGCCCAAAAGGCGTTGATGTCGGTAATGCGACCCCAGAGTTCGCCGTTGATAAAGTTGCCGATACGGCCGGAAGCCAAACCCAGCGGAACGAGCGGTGCGACGAAATCCATGGTTTTCAAGGTACTGATTTTTGTGTTTGCGGCTGAACAGCCACATGGCGATGACGACGCCCAAGAAGCCGCCGTGAAACGACATGCCGCCTTCCCAGACTTTGAGCATTTCGAGCGGATGGTCGAGGTAGTATGAGAATTTGTAAAACAGGATATAGCCGAGCCGTCCGCCGAGGATGACGCCCAACACGCCCCAGGTCAGGAAGTCATCGAGCATTTCTTGGGTAAAGGCGGTGTTGCCTTGTTTGATGCGGCGGCGGCCCAGCCATAAGAAGAGCATAAAGCCGACGATATAGCTGAGGGCATACCAGCGGATGGCGACTGGTCCGATACTGATTGCTATAGGGTCGAATTGCGGATGTATCATCATGATGTGTGTTCCTTATGGGAAGGGCGGTTTATGTGTTTTAGCTCGACAAAGGTCGTCTGAAAATGCCGATTGGGATTTTCAGACGACCTTTTGTGATAGGGAAAAAAATAATTATCGTAAATCATCGACAACGTTCAAAAACAGCCGACAACATGGCTTCGCCCAAACGCAGGGAGCGTTGGCCGTTCCAGCCGAAGTCATCGTCGGGCAGGTTGGCGTTGTCTTTAAACGGCATTTCGAGCGTATAGGCGAGGCAGTCGAAATGATTGCCCACCCAGTTGGTCGCGAGCGTCATGTTTGCCTGACCGGGCGCATCTTTTTCATAGCCGTATTCGTCTTGGAAGTCGGGGCTGGCGGAGAGCAGGGCGGTTTTGAACTGAGTTTCCAACGCGGCAATGCGCGGATTGTAGTTCGGCACGCCTTCCGTACCGGCGACAAAGACAAACGGCAGCCCTTCGTCGCCGTGAATGTCTAGGAACAAATCCACGCCGGTTTCCAGCATTTTTTCGCGCACGAGGAAGACTTCCGGGCTTTTTTCCAAAGTCGGGTTTTCCCATTCGCGGTTGAGGTTTGCGCCGGCAGCATTGGTGCGCAGGTTGCCCAATACCGAGCCGTCGGGGTTCATGTTCGGCACGATGTAGAAAGTGGCGCGGTCGAGCAGGGTGCGCGCGGTCGGGTCTTGCGGATCGAGCAGGCGGCCGAGCAGCCCTTCGATAAACCATTCCGCCATCGTTTCGCCCGGGTGTTGGCGGGCGATAATCCAGATTTTCATGTCGCTTTCGACTTGGTTGCCGATGGTCAGCAGATTGATGTCGCGGCCTTGCACCGTGCTGCCCAAGTCGTCGATGCGGCAAAGCCCGCTGCCTTGCGCGTCGCCCAAGAGGTTTAAATGCTGCTCGTGGGAGTAGGGGCTCGAAATAGGCGTAGTAAACGCTGTTGGAGAGAGGCGTATGGTTGATGGTCAGCACGCCGTTTTCGTATTCGGTCGGGACGCGGAACCAATTTTGACGGTCGTAAGAGGCGCACGCCTGATAATCTTCCCAGCCTTGCGGATAAGCCGAATCCGCCGCGTTTTCAAAGTGCATCACGCAATTCTGATACGCCGCACCTTGCAGGCGGAAGTAAAACCATTGGGCGAAATTGGAAGCGTTGTCCGGACGCAGGGCGAGGTGGATATTGGCAGGGTCGGTCAGGTCTTTGACGACGACGGAGCCGGCATCAAATTGAGTGCTGATTTTAATCATGGGAAAGTCCTCGGTATATCGGGCGAACCGGATAACCGTTGTTTGAAAAAATGTGTGGGCAATACCGCATCCGTCGGCGACGGCAAACCGATATGCCTGAATCCGTTGATTCTACCATTCCGACGGGCGCGTCCTCAACCGATAAGGGGCGGGGAATGTTGTTTCAGACGACCTTTGACGTTAAGATAGGGCAGATTCACTTTAAATCAGGACAAGACGGCGAGGCAGCAAACAGTTGCGAAGCTGATTTTTACTGATTCAAAGGTGATCCGCTATAATGATTAAATTGTTAACAATGAGACACGATTATGAGCGAATCCCACCCCATTTCCGCAGCCGACAAAGCGCGCATTTTAGCCGAAGCCCTGCCGTATATCCGCCGTTTTTCCGGCTCCGTCATCGTCATCAAATACGGCGGCAACGCCATGACAGAGCCTGCTTTGAAAGAAGGTTTCGCACGCGATGTCGTTTTTGCTCAAACTGGTGGGCATCCATCCCGTCATCGTCCACGGCGGCGGCCCGCAAATTAATGAAATGTTGGAAAAAATCGGTAAAAAAGGCGAATTCGTGCAAGGCATGCGCGTGACCGACGGCGAAACGATGGACATCGTCGAAATGGTGTTGGGCGGTCATGTGAATAAAGAAATCGTCTCACTGATTAATTTGCAGGGCGGACGCGCGGTCGGCGTCACCGGACGCGACAACCATTTCATCAAAGCGAAAAAAACTGCTGGTCGATACGCCCGAACAAACAGGCGTGGACATCGGACAAGTCGGTACGGTCGAAAGCATAGACGTACGCCTGATTGAAGGCTTGATCGAACGCGGCTGTATCCCCGTCGTCGCGCCCATCGGCGTCGGCGCAAAAGGCGAAGCCTTCAACATCAACGCGGATTTGGTCGCAGGCAAACTGGCGGAAGAGCTAAACGCGGAAAAAAACTGCTGATGATGACCAATATCGCCGGTGTGATGGATAAAGAAGGCAACCTGCTGACCAACCTGACCCCAAGCCGTATCGGCGAATTAATCGCAGACGGCACGCTCTACGGCGGTATGTTGCCCAAAATCAGCTCCGCCGTCGAAGCGGCAAGCAACGGCGTCAAAGCCACACACATCATCGACGGCCGCCTGCCCAACGCGCTTTTGCTGGAAATTTTTTTACCGATGCGGGCATAGGCTCGATGATTTTAGGCGAAAGGTCATAACGGCCCGCAGATGAGTCAAGGCTTGCCGAACAGCAGGCCTTGTAAATGCCCGAATACTAAATATACAAAAGGTCGTCTGAAAACCTGTTTCAACGTTCATAGAGAATGCTGAAACGGATTTTCAGACGACCTTTTTGCCATTTTAACCCTATTGAGGCTGTACGTTGAAAGGCATATCGATCTTTTGCCATTGCGCGCTTTCGTAGTCAAGCGCGGCGGCGATTAGGGGGTGTTGTTCGAGCCAGTTTTGGCTGATGCGCAGGATGAAGCCTTTGCCGGTTTCGTCGGCGCGCAGTTGGGTTTGCGGCGGCAGATCCAAAGGCAGGCGGGCGCGGCAGAAAAAGTGCGGCGAGGCGCAGGGAAAGGACGGCGTACCAAAGCATTTCGCTGCTACCGACGATGTCCGCCATTTTTTTCATGTCGCCGCGGTGTCCGATGACCAGTTGCGCGAGTATGGTTTGCTCTTTGCGGGAAAAACCGGGCATATCGGCGTTTTCGAGGATGTAGGCGGAGTGTTTGTGGTAGCCGGTGTGGGCGATGTCGAGTCCAATTTCGTGCAGCCTGCCTGCCCAGCCGAGGTATTGTTTCCATTGGGCAAGGTCTTGGACGGTTACGTTTTTGGCGTGGCACAGGCTGTCCATAAAGGCTTGTGCGGTTTCGGCGACGCGTTTGGCTTGGTTGAGGCTGACGTGGTAGCGGTTTTGGAACTCGGCGGTCGTCTGATCGCGCATGTCTTCGTTCAAACCGCGTCCAATCAGGTCGTAGAACACGCCGTCGCGCAGGGCGGCTTCGGTAACGGTCATTTTGGTGAGTTCGAGTTCTTCAAACGCTGCCATCATGACGGCCAGTCCGCCGGCGAACACTTCCACGCGTTCGGGCTTGAGGCTTTCGAATTTGGCTTTTTTGACGGAACCGGCTTCAATGATGCGGTCGGCGAGGTAGCGCATGCCTTTGTAGGTGATGTCGGCTTCTTGGGGCAGCTCGGCGGCGATGAGGTCGCGGATGGATTTGGCGGAGCCGGATGTGCCGATGGCGAAATCCCAACCTGTACGCTTCATGAGTTTGCTGATGCGCTGGATTTCGTTACGTGCGGCAGAGATGGCGGCTTGGAAGTCTTTGGCGGTGATTTTGTTTTGGAAGAAACGCAGGCTGTAAGTGACGCAGCCTAAGGGCAGGCTTTCGGTAGCGAGCGGCTGGAGGTCGGAGCCGATGACGAATTCGGTCGAGCCGCCGCCGATGTCGATGACGAGCATCTTGTCGCCGTTGGGCGGCAGGGTGTGGACGACGCCGGTGTAAATGAGGCGGGCTTCTTCACGGCCTGCGATGATTTCGATGGGGAAGCCCAGTGCGGCTTCGGCTTTGGGTAGGAATTGGGCGATATTTTTTTGCTACGCGGAAGGTATTGGTCGCCACAACGCGCACTTGTTCGGGCTTGAACCCGCGCAGCCGTTCGCCGAATTTTTGCCAAACAGTCCAAGGCGCGCTCTTGGGATGCTTCGTCGAGGTTTTTTTATGTTCGTCCAAACCGGCGGCAAAAACGCACCATTTGTTTGAAGGAATCGATGACTTTCAGTTGTCCGTTGTTGTTTTCGCAAACTTGGAGGCGGAAGCTGTTGGAACCTAAATCGACGGATGCCAGGACGTTGGTGGGCGTAGTGGTCATGAAGGGATACCGGTGGATAAACGAAGCTCTAATGTTACTCTGTCCCGCCGTTGATTGACAATATCGCAAATCAACTTTAAACCGCCGCAATATTGCACTGCATTGATGTATCACTCATTGTCTGTTTCAAGTCAATCCGCTCATCAATGATACACGCCACCTTTGATTCTGCACGGAGATATTCTTATAATATCCGTTTTGCAAACGTCAAAAGGTCGTCTGAAAACAAAAAAATAGGGTTTTCAGACGACCTTTAAAACTCGACTAAACGAATGACAGTACACATGAAAACGGAAAACCTGATCCTCACGCCCGAATCCCCGTCCCGCCGCCGCTTTTTACTGGCTGGCGGCGCATTGCTGCTCAGCCCGGCAGCCGCACTCGCAGGCGCGCAACGCGAAGAAACGCTTGCCGACGATGTCGCTTCGGTTATGCGCAGCTCCATCAACAATGTCAACCCGCCGCGCCTCGTGTTTGCCGATCCAAACGAAGGCGAACGCTGGCTGGCGGCGATGTCTTCCCGCCTTGCCCGCTACGTTCCCGATGCCGCCGAACGCCGCCGCCTACTGGTCAACATCCAATACGAAAGCAGCCGCGCGGGGTTGAATACCCAAGTGATTTTGGGTTTGATCGAAGTCGAAAGCGCGTTCCGCCAATACGCCATCAGCGGCGTGGGCGCGCGGGGGCTGATGCAGGTCATGCCGTTTTGGAAAAACTATATTGGCAAACCTTCGCACAACCTGTTCGACATCCGCACCAACCTGCGCTACGGCTGCACTATCCTGCGCCACTACAACAATATCGAAAAAGGCAACATCGTCCGCGCTTTAGCGCGCTTCAACGGCAGCCTGGGCAGCAACAAATACCCCAACGCCGTCTTAGGCGCATGGCGCAACCGCTGGCAATGGGGCTGACCGCGTGGTATAAACGGCTGCGCCCGTGCAAATGCAAACCCTTTTGAATCCTGTATAATCCGCACATCTGATAATTTTAAAATTTCAGACGACCTCAAAATCCTACCGGGTCGTCTGAAAAAAACCTTTTATGGCAAAAAGACACCCGCATCCAAATGTTCCCGCACGAATGGCGTGCCAGCACCACCCTCTCCGGCGTTTACGCACTGCGTATGTTGGGGATGTTCTTGGTTCTCCCCGTTTTGTCCTTATATGCCGCCTCATTGCCCGGCGCGGAAAACAACAAAACCTTGGTCGGTCTGGCAATGGGTATTTACGGACTGACGCAGGCTTTGCTGCAACTGCCTTTGGGCATCGCCTCCGATAAATTCGGGCGCAAAAAAACCATTTATGTCGGACTGATTGTCTTTGCCGCCGGTAGTTTTCTCGCCGCTGCCGCCAACTCATTGCCCATGCTGGTTGCCGCGCGCGCTATTCAAGGGGCGGGCGCAGTCAGCGCCGCAGTGACCGCGTTACTCGCCGACTTGACCCGGGACGGTGTGCGTACCCGCGCGATGGCGATGATAGGTTTGAGCATAGGTTTGACCTTTTCCGTCAGCCTTGTGGTTGCCCCTGATGATTGCCGACATGATCGGCGTTCCCGGATTGTTTATGCTGACCGGTATCCTGACCGTCATCAGCATAGGCGTTGTCGCTTGGATGACTCCTGATCCCGAAGTGTCCAAGCTGCACGAAGACACACAGGCGCAGCCCTCGCGTATGGGCGAAGTCCTCCGTGACCGCCAGCTTCTCAACCTGGATTTCGGCATTTTCGCGCTGCACGCCGCACAAATGGCGTTATTCACTGCCCTGCCTTTTGCCATGACGCAGCTCGGTTTGGAAAAAAATCCAGCATTGGAAAGTCTATCTGCCCTCGACCATCGCAGGGCTGGTGATCATGATCCCCCTCATCATCATCGGCGAAACCCGCAACAAGCTCAAACAAGTCTTCATTCTCGGCATCGCCTGCATCGCAGCGGCGCAAATCGGCTTATTGTTCGGCATGCACTCGATTTGGCTGATTACCGCCTATCTGGTTGTTTACTTCATCGGCTTCAACGTATTGGAAGCCAGCCTGCCGTCCATGGTTTCTAAGATTGCGCCGGCCGATTTGAAAGGCACGGCGATGGGCGTTTACAATACCATGCAGTCCGTCGGGCTGTTTGTGGGCGGCGCAAGCGGCGGATGGCTGTTTCAACAATACGGCTTTGCAGGCGTTTTCACCTTTTGCAGCGTGTTAATGCTGTTATGGCTGGTCATCGCCGTACTCGCACCCGCGCCGAAACCCGTCAAAAAAACCTCAGCTATCCCGTCAGCCCCGCATGGCAGGAAAAAAACACGATTCGCTCTACCAAGCATTGTCCCAAGTCGAAGGCGTCGAAAGCATTACCTTCAGCGCAGACAAACAAACCATTTACATCAAGGCGTTGCAAAAAGGATTTGACCAAGAGGCCGCCGAAAAACATCATCACAGGAGTTTAAAAAAATGTCATTGAACAAAGTCATCCTTATCGGCCGTCTCGGTCGCGACCCCGAAGTCCGCTATATGCCCAACGGCGAAGCCGTCTGCAATTTCAGCGTCGCCACCAGCGAAACATGGAACGACCGCAACGGCCAGCGCGTAGAACGCACCGAGTGGCACAACATCACCATGTACCGCCGCCTCGCCGAAATTGCCGGACAATACCTGAAAAAAAGGCAGCCAAGTATATCTGGAAGGCCGCATCCAAAGCCGTAAATACCAAGGCAAAGACGGCATCGAACGCACCGCATACGACATTATCGCCAATGAAATGAAAAATGCTCGGCGGCCGCAACGACAACAGCGGCGGCGCACCTTACGACGACGGCGGTTACAGCCAAGGCGGCTACCAACAACAAGCGCCGCAGCAACAATACCAAGCAGCCCCGCAAAACCAAGAACCCCCTGCTGCCCCCCGCCGCCAAGCTCCCGCCGCACCGGCAGCCCCTGTCGAGGACATCGACGACGATATTCCGTTCTGAGTTATATAAACAACCCAACAATATTGCTTGATACAAACCGCCGAGGTTTGAGGATAGATTGGGTATCCGTATTGGATGAAAGCAATCCGTCAGACTTTGAAAGCCATTTACAAAATGCTTTGAAATTTGGCCGCGCTTTTATTGTCGATACCCTCAAAGTACAAAGGTCGTCTGAAACTTTAATTTCAGACGACCTTTCCACTTTTCAAACAACCGTCAAACTTCCTGGCGAGTAGGCCGGAAGATGATTTCGTTTATATCCACTTCCTCAGGTTGACTGATTGCGAACAGGACGGTGCGGGCAAAGCTGGAAGCGGGAATCTCATTGTGAGCATAGAAGTTTTCCATTGCGCCGCTAGCCATTTCAGAGCTGCTGCCATGCTTTTAATTCGCTTTCAACTGCACCCGGGCAGAGAATAGTAGTACGCAAGTTGAGACCTTTGCAAAATTCCCCAAAATCCCCTAAATTCCCATCAAGACATTTAGGGGATTTCCCATGAGCACCTTCTTCCGGCAAACCGCACAAGCCATGATCGCCAAACACATCGACCGCTTCCCATTATTGAAGTTGGATCAGGTGATTGATTGGCAACCGATCAAACAATACCTGAACCGTCAAAGAACCCGTTACCTTAGAGACCACCGCGGCCATCCGGCCTATCCCCTGTTGTCCATGTTCAAAGCCGTCCTGCTCGGACAATGGCACAACCTCTCCGATCCCGAACTCGAACACAGCCTCATCACCCGCATCGATTTCAACCTGTTTTGCCGTTTTGACGAACTGAGCATCCCCGACTACAGCACCTTATGCCGCTACCGCAACTGGCTGGCGCAAGATGACACCCTGTCTGAATTACTCAAACTGATTAACTGCCAACTGGCCGAAAAAAACCTAAAAGTAGAGAAGGCATCTGCCGCCGTCGTTGACGCCACCATTATTCAGACCGCCGGCAGCAAACAGCGTCAGGCCATAGAAGTCGACGAGGAAGGACAAGTCAGCGGCCAAACCACACCGAGTAAGGACAAAGATGCCCGTTGGACAAAGAAAAACGGCCTCTACAAACTCGGTTACAAACAACATACCCGTACCGATGAGGAAGGCTATATCGAGAAACTGCACATCACTCCTGCCAATACCCATGAGTGCAACCATCTGTCCCCTTTGTTGGAAGGCATTGCCGAAGGTACGACCGTCTATGCCGACAAAGGCTACGACAGTAAGGAAAACCGGCAACATCTGAAAGAGCATCAGTTGTTAGACAGCATTATGCGCAAAGCCCACCGCAACCGTCCGCTGACGGAAGCGCAAACGAAGCGCAACCGCTATTTATCGAAAACCCGTTATGTGGTCGAACAGAGCTTCGGTACGCTGCACCGTAAATTCCGCTACGCCCGGGCAGCCTATTTTGGTCTGCTCAAAGTGAGTGCGCAAAGTCATCTGAAAGCGATGTGTTTGAACCTGTTGAAAGCGGCTAACAGGCTAAGTGTGCCTGTTGCCGCCTAAAAGGCGGCCCGGATGCCTGATTATCGGGTATCCGGGGAGGATTAAGGGGGTATTTGGGTAAAATCGGTGAATATTTGAAACGAAAACAGCCGAAAACCTGTGTTGGGGTTTCGACTGTTGTGGGAAGGGCTTTTTTGCTAAGGTCTCGGGTTGATATTATCTGTGCATATTAATATAATGATAATTATTATTAATCAAATAGAGGAAAAGTAGTGATGTGTAAACCGAATTATGGCGGCATTGTCTTGTTGCCCTTACTTTTGGCATCTTGTATCGGCGGCAATTTCGGCGTGCAGCCTGTTGTCGAATCAACGCCGACCGCGCAAACCCCGTCAGATTCCAAACCTTCCAAGCCTGAGGATATTCCTGCTCCGGCTCCTGCCAAACCTTCTATAGAAACCACGCCGGTCAACCAGCCCGCCGTCGGTGCGGCAATGCGGTTGCCAAGGCGGAATATTGCTTTTTATAACAAAGACGGTACGGAAATTCCCGATAAGCATCAGGCAGAGGAGTATCTGCCGCTTAAAGAGGAGGATATCCTGTTTTTAGACGGTACGCCGCAAGAACAGGTCGACAAACTTAAAAAGGAAATCAAAGGACGGCATCCTAATGCACAAATCTACACGTCCGATTCAAAAGATGCTGTGTATCAATATAAATATGTCCGGGCCGGATATGTTTATACTCAAACAGGAGAAGACGAAATCAAACAGAACTCAGGTGGTAAGCGGTTTACCCACCGGTTTGGTTATGACGGGTTTGTATATTATTCCGGAGAACATCCCTCCCAATCTTTACCGAGCGCGGGAACGGTGAAATATTCCGGTAACTGGCAATATATGACCGATGCCAAACGTCATCGGACAGGTCAGGCGGTTGCCAGTGAGAATTTGGGTTATAACACATATTATGGTAATAATATTGGTGCAACTTCTTATGCGGCTAGGGATGCCGACGACAGGGAAAAACATCCTGCCGAATATACGGTTAATTTCGACAAAAAAAACCTGGAAGGTAAGTTGATTAAAAATCAGTATGTGCAAAAATAAGAATAATCCAGATGAACCTAAAAAAAGCCGCTGATCATTTACAACATTACTGCAAAATTGGACGGCAACCGCTTTATCGGCAGTGCCAAGGTCAATCCTGATTTAGCGGAAAAACATGCCGGTAAGGAGCATTTGTTTTTCCATGCCGATGCCGATCAGCGGCTTGAGGGCGGTTTTTCGGCGATAACGGAGAAGAGCTTGCCGGACGGTTTATCAGCAACGACAAAAAGCGTATTCGGCGTATTCGCAGGCAAACAAAAATAGCTCCGTGCCGTCTGAAACGCATACCAAAAATCTTGGATTCGCTGAAAATTGCCGCCGACGAAGCTGCCGATCCTAAGGCACGTCCGTTTATTGCCGAGCCTATGCCCGACTTTTGCCCATCCTGACAAACTCCTTGTCGAAGGGCGTGAAATCTCCTTGGTCAAAGATACTCAAACCATCGTTCTTGCCGACGGCAGGAAAACGACAATCCGAACCTGCTGCGATTTTTCTGAACTATGTGAAAAATCGGACGGATGCAAACCGACCGTCCCGTCGTCAAACCGACTGCAACAGAGGACGAAGATTCCGATCATGAAGGCGCGGGACCTGATGATGAAAATGAAAGTTTAGAGCCTGAAGACGGTGAAGACGGTTTGGAAAAATGATACCGATGACGGTCATGCTTCTTCCGAGTTGCCGGCAGAGGAAGATAACGGGGAAGCAAATACAGCAGGAAAAAAATGAAGGAAACAACGCGGAAAGCGTAGGCACGGATGGAAAAATCACCTGTCCAACCCGCTTCTGCATACAGGAATATCGACCTTTTTCATAAAAGGTATCCGCACTTCGAGGCAGACATCCCCAAAATTGGGAATGTCCACTATAGAGGTTCATGGGAAGCCCGTATCGGCGCGCCGATCCAATGGGATAACCATGCGGATAAAAGCGGCAAAAAGCCGAATTCGACGTTAACTTTGCCAACAAGTCCCTTTCCGGCACCCTGATGGAGAAAAAAATGGTGTAGAACCTGCCTTCTATATTGAAAAACGGTATTATTGAGCACAACGGTTTCCATGCAGCAGCACGTACCCGTGATACAGGTATCGACCTGCTTGGCAGGGGTGCAACATCCTCCAAACCGTTTAAAGCCGAGAACCTTCATGTAACAGGGGGCTTTTACGGACCTCATGCATCGGAATTGGGCGGCAGCTTTGCCGAACCCCAACAAAAAAATCGGTGTGGTATTTGGTGCGAAGAAAGATGACAAGGAGGCAACACGATGAACAGAAGGCATACATTCCCGCTTACCCTGACCGCCTTGGCCATTGCAGCCGCTTTCCCATCATATGCGGCAAACCCCGAAACGGCGGCATCTGATGCGGCGCAAAGTCAATCATTGAAGGAGATTACCGTCCGTGCCGCCAAAGTGGGACGGCGATCGAAAGAGGCGACCGGTTTGGGCAAAAATCGTCAAAACGTCGGAAACGTTGAACAAAGAACAGGTACTCGGTATCCGCGACCTGACGCGCTACGATCCGGGCGTGGCCGTCGTCGAACAAGGTAACGGCGCGAGCGGCGGTTATTCGATACGGGGCGTGGATAAAAAACCGTGTGGCGGTTTCGGTCGACGGTGTTGCCCAAATACAGGCGTTTACCGTGCAGGGTGCATTGAGCGGATACGGCGGACGCGGCGGCAGCGGTGCAATCAACGAAATCGAATATGAAAACGTCGGTACGGTAGAAATCGACAAAGGTGCCGGTTCTTCCGATCACGGCAGCGGTGCGCTCGGCGGAGCAGTCTCCCTCCGCACCAAAGAGGCGGCAGACCTGATTTCAGACGGCAAAAGTTGGGGATACAGGCAAAAAAACCGCCTACGGCAGTAAAAACCGCCAATTTATGAAGTCGCTCGGCGCGGGTTTCAGTAAGGACGGTTGGGAAGGGCTGTTAATCCGAACCGAACGCCAAGGGCGGGAAACGCGCCCGCACGGCGATATTGCGGACGGGGTGGAATACGGCATAGACCGTTTGGACGCGTTCCGCCAGACATACGATATTCAGAGTCCGAATAAAAAGGCGGAATATTTCCTGGCGGAGGGCGAGAGTGAGCTCAAGCCTGTGGCAAAATTGGCGGGCAACGGGAAATATTTGAAAAACCAGCTCAACCGCTGGGTGGAAGAACGCCGTTCAAAAGGTCAGGCTTTAAACAGTGAAGAAGAAGCGATGGTGCGGGAGGCGCAGGCGCGCCACGAAAACCTGTCCGCCCAATCGTACACAGGCGGCGGCAGGATATTGCCCGATCCGATGGATTACCGCAGCGGTTCGTGGCTTGCCAAGCTGGGCTACCGCTTCGGCGGCAGGCATTATGTCGGCGGCGTGTTTGAGGATACCAAACAGCGTTACGACATCCGCGATATGACGGAAAAACAGTATTACGGTACGGACGAGGCGAAAAAGTTTAGCGACAAGAGCGGGGTGTACGACGGCAACGATTTCCGCGACGGCTTGTATTTTGTGCCGAATATAGAAGCGTGGGATAAAAAAACAAAGAAAAAAATGGGTCAAGGGCATAGGGTTTGAAATATTCCCGCACCAAATTTATAGACGAACATCACCGCCGCCGCCGTATGGGTTTGCTGTACCGTTATGAAAACGAAGCGTATTCTGACAATTGGGCGGACAAGGCGGTGTTGTCGTTTGACAAACAGGGCGTGGCAACCGACAACAACACGCTGAAGCTGA
The DNA here is from genome assembly GCA_916438535.1 of uncultured Neisseria sp. Lineage (GTDB taxonomy): Bacteria > Pseudomonadota > Gammaproteobacteria > Burkholderiales > Neisseriaceae > Neisseria. Next base: position 146,685 of record CAKAEP010000001.1, on the reverse strand, counting down.
ATTGCGCCGTGTATCCTGCCGTGGACAAATCCTGCCGCGCGTCGGCAGACAAGCCGTATTCCTACGACAGCAGCGACCGTTTCCACTACCGCGAACAGCACAATGTTTTGAATGCCTCGTTTGAGAAGTCGCTGAAAAAAACAAATGGACGAAACACCATCTGACTTTGGGCTTCGGTTACGATGCTTCCAAAGCGATCTCCCGCCCCGAACAGCTTTCCCACAATGCGGCAAGGATTTCGGAATACTCGGATTACACCGATAAGGGAGACAAGTATCTTTTGGGTAAGCCCGAAGTCGTCGAAGGGTCGGTCTGCGGCTACATCGAAACCCTGCGTTCCCGCAAATGCGTGCCAAGAAAAATCAACGGCAGCAATATCCACATTTCTTTGAACGACCGTTTTTCAATCGGCAAATATTTCGATTTCAGCTTGGGCGGCAGGTACGACCGGCAAAAACTTTACCACGTCGGAAGAACTCGTCCGCAGCGGGCGGTATGTTGACCGTTCGTGGAACAGCGGCATCGTGTTCAAACCGAACCGGCATTTTTCTTTGTCTTACCGCGCCTCCAGCGGCTTCAGAACGCCCTCCTTCCAAGAACTTTTCGGGATAGACATTTATCACGATTATCCGAAAGGCTGGCAGCGTCCTGCCCTGAAATCGGAAAAAGGCAGCCAACCGCGAAATCGGTTTGCAGTGGAAGGGCGATTTCGGCTTTTTGGAAATCAGCAGCTTCCGCAACCGTTATACCGATATGATTGCCGTTGCCGATCAAAAAACCAAATTGCCGAATCAGGCAGGACAATTGACAGAGATTGATATACGCGATTATTACAATGCCCAAAAATATGTCGCTCCAAGGCATCAACATCTTGGGAAAAAATCGACTGGAACGGTGTGTATCACAAACTGCCCGAAGGTTTGTACACGACTTTGGCGTACAACCGTATCAAACCGAAATCGGTATCCAACCGGCCGGGACTGTCCCTCCGCAGCTATGCTTTGGATGCGGTACAGCCGTCGCGTTATGTTTTGGGGTTCGGATACGACCAGCCCGAGGGGAAATGGGGCGCAAACATTATGCTGACCTATTCCAAAGGGAAAAACCCTGATGAACTTGCTTATCTGGCAGGCGATCAAAAACGATATTCGGCAAAAAGAGCGTCGTCTGCTTGGTCGACGGCAGATGTTTCCGCCTATCTTAATCTGAAAAAACGGCTGACCTTGAGGGCGGCTATCTACAATATCGGCAACTACCGCTACGTTACTTGGGAATCCTTGCGCCAGACTGCGGAAAGCACGGCAAACCGGCACGGCGGCGACAGTAACTATGGAAGGTATGCCGCACCGGGCAGGAACTTCAGCCTCGCGCTTGAAATGAAGTTTTAAAGGAAATACCGTCTGAAAGCTTGATCTGCACCCCAAAAGTCGGACTAAACCGCCAACTGATTAAGGTGCAGGTTTTTTTGAGGTTTAGGGTAACTTCTAAACCGTCATTCCGGGAATCTGGACATTCAATGCTAAGGCAGTTTGAGACCTTTACAAAATCCCCCAAAATCCCCTAAATTACCACCAAGACATTTAGGAGATTTTTCATGAGTACCTTCTTCCGGCAAACCGCACAAGCCATGATTGCCAAACACATCGACCGTTTCCCGCTATTGAAGTTGGATCAAGTGATTGACTGGCAACCAATCGAACAGTACCTGAACCGTCAAAGAATCCGTTACCTTCGAGACCACCGCGGTCGTCCCGCCTATCCACTGCTATCCATGTTCAAAGCCGTCCTGCTCGGACAATGGCACAGCCTCTCCGATCCCGAACTCGAACACAGCCTCATCACCCGCATCGACTTCAACCTGTTTTGCCGTTTCGACGAGTTGAGCATCCCCGATTACAGAACCTTATGCCGCTACCGCAACTGGCTGGCGCAAGACAACACCCTGTCCGAATTGCTAAAACTGATTAACTGCCAACTGACCGAAAAAGGCCTAAAAGTAAAGAAAGCATCCGCCGCCGTCATTGACGCCACCATTATTCAGACCGCCGGCAGCAAACAGCGCCAGGCCATAGAAGTCGATGAAGAAGGGCAAGTCAGCGGCCAAACCACGCCGAGTAAAGACAGAGATGCCCGTTGGATAAAGAAAAACGGTTTATACAGACTCGGTTACAAACAACATACCCGTACCGATGAGAAAGGCTATATCGAGAAACTGCACATTACCCCCGCCAATGCCCATGAGTGCAAACACCTGTCGCCTTTGTTGGAAGGACTGCCCAAAGGTACGACCGTCTATGCCGATAAAGGCTATGACAGTAAGGAAAACCGGTAACATCTGAAAGAGCATCGGCTGCAGGACGGCATTATGCGCAAAGCACACCGTAATCGTCCGCTGTCGGAAGCGCAAACCAAACGTAACCGATATTTGTCGAAGACCCGTTATGTGGTCGAACAAAGCTTCGGTACACTGCACCGTAAATTCCGCTATGCCCGGGCAGCCTATTTCGGTCTGCTCAAAGTAAGTGCGCAAAGCCATCTGAAGGCGATGTGTTTGAACCTGTTGAAAGCGGCTAACAGGCTAAGTGTGCCTGTTGTTGCTTAAAAGGCGGCCCGGATGCCTGATTAATCAGGTATCCAAGGGGAATTAAGGGGATATTTGGGTAAAATCAGTGGATATTCGAAACAAAAACAGCCGAAAACCTGTGTTTAGGTTTCGGCTGTTGGGGGAAAGGAATTTTGCAAAGGTCTCCTGCCGTCTGTTTATCCGTACCGGTAAACACCGCTGCCAAACCGGCTACACAGGCAATCAAGCGGAAGACGGCCAATACAGCTATTTCGGCCTGCCGATTGTGCATACGCCAGAACAGGATAATGCTCCTGCCATATCGGAAGCCGACATCGCCAAACTACCGTTTTACACCTATTGGCACACCGCCTGCGCTTCCGATGTACATCCATTAACAGACGGCACGCACGTTGTACCCCTTGCCGACTGGGAAGCCTTCTGCCGACGGTTGGTATTGACCGGTAGATAGGCAGACAAAAAGTGCAGGCTGCTTTTTATCGCCCCAACCCCGTTTCAGACGGCCTAAAAAGCAGCCTGCACCTTATTTCTCATTGTCAGATGACCAGAAACCGAGTATCCCATGCCTCAAACCTATTTCACCGCCGACTGGCACTTCTCCCATCCGAACATCGCCCGATACTGCCCGCAATTCCGCCTACAAAGCGATAACACCGACGAGCTGAACGAATACCTGATCGACTGCTGGAACCGCGTCGTTACCCCGCAAGACACTGTGTACAACCTCGGCGATGTCTGCTTTGCCAAAAAGCCCGCACACATCGAAGCCGTGCTGCAACGGCTTAACGGGCAACACCATTTGATCTACGGCAACCACGACTACCTGATTCGGCAAAACGAAGCACATTTCCTCAACACACGCAAAGCCGACGGCCATCCGTTGCTCTCGTCCGCCAGCCATTACCTGCGGCTCAAACTGCCCGAAATCGGCAATACCGCGATTTTGTGCCACTATCCCTTATACGAATGGGACGGCATCCACCACGGCCTATACCACCTCTACGGCCATCTGCACGACCGCATGGCCGCCGTCAAAGGACGTGCCCTCAATGTCGGCTGGGATATGCACGGCCGTTTCCTGACCGCACAGGATATTGACGGCTTCCTGCGCGATCTGCCTGCCGTGCAGTATTTCGACGACAAGCAAAAACGTTATTGTTGGCAACAGCACGGAAGATGCGGCTGCAAAAGTTCGGGTGAGATTGGCAGCATTGAATGAATGAGCTTTTATTTTAGAGATGAATTTTCAGGTAGTCTTGAATGGTGTAGGCTACCTGAAAAACAACCGGCAAAACAAAAGGACGGGTTTTCAATCCGTCCTTTCCGCATCAGCAATACCGCCAAGTGTCCTGCATAAAATGAATGATCTCGTTTAACGGTACAGGCGAAAGCGTAAACAGCTTGTCCCCTTTCTTCTGCTCCACTTCCAAAAATCAACATACAGCCTTCCGACAATTTGCCCTGTCCGTCAAATTCCAATTCTTTAATTTTTACCGACCGGGTGATGCCGTTATCCGCCAAGTTTTGCTGGTATGCCTCTCCCGGATATCCCTAAAAATGGGAGGGAAGGTCAGCTAATCCATTACATCTCCCGCAATCTTAATAGAACCAAAATCGCGTTAGCTATCGCCAGGTTTGTTATGTGTAATCAATAATCTGGGGTGCGTTTGTTTTTTTAGGCTGTCATATTGCTGCCGCTCAAACCTCAACCCGCCTTTTATTTATAAGAAATAATAGACCTCTTGCGAAAGTATCCTGAAGATTTACAATTCCCAAATGAAATACGAAAACCCTAATCCAAAGAAGCGACAGGGAATTCAAACGGCTCACAGGTGTAACGCCCGTCCTTTTTCATGAAATGCTGCAAGTCACCACAGAAGCAGAAAGCCGGAAGGTCAAGTCGGGCAGGCCGCATACGCTCGGTTTGGCAGACCAACTGCTGCTTACCCTAAGTTATCTGCGCCATTATCATACCCAACTCGAATTGGCCGCTATCTACGGTCTTTCTGAAAGTAATGTCTGCCGCACCATCCGTAAAACTGAGGACGCTCTCATTCGTTGCAAACGCTTTTCCCTGCCAAAACACAAGAATCCGGGCGATCAAACGGTCATCATTGACGTTACCGAAAGCCCGATTGAACGTCCCAAAAAAACAGCGGCAGTATTACAGCGGCAAGAAAAAGCGACACACGGTTAAAATCCAAGTCATATACGGCAGAGAAACTGAAAAAATCATCAGCATCCAGACGGGGATGGGTGCTCAGCATGACATGCGTTTAGCCAAGAAGCACCTTGCAGAGCTTTATCCCTACAAAATAGTCATTGCGGATAGGGGTTATCAAGGATTGGCTAAAACCGGATTACAGACCCCGAAAAAAAGAAATCTAAACATCATCCGCTGAACAAACAGGATAAAGAGGCGAACAGGTGGTTAGGCAAACTCAGAACCGTCATCGAGCACATCAACAGAAAACTTAAGATATTCAAAATCTTGTCGCTACCTTACCGCAACAGGCGGAAACGGTTCGGGTTAAGGGCAAATCTGATTGCAGGACTGGTTAATGCGATGGGATGAATATTTTCGCAAGAGGTCTAATAGGGTTATATATGTTTCGAAACTAAGCTAATCAGATTTTGTCTCAATATATTCTCAGCTTCTGAAATATTCATCCCCCAGATATCTGCCAATATTGCAATGGCAATATTGGCATTCCAGAGTAGTAAAGCTTGTGTTTTAAAAATTCCCAAAAAGGTCCATCAGTTTCAACCAATATTTTTTTCTATTGGCATGAGTTGAACCAACTCATAACCCTTTTTACTGCTTAACATTGCAGGTCCTACAGAAAAATAGCAGCCTATTTCAATCGCTCGTTTTAGCTGTTGTTTTGTGCCTGAAAACCAATGAAGGATTGGTAAATTACCATTTACTTGAATTAATTCATCTAGTACAGCATTTGCACTCATTCTAGAATGTATGCTTAATATTTTTCCTCCAGATTTTGCTGAGCTTCTTAAAATATGGCGAAAAACCTTTAATTGGGTTTCCCAATGTGTTTTAAACTCTTTTCCGCCATCCAGCCCAATTTCACCTACATAGCGAGTTTGGTTTAATAATTCATCAAACAAATCCAACTCCTGCCAACGTTCGTGAGCCAGTTGCGGATGCAATCCCAAGGCGGTACGAATACGAGGACAATCTTTTGCTAATGAACTTGTTCCATACCACGCTTTGGGTGTGGTTGTAACAGATAAGACATAAATATTTTCATCTTTACATCGTTTTGCAACGTATTGTGGATTAGTATATAAATCCAAATGGCAATGCATATCCATCATAATATTTGGTTCACTATTAAAAGTTGCTCCACTTCATACAGTCCGCTCCTAAAAACATTTGCAAACTGATTTAGTTGTTGAGTGGGTAGTGGACCACTTTGTAAAACCCATTGATTGATGTTGCGATGATCTTTTTGACGAATAGCACTTATTAAAGCAAACAAATCATCTCTTCTATCCTGATTTATTAAAATTTGCCGAATGTCATTAAATTCATATTGGGCATCATTGGTAATGTCTGCATAATGCAGTGACGCTCTGCGAATTAAGCATGGAACACAAACCCCGCATTGTTGATTTTTGCGTTTCCAATGACTACACGAAACAGTATCAGGGATAATTTGCTGTAATAATGATAATTTTTTGCATTCTACTATCATTTGCCCTTTGGTTTTTAAATTGATAAGGATTTCTTAAAGTGAAAGGAATATTGACCGCAGTGAATAATTTTTTTGTATTTCTTGGATAAAAATAAGGGTGGGTGGTACGGGTACTTAAAGTGCCTACTCTGCGTACTGTTAAAGGTGCATTGATTGAAATTACTCCATTTTCAGGTACAAAAAAACATCAATTTCTTCTTGCACAAATTCCTGTAATGCATAAGCAGATACAATGGCAAATGCCAGAAAATTTAAACTTCTTGTTCGCATTGTGATTTCAGCAGTCCTTCCATTATTTAGATGTGGCTGTGCAATCGCATTGAATTGGGAAAAATTGACCAATATAACCATTTTGATTAAGTTTCTGAATAATGGCTTGCTGACGTGATTTATCACCTTTATAAGAATGACTAACTAAAACCGGTGAATGGTCCTGCTCCAATAAATCAATTACCCCAATTGCTGAATCCAAACCACCTGAAAATAAACAAACACAGTCTTTATGTCTTAAATCTATTAACTTAGTTCTACCATTTTGTGAGTAAGGTTGAGGGGGTAACTGTCCATTTTCTTGAAAATTAAATTGCCAAATGTCTCCACTTAAAAAGTGTAAAATCTGTTCTAAATGAACTTTGTTTGCTTGCCAAATATCTGGTTGGCACAATGGTAAAGTAATAGAAAAGGAACGGCACCAGCCATTTGCGGTATCTTTTCGCAAAACAAAAGTGTCTGCCGCCGTTACGGCCATAGCAATAGTTAGAAAATCCATTACTTGGTTATTGAGTCTAACACCTAATCTTTTCACTCTATCTAAAACCATATTACCGATATGGGCAATTTGTAGATTTTTATTGCCCATTCCATACAAATGAACAGGTATTGTTCCATTTTGTAGGTTATTTAATTGATTGATGTCGTGGTGAAAAACCAATTGGGTCATCAATACTCCTCCCACTCTTCCCAAATTTCCAAAATAGCTTGATTTTGAATTTCTTGCATTTGTTCAATTGTTAACTGGCAAACATCATCCGTAAATTTAGGGGCAAGCTTAATATCTACTACTTCACGAATGAGTTGCCGTAAATCATTTTTCTGCACTGGCAATTTGCACAGGATCATCGCCTTTCTTCCAAGCCTTGCCAGCATCGTGTGCAATTTGCAGAAAAATACTTTCGGTTAAATAATAAACCATCATTCTACCAATGACTTCAGTGGTAATGCTATTTTCATCAAAAGTTGTCATTCCTTCCAATGCTTCTGATAAAGCAATATTCATTGCAGAACGAATTTTGTCTGAATCACCGTGATGACCAGCCAAAAGTTCGGTAATTTGGTTGATGACTTGATCGCAAGGCTGACCATTTAAACTATGTAAATTAACCGAATATTGTTGCTGCTGGCTGCCTGAAAAAAATACCAAATAAATCCGAACCTGCTTGGGTAATTTTTCCCCAATTTTTTTGAACGGCTGTATGCCTACCACCACTGGCTTTTCGTGCATAATGACCAAGTGCTTTACGTACATCATCACGTCCACCGCCTCGTACAGCACTACCGATTGCTTGACGCAATCCCCTTAATCTCTGTAGGTCTGGTGTTTGTAGCGGTGTCTGACTATCATCAACCCAAGCCGGTAACAAAGGCGAACGACCATTTGGCCCTACGCTAGATTGTGAAGTACCCATTGTTTACTCCTGATACCAAGTTTCGTTTTTTTAATCTTGTATTAAACCACGGATAATTAAAAACCTTTATTTTTTTCAATTCAATAATAAAAACGATTTAAAATTTTTGCACCGCCTTCTGAAAACTTAGCTAATAAACAAGCCCCCATAAAACCATTTGGACTTTTAGCCCAGTTATCCACTTTTCTTAATTGTTCCACTAACGCGTCCATAACAGAGATTTGTTCATCCATTGTTAGTTGTTGAATGGCATCTTTGGTACCTTGTGAGCCTGTTCTTGATGTGGTTGTAAGTAAAATGTTTAAAGCATCTTGGGCTTTTTGAGAAAGTTGAGCGGTATAAGTATTTAGCGGTATGGTTTCTCTGGATAAATAGATCGCCGCGCGCAAATCAACATTGGATAATTTTTGGCTCTAATTTTGCCCATTCTTTGATAAATGTTTGAATGGGCTTATTTTCAGAGAGTTTTGATAAATTTTGCTCATTGTTATTTTCCAGCTCTTTTAATAATTCAGGTTTACCCTCTTCTTCATTAATACGCTGATAAAAAAATTTGTTACCACATCAGAATCCACACATCGCTCAAAAAAATCACCAATTTGGTAATAATCGCTTCCTCTAACGGTATTTGACGCTTGTTTGCGATTTTGGCACGCATTTTAATAGTATTTAAAAATACGTTTTACAATTCTAGGATTACCGTGAATATTAGGTGAATTTGCTAATAGAGGAGCTATTCTGTTTGCGCGTTCAAAAATCTGACAATAGAGCTTGATTATGTCGCTCTTCAATAGTTTTGGCCACTTCTTCTGGATTTAAAGATTGACTTTTCCAAGATTGTTGCAAATGAGTTTCTAAAAATTGGCGTAAGCTTGCTAATTTTTTTGGTTGGTATTTTTTTGATGAATGGCGTACAGCATATATAAATATGCACGAATTTCAAGCACACCTGCTTTGGGTACACGAATAGGAATCTGAATGAGCTTGTCCAAATAATCAATTTGATGACGATACGACAAATCTTTGTAATGTTCGGCAACTGAATGGCGAATCATTTCCTCGTCAGCCGCGATAATAAAAAGCTGTACGATTTAAGAATAAGAATAAACGAATTGCCTCTAATGTTTGAATAGCATTAGCAGGTAGACAGCGATCAAGGTTATCAATCACAATAACTAACTTTTTACCTAAATCCTGTAATATCTCACCATATTCTTTTCTAAACTCATCGATTTGTTGTGGTGGAGTTTGCTGTTTTTTTGAGGAGCGATAAGTTTTTCTTCCTGAATCAACAATTTCTTTTCCTGTTTCTACAACTTGCTTACTTTCTGTTGCATCTTGAATACCGTCCAAAAGCATTTTGAGCTGTTCCAAATATTTTTTTGAAACCAAACCAAAAGTTGGAAAAACCTGCGGCTAAAGCGGCCCCCTCTGCAAGCCAGCCAGCCAAACGCAAACCATCAATTCTAGTTAATAAATTTTTTTGGATTTTTTTGCAAGATGGTTTCTTCATTTTTTTGGCAGCTTGAATTAAATGGTTTGCAATCGTCTCCAAAAGAGCCGTTCTGGCATCATCAAATCCTTGATAAAGCCAAGCATCAAATTTAATCACAATCCATTCATTAGATTTGATTTGTTGCTCAATCAAATTTAATAGAGAAGATTTACCTGCACCCCAATTACCAAAAAAACACCTATTGAAACGGGGAGCATAGCTTCAGTTTCTAAGATTTCAGTAACAATTTGGGATACTTCACCAAAATTGAGATAGTCTTCTTTAGATTCAGTATCTGACCACATTTAATTACCCTCATTTATAAAAATATAATTTTTTTCACATTCTACACATTTTTTTAACAAACATTTTAATGTTTTTTTATAATGATAAGTATATAGAAAGTATCAAGATTGGTGGATGAGTTATCGAAATCAAAAAGATATTAGGAAAAAGGGATGGAAGTGGAATAAAACAGATAAACAGATTAAACTACTATAATCAATAAGCGTAAAAAAACAGCATACTCAAATTTAGCAATGCCTCTTATAGAGTTAAACGTGATAATTTGTACTATAACCTACCAGCTTTTTCCTTCTTTCAATGATTTTATAGATAAACATTGTCAACTTGGTATCTCATAGTAAAGCATATTGTGTAAAAAAATAAAAATCTGAAATCTAATCTTTTCATACTTTATTTTTTTACACAATCCAGATTAAAAAAAGTGAATAATAAGCACTTAATTATCTGATTTTTAAATTACCTTTATATTTTACATTTTACTATAAAAATAGAAACAACCCTTCTAAAAACAGAAATTACATGAAAGGTCGTCTGAAAAAAATCGGTTTTACCGGTTTTCAGACGACCTTTTGTTGTATGTCGCAAATTAGGCATAACTTAGCTTGCACATACCCGTTTAAAAAAATAAGGTCATTCCATCCTTCTGAACCGCATGGCTACAAACTGTTTGACACAATTATCTAAAAAGCTATAATATTTCTTATATATGATTTTTTTATTATATATTTATTTTTAGATGAATCACTCTCAAACAAGGAGCAATTAAATGAAACGGAACTTAGGTACTTTGGATCGCACTCTCCGCATTGTCATTGGAGTAGCCTTAATCGCCGCCGCTGCAACCGGTCAAATCGGCTGGTGGGGTTGGTTGGGCATCATCCCGCTGGCTACCGCCTTGATAGGAAACTGCGCGTTGTACAGCTTATTGGGCATCAATACCTGCCACATCAGCAAAAAATAAAGAAAGCAAAACATGAGTAAAGAAGGAAAACTTCCACGAATTACTCCTGCGGAAGCTGCAGCGAAAAATCCGTGAAGGCGCGATAGCGGCAGACATTCGCAGCCAAGCAGAATATCAGGGTGGGCATATCGGTGGCGCATTGTCCCTGCCACCGGAGCGACATCGCGACAAACTGCGCGACAACGCCGCGCCCTGTCTGATTTTTTTATTGCTTGGGCGGCAAACGCACGGCGCAGGCAGAAGCAGCATTGGCGGAACTCGGTCGGGGACGCGAGTGCTACATTCTTGAAGGCGGTTTGCAGGCATGGAAAGCCGCAGGTCTCCCCATAATCGCCAAACACGCCGCGCCGGACATCATGCGGCAGGTGCAAACCATCGCGGGCGGGTTGGTTCTGTTCGGCGTGTTGGCAGGTTCGCTGGTATCGCCTTGGTTTTATCTGATAGATGCGCTAGTCGGAGCAGGCCTGCTGACAGCCGGTTTAACCGGATTCTGCGGCATGGCACGACTGCTGGCTAAAATGCCATGGAACCGTTAAACAGAGGTCGTCTGAAAGTTGCCGCTGCGGCAGTTATGGCTGATAATGCGATCTTCACATTTTGCCGAAAAAGGGCAAACAATGACCACTGCCGATAATCAACCGCCCTACGAAGAAGCCACCGCGTTTCTTAAACTTCTGGCGAACCCCCATCGCCTCGCCGTACTGTGTAAGCTGCACGAAAGACCGTACAATGTAACCGAACTGGCTGAGTCATCCGGCCTGCCTCAAGCGGCGATGTCCAGCCAATTGGCACTACTGCGTGAGGCCGGATTGGTGTCTTTTTGAAGTGAACCATCGAGAACGGCAATATTACATTGCCGATTCACGAGTCAACGAGATGATACAGTTGTTGTATTCCTTTTTCTGTGCAGGAAAAGATTGAAATGTGGTTGTACTGCCTTAGACAAACTAATCGGAAAAATTAAGCTAAAAGGTCGTCTGAAAATTTTTCAGACGACCTTTTGTTATGTTTAGTAATTTAAAAAAACAGCTAATAGTATTTCAAAAAAACAATAGAGATACTGGCATATAAACCTATTTACTCCTGCCAAATAATCTCGTGTTTAGAACCATAAGTAATCTTCTTGATATTGTGTTCCAGAGCTATTTCTTTATCTAACTTTCCTGAATATTCTGAACCCGCCAATTCTTGAAATAAAGTAATGTTCAACTCATCATTGTGGGAAGTTGTTTTTTTATATCTGAGATGCCCATTGCGCTATCGCCTAATAAGCCCGTCAAATGAACTTGTCTAGACTCCTCAGCTTCATTGACAGTAATTTTGAAATTCCCAATATCGTCCAACTTGATTTCATCATTGGCGAAAAAAAGCAGCCGGACAATATCAAGCCGGTAATCCCCAGTATGGTTGCCTTAATTTTCATCATCATTTCCTGATCAATTTATTAGCCGTAGGGTGGATTATTGAATCTGACAGTTTTGGTATTTTCAGACGCTCTTTTTTTATACTGCTTCTGTATTTGCACATGAATCCTTTACGCAACCTAGCTGCGGGGTTCATACAGGCTACAGCTTGCTATGACCTATATCTAATTAATATAAGTTACGCATTTCTTAATGCAGTCTGTATAATATAAAATGCGATCTAAAAAGTTTTTATTATACTGTGTTTGGGTATTACATTTAGATATTCGCACATTCAACATCCAAAAATATAAATTTTGTTTTTTATTAAGGACACATGAGATGCCTCTTATTCTTTATTTACTCTGTTTATTATTCTCAGCGTGGTTAACTTATATTTGTGTGAAAAAATATTGTAAAAGCAGACTGACTAAATTTTTGGGTGTACCTGTTTTATTCTGCCTTTTTCTTGGGATAAATCCTGTTTACCATCTCGCAGACAAAGCTCTGTTTTCGACTCGTACAGCAGAGGAATTGATGATGGAAGATCCAGGAAACCGAATGATATTCTTGATATTCAAAGACAAGTTTCCGCAAGATTATGCCCAAATCGTGGCGAAAGCTGAAGATCTTATGAAATCAAAAAATCATGAACAAGATATGCGTTTTTTTCTCTCAGAAACAATAGACATCATGTTAAGAAAATTGCCTTATGCAGATGATGACAGCTTAATTGCTATGTTTCAGGAAGATATGCAGTTGCGTACCAAACTCTTGAACGAAAACGACGCGGTAAACTGCTTTTTATTTGGAGTATCCTCATTTAGCTCCTGATATTTCGCTTTTCTCAAAAGCAAATGAAGCCGTATTTCGCTTCTATAAAACAAACTAGAGTACGAGCTTTGGAATCTGCCGATATTCATCGAAAAAAATGCCGGATGAAACTGAAATAGCGCAAACACAAGATAAAGTAAATCAGATTTTTATGGAAGAAATATAGTGAACAGGAGTTGGCGTTAATCAATAACGACAATGAGGATGAAATAAAAGCAATATACAGCTGAAGAGCAGGCTTTGATGTGCCGTTTTACAATCGATACAATGCAGGCGATATTAGAACAGCCTAAGCATGAAGCTGCCGAACTGCTTCGTTTTTAATTTGAGTCATTGAGGGGCAGCCTGTTGGATATTTTTTTCCCAATAAATCTCTTAGGCTTAAAAATAAATCGCATTGATAGGCACATTAAAGCAGCCGTAGATTAGGGTACTCGAATCTGACATTTTGGGTATTTTCAGACGACCTTTTTATACTGCTTCTGCATTTACACTTAAAAGCACGCATGCGTGCGTGCCGCACACTCCCTGTATGTAGGTTTGACGCGCCCTATTTAAAAAAACATGATGAGCGGGGATATTTGGCTGCACAACGGCTGCCTGAAAATCAGCCCGAGCCGCCATGTCAAGCTGGAAGCGTGGGATGCCATTGATGCAGACGATGTATAGTGGATTAAAAATAAAAAAATGAGACAAGGCGGCAACGCCCGCCGTGTATGGGTAGTACATAAGGGCGTTGGCAACGCCGTATCATTGCAATTTTAATCCACTATATCTGTGCTGTCTGCGGCTTCGTCGCCTTGTCCTGATTTAAATTTAATCCACTATAATTTTTATCATTGGATAACAGCCCTGAAGAAATCGGAGCAGGTTTAAGGTTGGCATTGAGCCGCTGCCGATAATATTTGGCAAAAGGTCGTCTGAAAAACTGGAAAAAAATGTTTCAGACGACCTTTTTACACTCAAAAGCCCGCGTGCGTACCGTATACACCCTACCTGAGACCTTTGCAAAAAAGCCTTTCCCCCAACAGCCGAAACCCAAACACAGGTTTTCGTCTATTTCCGCCCCTAATTGCTCCTGATTTTACCCAAATGCCCCCTTAATCCTCCCCGGATACCCGATAATCAGGCATCCGGGCCACCTTTTAGGCGGCAACAGGCACACTTAGCCTGTTAGCCGCTTTCAACAGGTTTAAACACATCGCCTTCAGATGGCTTTGCGCACTCACTTTGAGCAGACCAAAATAGGCTGCCCGGGCGTAGCGGAATTTACGATGCAGCGTACCGAAGCTTTGTTCGACCACATAACGGGTCTTCGACAAATATCGGTTGCGTTTGGTTTGCGCTTCCGTCAGCGGACGGTTGCGGTGGGCTTTGCGCATAATGCCGTCTAACAACTGATGCTCTTTCAGATGTTGCCGGTTTTCCTTACTGTCGTAGCCTTTGTCGGCATAGACGGTCGTACCTTCGGCAATGCCTTCCAACAAAGGCAACAGGTGGTTGCACTCATGGGTATTGGCAGGGGTGATGTGCAGTTTCTCGATATAGCCTTCCTCATCGGTACGGGTATGTTGTTTGTAACCGAGTTTGTAGAGGCCGTTTTTCTTTGTCCAACGGGCATCTTTGTCCTTACTCGGTGTGGTTTGGCCGCTGACTTGTCCTTCCTCGTCGACTTCTATGACCTGACGCTGTTTGCTGCCGGCAGTCTGAATAATGGTGGCATCAATGACGGCGGCGGATGCCTTCTATACTTTTAGGTTTTTTTCGGCCAGTTGTCGGTTAATCAGTTCCAGCAATTCGGACAGGGTGTCGTCTTGCGCCAGCCAGTTGCGGTAGCGGCATAAGGTGCTGTAATCGGGGATGCTCAGTTCGTCAAAACGGCAAAACAGGTTGAAGTCGATGCGGGTGATGAGGCTGTGTTCGAGTTCGGGATCGGAGAGGCTGTGCCATTGTCCGAGCAGGACGGCTTTGAACATGGACAACAGGGGATAGGCGGGACGGCCGCGGTGGTCTCTAAGGTAACGGGTTCTTTGACGATTCAGGTACTGTTCGATCGGTTGCCAATCAATCACCTGATCCAACTTCAATAATGGGAAGCGGTCGATGTGTTTGGCGATCATGGCTTGTGCGGTTTGTTGGAAGAAGGTGCTCATGGGAAAATCCCCTAAATGTCTTGGTGGGAATTTAGGGGATTTTGGGGAATTTTGCAAAGGTCTCTACCTGCAGGTTTAATGCGGGCTACGGCTTGTTAGGGGCTTAAATATTTCTTCTCGATGCCACTTAAAAGTATTTTTTTCGCTATCAGGGTGAATTTTTTTAATTTTTGTATCAGTTGAGATGCCTAGTCGGAACAGGTTTTTTTCAGAAAGCCTTTTTGCTAATACGGATTTTTGCCATCTGGCTCAAACGTAATCAGCCCACTATCAAACAAGGCATCAATGTTTGGGGCGAGCATCAAGCCGTTGTATGGGTCAAGCCGTTGCCATTCTTCATCATCCTTGCAGTCGCGCCAAGGTTTGATATGGCTGGCAATCAGCAATTCAGGCATATCCACGCCGCTGATGGGGCATTGCGGATACCGTTCCAATACGCCGTTTCTGAATTCGCCTTGACCTCTGCGGGCGTTAATCAGGCGCTGGATTTCGGTTTTGGCTTCTTCGGTTGTGGCGTTTTCTAAGCGTTGGTTAAGTTCATCTAAATCATTTTCCAAAGATTGTTGATAGGCTACCTGAAAAGTGGGTATTTCAATGTATTCGCTGGGGACGTAATCTTCCATACAATGTCCGCATCCGGTTAAATGTTTATTATATTTCTGCCGAGAATAAGCCTCTAATGCAGGAATGGAATTAGAACAAACTTTATAATAAGGGCTTGATTCAGTAGTGTAGTTACCATTCTCATTGCTGATACATGGTTTCCTCTTTATTCCTTGTACACGATGTATCATAGGATATTTAGAAATGGGTTTGCCTTCTTTGTTTATATTTAATATATAACCATCAGGGTTGTTCTCTCTCCATTTCAAATATTCGGCATCATTAGGCTCATCTTTAAAAATTTTGAGTTCGGGCATAATATTTCCTTTGAAAATAAACATACGCTGGATTATTAGAAATTTCACAGACCTGTAAAAAAAGGAATGTTAGATTTTTGTTCCAAACTACGTCAGAAATGCCCACAACGGTATTTCATTTGTTGCTTGCTGTTCCAATCGGCATCATAAATCTTTTGCCTACTACATGAAAAAGTTTTCCAAAGCAGATGTAGGTTGGATTCTAGAATCCGACAGCTTCATGGGGGAGATTTTGTCGGATACAAGTATTCGACCTACAAATTTTGGATAATAAAAGGCCGTCTGAAAATCGTTTCAGAGACGACCTTTTCTTTATCAGCTTCTACTTTGCTACCACTCTTTCTTTCAAAGTCTTCAACACACTTTTCACCGTCTTAATTCTCATCTCCACATCTTCCATCTGAGCCGTAAACTTCAACTTGTCCGCCCCGGCCAGCCGATATTTTCTATCGCTCTGAATCAGCAGGATGATTTCTGTCGGGTCGATTTGGTGGTGTTTGCCGAAGGTAACGGTGACAGCTTCGCTGGTCGCGTCGATGGCGTCTATACCCAATTCTTTTGCGGCGAGCCGCAGGTGGTGGCTTTCAATGAGGGTTTTGACGGGTTGTTCGGGCAGGCCGAAGCGGTCGACGAGTTCTTCGTGTATAGCATTGATTTGCTGTACGGTTTCGCAGACGGCGAGGCGTTTGTAGAGGACGAGCCGTTCGTGGATGTCGGGGCAGTAGCTTTCGGGCAGCAGGGCGGGGCTGTGCAGTTTGATTTCGGTGGTGATGCCAAGCGGCGCGTCGAGGTCGGGCTGGCGGCCTTTTTTGAGGTCGCGCACGGCTTGTTTGAGCATTTCGGTGTAGAGCGTGAAGCCGACCTGTATCATTTCGCCGGACTGCCCTTCGCCGAGGATTTCGCCTGCGCCGCGGATTTCCAAATCCTGCATGGCGAGGGTGAAACCTGCGCCGAGTTCGTCTGCCGCCGCGATGGCGTCGAGGCGTTTTTCTGCGTCTTTGGTGATGTATTCGGGCGTGAGCAGGTAGGCGTAGGCTTGGTGGTGGCTGCGGCCGACGCGTCCGCGAAGCTGGTGCAGTTGCGCCAGCCCGAATTTGTCGGCGCGGTTGATGATGATGGTGTTGGCGTTGGGGATGTCGATGCCGGTTTCGATGATGGTGGAGCAGAGCAACACGTTGAATCTTTGCTGCAAAAAGTCGCGCATGACTTGCTCCAGTTCGCGCTCGCGCAGTTGTCCGTGCGCCACGCCGATGCGGGCTTCGGGCAGCAGGGTTTCTAGACGCTCGCGCATATTCTCAATCGTATCCACTTCATTGTGCAGGAAAAAAACACTTGCCCGCCGCGTTTGAGTTCGCGCAACACGGCTTCGCGCACGCTGCCTTCGCTGAACGGTTTGACAAAGGTTTTTGACGGCAAGGCGGCGGCTGGGCGCGGTGGTAATCAGCGAGAAGTCGCGCAGGCCTTCGAGTGCCATGCTGAGGGTGCGCGGAATCGGCGTGGCGGTCATGGTGAGGATGTCGACATTGGCGCGCAGGCGTTTGAGCTGCTCTTTCTGGCGCACGCCGAAACGGTGTTCTTCGTCAATGATGACTAGCCCTAAGTTTTTTTGAATTTGATGTCGTCCTGCACCAATTTGTGCGTACCGATAACGATATCGACCGTGCCGTCCGCCATACCTTCCAGCGCGGCTTTGGTGGCTTTGCTGTTGTTGAAACGCGAAAGGCTGGCGACTTTCACGGGAAAAATCGGCGAAGCGGTCGGCGAAGTTTTGCGCGTGCTGCTCGACCAGAAGCGTGGTCGGGGCAAGTACGGCGACCTGTTTGCCACCCATCACCGCCACAAACGCGGCGCGCAGGGCGACTTCGGTTTTGCCGAAACCGACATCACCGCACACAAGGCGGTCCATCGGCTTCGCCTGCGTCAAATCTTTAATCACGGCGGCGATGGCGGCGGCCTGGTCTTCGGTTTCTTCGTAGCCGAAGCCGTCGGCAAACGCCTGATAGTCCAACTCGTTGATTTCAAACTTGTGTCCCGATTGGGCGGCGCGTTGAGCGTAGAGATTGAGCAACTCGGCGGCGGTGTCGCGCGCTTTTTCGGCGGCTTTGCGCTTCGCCTTGTTCCACGCGCCGCTGCCGAGCTTGTGCAGAGCGACGTTTTCATGCGCCTGACCGGAGTAGCGGCTGATTAAATGCAGTTGCGAAACAGGCACATAAAGCTGCGCTTCGCCCGCGTATTCGAGCAACATCATTTCGTTGGTTTCGCCGCCCAAGTCCATCGTTACCAAGCCCATATAGCGTCCGATGCCGTGTTCTTCGTGCACGACGGGGTCGCCGATGTTGATTTCGGCAAGGTCGCGCAACAGGCCGTCTGAAACGGCGGCGTGTTTCTTGCGGCGGCTGTGGACGCGTGAACGGGCGACGTATTGATAAAGCTCGGATTCGGTGATGACGGCGATGGCGCTTTGAGCGGCAACTGCTTTGCCCTCTCCCCAACCCTCCCCCACGGAAGAGGGGGCGGGTTGCTGTCGGATTTGCTCGTGCAGATCACTTGCGACGGGGTGCAGGCTGCTTTCGGTTTTTAGGTCGTCTGAAACGGCAGCGGCACTTTGTCCCCTCTCCTGTGGGATAGGGTTTGTTGCGGCTGTGGAAAAATTCGGTTTTGGTCGGCAACTGCTTTTGCCCTCTCCCCAACCCTCCCCACGGGGAGGGAGTAGGTTGCTGTCGGATTTGCCCGTGCAGACTATTTTTCGATGGGGTGCAGGCTGCTTTTTAGTTTTCAGGTCGTCTGAAATGGCGGCTGCATTCTGTTCCCTCTTCTGCGGGAGAGGGCTAGGGAGAGGGTTTGTTGCGGCTGTGGAAGATTCGGTTTGGTCGGTAGCCGCTTTGCCTTCTCCCTCGGAGGCGGGAGTGGGTTGCTGTTGGTTCGGGGGTTGCGGCCCGCCCAGTTTGAATCCGTATGCTAACGGCGCGACCGTAATCATCAGTGGCTCGTGTGCCGATAAAAAGCCCTGCCAGTCGGACACAGGTTTGGCTTTCAAGCCGTTTTGCTGCAAGAAGCCGAGCATGGTTTCGCGCCGTCCCAGACTTTCGGCGCACAGCAAAATCCGTCCTTCAAAGGTCGTCTGAAAAATCCTTCAATGCCTGCAACGGCTCGTCGGATTGGCGGTTGACGGCAAGGTCGGGCAGGGTGTGTTCCTTGCCGGAAACATCGGGTAGCACTTGTCCGTAGTTTTTTTCAGACGACCTGCGAACACATCGGCAGAGAGATACAAATGCTGTGGAAGCAAAGGCGGATAGGTTTCATCGCCCTGCGCCATGGCGTAACGCGATTTGACGTCGCTCCAAAAGCGGTTTGCCTCGGCGTGAACGTCGCCCAAAGAAACAAACAGCGCGTCTTCGCCGATATAGTCAAACAGCGTTTCCAGCTCGTTTTCAAAAAACAGCGGCAGATAGTATTCCACGCCCGCGCCGAAATGGCCGTTGCTGACGGCTTTGTACACGGCGGCATCGTTCGGATTGCCATCGACTTCCTCGCGGAAGCGGCTGCGGAAGATTTTTTTGCGCCTCGCTATCGGTGGGGAACTCGTGCGCCGGCAGCAGGCGGATTTCGGAAACGGGGGAAATGGTGCGCTGCGTGTCGGTGTCAAAGGTTTTTGATGCTGTCGATTTCATCGTCGAACAAATCAATGCGGTAGGGCATCTCGCTGCCCATCGGGAACAAATCGACAATGCCGCCGCGCACGGCAAATTCGCCCGCCGCGACAACATGGGAAACATGGTTGTAGCCGGCATCCACCAAATCGGTTTTCAGACGACCTATATCCAAAGTCTGCCCCGTTTTTCAGCCAGAACGTGCGCCCCGCCAGAAACGGCACGGGCGGCAGCTTCTGCATCGCCGTGGCAACCGGTACGAACAACACGTCCGCCGCGCCGCTCTTAATCTGCCACAACGCCGACAGCCGCTCCGACACCAAATCCTGATGCGGCGAAAAAAACGCTCGTAAGGCAGCGTTTCCCAGTCCGGCAGGAACACCGCAGTATCGTGCGGACGGAAAAAAACCGCCATGCAGTCTGAAGGCGCAACGCCTGTTCCGCATCTTGGGTCAGCACGACTTTGAGCCGCTTATGCGGCAGATAACGCGCCAAAAGCCAGCGGCAGCGAGCCTTGCGAAAGATTGAGCCAACGGGATTTTTCACGGGGTTTGGGGATAGGGTAGTTCATGGCGTAGGGACAATGGCTTGCGGCAGCCGGAAAATTTTTCGGGCCGCCGTGGTAGGTTGTAAAAGCGGGATTTTAGCAGATTAAAAGCGGGTATAAGGGATAGGATGGTTTGGTTGGTTTTCAGACGGCCTTTAATGCTAAAATGTCCTCTGTTTGCCACACACCGTTTTTCATGAATATTCTCGAAGCCTTATTGTTATTGTTCCTGCTGATCGTCATCAGTGCATTTGTTTCCGGCTCCGCAAACCGCTTTTAGAGAGGTTGTTTTTTTATCTATTGTATAGTGGATTAAATTTAAATCAGGACAAGGTAACGAAGCCGCAGACAGTACAGATAGTACGGCAAGGCAACTTAACGCCGTACTGGTTTAAAGTTAATCCACTATAATTTAATGCCCAAGGCCAAAGCCAAGGTAGGAAAGGCTTTTGGCTATTTTGAGTATCTATGAGTTGTTTGATTTCATATATTTATTATCGTCTGATTGAATCAATATTTTCAGGGATATGATCGGGGTATCTGAAAATACTTTGAAGGTATCAATTTCACAATGAATTGCATTATGAGTTGCATTTTAACGCAAGGGAATTTTCTATCGGTAGAATCAAAGTTGGTTCAGATAAAGGAAGTTAGTGGAGCTATTGAGATTTAAGGCCCGACTTGGAATGGCTTAGTGAATTTCGCGACGTATCAAGTATCAAGGCATTTTTTTGATGATATAATACTAACAGGACTGTGTGGAAAATAACCCTATAATTCTGTTGGCTGGATTAATCAAAGCGGTCTGATATGGTAGAGAACCAAATGTATTATGAAAGTCGTGATGCAGTAAGCTATACAATTTAATTAGTTGTTTAAAAGGTCGTCTGAAAAGTATTTTTCAGACGACCTTTTCTCATTTCCGACAACTTTTAAATCAGTTCCAAGTCCGGGCCGGCGTTTTGGGCGCGGCGGCTGCGCAGTTGGATGTCCAAACGCAGGTCGTGGGCGGAGTCGGCGTTTTTAATGGCGTCTTGGAAGCTGATGTCGCCGCGTTCGTACAGCTCGTAAAGCGCTTGGTCGAAGGTTTGCATACCCATGGCGGTAGATTTTTTCATCATTTCTTTAATGCCGTGGATTTCGCCTTTTTGAATCATCTCGGAAATAATCGGCGAATTGAGCAGGATTTCCACTGCGGCTACGCGCCCCTTTGCCGCCTTCGCGGGGAATCAGGCGTTGCGAGATGAAGGCTTGCAGGTTGAGCGACAAGTCGGTCAAAAAGCTGGGTGCGGCGCTCTTCGGGGAAGAAGTTGATGATGCGGTCGAGCGCTTGGTTGGAGTTGTTGGCGTGCAGTGTGGCGAGACAGAGGTGGCCTGTTTCGGCGAACGCCAAGGCATAGTCCATGGTTTCGCGGTCGCGAATCTCGCCGATGAGGATGACGTCCGGTGCCTGACGCAGGGTGTTTTTCAGCGCGGCAAACCAGTTTTCGGTATCCACGCCGACTTCGCGCTGGGTAATGATGCTTTTTGTGTTGATGGACGAACTCAATCGGGTCTTCGATGGTGATGATGTGGTCTTGGCAATTTTTCATTGCGGTGGTCAACCATCGCAGCGAGCGAGGTGGATTTGCCCGAACCGGTACCGCCGACGAAAAATCACGAGGCCGCGTTTTTTTCATCACCACGTCTTTCAAGACGGGGGGCAGATTGAGGCTGTCGAAATTCGGGATTTTTGCTGGTAATGGATCGGAACACCAACGCCGTCGCGCCGCGCTGCACCATGGCATTGACACGGAAGCGGCTGGTATCGGGCAGGCTGATGGCGAAGTTGCATTCGTTGGTGGAGGAAAACTCTTCGATTTGTTTGGTGGACATAATCGAAAAAGCGATTTCCATACATTTTTCGGAGGTCAGCGGCTCGTCGGTAATCGGCGTAATTTTGCCGTCCACTTTCATAGCGGGCGGGAAATTGGTCGTAATAAAGAGGTCGGAGCCTTTGTATTTGTTCATATGGCGCAGCCAAGTGAACAATTCGTCTCTTGCGCTGGGGGGATTGGTCATCATGATATTGGATAATTTCGGTGGTTATTTTATTAAAATGGATTATATCAAATAAATCATGATACATAAAAAAATGGCAGGATTACCGTATCGAATAATAGGACAGGCGGGCAATATGGCTGATTCAATACGGGTATGGAATGCCGCCGCTGCTGTTATAATACCGCCTACAATTTTATGGAAAGGTAAAAAAATGTCTGTACAAACAGTAGCGGTCATCGGCGCGATGGAGCAGGAAATCGAGCTTTTGCGCGAAGCAATGGATAACGTCAAAAGCGTGTCTTTCGGTAAGTTTACCGCCTACGAAGGCGAGATGGCGGGCAAACGCATGGTGTTGGTATTGAGCGGCATCGGCAAGGTAAATGCAGCGGTTTCAACGGCTTGGGTTATCCATCAATTCGTGCCTGACTGCGTCATTAATACCGGCAGCGCGGGCGGCTTGGGCAAAGGTTTGAAAGTCGGCGACGTAGTGGTCGGCACGGAAATCGCGCACCACGACGTCGATGTAACGGCGTTCGGCTATGTTTGGGGACAAGTGCCGCAACTGCCTGCCGTATTCGTTTCAGACGACCTCTTGGTCGGCAAGGCAAAAACAGGCGGCGGAAGTGTTTGAAGGCGCGGCGGTAGCGCAAGGCTTGATTGTCAGCGGCGACCGCTTTGTCCATAGCAGCGAAGGCGTGGCGGAAATCCGCAGCCATTTCCCCGAAGTCAAAGCGGTGGAAATGGAAGCAGCAGCGATTGCGCAAGCCTGCCACCAGTTGAACACGCCTTTCGTCGTGATCCGCGCGATGTCCGATTCGGCGGACGAAAAAGCGGACATTAGCTTTGAAGAGTTTTTGAAAACGGCGGCGGCAAGCTCGGCGAAAATGGTGGAAAAGATTGTCGCGTCGCTGTAAAACACGCATAAAATCATGCGGAAACAGTAAATTTCCGCTAGAATGTCAGGCTATTTCACTTTGCCTGAAGGTCGTCTGAACGGTCTATTTGATTTTCAGACAACCTTTTCAGAATCACTGCTTATCTTTCAAAAATAACAATATGAAAAAAATATCCGAAATTTCTCCATCATTGCCCACATCGACCACGGCAAATCGACGATTGCCGACCGCTTCATCCAATACTGCGGCGGCTTGGATTTGCGCGAAATGAGTACGCAGGTGCTCGACTCCATGGACATCGAAAAAGAGCGCGGCATCACCATCAAAGCACAAACCGCCGCGCTCAACTACAAAGCACGCGACGGGCAGGTGTATCAGCTCAACCTGATTGACACGCCGGGACACGTTGACTTCTCTTACGAAGTCTCCCGTTCGCTTTCCGCCTGCGAAGGCGCGCTGTTGGTCGTTGACGCATCGCAAGGCGTGGAAGCGCAAACCGTGGCGAACTGTTATACCGCGATTGATTTGGGCGTGGAAGTCGTGCCTGTTTTGAACAAAATCGACCTGCCCGCCGCTGACCCCGAACGCGTGGAACAGGAAATCGAAGACATTATCGGCATTGATGCCGTCGGCGCGGTGCAATGTTCCGCCAAAAGCGGCATCGGTGTGGAAGATGTTTTAGAAGAAATCGTCGCCAAAATCCCCGCGCCGACCGGCGATGAAAAGCACCGCTGCAAGCCGTTATCGTCGATTCGTGGTTTGACAACTACGTCGGCGTGGTCATGTTGATCCGTGTGAAAAACGGCACCATCAAGCTGAAAGACAAAGTGCGCTTTATGAGCACCAAGGCGGAAACGCAGGTCGAGCAACTGGGTGTATTCACGCCGAAATCGGTTCAAAAACAAGAACTCAAAGCCGGCGAAGTGGGCTTTTTGATTACCGGCGTGAAAGAATTGGGACAGGCAAAAGTCGGCGACACGGTTACTTTGGTTGCCAACCCCGCCTCTGAGCCGCTGCCCGGATTCCAAGAAGTGCAAAGCCAAGTATTTGCAGGCCTCTACCCCGTGGAAAGCCACGACTACGAAGCCTTGCGCGACGCTTTGGAAAAATTGCAGCTTAACGATGCTTCATTGAAATTCGAGCCTGAAGTTTCTCAGGCGTTGGGATTCGGCTTCCGCTGCGGCTTCTTGGGCTTGCTGCACTTGGAAATCGTACAGGAACGCTTGGAGCGCGAGTTTGACATGGATTTGATTACCACCGCGCCGACGGTGGTTTACGAAGTCGTGTTGAAAAGCGGCGAAAAAATCGAAGTCGAAAACCCGTCCAAACTGCCCGACATCGGCAGCATCGAAACCATTCTCGAGCCGATTATCACCGCGACCATCCTCGTACCGCAGGAATACGTCGGCAACGTCATGACTTTGTGTAACCAAAAGCGCGGCGTGCAGGTCAATATGCAGTATATGGGCCGTCAAGTCATGCTGACTTACGATTTGCCCATGAACGAAGTTGTAATGGACTTTTTCGACAAACTCAAATCCACTTCGCGTGGCTATGCCTCGCTGGACTACCATTTCAAAGAGTTCCAACCGTCTGATTTGATTAAGCTCGACATCATGGTCAATGGCGAAAAAGTCGATGCCTTGAGCCTGATTGTGCACCGTCAAAGCGCGGTTCACCGAGGCCGCGAGCTGGCAGCGAAAATGCGCGAGCTGATTCCGCGCCAAATGTTCGACATCGCCGTCCAAGCCGCCATCGGCAGCCAGATTATCGCCCGCGAAAACGTCAAAGCCCTGCGTAAAAACGTCTTGGCGAAATGTTACGGCGGCGATATTACCCGTAAGAAAAAACTTCTCGAAAAACAAAAAGCAGGCAAACGCCGCATGAAACAAGTGGGCAACGTGGAAATCCCGCAAAGCGCGTTCTTGGCGATTCTGCAAGTGAGCGACAAATAATGAGCACAAATTTAATCTACGGCGCGATCGCCGCCATCGTTATCGGCATTTTCCTTTATTTCATAAGCAGCAAAGAACGTCAGGAAAACGGAGAATGGAGCTCCGGCCTGCAATGGGCGTATCTTTTTGTGCATGATCGGCGTTTTCGGCATCCTGTCTTTTTACATGAGCTTTACCGCCGTATTGCTGATATTTGTCGTATTCACCGGCATCGTTTGGGCAATCCACAAGGGTCGTCTGAAAAAAAGATCCGTCGCACCAGGACAAAGCCCACTTTACCGACTACATGAGCGGCTTTTTTTCCCAATCATCCTCGTCGTCTTCATCCTGCGTACCTTTATCGCCGAGCCATTCCAAATCCCGTCCAGCTCCATGCGTCCTGGCTTGGTTAAAGGCGACTTCATCCTTGTAAACAAATTCGCCTACGGCATCAGAACCCCGATCATCAACAACGTCCTGATTCCGACCGGACAAATCGAGCGCGGCGACGTCGTCGTGTTCAACTATCCCGTCCAGCCTGAAATGAACTACATCAAGCGCATCGTCGGACTGCCGGGCGATACCGTCGAATACCGCGACAAAGTCCTGACCGTCAACGGACAAGTTGTCCCCGACCAACCGAACGGCACTTATTCCTACCCTGACGATACCGAGCCGTCCGCAATCCACAACCCCGAACTTTTTCAGACGACCCTCAACGGCAAAAGCTTCAACATCCTGAAAGAGCCCGGACAGCCCACCATCTCGATCCCCGCGCTCGACAAATACCGTATGGAAATCATGCCTGAAAACGGTTATTCCGTAGAGCAAAGCGGTTTGGAACACTGTCAATACGCCGAAGACGGCAGCGGCTTTACCTGCAAAGTGCCTGAAGGCCGTTACTTCGCCATGGGCGACAACCGCGACAACAGCGCCGACTCCCGCTACTGGGGCTTTGTGGACGACAAACTTATCGTCGGAAAAGCCTTCTTCGTGTGGATGAACTTCGGCGATTACAGCCGTATCGGCAGCAGTATCCACTAAGTTGCCCGTTTCATTTCGATAAAACCAAAGGTCGTCTGGAAGCTGATTTTCAGACGACCTTTGGCTTTTCGACGGAATAAATTGAAAGCAGATTTCCATCATTGCCAATTTATAGTTATCTATGCGGGAAGCGGCTTTATTTTTGAAACCCAGCCGGTATGTTAAATTTCTGAAGCGTACTGATTTTCCTCAGGAGAAACTGGAAGGGAAATAAGATATTGCACCTACTTATTATTCTTTCGGATTCGCGTTACCATGCACAATCCTTTTTCATCACTTTAAATCCTCATGCCAATCCGTTGCGGAGTAAGTTCATGAATATCCGTTCCGACTCTTATGCAGCACCATTTCTCATCTTCGGCTGCGTCTTATTCGGGCTGGGAAGCCTGATCGTCAGATTCGTCCCCGTAGGCCCGTATGCAGTTGCATTTTGGCGGCTGCTGATTGCGGCGGGCGTGTTTTGGCTGCTCTGCCGTTTTTTCGGGCAAAAGCTGCCTAAAAGCAGAAGGGCGGTCAAATATGCCATGTTGTCCGGCATATTTCTGGCGTTTGATTTGTCATTGTGGCATGAAAGCGTATATGCGGTTGGACCCGGGATTTCCACATTGCTCAACAGCTTACAGATATTTTTCCTGTCCGCCATTGGATTTTTCTTTTTTCAAGAACGCTTGAACAGCCTGCAAGTTTTGAGCCTGATATTGGCGGTTGGCGGAGTTGTCCTAATCGGCAGTCCCGAGTTCAACCACAATGCCCACGCCTTATGGGGCTTTGCCAGCGGAATTGCGTCGGGCGGGCTTTTGGCATTGTCTATGGTGTTCGTCCGCAAAACGCATGAAGTCGAAAGGGTGGCGCTTTTTTTCCGATGATGATGGTTTTGAGTTTCGGCGGCGCGTTGTCCCTGATTGTTCCCGCGCTGATTTTTCGACAGTAACGCCCTATATCCGACGCAATGGCGCGATATAGGCTGGGTCTTGATATACGGCGTGGTCATGCAATGTTTGGCGTGGGGGATGATTGCCTATGCAATTCCGCTGCTTTCCCTGTCTTTAACCGGTTTTGCTGCTGCTTTCCGAACCTGTTGCCGCTTTACTGATTGATTATTTTTTTGGTTGGACAAGCCGATTAACACTTTACAGTGGTTTGGTGTTGCTCTGACTTTGTCGGCGATTTATCTTGGTTCTTTAAAAACAAAAAAACACAAATTAAGCCGTATTGGGAAATAAAAGGTCGTCTGAAAACCGTTTTTCAGACGACCTTTTATTTCAATATTATTAATAGGCGTAATGCCGAAATAGATTTGCGTTTCTATATATAAACGGATGTCGGGACAATCGTGCCTTTACTTCCATTTTCTTTAATAGCATAATGAATAAAAAAATTATTATTAGAATATAGATGGTAAAAACAGAGTTGCGGATCTAGATAGGCTGTGGTGTGTCCATTCCTATGTTTGGCGTAGCTCAAACCCATCTTAGAAGGATTATGTTAAACAGCCGGGCTGAAGTCCGCGCTACCTAACCAGGAGATTGGAAAAATGGAACTGAAAAAGACGTGATTTCTTAAAAAAATGACCGCCGCGCTGGCTGCGGCAGGTGTTTCGCCTTCGCTGTTGGCGGCAGGGAAAGAGCAGTTTACCGTGTACGGCGCGCCGGCGATGCCCAGCGTCACCATTGCCGTAGCGGCGTTGCAGGGCAAGCTGGCGAAACAGGCGGATGTATCGCTGAAAATTTGGCGTTCGCCCGACCAGCTTCGCGCGGGCGTGGCGAGCGGGCAATTTAAAGTGATGATGAGTCCGAGCAATGTCGGCGTAAACCTGCGCAACCAAGGGCAGAAAGTCGGCATGGTGAATATTTTGACCAACGGCATCACGCAGCTGATGTGCAAAGGCAGCGCGATTGCCTCGCCGCAGGATTTGGTCGGCAAAAAAATCCTCGTGCCGTTTAAAAACGATATGCCCGACATCGTGCTGCAAGCCTTGTTGAAAAAACTGAAAATCGACGCGCACAAAGTCGGCATCACTTACACTGCCACGCCGCCCGAAGCGGTGGGGCTATTTTTGAGCAAGGACTACCACGCCGCCATCCTGCCCGAACCGATGGCGAGCGCGGGCATGCTCAAAGGCAAAACCATGGGCGTAAACGTCGTGCGCGGCTTTGATTTGGTAAAAGCATGGGGGCAGGCGTTTGACACCAAACCGCTGATTCCGATGGCGGGCATCATCGCCAACGAAGAGTATTTCCACGCGCACAAGGCGCAATTCGACATCTTCCATCAGGATTTGAAAAACGCGCTCAACTGGATACTGGCCAACCGACAAAGCGCGGCAAAAATTGGCAAAAACTACCTCCCAGCCCCCGAACCCGCCCTAGTCATGGGCTTGGACGGCGCGCGGCTGACGGTAACCAAAAGGCAGCGAAGTGAAGAACGAGATTTTGAAGTTTTACGAAATCCTGATGCAGTTCAACCCGAAACTCTTGGGCGGCAAGCTGCCGGATAACGGGTTCTTCTTGGCTTAAAAATGGGAGAAAGGCCGTCTGAAAAAAAGGGGGAATACCTGATTTATCATTTTTCAGACGGCATGTCAGGACATTATCAGAGTAGCAGCGTAGGTCGGATTCTTGAATCCGACATTTCGACTAAACAGGGGCTGTCGGATACGAGTATCCGACCCGAAACTCTTGGGCGGCAAGCTGCCGGATAACGGGTTCTTCTTGGCTTAAAATGGGAGAAAGGCCGTCTGAAAAAAAGGGGAATACCTGATTTATCATTTTTTTCAGACGGCATGTCAGGACATTATCAGAGTAGCAGCGTAGGTCGGATTCTTGAATCCGACATTTCGACTAAACGGGGCTGTCGGATACAAGTATCCGACCTTGTATATCGAAACACCCGTATCATAGCAACAAACCGCCCGGTCGCCACCCGCATCCGACCAAGGCAAACAACCGTTGAGTAGCTCAGGGAGCGGTCGGGCAACCCATCGACACAACCGGACAGTTGCTAGACAACACAACCGAATGCAAGGCAGGTTTATGATGAGTACCCAATACAATTACGCAGGCATCGACATCGCCAAACGAAACTTCGTCATCGCCGTTTCGTCTTTGTCTAAAACCAAAACCGAAACCAACAACCCCAAAGGTATCGCCCATACTATCGAATACCTTAAAAAACACAACGTCGCCCTCGTCGTCATGGAAAGCACCGGCGGTCTCGAAATTCCCGTCGCCAAAGCCATCCACCGCGCAGGCATAGCCGTGATCATCGCCAACCCGCGTCAGACGCATCAGTTTGCCCAATCGCAGTCGCTGACCAAAACCGATGCCAAAGATGCCCAAATGCTCGCCTTGTATATCGAAACACCCGTATCATAGCAACAAACCGCCCGGTCGCCACCCGCATCCGACCAAGGCAAACAACCGTTGAGTAGCTCAGGGAGCGGTCGGGCAACCCATCGACACAACCGGACAGTTGCTAGACAACACAACCGAATGCAAGGCAGGTTTATGATGAGTACCCAATACAATTACGCAGGCATCGACATCGCCAAACGAAACTTCGTCATCGCCGTTTCGTCTTTGTCTAAAACCAAAACCGAAACCAACAACCCCAAAGGTATCGCCCATACTATCGAATACCTTAAAAAACACAACGTCGCCCTCGTCGTCATGGAAAGCACCGGCGGTCTCGAAATTCCCGCCGCCAAAGCCATCCACCGCGCAGGCATAGCCGTGATCATCGCCAACCCGCGTCAGACGCATCAGTTTGCCCAATCGCAGTCGCTGACCAAAACCGATGCCAAAGATGCCCAAATGCTCGCCTTCTTCGCACAGATGATGACGCAGAAAGAAGGTTGGCAAACCATGCTCTACCACCCGCCCACCGAAGCGGAGGAAGTGTTGGAAGCATTGGTTAACCGCCGCAACCAACTGGTGGATATGCGGACTGCCGAGAAAAACCGTCTGCATCAGGTTCACGAAACACAAGTCGAAAGCGTCAAACAACTGATTGCCCATTTTGACCGGCTGATTGACGAATTGGACAAACAAATCGACGACCACACCCACACGCATTTTGACGGCAAAGCCCAAGTAGCGGAGCAAATCAAAGGCATCGGTTCGATAACGACGGCTACGCTGATGGCGATGCTGCCCGAATTGGGACGGCTGTCGCACAAACGGATAGCGAGTTTGGTCGGTATTGCCCCGCACCCGAGGGAGAGCGGGAAACCAAATTCAAAAAGCCACTGCTTCGGCGGAAGGTCTGCGGTGCGTAAGGCGCTGTATATGGCTACCGTGGTAGCGACACGTTTTGAACCGCTTATTCAGGGATTTCTACCAGCGCCTGCTGTCCAAGGGTAAGCCGTATAAGGTTGCCGTTACGGCATGTATGCGCAAACTGCTGACGATATTGAATGCCCGGATGCGTGATTACTTTGCCGAAAACGGTATCACCGAAAACAGCATCCGAACGGCTTGATTTGAGTTTTGGTATTTTTGCCCGACGGGGTGAAAAATACAGTTGCGTCCAAGGGTAAGCCGTATAAGGTTGCCGTTACGGCATGTATGCGCAAACTGCTGACGATATTGAATGCCCGGATGCGTGATTACTTTGCCGAAAACGGTATCACCGAAAACAGCATCCGAACGGCTTGATTTGAGTTTTGGTATTTTTTTGCCCGACGGGGTGAAAAAAATACAGTTGCTACTCTTTTCAGATGACCTATCAGATAATAGTTCGAACAGTACACAAAAAGCCGTCATCCCCCCGCAGGCAGGAATGACGGCGGGTGGGTAACCGTGGGTCGTCAAACCCAACAAAACCGTCGGATTGCCTGAAATGTTGGGTTATGACTCAACCTACGCTTGCTATTATGCAGGTTAAGTTAAAATCTAACCTACAAGCTATAAATATAATATAAGGATTTTATATGTCAGTTATTGATTTTTAAAGAGATTCCAGAAGCTCATAAAGGAGGGGGGCATCAAGATAGTTTTGAATTTTTTGCTCATAGTTTTATGCAAAAACATTGGTGTCGGAGTTCCTTATGGAATTAATAGAGGAGCAGATGCAGGGATTGATTTTCTTTTAGAAGAAGATCGGCAGGGTTCTTTTGGAACAACCACATTTAAATGGCTTGTTAGTTGCAAACATAAAGCATTTAGTGGGAAAGCAGTGCAGCCTGCAGATGAAGAAGACTTATTTGATAGAGTTAATACAAATAATTGCCAAGGTTTTATAGGTTTTTATTCTACAGTTGTCTCATCTGGATTAAAGAAAAAGTTTGATGAATTAAGACGTAAGGGAATAGAAGTAAAAAAATCTTTGATAAAGAAGCTATAGAAGCTGAAATCTTGAAAGGCTTTCAATTTGATGATCCTTTTTAGATTTAATAATATGAAAAAGGTTGGCTGATAGATTTTTTTCCCCAAATCAACATCAGAATGGCATGTTAATAATCCTAGACCTGCATTTATTTTTTATAGTGAACCCACATTAAAATGCTGTAATTGTGGAAAAGAGTTGTTAAATAAAGATATTTTTTTAAAAAAACGCGATACAGCATTGGTTAGTGTTTGGTATGAAAAAAATGCGGATGGAAAAAAACTAAAAATGAAGGTAATTGAAGGGAAGAAACTCCTGTAATTGCTCAGATTATTTGGAGCTGTAAGGGACAGTGCGATGTTCTTTTGGAGAATAGCTTACAAAACAAATTTAATTGGGGCGGTTGGAATGATCTTGGAGATTTTTTTGCTTCCACCAATTTATTTGAGAAATTTAAATTCCTTTATGCAAGGAATAATTCATCAAACATATACAGAGGAAGCAATAGCTCAAGAAAGAGCTATTATAAATAATTTCTTTCCATTCGTATCTAGACATTTAAATGATGTCGATAAAGAACAAATGCATATTTTTATGGAGATTCCACCTGAACTGGGCGGATGGGGGAACTTATAGTGGGCTTAGCCGCAGGCGTATCCCAATCAAAAACACTGAATCCCAAACCAAAGTCGTCTGAAAAACACTATTTGGGAAAACCAAACCGTTTCATTGGATTGCGGCGTTCTGTCTAACCCAATCAACCGCTATTTTCAGACGACCTACCGCCCCAATCTATAATCCAAACCATTCCTACCAACCAACACCCAAACCATGATTAAAACCGACAAAATCCGCAAACCGCAGCCTGCGCTGTTTTACATCATCGACTATCTTTGGAGCGGCTTTGCCGGTCTGGGCGTGGCGATGGTGGTGGTGGCATTGTGGGCGTGGGGCAGCGCGGTGTTCGGCGAGTTTATGCTGCCCGCGCCGGTAGAGGTGTTTCAAAAGTCTTTGGATTTATTGAAACATTTTCAGGAAAACGAAATCGGGATTTCGCTGTGGCGGTCGGTGGTGGGCATTTCGGTTGCGCTGGTAGCGGGATTGGCGGCGGGACTGGTGGCGGGCAGTTTTAAGACAGCGATGGCGTTGCTCAAGCCTGTGATTACGATTTTGTTGGCTATGCCGCCGATTATTTGGGTGGTAATGGCTCTGTTTTGGTTCGGTTTCGGCAATCCGAGCGTGTTGTTTACCATTATTGTGTTGGTTGCGCCGCTGACGTTTGCAAGTGCGGCGGTCGGGATGGCGAGCGTGAACAAGCAGCATGAGGAATTGTTTGACGCTTACAAATTAAGCCGTCTGAAAAAAATCCGTTATCTGTATATCCCGCATCTGACGGGCTATGTGATTTCCAGCATCGGCGTGGCGGTGGCGATGGGGGTGAAGGTGGTGATTATGGCGGAACTCTTAGGCGCAAGCGAAGGCGTGGGCGCGCGGATTGCGGACGCGAGGGCGATGTTGGAGACTTCGACGGTGATGGCTTATGTGGTGTTGGTTATCGTGTTTGTGTCGCTGTTTGAATACCTGATTACCAAGCCTTTGGAAATTTTGTTTATGCCGTGGAGGAGATGATGCTCTGTCTTGAAAAACGTGCGTTTTGAAATTCTCCGCGACCCCATCGTGCGAGATTTCAGTTTGAACCTGCAACATGGCGAAGTGAAAAGCCTTTGTTCGGGCCGAGCGGCTGCGGCAAGACGACGGTTTTGCGGCTGATTGCGGGCTTGGAAACGCCGAAATCGGGCACGATACGCAATACTTTCCGCAAGACGGGTTTTCTGTTTCAGGAAAACCGCCTGCCGGAAAACCTGACCGCGATGCAGAATATCGCGATTTTTATGAACAAACCCGATGAAGGCGAAATCATCGCACTGGCGGCGAAAGTCGGGCTGACTGCGGGCGATTTGAACAAATATCCGACCGAGTTGTCCGGCGGTATGGCGAAACGGGTGGCGTTTTTGCGCCTGCTGCTGTGCGGCTGCGACCTTGCCCTGCTGGACGAGCCGTTTGTCGGTTTGGACCGCGATTTGCGCGATATTTTGGTCGCCATGCTGGTGGAAAAAATCGAGCGGCAGGGCATGGCGTGTATGCTGGTAACGCACGACCGCTTCGAAGCCGCGCGCCTGAGCCATGAAATCATGCTGCTTTCCACTAAGGGCATGAACGTACAAAACGTGATGACCCTGCCCACGCCGCTATCTGAACGCGATTCGGCTTTTGAAGAAGCTGTGGTGGCAAGGGAGTTTCAGGGGATTCATTATTATGAGTGATGAGGGGATTTGAGTGTCTGACAAACCTTGCGGTTCGTTGCCCTCTCCCTAACCCTCTCCCACGGGGAAAGGGGATCAGGTTTCTCAAAAATCAGAGAGCCGTAGAATTGGGAATCAGATGTCAGGTAAACCTGAAAATGTTCAGGGCTCGACAGCTCGATTCCCTCTCCCTTGTGGGAGAGGGTTAGGGAGAGGGTAAGCAAGCCGCAGGCTTGCTTCTTTGACGAAACATACGAATCTGTTTTGTTCCGAACGCGATTCGGCTTTTGAAGAAGCCGTGGTGCCAAGGGGGCAGGGGATTCATTATGAGGTGCTTTATGTTTTCGACTGTGATTACTGCTGCTGTTTTATATATTGCTACAGCAGTAGATTTGTTGGTAATACTATTAATATTTTTTTGCTAGAGCAAATACTAGAAAAGAATATCGAGATATTTATATCGGACAATATTTAGGTTCTGTAATTTTAATATTAGTTAGTTTATTTCTAGCTTTTTGTTTTGAATTATGTTCCGGAAAAAAATGGGTGTTGGTTTATTAGGTTTAATACCGATTTACTTAGGTATTAAAGTTGCTATTTACGACGATTGTGAGGGCGAAAAAAGAGCTAAAAAAGAATTGGATGAAAAAGGGTTGTCAAAAATTAGTCGGTATTGTTGCTTTTGGTTACAGTTGCTAGTTGTGGTGCAGATAATATTGGACTTTTTGTTCCTTACTTTGTGACTTTAGATCTTGTCGACTTATTAGTTACTCTTCTTGTATTTTTTTTAATATTGATTTTTTTGTTTTAGTATATACAGCACAAAGATTGGCTAATATTTCAGGTATTGGTGAAATTGTAGAGAAGTTTAGTCGTTGGATAATGGCTGTTATTTATATTGGTTTAGGGATTATTTATTATTATTGAAAATAATACAATTCGAAACAATAATATCAATAATATGAATGATACGGGCATTTGAGTATCTGACGAAACCTTGCGGTTCGTTGCCCTCTCCTAACCCTCTCCCACGGGGAGAGGGAATCAGGTTGCTGAAAAATCAGAGAGCGCAGGATTGAAAAATCAGATGGCAGGCAAACCTGAAAAATGCTCGGGCTCGACAGCTTAATCCCTCTCTCCGCGGGAGAGGGCTAGGGAGAGGGTAAGCAAGCCGCAGGCTTGCCTCTTTGTCAAAAGATACGGCCCTGTCCGCCCAATAAATCCATATCCGAAAGCATCTTCATGCAGAATCAAGCCAAGTCATGAATAAATTTTTCACCCACCCCATGCGGCCGTTTTTTTGTCGGCGCGGCGGTACTTGCCATACTCGGCGTGTTGGTGTTTTCTCATCAGCCCCGCTGCCATCGTCCTGCACCGCCAAATCTTCTTAGAACTCATGCTGCCTGCGGCATACGGCGGTTTTCTGACTGCCGCCATGCTCGAATGGACGGGTTATAAAGGTCGTCTGAAACCTGTTGCTACTTTGATGGCGGCATTGTTGCTCGCCGCATCCGTCCTGTTGCCGTTTGCGACGCAAACCTCTTCGTTTTTCGTCGCCGCCTATTGGCTGGTGTTGCTGCTGTTCTGCGCCTGGCTGATTTGGCTCGACCGCAACACCGACAACTTTCGCCCTGCTAATGTTACTTGCCGCGTTTCACCGTTTTTCAGACGGCCTATGCCGTTAGCGGCGATTTGAACCTGTTGCGCGCGCAAGTGCATCTGAACATGGCGGCGGTCATGTTCGTATCCGTCCGCGTCAGCGTCCTTTTGGGCGCGGAAGCCCTCAAAGAATGCCGTCTGAAAGACCCCGTATTCATCCCCAACGTCGTCTATAAAAAAACATCGCCATCACCTTCCTGCTGCTGCACGCCGCCGCCGAACTTTGGCTGCCCGCGCAAACCGCCGGCTTTACCGCGCTTGCCGTCGGCTTCATCCTGCTTGCCAAACTGCGTGAGCTTCACCATCACGAACTCCTGCGCAAACACTACGTCCGCACCTATTACCTGCTCCAACTCTTTGCCGCCGCAGGTTATTTGTGGGCAGGCGCGGCGAAACTGCAAAACCTGCCCGCCTCCGCGCCCCTGCACCTGATTACCCTCGGCGGCATGATGGGCGGCGTGATGATGGTGTGGCTGACCGCCGGACTGTGGCACAGCGGTTTTACCAAACTCGACTACCCCAAACTCTGCCGCATCGCCGTCCCCATCCTCTTCGCCGCCGCCGTCTCGCGCGCTGTTTTAATGAACGTGAATCCGATATTCTTCATCATCGTCCCCGCGATTCTGACCGCCGCCGTGTTCGTGCTTTATCTGTTGACGTTCGTACCAATCTTTCGGGCGAATGCGTTTACGGACGATCCGGAATGAGTGTTTCTGCTTCATTCCCCATTCAATCGCAAGCCCTGTATCGCCTTAAGTCAAAAGGTCGTCTGAAAATCTCCAATATGGGTTTTCAGACGACCTTTGCTTAAATCAGGGTTTAAATCAAACCTTGCAGTTTAGGGTTGCCTTCTTTTGGAATAGGGCGTGTGTTGCCTTCGCTGTCGATGGCGACGTAGGTAAAGATGGCTTCGGTAACGAGTTGGCGGTCTTCGGTCAGGTGGTCGTTCATCAACGTTTTCACCCAAACTTCGATTTTCAGTTGCAGCGAAGTATTGCCCACGCGCACGCAGCGTCCGTAGCAGCAAACGACGTTGCCCACTTTAACGGGGCGGATGAAGTTCATTTCCTGAACGGCGACGGTAACGATGCGGCCTTGCGCGATTTCTGCCGCCAAAAATGCCGCCGCCCAAATCCATTTGCGACATAATCCAGCCGCCGAAAATATCTTGGTTGGGATTGGTGTCTTGCGGCATAGCGACGGTGCGCAGCAAAAGCTCGCCTTGAGGGTGGGAGCGGTGTTCGTTTTTTTGAGTCATGAGAATATCCTTTTGAGCGGTGCGGATTGGGGTGGATTTGAATGTTGGCGGATTGGGTCTTACAAAGGTCGTCTGAAAGAGGATAGGGCTTTTCAGACGACCTTTTATACCTGTTCCAACCAAATTAGGCTGACCATGCGGCCGGTTTGTCCGTCGCGGCGGTAAGAGAAGAAAGTGTCGCGTTCCAAGACGGTGCAGTGTGTGCCGCCGTAAATCATGTCCACCCTTCGCGGCGCAGAACCAAACGTGCCAGTGCGTAGATGTCGGCAAGATATTTACCGCCGCCGATGTCTTCGAATGCGTCTGCCGCTTCGGGCATGGGCGTACAAAATGCGTCGAACACGTCTTGTCCGACTTCGAATGCGTCCGCGCCGATGGCAGGGGCCGAGATATGCCATGATTTTCGACGGGCGCGACATTCATCGCGGCTATGGTGTTTTGCAGTACGCCGCCCGCCAAACCGCGCCAGCCTGCATGTGCGGCAGCGACGACCGTACCGGCTTTATCGCAGAACAAGACAGGCAGGCAGTCGGCAGTCATCGCGGCGCAGGCGGCTTTGCCTGTGTTGTCCACCGAAGCGTCTGCGTCGGGCGTGTTGCCCAATGCGTCGGCGGCATTGACGACAATGGTGCTGTGGATTTGATTGAGGTAGGCAACGGGCAGCCCGACCTGTTCCTGCACAATTTCACGATTGCGGCGCACGGCATCGGGATCATCTCCGACGTGCGAACCGAGGTTCAAACTTTGATACACGCCTTGGCTCACGCCGCCATTGCGGGTGGTAATCAGGGTTTTCACGTTGGCGGGCGCAGGCCAATCGGCAGTCAGGAAATTTTTGCCTTGCGGAGCGAGGTTTAGGGTTTCTGTGATGGTTTTCATGGGGTGTCGGAATAGGTGCGTAGCGGTAAGGGTTTATTAACTGCCCTTAGGGTAAATGGATGTTTGGTTTTTCGTCATTCCCACGCAGGCGGGAATCCAGAGATTCGGGATTGCTGTAAATTCTTAATTGTCGCTGAGAA
This sequence comes from uncultured Neisseria sp., assembly GCA_916438535.1. Taxonomy (GTDB): domain Bacteria; phylum Pseudomonadota; class Gammaproteobacteria; order Burkholderiales; family Neisseriaceae; genus Neisseria. Next base: position 108,950 of record CAKAEP010000001.1, on the reverse strand, counting down.
ATCAGAGGTTCGGATTCTTGCCGGTGCAGCATGAATGATGCCGTTGGATAAACCTTATCTAAACTTTATATGAAGTTCGTTTTCAGACGACCCTTGAGTAACAGGTCGTCTGAAAACACCTGCTTAATCCCTCACATAAACCACTTCGACATCGTAATCGTCTTCGTTCCAATCATCGTCGTCATCTGTGCCGAGTTTGTCCTGCCACTCTTCTTCGTTGCTCAAAGACGAATCCAAGCCTGCTTCGAGGCGCAGGACGGAGAGCAGGTGATACATATCGTCAGGAATCGGGGCTTCGAAGGAAACGGTTTCGCCGGTTTTCGGATGGACGAAACTCAAGCGGTAGGCGTGCAAAGCCTGACGCGCGCCCAGACTTTTGACGGCTTCTTTTACCGGTTCGCTGCACGGATGGCGCAGGTTGCCGTAAACGGGGTCGGCGGCAAGCGGGTGGTTGGCTTCGCGCATATGGACGCGGATTTGGTGCGTCCTGCCGGTTTCGAGCGAGCATTCGATGTAGCTGTGGGCAAGATAGCGTTCCAACACTTTGACGTGGGTAACGGCAGGTTTGCCGCCGAATTTGACGACCGCCATTTTCAGACGGTTGTGCGGATCGCGTCCGATTTGGGTTTCGATTTTTGCCGTCAAAGGGAACGATACCGTTGGCGACGGCGCGGTAGATGCGTTTGACCGTGCGCTCTTGAAGCTGTTGCACGAGGGAATTTTTGTGCGGGCAGGGGTTTTGGCGACCACCATCAGGCCGCTGGTTTCCTTGTCTAGCCTGTGGACGATGCCCGCGCGCGGAATCTGGCTCAATTCGGGACAATGCGCCAGCAGGCCGTTGAGCAGCGTCCCCGTCCAGTTGCCTGCGGCGGGGTGGACGACCAGTCCGGCGGGTTTGTTGACGACGATGACGGTATCGTCTTCGTACACAATATCCAAATCCATCGCTTCGGGTTTGAACGCGAGATTCTCTTCGCTCGGACGTACCGTTACGCTGATGGATTCCCCGCCTATCATTTTGTCTTTGGGTTGGGCGGGCTTATCGTTTACAATGACCGCGCCTTCTTTAATCCACGATGTCAGGCGGCTGCGCGAATAATCAGGCATGAGCTTTGCCAACACCGCATCCAGTCGCCCGCCCGCAAGTTCCAGCGGAACAGTCAAATTAACACAACTTTCTGCTTCGGGGGCTGACGTAAAGTCTAAATCGTCGCTATAATCGGCTTCATTATCAAAGGAAGTATTCTGCATGAAAAAAATTCTTTTAGTAGTTTCGTTAAGTCTGGCACTGGGTGCCTGTGCAAGCAATAAAGGTACGGTCGATAAAGACGCGCAAATCACACAAGATTGGAACGTGGAAAAAAACTCTATGCCGAAGCGCATGACGAGTTGAACAGCAGCAATTATACGCGAGCCATCAAGTTATACGAAATTTTAGAATCCCGCTTCCCCAACGGCCGCTACGCGCAACAGGCGCAACTGGATACCGCATACGCCTATTACAAAGACGACGAGCCTGAAAAAAAGCCCTCGCCGCCATCGACCGCTTCCAGCGCCATCACCCGCAACATCCGAATATGGATTACGCGCTTTACCTCAAAGGCTTGGTTTTGTTCAACGAAGACCAATCCTTCCTCAACAAACTCGCCTCCCAAGACTGGTCCGACCGCGACCCTAAAAGCCAACCGCAGCGCATACCAAGCGTTTGCCGAATTGGTACAACGCTATCCGGAGAGCAAATACGCCGCCGACGCAACCGAGCGCATGGCAAAACTGGTGGACGCTTTGGGCGGTAACGAAATCTCCGTTGCCCGCTACTACATGAAACGCGGCGCCTACCTCGCCGCAGTCAACCGCGCCCAAAAAAATCGTCGAGCGTTACCAAAATACCCGCTACGTCGAAGAATCGCTCGCCATGATGGAGCTGGCTTACAAAAAAACTGGACAAACCCCAACTCGCCGCCGACACCCGCCGCGTTTTGGAAACCAACTTCCCGCAAAGCCCATTCCTGCAACACCAATGGCAACCGAACGATATGCCTTGGTGGCGCTACTGGCGTTAAGCACATCAAATTCAGGACAGTTGATACGGATTGGTATCGGTTGTCCGAAAGATGAAAAGGTCGTCTGAAACCATAAAAGGGTTTCAGACGACCTTTTATTTTGCCTTCCTATCAAGCAAGGAACAGGCGGTATGCGGCGTTTTGGGTTTCGTCCTGATAGCTGTAACCGAGGCTTTCGAGGAAGTTTTCAAATGCTTCATCGTCGGTGGATGGGACGTCGATGCCGACGAGGATGCGGCCGTAGTCGGCGCCGTGGTTGCGGTAGTGGAAGAGGGTAATGTTCCAGCCGCCCTGCATGTGGTTGAGGAAGCGGGCGAGTGCGCCGGGGCGTTCGGGGAACTCGAAGCTGATTAAGCGTTCGTGGGCGACTTTGGTTGTGCGTCCGCCGACCATGTAGCGGATGTGGATTTTGGAGATTTCGTCGTCAGTCAGGTCGACATTGGGCAGTCCGGCTTCTGTCAATTGGCGGCTGATGACGGCGAGGTCTTGGGAACCTGCGGTTTGCAGGCCGACGAAGATGTGGGCTTTTTGGTCGTCGCCGTAGCGGTAGTTGAACTCGGTGATGTTGCGGCTGCCGAGCAGGTTGACGAATTTGAGGAAGCTGCCGCGCTCTTCGGGGATGGTAACGGCGAAAAATACCTTCGTTGCCTTCGCCCAATTCGCTGCGTTCGGAAACGTGGCGCAGGCGGTGGAAATTCATGTTGGCGCCGCTGGTTACGGCGATAAGGGGTTTGGTTTTGGATGCGGTTGCGGGCGGCGTAGGTTTTCAGACCGGCGAGGGCGAGCGCGCCTGCGGGTTCGGTGATGCTGCGGGTGTCGTCGAAGATGTCTTTGATGGCGCCGCAGATGGCGTCGGTATCGACGGTGATGATGTCGTCTAAGAGGTCGCGGCAGAGGCGGAAGGTTTCTTCGCCGACGACTTTGACGGCAGTACCGTCGGAGAAGAGGCCGACGTCTTTGAGGCTGACGACTTTTCCGGCTTCGACGGATTGCTTCATGCAGCAGGAGTCGTTTGTTTGCACGCCGATGACTTTGATGCTGGGGCGGACTTGTTTGACGAATGCGGCAACACCCGCAGCCAGTCCGCCGCCGCCGATGGGGACGAAGATGGCGTGGATGTCGTCGGGACGCTGGCGCACGATTTCCATGCCGACCGTGCCTTGACCGGCAATCACGTCGGGGTCGTCAAACGGGGCGATGTAGGTCAGTTTTTCTTTTTCTGCCAACTCCATCGCGTAATCATAGGCATCGTTGTAGGAAACGCCTTTGAGGACGACTTCGCCGCCGCGGCTTTTGACGGCGTCGATTTTTGATTTTGGGCGTGGTTTCGGGCATGACGATGACGGCGCGGCAGCCTAAACGTTGTGCCGAAAGTGCGACGCCTTGTGCGTGGTTGCCCGCGCTGGCGGCGATGACGCCGCAGGCGAGCGCTTCTTTGGGCAGCTTCGCCATTTTGTTGTACGCGCCGCGGATTTTGAAGGAAAACACGGGTTGCAGGTCTTCGCGTTTGAGCAGGACGTTGTTGTTCAGACGACCTGACAGCCCGATTGCGGGTTCGAGCGGCGTTTCGACGGCAACGTCGTAAACGGAGGCGGTCAGGATGCGGATGAGGTAATCGGAATAAGAGGGGCGGTTGTTCATGGTTTTGTGTGCCGGAGGATTATTTTCAAAAGGAGTGTCCGCCGCCCGCGTCAAACTTTGCCAACAAAACGGCGGAAAGGTAAAACCATACCCTCGAGGTCGTCTGAAATCAAGAAAAATCTTAGCAAAGCGAAGTTGCGGCGGTATAATGACTGCCTTTTTGTGCCAAAACCGCACGACGCGGTTGTTTTTTTATTTCTGTTTCCGCACCACATCCCGATGAAAAAAACATTATCCGTATTGATCGCGGCAATGATGATTGCCGCCGCGCAAGCTCGCGCCGCAAGCGGCTAAAAAAACAACGCAGCCCCTGCTGTTGCAGCTTCGAGCCTGCGCCTGCCGCCGCATCCCAGCCCGAAGCCATGATGCCCAGCATCAACAGCCCCGATGCGCCGCCTGCCATTGCCGCTGCCGCCTACATCGTTACCGATTTGCAAAGCCATCAAGTGCTTGCCTCCGGCAATATCGATACCCAAATCGAACCGGCTTCGCTGACCAAAATGATGACCGCCTACCTCACGTTCAAGGCTTTGGAAAACGGCACATTGCGCGCCGACCAAATGCTGACCGTGTCCGATGCAGGCTGGAAAATCGAAGGCTCGCGGATGTTCCTCAATCTCAAAGTACCCGCCAGCGTCAGCGACCTGATTAAAGGCATGATTGTCCAATCCGGCAACGATGCCGCCACCACGCTTGCCGAAGCCATGGGAGGAGGCTCGGTGGACGTGTTCATCCAGCAGATGAACGACGAAGCCAAGCGTTTGGGCATGACCAAAACCCACTTTAAAAAAACCCGACCGGACTGTCTGCCGAAAGGCTACGTTTCCACCGTCGGCGATTTAGCCGTTTTGTCCGCCGCGCTGATACACGATTATCCGAAATACTATCCCGTATTTTCGATTAAATCTTTCAAATACAACAATGTCGAACAGCCAAACCGCAACCTCCTGCTCTACCGCGACACCAGTGTGGACGGCCTGAAGGCAGGACATTCCGAAAGCGCAGGCTACAACCTTGCCGCCTCCAGCAAACGTAACGGCAGACGCATCGTGTCCATCGTCGTAGGCACCGAGTCCACCGAAGCCCGCGCTTCCGAAAGCGGCAAACTGCTCAACTGGGCATTGCAGGGCATTCGACACGCCCAAGCTCTACAACAGCGGCGAAATCATTTCTAAGGTCAAAAGTTTATAAAGGCAGCAGCAAATCGGTGAACGTCGGCTTCCTGGAAGACGTGTACATCACTATTCCCCACAATGCCGGACAAAACATCAAACCGATTTTTAGAAACCGTCCAGCCCGTTGTCGCCCCGATACGCAAAGGCCAAAGCTTGGGCAAACTCAAAATTGTCAAAGACGGTAAAGTCATTACCGAGAAAAAAACGTCGTAGCCCTCCATTCCGTTGAAGAAGGCAGCTGGTTCAGACGGATGTGGGATGATATCGTATTGTGGTTCAAAGGCTTGTTCGGCAGCAGTTCGAAATAAGCTGAGTTGATGTGAAAAGGTCGTCTGAAAATGGTTTCAGACGACCTTTCGGATAACGGATACATCATTAAAAAAATAAGGAAAACCATGCAATTACAAGCATTTGACGAGACATCCCGCGTGCGCCTGATGCAGCTGCTCGATGCCAAATCGGAACAACACAACACCATGCGCTGCGATGAGGTACAGGCGTTTATGATGGCTTTGTTGAGTGGTCCCGATGCCTTGAATCCGAACGATTGGCTGCCTGAAGTTTTGGGTGAAGAATCATTGTTTGACGCGAAAGAGCGTACCGAAATCGAGCGTTTGGTGATAGCGCTGGCTGCTGATTTGCGTATCAAGCTCGGCAGTAAAATGTTGCCCGATTTGTGGATTTATGAAGATGCAGCGGGCAATCCCGATGTGTATACTTGGTGTAACGCCTATCTGTATGCCTTGGATGTTGTGCCGACCGATTGGTTTGAAGCGGTCGATCAGGAGGAGTTTGAAGACCTGTTTTATCCGATCATGGCTTTGGGTGGCATTTACGACGAAGAGCAAAAACGGCGAAATCATTTTTGCACCTGACTGAAAAAGAACTTTCACAACTCGAATCCGACCTGCCGCATGTCCTGCTGGATATTTACTGGTATTGGCAGGGCAATCATCAATAAACCGCAAACCGTACGTCGCGAAGGTGAAAAAAATCGGGCGAAACGATTCTTGCCCCTGCGGGAGCAGTAAAAAAATACAAAGCCTGTTGCGGCAATGGATAACTTTCCGATCAGGGTAAAAAAATCAAAAGGTCGTCTGAAAAAAACCATTTTCAGACGACCTTTTGCAATGATCAGGTTAAAACCAGCTTGCCGCCCACATAACTAGAAGGATCATCACAATCGTCAAGGCACAACCGATTTTGGCAACCGTACCGATGATGAAGCCGATAAACGTCCCTAGTCCGACTTTGCCCGCCTGCCACATATCGCGGCGTGCCAAGAATTCTCCGACACCCGCGCCGATGAGCGGGCCGAACAACAGTCCGGGGATGGAAAAAAACGCGCCGACGATACCACCGATTAGCGCTCCCCAAACTGCAGTTTTACTGGCTCCCGTATATTTTGCCCCTAATGCGCCTGCGACATAATCCATCGCCGTGCCGATGGCAGCGACAACGGCGAGAAAAAAATTAGGGTGTTTGTACCGTAAATCTGATAATCGCCGGCATATGCAAGCAACCATGCGCCGCTGAACATCAATCCCAATCCGGGAATGGCGGGATAAATCGTGCCGAGCAGTCCGACACAAATGGCGATTAAACCAAGCAGGATGAAAATGGCAGTCATAACAGTCCTTGTTTGATGGAAGGGAAAAAGCGTGTGTGAACTACGCTTGCATGTTTTGCGGCGAATTAAAATGGAACGGTTTGTATCGTCTTTCCCGTAAAATCCCAGTTTTCAGACGACTTACCGTATTATGCGACTTACCGTATTATGGTTGCACGTCCTGATGATTCAAAGGCAGGTTTGTGCAAAGAAATAAAAAAATCCGGACAAGGCATCCGGATTTTTTTGTTTTTATGCGCCGCAAGTTTTCGGCTTGTTTGCCAGAATATTGATGACTTTGCGTTCGGGTTTGGACGGGGTGATTTTGATTTCACTCTCGTCTTCTTCGCTGCCGTCGGAGTAGCGTTCGGGCATTTTTTCGCTGTCAAACGCCAAATCGCCGCCGTGTTTTTAAGGTTTGACCGCGTTCCAAACCGACGAAGTCGAAAAAGCTCGGGGTCGGCAAGATGGGAGGGAACGACGTTTTGCAGGGCGGAGAACATGGATTCAATGCGGCCAGGGAAGCGTTTGTCCCAATCGCGCAGCATATCGCCGATGACTTGGCGTTGCAGGTTGGGCTGCGAGCCGCAGAGGTTGCAAGGGATGATTGGGAATTGCTTCAGTTCGGCATATTTGATCAAATCTTTTTTTCTTTCACATACGCCAGCGGGCGAATGACGATGTGTTCGCCGTTGTCGCTCACCAACTTGGGCGGCATGGCTTTGAGTTTGCCGCCGTAAAACATATTTAAAAAAACATGGTGGCGAGGATGTCGTCGCGGTGGTGTCCCAAAGGCGATTTTGGTGCAGCCCAATTCTTTTTGCAGTGCGGTAGAGAATGCCGCGGCGCAGGCGGCTGCACAGCGAACAAGTCGTTTTGCCTTCGTCCAATACGCGTTTAACGGTGGAGTAGGTGTCTTCTTCAACGATTTTTGTACGGTACGCCTATGCTTTCGAGATAGGTCGGCAGCACTTCTTCGGGGAAGCCCGGCTGTTTTTGGTCAAGATTGACGGCAACCAGTTCGAAATCAATCGGCGCGCTGGCTTGGAGCTGGCGCAGGATGTCTAATAGGGCGTAGCTGTCTTTTGCCACCGGAGAGGCAGACCATGATTTTGTCGCCCGGTTCAATCATGTTGAAATCGTTAATCGCGTCACCGACGGCGTGGCGCAGGCGTTTGTTGAGTTTGTTGTTCTCTAATTCTTGTTTGGTTTTTGACATGGCGGTTTGTGCTTTGAAATAAGGAAAAATTTAAGGGCGGTATTGTACCGCAAAAAAAGCGTTTGAAACCGCATATTAGAAAAGAAAGGTCGTCTGAAAGAGGGGAGGGGATTTCAGACGACCTTTTTTTATATTATACATATTACGCGGCTATATTACTCAATCTTCACCCGTTTCAGCCTCAACGCATTGCCCAACACCGACACCGAGCTTGCCGCCATTGCCGCGCCTGCGATGACGGGGTTTAGAAGCCGAGTGCGGCGAGCGGGATGCCTAATATGTTGTAGAAGAAGGCGAAAAACAGGTTTTGCTTGATGTTTTTCAACGTCGCCTGCGACACCAGCAGGGCATCGGCGAGCTGGTTGACCGAATGCTGCATCAGCGTCGCGGATGCGGTGTGTTCGGCAACGTCCGCGCCGCCTTTCATGGCGAAGCTGACGTTGGCGGCGGCGAGTGCGGGTGCATCGTTGATGCCGTCGCCGACCATCGCCACGGTTTTGCCGGCGGCTTTGAGTTTCTGCACTTCGGCGGCTTTGTCGCGCGGACTCATGTTGCCGAAGGCGTGCGCGATGCCCAGTTGTTTGGCGACGTATTCGACTGTGCCTTGGTTGTCGCCGCTCATGATGTAAACGTCAATGCCGTGTTTTTTCAGGCGACCTATGGCTTCGGCAGTATCGGCTTTCAATGCGTCGGCGAGTGCGAATGCGCCGATGGGTTTGCCGTAGGCGGAAACGGCGACGATGCTTGCGATGCGCCAGACGTCGTCTGAAAGGTTTTCAGGCAACTTTAATTCGGCAAATTCGGCTTTACCCGCTTTCACCAAACCCACGCCTTCAACTTCGGCGGTAATGCCTGCGCCGACGATGGTTTGCGCGTTTTGTGCGGCGGGAATGTCCAAGCCGCGTGCTTGGGCGGCGGAGACGATGGCGCGGGCGAGCGGGTGGGCGGCGTTTTTGTTCGACGGCGGCGGCAATGCGGTACAAAGCGTCTTCGTCAAAGCCGCTGTCGGGAACGCAATAAACGGCGGCAACCTGCGGCCTGCCTTCGGTCAGCGTGCCGGTTTTTGTCCAATACGACGGCATCGACGTGGGCGGCTTCTTCCATCGCCGCCGCGTCTTTAAACCAAATGCCGTGTTTCACCGCCTTGCCCATGCCGACCATAATCGCGGCGGGCGTTGCCAGACCAAGCGCGCACGGGCAGGCAATCACCAAAAAACGGCAACGGCGTGCATCAGCGCAACCGTCCAATCGCCTTTCACCAGCCAAGTGGCGATAAAAGTCAACAACGCAATGCCCACGACGGCAGGCACGAATACCGCCGCCGCCTTATCTGCCACGCGCGCAATCGGCGCCTTGCTGCCTTGCGCTTCGGACAGCGCGTTCATCATGTCGCCGAGCAGGGGTTTGGCTGCCGAGCTGCGTGGCGCGATACACCACGCTGCCTTCAGTCATCAGCGCGCCCGCCAACACTTTGCCGCCCGCCTTTTTCTCTTCGGGGTTGGATTCACCGGTGAGGTGGCTCTCGTCCGCCCAGCCGCTGCCGCTTTCGATAATGCCGTCGGCGGCAATGCGTTCACCGTGGTTGGCGCGGATTAGGTCGCCAATTTGCACTTGGTCGATGGGCAGTTGTTTCCATTCGCCATTGCGTTGCACGTTCACTTGGGTCGGCGTGAGTTTCAGCAGCAGGCCCAAGCTGTTCAGGCTGGATTTTTTGGTGCGGTGTTCCAAAAATTTGCCCAGCGACACAAAACCAATCACCATCACGCCCGCTTCAAAATACACATGCGCCATGCCGTGCGCCGCGTGCGGGCTGAAAAACAGCATATAGACGGAATACAGGTAAATCGATACCGTGCCGATGGTAACGAGCACGTCCATATTCGCCAGCCCGCCTTTAATGCTCGCCCACGCGCTTTTTGTAAAAACGGCACTGCCAGCCAAAGCTGCACCACGCTTGCCAGCGCGAATTGCCACAACGGCGGAATCATCCAATCGTGTCTGCCAATCATCATCCCCGCCATGCCGATAAGGAACGGGACGTTGATGGCGAACAGCAGCCACAGCCGCCAGCTTACATGCGCGGTTTCTTCAGGCTGAGGAAGCGCGTCTTCCGTTTTTTTCTTTTTGCACCGTAACCGGTTTTTCTCGATGATTTTTGGCGATGTCGGCGGCGGAGGTTTGGCTATCGTCAAACACCACCTGCGCCTCCTCGCTGGCGAAGTTCACCCCCGCCGATTCGACAAAGTTTTTTTGTTCAACACTTTTTTTCAATGCGCGAAGCTGCAGGCCCTGACAGGTCATGCCTTCGATTTGGAAACGGACTTTTTTTGTTGCATGGTTTCTTCCTTCTGAATGTGGTTGGACTACCTGAAAAAAAGCGGAGCAGGGGTTTTCAGGTAGCCTTTGGGGTGTTGCAGTCGATTTGTTGCGATTCGATTTACAAAGCCGCATCAAAGCCGCCGTCTTCCACCGCTTCTATCAGCGCGGCGGGGTTGGTTTGGGCGGGGTCGAATTCCACGACGGCGTTCTTGTTTTCCAGGCTCACTTCGGCCTTGTCCACGCCGTTTACGCCTTCGAGGATGCTGGTAACGCTTTTCACGCAGCCGCCGCAGGTCATGCCTTCGATGTTTAATGTGATGGTTTTGCATAGGGTTTCCTTTCTGTTGGAATGAGGCTGAGGTTTTTAAAGCCCGTTGCAGCCAAAGCTTTCAGGTAGCCTGAAATGATGGGTCGGCTCTTGCTTTCCCGCTAAGTGCCGCCACTATAAAGCTTCACCCGAAGTAAAGGTCAAGCATCATGATGAACATCAGTCAGGCCGCGGCCGAGAGCGGCCTTTCCGCCAAACAAATCCGCGACTACGAAAAGCACGGCCTAATCGCCCCGGCCGCGCGCAGCGAAGCGGGCTACCGCCGCTACGGACAGGCCGACCTTGCCCGGCTGCGCTTTATCCGCCATGCGCGGGAAGTGGGCTTTTCGCTGCCGCAGATTGGGCAGCTTTTGAGCCTGCAACACAGCCCGCAGCGCACCAGCCGCGAAGTGAAAACGCTCACCGCGCGGCACATCGCCGAGCTGGAAGCCAAAATCGAACGCTTGCAGGGCATGGTGGCCGAGCTGCAACGCTGGCACGATGCCTGCGCGGGAGACGACTGCCCGGATTGTGCGATTTTGGCCGGGCTGGAGGAGCGTTAGGCGGCTTGGGGCCAATACACATGAGTGCAACCACCTGTTGCCTTTGTTGGAAGGCATTGCCGAAGGTACGACCGTCTATGCCGATAAAGGCTATGACAGTAAGGAAAACCGGCAACATCTAAAAGAGCATCAGTTGCTGGACGGCATTATGCGCAAAGCCCACCGCAACCGTCCGCTGACGGAAGCGCAAACCAAACGTAACCGCTATTTGTCGAAGACCCGTTATGCGGTCGAACAAAGCTTTGGTACGCTGCACCGTAAATTCCGCTACGCCCGGGCAGCCTATTTTGGTCTGCTCAAAGTGAGTGCGCAAAGTCATCTGAAAGCGATGTGTTTAAACCTGTTGAAAGCGGCTAACAGGCTAAGTGTGCCTGTTGCCGCCTAAAAGGCGGCCCGGATGCCTGATTATCGGGTATTCGGGGAGGATTAAGGGATATTTGGGTAAAAATCAGGAGCAATTAGGGGCGGAAATAGACGAAAAACCTGTGTTTGGGTTTCGGCTGTCGGGGAAGAGCTTTTTGCAAAGGTCTCAATTTGCTATTAAAAAAATAATATTCTGGCGTTGAGTTATCAGTCATAGAATTAAGTGCTTTTAGGCAGATTTGTTAGATTGATTTAGGTATTGCTATTGAAATCCGAATCTTCGGACCTCTTTTTTTAACTTTTGCAGCAAAGCCAAAGAATACTTCATTATTTCCTATTGGGAAATTATATTGTTCATAAATTGAGATTTATTGCTTAATCATTTATCCGTACAATCCACCTCATCAAATATTTTTAAGGAGGCAATGATGAAAAAAATGCCTGTATTGTTTGTTGGGCATGGTAGTCCGATGAATGTGTTGGATAAGGAAAATCCGTTCAACCAAAATCTCAGCCTGATTACGCAAAAGTTTGCCAAACCCAAAGCGATTTTGATGATTTCGGCGCATTGGTACAGCAGCCGTTTGCAGGTTACATCGGGCGAACATCCTGAAATGATTTACGATTTTTACGGATTTCCTGAAGAGCTGAGCCAAGTGCAGTATCCGGCGCCCGGTTCGCCTGAGTTGGCGGAGCAAGTGCGCTCGTTATTGCAGCTGGAAAATGTGGAGTTGAACCCGACGCGCGGTTTTGATCACGGTGCGTGGGCGGTGTTGAAATTTCTGTATCCCGATGCCGATATTCCTGTGGTGCAGCTCAGCCTGAACCGTTCGCAATCTGCGGAATGGCATTTCAATTTGGCGAAAAAATTATCCATCTTGCGCGAACAGGGTGTGTTGATTATCGGCAGCGGCAATATTATCCATAATCTGAGCGTGATGAGTAGGGCGCATATCAATCAAATCGGCGCGGGTTATGACTGGACGTTTGCGTTCCGTGAAACAGTCAATCAGGCGATTGTTGAGCGGGATGACGACACTTTGATTCATTACGAACGGCTGGGAGAAAAGGCGATGCTCTCCGTGCCGACGCCGGAACATTATCTGCCTTTTCTTTGCATCATGGCATTACGCGAGCCGGATGACGCCATTACGTTTTTTTCAACGACAACCTTGTCGCCGGTTCGCTCAGTATGACTTCGCTTTTAGTGGGGTAAAAAAATATGACAACAAAAAAAGATTCTTTATTTGTTTGATCCGCTTTTGCGGATGGTGTTATTCCGTTTCAGACGGCATTTCAAAAATTGGCGCAAGCGGCTGATGTCAAACTTGTTCCGACAGGCTTATTTTTGCCGCGACAAAATCATGTCGCCCGATTGGGCGGAACATGCTTGGGAAAAACGACCGGCGCATCACCAAGCTCACAGGGCTGCCGTTTAGCGAAAATTATCGCCAAAACATTTTTGCAGCAGCCGACCAATTTCAATTCTTTTCGCCTTGGTGCAGGCTTTAACGGCGGTGCAAACTACCGAGCCTGCTCGCGAACCGGAAGCCTTGCGTGCTTTTCAAAAAGCACGTTACGAAGAAGGTTTGGATACGGCAAAATTGGATGTATTGGCAGATGTTTTGCGCCAAATCGGCTGTCAGCAAGCGGTTGGGATTTTAAAAGATTGTGCAACCGAACAGCTTGCCAAACAGCGCATTGCTGACGGCGCCAATCTTATGCAACAGTTTGGTGTCAGCGGAGTGCCGTTTGTGGTGGAAGAAACCGGGCAAGGTTGGAGGCAAATCCGTACGGAAAGCTTGTGGTAAAAGGAAGGGGCAAAAGCCCTTTTTTGCGGTTGCTTAACTGACAATGATCGAAAAAGCCAGGTTTGCTGACATAGGCTAAGTGTGAAAGCAGCCTGCGTTTCAATAAAAAAGGAAGGGGCAGGGGCTGTTTTTTGTTTTTCAGACGACCTGTTTTTAGATGATATTTTTGAAGGATCGGGTTAGATTTGACAGTTGAAGCGGTTCGGGAGATGAAGAGCATTTCTGAATGCGTAAATACTAAGGTCGTCTGAAAGCCCGATTCAGGTTTTCAGACGACCTTTTCCCCTTCATCCGAGCAGACTTACCCCAGATATTTCAGTTTGCCTTTGAAGTCTTCGAGCGTCTCGTAGCCTTTTTTTGTACCATGATGGCTTTCAAGCCAAGCGAAACGCGTTCGAAAAACTTCGACGCCTTGTTGATGCAGTGCCGTGCCTATTTGTACCATGCTCGCGCCGCACAAGATATGTTCAAACGCATCGCGACCCGTATAAACGCCGCCTGTGCCGATGATTTGGATGGACGGATTCAATCTTTGGTAGAACGCGTGGACATTGGCAAGCGCGGTCGGTTTGATGTATTCGCCGCCTATGCCGCCGAAGCCGTTTTTAGGCCGGATCACGACGGATTCGTCTTCGATATACATGCCGTTGCCGATGGAATTGACGCAATTGACGAATTTCAGCGGATGGCGGTTGAACACTTCCGCCGCTTGGTCGAAATGGACGATGTCGAAATACGGCGGTAGTTTGATGCCCAAGGGCTTGTCGAAGTAGCCGAAGGCTTCGCCCAAAATCCGCTCGGTCGTTTCAAAGTCGTAGGCGATTTGCGGCTTGCCGGGGACGTTCGGACAGGAAAGGTTGAGTTCGGTAATGCCTTTAAAACCGCTGTTTTGCACCTTTTTTTCAACAGCGTGTGTGTTTCATCGGGCGACATACCGACCAGCGAGAGGAAAAAAATGTCTGTTCGGGTTGAGATTCTTGAAGACTCAGCAAATAATCCAGATAGTAATCAATGCCTTGATTCGGCAAACCCATGGAATTAATGCTGCCCAGCGGTACATCGCGGTAACGCGGCTCAGGGATTGCCAGCCCGTGCTTCAAGTGTTGCCGTTTTGGTGACGAAGCTGCCCGCGGCGGATTGTCTGACCTCCTTCAATTCTTCCACGGTCATACACGCCACACCAGCGGCGTTCATCAGACAGTTGTCAAAAGAAAAAAACCGGCGATTTGCGTTCTCAACGACGGCATACCCTGCTCCTTTCCCTTGAAAAAAATCAATTTGTTTGCGAAGCGTAACACGAATAGGCAACGCATTTTTTTAACGAACATCAAATGACAGGTTATGTAGGAAAAATGTTGTTTTTAAGTGATGAAGAGAAGACGCAAAAAGGTCGTCTGAAAACTTGTTTTTGCTTGTTTTCAGACGACCTTTAACGTGAATAAGCCACGGTGATTGATAAAAGTTTTCGAAATAGCCAAGAAAGCCTTGGTTCGTAATTTCTTAAATCAGGCTATCCATTCCGTTAACGCGGCCTCCAAGCGTTTCAGACCTTCCGCCATATCTTCATCGTTTAGCAGCAGACTGGGAGCAAAGCGCACGACATCGGCTCCGGCAACCAATACCATCAAACCGTGTTTCAGCGCGGCAGCAGTAATTTCGAAGCGCGGCCTTTATATTTGTCTGCCAGCAAGCAGCCGATGAGCAGCCCCATACCGCGTACTTCTTTAAACACGCCGGTTTTTCTCGCCCAATTCCCGCAGGGTCGTCTGAAATTTTTTTGTCCTTGTTTTTTTCAACATGAGCTAAGGTTTCCGGCGCGTTGATAATGTCGAACGCACGACTACCAACGGCGCACGCCATCGGATTGCCGCCGAAAGTCGAACCGTGCGTCCCCGGCCCGAAGGTCGGCGCGATTTTGTCAGTGGTCAGAATCGCGCCGATAGAAAGCCGCCACCCAATGCTTTGGCGGAACTGAGAATATCGGGCGTAATGCCGTAATGCTTGTAGGCAAACAGTTTACCCGTATGCCCCATACCGGTTTGCACTTCGTCTAAAAATCAGCAATGCGCCGTGTTCGTCGCACAAACGGCGCGCAGCTTGCAGATATTCCTGCGTGGCAGGCAGGATGCCGCTTTCGCCTTGAATCGGCTCGATGATTACAGCGCAGGTGTTTTCGCTGATAGCGGCTTCCAATGCAGTAACATCGTTGAACGGAACGTGGGTGATGCCTTGTGGCAGCGGCGCGTAGTCTTTGCTGTATTTGGGCTGGCCGCCGACAGAGACGGTAAACAGCGTTCGTCCGTGGAAGCTGTTCAGGCAAGAGATGATTTCGGTTTTGTGTTCACCAAAATGATCGCGTCCGTATTTTCGTGCCAGTTTCAGCGCGGCTTCGTTGGCTTCCGCGCCGGAATTGCAAAAGAATACTTTGTCGGCGAAGGTATGCTCTACCAGCTTTTGCGCCAATTCCTGCGCGGGCTTGGTGGTGTAGATATTAGAAATGTGCCACAATTTTTTTGCGACTGCTCCGCCAGCGCTGCAACCAAATCGGGATGACAGTGTCCCAACGCGTTGACCGCGATACCGCCCGACAAGTCGATGTATTCACGGCCTTCGGTATCCCAGACGCGGCTGCCGAGGGCGCGTTCGGGAATCATGGGGGCAAATGAAAAAAATTGGGGGTCAGGTAGTTTTGCATCCGATTTCCTTTGCAGTGAATTTATTGAAAAATAAGCGGGGATTATGCGCCGCCCGAAACAAAGCTTCAAGCCGGAATGGGCGGGACGCAAAGTAAGTAGAAATTTCGGCTACAATATGTATTTTACCGACCGTAGAAAGAAGATTATGAACATCCTGCCTTATCAGACTGAAATTGCCGAGCGTATGCTGGTTGGCACCGAAGGCGAAACCATTCATCCCGGCGCGCAATTTGTTCAAACGGCCAACGGCTATTGGATAGCTTGGCATGATGGCGATGCAGCCCTGCTGGCTCCCGATACGCCACCCGATATTCCGTGTTTTTTTGGGTAGAAGGGGCGCAAAGTTTGGAAGAGTTGGTCGAATTGGTCGAAAAACGGTGAGTTTGACGAAATGGAAGAGTTTGACGGCGACGATGACGCGTGGCACGAACATGCGGCGGGCTGTGATGGCGGGCATGACGGTCATTGCGGATGTTCGCATTCATGAAAATGAAGATGAAAACCTTGCTTCTGCCTTTGGTCTGCCTGGCGCTGAACAGTTGCGTCGTCAGGGCGGCAGTCGATTTGGCGGCAACGACCGTCATGACGGCGGGCAAGGTTGTCGTCAAAGGTACGGGCGCAGTTATTGATGCCGTCATTCCCGACAGAGATAAAAAAAGAAAGATAAAGAAAAGGATAAAGGTAAAAACCGCCGTCCTGTTTCAGACGACGGTGTGTATCCGGGTTCTTATCCGCCTGCATCGGAAGAGGGCGGTTACTCTGTTCCGCAAGATTCAGGATATTCGGACAGGGGATGGTAAGGACGGATGTCTTTTGTCCTTGCAGCCATATAAAAAAGGTTGTCTGAAAGGTTTGAGCGCGACCCGCTCGACTCATTTGCAGACGACCTTTTTGTTTGGGTAAACGTTCTTCCGCTTTAAACCGCGTCGGTCAGCGATGAGAACACTTCAAAATAAGTCGGGAAGGTTTTATGGGTGCATTTCGGGTCGTTGATGACGACGGGTACGCCCAACAGGGAAACCAGCGAGAAACACATCGCCATGCGGTGATCGTCGTAAGTGTCGATGACGGCGTCGGGCGTCAGTATTTCAGGCGGGGTAATGTGAATTGCTTCGGCTTCTTCGACGACTTCCGCGCCGAGTTTGTGCAACTCGTTTGCCATCGCGGCGATGCGGTCGGTTTCTTTGACACGCCATGAACCGATGTTGCGCAACGTGCAGGTTTGTCTGGTGGCAAGTGCGACGATGGCGAGGGTCATGGCGGCATCGGGGATATGGTTCGCATCCAAATCAAAGGCTTGGACGGCACGTTCTTTCGGACGCGAGACTTCAACGAAGTTTTCGCCCCAAACCACGTCCGCACCGATTTTTTTCCAGCTCGCGGGCAAAGGCGACATCGCCCTGTATGCTGTTTGCGCCGATACCGGTAACGCGGACGGGCGTGGCGGCAATCAACCCGGCTGCGAGGAAGTAGGACGCGCTGGAGGCATCGCCTTCAACATATAAATGGTCGGGCGCGTGGTAGCGGGCATCGGCGGGGATTTTTGAAGACGCGGTAGTCTTCATTGGCAACCTGTACGCCGAATTGCGCCATCAGTTTCAAGGTGATGTCGATGTAGGGGCTTGAAATCAACTCGCCGACCATACGGATTTCAAATGCCTGCCCGGTCAGCGGTAACGCCATCAAGAGGGCGGTCAGAAACTGGCTGGACACATTGCCTTTAATCGGAATCACGCGCTCGCCGCGGTCTTGGCGTTCGCCGATATGAAGCGGTGGATAGTGTTCGTTGCCGAGATATTCGACATCGGCGCCGGCAATCCGCAGCGCATCGACCAAATCGCCGATAGGGCGTTCGTGCATACGTGCAACGCCGTGCAGATGATAATCGCCGCCCAAAACGGCAAGTGCGGCAGTCAGCGGACGGAACGCCGTTCCCGCGTTGCCTAAAAAAACAAATCGGCAGTGCGGTTGGGGAAACGTCCTCCTGTGCCGTGTACTTTCAGACGACCTTCGGCAAGATACTCGATTTCAACGCCGAGTTTATCGAGCGCTTCCAACATACGGTCGGTATCGTCGGATTTGAGCAGGGAATGGATTTCGCAAGTGTTGTCGGACAAGGCGGCAAGCAGCAGGATGCGGTTGCTGATGCTTTTGGAGCCGGGCAGGGCGACGGTGGCGGGTTTGAGCGAGGCGGCGGGGAGGCGGATGGATTCGGTCATGATGGTCGTTTGGGAAGCGGAAACAGAAAACGGCATTATACGGTAGGGAGGGGTCGTCTGAAAAACCAAAACTGTCAACAATCCGCATAAAATGTTATACTTTTCCGCAATTTTGCAACGATGGCGCGGGCTTGTTTTTTATGTCCGCCAAGCGCGTCGTCCCAAGATTTTCAAAGACTTTTACACGTTCGCAAGGTCGTCTGAAAACACCCGCACAACGGAACCAAAAATGATCAGTAAACAAGAATATCAAGCCCAAGCCGCCCAAGGCTACAACCGCATCCCGCTCGTTCAAGAACTCCTTGCCGACTTGGATACGCCGCTTTCCCTCTATCTCAAACTCGCCAACCGCCCCTATACCTACCTGCTCGAATCCGTTGTCGGCGGCGAACGTTTCGGCCGCTATTCCTTTATCGGACTGCCTTGCAGCCACTATCTCAAAGCCAGTGGCAAACATGTCGATGTTTATCAAAACGGCGAAATCGTCGAGCAACACGACGGCAATCCGCTGCCCTTTATCGAAGCCTTCCACAACCGCTTCAAAACGCCCGAAATCCCAAGCCTGCCGCGCTTTACCGGCGGACTGGTCGGCTACTTCGGTTACGAAACCATCTACAATTTCGAACACTTCGCCCACCGCCTGAAAAACACCGCCAAAGCCGACCCGCTCGGTACGCCCGATATTTTGCTGATGCTGTCGCAAGAGTTGGCGGTTATCGACAATTTGAGCGGCAAAATCCACCTCATCGTTTATGCCGATCCCTCGCAGCCCGACGGCTACGAACGCGCCCGCGAACGCCTCGAAGACATCCGCACCCAGTTGCGCCAAAGCTGCGCCATCCCGCTCTCGCTCGGCAGCAAACACACCGAAGCCGTCAGCGAGTTTGGCGAAGAACCGTTCAAAGCCTGCGTCAACAAAATCAAAGACTACATCTTCGCAGGCGACTGCATGCAGGGTCGTCCCCAGCCAGCGCATGAGCATGGAATTCACCGACAGCCCGCTCGCCCTCTATCGCGCCCTGCGCACGCTCAACCCTTCGCCTTATCTCTTTTACTACGATTTCGGCGATTTCCACATTGTCGGTTCCTCGCCCGAAATCCTCGTCCGCCGCGAACGCAACGACGTCATCGTCCGTCCCATCGCCGGCACGCGCCTGCGCGGCAAAACCCCCGCCGAAGACTTTGCCAACGAGCAGGATTTATTAAGCGACGCCAAAGAAATCGCCGAACACGTCATGCTTATCGATTTAGGGGCGCAACGACGTCGGCCGCATCAGCAAAAACGGGCGAAGTCAAAGTAACCGACAAAATGGTGATTGAAAAAAATACTCCCATGTGATGCACATCGTTTCCAACGTCGAAGGTCGTCTGAAAGAGGGCGTTACCAACATGGACATCCTCGCTGCCACTTTCCCCGCCGGCACACTCTCCGGCGCACCCAAAGTCCGCGCCATGGAAATCATAGAAGAAGTCGAAC
Organism: uncultured Neisseria sp.; assembly: GCA_916438535.1. Classification (GTDB taxonomy): domain Bacteria; phylum Pseudomonadota; class Gammaproteobacteria; order Burkholderiales; family Neisseriaceae; genus Neisseria. Next base: position 89,488 of record CAKAEP010000001.1, on the reverse strand, counting down.
CCAGCAAACGCGGCATCTACGGCGGCGCCGTCGGCGTATGGGGCTTCAACAACGACATGGACTTGGCAATCGCCATCCGCACCGCCGTGGTGAAAAAAACAACACGCTATACGTCCAAAGTGGCGCAGGCATCGTCGCAGACTCCGACCCGACCTCCGAATGGCAGGAAACGCAGAACAAAGCCCGAGCAGTAGTCAGGGCGGCGCAGATGGTGCAGGAAGGGTTGGATAGATAGGTTCACTAAATTATTCTGAAAAAATTGAAATATGTTTAACTTCAAGTAAATACTTTGCAAAATGGCAACTATAAAATCAAACTCTTTATTTCACTTTACTCCCAAAGAGGAATATCTATTAGATATTTTGGAAAATGGATTTTGGCCTAGATATTGTTTTTGAAGATATTGAATGGCTAATTCAAAAAGATTTTTAAAAATGAATTAGAGAAACAGGAAGAAGACAACTTTTTTTGGAAACTCGTACTAAAGAATTGATAAAATATAATATCAGTTCAATAGCTTACCCTATGTCTTGTTTTTTTGTGATATTCCACTATCCAAAAATTACAGCACATACAGATTTTTTTATGGTGGCTTTGGTCTTGGAATGACGAAGGAGTGGGGGAATAAAAAAAGGGATTAAATCCTATTTTCTATCTGTCAGACAACAGTATTATTCCCAATCTAATTCGAAATTTTATCTTAAAAAAATATTCCGGTGGATGCGATAAATTTGTTAATCAGTAGGGAATTGAGTCCAAACATTGCACTTCGACTTATGAAATTCTTGAAACCATTGAAAGGAAAGATGAAAGTAAATGGGAAGGAGGTAACGAAAAAAATTTTGATGAAGAATGTGAGTGGAGGTATGCACCTGCTTCAGATGAAAAACAATCTTTTCCCAAATTTTTTTCCCCAAATTTTTTTAGCCAATAATGAAGAATTACAGGATTCAAATATTGTTACGAAAAAAAGTTGCCTCACTAAAATTTGAACCTTCAGATATAAAAATACATTTTTGTACCAAAAGATTCTAATATTCCAACAATTATTAATAAAATTAATACAATATTTACGGATCATCCTGAACATGAAAGGCTTCTTTTTACTTTCAAAAAGTTATTTCCTTAGATACTATCAGAAAAGATTTTTTTAATATTTCTTGCTATGAACACTTCCCCATCCTCCCTCCTGCTACTCTCGGCATCCTCGGTGGCGGCCAATTAGAGCAAAAATGTTTACCGTTGCCGCCAAAACCATGGGCTACAAAGTAACCGTTCTCGACCCCGATCCCAACGCGCCTGCGGCGGAATTTGCCGACCGCCATTTGTGCGCGCCGTTTGACGACCAAGCCGCTTTGGACGAGTTGGCAAAATGCGCGGCAGTTACCACTGAATTTGAAAACGTCAATGCCGACGCGATGCGCTTTCTGGCAAAACATACCAACGTTTCCCCCAGCGGCGACTGCGTGGCCATCGCGCAAAATCGTATTCAGGAAAAAGCATGGATACGCAAAGCGGGGCTGCAAACCGCGCCGTATCAAGTGGTTTGCCGTTCAGACGACATCAGCGAAGCAAGCGCGCAATTTTTGCCCGGCATCCTGAAAACGGCCACTTTGGGCTACGACGGCAAAGGTCAAATCCGCGTTAAAACGATAGACGAACTCAAAGCCGCGTTTGCCGAACACGGCGGCGTAGATTGCGTTTTTAGAAAAAAATGGTGGATTTGCGCGGCGAAATTTCCGTTATCGTATGCCGTTTGAACGATGAAAACGTGCAAACCTTCGACCCCGCCGAAAACATCCACGAAAACGGCATCCTTGCTTATTCCATCGTCCCCGCGCGGCTGAGTGCCGATGTGCAGCAACAGGCGCGGCAGATGGCGCAACGCTTGGCGGACGAATTGGATTATGTCGGCGTGTTGGCGGTGGAAATGTTCGTCGTCGGCGACACGCATGAATTGGTCGTCAACGAAATCGCCCCGCGCCCGCACAATTCCGGCCACCACACCATCGATGCCTGCGCCGCAGACCAGTTCCAGCAGCAGGTACGCATTATGTGCAACCTGCCACCTGCCGATACCAAGCTGCTTTCTTCATGTTGCATGGCGAATATTTTTGGGCGACGTTTGGCAGGGAAGACGGCGGCGAACCGAATTGGCTGCCGTTGCAAAGCCATCCGAACGCGCACCTGCACCTGTACGGCAAAAAGGCCGCGCGGAAAGGCCGCAAAATGGGGCATTTCACCGTTTTGTCCGCCGATGCCGACACTGCTTTTGATGCAGCGGTGAAACTGCATCAAAGTTTATAATTTGCTGATTTTCAAAATGTTCAGACGACCTCAGAATCAATCAAGGTCGTCTGAAAGTTAGACATAACGTACCGAATCATGAGCCTGTTGACCATACTCCGTCCCGCCACAGTACAAGATTGCCAAGCCATCCATAATGCCCATCTTCATGCCGCCCAATTTGCCTGCATTAGAAGCTACGACGAGAACGTGCTTCAGGCATGGGAAGCACTGTTGGACACTGAAAGCTACCGCCATACCATTGACGATCCGGATAAGGCTTTGTGGGTGGTGGAATACAAAGGGGCCATCCGTGGATTTTTCCAAGTCGATTTTAAGGAAGCGCAATTAGACGCGCTTTATGTGCATCCGATTTTCCATAATCAAGGTTTTGGGTACGGCATTGCTGAGGCGTGCCGAAGAGTTGGCGCATCATGCCGGATTGAGTTTTTTTAAAACTTTATGCCTCGCTCAATTCCGTTCCGTTTTACCGCATCAACCGTTATGAATCTTTGGGTTCTGCGGTATTGCAGTTGAATCGGGAAGTTAAAGTCGAATGCGAATTAATGCGGAAATATCTTTAGTTAGATAGAACCGTAAATTATTTTCCCATTTTCAGACGACCTTGTTTGTAAAAGAGGTCGTCTGAAAATCATTTAGCGTTTCAGGTATCCATTTATGAAAAACAGATTTCCAATCTACCCTTCAGGCCTTAGGAAAAACAGGCGAAAAAAAGAAGCGGAAGAAAAGGCTGCAGCAGAAGCGGCAGCTAAAAAGCAGGAAGCCGAAAATGCGGATTTTGCAAGCATGGTCGGGACGGTAACCCCGTTGAAACAAACTTCGCAATATTATTCTGCTCCACGCGATAAATCGCCGATAAAGCCGCGTCCGAAAGAAGCATCTTCATTAAATGAGGAAGATTATTTTTTTATATCGGCAACGGCGGTTGGGATGAGCCGCCTGCTTCGTTCAGTAAGAACGGGCAAGGTAAAAACGACCTGCAACGCCTGCGTAACGGCCATTATCCCGTCGTTGCCGATGTTGATTTGCACGGCTATACGCAAGAAGAAGCGCAACAGGTATTAAATGAGTTTATCGTGTTTGTCCAAAAAGCGCGGCGTTTGTGCCGAAATTGTCCACGGCAGCGGACTGGGTTCGGCAGGCTATAAACCTGTTTTTAAAAAAATATGACGCGCCGTTGGCTGATGCAGCATCCGGATGTCCTTGCCTATATCGAACCTCGCGAGGGTAATGACGGCGCTGTCCGCATCCTTATCAAACGCCGGCATTCGGAGGAGCGGTAAAAAGGTCGTCTGAAATATAGCAGCAAAGCTATTTCAAAAAAACGGTTAAAAGGTTATTTCGGTTTTTTTCATTTTATTTTTCGTTTTTTTGTGTTAAAAAAAGAAAAATTAAATGGGAAAAAGTTTGATTGTTTTTGAATATATTAAATTGAAATTTGCTAGTTATACCGTTTGCTGATACGATTCGAAGCGAAGCAGATTCAAATAAATTCACCAGTGCGTCTTTTGTTTTTAATCCGGTTTTTAACTGATTGAAAAAAATTTAGATTATCTAATTTTATTTGATTTGATTTTAGAAACTTTTTCGTTTTTTTGTATACCAATTTTCGCAAACGAAAAACATTAGGGGTATAACCCTCCGTCATTGAATAACACTCAACATAAGGATAGATACTATGTCCACCCAATTACACGATGTTGACCCGATTGAAACCCAAGAGTGGTTGGACGCGTTAAGCTCAGTTCTAGAATACGAAGGCAGCGAACGCGCGCAATACTTGTTGGAGCATCTGGTTAAATACAGCCGCGACAAAGGCGTCCGTATGCCTCACGGCACAACCACCCCGTATTTGAATACCGTTTCGGTTGAAGACGAAAAAGGCATTCCGGGCGATCAAAACATCGAACACCGCATCCGTGCATTCGTGCGCTGGAACGCCGCCGCCATCGTATTGCGCGCCGGTAAAAAAGATTTGGAGCTGGGTGGTCATATTGCATCTTTCCAATCTGCCGCAACCATGTACGAAGTGGGTTTCAACCACTTCTGGAAAGCTAAAGGCGAAGGCGAAGAAGGTGATTTGGTATTCTTCCAAGGCCACGTTTCTCCAGGTATCTATGCCCGCGCTTTCGTTGAAGGCCGTCTGACTGAAGACCAACTGAACAATTTCCGTCAGGAAGTAGACGGACATGGTCTGCCTTCTTACCCGCATCCGCACTTGCTGCCTGATTTCTGGCAATTCCCAACCGTATCTATGGGTTTGGGTCCGATCATGGCGATTTACCAAGCCCGTTTCCTGAAATACTTGGAATCCCGCGGTCTGGCAAAAACCAAAGGCCGTAAAGTATGGTGTTTCTGCGGCGACGGCGAAATGGACGAACCTGAATCACAAGGCGCCATCGCATTGGCCGCACGCGAAGGTTTGGACAACCTGATTTTCGTCATCAACTGTAACCTGCAACGTTTGGACGGTCCTGTCCGCGGTAACGGCAAAATCATCCAAGAATTGGAAGGCAACTTTGCCGGCGCAGGCTGGAATGTTGTCAAAGTCATTTGGGGCCGCCGTTGGGACCGCCTCTTGGCAAAAGACAAAGACGGTATCCTGCGCAAACGCATGGAAGAATGTTTGGACGGCGACTACCAAACTTACAAATCCAAAAGACGGTGCGTACGTCCGCGAACATTTCTTCAATACCCTGAATTGAAAGCATTGGTTGCCGATATGACCGATGACGAAATTTGGGCATTGAACCGTGGCGGTCACGACCCTCAAAAAAAGTGTACAACGCTTATGACCGCGCAGCTAACCATGCAGATGGCAAACCTACCGTAATTTTGGCAAAAACCATTAAAGGTTATGGTATGGGTGCATCCGGCGAAGGTCAAAACGTTGCCCACCAAGCCAAAAAAATGGACAAAGCGTCTCTGAAACAATTCCGCGACCGCTTTGACATTCCGGTTACCGACGAGCAAATCGACAGCGGCGATCTGCCTTACCTGACTTTCGCTCCCGACAGCGAAGAGTACAAATACCTGCACGCACGTCGCGAAGCTTTGGGCGGCTACCTGCCTCAACGCAAGCCTACCCAAGAAGTTCTGGAAGTACCTGAGTTGTCAGCATTTGAGACTCAACTGAAATCCAGCGGCGACCGTGAATTCTCGACTACTATGGCATTTGTCCGCATTCTGTCTACTTTGCTGAAAGACAAAAAAATCGGCAAACGCGTCGTACCTATCGTTCCTGACGAAAGCCGTACCTTCGGTATGGAAGGCATGTTCCGCCAATACGGTATTTGGAACCCGAAAGGCCAACAATACACCCCGCAAGACAAAGACCAACTGATGTTCTATAAAGAGTCTGTTGACGGTCAAATCCTGCAAGAAGGTATTAACGAGCCTGGCGCGATGGCTGACTGGATTGCTGCAGCGACCAGCTATGCCAATAGCGACTTCGCGATGATTCCGTTCTACATTTACTACTCTATGTTCGGTTTCCAACGCGTTGGCGACTTGGCATGGGCTGCCGGCGATATGCACGCGCGCGGCTTCCTGTTGGGCGGTACTGCCGGCCGTACGACCTTGAACGGCGAAGGCCTGCAACACGAAGACGGCCACAGCCATATTCAAGCTGATTTGATCCCGAACTGCGTAACATACGATCCGACTTTCCAATATGAAGTGGCCGTTATCGTACATGATGGCCTGCGCCGTATGTACGTCAACCATGAAGACGTGTTCTACTACATCACCTTGATGAACGAGAACTACACTCACCCGGATATGCCCGAAGGCGTGGAACAAGACATCCTGAAAGGTATGTACTTGCTGAAAGCCGGCGGTAAAGGCGACAAGAAAGTTCAATTGATGGGTTCCGGTACCATCCTGCAAGAAGTGATTGCCGGTGCCGAATTGCTGAAAGCCGACTTCGGCGTAGAAGCAGACATTTGGTCTTGCCCGTCCTTCAACTTGCTGCACCGCGATGCCATCGAAGTAGAACGTTTCAACCGCCTGCATCCGTTGGAAGCTGAAAAAGTACCTTTCGTTACCTCACAACTGCAAGGTCATGACGGTCCGGTTATCGCCGCTACCGACTATATCCGCAGCTATGCCGACCGTATCCGCGCGTACATCCCGAACGACTACCATGTCTTGGGTACCGATGGCTTCGGCCGTTCCGACAGCCGTGCCAACCTGCGCCGCTTCTTCGAAGTGGACCGCTACAACGTTGCCGTGGCAGCATTGAGCGCATTGGCAGAACAAGGCAAAGTCAGCAAAGAAACCGTTCAACAAGCCATCGAAAAATACGGCATCAATGCCGACGTGGCGCCAAGCTGGAAACGCTAATCCTGTTTTCAGACGACCTCAAAGTCAATTTGCTTGCGGGGTCGTCTGAATCAAGAATACGTTAACGGTTTGTATAACGGATAAACCTTGAATTACCGGGCAGCGGGCGCAAGTCGTGCAAAAGGGTCGAAGCGCAGAAAAAGTTGTCTTGAAAATGGTTATCCGTGCCGGAAAACATAAGTGATGTTGTCTGAAACTGTTTTTCAGACGACCTCAAACCGAAATCATCAAAGGAACTCAAATGAGTATCGTAGAAATCAAAGTACCCGATATCGGCGGTCATGAAAACGTCGATATCATCGCAGTAGAAGTCAAAGCGGGCGACACCATCGCCGTTGACGACACCCTGATTACACTGGAAACCGACAAAGCCACTATGGACGTACCTGCCGATGCAGCAGGCGTTGTGAAAGAAGTGAAAGTCAAAGTCGGCGACAAAATCTCCGAAGGTGGCGTAATTCTGACCGTTGAAACCGGTGCTGCCGCTGCTGAGGCTGCTCCGGCTTCTGCCGCTGAAGCACAACCTGCGCCTGCCGCTGCACCCACTGCTGCTCCCGCAGGCGGTGCAACCGTTCAAGTAGCCGTTCCCGACATTGGCGGTCATACTGATGTAGATGTAATCGCCGTTGAAGTCAAAGTGGGTGACACCGTTTCCGAAGACGACACGCTGATTACTTTGGAAACCGACAAAGCGACCATGGACGTACCTTGTACTGCCGCCGGTGTCGTTAAAGCCGTATTCCTGAAAGTCGGCGACAAAGTATCCGAAGGTACTGCCATTATCGAAGTGGAAACCGCCGGTTCTGCCGCCGCTCCCGCGCCTGCTCAAGCCGCTGCGCCGGCAGCAGCACCAGCTCCGGCTGCTGCGCCGGCAGCAGCACCAGCTCCGGCTCCTGTTGCCGCTCCTGCACCAGCTGCTGCCAAAATCGACGAAGCCGCTTTTGCCAAAAGCACACGCGGGTCCATCCGCACGCAAACTGGCGCGCGAATTGGGCGTAGATTTGGGTCAAGTCAAAGGTACCGGCTTGAAAGGCCGTATCATGGGCGACGACATTAAAGCCTTTGTGAAATCTGTAATGCAAGGCGGTGCGGCGAAACCTGCTGCTGCCGGCGCATCTTTGGGCGGCGGTCTGGACTTGCTGCCGTGGCCTAAAGTGGACTTCTCCAAATTCGGTAATGTCGAAGTTAAAGAATTGTCCCGCATTAAGAAAATTTCCGGTCAAAACCTGTCCCGCAACTGGGTAGTCATTCCGCACGTTACCGTTCACGAAGAAGCGGACATGACCGAACTGGAAGAATTCCGCAAACAGCTGAACAAAGAGTGGGAACGTGAAGGCGTGAAACTGTCTCCGTTGGCGTTCATCATCAAAGCCTCCGTTTCCGCGCTGAAAGCCTTCCCTGAATTCAACGCTTCTTTGGACGGCGACAATCTGGTTCTGAAAAACTACTTCAACATCGGTTTTCGCAGCCGATACGCCGAACGGCTTGGTTGTTCCCGTTATCAAAGACGTGGATCAAAAAGGTCTGAAAGAAATCAGCCAAGAGCTGACCGAATTGTCTAAGAAAGCCCGCGAAGGCAAGCTCAAACCGCAAGAAATGCAAGGCGCCTGCTTTACCATTTCCAGCTTGGGCGGCATCGGCGGTACAGGCTTCACTCCGATTGTGAACGCACCTGAAGTTGCTATTTTGGGTGTGTGCAAATCCCAAATCAAACCGGTTTGGAACGGTAAAGAGTTTCGCTCCGCGCCTGATGTGTCCGTTGAGCCTGTCCTTCGACCACCGCGTTATCGACGGTGCCGCCGGTATGCGCTTCACCGTATTCCTGGCGAACCTGTTGAAAGACTTCCGCCGCATTACCCTGTAATCCGAGCGTATTTCAGACGACCTTCGGTACACAACCCGACAGGTCGTCTGAAAAACAGAAGTCCGAATATCATTCAGAAAGATTAGACATGAGCTTAGTTGAATTGAAAGTGCCCGACATTGGCGGACACGAAAAATGTAGATATTATTGCGGTTGAAGTGAACGTAGGCGACACCATCGCCGTTGACGATACCCTGATTACCCTGGAAACCGACAAAGCGACGATGGACGTGCCTGCCGAAGTTGCGGGCGTCGTCAAAGAAGTCAAAGTCAAAGTCGGCGACAAAAATCTCCGAAGGCGGCTTGATTGTAGTCGTTGAAGCCGAAGGTGCGGCTGCCGCTCCTAAAGCTGAAGCACCTGCTGCTCCTGCGCAAGAAGCCCCCAAAGCTGCCGCTCCTGCACCGCAAGCGGCGCAATTCGGCGGTTCTGCCGATGCAGAGTACGACGTGGTTGTATTGGGTGGCGGTCCCGGCGGTTATTCCGCTGCATTTGCCGCAGCCGATGAAGGTCTGAAAGTTGCCATCGTCGAGCGTTACAAAACCTTGGGCGGCGTTTGCTTGAACGTCGGCTGTATCCCTTCCAAAGCCTTGTTGCACAACGCTGCGGTTATCGACGAAGTGCGCCACTTGGCTGCCAACGGCATCAAATACCCCGAGCCTGAACTCGACATCGACATGTTGCGCGGCTACAAAGAAGGCGTGGTTTCCCGCCTGACTACCGGTTTGGCAGGTATGGCAAAAGGCCGTAAAGTGGACGTTATCCAAGGCGACGGTCAATTCTTGGATCCGCACCACTTGGAAGTGTCGCTGACTACCGGCGACGTGTACGAGCAAGCTACGCCTACTGGCGAGAAAAAAATCGTTGCGTTCAAAAACTGTATCATTGCAGCGGGCAGCCGCGTAACCAAGCTGCCGTTTATCCCTGAAGATCCGCGCATCATCGATTCCAGCGGTGCTTTGGCTCTGAAAGACGTACCGGGCAAGCTGCTGATTATCGGTGGCGGTATCATCGGCCTTGAAATGGGTACGGTTTACAGCACACTGGGTTCACGCCTTGACGTCGTTGAAATGATGGACGGCCTGATGCAAGGTGCAGACCGCGATTTGGTGAAAGTATGGCAAAAACAAAACGAATATCGTTTTGACAACATCATGATCAACACCAAAACCGTTGCAGTCGAGCCGAAAGAAGACGGCGTCTACGTTACCTTCGAAGGTGCAAACGCGCCGAAAGAGCCACAACGCTACGATGCCGTATTGGTTGCCGCCGGCCGTGCGCCTAATGGCAAACTCATCAGCGCCGAAAAAGCAGGTGTTGCCGTAACCGACCGCGGCTTCATCGAAGTCGACAAACAAATGCGTACCAATGTGCCGCACATCTACGCCATCGGCGACATCGTCGGTCAGCCTATGTTGGCGCACAAAGCCGTTCACGAAGGCCACGTTGCCGCTGAAAACTGCGCCGGACACAAAGCTTACTTCGACGCACGCGTGATTCCGGGCGTGGCTTACACCGCTCCCGAAGTGGCATGGGTTGGCGAAACCGAATTGTCTGCCAAAGCATCCGGCCGCAAAATCACCAAAGCCAACTTCCCATGGGCGGCCTCCGGCCGTGCGATTGCCAACGGTTGCGATAACGGCTTCACCAAGCTGATTTTTGATGCCGAAACCGGCCGCATCATCGGTGGCGGTATCGTCGGTCCGAACGGCGGCGATATGATTGGCGAAATCTGTCTGGCCATCGAAATGGGTTGCGACGCTGAAGACATCGGTAAAACCATCCACCCGCACCCGACCTTGGGCGAATCCATCGGTATGGCTGCCGAAGTGGCGCTGGGTACTTGTACCGACCTGCCGGCTCAAAAAGAAAAAAATAAATGTATTCAGTCAGTTGAATTAAACTGCTGATATTGCATTTATCAGTCAAAGGTCGTCTGAATCTTTCAGACGACCTTTTTCGTCAAACAGCATATTGTCAGTGATAGTGATTTCATTAACGATATACTGGATTAACTTTAAACCAGTACGGCGTTGCCTCGTCTTAGCTCAAAGAGAACGATTCTCTAAGGTGCTGAAGCACCAAGTGAATCGGTTCCGTACTATCTGTACTGTCTGCGGCTTCGTCGCCTTGTCCTGATTTAAATTTAATCCACTATATAATGAATGAACAAGAATGCGTGCCTAAGCTCCAAGTGAGCCATTTAGTCATGCTTTAAAAACAGCAAACAAACGAGTTCGGCAGGATTGATACTGTCAGCAGCTTGGCTTATGCTTGTTTATCAACGATAAAAAAACAAACTGTTTAACGGTTGACCCCATACATTCAGAGGTCGTCTGAAACCATATCGCAGATTTTCAGACGACCTTTCCCCAGTTTTTATCAGATACAAGAAATAATTTATGAACGAAATAACTCCGGATTCCACCGTTCCTGAAGCGCACAAACGCTCCATCCGCAGCTTTGTGTTGCGTCAAGGGCATATGACTGCGGCGCAGCAGCGCGCCATTGATACGATGTGGCCGCAGTTCGGCATCGATTATCAAGATTCCGTGTTGGACTTGAATCAGCGTTTCGGCAGCGACCGTCCCAAGGTGTTGGAAATCGGTTTCGGCATGGGTGTGGCGACTGTTGAAATTGCCAAGCGCCTGCCTGATACCGACTTTTTGGCGATTGATGTGCACGGTCCCGGCGTCGGCAACATTCTGAAATTGATTGAAGAAGAACACATCGGCAATATCCGCGTGATGCGGCACGATGCGGTCGAAGTGGTGGAAAATATGCTTTCAGACGACGTACTCGACGGCATCCACATTTTCTTTCCCGACCCCTGGCACAAAAAACGCCATAACAAACGCCGCTTGGTACAAACGCCGTTTGTGCAGAAACTGCTGCCCAAGCTGAAAGTCGGTGGTTATATCCATTTGGCGACCGACTGGGAAGAATACGCGCAGCAGATGCTGGAAGTGTTGAGCGGTTTTGACAATTTGCAAAAATACCGCCGCCGATTACGCGCCTACGCCCGACTACCGTCCCGAAACGAAATTTGAAGCCCGCGGCAAACGTTTGGGGCACGGCGTTTGGGATTTGGTTTTCAAACGCATCAAATAAACCGATTGGAGAATCTCCCATGTTTACAGGTATCGTCCAAGGTGTCGGCGAAATCATCGCTATCCGCGAACCGTCCGCCGATTTCCATACCCATGTCGTCAAGCTGCCCGATGGGATGACCGAGCATCTGCAAATCGGCGCATCCGTCGCCAACAACGGCTGCTGCCTGACCATTACCCAAATCGACGGCGATGCGGTCAGCTTTGATTTGATGAAAGAAACCTTGGAAAAGACCAATTTGGGTCGTCTGAAAACGGGAGATGCCGTCAATCTCGAACGTGCCGCCCGTTTCGGCGATGAAATCGGCGGACACGTCATGAGCGGACATATCATGACGACTACGCAGATTACGCGGATAGAGCGAAGCGAGTTTAACCGTACGGTATGGTTTGCACTGCCGACTGAACTCAAACCCTATATTTTGAGCAAAGGCTTTGTCGGCTTGGACGGTTGCAGCCTGACCATAGGCGATGTTGCCGAAACGGAATTCAATGTCCACCTGATTCCGGAAACTTTGACGCGCACTTTGTTTGGCAGCCGGAAAGAGGGTGACATCATCAATATCGAAATCGATCCGCAAACCCAAGCCGTTGTCGATACCGTAATGCGCGTGATGGCGCAGCAAAAATCCTGCTACATCAGGACGATAGGAGCACATATGAAACTTGCCGCCTTTTTGCAAAAAGCCTATTCCGTTTTGGACCGTCTTGATTTGGTACTGCCTGAAAAACCCGGTAAAACCGACTGGAACGCTTTGGCTTACCGTTGGCACAGCGTCGGTAAAAAAGGGATTTTGGAGAGCCTGCCAAACCCGCATACATTCCCGCTTGACCGTCTGGCTGCCGTCGGGACGCAAACCGAAAAACTGAAACGCAATACCGAGCAGTTTTTGGCAGGCCGCTCCGCGAATAATGTTTTTGATGAGCGGTTCGCGCGGAACGGGCAAATCCTCGCTGGTCAAAAGCCCTGTTGCACGAATATGCCGAGCAAGGGCTGCGTCTGATTGAAGTTGATAAGAGCGATTTGGTCAGCCTGCCCGCGCTGCTTTTTTTGCTGAAAGACCGTCCCGAAAAATTCATCGTATTCTGCGATGACCTGTCGTTTGAAACCGGTGATGAAACCTACAAAGCCCTAAAAAACCGCATTGGACGGCGGTTTGTCGCAAAAGATGCAGCAACGTGTTGGTGTACGCGACCTCCAACCGGCGCCACCTGATGCCTGAATATATGGATGAAAATATCGGGACAACGGGCATACGCGGCGAAATTCATCAAAAAGAAGCTGTTGAGGAAAAAAATTTCCCTGTCCGACCGTTTCGGTTTATGGTTGAGTTTTTTTATCCGTTTGATCAAAACGACTACCTCAAGCGGTTGAAAAATTGGTTGGATGATTTCGGCGTGGATTTTGATGAAACGGCACACAAGGCGGCATTGCAATGGGCGCAAATGCGCGGTAACCGCTCGGGACGTTCGGCTTGGCAGTTTGCGTGCGATTGGGCAGGGGCGTTTGCCGGAACAACGGGTTTTTGGATTGAGTTTTTTTGGGAAATAGGGTCTGCCGTACTGAAATCTGCGGGAGGATAAGGGTAGGGAAAAGCCTTTTTCCGGTTCAATTGCTTCCGGCCGCATCGCTTTGAATCGCCATATCGTTTAAAAGGTCGTCTGAAACAGGATTTCAGACGACCTTTCTGTACGGACCAATCAGGAAAGCGATATGTCAGCGAAGGCAGGAAGAAAGCCAAATTTGGCGTTGGCGCGGATTGAGCAGGTGGTAGAAGCGGTGTTGGATTTCCAATTCTTCCACGGCGAAATCCATGCTCGACAAGTAGCGGGTTTCGACATAATCGCGGGCATTGTTTTGATCGAAATTATCTGCCGCAAGGATTTTCATAATGACTTGGCGGCGGTTACGGTCTGTGCGGACGAGTTTACGGTATGCTTTGTCCGATGCCTGTTTGTAATCATTACGGATGCGGCGCAAAGCATTGTGTTGGTCTTGCGTCAGATTAAGGGAGCGGATGTCGCAATTGGCTTGAAAATCGTCCAGCTTGATATATTGGGGGCCGGCGTGCGCTTGACCGACAGCCGTCAGCAGCGCAACTGATAATGCACAGAGGGGTAAATAAGATTTGAATCCGACAGACACAGCGTTTTCCTAGTTTCCGTAACCGCGCAAATATACCCGATTAGCGTGTGAAAGGCAGTATCCCTCCAGTTAACTTTTGTTAACTTCATATCTTTATTTTATTTCTGACAAAACATATCCTTAACCTATAATTATTTATGCATATGCTTACTTTTTGTTAAATATTAACAATGCATAGTTAGTGTTGCGTGAGGCGTTGGTGGTAGAATATGAAAAAAATTATCTGTTTATCAAACCACACCATCCGACTGGATTTCTATGAACCACAATTTCCGTATTGCGCCCAGCATCTTATCCGCCGATTTTGCCCGTTTGGGCGAAGAAGTAACGAAAGTTATCGAAGCGGGAGCCGATTTGATTCATTTCGACGTGATGGACAATCATTATGTGCCGAACCTGACTTTCGGCCCTATGGTCTGCGCGGCGTTGAAGCCTTATGCCACCGTGCCGATTGATGTGCATCTGATGGTCGAACCCGTTGATGATCTGATTCAGGCATTTGCCAAAGCAGGGGCGTCGATTATCACGTTTCATCCCGAAGCCAGCCGCCATGTCGACCGCAGCCTCAGCCTGATTAAAGATGCGGGCTGTCAGGCAGGATTGGTGTTGAATCCGGCAACTCCCGCCTACGTTTTGGAAAACGTATTGGACAGGCTGGACATGGTATTGTTGATGTCGGTCAACCCCGGTTTCGGCGGACAAAGCTTCATTCCGCATACCCTTGAAAAAATCCGTCAGGTGCGTGCGATGTTGGATCAGTACGAAGCGCAAAGCGGGCGGCACATCGCCATCGAAGTAGACGGCGGCATCAAAACCGACAATATCGCCGCCGTCGCGGCAGCGGGTGCCGATACTTTTTGTGGCAGGTTCCGCCATCTTTGGCAAGCCGGACTATAAGGCGGTGATTACCGAGATGCGTGGACAACTGGCGCAACTTGGTTGAGTCGGCTTTGAGGTCGTCTGAAAAACAAACGTAGTGGATTTTGCGAAAAGCAATATCATCATGTAGATATAGATTTTAAGGTTTTATTATGAAAAATTATTGGTTTCAAAAAAGTTTGAAATTTGTTGCGGCAGCGATTTTGGCAATCTCTCCGCTGGCTGTGTCAGCGCATGGGATGCATAAGCACAAACCTTTATCGTTGGAAGAATTGCCGGAAATCTGCCGTCAATATTTCGCACGCGCAGACGAGTGTTATAAAAAAAGGCAGGCAAGAAAGCCGATTTTTCAACGCAACAATACAAAAATTTTTTTATTTCAATCGCTGCCTGCGGCAGATTTTGGGACAACGGCAACGTATGTGCCAAATTGCGATGGATTCTTTTAAAGAGAAAAACAAGCAATCTCCATTGCGAATAGAGGATTGCCCATCTTTTTTTCAGACGACTTTTTGTATGAAAAACAGGCTGCACAAAAACTGTTTTTGTATGGTAAAGTCTGCTTTTAATAACTCGGCGGTTTAAAGCCGTCATTCAGGGGCTGTTTGAATTTAAAAATCAGATTTGTTGGAAACGCTGCATCGTTTGCGCGGCGTATTTCGAGAAGCGGGCTGTGTGTCCGTCTGGTTTTAAATTCAAGCAGCCCTTTGCGTTTACAAAAAAACAGATAGAAGGTAGATTCCCATGCAATCTTGGCAGCTTCCCGAACATGTTGCCGATGTGTTGCCGACCAACGCCCGACAGTTGGAAAGCGCGCGAGAGCAGTTGTTGACTTTGTTCCGAGTGCACGGTTACGAGCTGGTACAGCCTCCGCTGATGGAATACAGCCATTCCCTGCTGACGCACATTGACGCGGGTTTGTCTTTAAAAACCATTTTGGTGGTCGATCAGCTGAGCGGTCGGCAGTTGGGCATCCGTGCCGACATTACACCGCAAGTGGCGCGTATCGATGCGCATCTTTTGTCCGCCAATCAAGGGATTAACCGTTTGTGTTACGCAGGCCCTGTGTTGCACGCGCGGCCGGAAGGTTTGCTCAATATGCGCGAACCTTTGCAGGCGGGAGCGGAGATGTATGGTTTCGCCGATATACGGGCGGATATCGAGCTGATTGACCTGATGCTCAAAAGTATGAAGATTGCCGATATGGGCGAGGTTTTGCTGTCGTTGGGGCACATCGGCGTATTCCGCGCTTTGTCCGATGCGGCGCATTTGGATGCGGAGCAGTCCGCAACGCTGCTTGCGTTGATGCAGGATAAAGATACCGAAGCGGTCGAAGCGCAGGTTAAGGCTTGGAAGTTGGACGGTATGTGGGCGAAAGCATTTTCGCTGCTGCCGCGTCTGTATGGCGGACGGGAAGTGTTGTCTGCCGCACGCGAACGATTGCCGGATTTGTCAGCGGTCGGCAGCGCGTTGGACGAATTGCAGGCAGTGTGCGATGCATTCCCGAATCAGAAAGTCCATATCGACTTATCCGAACTGCGCGTCGACAATTATCACACCGGCTTGCTGTATGCGGCATACGGTTCCAATTTCCATGACGCGGTCGCACGGGGCGGGCGTTATGACGGATTGGGCGAATATTTCGGCCGTGCGCGTCCGGCAACGGGATTCAGTTTCGACTTGCGCAGCTTTATCGGACGTTTGCCCGCCATTGAGCGGCAGCCCGTCGTCTTGGTCGATGCGGAAGATGCCGAAGCGGCTCGCGAAGCAGTTGAAGCCCTGCGTGAACAAGGGCAGTGTGTCGTTGTCGACTACGGTATCGGACACAATGCTTCGGAAGAGGTTGCAGGTCGTCTGAAAAAGTCGGACGGCGTTTGGCAGGTTGAGAAAATTTAAATACCCATTCATAGCGGATTAAAGGCAAATCAGGGCAGGGGCACAAAGCCGTCTTGGTTTGAAGTTGATTCACGATAATTTTTTTAATATTAATAGGTTATATGGCTATGGCTAAAAAAATGTTGTAGTAATCGGCGCCCAGTGGGGCGATGAAGGCAAAAGGTAAAATCGTCGACTGGCTGGCGGAAGAAACCAGCGGTGTCGTGCGTTTCAAAGGCGGCCACAATGCGGGTCATACTTTGGTCGTCGGCGGCAAGAAAACCATTTTGCGCCTGATTCCGAGCGGCATCCTGCATGAAAACTTGGACTGCTTTATCGGTTCCGGCGTTGTCGTATCCCCCGAAGCATTGTTGGGCGAAATCGACGAGTTGAACGCAGCAGGCGTGAAAAACGTTGAAGGTCGTCTGAAAATCGCCCCGACCTGCCCGCTGATCCTGCCTTACCACATCGCGCTTGACCAAGCCCGCGAAGCATCGCGCGGCAAAGGCAAAATCGGCACGACCGGTCGCGGCATCGGTCCAGCCTACGAAGACAAAGTGGCACGCCGCGCCATCCGCGTCGTCGATTTGCTGCATCCTGAAAAACTGCGTGAAAAACTGGATGCCGTCCTTGCCTATTACAATGTCCAACTGCAACATCTGCACAATGCCGAGCCGGTGAAAGCGGAAGACGTGATGGCGGTTATCGAAAAAGTCGCGCCGCGCATTACGCCGATGATTACCGACGTATCCCGCGTGTTGAACGAGAAAAACAAAAACGGCGAAAAACTGCTGTTTGAAGGCGCGCAAGGTACGCTGTTGGACATCGATTACGGCACTTACCCCTTCGTTACCTCGTCCAACTGCCTCGCAGGAGCCGCTTCCGCAGGCGCAGGCGTAGGTCCTCAAATGCTGGATTATGTTTTGGGTATCGTCAAAGCCTATACCACGCGCGTCGGTTCAGGCCCGTTCCCGACTGAATTGTTTGATGAAGTTGGCGCAGGTTTGGCAGAACGCGGACACGAATTCGGCTCCGTAACCGGCCGCGCACGCCGCTGCGGTTGGTTTGATGCCGCCGCGTTGAAACGTTCCATTCAAGTCAACGGCATTTCCGGCATGTGTATCACCAAGCTGGACGTGATGGACGGCATTGAAACCATCAATATCTGCGTCGGCTACGAATTACCCGACGGCAGCAAAACCGACATCCTGCCTTGCGGTTCCGATGCGGTAGAAACCTGCAAGCCGATTTACGAAACCATGCCCGGCTGGAGCGAATCGACTGTCGGCGTGACAAGCTACGACGCATTGCCTGCCAATGCCAAAGCATATTTGAAACGTATCGAAGAAGTCTGCGGCGCACCGGTAGCCATCGTCTCCACTGGTCCTGACCGCGAAGAAACCATCGTTTTGCATCATCCGTTCGCATAATGCTTTTGATTGTAAAAGGTCGTCTGAAAACTTGGGCTTTCAGACGACCTTTTTGTATTGATAGGTGATTTACTTTACCGTCAATCCAATCGCTCTGCTTTCGTTGCATTTTTTATGAAAGGGGTCGTCTGAAAAATCGACTGTAGTTTTCAGACGACCCTTGTCCAATCCAATCACTTGCACACGGCGGATACTTTGATTTCGACCGCCCATTCCGGTTTGGCGAGTTTGGCTTCGATACAGGCGCGGGCAGGGGTGCGGCCGGGGGCTGTCCAGGCATCCCAAGCTTCGTTCATGGCGGCGTAGTCGTTCATATCGGTCAGGAAGATGGTGGCTTCGAGGATGTGTGCTTTGTCGGAGCCGCATTCTTCAAGCCAGCGGTCGATTTGCGCCAAAACGTTTTCGGTCTGGGCTTTGGCATCGGCTTCGGGATTTTCGGGAACCATGCCTGAGAGGAAGACGAATCCTCCGGCGCAGACAGCTTCGGAGTAGCGTTCGGTGGTACCGAGGTATCGGATATTCATTTGATATTCCTTGAGGTTGGGCGCACGGGGCATTCTGTCCTGTTGTCGGATTTCAGTTTGCCTGATGGGGGTCAGAACGAGACGGCGGATATTGGGCAGGGGCTTATGGTAACATTCAGCTTGATTGTCTGCCACAGCAGGCGGGCGGTTTTGTTGTTTTTGAAAAGATGCGGAAACTATTTTTACGCGTCATTGTCATATTAATTTTAGGTCGTCTGAATATTATTGGAACTGCATCATGAGCAAAAATACCGATTATCCGGTTACTCCTGCCGTCCGTTTCTTGCGTACACATCAAATTGATTTTGAGCCTTATATTTATGTTTATGAGGAACACGGCGGGACAGGGCAGTTTGCCGAGTTGTTCGGTGTGGACGAGCATCAGGTGGTCAAAACCATCGTGTTGCAAAACGAAGCGAAGAAAGGGCTGGTTGTCGTAATGCACGGCGACAAGCAGATTTCCACACGCAATCTGGCGCGCGATTTGGGCATGAAACACATCGAGCCTGCCGATCCGAAACAGGCAAAAAAATGGACGGGCTATCTGGTGGGCGGGACGACGCCTTTCGGTATGAAAAACCCGGTTGCCTGTGTATGTTGAAAAAAAGTATTTGGGATTTGGAGAAAGTTTATATCAACGGCGGCAAGCGCGGATTTATCATCGGTGTCAGTCCGCAGGCTTTGCGGGCTTTGAATCCGCAGGATGTAAAGGTTGCCGTCTAAAGGGATGCAAAAACGGTTTTAAGTCGGGAAACGCAGATTCGGGCAAATTTGAGGGTTTTATAAAAAAAGAACACAATGCCTGATTTTTATATCTGTTTTCATTCTGTCAAACAGCCTGTTGGCGTGATTTCACGGTATCGGGCTTTGGCAAACACAAAACCAAAGAGGCACACCCTAATATGGAAAAACCGTAATTTTTATGAAATTCTCGGCATTTCGGCGGATGCGGACATTGCAGAAATCAGAAAAGCCTATCGCGATTCGGCAATGAAATACCATCCCGATCGTAATCCCGGCAATCCCGAAGCGGAAGAGCGTTTTAAGGAAATCCGTCAGGCTTACGATACGCTGGTCGATCCCGAACGTCGGGCATGGTACGACGAGTCGCTCCGTGAATTCAGCGGTAGAAGCGGGCAGACCGCCAGCCAGCAGACCGGTAGCGAACATACGGCGGAAGCGCCGCGCCAAGACGGCGACCGGACTTATGTGATGGCGATGTATGCCTTGTTTGCCTTGGCATTTGCGACCTTCGTGATGCCTGTAGCCGGCATTGTTTTGGCGTATGTAAAACGTGGCGATATGGGAGACTCGGTTTATAATAACCACGCAGACTATCTGATTAAAACCTTCTGGGGCGGTCTGGCGGGGTTTGTTTTGAGTAAAATCACCGCGTTTATCAGCATCGGCTCTGTGTTGCTGTTTTTGGTATCGGTTTGGTTTGCTTACCGTCTGGCGGCAGGTTTCGTCAGACTGATGGACAACAAGCGTATGTCTTTGGATACTTGGTTCTAAGCGCAACCGCTCGCTTTGTTTTCAGACGACCTTCGCATCCCGGGGTCGTCTGAAATTTTTGTATGGGTCGTTTGCGGGAAACTAAATATCAAAAACAGGACACCAAGAAGGTCGTCTGAAAATTTGTCCACGCATCCGACACATTCAATCAAAGGAAAAACATGATTTATTTATTGGCAAGCATACTGTGCAGCGTGTCTGTGTCGGTATTGCTCAAATTGGCGCGTAAGAACAAAATCGACGTCGCGCAGGCGGTGGCGGTGAACTACATCGTCGCAGTGGCGTTGACGGCTTGGGTGTTGAAACCCGATTTGAGCAACCCGAAAGCCTTTTTGCCGACTTGGTGGCTGTTTGGCGCGCTGGGCGTGCTGCTGCCTTCGGTGTTTGTGATTATGGGCAAGGCGGTTGACGCCGCGGGTATCGTCAAGTCCGATGCGGCGCAGCGTTTGTCTTTGATATTGCCGATTATTTCCGCGTTCGTCATTTTTGGCGAAGCCTTGACCGAAGGGCGGCTGATAGGCATCGTTTTGGCGTTTGTGGCTTTGTTTTGCCTGTTGTGGAAAGCCGACGGCGGCAAGAAATCGGGCGGATTGGGTACGCAAATCACGCTGCTTGCGGGCGTTTGGGCGGGCTACGGCATCATCGATATCCTCTTCAAACAGCTTGCCAAAAGCGGTACGGCGTTTTCCGGCAACCTCTTGGTCGCCTTCAGCCTCGCCGGTATTTTGATGTTCGGCTACCTTTTCTCCCAATCGACCAAATGGACGAAAGAAGGCATTATCGGCGGCATCGTCCTGGGCGGTTTGAATTTCGCCAACATCGTTACCTACATTACCGCCCACCAAATGATGAAAGACAATCCGACACTGGTCTTCGCAGGCATGAACATCGGCGTCATTGTTTTGGGAACGCTGGTCGGCGCGATGGCGTTTAAAGAAAAAATCAGCAGCATCAACGCCGCAGGCATCAGCGTCGCCGTCTGCGCCATCGCCTGTTTATTTTACTGGCCGCAGATACGGGGGCTGGTCGGGATGTAAGCATGTAAAAGGTCGTCTGAAAAAGTGAACTGGCCCCCAAATCTTGGACACTCATAAAAAGCCTATTCAGGCGCTCTGTGCAAGCTGGGTTCTGTATGCGACAGGACTCAGCTTTTTTTCAATTTCAAACTGCAACGCTCCCGGTTGTAGTAATCCATATAGTCATCTATCTGCTTCATCAATTCATCTACTGTCAATTCACCTGCGTTATAGAAACACTCCGTCTTCAACACCGCAAAGAAGCTTTCCATCGGCGCATTGTCCCAACAGTTCGCCTTACGCGACATGCTTTTGAACCATGGAATGCTCCGCAAGCAATTCCCTATACCCCGCCGTACGGTACAGCACACCTTGGTCGGAATGCAGCATCGTTCCCTTATCAGTCAGACGGGGTGCGGCTTTTTCGAGCATTTCCTTCACCATTTCGCTGTCGGCTCTGCGGCTCATGGCGTAGGCGACGATCTCGCGGTTGAACAAGTCCAAGATTGGCGAGAGGTACAGTTTGCCGTCCTTCCCTTTGAGTTCGGTAACGTCGGTCAGCCATTTTTCGTTGGGCTTTCGGGCTTTGAACCGGCGTTTGAGGAGGTGTTCCGATATTTCGCCCATGGCGGGATGGCGGTAGGCTTTTTTTCGCCCGTATGAGGGCTTTCAGTTCCAACTGCTTCATCAACCGCGCCGCTTTTTTGCGGTTCCAACCCAATGCTGCGGCAATGCGCCTTTGTCCGTAGCGTCCTTTATGCCGCCGGTAGGTTTCGACGAGGAGGGCTTTGTCGGCTTCGTTGGGGTCGGGTCGGTCTTGGTGGTGGTAGTAAAAGCTGCTTTTGGGCAGGTTTGCGATGTGCAGCAGGTATTTGAGCGGGTGTTGCGCCCTCAGTGTTTGGACGGTTTGGCTTTGTCCTTTGCGGTCTGCTTTTGGCTGAGGGCTTTTAACTCCTTTAGGTAGGCGACCTCTGCGCGCATATAGCACAACTCTTCAATAAGCTCTGCCTGCGTTTTTTCTTGGTCGGGTTTATCTGCGATGAAGGGGTTTTTGCGGTGTTGGGGCATGGTTTTGGATTGGGGATGTTCGAGTGCGCCGATGCCGCCTTCTTGATAGGCGCGTATCCATCGCCGCAGGTGGGTTCTGGAAATGCCGTAGTGGTCTGCGGTACGCTGTTGGCTGCGTATATGCAGATAGTGGAGTACGGCTTGGTATTTGAAGTGTAATGTATATTTGCTCATAAAAAAACTGCACCTTGTGAGTTGGAGGGGATGTCCAACTTTTGGGGTGCAGTTCAAAAGGTTTCAGACGACCTTTTGTCTTTCGGGTGGGAGTGTTTTTCCTGCTTTGATAACAACGGCGCATTTGCAGCTAGACAACCCATGCAAAACGGTCTAATGTTCCGCCTGCATATGCACATTACTTGATAAACCAACGAATGAGAAGGTAAGAGAAATGACTGTCCGTATCGAACACGATTTGCTGGGCGACCGCGAAATCCCCACCGAGGCGTATTGGGGCATCCATACTTTGCGCGCGGTAGAGAACTTTAAAATTTCCAATCAAAAAATTTCCGACGTGCCGCAGTTTGTCCGCAGCATGGTGATGGTGAAAAAAGCGACCGCGCAGGCAAACGGCGAATTGGGCGCAGTAAAACCCGAAAATCGCCGCTGCCATCGAAAAGGCTTGCGACGAAGTGTTGCTCAAAGGCCGCTGCCTCGACCAATTCCCGTCCGACGTGTATCAGGGCGGTGCGGGGACTTCGGTCAACATGAACACCAACGAAGTCATTGCCAACCTTGCTTTGGAAATATTGGGCTACGAAAAAGGCCGCTACGACATCGTCAATCCGATGGACCATGTGAACGCCAGCCAGTCCACCAACGACGCCTATCCGACCGGCTTCAGGCTGGCGGTGTATTACAGTGTCGGCGAACTGCTGGAAAAACTGGCGTTGCTGAAAGATGCGTTTGCCGCCAAAGCCGATGAGTTTAAAGATGTTTTGAAAATGGGGCGCACCCAGCTTCAAGATGCCGTGCCGATGACGGCGGGGCAGGAGTTTCAATCTTTCCAAGTGTTGCTGGAAGAAGAGATTTTTGAATCTGGACCGCACGCGCGCCCTGCTGTTGGAAGTCAACTTGGGCGCGACCGCCATCGGTACAGGCGTGAACACGCCGAAAGGCTACGCGGCTTTGGCGGTGAAAAAAATTGTCCGAAGTCAGCGGCTTGGATTGCAAACTGACCGAAAACCTGATTGAAGCGACTTCCGACTGCGGCGCGTATGTGATGGTACACGGCGCATTGAAGCGCACGGCGGTGAAATTATCGAAAATCTGTAACGACTTGCGCCTCTTGTCGTCCGGCCCGCGCGCCGGTTTGAAAGAAATCAACCTGCCGGAAATGCAGGCAGGCTCGTCGATTATGCCCGCCAAAGTCAACCCCGTGATTCCCGAAGTGGTCAACCAAGTCTGCTTCAAAGTCATCGGCAACGACACCACCATCACTTTCGCCGCCGAAGCGGGGCAGTTGCAATTAAACGTGATGGAGCCGGTCATCGCGCAATGTATGTTTGAAACCATCTCCCTCTTGGGCAACGCTGCGGTAAACCTCGCCGAAAAATGCGTCAAAGGCATTACCGTCAACCGCGAAATCTGCGAACGCTATGTATTCAACTCCATCGGCTTGGTCACTTACCTGAACCCGTATATCGGCCATGAAAACGGCGATTTAGTCGGCAAAATCTGCGCCCAAACCGGCAAAGGCGTACGCGAAGTCGTACTCGAACGCGGCCTGTTGAGCGAAGCGGAACTCGACCGCATCCTGTCGCCCGAAAACCTGATGAACCCGCATTTGTAAGGTAGGGCATAAAGAAAAGGTCGTCTAAAAGCCTATGGACAAGGTTTTCAGACGACCTTTGTTCGATGTATCCTTTCATTATGTTTCACGGTATTAAGGGAAATTTTCAGACATATTCAATTTCCTTGATTAGGCTGTTATCCGCTTTTTCAGACGACCTCGGGTAGGTAACTGATGAAGCGGATACATACCTGCGGGTGAGGCGTCGGCAGAGCTTTTTAAGCCGTAAGCCCGATGGAATCAGCCGTGACGAACAGGTCGTCTGAAATCCCGTTTTCTGCAAAAAAAGGCTGCATCATGAACACCGTTTCCATCCAAAACCTTTCCCACCGCTACGGCAAGACTCTTGCGCTTGACGGTGTGTCGCTGGACATTCCGAAAGGCGCGACGGTCGGTTTGATCGGGCCGGACGGCGTGGGCAAATCGACGCTGCTCTCGCTGATGGCGGGTGTGAAGGTGATTCAGGACGGACGGGTGGAAGTGTTGGGCGGCGATATGGCGGACAAGGACGTGCGGCGGGATTTGTCGCACCGCATCGCCTTTTTATGCCGCAGGGTTTGGGGCGCAACCTGTATCCTACCTTGTCGGTGTATGAGAATATCGATTTCACGCGCGGCTGTTTGGTTTGGACGGGCAGGAGCGTACGCGGCAGATTGCGCGGCTGATGGAGGCGACCCGCCTTGCGCCGTTTTCCGACAGGGCGGCAGGCAAGCTCTCGGGGGATGAAGCAGAAGCTGAGTTTGTGCTGTGCGCTGGTGCACAGCCCGGATTTGTTGATTCTGGACGAACCGACCACGGGCGTGGATCCTTTGTCGCGCCGCCAGTTTTGGGCGTTGGTGGACGATTTGCGGCGGGAACGCGCGGGCATGACCGTGATTGTGGCGACCGCCTATATTGAAGAGGCGCAGCGTTTTGAGCGGCTGCTGGCGATGGACGCGGGCAGGCTGCTGGAAAAACAAGCCTACTGCCGATGTACTGGCGGATTACGGCACCGACGTGTTGGAAGAGGCCTACGTCAAAATGCTGCCGCCGGAGAAACAGCAGGGTTCGGGCGGTTTGGACATTACGCCGTTCGTCCCCGATCCCGATGCGCCGCCCGCAATGGAAGCGCACGGGCTGACCAAGCGTTTCGGCGATTTTACTGCTGTGGACCACGTCAGCTTCACCATTCAAAAAGGCGAGATTTTCGGCTTTCTCGGCAGCAACGGCTGCGGCAAGTCCACCACCATGAAAATGCTGACCGGCTTGCTGGAAGCGACCGAAGGCGCCGCCACGCTGTTGGGCAAGCCGATAGACGCGGGCGGCTTGGACACGAAAATGCGTGTCGGCTATATGTCGCAGGCGTTTTCGCTGTATGAGGAACTGAGCGTGCGCCGCAATCTGGATTTGCACGCCAGACTCTACCAGATGGGCGCTAAAGGCGCGGCGGCGGTGGAAGAAGCCCTGCAACAGTTTGATTTGGCGGACGTTGCCGACACCGCGCCCGCATCGCTGCCGCTGGGCATTCGCCAACGCCTGCAACTGGCCGCCGCCTGCCTGCACCATCCCGAAGTATTGATTTTGGACGAACCGACTTCGGGGGTCGATCCCGCCGCGCGCGATATGTTCTGGCGCCATCTTCTGAAACTCTCCCGCGAAGACAAAATCACCATTTTCGTTTCCACCCACTTTATGAACGAAGCTGCCCGCTGCGACCGCATTTCCTTTATGCACAAAGGCCGCGTGCTGGCGGTGGGCACGCCCGCCGAACTGGCGGCAAGGCAGAATGCGCCGGATTTGGAAGAAGCATTTGTGCAGTATCTGATTGAAGCGGAAGGCGGGGAAGGTGAGGAAAGGTCGTTCCGCCAGGAGGCTGCGCACTCTGAAAGTGAACAGCGCGAGTTTCGCCAAGACGTAGACGGCGTGCGTGAACCAGTTCACACACCCTATCGGCGGAAACTCCGGCCGTAGGGTGTGGCGCAAGCCACGCATGCGGAAGGGGAATCGGATGACAGGGCATTCTGAACTTTCAGACGACCTTCAAGGAAAAGATACAGGGTCGTCTGAAACCCAAAACGGCGTGCGTGAACAAAGTTCATACGCCCTACCAGTAGAAACTCCGACCGTAGGGTGTGGCGCAAGCCACGCACGCGGAAGGGGAATCGGATGACAGGCATTCTGAACTTTCAGACGACCTTCAAGGAAAAAGATACAGGGTCGTCTGAAACCCAAAACGGCGTGCGTGAACAAGGTTCACATACCCTACGAGACAACCCAAATACCGATACTTTCAAATACCATTTTTTTCCATGATTTGGACCTTCGCCCGCCGCGAAGCCAAAGAACTCCTGCGCGACAAAAATCCGCCTGTTTTTTTCGCCGTGTTCGGCCCGCTGATTATCATGGCATCGGTATCGTGGGGGATATCGTTTGACGTGCGGAATCTGAAATTCGCCGTTTACGACCGCGACCAAACCGCCGCCAGCCGCGAGCTGGTCGAATATTTCGACGGTTCGCGCTATTTCCTCCAACAGCCGCCGATACAGTCCGAAGCCGAAATCGACACCGTGCTCAAAAAGCTCCGGCGCCATATTGGTCATCGATATTCCGAGCGGTTTCGGACGCGATTTGGCGCGCGGACTCAAACCTGAAGTCGGTTTTTATGTGGACGGCTCCATGCCGTTTAACGCCACCAATATCCGCGGCTACATCGGCAGCCTGATCACCGCCTACACCAAAGACCGCATCGCCGAAAGCGGGCTGCCCGTTTCGCTCAAAGCCCCTGCCGGCATCGAACCGCGCTTTATGTACAATCAGGATTTCGACAGCATCAACGCCATCGCTCCGGGCGTGATGATGCTGGTGTTGATGATGATACCCGCCATGATGTCGGCGGTCGGCGTGGTGCGCGAACGCGAAATCGGTTCCATCGCCAATTTCTACGCATCGCCCGCCGCCGTGGCGCAATATCTGATCGGCAAACAGCTTCCCTATATCGCCGTCGGCATGGTCAATTTCGCCGCCATGATGCTGATGATTATTTACCTGTTCGGCGTGCCGCTCAAAGGCTCGTTTATCGGACTCGCCGTCGGCACGCTCTTGATGGTGTCCGCCAGCACCGCGCTGGGGCTTTTGATTTCCTGCTTCGTGCGCTCCCAGCTCGCCGCCATCTTCGCCACCGCCATCATCACTATGATCCCCGCGCAAACCTATTCCGGCTTTCTCACCCGCTGTCCACCATGGAAGGCGGCGCGTTGGTTATCGGCAAAACCTTCCCGTCGTCGTGGTACTACACCGTCAGCGTCGGCAGCTTCACCAAAGGGCTGCACACCGCCGACCTGCTGCATGAGTACGCCGCCATCGCCGCCTTTGCCGCCACCAGCCTGATTCTGGCGTGCGTGTTGTTGAAGAAACAGGAGAAGTAGAAAAAAAGGTCGTCTGAAAAACTCAGCAGGCGGGTCTTGATGCCTGATTTGTTCCTTAACCCACGATTAAAGAAAGAAACGCCATGAATCGAACAACCCTGTTTGACGGACTGGCCGAACGTTACGGCGCGGCGGCGGAATATCCGTGGGCGAAATCTCCCGACTTTGCCGTGTTCCGTCACACGGGCAACCGCAAATGGTTCTGCCTGTATATGCCCGTACCGTCTGAAAAAAACTGGGCATGGGCGAGGGCGGTCTGACGGAAATCGTCAACGTCAAATGCCGCCCCGAACACATCGGCGCATGGCGCGCGACGGCAGGCATCCTGCCCGCCTACCACATGAACAAAGAACACTGGTTGAGTATCGTATTGGCGCAAACGCCCGCAGAAAAACGTGTGGCGGCTGATAGACGACAGCTTCGTGCTGACACGCTAGAATTGGTTAATTTCACACATTAGATACAAGAGAACATGATGACTGACATTACCCTTATCCCCGTTCAAGAACACGAAAAAGACGAGTTTATCCGCGCCTTGCAGCAGTCGTTCAGATTGGCGGTGGCAGACGATTTGGACGACGGAGAAGAAGTTATCAGCCGAGAAGAAATCGAAGAATCCATGAATGCACCCAAAGCAGAGAGCTATCACATTGTTGCCGACGGCGAAAAAGCAGGCGGCGCGGTAATTGTCGTCAATGCCGAAACGGAGCGCGGTTCGTTGGATTTACTGTTTATGTTCCCGCAGAAACACGGGAGCGGCTTAGGGCGGGAAAGCGTGGCGTGCGATAGAGCGGCTGCACCCCGAAGTACGCGTGTGGGAAACGCATACGCCGTATTTTGAGAAGCGCAACATCCATTTCTACGTCAATAAATGCGGTTTTAAAATCGTAGAGTTTTTTTAATCCGTACCACCCTGATACCACTAGACCGAAAGCTGTGGAGCAAGATGAAGCGTTTGAATATTTCTTCCGTTTTGAAAAAGAAATGCCGCAACAGCCGTAGGATGTACTTTCTCATCTTGGACTTTTCAGACTTTATTTATTAAATTTCAGGAAAAAAACATGAAAACCATAGGCATCATCGGCGGCATGAGTCCCGAAAGCACCGTGCTCTACTACCAAATCATCAACCGCGAAACCAACCGCCGTTTGGGCGGCAACCGCAGCGCCAAAATTCTGCTCGACAGCGTGGATTTTGAAGAAATCGTCTGTTTGCAGAAAAGCGGCGACTGGGCGGCGGCGGGAAACGTGTTGGCGCAAAGTGCGCGGAGGCTGGAAGCGGGCGGCGCGGATTTTTTTGCTGCTCGCCACCAATACCATGCACAAAGTCGCCCCCGCCATCGAACAGGCGGCCGGCATCCCCTTGCTGCACGTCGTCGATGCCACCGCCGCCGCCATCAAACGGCAGGGCTTGTCTGCCGTCGGCCTGCTCGGTACGCGCTTTACCATGAGCGACGGTTTTTTTATACTGAGCGCATGGGTTCGCAGGGCGTACAAACCATAGCTCCGACCGCCGCCGAACAAGACGAAATCCACCGCATTATTTTTGACGAACTGTGCCTGAACCGAATCCGCCCCGAATCCGCCCGCTACTTTTACGACGTGATAGGTCGTCTGAAAAGCGAAGGTGCGCAGGGCGTAATACTTGGCTGCACCGAAATCTGCCTGCTTGTGAACGAAACCGACAGCCCGCTGCCCGTAGTTCGACAGCACCGCCATCCATGCGTTCTCGGCGGTGGATGCGGCGCTGGAGGAATAAGTGGGACTTTTGATTAAACTGGGACAGGGTTGGTTGATTCTTAGTGTCGGATAACGAATATTTTTGAACAGGGTGGATGGGATCCATCCCACGATTCCTTCTGATTTGGCATGTCAGGCTTCAGTCCGAACTACGGTAACCAATTTTCAGACGGCCTGCATGAAGAAAACGCACAGTCGTCTGAAAATATAGCATCACGCTTTAGGATTACAACGTTTTGCCGATAAATCTACTTCTCTTTATTCAATAAAATGGAAAAAAATTAATTTAATCTATGAAAAGGGAGGTGAAGAAATGAATCGTTCGGGATTTCGCATGAGCCTGATTGCTTCCATGCTGTTGGGCACACATGCCATAGCGGCTGCCGATAAAGTTGAAGTGTCGGGTGTATTGGAAGATGTTTATGTACAGGCGGTAAACCGCAGCACGCGTACCGAAAACCGAGATTCGTTCACCACCTCCGCCATGCGTACCACCACGGGTTTGGCTTTATCGCCCAAGGAAACGCCGCAGTCGGTCAGTGTCATTACCAAAAACCCAGATTGAAGGGCAGGGCATTACCCGTTTGGAAGATGCACTGAAGGCCACTACGGGCGTTACCGTTGTGCGCGATTCCGACCGCTCGCGCTTCATGTCGCGCGGTTTCTATATCGACCAAATAGAAGAAGACGGCGTTTCTTCCAATGTTTCCAGCTATGTGGGCGAAACCATCCTCAATGCTGAGAGTCAGACCGATTTGTCGGTGTACGACCACATCGAAGTGGTGCGCGGTGCCACCGGTTTGACGCAGGCCAACGGCGAGCCGGGCGGAACCATCAATGCGGTACGCAAACGGCCGACTTCTGCACGGCAGATACAAGGCAGCGTGAGTGCGGGGCGTTTCGACACTTACCGCGGCGAATTGGATGTTTCCGGCAGCCTCAACAGCAGCCACACGGTGCGCGGCCGTTTGTTGGGCGCATGGGAAAAGTCTGGTTCTTTCATCGACCGCGTCAATAGCCGGCAAAACGTGGTGTACGGCGTGCTTGATTTCGATTTGGGCGAAAAAGCAGTTTGGACGGTGGGCAGCCTGTATCAAAACCGCCATGCGGTGCCGGATGTGACGGCCTGCCTGCAGGCAGCGAGGATCATCCGCTGCATCTGCCGCGCAATGCTTATTCCGGCGCGCCGTGGAACAACAGCCGCTTCACCAAATTCAATTTATTTTCGGAGCTGCGGTACGATTTCAACGATAACTGGCGGGCTATCGGCTTGGTCGATTATCGCCGCGACACGGCATTTCGGGAGTATGCCGCGCTCAGCAGCGGTCCGAGCTGGCAAAACAGCAGCGGCACCATTTGGGGCAGCGGCAACCGCCTTGCCGACAACAAAACTGCGCAATGGACGGCGCAAGGCAAGCTGGCCGGCCGCTTTGAGGTATTGGGACGCCAACACGACGTGTTCGCCACATACAGCTACAACAAACGGCGTACCGACTCCGAAACCATGCAGCATTGGAATTTGTGGGCAGACCCGTCCGACTCTTGGAACCAGTTTTGCGCATCGCGCGGCTGGCCGAACTGGTGCGACCCTAACTTGAGCCGAGATTTCCCGCTGGATCCGTTTGACGGTTCCGTTATCCTGCGCCCCGATTGGAGCAAGCTGGCCGATTTGGATTACCGCTTCAACCCCATCCACCGACACACCGATGAGCATACCCGTTCCCATGCCGTCAGTGCCGGCATCCGCTTTAATCCGACCGACAAACTGCACCTGCTGGCCGGTTTCCGCTACACCCGTTGGCGTTATCGGCAAAACACCGATGACATAATCGACCCGGCCAACCCTGCTCCTTTGGAGAGTATGACACGCCGCATTAACCGCAATCGTTTCGTGCCCTATTTGGGTATTACCTGGGATGTAACGCCGCATCACAGCCTGTATGCCAGCTACACCTCGATTTTTCAAACCACAGCTCGAATATAAAGATGCCGGCGGCAACGATTTACCGCCCGTTATCGGCACCAACTACGAAATCGGCTGGAAATCCGCTTGGAACAACAAACGCCTGAACACTGCCGTCGCCTTGTTCCAAATCGATCAGAAAAAAACCGCGCCGTTTATGGCGGAGATGACGGAATGGGCAACGGCTACTATATCAACACCGGCCGAGTGGTCAGCCGAGGCTTGGATGCAGAAATTTCTGGTAATCTGACCGATAACTGGAAACTGTTTGCCGGCTACACCTACAACGACAGCAAATACCGCAATGATGACGAAGACTACCAAGCAGGGCAGAGATACAGCCAGCACACGCCGCGCAGTATCTTCAGGCTCTACACCAATTACCGGCTGCCCGGTGCCGCGCACCGATGGAGTATCGGCGCAGGTATGAACGTGCAAAGCCGCACCGGTAACCTGCACGACCAGCCCAACCTCAAGCAGGGCGGCTACACCTTGTGGCATGCCGATGTGCAATACGCGCCGACCGACCGCATCCGTTTGAGCCTGATTGGCAACAACCTGTCGAATAAGCGTTATTTTGAAAACAACGCCAACCGCAGCAACGGTGCTTACAATTTTTACGGAATGCCGCGCAATATCATGTTCAAACTGAACTGGCGGCTGTAATCCCCTCGTCGTCTGAAATAACGAAAAGCAGCCTGCACTTTTTGTTTTAAAATGTGCAGGCTGCTTTTTCTTTCCATCATTGCATATCCGTCCCATTTTTTTCAGACGACCTTCGGGCAAGCTGAAACACAAATACAAGGAATCCCTGATGTCCAGTCGCACCGCCACCATCCTGACCACCGCACTCGCCCCTGTTGATTTGGGGCAGCACCTATCTCGTGACCACCGAATTTCTGCCGCCGGACCGACCGTTCACCGCCGCGCTTATCCGTGTTTTTACCCGCCGGGCTTTTTGCTGTTGGCGTGGACGCGGCGTATCCCCAAACGCGATGAATGGGCGACGGTTGTCTTGCTCGGTTTTTTTAAACATCGGCTTTTTTTCAGGCCATGCTGTTTGTGGCGGCGTATCGCTTGCCGGGCGGACTGGCGGCGGTGTTGAGTTCGACGCAGACGCTGATGGTGCTGGTGTTTACTTGGTTAATCGGCAAAACCATGCCGCCTAAAGCAGCTTGGGCTTGGTCGGCGGCAGGGGTTTTGGGGATTGCGCTTTTGGTTTTGTCGCCGCAGGCGCGCTATGACGGGACGGGGATTTTGGCGGCATTGGCGGGCGCGGCGGCGATGGCGTTGGGCGTGTATTTGTCGAAACACCGCCGCACTTCGCTGCCCGTATTGGCGTTCACCGGCTGGCAGCTTTTCATCGGCGGATTATTTTTACTGCCCGTCGCCCTGCTTGCCGAACCGCGGCTCGAATCTTTAAGCCCCGCCAATATCGGCGGCTATCTGTATTTGAGCCTGTTTGGTGCCGTATTGGCTTATGTGTTGTTTTTTAGAGGAATCGCCAAACTTTCGCCTGCTGCGGTTTCGTCGTTGGGATTGCTCAGCCCTGTCTCGGCATTTATCTTGGGCTGGCTGTTTTTAGGGCAAGGGATGGACGCGAAGTCGCTGGCGGGATTTGCGTTGGTGTTGGTATCGATATTCGGGGTGCAGCGGGCAGTCATGAAAAAAAGGTCGTCTGAAACCTCAAAAATCCGGTTTGAACTGGCCCCCAAATCTTGGACACTCATAAAAAGCCTATTCAGGCGCTCTGTGCAAGCTGGGTTCTGTATGCGACAGGACTCAGCTTTTTCAATTTCAAACTGCAACGCTCCCGGTTGTAGTAATCCATATAGTCATCTATCTGCTTCATCAATTCATCTACCGTCAATTCACCTGCGTTATAGAAACACTCCGTCTTCAACACCGCAAAGAAGCTTTCCATCGGCGCATTGTCCCAACAGTTCGCCTTTCGCGACATGCTTTGAACCATGGAATGCTCCGCAAGCAATTCCCTATACCCCGCCGTACGGTACAGCACACCTTGGTCCGAATGCAGCATCGTTCCTTTGTCAGTCAGACGGGGGGCGGCTTTTTCGAGCATTTCCTTCACCATTTCGCTGTCGGCTCTGCGGCTCATGGCGTAGGCGACGATCTCGCGGTTGAACAAGTCCAAGATTGGCGAGAGGTACAGTTTGCCGTCCTTCCCTTTGAGTTCGGTAACGTCGGTCAGCCATTTTTCGTTGGGCTTTCGGGCTTTGAACCGGCGTTTGAGGAGGTTTTCCGATATCTCGCCCATGGCGGGATGGCGGTAGGCTTTTTTCGCCCGTATGAGGGCTTTCAGTTCCAACTGCTTCATCAACCGCGCCACTTTTTTGCGGTTCCAACCCAATGCTGCGGCAATGCGCCTTTGTCCGTAGCGTCCTTTATGCCGCCGGTAGGTTTCGACGAGGAGGGCTTTGTCGGCTGCGTCGGGGTCGGGTCGGTCTTGGTGATGGTAGTAAAAGCTGCTTTTGGGCAGGTTTGCGATGTGCAGCAGGTATTTGAGCGGGTGTTGCGCCCTCAGTGTTTGGACGGTTTGGCTTTTGTCCTTTGCGGTCTGCTTTTTGGCTGAGGGCTTTTAACTCCTTTTAGGTAGGCGACCTCTGCGCGCATATAGCACAACTCTTCGATAAGCTCTGCCTGTGTTTTTTTCTTGGTCGGGTTTATCTGCGATGAAGGGGTTTTTGCGGTGTTGGGGGCATGGTTTTGGATTGGGGATGTTCGAGTGCGCCGATACCGCCTTCTTGATAGGCGCGTATCCATCATCTCAGGTGGGTTCGGGAAATGCCGTAGTGGTCTGCGGTACGCTGTTGGCTGCGTATATGCAGGTAGTAGAGTACGGCTTGGTATTTGAAGTGTAATGTATATTTGCTCATAAAAAAACTGCACCTTGTGAGTTGGAGGGGATGTCCAACTTTTGGGGTGCAGTTCAGTTTTCAGACGACCTCTTTGCTTTTTAAATTCAAATCAAGCCATTTAAGCTCAAATCGTACCGCTGCCTTGTGCTTTCGGTTTGGCGGCACCGAATTCCAGTTTGCTCAAGGCGGAGAGGTAGGCTTTGGCGGTGGCGACCAAAACGTCGGTATCCGCGCCCTGACCGTTGACGACGCGGTTGCCGCGCGCCAGACGGACGCTGGTTTCGCCTTGGCTTTCTGTGCCTTGCGTTACGGCATTGACGGAATAAATCTGCAAAGTCGCGCCGCTTTGCGCTACGCTCTCAATCGCTTTGAAAATCGCATCGACAGGGCCGGAGCCGCTGGCGGAAGCGCGTTTTTCTTCGCCTTTGATGCTGAACACGATGTCGGCGCGCGGTTCTTCGCCGGTTTCGGTGCTGATTTTTTGGGAAATGAATTTGTAGCTCTCGGCGTTCATGCTGCCCATTTCGTCGGACACCAGCGCGTGCAGGTCTTCGTCGAAGATTTCGCGTTTTTTTGTCGGCGAGTTCTTTGAAGCGGGCGAACGCGGCGTTCAGCGCCTCTTCGCTTTCCAACTCAATGCCCAAATCCGCCAGTTTGCTGCGGAACGCGCTGCGGCCGGACAATTTGCCCAAGGTCAGGCGGTTGGTTGACCAGCCGACCGATTCGGCAGTCATGATTTCATAGGTTTCGGGGTGTTTCAACACGCCGTCCTGATGGATGCCTGATTCGTGTGCAAAGGCGTTTGCGCCGACCACTGCCTTATTGGGCTGAATCGGATAGCCGGTAATGGTGGACACCAGTTTGGATACCGGCACAATTTGCGTGGTGTCGATGCCGGTTTCCAAGCCGAACAAATCATGACGCACTTTCAACGCCATCACGATTTCTTCAAGGCTGGCATTGCCCGCGCGTTCGCCCAAGCCGTTGATGGTGCATTCCACCTGGCGCACGCCTGCCTGAACAGCGGCCAGCGAGTTGGCAACCGCCATACCCAAGTCGTTGTGGCAGTGGGTCGACCAGACTACTTTGTCGCCGTTGGGCACGCTTTTGATGATGTTGCTGATACGCTCGTACCACACGGAAGGGATGGAGTAGCCGACAGTATCGGGAATATTGATGGTGGTCGCGCCCGCTTCGATAACCGCCGTAAAGATTTTGGCGAGGAAGTCCAAATCCGAACGCACGGCGTCTTCGGCAGAAAAATTCCACATCGTCGGTGTATTCTTTGGCGATTTTCACTGCTTTGACCGCCGCATCGATGACCTGCTGCGGCTTCATTTTCAGTTTGTGCTCCATGTGGATGGGGCTGGTGGCGATGAAGGTATGGATGCGTTTTTTCGGCGCGGGGGAAACGGCTTCGCCCGCTTTGCGCACATCGTTTTCAACGGCACGCGCCAACGAGCAGACTGTGGATTTGGTGATGATTTTGGCAATCGCATTGACCGATTCGAAATCGCCCGGGCTGGCGGCGGCGAAACCCGCCTCAATCACATCCACGCCCATTTTCTCCAACTGGCGGGCAATGCGGATTTTTCTCCTCTTTGGTCATGGATGCACCGGGCGACTGCTCGCCGTCGCGCATGGTGGTGTCGAAAAATAATTACGCGGTTGGTCTGTGTCATTTCTGTTCTCTCCAGAGATTCGTTTTTTTGTAAAAAAGCATTCAAATCCAGCGGCCTGCCTTGCGCTTCCGCCAGCGCGGTCAGCTTTTGCAGTTGCGCCAAAGGCAGCGACCCGCGCGTGCGCCATTTATAGATGGCGGCGGTTGTTGCGGCATTTTTCGGGATCGTGTTGTTTCAACGCTTCGGCAAGTGCATTCACGCCGCCGAAATAAGCAACTAAGCGGTCAATGTCTAATTGCATGATGTTCCTTGTCCAAACTTTATCGAAATTATGGTTTGCTTTGGAAGGGGATTATACGCATTTTAGACAAAATGACAATCTATTTTTCTAAAAATAATGCCTCACATTTTAATATTGAAATTATTTTATACATTTTGTCTAATTTTTTTATAGAGTGAAGAGTAGTTGTTCATACAGCATTCAATGACATTGTGCAAAAAGTAAGTTGGCTGCGCTAGTTGCGGTATGTTCAGGCAAAATAGCTGGATGCAGTTTATGGGAATAATCACCAATGACGAAAAATAGGTAATCCCTTTGGTCGGTTGGCTTTTGGTTTTGCAATAAATACAGCTGTTTGGTATCAAAATGAACTATTTTGCTGATGGCTTTATCAACTTTGGCCAACCGTTTTATACCGTATTTTTGTTCGTTTGAAACGATTGTTGGTGCTGTTTTTCGGTGAGAGCATTTACAGCCGTATGCCTTGAGGATACAGTAGATGGTTACCCTGTTAACTTGGTATAGTCGGATTAGAAAAGTAACGGTGATTTTATCCTATATATAGGCTCGCTAAACGGCTTGGCGTTGGTGAGAAATGAGGTGGGTATTTTTATGGATCTTCATGGCAGTATTGTCTTTCGAAGACTGTAAACAATGCTGGGGCCACAGACAATAAACAGATGCTGGTTTTATTGCATGAATACAAAGTAAAGGTCGGCGGATTCGCATTTGAAGTGCAACTTTCCATAACAGAAAAAGGCCAGTATGCGGTAGCATACGGCCTTTCCTGCAAGAAAGATTGCCATGAGCTACACACAACTGACCCAAGACGAACGATACCATATCCAATACCTGTCCCGCTACTGCACCATCGCCGAAATCGCCAAACAGCTTAACCGCCACAAAAGCACCATCAGCCGCGAAATCAGACGGCACCGCACCCAAGGGCAGCAATACAGCGCCGAAAAAAAGCACAGAAGCAAAGCCGGCTGACCAAACAGCACCGGCGAAAACCCTATAAGCTCGATTCGCAGCTGGTTCAACACATCGACACCCTTATCCGCCGCAAACTCAGTCCCGAACAAGTATGTGCCTACCTGCATAAACACCACCAAATCACACTCCATCACAGCACCGTTTACCGCCACCTTCGCCAAGACAAAAACAACGGCGGCACTTTGTGGCAACATCTCAGAATATGCAGCAAACCCTACCGCAAACGCTACGGCAGCACATGGACCAGAGGCAAAGTGCCCGACCGCGTCGGCATAGAAAACCGACCCGCCATCGTCGACCAGAAAACCCGCATCGGCGATTGGGAGGCCGACACCATCGTCGGCAAAAAAATCAGAAAAAGCGCGTTATTGACCTTGGTCGAACGCGTTACCCGCTACACCATCATCTGCAAATTAAAGAACTTAAAAGCCGAAGACACTGCCCGGGCGGCCATTAGGGTATTAAAGGCATATAAAGCCAGAGTCCACACCATCACCATGGATAACGGCAAAGAGTTCTACCAACACACCAAAATAGCCAAAGCATTGAAGGCGAAAACCTATTTTTGCCGCCCTTACCATTCGTGGGAGAAAGGGCTGAATGAGAACACCAACGGACTCATCCGACAATATTTCCCCAAACAGACCGATTTCCGAAATATCAGCAATCGGGAGATACGCAGGGTTCAAGATGAGTTGAACCACCGGCCAAGAAAAACACTTGGCTACGAAACGCCAAGTGTTTTATTCTTAAATCTGTTCCAACCACTGGTACCCTAGTGTTGCACTTGAAATCCGAATCCAAGGTCGTCTGAAAACGCTTGTACGTATAGTGGATTAACTTTAAACCAGTACGGCGTTGCCTCGCCTCAGCTCAAAGAGAACGATTCTCTAAGGTGCTGAAGCACCAAGTGAATCGGTTCCGTACTATCTGTACTGTCTGCGGCTTCGTCGCCTTGTCCTGATTTAAATTTAATCCACTATATATTTTCAGACGACATTTTTCATTCCATTTACAGCCATTGCGCTAAGGATTCGGTATCCAAGTCCCATTGCCAGATGCCGTTGTCCATGCCGTCCAATCCGCGCAGGAAGAGGTATCTGATGGCGAGTTTGGGTAAAGGTTTGCCGCGCAGTTTGAAATAGCGGGCTACGGCGATGGCGTAGATGAGCGCTTGCAGGTAGTAGTAGTGGTCTGCTACGGCTTCGTTCATGGCTTGTTGCGTATAGGCTTCGGCGCTGTCGCCCAGATGGTTGGATTTGTAATCGATGATGCACACGAGGTCGTCTGAATCTTGGCAGATCATGTCGATGAAGCCGTTGAGAAAACCTTGTAAGTCTTGGAAATCCAATCTTTCTGCGGCTTCGATACATTCCGGCGGCAGTGAGCTGTTTTTCGCGGGCAAACCAGCGGCGTAGGTCATGGAGTTTGAAGTCTTCGGTGTAGAGGGTGAACCCCATTTCCGGAAGGCGGCGCTCGGGTGGAATTTCAGACAGGCTTTGTGCAACAAGGCGTGTTTTGCGGCAGGTGTCGAGCATTTGTTTGACGGCATCTGTCCAGAGCAGGTCGAAGCCGTAGCGGGTTAAGGTTTCGGCTATCAGGCTGCTTTGGCTTTCGGCGCTTTGGGCAAAGTCGAATTTTTCCAACATTTCATGCAGGCAGACGCCGGCGTTGGCGCCGCGCGGGAAATGGTGGATGTCGGTGTTTGGGAGGTCGTCTGAAACGGGGAGGGCGGTTTCAGACGACCTTTCTGTTTCGGCGGCGGTTTCTGCGGGGTCGAGTGCGGGTTGTAATTCTTCGCGCTCGTCGTCTCGGGTTTTGACTTGGCGGCTGAGGCCGGTAAAGCTGGTATGTCGGATGAACTGAAATCCGCGGGCAGGGATAACGGCGGCTTGATAGAGGTCGTCTGAAAGATGGCGGTTTTGCGCGGCAGCAGGTTGCGGCGCGTCTTCGGAAAAAGCTGAAGTCGGTATGTTCGGGGGGATTGTTGAGGAAACGCAGCCAGTTGTTTTTTTCAGCATTTGCAGCTCGCCTAGGGCTTTGTTTGCTTTGCGTTCTTGGTCATAGGCCTGACGGGTATCAGCCCGATTGCTGTCGGCGCTGCCTTCAAGCAGGTAGGCAAAAGGGGAATCGGCGGTATCGCCGCAATGGGCGGCATAAAGGATGAGCTGCTCTTCGGCACGGGTCAGCGCGACGTACAGCAGGCGCAGGCGTTCCGCCATTTCTTCGTCGGCAAGGTGGATGCGGTCTTCATCGTTGAGTTGCGATTTGGCCAGCAGTTCCGTGGTGTGGTCGGCGGTGTGGAGGATTTGCCAATCGGCGGGCTTCATGTCTTTCGCGTCCCAAACGAAAGGGCAATAGACCAAAGGATATTGCAAACCTTTGGAGGCATGCATGGTAACGATTTTTGACCAGTGCTTCGTCGCTTTCAAGCCGTAACAGTCCTGATTCGCCGACAGAGCGGTCTTGCGCCAGGCTGATTTGGTCGTTGAGCCATTGATGTAGGGCGGCGGGGCTGAGGCTTTGTCCCTCTTCTTCGGAGAGGCACTC
The DNA here is from genome assembly GCA_916438535.1 of uncultured Neisseria sp. Classification (GTDB taxonomy): domain Bacteria; phylum Pseudomonadota; class Gammaproteobacteria; order Burkholderiales; family Neisseriaceae; genus Neisseria. The sequence continues at coordinate 50,190 of CAKAEP010000001.1, read as the reverse complement.
TAAAAAGCTGATGGAAATTGGTGAGGCCGCGCTCGTCGCCGCGTGCAAGTAATCCGGTTTCGATGCCGTGCAACGAGGAGAAGTGTTGCAGCGCGGCATAAATCCCGCTTTTCCGCCAAATGGCAACGGATTCGGCGGAGGTGTTTATCCAGTTTAATAATTCGGCTTCGTTGCGGTTGAGTTGATACAGGGCTTGCGCGTCGTAGCCGAACAATGTGCCGGATAAGACGAAGCGCAGCGAGCCGATTTGTCCGGGATTGAGCCAATAATCCAACAGCGCGGCAAGGGCGAGGGCTTCGGGCGTGGTGAAAACCGATTCTCTTGAGAGCAAAACGCTTTGTATGCCGCGCGTTTTCAGCGCTTTTGCCACCATCACGCCTTCGTTAAACGTCCTGACCAAGACGGCAATATCGCCTGAAACGACCGGTCTGTCTTTGAATTTCAGACGACCCTCGGCAGCTTCGTTGAGCGTGTGGGCGATTTCGTCGGCGCAATATTCGGAGGCACGGCGGCGCAAGATGTCTTTGTTGAGCACTTCGTCGTCTTTGCCGTTGAGCCAGCGTATCTGTATGGCAGTTTGGGGCGGCGAAAGCCGGCTTTCGGAACGTGCGGCGCCGACTTCGGTATAGTCTATGCCGTCCAAGACGAAAGGGCGGTTTTTGCAGCGGAACAATGCGCCTATGCCGTTAATCAGCTTGGCATGGCTGCGGTAATTGGTCGCCAGCGTGTAGCTGTGTTGCGCGTCTGCTGCGGCTTGCAGATAGGCGTAAATGTCGGCGCCGCGAAAGCTGTAAATGGCTTGTTTCGGGTCTCCGACTAAGAATAAAGGCTTGTTTTGGCTGATGAAGATTTTTCGGAAGATTTCGTATTGCAGCGGGTCGGTGTCTTGAAATTCGTCAATCAAAGCGATTCGCCAGTTTTGAGCTACCACCTGAGCCAGTGAATCGGCCTGCGGGTTGTCGGTTAATGCGTCGTAAAACATCAAGCAGCAAATCGTCGAAACCGCGTTCGCGCTTGGATTTTTTTCTGTTCGTTCAGACTGGCATTAAGATGGTCGAGCAGGTCGAGATGGAGCAGGGTAAGCATCTCTTCTTCGGCTTGCACGATGGCAGCCGAATCTGCGCCGAGATTCGCCAATATCTGCAAATCGGCAAAGGCGGCAGCATCGGGAGTATTGCCTTTTTTTGACTTTGGACGCTAAAGCTTCTATGGCAAACATGGGCAGCTTTTTCTGCCGTCGTCTTGCCAAAAGAAGGAAGGACATCGGATTGGGAGGCGGATTGGAGTTCGAGAAAGACGGTCTTGAATGTTTTTTTCTTGATAGGATTGCCCGTTTAATATCGGACGGATGCGCCAGAATGTTTCTTCCAAAGCGTCCAGTTTGGAACGCACTTTTTCCCATGTTTTCCGAAAGTTTTCCTGCGCGGCGACTAAGTCTGTTTCGGGTCGTCTGAAAACCAAATACGGACGGCTGACGAACTTTTGTATTGCCGCCAGCATGGTTTGCGGCGTTTGGCGGCGTTGGAATACCAACTTCGCTAAAACGGGATGATTGACGATGCGGTCGCGCCAAAAAAATCTTGAGCAGGAATCAGCAGGCGGTCGCGGTTGTCTTCGGTCAACTCAACATCCATAGGCGCGCGGCACAAAAATGCATAATCGCGCAAAATGCGTTGGCAGAAGCCGTGAATGGTATAAATTGCGGCGTTGTCGAATTGTCCGATGGCGGCCTTGAGGCGGACAATCAGCCGAGCCCGACTTTCTTGAGCCAATGCCTGTTTGAGCAAACCGGTCAGAAACACATCGCCCGGATGATTGTCTCGGCAGTATGCTTCAAGGTCGTCTGAAAGATTGTCCGTATCCTCCACGCTCTCCAAAGCCTGCAATACTTCGTCCAAACGTGCGCGCAAACGGGTTTTCAATTCCGCCGTTGCCGCCTTGGTAAAAGTAACGGTCAAAATGCTTTCGACAGGCATCTGCTCAAGCACGACCAAACGTGTGAACAAAGCCGCAATGCCGTAGGTTTTGCCCGTGCCGGCAGAGGCTTCAATCAGATTGGTACCTGCTATGGGGATGCTTAGGGGATCGAAGGCTGGAATGGTAATTGACATGATAAAAGGAGGATGAGTTAAGGAATAACGGGATAGGAGATAAGAATCAGCTCGCTGAAACCTATACTGTAGAAATCAGTTGTAGGAAATCGTCGCGTTGTTTACACCACAGGTTGAGACCTTTGCAAAAATTCCTTTTCCCCGACAACCGAAACTCCAAACACAGGTTTTTCGGCTGTTTTCGTTTCAAATATCCACTGATTCTACCCAAATACCCCTAATCCTCCCCGGATACCCGATAATCAGGCATCCGGGCCGCCTTTTTAGGCGGTAACAGGCACACTTAACCTGTTAGCCGCTTTCAACAGGTTCAAACACATCGCCTTCAGATTTCAATAGTGGGAAGCGGTCGATGTGTTTGGCAATCATGGCTTGTGCGGTTTGCTGGAAGAAAGTGCTCATGAGAAATCCCCTAAATGTCTTGGTGGAAATTTTATAAAGGTCTCAAGTGATGAAAAAAATGGTGAACTGGGACTATTGCGCCGGAGAAAACGCATCCGAATAGAAGGTTGTCTCAGGCAGGCTGCATTGCGCGGTCAACACGGATTTCGCACTTTCGGTCATGGCGACGGAACCGCAGGCATAAACTTCGTAACCGCTCAAGTCGGGATAATCTTTTGCGGTAGCAGTTTGGACGTATCCTTTTTCGCCTTGCCAACTTTCAGTGGCTTTTTGATAGGACGGGGGTGAAGCGGGCGTTTTTCAGACGACCTGTCAGCTCTTGCGCTTCTTCGAGTGCGTACAAATCATCTTGGTGCCGTGCACCCCAGTAGAAATGGACGGCGCGGCTGCTGTCTTGGCGGATAAGGTCGAGCAGGATGCTGCGGATGGGGGGCATAGCCTGTACCGGTTGCCAAAAAGGATGATGGGTTTGCTGCTGTCTTCCTGCAAGGTAAACGAACCGAGCGGGCCTTTGATGCGGACGATGCCTTTTTTTCTTTGACTTTGGGTTCGCTGCCGAAAAATCATTTCCGAGCAGACGCCGTTTTCGCGCCTGCGGATGTGCAGTTCAAAATGCCTTCTTGGTCGGGCGAATTGGCGATGGAGTAGCTGCGGCTGATGTTGCCCGGCAGCAGTAAATCAATGTATTGCCCGGCGTAGAAAGCAAACGGTGGGGCTTTGGGCAGGACAAGTTTCAGGAGGGCGACATCGTGTTTGAAAACCATGCTTTCAATACGGGCGGGCAGGGTGCGGACGGGTAGCGCGTTTGCGTTGTAACCGGGGATGTTGATGCTGATGTCGCTTTGCGCGGTGGTGCAGCACATCAAAATCTTGCCTTGCGCTTTTTCTGCTTCGGATAAGGCCTGTTCCGAGTGTTCGCCCATTTGAATATCGCCGCTCACCAGTTCGGCTTTGCATTGTCCGCAGGCACCGCTTTTTGCAGGAATGGGGCAGATTGAGGTTTTGACGGGCGGCAGCGGCTAAAACCGTTTCGCCGTCGTTGGCGGTAAAGGTGGTTTGGTCGGGTAGGGTAATGGTATAGGTCATAGCTTGGTGTGGTTTGAATAGATTAAGTTAAAAGGTCGTCTGAAAAAAATCAGCTTTCAGACGACCTCCGTTTTCGGAAGACAGTCTACAACGGATAACGGCAGCCGATATAGCCCTTATCTGAATCACCCCTTATTACATCCGCTTTAAATACAGCAGGAAAGCCAAAATATTTCCATACCTTCAATTTTTTATTGGGGTCTGTTATCGATTTTTCGACAGCAGGCACACTATAGCCCAATGTATCCAGTTTTTTAGGTGTCGTTTTGGATGTGATATTTTGTCCCTTTAGCTGTTGCGTCAGCTCATAAAGGTCTTCCTGATATTTCTGACGGTATAGTGAATGCAATTTGGGATATCGTGCCCAATCAATTTCCAAATAGACAGCATTGTTGCGAATAGCGACATACTGCCCTTCTACTTCTTTTTCCATCTAAGGGATTGGCAAGATGCACCTTAAACGGCAAGCGGTAACGGTAAGTAATATTGTCGATCTTATTGACAAAACGTCCCACATTTTCTTCTTCCGCGCGCTCATTTGAACCAGGGTAACTCGGTAAAATTTTCCGGAGTCCAAAAACGAAAAAAATCCAATAATGACACCTTGCAACGCAATACATCCTGTACTGTTTGAGGAGTAAAAGGCTGAGGCTGATCGGCGTAATTTTTTTGCAAATGAGGAAGTTGTTAACAGTAATAGTACTGCAGGTAATATTATTTTCATCTTATTCCTTGATTTGTAATGGCTTTAGAGTCGTCTGAAAACCAAGCTTTGTTTTCAGATGGCATGGCAAGACTGACTAAAAAAACAGATGAATCATTTTCAGGTTCATCGGTTGCTGTTCTTTGTTCAGCAGTACAGTCACCCGCATTATCCTCGTTCAATTCAGCCGTCCATGCACATTCCCAACAATGCAGCCCACAAAACCATGATTTTGGCAATTTTTCAGAAAAATGCTCCGAAGAAGACATTTTGCAATTTCGGTTTCAACGGGAAATAGTTCAATCATGTTATTTTTTTCCTTTTTCAAAAAAATTAGACGTAGAATATTGAGTCAATACACCCAATATGGAAAAAAATAATAAAAGCATGAATATAAATCATAAAAATCAACATTATCTCTTTGGTAACTTTCATAAATAAAAAAACGATCGGTATTGATATACAAATTAAAAATATACAGGTACTTTGAAATTACCAGTAACTTATACACAAATTTTTGATTTCATAGCCTAGTCTTTCATTTGAATAAAATCTACCCTAATCAACTCTCCAATCAACTTCCTAACTTCTTCATGTTTTCCCTAATTGAAGTTAACCAGTAGATTTTTCAACAATAACGGTTCATTCTTACCGATGTGTTCTAAAACCTTTTTTTCCCCAATTCATCTACGCTTATCTTCATCCCATTCCCAATCAAATGCCCCTTTTCCAACGTATCCAAATTATTGGCATTTAGTCTCAACCTGACGTCGTCTGAAAGCGGAGTAGCGTTGGGATTCGCGAACTGTTCAAGATGAAAAGCGGTATTTGATTGATAAAAGCGTATAGGTGGCTATACATAACTGCGTGTACGCGCCAAATCCGTTATCAGAAGGGGATTGTCAACACGCATTTTGTCGATTAGCTCTTTGCAGCGGGCGGTTGAAGGTTCTTGCCACAACCAATCCAGTTCGGATTGAGTCAGTCCAACCATCTGCAGAAAATCGACTTTGCCATTCGGTGTATCAATGGCAGGCAGTTTGGGATCAGGAACAAAAAGCGATACCGACCAAAGCGGTTTCAGTATCACTTCGAATGGGACTGTTGGTGGGAATAAAGTGGTAAGGTTCGAACCATTTTTCGCTCTCAAAAAAACATAGCGGGCTAAGTTATTCATCAGATTGATAGCCCAAAATGGTTCGTGCGGCGTGCCGCTGTCGGAAGCCGGGTCAAGTTTGCAAGGTGTGATACGGAAGGTAAATTCGAAGCCCCACTTGCTGAATTCGGCATCAGCAGTTTCTGGAGAAAAGTAAAGCTCACTCATGCCGTAGGAGATGATGTGGCGGTGTGGTGTTTGTTCATTACAGTCATAGATACTGGTGCCATCCAATGGGTCTTCTCCACCCATCCAGTATTTGATGATACTGCCGTAATGACGCGGTTCAGTTTCACCATAAAGCTTTTCGAGTTCGGCATCAATGGCATCCCAGCCGACGGCATCGTCTTCGGAGAAAGTTTCGCGGTATTCTTGCTCGTTCATGTTTTATCCTTTTTTAATTCAATAATTTAAATACCTACCAAGATTTTTAGCGTATTAAATTGGGTTTGGGACCTAATATTAGGAAAGGTTGCATGAAAGTGTTGTTGAATTTATCAGCTTAAATTACCGATTCTAGTTGGCTTAAAGGCTGCCTGAAAACCATTTTACCGTTTTCAGGCAGCCTTTATCTTACTTAAGCCAATTTTGCTTTAATCAATTCTTGCACCTGCGCGGGATTGGCTTTTGCCTTTTACTAGCCTTCATCACTTGTCCCACAATCGCATTCAGGGCTTTTTTTCGTTGCCGGATTTGAACTGTTCCACGGCTTTGGCGTTGTTTGCCAGCACTTCATCTACCATCGCTTCAATCGCGCCGGTATCGGTCATCTGCTGCAAGCCGTGTTTTTTTCAATGATTTCAGCGATAGAGGCTTCGGGTTCCGCCCACATGGCTTCAAAGGCTTTTTTTCGCCAATTTGCTGCTTAAAGTGCCGTCAGCAATCTTGCCTACCAGTGCGGCGAGGCGCGGGGGCGGTAATCGGGCTGTCGTCAAGTTCCATGCCTGCTTTGTTCAACGTGGCGGCGAGTTCGCCGTTCATCCAGTTGGCAGTCAGCTTGCCTTGTCCGCTGGCTTTGGCGGCTTCTTCAAAATAGGCGGCCTGCACGCGGCTGGCAGTGAGTAGGCGCGCGTCGTATTCGGAAACGCCGTAATCCGCCACGAAACGCGCCGCCATTTCTTTTTGGCAGCTCGGGCATTTCTTCTTTGGCTTTTTGCAACCGGTCGTCTGAAATGATGACGGGCAGCAAATCGGGGTCGGGGAAGTAGCGGTAGTCGTGCGCGTCTTCTTTCAAGCGCATCACGCGGGTTTCTCCTTTTTCCGGGTCAAACAACATGGTTGCCTGCTGTACTTTGCCGCCGTCTTCCAAAAATCTCGATTTGCGCTTCCACTTCGTAATTAATCGCCTGCTCCAAGAAGCGGAAGGAATTGAGGTTTTTAATCTCGCGGCGCGTACCGAATTCCGCTTGGCCTTTCGGACGCACGGATACGTTGGCATCGACGCGGAACGAGCCTTCCGCCATATTGCCGTCGCAGATGTCCAGCCAGGTTACCAAGCTGTGTAGGGCTTTGGCGTAGGCAACGGCTTCGGCGGCGGAGCGCATCTCGGGTTCGGATACCACTTCCAACAACGGCGTGCCTGCGCGATTCAGGTCGATACCGGTTGCGCCGTTCAAGCCCTCATGCACGGATTTGCCCGCGTCTTCTTCCATGTGCGCACGGGTTACGTTGATGGTTTTTACATCGTCGCCGACCACAATTTCCAGTTTGCCGTGTTCGACAATCGGTAAATCCAACTGGCTGATTTGATAGCCTTTGGGCAAGTCGGGGTAGAAGTAGTTTTTGCGGTCGAACACGTTTTTTTCTGATTGATTTTTCGCATCCAACGCCAAGCCCAATTTGATGGCTTTTTCAACGACTTCTCGGTTCATTACCGGCAGCACGCCCGGCAGCGCGCATTCCACCACGCTGGCGTGCGCATTGGGTTCCGCACCGAATGCAGTCGATGCGCCACTGAAGATTTTTGGATTGGGTGTTGAGCTGGACGTGGATTTCAAGCCGATTACTGTTTCCCAGGTCATAAGGGGTTCTTTCTTTTGATGTCGATAATATAAAGTGGTCAGCCGTTTTCAGACGACCTGTTTGTTTTTTTCAAATGGCAAAGGTCGTCTGAAAAACGCAGAATCAAGTTTTCTGAAAGCAAGCTTGCATCTCGACCGCCATGTTATCCAGCATTTGGTAACGTTTGCGGTACATCGAACGCTTTTTGCTTTCGATTTCCGCCAAGTCTTTTTCGCGGCGGGATTTGCGGCAGATGCCAGTAGCCGTCGTCGCCGAGCGTTGCGCCGTTCTCCTGCCAAAACAGATCGTAATTCATTTTTGACCCGTTTCTTCAGCCGCCAGCGCAGTTTGACCTGATGCTCTTGGGCAATGCCGACAACGCCGCCCAAATTGAGCGATGTCGAAAAAAATATTGCAGGGGCGAGTTACCATCAGTTGCTGCGGGCGCAGACCGTGGAGTTGTTTGGTCAGGCTGCGTACAAGGTCTTTGGCTTCTTCCCCTGCGGGGCCTTGGATAGAGGCGGCCAGCAGTTTGCCGTCAACTAGGGCGAAGGTTGCCATGTAGAGACGTTTTTCCTTCGCTGTCGCGCAAGGATAGCGACCACATTCCTTCATCCACGCAATTATCGTTCCGGTTCAGCCATAAAGTCAGGCCGTCTGAAAGATGCGCCAGAACGACATGGAATTTACGTGTCGTCATATTGGCGAGCGTTTCCTGCCCGAACAGTTTTTTTCGGCTGTCAGCAGGTCTTCTTTCATGACTTGTAGCCTGCGCCGTCTGTTGAAGCGTTGGTCGACAAAGGCATGTATCAACGGATAGGCATCTTGCGGCCGCCTTTTGAAAAAAAGGTACGGCGTGGCGCGGAGGCGTTGACAAAGTTTTTCAAAATCTTTGACTTGTCGCCGTGTAAACAACCTGCGTAAGGAGAATTTCAAATGCTGGATTTGAAATTTCGGCGCATCCTTATATACGGTTTTTGAAATCTGGAAAAAAACAAACTGCTCCGGCATTATGCTTTTTCCATCAGGGGGTTTGGGTGTGCCAATCACTTACCAACTGTACTTGATGCGCTGCGCCAAGGATTTTTGGCTTCGGAGAAGTGGTTGCCGATGAACTGCACGCCGATGGGCAGTCCGCTGCTACTGAAACCTGCGGGTAGGGTCAGGGCGGGCAATCCCTGCCAGATTCACGGCGATGGTGTAGATGTCGGAAAGGTACATCTGCACGGGATCGTGGATGTCGCTGCCGAGTTTGGGGGCGGCGGTGGGCGCAGTTGGGGCGAGGATGAAGTCGCATTGCGCGAAGGCCGTCTGAAAAATCGTTGGCAACGAGGCGGCGCAGTTTTTTTGGGCTTTCAGGTAATAGGCATCGTAGTAGCCGTGCGACAACACATAAGTGCCAATCATGATGCGGCGTTTGACTTCGCTGCCGAAACCTTCGGCGCGGGTGTTGCTGTACATTTCTTCAAGGTCGTTGAATTTTGCGGCACGGTGACCGTAGCGCACGCCGTCGTAGCGGGAAAGATTGGTGCTGGCTTCGGCGGAAGCGAGGACATAGTAAGCGGGGATGGACAGGGCGGTTTGCGGCAGGGAAACTTCAATGGTTTCCGCGCCTTGCGCTTTTAAAAGGTCGATGACGTTTTGCAAGGCAGCCTGCACATCGGCATCCGCGCCTTCACCGAAAATATTCCTTGGGCAGGCCGATTTTTCATGCCTTTGAGCGGTTTGTCCAAATCGCGGGTGTAGTCTTCCTTGCTGCGTTCCAAGCTGGTGGAATCGCGCTCGTCAAAGCTCGCCATCGCATTGAGCAAAATCGCGCAGTCTTCGGCGGTTTGCGCCATCGGACCGGCTTGGTCGAAACTGGAGGCGTAAGCAACCATGCCGAAGCGGGAAACGGTACCGTAGGTAGGTTTAATGCCTGTGATGCCGCAGTGTGAAGCAGGCTGGCGGATGGAGCCGCCGGTGTCTGAACCGAGCGCGACAGGGAGCAAGGCGTGCCGCAACGACGGCGGCGGAACCGCCGGACGAGCCGCCTGGGACGTGTTCGGGATTCCATGGGTTTTTAGTCGCGCCGTAGAACGAGGTTTCGTTAGTCGAACCCATGGCAAACTCGTCCATATTGGTACGGCCAAGCGTTACCATGCCTTCATCGAGCAGGTTTTGCACGACGGTGGCAGTGTAGGGGGAAACAAAGTTGTCCAGCATTTTGGAGCTGCACGCACTGCGCCAACCTGTTTGACAGAAAAATATCTTTGTAGGCGATGGGTACGCCGGTAAGCGCGGTGGCATTACCTTGCGCGATACGCGCGTCGGCGGCACGGGCTTCGGCTAGGGGTTTTGTCTTGGTCGAGAGTAATGTAGCCGTTGATTGCCAGGTTCTGCGCAGCAATGGCGGCGAGGTATTCGGTTGCCAGTTCGACGGCGGAGATTTGCTTGGATTGCAGCAGTTGGCTGGCTTGTTTGAGGGTGTATTGGGTCATTGCGCCATGATTCCTAATTTGAGACGGTTTCTGTTTTCAGGCAAATATTCGGAAAAAGTGTTGCCGAAAACGTAGGCTGAACAGTGATTGAAATTTCGAAGGAAAAAAACGAGTTTCAGACGACCCAAGTTTAGATTTCATATTTCAAGATAATGAGATCGTCTGAAAAAATTATTCTTCAATTACCTGCGGCACGATATACAGGCGGTTGCGCACTTCGGGTGCGACGGCTTGATATTCGGCGGCATGGTCGGTTTCGGTAACTGTATCTTCGCGCAGGCGCAGGGCGGCTTCGTGGGGGTGTGCCATCGGCTCGACACCATCGGTATTCACGCTCTGCATCTTTTTCAACCATGGCGAAAATGTCGTTCAATTCTGAGAGGGTTTTGCCTTTTTCTTCTTCGGTCAGCGAAAGGCGTGAGAGTTTGGCAATTTTTTCCACATCGGTTAAGCTTAGAGCCATAAAAAAATCCTTGTCTGATAGCAGACACCCCCTTATTTGGGGTATCATTGCATTCTTCTTCGATCAAACGAGGAATTATAACCGAAAAACTACTCAAATGGCGTGTGATTTCGCCATGCGTTTCATGCGGGAAGTGGGGAAGGTCGTCTGAAAAGGCGTTGTCCCTATGTTTTTTTAATATTTTTGAATAACAATTAAATAAAAATCGGTGCTGGGCCGATATTCAGGTATTTTATGTTTCGTTTTTTTATCCCTGTTTTTTTCTCCAACGATATCGCCATTGATTTAGGTACGGCGAACACGTTGATTTATGTGCGCGGTAAAGGCATTGTTTTGGACGAGCCGTCTGTGGTGGCGGTTCAATCGGGTACGGGCGGTAAAAGCAAAATTGTCGCCGTGGGTACGGAAGCCAAGAAAATGCAGGGGCGTGCGCCGCGCAATATTGAAATCGTCCGGCCTATGCAGGACGGAGTGATTGCCGACTTTACGATTGCCGAGCGTATGCTAAGCATGCTGATTAAAAAAAGGCCACGGAAGGTCATTCAGTCGTACCTCCGCGCGTAGTGATCTGCGTGCCGGGTGGTGCGACTCAGGTTGAACGCAAAGCGATTTTGGATTCTGCATTTGCGGCAGGGGCGTCATCTGTTCATTTGATTGAGGAGCCGATGGCGGCTGCTTTGGGTGCGGGTCTGCCGGTTGAGGATACTGTCGGCTCAATGGTAGTGGATATTGGCGGCGGCACAACGGAAATCGGTATTTTTGTCTTTGGGCGGTATGGCTTACTCCGCATCCGTCCGCGCTGCCGGTGATGAATTTGATAAAAGCATCGTGCATTATTTGCGCCGTCATCGCGGTGTACTGGTTGGTGAAGCGACGGCTGAAGAGTTGAAGAAAACGATTGGCTCTGCCTATGGCTTTGCAACGGAAACCGCAATGCGGATTAAAGGTCGAGACTTGGCGGAAGGAACCCCAAAATCGTTGGCTGTTACTTCTGAGGAAGTGCGCGAAGCTCTGAGCGAAACGGTTAATCAGATTATCCGCGCCGTACGCCTTGCATTGGAACAAGTATCACCGGAGTTAGCGGGTGATATTGCTGACAGGGGTATTATGCTGACGGGTGGTGGCGCACTGTTGCACGGTATGGATACGGTTTTGGCAGATGCGACGGGACTGCCTGTCGGCATTGCCGACCAGCCTTTGAACTGTGTGGCTTATGGCGCAGGCAAAGCCTTGGATTACATCGGCAAATGGAATGCCGTTTTTGTGGATAACCCGTAAGGCAGGCTGAAATGGAACATTCTTCTTTACGGTTTGACGAGGCAAAGGGCCAAAAGCTGTTGCCTCGTTTTATTGCGTATCTTTTACTGGGTGCAGGCATTATGGTGGCGGATGGTCGTTTCGACCTGATGCAACCCGTGCGCACGGCTGCAGCGGAGATTCTTTATCCGGTGCAGTGGCTGGCAAACCAGCCGGTACGTCTGTATCAATATATTTCCAACCAATCTCAATCACAAACCGAGCTGTTGGAACAAAACCGTCTCCTTTTGGAGGAAAACGGTCGTCTGAAAATCCAGCTTCAACGTGACAAGGTTAACTTGAGCGAATTGCAGGAGCTGAAAAAGCTATACGGCTTGCAACAAAAAGGCATCAGCAGTGTCATCGGCGCTGAAGTATTGTCCAGTGGCAAAGACCCGTTGTCCGAGCGTTTGATTATCAATAAAGGCATTGGCGAAGGGGTAATGGCAGGCGATGCCGTTATCGACCAAAAACGGCTTAATCGGACGAATTACCTTAGTTCACGCAAACAGCGCGGAAGTCGAGCTGATGGCGGCTGCGCAAAGTATCGTCCCTGTTGCCGTTGAGCGGACGGGCGAACGCAATCTCGCCTACGGCAACGGCGTGGGTTTGGATTTGCGTTATTTCCCGACGGGCTCGGATTTGAAGCCGCAGGATGTTTTGATTACCTCCGGCTTGGACGGTATTTATCCGGCAGGCATTCCCGTAGCCCGCGTGGATAAAGTCGTCCGCGCTTCCGGTACGCCTTATTACGACACAGAACTGACCCCGTTTGCCGCCTTGCGCCGCAGCCGCTTTGTTTTGGTTCTGTCTTCTTCCCATTCTTCCCAATAAATCATTCATGAACGATTTTGACGATTCCTACCGTGCCATGCCCGTCGGCGTGATTGCGGCAAGTTTTGCCGTAACCATGCTTGTCGATTTCATGCCTTTTCCCTTTGATGTGTTTTTTTGGCTGCCCGAACTGACTGCGCTGATGCTGCTTTATTGGTCTATGCATCATCCCCAACGCGTCGGCATGGGCATTGCGTTTTTACTCGGCTTGATGGTAGATGCCGCAACGGCAGCGACTTTGGGGCTGCACGCATTGTCTTATACGGTCATGGTGTATTTCGTCTTGAACACGCGCCGTCAAATCATGCTCTACGGCCACATCATGCAGATCGGGGCGGTATTGGCAGCATTGTTCTGCCATCAGGCGGTATTGGTGGCGGCGCGCCTGTTCCTCAACAACCAAATCATTACTTGGCAAAGTTTCATCGCGCCTTTGGCAGGCGCGCTGCTTTGGCCTTTCTTGAGCCAGTTGATGCTGATGCTGACCAATTTCTATCGCGCCAACAGATAACGTGAAACCATGTCCATACTGAATACTATGAAACGTCGTCTGAAAAATGGCGGTAGCGGTAAAACACAGACTGCAAAGGCGGCGCAAGCCGATTCTTTATTGCGTCTGCTGGTAGCGTTTATCCTGATTGTGGTTCTGTTTGCCGCATTGGTGGCTCGGTTTGTTTATTTGCAGGTGTTCCGGCATGACGATTTTTTTCCGGGCAGGCATCCAGCAACCGCATCACATTAATTCCGACTCCGCCTGTCCGCGGCGAAATCGTAGATGTCAACGGCGTACCGTTGGCAAAAAAACTATCCCGTGTTTTTCGCTGGAAGTCATCCCCAGCCGTATTGAGGGTAAGATGGAGGATGTCATCGAAGCCCTGCGGAAGTATGTCGATATTACGCCTACCGATTTGAAGCGTTTCCACAAATACCGCGAAAGCTACCGAAAATTTGAAAAATATCCCGCTCAAGCTGCGCCTGACAGATGAAGAGGCGGCAAAATTGTCCGTGCATCTTAATGAATTTAAAGGCGTAGAAGTCAATTCGCGCACTTTCCGCGAGTATCCTTATGGCAAGCTGACTTCACACTTTTTAGGCTATATCGGGCGCATCAGCGACAAAGATCAGGAAATTTTTGGAAGAAGAGGGATTGACTGCGCTCTATCGCGGCAGCACGCACATCGGCAAATCGGGGCTGGAAAAATATTACGAACCACAGCTTCATGGCGCGCCCGGTTATCAAGAAGTGGAAAAAAAGACGCTTACGGCAATATTGTGCGCGTCTTGAAAAACATACCCTCACGCATGGGACAAACTTTGCGCTTGGGCATGGACATCCGCATGCAACAAGAGGCGGACAAAAATATTGGGAGACAGGCGCGGGGCGATTGTCGCCATCAATCCGCAAGACGGTACGGTGTTGGCTTTCGTTTCCAAGCCTTCTTTCGATCCCAACCTCTTTATCGACGGCATCGACAGCGAAACTTGGAAAGCCTTGAATGATGACTGGAAAAAAAGCCGTTGATCAACCGCGTAACGCAAGGTCTGTATCCGCCGGGTTCGACGTTTAAGCCGTTTATGGGCATGGCTTTGCTGGAAAGCGGCAAAATTACCCAAACGACGGTCGTTCCCGCGCCCGGCGCATGGAGCATTCCCGGCAGCCGCCACGTTTTCCGTGATTCCGTACGCAGCGGACACGGCTCGGCGAATTTGAGCAAGGCGATACAGGTGTCGTCTGATACCTTTTTTTTACCGCTTGGGCTACGAAATGGGCATAGACAAAGCATCGCCGTATTTAGCGCAATTCGGTTTCGGCAAAAAAACCGGCATCGACCTGCCCAGCGAATATACGGGCGTTTTGCCCAGCCGCGAATGGAAGGCGAAACGCTTTGCCAAATCGTCCGATCCTACCGCCAAAGAATGGCGCGCAGGCGAGATGGTCTCGGTCAGCATCGGGCAGGGTTACAACGCTTACACCCCGCTGCAAATGGCACACGCCACCGCTTCGCTCGCCAATAACGGCATGGTTTATCAACCGCATTTGGTGAAAAGAATTGTTGGATTTCGACAAACGCAAAATCACGCGTATCAATCCCAATCCCGAATACAAAAATCCCGTTCAAACAAGACAATTTCGAATACGTCAAACAGGCGATGGAGAAAGTCTTGAAACCGGGCGGTACGGCACACCGCATCGGCGGCGGTTTGGCTTACAGCATGGGCGGCAAAACGGGTACGGCGCAAGTTGTACAAATCAAGCAGGGCGGTCGTTACAACGCCTCAGCCTTGCGCGAGCAACACCGCGACCATGCGTGGTTTATCTCGTTTGCCCCCTTGGAAAAAAACCTGAAATCGCCATTGCCGTGATTCTGGAAAAACGGCGGCTGGGGTGCCTACGCCGCACCGCTTGCCCGCAGCCTGACCGATTTTTTTATATGCTCAACGTCAAGCCGCAGCAGTTTTCAGACGACCCCGACGCAGGCGGAATGCCCGAACCGCAACAACACCGCACACAACCCCAACCGTCGACCATATTCCAAAAAGCCTACGGTCTGAAACAGGAGGAAGCAAATCATGAATGAAACGGTCGGAATGTGGGCAAAAAAATCAAGCGCACCGTATCTGCTCCGATAGACCCGTGGCTGTTTTTCCCCATGCTCGCCATCTACATCATGAGCCTGTTTTTGCTCTATTCAGCGGACGGGCAGGATTTCGGCCAGCTTGAACACAAAACCCTGCATACGGTTTTCGGCTTCGCCCTGCTGTGGTTTGTCGCCTCGTTCAAGCCGCGTGATGCCGCAAAGGTTGCGCTGCCGATGTACCTGATTGGCGTGTTGCTGCTTGTCGCCGTCGAAGTCGCAGGCGTGACCGTCAATGGCTCTACACGCTGGTTGGAACTGGGGTTCACGCGCATCCAGCCGTCCGAAATCATGAAAATCGTCCTGCCCATGACCGTCGCTTGGTACTTCCAACGGCACGAAGGTCGTCTGAAATGGTTTCACTACATCATCGCCATGCTTTTAATCCTCATCCCCGTTGCGCTGATTTTGAAACAGCCCGACTTGGGTACGGCAGTTTTGATTATGGCATCGGGTATTTTCATCGTCTTTTTCGCAGGCCTGCCGTGGAAAGTCATCTTTGCCGCCATCATTGCCTTTGTTGCCGCATTGCCGCTTTTTGTGGAACTACGGGATGCACGACTATCAGAAAAACCCGCGTTCTGACGCTGTTTGACCCGACGCAGGACCCTTTGGGCGCAGGCTACCACATCATCCAGGCCATGATTGCCATCGGTTCGGGCGGCGTTTGGGGAAAAGGCTGGCTCAACGGCACACAAACGCATTTGGATTACATTCCCGAGTCCACGACCGACTTCATTTTTTTGCCGTGTATGGCGAAGAATTCGGTTTGATCGGCAACATCTTGCTGCTGCTGGTTTATTTCGTTATTCTGACGCGCGGACTGCTGATTGCCGCCAAAGCCCAATCGCTTTACAGCCGCACGCTCGCCGGCGCATTAACCATGACTTTTTTCTGCTACGCCTTTGTGAACATGGGCATGGTGAGCGGCATTTTGCCCGTTGTCGGCGTCCCTCTGCCGTTGGTCAGCTACGGCGGTACTGCAACGCTTTCCATCATGACCGTACTTGCGCTACTAATGGGTATTTCCAGCGAACATAAAACCAAACGCCACTACGAATTCAACGATAAAGCGGACGTAAACGTCTCTACAAAAAAACAAATAAGGGAATGAAAAATGGAATTAGGTGTAGAAATCGGCAAACTTTTGGTTGCCTTCCTTGTATTGATTAACCCGTTCAGCGCGCTTTCGATTTACCTCGATTTGACACAGGATCACAGCACCAAAGAAAAGCGCCGCATCGCCCGCACCGCCGCACTCGCCGTCTTCATCGTCATTACCGTCTTCACCTTAACGGGCGGGATGTTGTTGAAAAATCTTAGGCATCAGCGTCGGCTCTTTCCAAGTCGGCGGCGGTATTTTTGGTCTTGCTCATCGCTATTTCCATGATGAACGGCAACGACAACCCCGCCAAACAAAAATATCGGCGGAGACAAAGAAGAAGGCGTCGTACAACATATCCAGAAAAACGCCAAAGCCATCGCCGTCGTTCCCGTCGCCATCCCCATCACCATCGGTCCCGGCGGTATCTCCACCGTCATCATCTACGCCTCAGCCGCCAAAAATTACAGCGATATTGCTTTGATTCTCGCCGCAGGCTTCCTTGTCAGCCTGATTTGCTACGCCATCCTCGTTGTCGCCGGACGAATCAGCAAAAAAACTGGGCACGACAGGGCTGACCATCCTCAACCGCATCATGGGCATGATGCTTGCCGCCGTCTCCGTAGAAATCATCGTTGCCGGATTGAAATCCATTTTCCCACAATTGGCAGGCTAGTTCGTCGGATTGTGCAGAAGGCAAACTTTACTGCCTATCCCCCATTCTTCCTAAAGGGAAAGGTCGTCTGAAAATAGGTTTTGTGTTTTCAGACGACGTGTCCTGTAATATTCTTCAGTTGTCCTGACTTTGGATATATTGTCGAAATAATGCCTCATCAAAAATCTGAAATATTATGAAAAAAACGCGATTTGATTTATGTCGTTTTGCCTGCCTTTTACGCTTGCTGCCTGTACGTCAACCAGCATACTGCATCCCGAGAGGCAGCCGCATTCATCATCTTCACTTTTAGAAACGACAGAAGCTACGAATACCCTGATTATTTTTTTATGACCCCGAAACCGGTTCGGAAAGGCTTATGAACGCAGTCCGCGAATATGGGGCAAAGATTGTTTATGAATATAGAAACTTCAATGGCATCGCAATCAAACTGCCGAATGGCACGGATATGGAAAAAGCCGCCTCCCACTTCCGTACGGTCAAAGGCGTTTTTGTCAGCCGAAGCGGACAGAAGGATGCAGCTTCATTCCGAACATAACGGATTGAGATAAAACGAGGTATTCTGTTTCTACTTCGCCATATTGACAACAAAGAAGGTCGTCTGAAACTTGAACTGGCCCCCAAATCTTGGACACTCATAAAAGCCTATTCAGGCGCTCTGTGCAAGCTGGGTTCTGTATGCGACAGGACTCAGCTTTTTCAATTTCAAACTGCAACGCTCCCGGTTGTAGTAATCCATATAGTCATCTATCTGCTTCATCAATTCATCTACTGTCAATTCACCTGCGTTATAGAAACACTCCGTCTTCAACACCGCAAAGAAGCTTTCCATCGGCGCATTGTCCCAACAGTTCGCCTTACGCGACATGCTTTGAACCATGGAATGCTCCGCAAGCAATTCCCTATACCCCGCCGTACGGTACAGCACACCTTGGTCGGAATGCAGCATCGTTCCTTTATCAGTCAGACGGGGTGCGGCTTTTTTTCGAGCATTTCCTTCACCATTTCGCTGTCGGCTCTGCGGCTCATGGCGTAGGCGACGATCTCGCGGTTGAACAAGTCCAAGATTGGCGAGAGGTACAGTTTGCCGTCCTTCCCTTTGAGTTCGGTAACGTCGGTCAGCCATTTTTCGTTGGGCTTTCGGGCTTTGAACCGGCGTTTGAGGAGGTGTTCCGATATCTCGCCCATGGCGGGATGGCGGTAGGCTTTTTTCGCCCGTATGAGGGCTTTCAGTTCCATCTGCTTCATCAACCGCGCCACTTTTTTTGCGGTTCCAACCCAATGCTGCGGCAATGCGCCTTTGTCCGTAGCGTCCTTTATGCCGCCGGTAGGTTTCGATGAGGAGGGCTTTGTCGGCTGCGTCGGGGTCGGGTCGGTCTTGGTGGTAGTAAAAGCTGCTTTTGGGCAGGTTTGCGATGTGCAGCAGGTATTTGAGCGGGTGTTGCGCCCTCAGTGTTTGGACGGTTTGGCTTTTGTCCTTTTTCGGTCCGCTTTTTGGCTGAGGGCTTTTAACTCCTTTAGGTAGGCGACCTCTGCGCGCATATAGCACAACTCTTCAATAAGCTCTGCCTGTGTTTTTTCTTGGTCGGGTTTATCTGCGATGAAGGGGTTTTTGCGGTGGTCGGTCATGGTTTTGGATTGTGGATGTTCGAGTGCGCCGATACCGCCTTCTTGATAGGCGCATATCCATCGTCTCAGGTGGGTTCGGGAAATGCCGTAGTGGTCTGCGGTACGTTGTTGGCTGCGTATATGCAGGTAGTGGAGTACGGCTTGGTATTTGAAGTGTAATGTATATTTGCTCATAAAAAAACTGCACCTTGTGAGTTGGAGGGGATGTGTCCAACTTTTTGGGGTGCAGTTCAGTTTTTCAGACGACCTTTATTAAAGTTGGGTTTTTCAACTTGACTTACGTTTGATACCTAAATAATCAAAACTCTGAAGTCTGCAGCACACTGCCTCCATCGTCTCGTTTGAGTAGCCGCCAGACCGCATCGGTTTTCCAAATTGCGGTCGTACCATTTTGTAGGGGCTGAAGGTATTCACCATCATCAGGAAAGATTTCTCCCTTTTCGAAATGCCGTTCTATTGCATTCTCCAGATTGTCGGGTATCCACATCCCGGCATAAGGTGCTTCAAAGGACGTTCTCGGTAAACAGGCATCAGTTCCTGCTTCGTCCCTTTAGGATCAAAAAAATCCCGTTTTCAAAATTGGCATTATCCCAACGATGCAGCCAGTAATAGCCTTGGGAAGCCGAGTAGCGGTTTTTGCCGTTGCCGAAAGCAGTATGCAGCGAATCATTCAGCTTTTGCGTCAGTATCGGCCGCATCAGGTTGTTCACTACCAGGTAATTAATAGGCAACGGTTTGGTTTTATCTCCCAAGTCGGGAAACTTCCCTGCTTTGAATACCATGGTGCCGTTATAGGTCTTCAGTGTAATATCACGATAATGGTTCAAAACGTTTTGGATTTCCGTGCTGTTCAGTTTATCTTGGAACGCTTTGCCGACAAGGGTATACCAACTGACGGACTTAATGCCCTCGTACCAGAGAGAGTCGTGATGTCCTCCTGAATCGGGTGTTACCCCCCAATAGCGTTTGGTCACGGAATATTCGTAAAACTGATATTTGTGGTAGGCGTAGGGCAGGGACGATGCTCAGTCCGGCATAACCGTGGAAAAATATCAAAGTGCTTGCACAGATATTCTATCCAGCTTTCATACTCGCGACGTTTTTCCGAGGAGGACAAAAAAGACAGCGGAAAGGTGATCCTGAGATAGGACAGGTCATTAACTCCGCCTAAGGGGTGAGCGGATAGGGTTTTGATTTCATATTCCGCCGCCCTGTTGGAAGGACCGGAGTTCAGCACGCCATGCAAGCTTTCCCCCTGTTCGGCATTTTGAATCATTTTATCGATTTTTTTTTGAAATGCGTTCGGATTGATACGGGCAAAACGGCGCATCCCGTCCCAAAAAGTGTGTTTTTCAAATATCCGTGGTACTGCGAATAAAAAGCGTTCGAAAACTTCCAGCGTCTTGCGTTGTCCCGCTACCGAACCGCCGCCCGTATAGTAGATCAATATGGTCAGTCCCAGACGGGCATTGATATTGTAATCTTCGTCATACATCAGGATTTCATCGGCTTCCCGTTGCAGGGATTCATAAAGTTTTTTTGTCATGTTCTTTCTTTCACAGGGTTGCTGTTGTTTACTCTTTCGGCAGATTACCATGTCGGGCATCGAATTCGCGCACTTTTTCTTCCCAGCCTTTCAGATGCGAAGTATCGGTGTTTTTCTCGCAAGCCTGCCACGGGACATAGTGGGTAATTTTTGTATTCATTGGGTTCGTATGTCGAACCTTTGGGTTTATTTACAAGATATTTGTAAGCATAACAGTTACTACGCTGTTCAAAACGTTCGTCTGCCGCCCAAAGGTCGGCTGAAGCCCCTAAAGGCAGGTGCAAATACTGCCAAACGGAGGGCGAACATGATTGAGCCTGCCAAGGCAGCAGGGGCGGAGAAATACGCCAATGCGATTGCTGCTACCGATAAAACAATGAATGTAACAATTTCTTCCTTATTTTCTTTAACGAATTTCACTGCAATCATTAAGGCATTATCTGTCGACATAACTACGTCTGCTTCTTGAATATAAGGCAAATAATCTCTTGGAATATCCTCATACTCTTCTAAATAATCTACTGCTTGTTGTAGTTCTTGATTACTATATTCTACGATCTTCCCGTCATCACCTACCCAGCGTATACCATTTTCTGTACTCTCAAATTTTCCGAATCCTTCCAACCAAGGAGAGTTTTGGAGAATTTGCGCGGCAGTTTCGGGATGATATACCGTTTCCATGCTTTTTTTCTATCGATGAGTTTTTCAGACAGGATATTGATGGGGCGACCTTCAGGAGCAGCCACCCATGGCTCGAGCCGGATTTTAGGCAACAGGTCTTCTTTCTTGAAACCGAAGGCTGGGACGAATTCCGGTGAAAATTCGTACACCCTTCGGTGTTGCCCTCATCGTTGTCCTGATAGATCTCCAGTAAGGCAAATCGCTTGATGGTGGCGATTTTTATATAGGCTTGCTCCTGCTTGTCATCAAGCTCATCATCGCCATACTTCATCTCTACCAGCCGTTTTAAGTTGTCTTCATACTGCTCCCCGTAAGCTAAGGCCTTCCTTCCAGGCCAACGGATATGGTAGTCCTTGACGATAATCAGATCTGGACGTTTACGTTCCGCACCTGGCAACACAGGTTCGGAGCATTTCCAGCAGGGTATGACGTCGATTTTTTTCCCTTGAGTTGTCTTGTCTAGCAAGCCAATTTTTTTCTACCTATTTTATCTATGAAACTTTGTGTCTCTTTATCTTCTCTTTTTTGCTTTCCGATCATCAATTAAATGCGGGACAGGAACAATATCGCTTCTCCCCTCAGGTACACTGAAAGTTACTTCTGGCTTATACGGCCAATAATATCCGGTCATTCGCTCGGTAAGGTTTACCACACGGTCGAATCCGTTTTTGTTTTCTACCTTTTTACGCTGCAAGATCCACTGAAAGCATCTAAATTTTTTTAGTCGATTTGCCATTGTAAAACCTTAAAAACAAATTCCCATACTATATACAAATATCCCAAGTCTCCAAGTTCTATATCGGCGTATTCTTTATGCACTTTTTAGACGAGTAATCATTGCCATAAATTATTCCTCATCAAAAATTTCAAAATGTAATTTAATCGTTCCCCCTCCGGCAATATGCAACAGATGCGGTTCTTTTTTTCGTTTTTTTCTCCTGCTCGAATACAACTTTCTGCGGTGATGACGTATTAACAATCATCGTTTCACCTTTACTGTTTGTTATTCCTTCAATCTGACTACCATCTTCCAGTGTCAAAGTATATGGACGGTTTCTTACGACTTTCTGAGTTTTTCTGTCTCTCAAAATATAACGACCCGAATAGATTTGTTTGAAATCGGGTAATTTCACAGGTACATTCGATGGAATGGTTACCACCATCGGCGCCCTCACCCGCACCACCTTCGGACTCCCGATCTCAACTTCCCCATTACTCAACTTGATATACGCCCCTTTGCAGGTAATCAGAATCTCTTCCTTCGCCGCAATGGTGATTTTCCCCGCACTGCTGGTCAGGGTGGCATCTTTTAAGGCGTTCAGTTGCAATTCGTCGTTCTGTGCCTGTACTTCCACTTTCCCCTGGTTGGCCTGCATCTTGATGCCGCTGCTTTGCGCAAACAGGTTAACGCTCTCTGCCGCATGGGCGGTCAGGCTTTGGCCGGCGCTGATGTCGGTATGGTTGCCGCTGACCAGGTGAATGTTTTCATTGGCGGTATGCAGTTGGCTTTGTTCTGTTGCGGTGGCGATGCCGGCCGGGGCGGTTTGGACCAAACCTGCCTCTTTCAGGTCTTTGAGGGCGTCTTTCAGACGACCCCTTTGGGTTTCTTCATCGGTGTGGTGGTTGTTGGCGGTTTGGGCGGCTTTGTTCAGGCTTTTGGCGAGGGAGAGTGCCTGTTCGAGTTGGGCGATGGCATCGTCCATATCCAGCACTTTGCCGTTGGCATCCTGGTTTTGTGCGCTGACGAGTATGCCTTTACCCGCCCGTACGGCACCCCAACCGTCGGTTCTGAGTTCGAAACCTTCGCCGTTCTCTCCGCGTTTTTACCCTACCGCTGTCGACGATATGGCCGAGGTTGAGTTGGGATTTTTGGTAGTCGGTGGCGAGTTTGATGTGCTCCTGACCTTTTTGGTCTTCCATCCTGAGTTTGTTGTTCGCCCAGGTACGGATGACGTTCCTTGTGTTCCAATCGGCAGGAATGTGGTCGGGATGGGCGCTGTCGTGCATGACGCCGGAGATATACGGACGGTCGGGATTACCCTGTACGAAGGACAGCATCACTTCGGTGCCTTCGTGTAAGGGGAAGTGGATGCCGTATTCGGGACCGGCATAGGGTTTGGCCAGTCGGACGGGACGGCTTTCGCCGCCCGGACTCCATTCGTCTAAATCAAACGGCAGTTTGACGCGGTAGCGTCCCATGTCGTCGATGTAGGCGTAGGTACAGTTCTCCGCCGCGGTTACCCGTGCGGGCAGTGTGCCGGCGATGTGGGGGCGCGGGGTGGTGCGTTCGGGACGGAAGGCGAGTTGGGCGGGTATGGCGGTAAAGGTATGGCTGTAGGCGGTATCGCGGCTGCCGCTGTGTTCCATGCCGAGTACCAGCCAGCCGTCGGGGGGCTTCGGGGAAGGCGGTATCGGTTTGGAACACTTTCATCGGCGCCATGGAAACAACGTTGCCGCTGCCGTTGGCGACGGTTTGGCGGCAGAGGACGGCTTCGTTCAACAGGGTCGTCTGAACTTGGGCTTCGTTGGGGGTTTTGGGATGAAGGCCCCAGTGTTGTTGTTTGCCCAGTAAGACGGTGTTGTCGGCTGACTCTTCTGATTGTTTGTTGTCGGTTTCGGCAAAGAGGTCGGTATCGGCACTGCGGTAGTTGTAGTCGGCACTGCGTATGCCTTCGACGATGGGGTTGTGGCGGATGCTTAAGTTGAAGAGTGCTTCGGTACCGACGCTTTCCAGCCCGGCATGGGGTCGGTAGGAAACGGGCAGGCTTTGGTCGCGGAAGTAGTGTTCGGGACTGTCGCCGAAGACGACTACGTCGCCATGTTGTCCATGCTGTTCGAAGGCATACCAGATGCCTTCTTCTTCACACAGACGGTTGATAAAGGCAAAGTTGCTTTCGAGATACTGGGTTACATACTCGCGGACGGTGTAACTGCGGCTCTTTTGGAAACGGTAGTCGACACCGGAGAAGCCGTGGTGTTTGAAGACGGCGGCAACGATGTCGGGGACGGTTTGGTGTTGGAACAGTCGGGAGGTTTGGAAATGTTTCATTGCCGCGAAGCGCGGCTCTAAAACAAAGCGGTAAACGGTTTCATCCTTAGAGACGGACAACTTCTCGCATGAGGTGATAATGCCCTGCCATTGTTTCGCTGGGGGGCGTCCGAACCGGCTGAAAAAAAGCGGCGGCGACTTCGGACAATACGGCCTCCTGCGGACGGATTTCAAATGCTGCGCGCTGGTTGAGGTAGGAAGACAGCGGCAATGAGAAATCGGTGGAGGTGGCGGTGATTTCGACGCGGTAGGCGGTGTTGGCGGCTTCGGAGGCGGTGAAGGATTTGACGGAGAGTGATGGGGAGAATCGGGCGAAGGTGAGATGGTAGGATTGGCGGGCGGTCATGACGAGACAATTTCAGAATGACAATGAATTTGATATGTTAACTTGGATTATGCCGATGGTAAAGCGAATGGGATGAGTGGAAAAAAGGCCGTCTGAACGGTGTGAACTGGCCCCCAAATCTTGGACACTCATAAAAGCCTTTTCAGGCGCTCTGTGCAAGCTGGATTCTGTATGCGACAGGACTCAGCTTTTTCAATTTCAAACTGCAACGCTCCCGGTTGTATAGTCAATTAAAAAAACAAAAATAGTACAATACTCAACTTTGAAGGTCTAACCATGGCATACTCTGCGGACTTAAGAAACAAAGCTTTAAACTATTACGAACAATGCAAGAACATCAGCCAAACCGCAGCAACGTTTAACTTGTCAAGAAACACGCTTTTGAGACTTTTTGCAAAAATTCCCCAAAAATCCCCTAAATTCCCACCAAGACATTTAGGGGATTTTCCATTAGAGATTTTTCCATGAGCACCTTCTTCCAGCAAACCGCACAAGCCATGATTGCCAAACACATCGACCGCTTCCCACTATTGAAGTTGGATCAGGTGATTGATTGGCAACCGATCGAACAATACCTGAATCGTCAAAGAACCCGTTACCTTAGAGACCACCGCGGCCATCCGGCCTATCCCCTGTTGTCCATGTTCAAAAGCCGTCCTGCTCGGACAATGGCACAACCTCTCCGATCCCGAACTCGAACACAGCCTCATCACCCGCATCGATTTCAACCTGTTTTGCCGTTTTGACGAACTGAGCATCCCCGACTACAGCACCTTATGCCGCTACCGCAACTGGCTGGCGCAAGATGACACCCTGTCTGAATTACTCAAACTGATTAACTGCCAACTGGCCGAAAAAAACCTAAAAGTAGAGAAGGCATCTGCCGCCGTCGTTGACGCCACCATTATTCAGACCGCCGGCAGCAAACAGCGTCAGGCCATAGAAGTCGACGAGGAAGGACAAGTCAGCGGCCAAACCACACCGAGTAAGGATAAAGATGCCCGTTGGACAAAGAAAAAAACGGCCTCTACAAACTCGGTTACAAACAACATACCCGTACCGATGAGGAAGGCTATATCGAGAAACTGCACATCACTCCTGCCAATACCCATGAGTGCAACCATCTGTCCCCTTTGTTGGAAGGCATTGCCGAAGGTACGACCGTCTATGCCGACAAAGGCTACGACAGTAAGGAAAACCGGCAACATCTGAAAAGAGCATCAGTTGTTAGACGGCATTATGCGCAAAGCCCACCGCAACCGTCCGCTGACGGAAGCGCAAACCAAACGCAACCGATATTTGTCGAAGACCCGTTATGTGGTCGAACAAAGCTTCGGTACGCTGCACCGTAAATTCTGCTACGCCCGGGCAGCCTATTTTGGTCTGCTCAAAGTGAGTGCGCAAAGCCATCTGAAGGCGATGTGTTTGAACCTGTTGAAAGCGGCTAACAGGCTAAGTGTGCCTGTTGCCGCCTAAAAGGCGGCCCGGATGCCTGATTATCGGGTATTCGGGGAGGATTAAGGGGGCATTTGGGTAAAAATCAGGAGTAATTAGGAGCGGAAATAGACGAAAACCTGTGTTTGGGTTTCGGCTGTCGAAGGAGGGAGCTTTTTGCAAAGGTCTCGCTTTACCTGTGGATTCGCCTTAAAAAAACAAACAGGCAGCCTAAAACATCAAGTCACCGGTCTAAATGCCGTCAAATTGGATAGGCAAAAACTGGCTCAATATGTTGAGCAACACCCGGATGCCTATCTGCATGAAATCGCCAAACATTTTGATTGTACGCCAGCCGCCGTTTGCTATGCACTCAAACAGATGGGGATGACGCGCAAAAAGACCACCACTTACAAAAGAACAAGACCCGGCCAAAGTAACGCATTATTTGACACAGCTGGCCGAATTTTTCCGACTACCAACGTGTTTATTTGGATGAAACAGGATTTGACCGCTACCTGTTCCGTCCCTATGCCCGCAGCCTGAGAGGGCAAATAGTGAAAAGCGCAGATAAGTGGAAAAAGATACCGACGCTTATCTCTGGTGTCCGCACAAGTCGGCAACCGGCTGATTGCTCCGATGGTTTATCAAAAATACGATGACCGGGGTCTTTTTGAAGCGTGGTTTCAGCAATGCCTACTGCCCGCATTGACTCAAAAAAATCGGTGATTATTTTTAGATAATGCGCGATTTCACCGTATGGGTGTCTTACGGGAAATGGCGGAAAAAAATGGGGACATAAGGTATTGCCTCTTGCACCTTATTCACCTGAGCTCAACCCGATTGAGAAGGTGTGGGCGAATATTAAGCGGTATCTGCGAACCGTATTGTCTGATTACGCCCGATTTGACGATGCGCTACTGTCCTATTTTGATTTTAATTGACTATATATTTGGTCATAAAAAAACTGCACCTTGTGAGTTGTAGGGGATGTGTCCAACTTTTGGGGTGCAGTTCAGATTTCAGACGACCTTCTTGTATCGTGCCTGCATTTTATGTGCAGCAAAATGAAACGCGCTATATTTTGCCGGCTTATCCAATTATCAGGTTTTCGGCAGGGGTAACGCCGGTTTGTCCCATGTATTTGCCGTTGCGGTCTTTGTAGGAAGTTTCGCAGATTTCGTCGCTCTCGAAGAAGAGGACTTGCGCCACGCCTTCGCCGGCGTAGATTTTGGCGGGCAGGGGGGTGGTGTTGGAAAATTCGAGGGTAACGTAGCCTTCCCATTCCGGCTCGAACGGGGTGACGTTGACGATGATGCCGCAGCGGGCGTAGGTGGATTTGCCCAAGCAGACGGTCAGGACGTTGCGCGGGATGCGGAAGTATTCGACCGTACGCGCCAGCGCGAAGGAATTAGGGGGATGATGCAGCAGTCGTCTTCGACGGTGACGAAGTTTTTCGGGTCGAAGTTTTTGGGATCGACGATGGTGCTGTTGATGTTGGTGAAAATTTTAAATTCGTTGGCGCAGCGGATGTCGTAGCCGTAGCTGGACGTGCCGTAGGAGATGATGCGCTGTCCGTTGGCTTCTTTGATTTGGTTCGGCTCGAAGGGGTCGATCATGCCGAACTCTTCGCTCATGCGGCGTATCCATTTGTCGGACTTGATGCTCATAATGTTTTTCCTTGTTTCTTGCGGTTTTCAGACGGCGTCTGCGGAGAGGTCGTCTGAAAAATGCGGGACGGGGTTATTTGGTTTTGGGCAGTTTCACTTCTTTAATCATGCCGTTTTCGCATTTCATGATGAAGACGGTTTCGCCGTTTTGCGAGGCGGTGAATTTGCCGTGTGCCAGGCCTTTTTTGAACGTGCCTGACAGTACCATGTTGCGGAACTTGGTGCTGTTGGAATTGAACGGTTCGATGAAGGTTTCGCGGTTGGCGGAGACGGTGTAAACGCCTTGTCCGTCGAATTTGCCGTTTTTAAACGCGCCGGTGTAGCTGCGCCCGTCTTGGCAGCGCCATGTGCCTTTGCCGGCGGGTTTGCCGTCTTTGCCGACATCGCCGTCGTAGGTGCAGCCCGGTTCCTGATAGGAAGTCAGGACGGCGGCCGAAGCGGGGAGGGCAAGCATAATGGCGAGCGGCAGGAATGCGAAGTGTTTAAACATAAAGGTTGTCCATCGGAGGTAGGTTTCAGACGACCTTTTATCGTGTAAAGGTCGTCTGAAAAATTAGTCTTGCCAGCCGCCCAAATAGGAAACCAGCTCTTCCAACATGGTGCTGACGGATTCCGCCATCAGGATTTGCGAGGCGAAGGCAAGGCTGGCGGCATCGTCGCCGTTGCTTTCGGCTTCTTCCTGCAATACGTCGAGGTATTGGATGCGCTTGAGCGTGAAATCTTGCGTGAGGATGAAGGCGATTTGTTCGCGCCACACCAAGCCGAGCTGGGTTACGGTTTTACCGTTTTTGACGTGTTGGACCACTTCATCGGCGGTCAAATCTTGTTTGGACACTTTGACGACGGGAACAACATCGCCCACGCCTTTGAGTTCGCAATCGCTGTCTAATTCAAAACCGCCTTCGCAATGCCCTTGCAAAAAGCCATTCAGTCATCAGGGAAGAGGGCGATTGCTTGGTATTCGGCAGCGAGGCTTCCAAACCGCCCAAGGCTTCGCGCAGCTTGGTCAGGATGTTTTCCGCTTTGGCAGAAGCCGCATTGTTGACAAGCAGATAGCCGTGGCGGGTGTTGAACACCGCTTCAGTGCGGCTGCTGCGGGTAAACGCGCGGGGCAGCAGGTCGTCTGTAATTTGTTCTTTAAGCTCTTGTTTTTTTCCTTGCGGCCGACATTGCGGGCTTCATTGTTTTGGATTTCCGCCACCTTCTCTTCCAAAATATCGCGGATGACGCCGGCAGGCAGGGACTTTTTTTCTTCTTTTTCAGGGCGACGCGCAAAAGTAAAAATCGGCAGGGAAAAACGAGTTCGGGAGAGAACGAAACCGGTGCGGCAAAGCCTTCGCTGGACCAGTCCAAACCTTGGCAGCGGGTAAATTCAGCCTCTGCAAGTTTGTCGGCAAGTACGTCCGCTTCGGGCAGCTTTTTCTTTGTTGAGCGGATAAAAAAACTGATCTGCTTGAACCACATGGTTTGTTTTTCCTTTTTCATTAAAAAGCGGCATTATACAGGCAAAGCGGATACAAAGATAAGGCGCAGAAGGGTCGTCTGAAACTGATTTGACCATAAAAAAACACCCAACCCGTTGACAGCGTTTTAACGCTTATGTATAGTTCGCAACTCGGTTACGCGCCCATCGTCTAGAGGCCTAGGACACTGCCCTTTCACGGCGGCAACCGGGGTTCGAATCCCCGTGGGCGTGCCAGATTTTCAATAAACCCTTACTTAGAAATAGTGAGGGTTTATTTTTTTCCTAAAAATTAACAATTTGATTTCAGTATTATTCTGTTAATTTATCTTTACAATTTGTTCTGAGTAGTTCGTTTTCTGTTTGTTTTTGGCTATGATTGCATTG
The DNA here is from genome assembly GCA_916438535.1 of uncultured Neisseria sp. Classification (GTDB taxonomy): domain Bacteria; phylum Pseudomonadota; class Gammaproteobacteria; order Burkholderiales; family Neisseriaceae; genus Neisseria. The sequence goes on along the minus strand of CAKAEP010000001.1, from coordinate 21,040 downwards.
GATTTGCATCAGTAATTGCATTAGACGGTTAAATAAAAATTCCGCCAAATCGCGCTTATACTGCACATGCTTCCTTCAACTGTAGAAAATCGTCGCGTTGTTTACACCACAGGTTGAGAAAAAAATAAGCCTGCAAGACCTCAAACGGCGTATCGCCGTTCAAACTGCGGTGTGGCTTCACAGTGTTATAAAAATTAACAAAGCGGCACAACTCCTTTTTGCCGATGTTCCGGACTCTCAAACGACTGTTTCTCATGCCACATCTCCATCAGGGTACGGATAACCCGCTCCGCCTTACCGTTGGTCTGCGGACGGGCAACCCGGGTAAACTTTTGACCAATCCCGTTCTCGTAACAGGCTACACCGAAAGCATGGTTGGCCGAGCCTTTGTATTCCGTACCGTTGTCGGAGTAAACGCACTCAATCAGGTATGGGCAGGGATCAATCAGGTGTTCGGTCAGAAACTTGGCGGCACTGTCTGCGGTTTTGTCCGGCAAAATGGCGGCGTATAGCTCCCTTGAGAAATCGTCGATGGCGACAAACAGGTAATCCCGCTTATCGGTGGCTTTCTGCCCTTTGAGCAGCGGCAGCCGTTTGGTATCGAGATGTACCAGCTCTCCGGGATAGGATTTATTGTAGCGTTTGGCCTGCCTTTTTGAGTTTTTTTCCTGAATGCCGCGTTCTACCTTGGCCAGGCGTTTCATTCCGTACTTTGCCTGTTTGAAACGGTTGTTGGTACTGGTTTGCGGTTTGAGCAGCTTGGCCCTTGCGGCTTTAAGGGCGCGGTAAATGGTGACGCGGCTGACTTGGTAGCGGCGTGCCAGAGAGGTAACGCTTTCCTTTTCCTGCGTGTAGGCCAGCCAAATGGCTTGTCGGTGGTGCGGGGTGAGGCGGGTGTTTTTTTGTGCATGTTCATGTTTCAGTATTCTCCTGGAAATACTGTAAACAACGCTACTGGTTTCTACATGCAGGCCGTCTGAAAAGAGATATGGTCGGATATCGGTATTGCTGTATGGCAAAAGGCCGTCTGAAAGTGTATGAACTGGCCCCCAAATCTTGGACACTCATAAAAAGCCTATTCAGGCGCTCTGTGCAAGCTGGGTTCTGTATGAGACAGGACTCAGCTTTTTCAATTTCAAACTGCAACGCTCCCGGTTGTAGTAATCCATATAGTCATCTATCTGCTTCATCAATTCATCTACCGTCAATTCACCTGCGTTATAGAAACACTCCGTCTTCAACACCGCAAAGAAGCTTTCCATCGGCGCATTGTCCCAACAGTTCGCCTTTCGCGACATGCTTTGAACCATGGAATGCTCCGCAAGCAATTCCCTATATCCCGCCGTACGGTACAGTACACCTTGGTCCGAATGAAGCATCGTTCCTTTATCAGTCAGACGGGGGGCGGCTTTTTCGAGCATTTCCTTCACCATTTCGCTGTCGGCTCTGCGGCTCATAGCGTAGGCGACGATCTCGCGGTTGAACAAGTCCAAGATTGGCGAGAGGTACAGTTTGCCGTCCTTCCCTTTGAGTTCGGTAACGTCGGTCAGCCATTTTTTTCGTTGGGCTTTCGGGCTTTGAACCGGCGTTTGAGGAGGTGTTCCGATATCTCGCCCATGGCGGGATGGCGGTAGGCTTTTTTTCGCCCGTATGAGGGCTTTCAGTTCCATCTGCTTCATCAACCGCGCCGCTTTTTTGCGGTTCCAACCCAATGCGGCGGCAATGCGCCTTTGTCCGTAGCGTCCTTTATGCCGCCGGTAGGTTTCGACGAGGAGGGCTTTGTCGGCTGCGTCGGGATCGGGTCGGTCTTGGTGGTGGTAGTAAAAGCTGCTTTTGGGCAGGTTTGCGATGTGCAGCAGGTATTTGAGCGGGTGTTGCGCCCTCAGTGTTTGGACGGTTTGGCTTTGTCCTTTGCGGTCTGCTTTTGGCTGAGGGCTTTTAACTCCTTTAGGTAGGCGACCTCTGCGCGCATATAGCACAACTCTTCGATAAGCTCTGCCTGCGTTTTTTCTTGGTCGGGTTTATCTGCGATGAAGGGGTTTTTCGATGTTGGGGCATGGTTTTGGATTGGGGATGTTCGAGTGCGCCGATACCGCCTTCTTGATAGGCGCGTATCCATCGTCTCAGGTGGGTTCGGGAAATGCCGTAGTGGTCTGCGGTACGCTGTTGGCTGCGTATATGCAGGTAGTGGAGTACGGCTTGGTATTTGAAGTGTAATGTATATTTGCTCATAAAAAAACTGCACCTTGTGAGTTGGAGGGGATGTCCAACTTTTGGGGTGCAGTTCATGTATTTTCAGACGGCCTTTGTATCGCTTTGTCAGCTGCCCGGCCGGATATTCATAGTTCGGTTTTTTTGGGGGGCGATGATATTGGAAAGTGGATTTGCCATATCGGGGAAAAAGATAATACGATGCCCGGGTTTGGACTCTAACTAATTAGTTTATTGGTTTTAATATGTATTGGATGATACCTGAAATTCCCGACACTCTGGTCCAACCTGCAAAAAGGACATGGGGCAGGACTGCGGTATGGATAATTGCCTTGGCAATATGTTGTTGTATTTCATTGATATGGATTTTTTTGGCTGAAAGGGGGTGTGTGGTATTCGCTGCTTTTTCCCGGGATTTGGCTGGCAGCTTTTTATATACCGGTTTATTGTATCGATACATAAAGGCACAGCAGAAGAAGCATGGGAGTTGGAGAAAAAGAAAATACATAACAAATGGATTGAGTGGGCCGCAAAAAAAGTAGCTTTAACGGATGTATATGTCGGCTTGCCGGAGGGTATTTCCCTGCGGAATGTGGTTTGCCAGGAAAAGGATGCTTACCGATTTGATTGTGTTTCTTTTTAATCGAAAGGACGATATATCAGACACTGTAGCTTTTGCCGATGATGAAGTGGAAAAAAATATTTCGGAAAAACTCTTCGCTTTAAGGGATTATTCCGAAAAAATAACGGTTCATCTGCATGCATCGGATGAATATGTATATGAATATTGGCAGAATAAACTGGCAGAAATGGCGGAAGATGTCGGTATGGGAAAATCGGGTTGGTCAGTACTTCCTTTACAGAAACCGGAGGAGTTGATAGACGAGTGGTTTGATAAGAACGAATCCGAAGGTATTCATGCTGTTTTATCGGTTTGGCTGAATCGGGATGTGGACGAAGCGGAGTTTACCGAAACTGTGACGTGGCTGGTTTTTTCCCCGCCTCATTTGGCAAGAAGGACAAAACTGCCGGTTCGGGCGTGGCTGCAACGGCCAGTCTCGTTTGATGAGGGTAAACGATCTCAGGCATTAAAAACACTATACAAATTACGGATTAAACGGGGATGCGGTTGATGCTATATGGTTTCTGGCTTCCCGGGAAGATACGCAAAAGTATATAGACGATATTCAGAATGCGGGAGGAAGACTGCATAGCGAAAGAGACAAATTTTTGTTGCATACGCCCGGTTTGTACATGGGTGCTATGGCATCCGGCAATTCATTGTTCTTGTTAGGTTTGGCCGCTGAAAATACGGCGCAGAAGCATCAGTTGTTTGGTTGGGAAACCGATAGCGGTTTTTACTTGGGCAGGTTGAGTCAAGCCGTAGGGTTAAATTAGCTAGAAATGTTTTTCAGCTTGGTTCTGATGAAAATAGATGATATTGGAGAAAATGATGAAAGGGATTATTAGATTAGGAGATGCCACCACGCATGGCGGTATGGTTATTCAAGCATCTTCCGAAATGGTTGTCGAAGGCAAACCGGCAGCTTTGGTCGGCGATTTGGTCAGCTGTCCGATTCCGGGACATGGAACGAATCCGATTATTGAAGGTAGCCAGTATATGTTGTTCGGAGGCAGGTCGGTTGCAGTTGATGGCTGTAAAACCGCCTGCGGGTGTTCTTTAATCAGCAGTATGCCAAGTGTTGGAAGCGATTAGGTAAAAAACCAAGAGGGAAAATATCCCTCTCTTGGTTTTCTCTAAATGGTTAAATATTAAGCTTGATAGGCTTATTTTTTTTCTTTAGGCATTTGGGAAACTAAAGATAAGTTGACATCCAAGCCTTCGATTTGGAAGTGAGGACGGGCAAACAGACGAACTTTGAAGAAGCCGGGGTTGTCTTCGATATCTTCAACCAAGACTTTGGCCTCACGCAGAGGATGCGTTGCCTGCAACTCGTCGCTTGGGTCTGTCATTTCAGTAACTAATGTATTGATCCAAGTGTTCAATTCCAGTTCAAGCATGCGACGGTCTTTGGTTGTACCGATGTTTTCGCGTTGGATCAGCTTGAGATAGTGAGCCAGACGGGAAAGCAGGAAAACGTAAGGCAAACGGGCATTGATGCGGCTGTTTGCCGTTGCTTCTTTGGTTTCGTAGAGCGCAGGTTTTTTTGTGCTGAGTTGGCCGAGAAGAAGCAGGCGTAATCGCGGTTTTTTTATAGAAAGACAGCGGTACGAAGCCCAAATTGGCAAATTCAAATTCGCGGGTTTCGGGAATCAGGACTTCGGTAGGGATTTTTCACTTGATTGCCGGTACCTAAATCATACATATGGATAGGCAAGTCTTCGATCAGACCGCCGGCTTGAGGTCCGCGGATTTGAACGCACCAGCCGTTGTTGATGAAGCTGCGAACCATGTTGGCAGCGAAGGCAAAGGATGCGTTTGCCCATAAGTAACGATCGTGTTCGGTACCCTTAACTTGTTCTTCGTAATTGAAGCTGCGTACAGGAACTGTATCGCTACCGTAAGGCAGACGGGCAAGGAAGCGTGGCAGGGTCAGGCCGATATAGCGCGCATCATCGGTTTCGCGGAAGCTTTTCCATTTGATGTATTCGGCACGGTCCATATAGTTCGCCAAGTCCTGAATGCCGGCGACTTCTTCCATGCTTTCTTTACCGAAGAAAGATGGGCCGACAGAGCCGATGAATGGCATGTGTGCAGAAGCGGAGACGCGTGAAATATTGCGCAGCAAAGCCATGTCTTGCGGGCTGCGGTCAAATTCGTAGTTGGAGATGACTGCGCCGATAGGTTCGCCGCCTGGAGTGTCGTATTCATTGCTATAGGTGTGGCGATACAGTCCGCTTTGGACGATTTCCGGCGCATCTTCAAAGTCTTGAATCAAGTCTTCTTTGGAGACGTCGAGAATTTCGATTTTAACGTTGTGACGGAAGTCTGTACGGTCAACCAAGAATTTCAGGCCGCGCCATGCAGATTCGATTTTTTGGAATTCTTCATTATGGAGGATTTCATCTAATTGGCGGCTGAGTTGTTCGTCAATGCGTGCGATGTGGTAGTCCAACAGGCTTTTTGTCGAGGCGTTCTACTTTTTTTGAGATGAGTCTTGAATCATCTTTAAAAAAATACGCTGACCGCTGCTGCGATACGTTCATCCGCAGAGGCTTCGGACATTTTTTTCGGCGCTTTGGAACTGTTCGATGTCGATGACGGAGTCGACGGCGTTTAAGTTGATTTTTTTGGCACAGCGCTTCATAAACACTAGCTGTGTTTTCTTGTTCTATAACGGTTGTTTGGGCTTCTTGGCGTTTTTTTGCATATTTTAAATCCTTACGGGTGTTTTCAGACGACCTTGTGTTTTATTTGTTAACAGGTGCAATTTTTTCGAGGCGGTCGCGCAGTTCGGCAGATAGATTTTCGTCACGCAAGATGGTTTCCAGTTCGCGACGGAATGCCGAATCGTCCAACAGGTTGGATTTCAAGTCACGGAGCAGGTTGCGCATAGCCAATAAAGCGCGCAGCTCGGGAACATTTTGTGCAATTTGTTCCGGGTGGAAATCCCGCATAGATTTGAAATTCAAATTGATATTCATCTCGCCGCCGGCCGGGGAGAGGGTGTTTTTCAAAGTCAGGTTGGCTTTGGGGTTGAAGTCAGATAATACGGAGTCAAAGTTGTTTTTTTGTTGATATTGACTTTTTTTCTTTTTTTCGGCAAGGTCGCGTTTGTCTTGACCATTGCTGTAATCACCGGTGACTAAAAAGCTTGAGCGGAAGCTCGACTTTTTTCTGTGCGCCTCCGGTATGGAGGTCTAGTTTGATATTGATACGTGAAGGTGGAACTTCGTTTTGGAAACTTTTGCTCACGGCTAATCCTATTCTCTGTTATGTGTTGAAGGGGGATCTTTTTGTTCAAGATGAAATATAAATACTAAATTTGGATATATTTCTATCTAAATAGTATAAGTGTTAGGTATACTGTTGTCTATTGCATTCAAAAATTTATCTGACAAAAAGGTATTTAAAAAGGTATAAACAGTGAAATTTCATAAACCATTATGGGAAGAGGGTGTCTTGCTCTCTCCTCAGCACTTCCAACAACAAAAACGTTTTTTTAATAGTTACATTTATGCAACAGTAATAAAATTGATGGGTGAATTCAAGTGGGGATGTTTTCGTTGCGAGTTCGACCAGCAGACGCTTGAATTAGGAAAAATTAAATTGGATGAGCTTCAGGCCTGCCTGCCGGACGGAACTCTAATCGATTTGCAGTCGGGCAGTGGCTTTGTTGAAGTTCGTGATATTAATAGCCTGCCTATGAGAGCAAGAAATACAGTGCTGTTGGCTCTCCCGGTTTATCAAGCGCATGTACCGAATTTGGTGGATGAAAACGGGGCTGGAAATACCCCTAGACGGTTTGTGAAAAAGTTCGAGCAAGTTGAGGATTTATTTTCCGCTGAGGAGGCAGAACTTGCCGTTGAGCAATTAAATTTACAAATTCGTTTTGATTTCGAGGATAATGACGATTACATTACATGCCCCATCGGAGTAGTGGAAAAAACGAGAATGGGGCATTGATTTGGTCTAAAGACTACATCCCTCCATTATTGTCGATTACAGGATCGGAAGTTTTACTTTCATGTCTGAATAGAATCACTTTGCTGGTGTTGTCCCGTATAGATAACTTATCTGCCCGCCGTCGGGCGCGTAGTGAAAATACGGTCGATTTTTCTGTGTCTGATTCGACATTGTTTTTGGTTCTTGCACGGATTAAATACGATTTATCCTGAATTGAAACATTTGAATGATTATCCGCAGCAACATCCAGAGGAGCTTTATAAGCTCTTGGTTCGTTTACTTGGTATGTTGTACACATTCAGAGTTAGTGAATCAGTTAATGAGATGGAGTCATACGATCACTTTGATTTGTTTGGAACCTTCAACCGTTTGGAGTTGAAAATTCGCAGTCTGTTGGATGAAGTCATTCCATCGCCTGTCATCGAATTGTCGTTAGAACATACAAAATCTACACACTGGCGTGCTCAGATATTTGACAGCAGGATTGATGATAATGCGGAGTTTTATATCTCGGCACATTCTGATTCCGTTGTTTTTGCTGAATTGCAGAAGCAATTACCATTGGTCAGCAAAAATTGGGGCGCCTGAAGACGTCGAACGCGTTATCAATACGGCAGTAATGGGAGTGCCTTTTGCAGTTGTTGAATCAAACCCCTCCTGGTTTGCCGTTCCGAATGGATAATGTTTACTTCAGATTAGACAAACGGCATGTGGCATTTTCAAGAATGATGCAATCGCAGGTATGTAGTATTTACGTTCCAACATCTATACCCAATTTACATTTAAGCTTATTTGCAGTAGTGAGTATTTAATATGAACCATAATCCATTGATTCGAAGTGAATTAAGAGATACTGCTTTGACCGTATCCGCATTATCGGCAGGTTTTAGCCCCGAGCATGCCTCAACATGGTATGAGTATGGCAAAACTTTGGTAGAGAATTTAAGAAAGAATTTAGCAAGCTCTGGTCGTAGTGCAGAGGAGATTGAAGAGATTTCTTATGCGCAGTGTGCGCTTTTGGATGAGGTTGCACTGCAGAATCTGCAAGGAAGTGATCGAGAAGTGTGGGAAATGAATCCCATGCAAGTACATTTCTTCCAATCATACAATGCAGGCGATGTATTGTGCGACAAAATTGAAAAGCTATGCAAAACAGGCAGTGCCAATTCTTTGATTGCTGAGGCATATTTGAGTGTAATCAATTTGGGCTTCAAGGGACGTTATATTTTAGATGAAATGGCTCTTCAAAATTCACAAAATAGCTTGAAAAAAATGGTTGCCGGGTTGTCTAGCAATGCGGTAACCCAAGATGGGCAAATATTCTATGTCGATCGTAAAAGCATGCCTCTTAAGAGTTTGCTGACGATTAGTCCGATATGGGTATTTATCTGTTGTTCTGTTATTGCAGTAGTAGCTTATTTTGCATTTGGATACTATCTGGATACTTTGGTTGAACAAACTCAAGCATTATAAATTTAGAGTAATTTCATAATGACTTATCAAAAGCTCTCGTCTTTCATTATTTTTATAGTAGTTGAGCTTATACTGTTTTATGTATTGGCAATATATTGGCAAGCTAGTTGGATGCTGAAAGGCGGTATTCTAGCTTTGTCAATTGTTGCTATATTTTGTGCTTGGTTAATCAGGCAGCGTAAGGAGAAGGAAAATATCAGTATTGGTTCAGAAGTTTGGCAGCAAATTGCGACAGAATTAAATAATACTGGATTTACTGGGCGTTACGTTTTGCGTATGCCTGATTCTGCAGTGAAGATGTCGAATTTAGTCGAGAGGTATGATGACACAGTATATATAAATATTTTTTTAATCCGGAACATTTATACACTGTAGTTTGGAATCTGCTTCAGAATATAGCCCGTAAACAAATCTCACTCAGCATAGAGCTGGTATTGTCTCCCGCCATAAATGCCGATGTATCTATGGTTATGCGGGGGTGGTTGCGCAATATATTGTTTTTTTGCAGAAAAAAATGGGTATATCTATACCTGTAAGTTTTGTTATTCGTGCTCCCTTTCTTTTCAAAGAGTCTTCAGATAAAAGAGCTATTTTTTTTGCCTTAAAAAAACTCAAGGCAGATGGAATGTATTAAATATTAATCAGTTTTTTTACTGATTTTTAAAGAAAGTCTGTCTATTGAGTTTTTTTACAGCAAAAATAAACAATCAAACGGCTGTCAATATATATGGCTGATCGAGGCACTCAATTGCGTCGAGGAGCAATTGTTGAATCGTACAGACGGGGGTGGGAATATGTCGATGTGCGCAGCTTAAGCGTAGTTGACGATGGAGACTGCCAAGCCAAATCAGTATGGGCAACTTATATTTCTAAGAATACACAAGGGTTAATCCATTCTTTTTAATAATTATCAAGGTAATCAATTTCAATATATTCATACCGAATTGTCAGATAAATATACCGTTTATCATAAAAAAACCATGCTATTGATATACTTTTTTTAAAGTATTATCTGTTTGTGCATTAGGTTTTTTTATCTGCTTCGTTTTTTTCTCTATGAAAAACAATAGCCGTTTAATAGAACAAATCAGCCGGCATATAGAAAAATGTTAGGGTCTGAGGCAAATTCAAATGAGCGGCAACAACATTTGGTATTGCTAAAAGCAGGATTTGCAATTGCTTGAGAAATACCGTAATGAGGGTGTACCAGCACATTTAGGATTAGGGTTATATCGTGCGGATTTATATATTCCAAAGTTAAAAAGCCTTAATGCCGAAAGATCCTCCACCTCCAAAACCGATAAAACCGGAACCTGTGAAACCTGTAGTTATTACTTTAGACAGCTTGGCTTTGTTTTGAAACAGGTCAGTTTGAACTAAAAAAATAATGCCAATAAAGCATTGATTGGTGCATTAAAAGCAATCGAGTCACATCCTGATACACGAATTTTTAGTTGAAGGACATACTGATAATGTTGGAAATCCTGTTTCCAATCAGCAGTTATCAGAAAAAGCGTGCTCAATCGGTCAAAGATTGGTTGGTTATCTCTTCTAATGTTCCGGAGAGTCGGTTTGAAGTTAAAGGATTGGGTGATACCAAGCCTATTGCAGATAATCAGACGGAAGAAGGTAAGGCTAAAAAAACCGTAGGGTTGAGATCATACTGATTCCGGCTGTAAAACAGTAACTCTAATGCAGCACAAGTTGCTTTAAACCTCAAAAACTTAAGGCGTTTTTCAATAAAACTAAGGAGTAAAAAAATATGGCAATTCCTGCTTATATGTGGTTGAAAGACGACGGCGGTTCCGTTATTAAAGGTTCTGTTGACGTCAATGGTCGCGAAGACAGCGTTGAAATCGTTGAGTTTCTGCACAATGTCCGTATTCCTACGGATGCCAATACCGGCAAATTGACAGGTACTCGCGTTCACGAACCTATCGTATTGTTCAAAGAATACGATGCTTCTTCACCATACCTGTACAAAAGCAGTAACAACTGGTCAAACTTTGAAAGAAGTAGAGATCAAGTGGTACCAAATTGACGCTTCAGGTCAAGAGAAAGAGTATTTCAATACCAAACTGGACAACGTTAAAGTTGTAGCAGTAGGTCCTGTAATGCACAACATCAAAGATCCTGCTCGCGAACGTTACAATCACTTGGAACGCGTTGAATTGCGTTACGAAAAAAATCACTTGGACTTATAAAGACGGAAACATCATTCATTCCGACAGCTGGAACGAAAGCCGCGCTTAATAATCCACATAAAGTGCTGCCTGATAAAGGTAGCACTTTTTTATAACACATTTTTACATCAGGGATATCAAATGTCTGCACATGATCAAGCATTATTATTACGTCGTCTGAACACGCATTGTCAGCAGGCGATGGAAGCTGCAGCCGGCTTATGTCAAACACGAGGTCATGCCGAAATTACGGTTGACCATTTATTCATCAAATTGCTCGAACTAGGGGATGGAGACGTTAATGCCTTATTGAGGCGTTACGAAATTGATTTAGAAAAATATTTGGAATCCTTTTGTTGAGTACGATGGACAAACTTCCACGCAATGTTCGTGGTAATCCTTCTTTGTCTAAATCATTGATTAGTTTATTGTCGGATGCATGGTTGTTGGCAAGTGACGAAGGTGCATCTGAAATCCGTTCGGCTTTCCTATATCAGGCATTGCTGAAATCTCCTTACCGTCTGATGACGCAGGAAGCATGGCCCTTATTAAGCCTGACTGAAACACAGATAGGTCGTCTGAAAACTTGGTTGGACGAAGTTTCTATTGAAGGTGAGAATAATACATTTGCGCAGCCGGCTTCAGAAGAAGGTCAGCATACAGTTTCAGCGGAATCTAAACCCCAACAAATCGCTACAGCAGGACAAAACGATGCGCTTGCACGTTTTACCGTCAATTTGACTGAAAAAGCCGCTCAGGGCGGTATTGACCCTGTATTTGGACGTGAAACTGAAATCCGTCAAATGATGGATATTTTATCGCGTCGCCGTAAGAACAACCCTATTTTGGTTGGCGAACCGGGTGTCGGTAAAAACTGCATTGGTAGAAGGTCTGGCATTGAAAATCGCTTCAGGCGAGGTGCCTAAGATATTGGAAAACACCCAAGTATTGGTGTTGGACTTAGGTCTTCTGCAAGCGGGTGCGGGGGTGAAGGGCGAATTTGAACAACGCCTGCGCAATGTTATCGAGGCTGTTCAGAATTCTGAAGAACCCGTTTTATTATTCATCGACGAAGCGCATACGTTAATCGGTGCAGGAAACAGTGCAGGCGGCGCGGATGCAGCCAACCTCTTAAAACCGGCTTTGGCGCGGGGTGAATTGCGTACCATCGCAGCGACAACCTGGAGCGAATACAAACAATACTTTGAAAAAGACGCCGCGTTGGAACGCCGTTTCCAAATGGTCAAAGTTGACGAACCCGATGATGAGGCTGCGTTCACCATGCTCCGCGGTTTGAAGCAACGTTATGCCGCTTACCATAAAGTCCATATTCAGGACTCCGCCGTCATCGCAGCCGTACAACTTTCCCGAAAATATATTACCGGCCGCCAACTGCCGGACAAAGCCGTAGATTTGTTGGATACGGCAGCCGCACGCGTCCGCATGAGTTTGGATACCGTGCCTCATATTTTCGGTTTGATGGATGCCCAAATTTCTTCACTGCAACGCGAGCTGGAGGCATTGGATGCCGACAAGCAATTAGGTCGTCTGAATGCTTCGCAGCAAGATAACATTCGACAAGTTGAGCAAGAGATTGCCCAATTGAATGAAGAGCGCGAAGAAATGAACCGCCGATATCAGGAAGAAAAACAATTGGCGGATGAAATCCAATCCTTGATGGAAGCTGCCAAGAATACAGAATTGACTTCTGAAGAGCGACAAGCCGCGCAACACAGTCTGACCGAGAAACAGCAACAGCTTGATGCCGTTGTTGCGGGCAAACCGTTGATTTTCACCAGCGTTGATGAGACCGTAATCGCCGATATTATTGCCGATTGGACGGGCGTCCCCGCAGGCAGCGTTCTCAAAGACGAACTGGCAAACCTGCTGCAACTGGAAAGCCTGCTTGAGAAACGCGTGGTTGGGCAAAGTGAAGCCATTCATGCTATCGCGCAAAGTTTGAGAGCCGCTAAAGCTGGTTTAAAAACCAACGATTCCCCATTGGGCGTATTTCTGTTGAGCGGTCCGTCCGGCGTAGGTAAAACAGAAACGGCGCTGGCTTTGGCAGATGCGCTGTTCGGCGGCGAAAAATCGCTGATTACCATCAACCTGTCCGAATACCGCGAAGCACATACCGTTTCCCAACTCAAAGGCTCGCCTCCGGGTTATGTCGGTTATGGCGAAGGCGGCGTTTTGACCGAAGCAGTACGTCAGAAACCTTACAGCGTCGTATTATTGGATGAAGTCGAGAAAGCCCATAAAGACATTCTCAACCTTTTCTACCAAGTTTTCGACAAAGGCATGATGCGTGACGGCGAAGGTCGGGAAATCGATTTCAAAAAAATACCGTTATCCTGATGACGTCAAATTTGGGTGCGAACGAATTGACCCAATTGCTGCAACCGCAAGAGCCTGAAGAAACCGAAGAAGCTGTTGCAGAAGAAGGTAAAGAGCAAAACACGCAAGAGCAGATTGTGGACACTGAAGTTGAACTTTCTGCACAAATGCCGGATGGCTCGTCTGAAAAACGCCTGCGTTTCAGACGACCCTGTTGAAAACCGATGAAACGCCTGAATTCAGTCTGGAAGAGTTGGCAGAAGCGATTCGTCCGATACTGACAGACCATTTCCAAGCCGCTCTGTTGGCGCGTATGCAGGTTGTTCCTTATCGTCCGTTGAAAAAAGAGGCATTGGCTCAAATCGTCAGACTGAAGCTGGACAAAATTGCTGACCGACTGTACGAAGCCCATCAAACACGCCTCAGTTACAGCGAAGATTTTGCAGCGCTTTTGGCTGATTCTTGCACTACTGGTGACAGCGGCGCACGCAATATCGACCATTTGCTCAATCGCCAAGTCATGCCTGCTATCGCGCAAAGCTTTTTTTGCAATGGCAGCAGACGGCAGGCCATATGCCGGAGCGTGCGAGCTTGGAGGTTGGAGAAGAAGGCATAGACGTCTTGTTTGAATAAGGCTATGTTTAAAAAAACCGTCTGAAAGAGAGCCAACAAGTTTGGTTACCTTTCAGACCGCCTTCCACCACCAATCCCCCAGCTTGACCACCACCCCCGTTCAAACTACCATACCGACCCCATCGTCATCTTGGAAATACCCGACCATGACTGCCCGCCAATCCTACCATCTCACCTTCGCCCGATTCTCCCCATCACTCTCCGTCAAATCCTTCACCGCCTCCGAAGCCGCCAACACCGCCTACCGCGTCGAAATCACCGCCACCTCCACCGATTCCTCACTGCCGTTGTCTTCCTATCTCAATCAGCGCGCAGCGTTCGAAATCCGCCCGCAGGAGGCCGTATTGTCTGAAGTCGCTGCCGCTTTTTCAGCCGCTTCAGACGACGCTCCGGCGAAGCAATGGCAGGGCATTATCACCTCATGCGAGAAGTTGTCCGTATCCAAGGATGAAACCGTTTACCGCTTTGTTTTAGAGCCGCGTTTCGCGGCAATGAAACATTTCCAAACCTCCCGGCTGTTCCAACACCAAACCGTCCCCGACATCGTTGCCGCCGTCTTCAAACACCACGGCTTCTCCGGTGTCGACTACCGTTTCCAAAAAGAGCCGCAACTATAGTGTACGCGAGTATGTAACCCAGTATCTCGAAAGCGACTTCGCCTTTATCAACCGTCTGTGTGAAGAAGAGGGCATTTGGTATGCCTTCGAACAGCATGAACAACATGGCGACGTGGTCGTCTTCGGCGACAGTCCCGAACACTACTTCCGCGACCAAAGCCTGCCCGTTTCCTACCGCCCCCATGCCGGGCTGGAAAGCGTCGGTACAGAAGCACTCTTCAACCTCAGCATCCGCCACAACCCCATCGTCGAAGGCATACGCAGTGCCGACTACAACTACCGCACCGCCGATACCGACCTCTTCGCCGAAACCGACAACAAACAATCCGAAGAATCTGCCGACAACACCGTCTTATTGGGCAAACAACAACACTGGGGCCTTCATCCCAAAACCCCCAACGAGGCCGAAGTTCAGACGACCCTGTTGAACGAAGCCGTCCTCTGCCGCCAAACCGTCGCCAACGGCAGCGGCAACGTCGTTTCCATGGCGCCGATGAAAGTGTTCCAAACCGATACCGCCTTCCCCGAAGCCCCCGACGGCTGGCTGGTACTCGGCATGGAACACAGCGGCAGCCGCGATACCGCCTACAGCCATACCTTTACCGCCATACCCGCCCAACTCGCCTTCCGTCCCGAACGCACCACCCCGCGCCCCCACATCGCCGGCACACTGCCCGCACGGGTAACCGCGGCGGAGAACTGCACCTACGCCTACATCGACGATATGGGGCGCTACCGCGTCAAACTGCCGTTTGATTTGGACGAATGGAGTCCCGGCGGAGAAAGCCGTCCCGTCCGACTCGCCAAACCCTATGCCGGTCCCGAATACGGCATCCACTTCCCCTTACACGAAGGTACAGAAGTCATGCTGTCCTTCGTCCAAGGCAACCCCGACCGTCCGTATATCTCCGGCGTCATGCACGACAGCGCCCATCCCGACCACATTCCCTGCCGATTGGAACACAAGGAACGTCATCCGCACCTGGGCGAACAACAAACTCAGGATGGAAGACCAAAAAGGACAGGAGCACATCAAACTCGCCACCGACTATCAGAAATCCCAACTCAACCTCGGCCACATCGTCGACTCAAACCGCAACAAACGCGGGGAAAACGGCGAAGGCTTCGAACTCAGAACCGACGGCTGGGGCGCCGTACGGGCGGGTAAAGGCATACTCGTCAGCGCACAAAACCAAGATGCCAACGGCAAAGTGCTGGATATGGACGATGCCGTCGCCCAACTCGAACAAGCACTCTCCCTGGCCAAAAGCCTGAACAAAGCCGCCCAAACCGCCAACAACCACCACACCGATGAAGAAACCCAAAGGGGTCGTCTGAAAGACGCCCTCAAAGACCTGAAAGAGGCAGGTTTGGTCCAAACCGCCCCGGCCGGCATCGCCACCGCAACAGAACAAAGCCAACTGCATACCGCCAATGAAAACATTCACCTGGTCAGCGGCAACCATACCGACATCAGCGCCGGCCAAAGCCTGACCGCCCATGCGGCAGAGAGCCTCAACCTGTTTGCCCAAAGCAGCGGCATCAAGGTACAGGCCAATCAGGGCAAAGTGGAAGTGCAGGCACAGAATGACGAGTTGCAGCTGAACGCGCTGAAAGACGCAACATTAACCAGCAGCGCGGGGAAAAATCACCATTGCGGCAAAGGAAGAGATACTGATTACCTGCAAAGGGGCGTATATCAAGTTGAGTAATGGGGAAGTTGAGATTGGAAGTCCGAAGGTGGTGCGGGTGAGGGCGCCGTTGGTGGTGACTGGGCCGAGTAGTATGGGAATTACTCATCCAAGTTGGCCTAAAAACTTTACCCAAACGCCCGATGCGTATCAATTTACGTCAATCGCCCCATTCGGATGGTTTTTACATTGGTATGCCGTATACGCTCTATGCGGATGGTTCAGAAATTCAAAAAAAGGGGTAACGGATTCCACCGGCTATATCGCCATCGAACATGAAATACCAACAAGTAAATATAAGATTGTATTTGCCAACGATTTAGAATATTTGATTCCGATTGAGGATGAATTTAACGAAAAATACATCAAGGGATAAAAATAACCAACCGTGGTTTTTCATGGATTGAAATATACAAGTTCTGAACTTTCTCCGATAGAGCAGGCAAAAGAAATATTTCGAAATCGTACATAATATAAAAAGACAAAGATTTGAAAGGTTCTAAAAAAATGGCTAAAAAAATATAATTGCTGCCTCTACTAAGTCTAAATTAGGTGCAACAACATCAATGAACTGGTTTCTTTTAGACTCAAATGAATCAGCCCCTGTTGCAGCAACCTTCAGACCATTGATTAATGGGAAAGAAGCTTTTACAACGCTCCATGAAAAAAATTGAAAAAAAGCTGAACATTCAATTGATATTGCGATATGGGGATTTCAGCCTTCGATGCATCTAAAGCGGGACGGTAAGAGTAAGTGCATTGGGGATTTATTGATTGAAAAAGCAAAATCAGGTGTGCAGGTGAGGATATTAGTTTGGAGTATACCTTTTAAAATACAGACTTTTGCAGAAGCAAATATGGGGAATGCACCAGGTGTTTTTTCAGGCGGAGTCCCAGGGGTAACTAAAGCTCAGAAAAAAAGTATGATCAATATTGGTATCTAGCCATTGAGGGAAAAATTACATAAGAAATTTGAAACCCCCAAAAAAATGCAGATAACGATACGATAAAAATAAATATGCAAAAAGAATATGTAGCTAGCAGTGAATACCCTATATTAATGGAATTATCCAAGTCTTCATATCATAACAATCTGAAATTCAGAACTCGCAGTGTTTATTTTCAGGGAAATCAATACGAAGATAAGGAGTTACCAGAAAATGTAAAATCAACATTGAAGATGTTTCCTTCTCATCACCAAAAAACAGTTTTAATAGACTATGAAGTACCTCATAAGGCAGTAGGTTTTGTAATGGAACATAATATGCTAGACAATTATTGGGATGATGGCAGTCACATCTCCGGCAATGTATTATCGCCCAATAAAGGCAAAAACGTTGATACACCGTTGCAAGATGTATCAAGCATCGTCAGCGGTGAAGTTTTATGGTACATCAATCGTAATTTCTGCCAATCTTGGGATAGGGTAAGTAGTGAGAAACTGGAAGAAAAGAGAAAAGCGCTGACTTTCGACAAATATCCTTTTAACAAATCTGCCGGAGGTACGCCTTTGATGGCGCAGATATTGCGTACTTACGACAAGCCGGATATTGAAGATATCAAAAAAATCTATCTGCAAAAATATCAAAAGGGTTACCAGCTATATCTATACAGAAAATCAGTATTTCAGATGGCCGCCGTTGGCAGAGGCATTTATCAAACATTGGCAGAATTTAAGGTCAAAAGGCCGCTCTGCTAATATGCCGATACATTGGTTTGTTGTAACTAATTCATCTGATGATGGTTTGGGAAAAGGAACGTATACAACAAATAAAAATGTTAGAAAAAGTTGGGAAGGCAGGATGTGATGCCTAATGTTGCCCTTTACTCATACAGATCGTATAGAATTTTTTTGGAAGCATCGCTTGGAAATAATCATGCACAAGGATCAGCAAGTACTATTGCTAAATGGAAAAAGAGAATTGGCGGAATTAAAGGAAAGTCAGAAGCAACGTTCTGGGACAAGAGAACGATCCTATACTAAAAATGCGGAAGAAGTGAGGGAGAAAGAATTTGTCAAAAAACTGAAAAAAGAGTTGGGTGTCAAAGTCCATGTCTGCACCTTGACTGCATCTAATGCTTGGAAAGAAGTTTACATTCATTCGAAGGTGACCATTATAGATGATGTCTTTACTGTTATCAGTTCCGCTAATCTGAATACCCGTAGTATGCAGGTTGATACGGAATTGGGCATATTTACCGAAAACGGCGCAGTGGCGCGAAAACTACGCAAAGATCTGTGGAAACTACATACACGCGATCTGAACAAAGCCAATAATGCAGCAGGAAAGTTTGACAATGTGGCAAATCCAGAGGGAATGAATGATCCGAATATAGCTAAAAAAGCTTTTGACCAATGGGAACGCATTATGCAAAGAAATAAAACAAATATCAAAGATGGCAAACCGCCACTGCACCCTCTATGCGAATTTTTACGCCTGGATCCTAAAGTCTCCCGATTGGATTGACTATTATGCATAAATCCCTCAAATATACTTTGATTGTTTTAGGCTGTCTGGCAGCAATGTTTATTTGGTTTCTCCTTTGGCTGAAATGCAATCCTATCCATATAGGAGGCGCAAACGGTCAGGTTAAGCCCGCGTATTGCAGCATAGGGGAAAAATGGCAAGAAAAGCAACGGAAGAAAGAAACCATGAAGACCATTGAAGAAATCAAAAAGAACCTAGAGTTTACCTGCGTGCATGAAAAACGCCCGTCTTTGTCTGAAGAAACGCAGCAACTCTACAATTATGCTCTGCACCGTGATTTGAACCATATGTGGCCTGGACAGAGGGGGGACGGTTTTTGGGATGAACTATTGCCCTATTACCGCATTGCTGCCGCCAACGGCGACTATAAGGCAAATATACGGCTGCAGTTCCTGCTCAGCGACGGCTGGACGAAAGTTCCCGATATTGAGGCTGAAACTGAAGTCCACAAATTGTATAAAATGCTGCACAAACAACTTCCAGCTACCGCCTACTATCTGCTCAAAGGCTATATTGAAGACGGCTACGGTGTTAGCGCGCCCCCCGACAGCGAGCTGGCATTTTTACGCAAGGCTGCGGATATGGGTAGCAGGGAGGCGCAATATGTACTGGCGGAAAAAATAGCTTGGGTTGATGACGAACCGACACGGGAGTTCCGACTGGATTTGATGCGCAAGATACACCAATGTGCTTCTGAACAAGGACAGGGGGCTTCTTCTTTAGAACTGGGTAGCCATTTACAGAATAGGGATAGATTTGATGAAGCAGTAAAGGCCTATCATCAAGGAACAAAAAATGGTAACCATTTGTCTGCACTTATTCTTTCTCATGCATTTAAGGCAGGAAAAGACAAAGGTAGTAACGACTTTTTAGATGTTGAAGCTGATGAAGAACGTGCCCGCCGTTATGACATTATTAATACCTATCTTTCAGATTACGGATTCATGTCGCCGACCGTTCCTGATTTGGATGACATCGTCCCGCTACCGCCGGCACCTTTACCCGCATGGGACGGCAAAATCGCCTTTCAACGCTGGGTGGAGGGAGAAGAACCCCAAAAAGCCCTCGGACGAACTGATGAAAAAAAGCTAGCAGATAAAGTAGGATTGGACATGAAAACGGGGCTACCTTTGCCTGAACAGTCCCAAACTGAAGGCACTAAGGCTTATCCTACCTATCCTTATCAATCGAGCTCGCGTGGACCGAAAACACTTTCTTTGTGGAGCAAGTTAAAAAAACTGATTTCTTAGGTTTAGTTGCTATTTGAAAGTTTTCCAGATCGCAGTTTTGAGGTAAGAAATTTATGAAGTTTTTTTACGCAACAAATTGAGAAAGAATAGGTTAGGGTGAAAAACTCAACGTTTACCAAAGTCGTCTGAAATTTATACATTTCAGACGACCTTTTCAGTTAAAAAAATAGTAAACCGCTCCGAAACGCGGTAAAATACGCTCCGTTTCCAACACGACGCCTGAATCGGCAGGCTTTTTATTATGGACCTTCCCAGTTCGTTTTTACTGAACTTCCCTTCCGGTTTATCCCGAAATACACGATAACCATCCCGCCGAAATGCCTTCCCGCATCCGGCGGGCGGAGCATTTATGAATATCGAACAAACCCCTCCGAACCTTGAAAAACGACGGTATCGAAAGCAACATAGAGCGTGTTTCCTCCGATTTCAATCGTATCCACGCGCTGTGCAGAATCCTCTCGCCCGCCTTTCCGCAAATTGAAGAAGGCGGGCCGATCGAGGATGAGGCGTTTAGAGTAAGGTTTGATATTTGAAATTCAATGTATATTTGGCCATAAAAAAACACACCTTGACCTTGGCAGTTGGAAGGATGTTCAACTTTTTGAGGTGTAGTTCACTTCCATTCAGACGGCCTTTCCACCACCAATCCCCCAGCTTGACCGCCCGCTCCCGTTCAAACTACCATACCGACCCCATCGTCATCTTGGAAATACCCGACCATGACCGCCCGCCAATCCTACCACCTCACCTTTGCCCGATTTTTCCCCTCCCTCTCCGTCAAATCCTTCACCGCCGCCGAAGCCACCAACACCGCCTACCGCGTCGAAATCACCGCCACCTCCACCGATTCCTTCCTGCCGCTGTCTTCCTACCTCAATCAGCGCGCTGCATTTGAAATCCGTCCGCAGGAGGCCGTATTGTCCGAAGTAGTCAGTGCATTTGGGTCTGCTTCGGACGAATCTCCGGCGAAGCAATGGCAGGGCATCGTGACTTCGTGTGAGAAGCTGTCCGTCTCCAAGGATGAAACCGTTTACCGCTTTGTTTTAGAGCCGCGTTTCGCGGCAATGAAACATTTCCAAACCTCCCGGCTGTTCCAACACCAAACCGTCCCCGACATCGTTGCCGCCGTCTTCAAACACCACGGCTTCTCCGGTGTCGACTACCGTTTCCAAAAGAGCCGCAGCTACAGCGTCCGCGAGTATGTAACCCAGTATCTCGAAAGCGACTTTGCCTTTATCAACCGTCTGTGTGAAGAAGAGGGCATCTGGTATGCCTTCGAACAGCATGAACAACATGGCGACGTAGTCGTCTTCGGCGACAGTCCCGAACACTAAATTGAAGAAGGCGGGCCGATCGAGGATGAGGCGTTTAGAGTAAGGTTTGATATTTGAAATTCAATGTATATTTGGCCATAAAAAAACACACCTTGACCTTGGCAGTTGGAAGGATGTTCAACTTTTTGAGGTGTAGTTCACTTCCATTCAGACGGCCTTTCCACCACCAATCCCCCAGCTTGACCGCCCGCTCCCGTTCAAACTACCATACCGACCCCATCGTCATCTTGGAAA